>NZ_JAHESF010000014.1 GCF_018598225.1 Chryseosolibacter histidinae | reverse complement strand
CCCCCCCCCTTTTTTTTTCCCCCCCCCCGCCGCCATCCCCGAGTGCCTCTTGTGGGGGGGGCTGGGAGTTGTTTATACGCGACTGGGGCAGGGGGCATGATCAGCCGAAAGTCTGGCCTGTACGTTGGCGGCTTTTATGCGAAGCAGCAAAACGGATGGATGACGTATTCGGACTACGATAAAAATTCCATCAACGCCCGGTGGGACTATGCGCTGTCTGCCAACACCAAACTTACGCTGGCAGGTTCTTACAATGATTACTATTCTCAAACGCCGGGAAGTGTGGACAGCGTTGCTTTTTATAACAGGGCTTATGTAAGCACATCGGATTTTACCTACCGCGAAGTGAAGGCGCTGCGGGTGCGGCTCTCAACCGAACATGCGTGGAATGAGAACAATCACACAACGCTGCACCTGTTTTACCGCGACAACTCCATCGGTCAGAATCCAGCGTATGGCATCCGCTGGACCACGGGCCAGACCACCGCTACCGGCGAGATCAACGTCAATGATTTTAAGAGCCAGGGATTTATTTTGCAGCACGCTGTTACGATACAACCACTGCGCACCCGGTTGATGGCGGGGGTGAGTCTCGATCATTCTCCCACCACGTATGATGCTTACCGGATAGACCTCAACGCACAACTGCGGGCGGATGGGAAGTCGGTTGAAAAGTACAGCATCAGTGAGGAACGGCCCGATATCAGGATCGCCGACTACGATGCAGACCTGGTGAACAGCGCCGTGTACCTGCAGGCCGAGATAAAACCCCTGGAGAAGCTGACCATTACCCTGGGCGGTCGTTACGACAACATGTCTTTTGATTACACCAACTACCTCGATAATACCACCGGCAAAAAATCATACGAACAGTTTACGCCCAAGATCGGCGCCACGTATTCCGTTACAGAAGATGCAGGCCTGTATGCAAACTACAGCCAGGGCTTTTCACCTCCGGGACTGACCTCCATTTTCCGTAAGAAGCCGAGCACCGATCCTGCAGAATTTTACTACAATCTTACGCCAGCGAGGTTCACCAACTATGAAGTGGGTGGATGGGTGAGCCTGATCAAAAACACCCTGGACGCGGACGTAGCCCTCTATCACATGGGGGGTACCAATGAGCTGCTGAACATTCGCCAGCCTGACAATTCAACCGATTATCAGAGTGCCGGAAAGACCACGCACAAAGGTATCGAGTATGGTTTGACCTACCGGCCCGATGCGCAGTGGATGGTCCGTTTCGGGGGCACCAATGCCGTGCATCGTTTTGATGAATTTGTGCTCAGCACAAGATCAACGGATCAGGTACAAAACGTTAACGGCAAGGTAATGCCCAGCGCGCCTTCGTGGATCGCCAACAGTGAAGTGGTTTACAAACCTGAATTCATCAAAGGATTCAGGATAGGCGTGGAGTGGCAACGCATGAGCAGCTGGTACCAGAACCAGGTGAACACGGTGAAGTATGAAGACAAAGGCGTGTTGGGTATGAAGGGCATCAGTGTGCTGAACTTTCGCACGGGTTACAAATGGAAAGGCGCAGAAGTATTCATGAACGTGATGAATCTTACAGACGAGTTGTATGCTTTCAGTGCCACGCGGGGTAACAACGCCACAGACCGGGCCACCTACACATCGGCACCGCCCCGCACCTTTGTCTTCGGCATCCAGTATAATTTTACAGGTAAATCATAAACGATATGATGAGAAAGTGTTTATTACTATTGCTCATTCCGGCCTTCTTCAGTTGTCAGAACAGTGTGCGCAAGATAGAAGTGTCGGAGGCCGCGATCGCTTCGGGTAATGATGCAGCCGGTGCGCCTTACTTTTCAAGCGATCCATCAGGAAAGCCTGTGTTGTGCTGGACAGAAGGAGCGGAAGGTAACCTACGACTCCGGTATGCGGTATATAACGAGGCGCAAAAGAAGTTTACTGAACCCATCAGCATTCCTGCCTCGGAAGGCACCAGCATCCACAACGAGAGCATGAACAAGATCGCCTTCAAAAAGGACGGGACCATCGTGGTGGTGTTTTCAAAAAAGCATCCAACGGAGAAAAACAAATATGCGGGGTCGATCCTGTATTGTCAGTCGTTTGACCAGGGAAGATCATGGACAAAGGCAAAATATCTTCACTCCGATACGCTCGCAGACAACAGCCGGAGCTTCTTCGATATTGCCGCGCTGCCGGATGGTGAAATAGGTGCCGTTTGGGTAGATAGCCGTTTTAAATCCGGAAAGGAGGGATCTGCGCTTTTCTTTACCAAAACAAAAGGTGAGCAAGGTTTTGAGCCCGACCATCAGATCGGCGAAACCGTATGTGAATGCTGCCGCACCGATCTGTATGTCGATCCTGCGAATAACGTTCACGTGGTGTACCGCGATATTGAATCTACCGTGAAGGGACAGGTCCGTGATTTTGTTCATGCTGTTTCAAATGACAATGGCGTAACGTTCACCGCTACCGGCAAAGTCAGTCCCGATAATTGGCTGATCGATGGATGCCCGCATACCGGCGCATCGATGGCGGTAAACCAGGCAGGATTGTTTGTTACATGGTTCACGGCGGGAGGCCAACCCGGGATTTATTTTACAAAGTCGTTGGACAACGGTACCACCTTTCAACCACGTCAATTGCTTTCTGAAGAAGCGCGCCACCCGCAAGTGGTAGCCTCCGGTGACAAGATCGTGGCGGTGTGGGATGAAACGCAGCAGCAACACGCCACGCACGCAGGCCATTCGGGCCACGCAGCAGGTCATGGTGCTACCGGCGTTATTACATTTTCGATCCTAGGAGAGCAGGCGGTGAAGATTCCGGGATCTGAGGGTGCAGAATTTCCGGTAGTGTATGCGTTAAGCCCTGATGTCAGCCTGGTGGCGTATTCAAAAAATGATAAGGTGATCACGAGGGTTGTGAAACATTAAATGCAAAAATCCAAAACGCAAAGGCCGCAAAGGAAAACGCAAAGAACGCGGAGAAATGCTCTGCGTTCTCTCCGCGTCCTCTGCGGTTAAAGCTTACCCTCCCTTGTTTGAAATCAGAAAAAGAAACTCATCCCAACCTTGAAGAAGAATGGTGTCCCTGGTGTGAAGTGAATTTCTGATACCGGATCAACCTCGTTCTGAAGTCTTGATTCTGTATCGAATTGCGCTTCATTCCAGGCTTCGTTCAGCAGGTTTTCTGCGGAGAACGACAGCTCGTAAGACTTGCGGGTGTACTTGACCACCGCATCCAGCAGGAAATAGCCTTGTGCTACAACACTGTTGTCTTCATTGGCGGGGCGATCGCCCAGGTAACGATAACGAAGGCTTGCGTTCAGGCCATTCCGGAGTTTTACTGAAAGCCCGCCGATGCTGGTGAGCGTGGGTGCGAGCGGGATGTGATCTTCGCCTTCAGGTGCGCCTTTGGCTTTAGGATCGGTAATGTTCACATCTGAATCGATGTACAACCACGGCAATGCCTGGTAACGCAACGACAGGTCTATACCTTTGCGCCGGGTTTTTCCGCTGGGCTCAACAACTCCTTCATCGCCAACGTACACAAACTCCTGGTCCAGGTCCAGCATCCACAACGCGGTGCTCAGCAGAAGTTTGTCGCCCAGCTTGAAGTTGGCGCCGGCATCCAGTCCGTAAGCTTTGGGAAGGATCTCTTCACCTCGCTGAGCAACCACCACGCGGGTGTCGTTGGAGTGGAACCCGATGCCGCTCTTTACAAACAGGTTCACGCGCTGCGAGGCGTGATAGCTGATGTTCAGCTTCGGACTGACCATTGCCTTGCTCACGCTTTGTCGCGCGTAATCGGGTGTAAGCGCATCCACATAATTGAAGGTGAAGTGGTCGAGGCGGACAGCGGCATTCAGGGAAAGACGGTCGTTGATGAACAACGTTTCGTTCACGAAAGCGTAAAGGTTGGTTTCGTCAAGATCGCCCCGGGCCACATCGTTGATGAATTGTTTGCGCGACCGGGTGTGATACAGGTGAATGTTGTTCACATCGTCGTACCGGAACCCGGCGCCCACTTCGCTCCGGAGGTTTTTGTTTCCAGGGTTGGATTCGATCACGTAACTTCCTTTGTAGCCGTAAATATTGCGCGATTCACTTTGGGTGATCTGGTCGCCATTGACGGGATCGTTCAGGAAGAAGGTGAAGTTGGAGACCAGGTTGAAATCATACTTCGAAAAGTAAAGCTGATTTTCAAAGATGCCTCCGTTGAGGCTTGTATTGATATACCTGATCCATGCATTGCTGCGCGATGTTTCACCACCCTCTGTGGGATCGATGGAACCGAAACGGGTAATCGATCCGTCATCCACAGCCCGCGTCGGGATCTGACCGGAAGCATCCCACCGGCTGTTGAACGTAGAGAGGCCAATGGTCAGCGCTTCCTTGTCGCCGCGATAAGCGTTGCATTTGCCCACCAGGTTGAGGCGGTTGAAGTGCTGATCGCTTTCAAAGAATCCATCCGTTCTGAAGTACTCGGAAGCCACGTAAGCATTGCTGCGCCAGTCGCCGTTTTGTGTGTTCAGAACATTGATGGCGTTCACATTTCTGAACGTACCGAAACGGCCACCCTCAACCTTGATCATGTTCTGCTCCAACGCATTTTTGGTTTGAAACGAAGCATAACCAGCCGTAGTGAAGTTGCCTTTATCGGCATAGTATGGCCCTTTGTTGAAGTCAACCGTTCCCACGATCTCCGGGATCAGGAAATGGAGGTCGGAATAACCCTGGCCGTGGGCATGCGAGACCATATTCACCGGCAGACCATCTACTTCAAGGTTGATGTCCGTGCCGTGATCGATATCGAATCCACGCAGAAAGATCTGCTCGGCCTTTCCGCCACCTGCGTGCTGGGCAATGAACAACCCCGGGATCATGCGCAGAATATCCTGCGATGTATTCACGGGACGAAGTTTGATATCCACCTGCGAGATGGTGTTCACTTCCCTGCTGAACTGATCGGTGATGACCACATCGGCCAGTACAAGCTCACCCTGCTCCAGCTTTACCTGCACCGGTGTGGTTTGTCCGTTGTTCACGGTCACCGGCTGCTGCTGCGACTTGAATCCTACGGAAGAAACAGACAGATCGTAGGTGCCGGACGGAATATTCCTGAGTACAAAACGCCCGATCTTATCAGACACGGTGCGCTTATGTAAGGCCTCAATAAAAATGCTGACATCTGACAAAGGAACGTTGCGCGAATCTGTGATCGTTCCGCTGACGGTGCCCTGTGCCCATGCCACGTTCAGGACAAGGCATATCAGCCCCGCCTGAAATAGTATAAATTTCATGGAGTTTTTAGGTCGTTAAATTTTACAAAGATCTTTCACGTCATCGATCTGCTGACGCCGTGACGCGCGTACACTTTGCCGTTCATGCAAAGCGCGCGGCGATATTCATTGAATAAGAATTCACCTCACACAAACCTGGGAGGCGGGGTAGGAGGCAAGAGAATAGAAGTTTTAATGTGGGCAGTCAGGTCTGAGAATACACCTGACAATTGCAGGTTTGCAAATGCGAATACGGGCTTCCGTTGGATAAAAAGAAAGAAGTTGATGAGTGCTGATCGCGATTGATCTTCTTCAGGGTCTGCATCGTGGTGATGGACTACTTCTGCGTGGTGGTGGTGATGCTCATGGTCATGCACGGTATGGTGATGGCCGTGGTCGTGATCGTGTAACGTTGAATGATGATGCTCCGCCAGGTAGTGCAGCAGATCGTGCACGATCTCCAGCGCCCCATGGCAAACCATGGATGTGGCATAAAATATCAGCACAATGGTGGCACCTCTCATCAGGGCAAAGGTAAGCCTCTTTTTAATACTTCCTTGCCGGTTATCAAAAAGCCGGCACCGTTTTGCACAGGTCGTCACGAGGGCCGTAAGATGCGTGCGTGGTCCATAGTCCATGGTCCATGGTCGATGGTCCATGGTCCATGGCCGTGTAGTATGAACTCGACTTTTGCACTACTGTTCCCCAGATAGCTATTGGGAGCGAAGTACGATCCGGGACTTACCACAGGTCTGCTATGGACCATCGACCGTGGACTTTCAAATCAGAACTTATAGGTATACCCGGCCCGGATTACCTGTGTTTCATAATAATCGGTGCTGGTGTAGGTGAACCCGTCGCCGGTGACTTTTCGTTTTACCCGCATGGTATTGCCGAGGTCGGTTGCATTAAGGAACAGCTCGCCCTTGTCGCCCTGGATCATTTTTTTGATGCCCAGGTCGAGGGAGAAGCGGGAATAGGTCTTGCCTTGTGGTACAATGTCCGGCGCGAGGTATACACCTGATAATTGAACGTCAACCTTGTGCGGCAGGCGGAAACGGCTGTTCAGCTTGATGCTGCCGGAATATATTTCCTGAAGCGGGGCCGAGAATACATTCTCCCGGGGATATAAGTTCGTCACTGAAAAAGCTTCGATGGTGTTCTTATATCCGTTGAGGTTGAGACTGACAGTAGCTGTTTTACCGAAGTCTTGTGACACAATGATCTCCACGCCGTTCATGCGGCTCTTCCCGGCATTTTGAAAGATATTGTAGATCAGGTTGCTTCCCGGCACCGTGCTGCCGATGCGGGTGATGGTTGCTTCCATCGCCTTGTGGTACAGAGACGAGTACCAGAATCCTGTACTCCAATTCGTTTTATAACCGGCCTCAAAGGTATTGGTGAACTGTGGCCGTAGTCCAGGGTTTCCGACCTTGATAATTTCAGCATCGTCATATTTTGGAAAGATGCGGATGTCGACCTCGTTGGGCCGGTCCACCCTCCGGTTGTAGAAGGCCGAGAGCGTGCTTCGTTCATTGAGCTTGTAGGCGAGGCGAACATTCGGGAAGGGTTGGGTGTAATGATAGCCGTCGCTTCTGTAGGTGTTGTGATCGGGATTCACCTTATAATAGATCCTGACATATTCCACCCGCAATCCGGCTTCTATTTCATATTTCTCTTTTTCAAGGATATAGTTTCCATAGAGCGCCGGGATCAGCTCACTGTAGTTTGCCCAACCGCCCGCGTTCACATCCATCTGGGAGTTCACACCGGGAATGAACCGCATGTTGGTGGGGATATAACGGTTCCTTATCTTGATGCCGCCTTCAAACCTGCCATACCGGAGCGGTCGCTGGTAGTCGATATTGAAATCACCCACATGCTCGTCGGAGATCAGCTTGAATGAGTCCAGCCCGACTACTGAAGGGAATATGTTTTCGAAGTAATACTTTTCATCTTCGCGGTGAAAGGTGTAGTTCACACCTACGTTCAGCAGATGGCCTGGCTGATTGAACTTGTGCTGCCACGATGCAACTTCTGTGACCGTTGTTTTCAGCTCGTCTTCCAGGAACTTCCAGAGGCGGGTTCGCTCCGTGAGGCTTCCGTTAAAAAATGGTTCGTCGCCCCGGTCGAGGATCTTTTCACTACTGAACAGTGCGGAAACTGTGAACATATTGCGGGCGTTCAAATGCCAGTCAAATCCTCCTTTCGTTGTAACGATGTTAGTGGTGCGGTTCCGTTTGGTTTGTTGCCGTACAGTGTCTCCGTTGTCGTAGAAGCGGTCTACAAATTCATTCTTGTTGAGGGTTTGGGTGTAAAGGTTGTCAGCTTGTAAGAAAAGGTTTACTTTTTTCTTCCTGTAGTTCAGGGAAATGGACGGGTTGATCTTGGGTGTTCGCTGATACTGCGGCCGGATGGTGGGGTAGTTCTCTCGTTTTACCCAGAGTGCACCCGCTCCGGCAGTAAGTGAGAGCTTACCATTCAGGCCGTTGTTGACTTCTTTTTTGTAAATGATGTTGATGATGCCGGCGTTCCCGTTGGCGTCGTATTTGGCGGAGGGATTGTTGATGATCTCGATGCGTTCAATGGCGGAAGCCGGTATGTTGTCGAGGGCGCGCTGGTTGCCGAAACCCGTGAGCGCTGTTTGCTTCCCGTCGATGAGCACAGCAACCTTGTCGCTTCCGCGCAGCCGCACGGTGCCTTCTTCAGTGACGGTGACACCGGGCAGGTTCTGCATGGCCTGCAAAAGTGATCCACCTCCCTGCGTCAGGTTCTCAGAGATGGAGAATGTTTTTTTATCCATCGTCTCAGACACTGCTTCCGTTCCGGCGATCACCGTCACCTCCCGGAGCGCGGTAACGTTCTGTTCGAGCTTTATTTCACCCAGGTCCAGGAACTCGCTGAGCTTGCCAACAGGCAGGGACTGGGTAACATTGACGTAGCCTACATAACTGATGCGCAGCACGTAGGTGCCCGGAGTGATGTTTGCCAGGCTGTACTGACCAGCCTCATTTGTAATGGTGCCGGACACGAACGCGCTGTCAGTACTGGCCGTTACCACCACGTTGACATAGGGCAATCCTCTGCCTGTTGTTTTGTCTGTGATCTTCCCGGAGATGGTTACCCGGCTCACCTGGCAAAAAGCGTTCACGGTTGCCGTAAGGGAGATCAGAAAAAGTATCAGTGTTCTCATAGGCCAAAGGAGCGTCGGCATTCTGAATAAAGTCTGGAGCAGCCGTATTACAAGAGAGAACATAGAACTGCGTTAGAACGTCACCGTAAACACGTGCATCGCATCTTTGTAATGGTAGTCTACCGTATAACCGTTGGTGTCGCAGATCTTCTTCACAATGGCGAGTCCGATTCCGGTGCTTTTCTCATTTTTTGTTTCTTTCTGGAACCGCTTGAACATCTTTCCGGCATCCATCGTCAGGGGCTCCCCGGTGTTGGAGATGCGGATGTATTGCTCGCCCGTTTCAACGATCACGGTTCCATTCTTGGTGGTGTGCCGTACTGCGTTTTGGAAGAGGTTGGTAAGCATCACTTCGATCAGCGTGCTGTTGGCCCTGATCAGCAGTGGTTGAATGGACGTGCGGAAAGCAATGCCTTCCACCGCCGCCACCGGTTTTAGGTTTTGAATGAGCGACTTCGCCGTTTGTGCAATATCGATCATCTCGATGTCGGTGAACTGATTGTTGTCGATCTTGCTGAGCAGCAGCAGGTTCTTGTTCAAACGCGACATCTTCTGAACAACTTCTTCAAGGTCTATGATCTCCTGCGCTTCGTCTTCGGTGAGCGACGCCCTTTGCATCAGGTTGTCCAGCTTCGACTGAAACACGGCCAGGGGTGTCTGAAGCTCATGCGACGCGTTTTCGATGAACTCTTTTTGTTCCAGGTAGATCTGCCGGTTCCGTTCCGTGAGGTGCTGAATGGTTTCGTTGAGGTCATCAAACTCGATGATGTTTGATTTTTCGGTGTTGATGGATACAGCCTTATCGACCTGGAACGCTTTCAGCTGGCTCAACGTGTTGTAAAACGGTTTCCACAATTTCCGCGAAAGCGAGCGGTTGAGCAGGAGCAGCCCTGTTGCCAGAAGAATGGCCAGGAGCGCCTGCACCAGCACCAGCGTTCCAACGAGCTTGTTGTTATCGAGCAGCGACTCCCGGATGGCCAGCTGATATTTTTTGCCCTGAACGATAATACCGGTGGAGACTTCGCGGTAAGGCCTGTTCTCATTTTCCAGGCTGTCGTAACGTTCAACGGTGCGGAATACGCGCTTGGTGATCTGATCCGCTGGCAGAATGTCGATGTCAACAATGAGACGGTCCATCACAGCCAGGTCCGTCTCTATGTCAGCCAGTGATTCGTAGAGCTTCAGATGCTGCTCGAACTGATCCAGGCGGAAGCCGAGCGATTTATCCACGTCAGCGTTCAGCAGTCTTTCTATGAAGAAAAACGACACAGGAATGCTCACCAGCACCAGGAGGAGCGCATAGAGCATCAGGCTGCGCAGGCTGACTTGTAAGAGCCTCATACCGAAAATTTGTAACCCAATCCGTACACGGTCTTAATATAGTCTTCGCCGCCGGCTTCCTGTACTTTTCGCTTCAGATTTTTCATGTGCGAGTAGATAAAATCGAATTTGTCCAGCAGCTCTGCATTGTCGCCGCTCAGGTGCTCGGCAATGGCATTCTTTGAAACAACACGGTTTTTATTGGCCGTCAGGAAAACAAGCAGGTCAAATTCCTTGCGGGTGAGGTCGATCTCTTTGTCTCCGATAAACACGGTTTTCGCCATCAGGTCGATGGCGATCTCATTGAATTCTATCCTGGAGCTGCCACCGAATTTTTTTCTGCGGATAACAGCCCCGATCCGGGCGATCAGCTCGGGCATGTGAAAGGGTTTTGCCAGGTAGTCGTCTGCCCCCAGGTTGAGCCCTGCCACGCGGTCTTCCAGTGAATTTTTGGCGGTGATGATGATCACCCCGTCCTCTTTTTTATTCTTCTTCAGGGCTTCCAGAACTTTGAGGCCGTTTCCATCCGGCAGGGAAATGTCAAGCAAAATACAGTCGTAGTCGAATGCCAGTATTTTTTCTTCAGCCTCGTGTGCGGAGTGCGCGACCTCTACAATATAGCTCTCTTCACGAAGGTACCGCGCGATGCTTTTGGCCAGCTCTTTTTCGTCTTCAATAATCAGTATTTTCATGACTGGTATACTGTTTTGCTTTCATCGAGCCGTTTTTGAAGGAGTAGCTGGCTGATTGGTACCAGGAGATCGCCTCCCGGACCAGCTGCGGATCTTCCGCCTTGACCGCTGTTTGACTATCTTCTGTAATTTGAAAGGTCTCCACCTTCGATTGCGGCGAAAGGATCACAAGCTCCTTATCGCGAATATAACCAAGGTTCTGGTAAGTGCTGATGAAGGCGCGTTCCCTGCCCGGCTCGAGCTTGTAGATGTCGTAACCATAGAAGTCGCTGGTGTAGGAGAAATTCAGCAACCCAAGCAAGGTCGGTCCTATGTCGATCTGGCTCATGAGCCTGTCCATGGTTCCGGCCGGGATATTCTTCGGTGAGTAGATGAGCAGCGGAATGTGATATTTATCCACGGGAAGTTTTGTCTTTCCCGCGCTGGATGCACAGTGATCCGCCACGATCACAAACACCGTATGATCGAACCAGGTTTTTTTTGACGCTTCGCGGATGAACTTCCCGATAGAATAGTCGGTGTATTTAACGGCACCACGGCGCGACGTGTGCGAAGGAATGTCGATCCTGCCACCCGGGTAGGTGTAAGGCCTGTGGTTGGAGGTGGTCATAATGTGCGAGAATACAGGGTGCCTTGTTACCTCGGAGTCGATCTCACGCAATGCCAGCGTAAACAGGTTTTCGTCGGCAACACCCCAGATGTTTTCGTAGTCGATCTCCTCATCGCCAAGCGAAGACCGGTCGATGAGGCCATAACCGTTGTTCTCGAAGAAATAGCCCATGTTATCAAAATAGCTGTAGCCCCCGTAAATGAACTGGCTCGAATATCCCTTTTCATTGAATACCGAGGCCAGCGAGAAAAGGTTCTCGTTGTTGGGGCGCCGCACAATAGACTGCCCCGGGGTGGGCGGCACGCAGAGCGAGAGCGCTTCCAGTCCTCTCACGGTACGGGTACCGGTTGCGTACAGGTTTGTGAACACGAGACTGTGTTGTGACAGCGAATCCAGGAACGGCGTAATGCCCTCGGTATTGCCGAACCTGCCCAGGAACTCGGCGCTCAGGCTTTCCACGCTGATGAGCACAACGTTGAATTTCTTTTCAGGGCCCCGGTTCATGATCCTTCTGGTGATGCTGAACGGGTTGCTGGAAAGGTATTCGGCTTCTTTGGTTTTCAGGTTCTCCCGCACAAGCTTCATCGCTTCCTGCGCCGGCAGTCCTTTGTAGAAGCGGTCGTAATCCAGCTCATTATTCCGGTAGGCGGCGAACAGCTCATACATGCCGTTTCCGGAGAGCTCGTTCACAAGCGTATTTCTGCTGTATTGGTGATACTTGCTTGTGACGGTAACCAGAAGTATGGCAAAGACGATGCTGAAAATAGCAAAATATTTCGTTCTGATCCTGAAGGGCTCATGCGATCCGGCCGACGCCCTGATCCACGGTCTTACCGCCATGACCATGAGCACCACAATACCCGTGATGGCGATCATGATCCAGCCAATGGGATACGACTGGCTGATGTTGCCCACTACCTCCGTTGTATAGATCAGGTAATCCACGGCGATGAAATTGAACCGTGAGCTGAATTCGTCCCAGAACAGCCACTCGGCAACACCGTTGAACACCAGGATGAAGATCAGCACAAAGAACCACCCATAGAGCACGTAAATGTGCCACGGTTTGCGATAGACGCGGCCCGGGATCAGCCACAGGTAAAGGGCAAGCGGCGCCGAAAAATACACGGCGTTCACAAGGTCGTAAAAGAGGCCGATGAAGGCCATCTCGAGATCGTTTGAAACGCTGAAATCAACCTGGGCAAAGGCTTTTGCCATCAATAAGACCCGGGTGACAACAGAGATGGCAACAAGTATGACCGATAGCAGAATGATCAGTCCCCGGCGCTCTTTCCGGATTTGTGCTAACCATGGATTCATGGTGGTAAATCAGCACGACGATTCTGGAGCAAATCTGAATTGTGAGCCCGCTGGCAAGAAATTCTTTGATCCTTATCAAAAAAGCGCCTGGGAAAAGGGGGGAAGTATTTATATTGCCTGTCTATGAGAAAACTGCCCCTGCTAGTGCTCGCTCTTGCTGTTGCATCAGCCTGCCAAAAAAAAGAAGCCCTGAACGAAACGTTCGCCCGCATTGACACGGAGATCAAACAAAATTCGAAAGCATACGCCACGCTGGGAGAGGCTACCGCTACCATCGGCCACCGGCTTACGGGTTCTGAAAACGGTCATAAAGCGGAAGAATATACGTATAACAAATTCAAGGAATATGGTTTTGAGGACGTTGCTTACCAGGAGTTTGAAGTGGAGGCCTGGTCACGTGGCGACATCGCCGTTCAGATCGATGGCGATTCAGTGAAAGCCGTAACCCTGGGACACTCGCCTGTTAGTGCTGACGTTACCGGAGAGCTGGTGGACATGGGCAGTGGCCTGGAAGCGGACTACGCAGCCAATCCCACGGCGGTAAAAGACAAGATCGCATTCTTTTATATAGGTATTTTACCAGGTAGCCCCGAAGGCTCAAGAAACCTCCACCGCAGCGAGAAAACAGCCATTGCCCTGCGTCATGGCGCAAAAGGAGTGATCATTTATAACCAGGTTGACGGCGGTGTGTTGTTTACCGGTACGGCCTCTGTTACCGGAGAGTTATTAACCATTCCGGCCATCTGCATCTCGAAGGAGGACGGCTTTGCCTTAAAAGAAAAGTTGAAAGCAAAGAAGAAGATCAGTGCCCACATCGCGATGACGAACCACAGCGATCCCATCAAGGCCCGCAATGTGATTGCCACCATCAAAGGTTCCGAGCTTCCCGATGAACGCATTCTGATCGGCGGGCACCTGGATTCCTGGGATCTGGCCACCGGTGCGATCGACAATGGTATCGGATCATTTTCCATCCTGGATATCGCCCGCGCCTTCAAAGCCAACAAGTTAACTCCGAGAAGAACCGTGCAGTTCATCATGTTCATGGGCGAGGAGCAGGGCCTGCTCGGCTCGACGTATATGGTGAACGAAGCTGTAAAAAATGGCTCCATTGAAAACATCAAGTACATGATGAACCTGGATATGACTGGCAACCCGATCGGCATCAATGCCGGGGGCAAGCTCAGTGATACCACCTTCTTCCGTAACCTGGGCGCTGAAGTTGCGAAAGTGGATACCATCTTCAAGAACAAGATCTCCGGAGAGTCTCACCTGCACAGCGATCATCAGCCGTTCATGCTCGAAGGTATTCCGGTGCTGGGGCTTCACAGCAATCTCGACCGCTCTATCTACGGATGCTACCATGCCAACTGCGACGATTTTAAGCTCGTGAACGAAGATCATATCCGCAATACGGCGCGCTTCGGCACGATGATCCTCTTTGGACTCGCCGATGCTGAAAAACTTCCCGCGTCTAAAATGGATTCTGAAACCACCAAACAATTTATGATCGACAGCCACCTCGAGGAGCCCCTGAAGCTCGCCGGCGACTGGAAATGGGATTAATAAGTTTCTCCCGAAAATTGAAGAGCCTGGGTTGTTGCAGCCCGGGCTTTTTTATTTTCAGTGAACGGAGCGCAGGTAAATATTACTTTTGCCATCCCTTAATTTTAATTGGTAGTCAGGTAGTCAGCAATCGTTAGTCAGTAACCATAGCGCCGCGGTTGTTCCGTCATCCTGAATAGTGGATTGAGCGCTGGAGATGCGCGAATGAAGGATCCCCATTTGACAGCGTGCTTACGAAAGTGTCATGCTTTCGAATTAAGTACGCAGTAAGCTTCCGGGGCATCCCTCGCTTGCACCACCCACGATCACCGATTACCGGTTTACCACTTTTCCCAGAGATTCAGATTCCCTTTATACAAAGTGTCTACCAGCTTGAAGTTGGCAGGCACAACAGCGGAGGGAGTCCAGTAGGTGGCGAGGCGTGCGCCGGATGGAAGGGTTGAGAGCTGGTTGATGGTATGGATGGAATAAGCATCATAAAGCTCCGTGCTCAACCGAACGGTCTCATCGATCCGGTGACGGACGTCGATGTTCTCTTGGAAGGGATTGTAGAGATAGAAGGCGTCGTAATCCCTGAAGCGTATGGACGTGACGTTGGCGTGTATGAAATCCGTATTGGGCAAACCGTAGGAGGCCGAGAGTTTTTTGGATAATTCAACAAGCTCCGGCCGTTGCTCGATGCCCGTAAAATGTCCTTTTGTATTGGCGGCACCGATCATGCAGAATTTACCCGCCCCCGATCCGATATCGAGCACCCGGGTGCCCCGCCGGGCGACCAGGAATTCTGAAGCTGTTTTGGCCACGGCCACGGGTGTCCAGTGTTTCCTTGCCAGGGCCCTGATGTGCTCCGGATAAATTTCATTGAAGTCTTCATCCGTTATATCGATGCTTAAGCGTAAAAGTTCGAAGATCATGGTGACGGGTAGTGGCTTCCTGGTGCAAAGGTAATATAATATAGAAGGTACGAAATACGAGGTGCGAAGTACGGAATACCGGCAGATGGAAGAACGGGCGAACCGCAAAGAACACTGAATTGGTTTCTGAAGCCCTTCTCATGGATGCCTTGTGCCGGTTGGCGGAAAATATTAACTTGGTCTCTAAGCCCTCTGTATGAGCCTTGTATTTAATAATTATGACGATACCATTGCCGACCCGGTTGCTTTTAAACAACTGGCGGTGAAGGATGCACTCTTCCTGCATTACAGGTGCCCCCAGGTAGACAAGCATATACAACTTTTTTCGCACTACAACGAGATCATGTTTACGCTCGAAGGTTCGCGCACCATGCATCACAACGGAAAATCGTGGACGCTTACCCGGCACTCATGCCTGCTTACACGCAAGACGGCCTATCTGCAGGAGCTTCCGGAACTGGTAGGGTGGGAGGTGCTCGCCTTTTATTTCCAGGACAGTTTTTTCAGGCAGGTGGTGAACGAATATTACCAGCACCTGCCATTGAAAGGCCTGCCTGAACCGCCCCGCGACATGCTGATAGAGATCAATGTGAACGAAACCACCGAGGCATTTTTTTACAGCATCCTTCCTTACTTTAAACAAGCCACGCCGCCAGCCGAAGCGTTGCTCGAGCTTAAGTTTAAAGAGCTGCTCTTCAGCCTGTTTCTGGATCCGGCCAACGCCGCGCTGCTGGCCCATGCCAACAGCTTGCTGAACATGAACAAAGTTCCGCTCTGGCAGGTCATGGAGACCAACTACATGTTCAACCTTACCATCGCCCAGTTTGCCCGCATGGCGCATCGCAGCACCTCTGCTTTCAAAAAAGAATTTACCGAATATTACGGCACCAGCCCCGGTAAATGGCTTACACAAAAACGGCTGGATCATGCAAAGATGTTGATTGAAACCAGCACAAAAAGTGTAAGCGAGGTAGCTTTCAACAGCGGCTTTGAAAACCTTTCGCACTTTAGCCGCATCTTTAAACAAAAGTATGGCATGTCTCCACTGCAGTACAAAAACCAATAAGGCTCGCCCTAACACACCTCACCAGCGCGAAAATCCAAAAAGCAAAAAAGTTGAACCCCTGAGAAAAGCCGCCCTCACTCCACACCCGTATCTTGGTTTCAAGTTTCAGGTTTCAAGTTGAGCCTGAGCCCGATCCTTTGAATAACTTCAAACTTCAAACTTCAAACTTGAAATTTGAAACTTGAAACCTTAAACTTTAAAACGTCAAACTCACATGCCAACACCACTGGAAATTTTGCTTGACCCCATAAGCCTTATTGTGATCGCGCTGTATATGGGCCTGATGATCTGGGAGGCTTTGTTTCCTGCTCGTGCGTTACCCACCATAAGGTACTGGAAGTTCAAGGGACTGATCTTTTTTGCCATCTACTTTTACCTTTCCAGCTACCTGCCGCTGCTTTGGAACGAATACCTTTCTGCCCACCAGATCTTCGACCTCACGGGCTTAGGCACGCTGGGTGGGGCCGTTGCGGGCATATTGATCTACCAGTTTGGCGTATATGCATGGCACTGGTCGATGCATAAAAACAATGTGCTGTGGCGTGTCTTCCACCAGATGCATCACAGCGCTGAGCGGCTCGATACGTACGGTGCCTTTCTCTTCAGTCCCATGGATATGATCGGCTACACGGTATTGGGCAGCTTGCTCCTGGTATTGGTGGCAGGCTTCAGTCCGCAGGCGTCTACCATCATCCTGTTGGCCAATACTTTTTTCAGCATGTTTCAGCATGCCAATATTCGCACGCCGGTTTGGCTGGGGTACATCGTGCAGCGGCCCGAAGCGCATGCCTTGCATCACGCCAAAGGTATTCACGCTTACAACTATTCAGACATCGCCATCTATGACATATTGTTTGGCACCTGGAAAAATCCCAAGGGGTTTGAACATGAAAATGGGTTTTACCATGGCGCCTCGTCACGGCTATCAGACATGCTCCTGTTCAGGGATATAGCCGAGCCAGCGCAAAAAGGGACGGCACAAAAAAACTGATGGGTGACCGGATCTTTGATGATGTCATTTTTTAAGCTCCGAAAATTTGCTTAAAGAAAGCTGTATTACATCGGGTGTGAGAAGCTTATGTTCGGCGTGCCTGAATTTAATGTTCAGGTCATCGCTTGTGCCGATAATTCCGCCGGCCGAAATGATCGGAATGATATTGAGAACCACGTCGGTTATCAGGTCTTTTTCCAGGAAAGCATTGTAGGTTTCTGTTCCGCCACCAATGATAATTTCATCGAATCCTTTTTGCGTCAGGTAATGGATGGCCTCTTCAGGAGTGCTGGCCACGGTGCGGTCGTTGGCGCTTTGTCTCTTCCCCGAAAGCCAGACGAGCTCCACACCCGGCAACGCTGCCCTCACCTTATCCGCTCCGCCAAGAACTTTTTCGAAATTTTCAAATGATTTTCTGCCCATCACAAGATTGCCCGCCCGCGTAATGTGCTGCATGGCCGCCATCAGCACTTCCTGGGGCACCTGGTGATTCGGGTTTTCAGACAACAGAACTTTTCCGTTAGCAGAAACATTAGCATAAAGTATCACTTTCATCGCTTTGAATTTTGTACGTTTAATGACAAAATTAGAGGCCGGGTATTTATCCGCACCATGCGTTACCCGGAGGTAACTACCTGGCTGAACGTAACCATGAAAACAAAAAAACACGTGTTCCCGCACCAGCAATGTAAAACCAACTTTTTGGCGTTGCGTGACAGCCTCGAGCTTCTGGGTGGCAAGTGGAAACTATTCATTGTGCTACGCATCGGTAAAAACCCCGATGATTTGCATCATTTCAAGAAACTGGAAAAGGATATCATAGGAATATCAGCGAAAGTGCTTTCCAAAGAGCTGAGGGTCCTTGAAGAGAATAAGATCATCACCAGAACTGTGCAAAACACACGCCCTGTCACGGTCACCTATGCGCTCACCAAATACGGGCAATCTCTCATACCGATAGCACAGGATCTGCAGCAATGGGGCTTGAATCACAGGAAGATGATCAGCGGTATTTGATCGTTGCCCAGCGCTCACCGCTGCTTTGTTGAAAGCGCGTGCCCCCTTTCGTCAAGAAACTATGTGATTAGGTGTAAACTTTTAGGCACACCTGTTACCACGGGGTAACTTTCATTAAATGAAAATGCAATGACACAGCTCAAACTTATTTTTAAAGCCTCGTTGCTTTTTATAGCAATGAATGGCTGCCCGCAACAAAACAGACCGGAGACCACTTCGGTGGCTGGCATCTTTGTGGCCAGCACACCCTGCAGCCAGGGATCGAGACCGCTGCCAGGTATTGCCATGCATGACGATTGCAGGCTCATTCAATGGAAGCTCACACTTTACGAGGATGCCGCTGCAAAAACACCAACCACCTTCAAGCTCCAGGCCTTGTATGGATTGCCGAAGCAAGGAACTACCGGACTGGCTGGCGGAAAGAAAATTGAAATGGAAGGAGCTTGGGCCATTGTTAACATAGCAGGGCCAACCCGCGAGGCGATTGTTTACCGGTTGAAAGACAAAACAACGAACGAGACAATTTCTTTTTTAAAGCTCAGCGACAACCTTCTTCATTTGCTGGATAGCGATCAGCGCCTGATGATAGGAAGCGCGGCATGGAGTTATACGTTGAACCGGATAGATAAACCAATAGCCCGGGTTGATTGAATTAAAAAAATAGCATCATGAAAAATACTTTGATAATAGTTGCCATCGCCTTAACGTGCATGCTGGCAGATGCTTTAAAAGCACAAACAGCCGCGGCTGATAATAGACTTTCGCAAACCGTTACCTTCCGCGCCATACCAACGGGGCCGGCTGTATTGGGTGTTTTTGAAGGAAGGCCTCCCTGTGATGGGATAGCTCGACAATTGAACCTGTCAATTCCTGTTGATTGCCCGAAATTAAAATGGAGGCTTGTGCTTTACCGTGACCCCGTTACGTTTCAACCGGCAACCTACACGCTGTTGCTTTCGGGTGGTGGCGATGTAGTTAAACAACCCGACGGAAGCACCCACCAGCAGAAAATACTGGAAGGAACGTGGACCACTGTTAAAGGTATGAGATCAGTTCCTGACGCGGTAGTTTACAAGCTAACGGTAGAAGCCAACGCGTATTTATACTTGCTGCGGGGAGACGAAAATGTTCTTTTTGTGCTGGATGAAAATAAGGAATTCAGGGTGGGTAATGAGAGTTTTAGTTATACGCTGAACAGGGTTGAGCTGGTCTCGGGAAATAAATAAACGGAAGTTGATAGGATCGACCGATTTCGGAACTGCTGTGTTCGGTATTGTGGCGGCCCGCTGGGAAAAAATGCGTTCTCCCGGATTTTTAACATTGGCACGCAATTGTGAGCCACCGAAGGTGATACAGAACCTACCAACCTGCCTATGAAAAGATCATTCCTGTTATCGATCCGGCTCCTGATGAGGGATAAATTTCACAGCTCCCTGAACATCATTGGCCTTGGTGTAGGCATTACGGCCACCATTATCATATTCCTGTACCTGCAAAATGAACTGAACTATGATCGCCATCACCTGAATCATGAAAGGATCTACAGGGTGGCGAGCATTTTCATGACGTCAAATGAGCCCGTAAAATTTGCGGTCAGCTCACCTTCGCTGGGGCCCAGGCTCATGGCCGAGTATCCGGAGATAAGATCGTATGTGAGGATGATACCGCGGCAGGAGACCTTGTTCAAGGTTGATGACAAACTCTTTTATGAAGAGGGTGTCACGCTTGTCGACTCGACCGTCTTTGACGTTTTTACCTATAAGTTCATCAGCGGCGACCCTGCAACGTGCATGCGAAATCCGTCGGGCATTGTGCTGACCGAATCACTTGCAAAAAAATATTTTGGTGACAAAGATCCCATGGGGCAGGAGATTCTGGTGGAGACGAGCCGCCCGGTTGTAGTGACGGCGGTGATCCAGGATCCGCCCGGAAATAGCCATGTTGCTGTGAAAGCGTTTGTTGCTATTTCCAATTGGGACAAAAGCGTGGATGCCATGAACTGGCCCGTCTATGAAATCGAGCCTTACACGTACCTGCTGGTGGATGGTGACTTCGATCCGGAAGCATTTAAACGGAAGCTGGGCCCGTTCTATAAAAAATATGTTGACCAGGATAAGCCCAACTACAACCAGGAGTTTGTGCCGGTGTTTCAGAAATTGTCTGAGATCCATTACGGGAGGAACGACCTGCGGGCCGACTACCCCGTTGGAAATACGAACCACTTATATATTTTCGGCTGCATAGGCCTGTTCATCCTTGCGCTCTCATGCATCAACTACATCAATCTTGCCACAGCCCGCGCGGCAGGCCGGTCCAAGTCAGTGTGGATCAAAAAGTTTGTCGGCGCGTCACGGTCAAGCCTCATCCGCGACTTCATGATAGAGTCCGCCGTTCTTGCCCTAGTCTCCCTGGGGCTCGGGCTTGCCCTGTCTGAGATTACGCTGAACATCGTGGACTTCAACACCACGCTTGGCCTGAAAACAGATATTCTTAATAATAAAGCCCTGCAGGTTTTTCTTGTTGTTGTCTTTCTGATCGCCGGGCTCATCGCGGGAATTTACCCTTCTTTTTTTATGTCGCGGTCAACCGGCGCCGGCAAGGCTGTGACGGTGAGTGACCGAAGCAGGGGGGTGAGGAACGCGCTGGTATTTTTTCAATTCACCATCTCTATCCTGGTGATCAATTTTACTTTTCTGATCCAACATCAGCTTGATTACCTTCAGCATTACGACCTGGGCTTCGATAAAGAGCACGTATTGTCTGTGCAGATGACCGATACGTTGATCGCGAACCGCTACGAGGTGTTGAAAGCCTCTCTGTTGCAGTACCCGGGTGTGGTGAGCGTTTCTTCGGGCAGAAGCCGGCCTGGCTCGTTGGGAACAGGGCTCTACCAGTTTGAAAGCGAGTCGGGTTTTAAGGAGCATAATTTTCGCGTGATGGCTGTCAACTTCGGTTTCTTTGAGACCCTTGGTTTGAAGATCGTGCAGGGAAGGAGCTTTGACCAGAACATGGGAACGGACAGGGAAGCCGCGGTCATTGTAAACGAAGCGCTGGTCAGGGCCATGGGCTGGAGCGACCCGATAGGCAAGGAAATAAGGAACCCTGATTTCAAGGGCAAGGTAGTGGGTGTGGTCAAAAATTTTAATGTATCATCTTTGCACAATGAAGTTCCACCGGTGATGATCCGCATGACGGCGCGACCCCGCGGCAGAATGCTGATACGGTATACCGGAGACGACACACAGGGCCTGCTCGCGCTCATCAGGCAGCAATGGACGGCGATCAGCAATGAACGGCCCCTGGTCTACGATTTCATCTCCGATGAATTCAAGGCCATGTATGCAAAAGATGAATTGCAATCAGACCTTGTTAAAAAATTCTCGATGATCAGCGTCCTGATCTCATGCCTCGGTTTGCTGGGACTCACGTCATACTCAGCAACAAAAAGGATCAAAGAGATCGGTATCCGAAAAGTGCTGGGCGCATCGGTTTGGAGCATCGTGATGATGCTCGGCCGGAAGATCACGCTGCTGGTGATCCTGGCCATCATGCTTTCATCCGGGCTTTCGGTCTGGCTATTTATGAGCTGGGTTCAAACCTTTGCCTATCAGACCGAAGTTCCTGCCTGGATCTTTGCCATCACCGGCACGCTGACCTTGTGTGTGGTATGGCTTACGATATCGTACCATTACATCAAGGCCGCGTCAACAAATCCCGCCAACGTGCTACGGTATGAGTAGATAAGGATGACCTGATCTAACGGTAAAGCAAATATTTCTCCCGCATCTTTTTGTAGTTGCTCAGGCCGGGTTCCCAGCTGGCGCGGATCTCTTTTTCAGATTTGCCTTCGATGATCTGTTTTCTGAACTGGTCGGTGCCGATGAGCAGCTCGATGGTGTTCATCTGCCTGCTCAGCTTCGAGTCGAAGAACTTCTCTTTTTCCGGGTGATTCTTGTAAAGCTCCATGATCCATTGGATGTTGATCTGCTTGCTCTTGCGCAGCAGCTCTACATCATAGGTGCGAAGGTCAAGGCCATAACACACTTCGTTCATGAACAGTGGCGACTCGGCCATACCTTTGATGCTGGTGGGTGTGTACGAGAAGGCGTAGATGCCTTTGTACGCCGGGCTGCCGAGCAGGGTAAACCCATAGTGCGTTCCGCGGCCGTGGTTCACGTAAACACCTTCGAACATACAGGTTGACGGGTACAGCATAATGCCTTGTTGCGTGCTCAGGTTAGGCGAGGGCGGCACGGGCAGGGTATAGGGCATGTCGTGCTCATAGTTGGCATTGGTGATGATCTTCAGTTTGCATTTGGCCTTGTTCGTAAGCCAGCCTTCACCGTTGGCCATCTGGGCAAACTCTGCAACGGTAAGACCATGCGACATGGGGATGGGAAACATGCCGATGCCCGACTTGTATTTCATGTCGAGGATGGGGCCATCGATCAGGTATCCGTTAGGATTGGGCCGGTCGAGGATCAACAGCTCCTTGTTGTTTTCCTGGCAGGCTTCCATCAGCCTTACGAGTGCGTTAATGTTGGTGTAGAAGCGGCAACCTACATCCTGGAGATCGTACAACACC
Source organism: Chryseosolibacter histidinae (assembly GCF_018598225.1). GTDB lineage: Bacteria > Bacteroidota > Bacteroidia > Cytophagales > Cyclobacteriaceae > Chryseosolibacter > Chryseosolibacter histidini. The sequence goes on along the minus strand of NZ_JAHESF010000014.1, from coordinate 187,479 downwards.
ACATCAACATCGGCGAGATCTTCATTAGAGGGTTTGTTCTTGGCGCCATACAGCGAGATCACCTTGATGCCTGAGGTCGGGTCTACCTCATCCGCTACGTGAACACCTGCGCTGGCCTGACCACGGAATCCGTGCTCGGGGCCGAATACCTTGACGATGTTTACGCCCAGGGTTTTCAGGCTGTCCACCAGGTGCCGTTTGCCGATAATGGAAGTTTGGTTTGCCAGCATGGCTACTCTTTTGCCTTTCAGATAGGGCACATACAGCTCGGGCTGGTCTGCGCCGGTTAAGATGGGTTTATTCTTTTTTGCTTCAGGCGGATCAGTGACCGCGCGATCACCTGATTCAGTGATGCTGGTGTCACGTGATTCAGTGATGTTGTTATCGGAGTCATCTTGTTTACGAATACATGCCGCGCTCAAAAAGGCACTGGCAACGATCAGGATGATGAATGGAAGGAGAAGTCGCTGCATAGTAGATCAGAATTTTTACTAAAATAGGATCATTCATCTTAAATGCAATCGACAGATAGGAGCAACGCAAAAAAAAATGCACCGGTGGTGAGCAGCCGGAGCATGGTGATATTTCCAGGAGAAAAATGGTTATTGTTCCGGTTTTGTCATTTCCAAAATGACCTTCTTCAGGTACGCTATGCTTTCGGCAGCCGCCGTTTTAGATTTCTTTGGATTCGCCCAATAGTTGGTGTGCATGAGGAATGGCAGGCTGTCTTTCCATGATGTTGAAGTCAATTGTTTATCCAGCATACCGGCGCCAAAGATCTCGCGTGCCGGGCCGCCCACGTAATCGCGTTTGTAATACAGGTTGTGCCATCGCGTGAAAGCAAAGTGGCCCGCATGGTGGATGATTTCCATAGGTGTATCACGGACCGTGCTATCAGGATCCCGCGAGAAAGGTTGTGAGTAGCTGATGGTTTTGTTTTTCTCTTGTTGTGGTGGATTGGACGGCAGTTCTCTTTCACGTTTCCGTTCCTTAAACATCTCTTTGGTTTCTGCCATCAGCAATTCACCATGCGCCAACGGGCTGCCTAATGTTATAAGGTCTGTTACGAGCCATGGGTTTCCGCGCTTGCGCTGTTCAGAAAACAACAGGCTCTGCAGCTTCATGTATGCTGCAACTTCCGCGTCATTCTTCATGGAAAATCCGGCTACACTTTTTTCGTTGTATTGGTCCATCTGTTTTCTCAGGTAATCCGGTCGAACCTCGTAGTCCTTGTACACCTGAGACCAATAATGTTTCAGCATGTCGTAAGCGATCATGCTTCCTAAGCTGTGCCCCACCAGTACAATCCTGGTGTACTTTTTTGACACATGAAGCTGATGCAACAAGTCTATTCCTCCTTTACGGATCTTGCCGCGTTCCTCGATGTTTTCGGGTGATGCGTATGTATAACGCGCTGCGTCGCCCAGGAAAGCCGTAAGCACAAATGCGAAGATGTTGAGAACCGCGTTCCCTGCCAGCACGACCATCGGGAGCTGTGTCCATTCCAGTTGCTGAAACCAGTTGAGGACGCCGGTGATCAATACCACTATGTAGCCAACAGCGATCAGCCACAACAGGCCGTAGAGCCACCTGATCCTCCCTGGAATATTTTTTGGTTTGCGGAACATCAACTGCACCAACCAGGTCCACACCGACGACAGCTTTGTTCCACGCATATTGTATGCCCAGTAATACTCAAAGAAATCAGTACGAAGCTCCTTTCCTTTGTACATTGTAAGCTGCCGCAATTCATAGCTGCCCGAGAAAGTATCCGGAATATTGTACACCTGGATCCAGTCTTCCTGGTTCCTGTAGTCGCTCACGGAGTCCACGAAACCGCGCAGTGTGCTCATGGGTTTTTGCTCACCGATACCGTGAATTACTATAACTGCTTGTCTTAACATATTGCCCTGTTTAGCGGAGAAGAAAACAAAAAAGCCCGCGGAAAGAAAAACTCCTTCCCAATGGGCTCATATCAAAGGTGCAAAATTGCCGCAAGTGAAGCAAGTCTCCCGGAGGGTGAATCTAACGAACAATCATTCGGGTAGGCGATTGGTCCGCCAGCGGTGGATTACCCCGCAAAAATTGATAAGTTTGATAAATAAAAAAAATCGGAAGATGAAAGCAGATTATTCTAACAAGGCGACCAACGAGGAGATCAGGGAAAGATTTGATAAGGATACCGAACGTTTTTCCAATCTTCAGACGGGACAACAAACCACAATAGATGCACCGTTGACAATGGAGCTGTGCACCGAAGCAGCACGGTATGCTAACCCACAGGCTAAGGAATTGCTGGACATCGGATGTGGTGCCGGTAATTACACACTGAAAATGTTGAGTAAGATCCCAGATCTCAATTGCGTGCTGAATGACCTGAGTCTTCCGATGTTGCAAAAGGCTGAAGAAAGAGTAGCGCCGCAGACAACGGGAAAGGTTACGTTGATCCAGGGTGATATGCGAAACCTCAACTTGGAAGCAGATCGCTTTGATATTATTCTTGCCGCGGCTACACTGCATCACCTGCGCGATGACGACGATTGGGAACTGATGTTCAATAAAATTTACAAAGCATTGAAACCGGGCGGCAGCTTTTGGGTATCTGACTTCATTTGCCATCATTCCGAGGCTATCAACAAGTTGTTTGAAGATAAATACACCAGTTATTTAGAGTCGCTGGGCGGTGTTGAGTACCGGGAGAAAGTATGGGCCTATGTACGTTATGAAGACACTCCCCGTTCTTTGAATTACCAGCTTGCGTTGCTCGGGAAAGTAGGATTTAGCCAGATAGATGTTTTGCATAAGAACTCATGCTTTGCGGCTTTTGGGGCGATAAAATAGAGAGGGCTTTTCCTACTTCCAGAAACTAACCATGCTTTTTTCAATTTTTTGAGTAATAATCCGCATACCTTTCTTTTGTGGATTATTGCCACATCCGGTATCGACGACAGTCTTTAATCCTGTTGATCCTGTTATCCTGTTAATCCTGTTATCCTGCACAATCAGCGTTTAAAAGGTCTCTGTAGCGGCCAGGTAAAACCCGGATGATTGATCGCCAAACCCGAAATCAATCGCAAGGTTTGTTCGTGTGGCTTTGTCTACCATTAAGCGCACACCCAGGCCATAGGCAGGTTTTACGGATTGGAATAACGAGAGCGATTGTGCCTTGTTACTGGCGGTAGTTGCATTTACAAACAATACGCCTCCCAGAATTCCTCCGCAAGGGGAGATGGGAAAACGATATTCCGCTTCGCCATATACAAGATTATTTCCGCGAAAGCGACCCTGTGAATAACCACGCGCGCTCCGGCTTCGCTGATCATAGGCTGTAGCAGGCAGTGCCATGTAGGGGAATTTGCCTTCGGGCGTGAACTCACCCATCAGCCAGAACGCGATCAGATGCCTCGGGTTTTTAGGTGACAGGCGATGAAAACTTCGCCACTCCAGGTGTACAAAGCTGGATGGATTTTTATTGCCCAGGAATCTCGGACCACCCCGCCATGTGACCATCAGGTAGTGACCTGAATACGGATTGATCATGTTGTCGCGTGTATCCCAGATAAAATTCAGATTGAAGGTCGATAAGGAGTAATGATCGGTGTTGAATCCATAATGCTGACTATACGCATAGTGACTTGTGATCAGGGAGTCGCCAGGGGAGAGTCGTAACTTTTCATCCACAATTTTGGTATAGCGGTCGAGACAGTATCCCACGCCCAGGTAAAATCCTTCGTGACGTTTCAGGATCCTGAATGATGCCGACTGGTATAACCGGATGAAATTAAAATCCAATGGCTGGGCCAGGGAATCTCTGGAGGTCTCGACTCCGCTCAGGTTGTATTGATATTCCAGGATCCCTCCCTCGGGAGCATTCGTGCCCAATCCGTAAGTGGCTTGTGAGAAGATGAGGTACCGCCAATCGCCGGTAAAGAAAATGTTATTGTTTTTTGTGTAGATGTTATTTTTCAGCAGAAAGATCTTTTGGTTTTTTGAGGTGAACTGAACGCTTCCCGACACCATCGAAAAGCGGGTACCGGCGCCGGGCATTTTGAAACCATACTGGAGGCCAACGCCCACCATGAACCCCGTGGCAGGACTAGATCCAATAATCGGGATCAAAAAAAAAGACCCGGTATTGTCGCCCGCCTTTGGGGGTTTGTTCATTATGCCCCGGATGAGATCACTCAGATCTCTTTGGACGCATGCGGTATCACTGGTGCTTGTTGTTTGATCTTGTGCCCTGACGAGAAAAGAGAAGAGTGTGAGCCATGTGAATATCAGGATGTATTGCATAAAAGTTCAGCTGCCTGCGTTCTGCAAGCATGAGATACTTCTTACTTTACCGTATAACCTTTCCCTTCAAGACAAACCGAAAATGCTTTCTTAAAGCTTTCACTAATGGCGGTTTTTTGTTGCGCGGCAGCCTCATTGTTTTTTTCCTGCTGTTGTGCCTCATTGGTTTTCTTTGCTCTTCGCCCTGCGAGGCCACCCGCTACAGCTCCAATAGCGGCACCTTTTCCGGCGTCACCGGCAATGGCGCCGATCGCCACGCCTGCGGCAGCTCCTTTTGCTGCACCGACCACGGCGGTTCCGTCAGGAGATGTATCCACTTTCTCTGCTTCCACTTTTGGGGGATTCAACGGATCGATGCCGGATTCCTGTACCGCCCAACGATAGCAGTCCGCGTCATCTTTTTCCTGTGTTGCCTGATCCTGATTTTTGGTGGGGAACACATAGAGGCCCAGATTTTTAGCAAAGGTAGTGGTGGCTGGCTTGGCAGTTTGTGCGTAGCCCATGGTGCAAAACAGCATCATGCCTATGATGAGTATCATTTTCATAACGTCCTGAGTTAGTTGTTGGTGATAAATTTGTATCCAAGCTGCCGCAAAACGTCTGCTTCATTGTAGAAAGTGCGGCTCAGGGTAATTTTTCCATTTTCGATCCGGTAAATCGCGTTCATGTTCAGATACACCGGCCCGCGTCCGTCTTTATAAGTGATCTTGAGACTGGCCCAGTCAGAAACAAAATTCCCCGGGTTCGGACCGTCTGTTACGTCCGCCGCAATGTTTACCGTGCGTGTGTATTCAATTTTGTCATAAAGATTTTCTGCTGCCTCTTTCCAGCTGGCAATGGCCTGTTGCTTATTGGTGGAGTCTGAAAACGAGGGACCATATCCGATATAATTATCGGCGAGCAGATCGCTCATCGTTTGTGTGTCCTTTTTTTGCACGGCCTCGATATATTTCTGTATCACGGCAATGTTTTCTTTTTCAATTTTCTTTTGGGCATCAACGGCGCATGCAGCAGCCACCATACCGGTGATGATAAATGCAAGTAATGTTCTCATGATCTTTTTTGTTGGACGAGTCTTCATTTCAGTTGTCATATTCGCGATAGCTCAATTCCATCTGATCTCAGCAGGAGTTTTTTCCAAGCTGCACGGTTCAAATGTGTACTTCATCTTCAAATTCGATAGCGCGCTCCAGGTATACTTTTTCCAGTTTTATATTGCTCAGGTATACAGCAAAACTAATGGCGGCGGCAAGTTTGGTCATGTCCGATGCCCATACCGGAACATATAGAGGTTGCTGAAGCCATCCTGTCCGGAAGAACGGATCAAGCCGAAGCGCGTCACCCATCGTTAACCTTCCGGCGAAGAGGTTTCGGATTAAACCAGGGCGGTTATCTCTTATGGCCACACGCATGAAGGTGTGCACTTCAAGAAGCCCTTCGAGGTAAACGGAATCTTTGGTGAAAACAACCCCGCCTCTCACATCGCCACCCCTGAAAATGCGTTGCGCTGACCGAACAGATTCTTCCGGAGGCTGACCGGCATCGAGGAAGAACTTAAAAATTTCCACAAAGTCGGCACCGTCAAGCGCTTTCTTCACGGCGATTACGCGTAAAGCGATCCTGCGGAGTCGCGTGATGTCTATGGCGTTTGTGAGGATCTCGGCCATAACAGCCAGTCCTTCCTGTGTGCGGGTTGTTCTGGGTGCCCCCAAACCGAGCGATCTCAGGTTCGACTGTTTCTTTCCATTCAATAGCGTTGCTGTGTGTATAAAGGCTTCATGATAGAGCAGCTGATTGTCTTGTGATGAAAATAGGGCGCTGCCCCGAAGGCGGATGCGGGTTGCGCCTGCAAGAGCCTTTGACGCCAGGTTCGGATCGAGCACGACTTCCACACAATCCTTTTCGAAAAATTCGTCCACTTCTGCTTTTAGCCATCCCGCGAAGGCTGTCGCAGAAATATCGCTGATGGCCGGTGGGAAGTCTGCATTTCCGATAAGTTTATCAGTGACGTTTAAGAAGAAGATGGCGCCGTCAACAGGGCTTTGGCCCTGAAGTTTATAAACCGTATCAGGACGTCCGTATATTTTGGTGGAATAGCGCGTAAATTCGGGCGTTCCGATATGGCTTAACATGTGGGCACAATCGGCATAGCTTTGCGCGGTATCGGCCAGGAATTTCTCGACTGCCTGATTCTTGTCACAACAAGCTACGATCGCTTCAAGGCTGGTAATACTCGACGTCAGATCCTGTCGTTGCAACGTAACCTCTGGCAGGCGTAAGTTTCCTCTGCGCCAGTTATCCAGGAAAATCTTTTCCGAGTCCAATGGCCATTCAAGCGCTTTGAGTACACGGATCTTTCCGGACGCATGAACCAAAGCCGAGTCAAGTTTTTTAATTTTTTTACCGTCCATTGTTTACAGTTATTTTTCTACATCCCCTCATTCATTTACAAACACAGATCAACCTTTTACCACGATGCACTGAAAAACTATTGCAGCTGGAAAAATGCAAGGCCTGTTTTCTTTTGATAATGTTATTCCATTACTAAAAATACAGAATGATCGCAGTGGAAATTGTGTTATTCATAGTTAATAACTGTTAAATGAGATCAGGTGCCGCAGCGATTGCGGATCTGCTTTGTCACAGGGAAAGAAGGGAGTTCAGCTTGTTCAGACAGAACAGATGATACATTTTAGTTGCTACCCCAAGCAGGCCAGCAAAAGAACCAGTATGAAGTTCTTCAAATGAAACCGAACCTTTTTTATCGATTGGGTGAGGTGATATTGAATGGCTTTTTCGGAAAGATTTAAGGTGTGGGCGATGTCAGTAATGGAATGCCCCTCCAATATATTGAGCTTGAAAACTTTTTTTGTTTTTTCGGGAAGGTGCTCGATCTCATTTTCAATGGCGCCCAGGAGCTCATTTACCTCAACGTCGTTTTCCGTGACAACATCCTGCACCGGGATGAAACGCTTATAGTAGTCCCAATGCTTTTTTTGCGTTGTTTGCGACGCAATGTAATTCAACGCCCTGTTTTTTACTGCCGAATACAGATACGAAGGTAAATGATGAATGGCCAGGGACGCGCGCTTATTCCAAAGCGATATAAAAAGATCCTGCACTATTTCTTGTGCGGCTTCTTCCGAGCGTACGCTTTTGTAAGTCAAATGATGAACCTTCTTCCAGTAACGTCTGAATAGCTCGGCAAAAGCTTTTTCATCGTTCTGTTGAATAGCCTGCAGTAATTCGCTATCAGTGAAAGTAGAAACAGACAATATCGGGCTCGTTTAAAGTGTTATTTAAACAATTATAACCCAACCCCTTTAAAAAGTCAAGTTTCGATTGTGGAATCGTTTGACAAAAACTTCTGGCCCGGTTTAGACAATGTGACCCGGCAACTGTCTTAACTAATAACATGGTAGAATTGGGATCGATAAATCCTGACTGACGGATCAATTCAGCGTCAGCTGTCAGGCTTATGTCCGGATTGCGCTTTCCTACTGAGATATATATGGAGCAAAAAGATTTTAACCGAGTTCTGAAAAAATACAGGCAGGGCCAGGCTTCACCAGAAGAGGTGAAAATGATAGATGCGTGGTTTGATGCCATGAACAGGCAACCCGATACATTGTTAAGCGAAGAGAAAGAAGAAGCGTTGGAGAAACGTTACTGGTCATCGGTGGCCCCTCACATTCGGAAGTCCGGAGGCCGGAACGTCTTTTTATGGACTGCTACCGGAATAGCCGCTTCGGTGACCATAGCCTTAATGGCTTTCATTTATTGGCAAAATAGTAAAACAGGCGCAGCTGAACGGTCTGTTGCCTCGAAAGCGGACGCAGCGTTGGAATGGACAGCAATTGCAAACGCGAAAAATACAGCGCAGCGATTCAGGTTACAGGATGGAAGTAGTGTGTTGCTGGAGCCCCAAAGCGTAATAAAGTTGTCGCCATTTTTTAACAGATCGGGCAGAGAGGTAAGGCTCGAGGGAGCGGCGTTCTTCGAAGTTGCTCATAACGAACAACAACCCTTCATTGTATATGCGCACAAGGTAACCGCAAAAGTATTAGGTACTAGTTTTGGTGTGCGGGCGTTCAAAGAAGATGCAGATGTTACGGTTGCCGTAAGAACGGGCCGGGTGTCCGTATCTGCAGAACGCGAGAACAGCATCGATCAAAAGGCTTCCCTGATCCTCACGCCTAATCAGGAAGTTGTCTACAATAAACGGGACGAAAAGATCTTACAAAAATTGGTGGAAACACCTGTGCCGGTGTTGCCGGCTGCAGAAATAAAACGCATGCGTTTCAAGGGCGCGCCGGCAAAGGTGATCTTCGAGGCGATCGAGAAAGCTTATGGCGTGGATATCGAGTTTGATGAGATGTTATTCTCTTCCTGCACATTGACAACGTCGATATCGGAGGGAGGTCTCTACAACAGGCTCGATATTATCACCAGCGCCATTGGAGCGAAATATGAATTGAAGGAGAACAGGATCGTGATCAGTGGGGCCGGATGTGATTAGCATTACAAGTGAATTTCCAGACTGAAAACAAAATGCCTATGGTCAATTCTACATAACCTGCCATCATAAGAAAGCCGATGATGTTGACGCACCACCGGCCTTTGATCCCTTCCCCGACGGATCGGGGAAAAGCTCGTTTTTGCTGTTTCACTAACAAAAACTATTTAAAGGTATGAATAAACCCAGACCTATTCAACAGGTATTCTATGCCATTATGAGAATCACCTTTACACAGATGCTATTGATGACCGCGCTGACCTCGCTGGTATCCGCCGCTCACTTGAATGGGCAAGGCATACTGGACAGGAAAGTCTCCCTCGACGTAAATCAAAGGGAAGTGCAAAGCGTTTTGTCTGAAATTGAAAAACAGACATCGGTGGAGTTCACGTACAGAGACAAGTTCATCAGATCGTTAGACAGGGTTTCAATGAAACTGGAAGAAGCTTCACTGAAGGAAGTTCTTGACCGTCTTTTCGACTCTCATGTTTCACTGATCATCGTTGAAGAAGAAGAAGAGATCGTGCTGAAGCCGAAGTCCGGTCTCGCGCCGGCGGAATCTGCGATCACCCAGGAACGGCCTGTGAAGGGAAAAGTCACGGATGAATCGGGTCAGCCGGTGCCAGGCGTCAACGTGATAGAAAAGGGAACAACGAACGGCACCACCACGGATATTGACGGTATGTTCAGTATGAACGTGCGTGATGAGAACGCTGTCATTGTGTTCAGTTTTATCGGCTATGCCACACAGGAGGTCAGGGTGGGCGACCGGACCAACTTTGATATTTCGATCGTTGGCGATGTTACAACATTAGGAGAAGTAGTTGTTGTGGGATACGGTGAGCAGAAAAAAGAAACGCTCACAGGATCCGTTGCCAATATTTCCGGAAAGGAAATTGTGAAAAGTCCATCGACCAACGTTGGCAACTCCCTCGCAGGGAAGCTGCCCGGTCTGATTGTCAACCAGCGCTCCGGCGAGCCCGGGCAGGACGATCCCGGTATCTTGGTGCGTGGTTATGGAACATTCGGCGCCGACGGTGATGCAAGCTCAACGGCCAGTGCTCCGCTGATCGTGATAGACGGCGTGCCCAGGGCATACATGACCAGGCTGAATCCACAGGACATAGAAAGTATCTCCGTGCTGAAGGATGCCTCCGCATCAATTTATGGCGCGCGCGCTGCCAATGGCGTTATCCTGATCACCACTAAAAAAGGCGTGAAGGGTAAGCCGGTTTTTGATCTTTCTTTTAATCATGCATTTTCGCAGCCTACCAAAGTAATGGACGTGCTCGATGCCGCCACGTTCGCAGAAGCATTTAACGAAGCGGAATGGTACAGGGCAGGCAGGCCGGCTACCTGGACTCCTTTTTACTCCAATGAAGCAATCCAGAAGTACCGCGATGGCTCTGATCCTGTTTTATACCCCAACACAAACTGGGTGGATGAAGTTTTCAAGTCGGCCTCAGTGCAGCAGCGGTTTAACCTTTCGGCTACGGGCGGGGGTGAATCTGTAAGGTATTTCCTGTCGTTTGGCGCCACGAACCAGGAAGGTATTCTGAAGCATGCGCCAAATTCTTACCGCCAGTACAACGTGCGCCTGAATGTTGATGTCAACCTCACGAAGAATCTTACACTTGGCGCCAACATCTCCGGGATCATAAACGATAAGCGATCGTCTTCAACCCAGGATAACCAGAACAACGATGAACGGGTGGACTTTTATAACATACTCCACGCCAACCCGACCCTGGTTGCCCGTTATCCCAACGGCCTGATCGCACCGGGCCGCCTGGGAGAGAACCCGCTTCTTTTGGATCAGCGTGGATACAACAGGGTACAAAGCTCTCCGCTGTTTTCTTCTTTCACGGCCACCTACAACGTTCCTTTTGTGAAAGGTTTGAAGCTCACCGGCACGTACAACTATGACCTGAACAATCAATTTGAGAAACGCTGGATCAAGCCATATTTTTATCACGAATATAATGTCGTTACAGGTGAATATATCAAAAAGCAGGGCACTGGTTCGTCAACGGCGGAGCTAACCGACACTTACCGGAAGTGGACCACGATACTGAGCAACTTCAGGATCAACTACGACAAGACCTTCGATAAACATTTCATCGGCGTAATGCTGGGAATTGAAAGGCAGAAATCGGAAAATTCGTGGGCATCGGCCTACCGCAAAAATTTTGTGAGCACCGCCATTGAGCAGATCGATGTTGGCAGCACGGCTCCCGCCGACCGGAATAACGGTGGCTCTTCCGGCGCAAGCGCTTACCAGAATTATCTTGGCCGTTTAAACTACAACTTCTCTGAAAGATACCTGGTGGAATTCCTGTTCCGCTACGATGGTTCACAGATCTTTCCCGAGGGAAAGCGTTATGGATTCTTCCCCGGTGTTTCAGCCGGCTGGCGTTTATCGGAGGAGTCGTTTTTGAAAAGCCTGACTTTTATCAATAACCTTAAGGTCAGGGCGTCCTATGGCGAGTCGGGCAATGACCGGGTAGGCGCTTACCAGTATCTTCAGTCCTTTTCTTTCGGGGATAATTATGTTTTCGGATCTGCTGACGTGCCCGGCATTTATCCCGGTGTGATGCCGAACCCGAACATTACGTGGGAGGTTGCCAGGCAAACAGACTTTGGCATCGAGGGTACTTTCTGGAACGGCTTGCTGGGTGTTGACGTCACACGCTTTCAATCAAAACGATCCAATATCCTTGTTCCAAGAAACGTATCGGTAAGCAATGTCTACGGCTTTCCCGGATTGCCTTATGAGAACTTAGGAAAAGCCGAAAACAGCGGGTTTGAATTGGTGCTTACACACAAGAGCAAGATCGGCAGCGTAGACTACAGGATCTCCGCAAATACAGCTTTCACCCGCAGCAAGATCGTTTTTATGGACGAAGTGCCGCAGGACGAGCCTTACAAAAATAGAACAGGTCACCCGGTGGGCGCAGGCCTGTATTACAAAGCAGACGGCGTGTTCAATACACAAGAGGAGCTGGACGCCTATCCGCACCTCGCCAACGCCCAGGTGGGGGATACAAAAATTGTTGACCTGAACAACGATAACCTGATCAACGGAGCGGACCAGTTCAGGTTTGATTATACCGCGGTGCCCAGCATGTTTTCGGAATTACATTTGATTTCGGATACAAAAACTTTGACCTGAACCTGTTCTTCCAGGGGCAAACCAACGCTTATAATTTCGACGATCGTTTTGGCGTGCTGGGAAGCTCGGCTTTCGACAACGCCTCCGTGTATCGCGCTGAAAACCGGTGGACAACCGAGAACCCCAATGGCACCATGCCGCGGGCTGAAGACCTGGCCCCTGGAAACAACACAAACTGGTTGTTCGATGCTACGTTCGTCAGGCTCAAAACGCTCGAGCTCGGTTATTCCATACCATCACCGGTTATTTCCCGTCTTGGCCTGAGCAATGTGCGATTCTATGTGAGCGGATTCAACGTGCTCACCTGGGCCAAAGAAATAAAATGGACCGACCCTGAGCAAAGCGGTGGATATCTCTACTATCCGCAGCAACGTGTTCTCAACCTTGGTGTCAACGTAAAATTTTAGCATTATGAAAAGGTTTATTTTAATCATATCACTGATATCCTTCCTTGCGTGCGATGACAGCGTGCTGGATGTTCCGCCAAGAGACCGGATCGCAGAAACTGCCGTCTGGACCGATGAAAGCCTGATCAGGGCCTATCACAACGGACTGTATACTTCTGTTCTTCATGGATTCAACATACACATGCAGTCAAAAGCAACAGACGAAGCACATTGCGCCATCAGCTGGGATATCGGCAATGTTCCCAATGGTAACCTCACTGCCGATAACGTAACATCGGTTGCCAATACACACTGGACCGGGGGCGGCAACATTTACGTATGGAACACCGCCTACCAGGATATCAGAAAGATCAACGTGTTCCTGGAAAAAATGCAGACGAGCACCGTGGCATTGACGGATAAAGCAAGATTGGTTGCCGAGGCAAAATTTTTAAGAGCCTACAACTACTTCATCCTTCTGGAAAGGTTCGGCGGTGTGCCGATCGTTACCCGGAGTTATGAGCTCGGTGAAGAAGAAAAGTTTGAACGCAGCACGTTCGACCAATGCGTGGCTTTTATCGACCAGGACCTGAACGAGGCTACACCGGACCTGCCTGCGAAATATGAATCATCCAATAGTAACTTTGGCAGGGCAACACAGGATGCATGCAAGGCATTGCGTTCACGCATGTATTTATATGCTGCGTCTCCATTGTTCAACCCGGCTAACGACAAGGCCCGGTGGCAAAAAGCTGCCGACGCTGCCGAGGCGTTGCTGAACAGCGGATATTCATTGCATCCCAATTACACAACGCTTTTTAATCAGCCCAGTGGAACGGCCAACAATGAAATGATCTTCGTGCGAAGCTTTTCAACCACAAACTTTCATCAGGCACCCATGCACAACCTTGGGCGCAGGTATGGCGCTTATGGCGGATGGTGGGCAAGTAACGGCCCTTCACAAAACCTGGTTGACGACTATGACATGATCAACGGTGAGCCTGCATTCATTTATCCCGGCGGTGTAAAAACTGTGAATCCCGCCTCAGGATATGACCCACAACAACCTTATAAAGACCGCGACCCGCGTTTCGAAGCCACCATCATCCACGATGGCTCGGTATACCACGGCGACACTTTTGAAATGTGGGTAGCCACCGATGGCAAAACCTGGGGATTCGACTCCTACAAACAAAGCGGTGACAACCCCCGCTCCAATTATGTGCTTCGGAAATTTATGCCGGGTGACGGCGTTCCGCTGAACTGGCAGCAACCTTACACCAATCCCTGGATCGTGTTCAGGCTGGGGGAGATCTACCTGAACTATGCTGAGGCAAAATTTGAGCTTGGCGATGAAGTGACCTGTCGCGAATACCTGAGCCGGATCAGGGCAAGGGTGGGCATGCCAGCGATACCGGCAACCGTAACAGGACAGGAGCTGAGAAGAAGATTGTATAATGAAAGAAGGATCGAGCTCGCGTTTGAAGAGCACAGGTTCTGGGACGTAAGACGGTGGAAGATCGGAACAGACGTTGAGAACCGGCCGATCATGGGAATGGACATCATAAAAAATACGGCAACGGGCACCAAGACCTATACGCCCATACAATTATTGCAGCGCAAGTTTGACGAGCGGATGTACTTACTGCCCATTGAGGCAAATGAGATCCTCCGCAATAAAGGTTATCTGCAACAGACTCCGGGATGGGGTCAATAAGAAAGTTTTGTGTTTGAGTGTGACTGGAAATGTAATCCGGTCACGCTCTTTTTTTGAAAGCAATTTGGCCGACATATTTTAAGGGATGAAACAGATACTGTTAACGGGAATACTTCTGATAAGCGCAACAGCCTATGCGCAAACCGATGGGACGCTCAGACTTTGGTATCGGCAACCGGCAGGAAACACCTGGGAGAATGCACTTCCGATAGGCAACGGCCGATTGGGAGCGATGATCTATGGCAATGTTGAAACGGAAACGATCCAGCTCAATGAGCATACGGTGTGGTCGGGTGGCCCGAACAGGAACGATAATCCCGAAGCGCTTGCTTCATTGCCGGAAATTCAAAAGCTCATTTTCGAGGGAAGGCAAAAAGAAGCGGAGAAGCTTGCCAACAATGCCATTATCACCAAAAGATCGCATGGTCAGATGTTCGAGCCTGTTGGCAGTCTTCACCTCGCATTCGAAGGGCATCATACATTCACAGACTACTACCGGGAGCTTGATCTCGGGCGGGCTGTTTCAAAAACGTCTTATAAGGTTGGCGATGTAACGTATACACGGGAGGCCCTGGCTTCCCTGGCCGATAGGGTGGTTGTTGTACAACTCACCGCAAGCAAACGTGGAAGCCTTTCATTTGCTGCTTATTACTCCACGCCCCAGCGAGGTGTTGTAAGGAAAACCGAATCCGGTAAAGACCTCACCCTGTCAGGAACAACCATCGATCATGAAGGGGTCAAAGGTATGGTTGCGTATAAAGGGATCACACGCATTAAAACAGAGGGTGGTGCACTATCGGCGACCGACACTTCGCTGATCGTTGAAGGCGCGAACGCTGCTACGATTTATATCGCTGTTGCCAGTAACTTCAATAGTTATAACGACATCGGCGGCGATGAAAAAGCAAGGGCAGCCGAATACCTTAACAAGGCATATCCGAAATCGTATCCATCCCTTCTGAAAGCGCACATTACTGACTATCAAAAATATTTTAACAGGGTAAAGCTGGACCTGGGCACAACCGATGCGGCAAACCTGCCGACAGACGAGCGATTGAAGAATTTTCGCTCAGTCAATGACCCGCAATTTGCAACGCTGTACTTTCAGTTTGGCCGTTATTTACTGATCTCATCATCTCAGCCGGGAGGTCAGCCCGCCAACCTTCAGGGCATCTGGAATAACAGGATCCATCCACCGTGGGACAGTAAGTACACGATCAACATCAATGCAGAAATGAATTACTGGCCGGCTGAAAAAACTAATCTTTCAGCGTTGCATGAGCCTTTTCTGAAAATGGTGCAGGAGCTGTCGGTGACCGGTCAGGAAACGGCCAGGGTGATGTATGGCGCAAGAGGTTGGGTGGCGCATCATAACACTGACATCTGGCGCGCTACGGGTGCTATTGATGGCGCCTTGTGGGGTGTATGGAATGCAGGTGGTGCCTGGACAAGCCAGCATCTTTGGGAGCACTACCTGTACACAGGAGATCAAACATTTCTGGAATCTATCTATCCGGTATTGAAGGGCGCTGCCACATTTTATGTGGATTTTCTGGTGGCGCATCCGAAGTACCAATGGCTTGTGGTAAACCCGGGGATGTCGCCTGAAAATGCACCAGCGGCACACCAGGGCTCATCACTCGATGCAGGCACAACCATGGACAACCAGATCGTATTTGAAATATTCTCTACCGTGATCAGGGCTGCAGCGTTGTTGAAAAAAGATGCAGCCTTCGCCGATACGCTGGTGCAGATGCGTAAACGTCTTCCTCCCATGCACATAGGCCGGCACGGACAACTGCAGGAATGGCTGGAAGATATTGACGATCCCAAGGATGATCACCGGCATATTTCACACTTGTACGGACTGTTCCCTTCAAACCAGATCTCGCCTTACCGCACCCCTGAGCTTTACAGCGCCTGCAAAACTACACTGATGCACCGGGGCGATGTTTCAACGGGATGGAGCATGGGCTGGAAAGTGAACTGGTGGGCGCGAATGCTGGATGGGAATCATGCATTTAAGCTGATCCAGGATCAATTAACGCCCGTGGGCACCAATCCGGGCGGAGGAGGGACTTACAGGAACCTCTTTGATGCACACCCGCCATTTCAGATCGACGGTAACTTCGGCTGCACTTCGGGTATCGCCGAAATGCTGATGCAAAGCGCGGATGGTAGCCTTCATTTGCTTCCCGCGCTTCCTGACGTCTGGCAAACAGGAAGCGTCACCGGCTTGTGCGCCAGGGGTGGATTCGAAATTGTAAGTATGGACTGGAAGGACTCGAAAGTTACCCGGGTTGCCATTAGATCAACACTGGGAGGCAATCTTCGCTTGCGTGTACCCAATCCTTTGAGATCGAAGGAAGGACGTTTATTGAAAAATGCGAGCGGCGAAAGTCCTAATGCATTTTATCAGACGGAAGAAACGCCAGACCCGATTGTATCACCTGATGCAAACATCATACTTCCCGCGCTAAAGCAAACTTTACTATACGATATACCAACGCAGAAAGGCGAAGTAGTGACACTTGTGGCGCAATGACCATATCGTTGCGCTTCATCGGAGACTACCTGCCCGCCAGCGTTATTGAATTCTATACTGATAAAAAAACAGGAACAACCATGAAAAAAATGATTCTCCTCTTTTCCATTTTATTTTGGAATGCACTTTCGGCTGACGCCCAGGCAACCCTCATGCACTCACCGGAAGGTTTTGATGTTTTGCGATCAGGCGTTCCGCATGGAAAAATCGATACCATTTCCTATCCTTCAAAGACAGTGGGCGTAAATCGAAAAGCGTTGATCTATACACCACCCGGATACACACGAAAGATCAAGTACCCCGTATTGTATCTCTTGCATGGCATTGGCGGCGATGAAAAAGAATGGTTGAACGGTGGCAGCCCCCAGGTGATCCTGGATAACCTGTACAGTGAAAAGAAAATTCAGCCCATGATCGTGGTGCTGCCCAACGGCCGGGCGATGAAAGATGACCGCGCTACCGGGAATGTTTTCGATAGTGTGAAAGTGCAGGCCTTTGCAACCTTCGAAAAAGATCTGCTCAGGGACCTGATCCCCTTCATTGAAAAGAAGTACCCGGTTTACACCGATCGTGAGCACCGCGCAGTTGCCGGCCTGTCGATGGAAGGAGGGCAGTCGCTGAATTTTGGACTGGGCAACCTGGACACGTTTGCCTGGGTGGGTGGCTTTTCATCGGCGCCCAACACCAAAGCACCGGAAGCACTGGTTCCCGATCCTAAGAAGACAAGCGCTCAGCTAAAATTGCTTTGGATCTCATGTGGTGTGGATGATGGGCTCATATCATTCAGCCAGCGTACACACGATTACCTGGAAGAACACGCTGTTTCCCATATCTTTTATACCGAACCCGGCGCGCACGACTTCAAGGTCTGGAAGAATGACCTCTACATGTTTTCACAATTCCTGTTCAAGCCTGTCGATGCTTCCGTTTTTCCCAAATATAATATGCTTGGATCCGCAACTGCCTCCAATGTGAGGTCTGCAAAGTTTCCCAGGGTATTACCCGATCATCGGGTCATCTTCAGGATCAAAGCGCCGGAGGCCCAGAAAGTGCAGATCGATCTGGGCAGGAAGTATGACATGGTGAAAGGGCAGGATGGTTTTTGGGAAGTAACCACCGATCCCCAGGGAGAGGGCTTTCATTACTATTCGCTTGTGATCGATGGTGTGGCGGTAGCCGATCCATCGAGCGAATCCTATTACGGCATGAGCCGCATGGCCAGCGGCATCGAGATACCAGTTCAAGGCGAAGCGTACTATGCGATCAGGGATGTTCCGCACGGCGATATCCGGTTGAAGCGGTACTATTCAACTGTTATGAACGGCTGGCGTAACCTCTACATCTATACGCCACCAGGCTACGATGCCAACGCAAACCAAAAATATCCTGTGTTGTATATTTTGCACGGTGGTGGTGAAGACGAGAGAGGCTGGGCCACCCAGGGTAAAACCGATCTCATTCTTGATAATCTGATCGCGGAGAAAAAGGCAACGCCCATGCTGGTGGTCATGCTCGACGGAAATACCGGTACGCCGGGATTTGGTGAGCAGTTCCTTCGCACATTTGAAGCGGAGCTGAAGCAGAGCGTTATTCCCTTCGTCGAGAAGAATTACCGGGCAGACACAGGCGCGCAGAACAGGGCGCTGGCGGGTTTGTCGTTGGGCGGACTACAAACACTCTATGCGGGTATATACAACCCTGGCTTGTTTTCACACCTGGGCGTATTCAGCTCGGGCTGGTTACCCAACCAAAAGAGCATCTCCGACAGGCAGTATGAGTTTATGAGGAGCAACGCTGCCGCGATAAATGATAAGGTCAAACTGTGGATCGCCATGGGTGGCAAGGAGGACATAGCGTATGAGAATTGTCAGGCAATGCTTCGCAGATTGGATGAGCTCAACATCAGGTATACGTATCATGAATATCCCGGTGGGCATACATGGCCCGTGTGGCGAAATAATTTGTATATGTTTGCGCCGCTGCTGTTCAAATAGCAGGTTTCCCGCCAACTTTCTCCGCCCTTGTTGCCAGGAAATTCAGCTTTGTGCTGTATTCAGTCCATTTTTAATGCACATTTAAAAATGTAAAAATAGTTTGAGTAACTTAAAAGTTACGTATATATTTGGGTAACTTTTAAGTTACCTGTATGACCAACGTAATTAAGCACAAATTTTTTTATCCGCATCCCCCTGAAGCGATTTGGGAATACCTGACAAGATCGGATCTAATGGAGCTATGGCTGATGAAAAATGATTTCCAGCCAGTAGTGGGGCATGACTTTCAGTTCAGAACAGATCCGATACCCGCCCTTGATTTCGACGGCATCTTCTATTGCAAAGTATTGGAGGTTGTTCCCTTTAAAAAGCTTTCCTATTCATGGAAGAGTGGCCCGGGTGATGGACAGATCACACTTGACTCGGTCGTCACGTGGAAGCTGAAGCCAAAGATAAAGGCACAGACCTGTTCCTGGAGCACAGTGGTTTTGCAAAGGAGGAAAACCTGAATTTTTACAACGGCTTAATGCATGGTTGGCTAGAGAAGTTGAACAATATCGATAAACTTTTAAATGTTGAATCAAAATGACGCAGCCAACGCTTGACGCATTTCAGGTGATAGGAGATCCCAGCAGACGCAAAATGTTGATGCTGTTATCAAAAAAGAGCATGACCATCAACGGCCTGGCAGACAATTTCAAGATGAGCCGCCCAGCTGTTTCAAAGCATGTTAAAATGTTATACGGTGCGGGGTTTATATCCATCACGAATATCGGCCGGGAGCGGCATTGCACCTTGAAAAAGGATGGTTTCGAAGAGCTCCAGTCCTGGATCTCCTACTTCGATAAATTCTGGACAACGAAATTGAAGAAGTTGGAGACCCTGTTAAACAACAAATTATCAAATTAAATATCAATAAAGTGAAAGCAATATTGTTAGAACAGTTTGGCATCGAGCATTTGCAACTGAGAGATATTCCCGTGCCTGCCATGGGCGAGAACGAGGTATTGGTAAAGACGACTGCGGTAGCATTGGAGTACCACGACTCAATTGTCGTGGAGAACACCATACCTTTTGGTATTCCCCTTCCACACATTCCGGTTTCTCAAGGCGTAGGGGTTGTGGAGGACGTTGGCAGTAAAGTAACCCGCTGGAAGAAAGGCGACCGTGTGATGATTCCTTTTATTGCCCGCTGGGAGGCCGGGAAAAATACACCTTACCACGATCAGTTGCGAACCGGTTTCTCCCGTTCCGGCGTGTTGGCAGAATATAGCGTTCAGCCCGAGAACACCCTGGTGAGAACGCCCAACAATATCAGTGATGAAGAAGCAGCACCATTACCTGTTGGCGGACTGACGGTATGGGCTATTCTGGCTGAGCAGGCAAACATCCGGGCTGGGCAATCTATTTTAATTCAGGGCACTGGTGGTGTTTCCCTGTTTGCATTGCAGGTAGCCAAAATATTTGGTCTGAAAGTGATCGCTACAACCAGTAGCCAGGAAAAAATGAAACGGCTAAAAGACCTCGGAGCAGATGAGGTGATAAATTATAAAGCGTTTCCGCAGTGGAGCAATGAAGTAAAGCGTCTCAATGGCGGTATTGGGGTGGATGTGACGTTGGATGTGGCCGGGACTGATACCATCGAACAAAGTATTCTCTCG
The DNA here is from genome assembly GCF_018598225.1 of Chryseosolibacter histidinae. Classification (GTDB taxonomy): domain Bacteria; phylum Bacteroidota; class Bacteroidia; order Cytophagales; family Cyclobacteriaceae; genus Chryseosolibacter; species Chryseosolibacter histidini. The sequence continues at coordinate 167,195 of NZ_JAHESF010000014.1, read as the reverse complement.
GTAAAACAACACGGCTTTGTCGGATTGATCGGTTTACTGACAGGCACAAAGCTCACCATAGATCTGATCCCATTGATTACAAACTATGTCCGGCTGCAGGCATATTCTGTTGGCAATGCGCAGCAGCTGGCGGAGCTTGTAAACGCCATCGAAAAGAATAACATCAAACCTGTAATAGATAGTGTCTACGCTATCGGAGAAGTGCAGGATGCTTTCCATAGACTAAAATCAGGAAAGGCATTTGGGAAAATAGTGCTCAGCTTTTGATTCACCGTTGCCCGCGGATGTTACTTTCGCGGAACATCGATTTCCTTGTTATACCTGCTCCTATAGGCCAGGGGTGACATGCCGGTAATTTTTCTGAATACTTCCCTGAATGCCTTCAGATCAGAGTAACCGACTTCATACATTACTTCATGGATGGTTTTGCGTGAGTTTTCAAACGCTTTTTTCGCAGCTTCGACTTTTACACGTTGCGCATATTCTAGAGGAGAATTTCCGGTCGCTTTTATAAATCTGCGATCGAAATTTCTCCGTCCTATCGACAGCCGTGATGAGATCTCGTCAATAGAGATCTTCTCACTGATCTTACTTTCGATATATTCCTGTGCTCTTCTAATCTCCTCGTCGTCATGCAATTTTTGCCCGCTGAAGATACTGAAACCCGATTGGTATTGTCTGTCGATCTCAATTTGAAAAAGCTTCGAACAATAAATGGCCGTTTGCCTGTCATAATATTTTTCAATTAGGTAGATCAGCAAGTTCAGAAAAGAATAGGCGCCGCCATTCGTATAGATCCCGGCCTCGTAGGTGATTGTACTATGCGTCTTTAAATGAACACCGGGGAACAATGTTCTGAAGGTATTCTCGGCAGACCAATGCGTTGAACAATTTTTTCCATTCAGCAAACCCGCGGCTGCCAGCATAAAAGCACCCGTACACATCGATGCTATTTCAGCACCTTGCTTATACTGCCGGGTTATCCAGTCTACAATAAGTTTGTTTCCCTCCAGGGCTTGTTCATAGTCGCGGATCAATGATGGGATAACTACCAGGTTTGTCTTCTGAAGGGTATTGATGTCAGCATGAGGCTTGATGGTTACCAGGCCGTTGCTGAATTCTGTTCTGTCAGATATACCAACAATTTCAATTTTGTAACTGTCACGGCCTCCCTTCTTTTTCCAAAACAAATTGGCATCAGATAAAATTTCAAAGGCGCCAACAATGCATGCTACACTCGACATATTACTTTGACCGCAGGGCGCAACAATGGCTATGTGTTTCATGTGTATTTTTCTTGCAATGTTGGGATTCCCGTTGTCTTAAACAACCCACCATAATGTCTCTATTACACCCCCTGAAGGTAATGTTAAGGTCATAGCTTTGCATTCGAATTTGAATTCAGATTAAAAACAAGTGCAGGCAAAATGCGTGGCCGTTCCTCCATATCCAGGTTACTGGAAGCAGAGCGCCAGCGATCACTAAAAAACAGTAAGTATATCCATATGACTAATTTTGAAACATTTCATCAGTTGCATTACCAAACAACGCCTTTCATCCTGGCTAACGTGTGGAACGTAAAAAGTGCAAAGGTTGTCGAGGCCTGTGGCTTTAAAGCGATGGCCACATCCAGTGGAGCCATCGCTGAATCCCTTGGTTATAGAGATGGCGAAGAGATCCCTTTTCCTGAGTTGCTGTATGTTGTTAAGAGAATAAAGTTGTGTACAGGCATTCCGTTATCAGTTGACTTGGAAAGAGGATACACGGATGATCTGTCTGTTTTGAATGATCATATTCAAAACCTGATCGATACCGGTGTTGCCGGAATAAACCTGGAGGATGCACAAGGTGAGGATGGCTTTTTAAGAAAACTGGATAGTATAAAAAACTACCTTGTTAAAACAGGTCAACAGCTCTTCATCAACGCCCGAACCGATGCTTTCCTGCAAAAGCTTCCTGGTCCTTTGGAAATTGTTTTAAGTAGAGCAACGAGGTATAAAGATGCAGGCGCCGATGGATTGTTTGTAACAGCCGTTAGCGATGCCGAGCTGATCAGGAAAATTGTTGCTGGCACTTCATTGCCGGTAAATGTGGTTGGTATTCCAAAGCTCTCTATGCCTATGCTGGCAACCAGTGGCGTCAAGCGCATCAGCATGGCCGTTTTTTTATATAGGGCAACCTACCATAAAATGGAAGCGATGGCGAGCGAAGTTCTCAATGGAAATTCGTTTGAGCCACTATTTAACTGATCATTCAATTGCAAAAAGAAACCAACAAACAGGACATACAATGAAAAGGCTGGAGAACAAAGTGGCGGTGATCTATGGCAACGGGGCAGTAGGGGCAACAGTCGCAAAATCATTTGCCAGGGAAGGAGCGCACGTGTATTTGACAGGCCGCACGTGGAGTAAGCTCGAGACGGTGGCTGAACAAATCACATCAATGGGTGGAAGTATTGAGATCGCCCAGGTTGATGCTATGTGCGAAGATTCAGTCGAAAGACATATGGAGGAACTTATCAGGAAGGCTGGAAAGGTTGATATTTCTTTCAATGCCGTCGGGCTGCCTCAAACGGGTCATCAGGGAACAGCTTTGATTGAGCTCTCGCTTGAAAATTTTCTACACCCAATTACTGCCTATTCGCAATCTCACTTTATAACGGCAAAGGCTGCGGCCAGGCGAATGGTGGCTCAGAAGCATGGGGTTATCTTAATGAACACACCAAGCCCGAGCAGGGTTAGTGTTCCGTTCATGGGAGGCATGCCATCTACATGGTCATCAATAGAAGCTTTAAGTCGCACCATTTCGGCTGAATTGGGGCCTTCTGGTGTGCGTTCAGTATGCATCCTTACCTCGGCGATGCCGGATACGCCATTGATCGATGAAGTATACAGCTTGCATGCCAGGGCGCACAATATTGATTACAAGCAATTCCATGCCGGCATGGAAGGAAGAACACATACCAAAAGGCTCGCGTCTATCAATGACCTGGCAAACGCAGCAGTTTTTGCTGCCTCTGATGAGGGAAAAGCCATGACCGGAACCATATTGAATCTCACCGCTGGGTTGGTGATCAATTAAGCGTGCCGGTACTTTTCAGGAACCTCCGTCCCTCCGGGGCAGGCTCATGGCGAGCGCAATGGAGAAAAAACTTAAGGTTCGTTGCTAATAATTGTCATGTTTACACTAATATTGGTTTGGCGCATTCGATAAAGCCAGCAGAAGATGCCTGTCCTCAGAAGCATATTTTAAACCTTTATAGGAAGCGCTTTCGCTGCCGGGATATCTGAATGCAGGAAACCGTAATTAAACAATGGTGATAAGCTAATGACAAAAACAGATCGTGTAGTCTTCATCCTGTGTATAGCCGCAGGACTCGTTTCATGCAGGAATTCCCCGGAAACCAAAACCCCGGAGGCGGAAAATAAATTTGAAGAAACATGGCATTCGCTATCCACAATAGAAAGAGAGCCGGAGTGGTTCAAGGATGCGAAGTTCGGGATCTATTTCCACTGGGGTGTATATAGCGTACCTGCCTATAGTTCTGAATGGTATCCGAGGTGGATGTATGCGCCAGGCAGGAAAGATTGGGGAGGAGAAGTGTTCGAACATCACCAGAAAACCTTCGGGCCTGTATCTCAATTCAACTACCACGATTTTATACCGATGTTCACAGGCGAGCATTTCGATGCCAGGGAGTGGGCAGATCTGTTTAAAAGGTCGGGCGCCAGATTCGCAGGCCCCGTGGCGCAGCACCATGACGGATTCGCCATGTGGGCCAGCAAGCTGAATCCCTGGAACGCCAAAGATATGGGACCGAAGAAAGACATTCTTGGCGAGCTCTTCGCGGAGCTAAAGAAGAACGACATGAAGACAATTGCAACGTTCCACCATGAGAGGCTTCTTCAAAGATATGCGAACGACACGGCACAGTGGGCGCAGAATACGCCCGATCCGGGAGACGATAGCCATTTCCCGTACCATCCCGACTATGTAACCTCAACTACAGATCCCAGGCTCCGGCTCCTGTATGGAAATATTCCCGAAGCCGAATTCTACGAGTATTGGTTGAATCAGACGAATGAGGTGGTGGATAACTACGCCCCTGATATCATCTGGTTCGATTCCTGGCTTGACAGGATACCCGAGAACTACCGTCAAAAAATGGTGGCGCACCATTTTAATACAGCGGTCTCGAGAGGACAGAAACCGATCGTTGCCTATAAGCAGGAGGACTTGCCTGCCAATGTGGGTATCCTGGATATCGAACAGGGAGGCAAGACCGAGATCTCCGGCGACTACTGGCTGACCGATATTACGCTAAGTCACTCCAGCTGGTGTTATGTCAATGGCCAAACGTATAAGGATCCGGCGCTGGTGATCCGGAATATGATCGATGTTTGGAGTAAGAAAGGAATTGTATTGCTGAATATCTCACCCCGGGCCGACGGGATCATTAACGATGAGCAGCGCAACATTTTGACTTCCATCGGGAAATGGATCGATAGGCACAAAGAAGCTGTATATGAAACGAGGGCCTTCTCAACGTATGGTTACGGGGAAGCGGCCTTCAAGAAAGGTGATTTTGGGGGGCAATCCGCCACGACGGCTTACAACGAAAAGGATATCCGCTTTACCCAATCGAAGGATGGCAAGCGTTTGTATGTGTATTCATTGGGCCAGCCTGCACCCAATTCTGCCATTGAAATCCGACCGGCAATAGAGGGTAAAATAAAACGGGTCTCGGTGGTGGGCAGTGAAGCAGATTTGAAGTGGTCGGTCAAAGCAAACAAGCTCACCTTCCACACACCTGAGGCCGCTGACATGGATCCGCTGGCTACGGTGTTCAGGGTAGAGTTCTAATGATCCGCTGGTGGGTTCGACGTCTAAATTCCGCCTCTTTTCGTGAAGAGATGTATTCGCAACACCTGGTGACTATGAGCCGGGTAATGGGAACCGGAGTGGTATAACAACGTTCCTTTCTTTTACCATGGACGCTCCCGAACACAAAGTTTGCTCTGCCACGTGGTTTTGCAGCGTCATTAACGCCCGTTGAATGAACGTGATCTGTTGGATCTACGCGTCCGCCGTAACCTGCAAAAATGTGCCATCTTCCATCCCCGTGAGACACCTGGCGGTACCCAGTGAAACACTTACGACTGGTGGCAGATATTTATAATTTACTTATAAATCTGTTGCAAGGCGGAGCTGTTATGGAAAAACATATTTTGCCCTATGCAGTCGTAGCAATGAGTCTGTTGAACGCGCCTGCTTTTTCTCAATCAGTGGCCGATTCGACATTATTAGGCTTGCCGGGAGATAACCTCGACCTTTATGCTGTTCTGGATCTTTTTCAAAAATCCAGGACCATTGAAGAATTTGAAAAATCATTGAACCTTGAAAAAACGGGAATTAACAACCTGGATTTGGATTTGGATAAAAAGGTCGATTTCATCAAGGTTGTAACGAAGCAGGAGAAAGAGGATTTTACATTTATTCTTCAGGTAGCGGTAAGTGAAACTGAAACCCAGGATGTTGCCGTGATCTTAGTATCGAAGGATAAGGATAAAAAAATTTCCATGCAGATCGTAGGCGATGAAGATCTGTATGGCAAGAATTATATTGTTGAGCTAAGGGAGTCTTCCACGCCGCCAGTTACCGCCAATCCAGGATACCAGGGTCCGGACACTGTTAAAATTGTTACTGTGCCTGCACAAACCACAACAGTAGTGGTCGAACAAGCTCCCATTGTGCAATACGTATACTCTCCAGCTTATGTACCCTATTATCCGCCATACCATTATGGTTATTACCCGCCTTATTTTGCTGCATTTACTGTAATGGCAATCGGCGTATACTGGGGTAGTCACGCTCATTATCACCATCATGGCTACGGGTATCATGGCAACACCACGGTAATTCATAATACTAACAATTTTAACAATTATAACAGGACGCGAAATACTTCCAACACGGTAAATCGTAATAAGGCCAGCGGTAATTATGATAGAAGCAATGGTGTATCAACGCGTCCATCGACACGCCCATCAGGAGGAGCATCGCCCGCTACACGTGAATCCGGTGGCCGGCAGTCCTCCAATCGGCAGGCCGGCGGAGCATCGCCATCCACACGTCAGGCAAGACCTACACGCGAAGCTGCCGGTTCATTGCCTTCCAACCGTCAGTCGGACTTTTCTTCCCAGCGATCCAAACCCAGTTCAGCCGGAGCATCCCGTTACAGTGGCGGGTACGGAGGCGGCTCGAGAGGCGGCGGTTTTAGTGGAGGTGGTTCAAGAGGAGGCGGTGGCCGAAGACGGTAAAATTTCAACTGATACAATTATGGAAAAAAGACTGATCGATGTGGCATTACTGGCATGTTTGATACCTTTAGTCATAACCTGCGGTTCCAAGCAAGAAGAGTCCATAGCATCACCAATTGATAAAGACAAGATCAAAAAAGAGATTCAGGCTAAGGAAAATAAATTTGCAGAGCTATATAACACAGGGCAATTGAAAAGCATTGGTTATTACGCGGAGGATGCCATATCGTTTTCTCAAAACAAGGCGCCCCTGGTCGGGAAGCCGGCCATTATAGAATATCTCAGAGCTGGCATCGATTCTTCCTCCAGGGGTAATAAGATCGCATTCACTACCAACGAGGTTTTTATATCCAACGACGGTAATCAGGTTGTGGAAATCGGTTATTACAACTTAGCGGACTCCACCAATGTTTCTATTAATACCGGACATTACATGGTTCTATTCGAAAAGAGAAATGGTAACTATGTTGTCTTAAGGGATATGAGCGCTTGTGATATGCCGCTTCAATAAGAAGAATTTAATCTTTTATTGTTTACATTTCGCCGATTCTGCAACAAAATAACGCTCACCATTCACATAAATACGATCGTCTTTGATGCTCATCTGTAATTCTGCGGCTGGAAGTTTTTTGAAAGCAAGTTTAAGAACACCCGTTTCACCGATGCTCTCAGTCGACCAGGAACCCGATTGATAACCCTTGTAGCTTGCGTTGAGCTGTTTCATACTTCCTTTCTTCTTGATCTGCCCGTTGAAGGTACCATCACCGCAGAGGTTAAAAGTATTTTCTTTGCTGCCTGAACCCGATGATTGCTCGATCATGGAAAAGGTGATCAACGATTTATTTGACAGGAATTCCTTCCAGTTAAAGTCAACATATATCGAGACATCGGATGGCTGTGTGAACAGTGCTTTGCGCATGAAATTTTCTACTGCCATCTTCATTTCATCGTAGCATTGTACAGGACCGATTGCCAAACAAGTAATGCAATAGCCAAAGGGGCCGCATCTCGCCATGGCAAATCCTTTGTTCCCGGTATTGACGGCATCACCCTCAGGTACTACTTCAGCCATGATCATGTCGTTCTCCAGGGTGATATCAGTTGCCCTGACTTTAATGGATGGTGAGAATGACACCCCGCGTAACCAGTGTTTTTGCAATGACGACAGGTCATTTTTTTCGCTTGCAAAAGTGTAGATCTCGCCACAGATACCGGTGGTGTCGGGTAATAGTAAAAAGATCTCCATGTCAATCGGTAATGTGCCCTTCCAATTCGCGGGAACGGTGCTGGAGAAGCCATAGAAAGGAGCGTAGATGACCTCTCCGGATTCGTAGAGTTTTCCAGGCTGAAGTCGCTTTTTCTCAGGCTGCGCGGTGGCAGTAATTACGCTGATCATCACCGTGACTAGCAGAACCATTATTTGGGCGTTGCGATATGTCATCTGCATCATTGGCATGGCGTGGTGCACGATCGAGGTGAGTTTAACGGGTGGCCTCATGCAGCACCTGGGTGCGAAGCATGGTTGCATAGTTACCTTTAAATCATACGAAAGGATAGTTAAATACCGTGAATCACGCTTGCCAACCAAAGAACGGCGCAGACCGTGACTGCTTGCTCAAAGAAGGACTTTCTTCAATCGATTTTTTTAGCCTGATCGGGCTACCGTTGGAGCGCTTTACCATTTCTCATCAAGGTAAAGGCCTTTAGATCCGAACTTTTTGAGAATTATGAGCGACTCCGCAATTGCTTTTCTACTTTCTTCCACCAGCGCTGTATTTATGTTAATACCTTCGTGAAGGCTTGATAGCTGTTCCGCTGATAACGCGAGGTGGATTTTTGTCATTGAAATGTTTTGTGAAAGGGCAGATGAAGGAATGGTGCCGAAGTCGTTGTTTTCCATGGTAGTCTGGAGTAGAAACTCCTTATTGAACCCATGGAGACTAGAACCTGTTTCTCTCGATTGAGAAACCAAAGGAGTGCCTGATCCGATCGAATAAGTTAATCAAAGTTAACGTTTTAATCCTGCTTTCCTATTCATCAGGCTATTGGTTTGATTATTTGCTGCTAAGCTGTGGAAAATCACTGCCGAAATAGCTTAATACCAGTTATCGCTGACTTTCGGCTGCAAAGCCTTCTACAACAACCGGGCATCTTTTAGCAGCAACAGCAATCCGGCATTACCTCCGCCAGTAACCACAGCATCAAATGGGCGGCCACCATTGACAGTATGAAAACATGAAGTAGATTGATGGTCATCCCCAAATAGTTGACGTAGATTTCAGAGCAAGAAACCATGACTTTAAAATATCCTCTGGGTTAGATTTGCGTAGTGGCAAGGTGAAAAAATCCGATATCGAAGGTAAGATAGTTCTCTTGGGATTTTTAGGTCCAGGGGATACCGATAAATTCGTTTCACCTTTAAATACAACCAATTGGAAGCCAGATAGATTTTTTCATGAGAGTGTTTGCCGGTTACTTCATCTTTTATTTTGTTTACTCTTCACGAAAATATCGTCGATAACGATTAATTCGAATATTCATCGCAAACCTATCGATCGGTTGTGCGAATGTGCCAGCCCATGCGGGGAAGCAATGAAATAATTTGTAAATTATATTGCCAGTTGCGCGGTCTAACATCTCACGCCTTACTTGGTTGAATCTATGCCCCTTTTAATTTTCTTTGTCGCTTTTTTTAGATTAGGAAAGAGATCGGGAAACTCCTCGGTTATTCCTAGAAGATTAATGAAATTCTCGGGATTCACATCAGCTACATTGTAGCTAAGGCTTTTTTGAGTTTGTGAAAGATGTCTGGCGATGTTCTCTCGAATGCCACTTAGCTTCAGAGATAATTTATTCCGGCGCTGCTCGGCAAATGGCTGAGCGTTGGTAATCGTTCGCCATGATTTAAAGGTGTTCAGAAAATCTGTGAATAAATTCCTTAGTTCCGCATTCCCTTCATAAAGTGCAGGCAGATCCAGGACTTCGTCATACAGCAGATTTAAGTCGCGCATTACCGCATCGGCAATATTGTCGGGATATCCTGTCTTACTAACGAACTCGATATCTGCGATAAGCTTTGACAACGCATCTGATTTAATGCGGTTTAAAACCCAGAGTGGAGATCCTTTTCTTGCATTTAGCGTATACTTTTCTTTTTCTGCTATTACCGTGTGGTGGTCAAGTACACTTATTTCGAGACCGTTGAAAATTGTCGGAATTGATAGGGCGTGAAAAACCAATGACATTGATGCTGCTGCGGCTTTGGGTTGGAATTTTTTATCCTTTTTTCCATCCCCCCAGTCGCAAATACCTTTGATGATTATCCACTCGTTAAGCCCCTTACTAATGCACGCACTGGACAAGCCTGAACCTTCCATTTCACCACCAATTGCGGTAGGAAATTTATCCCGTAAAAAGTTTCTGTAATCAAGATTGTCAATCAATTTTTCGCCTGACAGAAGATCGCCCGCAAGAGGTCTTGCTTTTCGCTTGCGGGTAACATAAAATCCCCAATCTATAATATTGACAAAACTATTGTAAAGTAAATTGCCGCTAATCGGTGTAATGCCTCTTTGTGTTATGTCCCATTGTTTTTCATTGATCCTTGCAACTTCATAATAGGATACTGAACGTGAAATGAGCACGTCTCCTTTGAATTGCTTATCTGGATTTATGCCAAACGCTACTCCAACCATAATAACAGCTTTGGGTTTGATCACATCAATTGCGGTTGATACAGTTAATAGCGACGCATTGGGTTGTATAGATCCCATTTGGGACTGGACATGCGCTACCAGGTGGTAGCCGAGCCGGCCTATGCGGTAGGTATAACTTTGGTGGTTAATGCTCAAAATAGAATTTTTTTCAGGGATCGGGAGTAGCAGTCTGAAGATACTGGCTCGCTCGGCCTCATTGACAGTAACAATTAGAATGTCTACTTTTTTTAGGATGCTCCGAACATCCTCCGATTGCAAGTCAGCGTGCTCAATTGGAAGGCTAAACTCAAATTTTAATGCCATTCTAAATAGTCCTAAATTCGATAAAACTGTCCAAGGTATATAAAGCGAAAGGTGCGACTCCAAGTGGGCTTGCGATCGAGTGGATCAGGTGGGGCGGGGAATCTTTACTAAGATAATAAGATGAATTTGGGGTGCAACATTTGACAAGGAATAAATTTAGTGGCAAAAACGATAGAAGATTGAGATCATGGGACTTCCCGCTTCCGTTCAAGCCCGCCAGTATCGGTTCTTGGATACACACAATAGCACTATGTGCTACATTTTTTAGTAAGGCGGCAGAAGTTTATCCCTCGGGAGAGAGGCTGCGGTGATAGTTACAAAGGGGCGTTTAGCCCGTTCTGCTCCCTTTATTTTTGATGGTTTGGCGGAGAGACAGGGATTACTCACGTGATCCCTGAAGGGGAGGCTTAAACCAATCAACGCCGTTCGCTGTGCTCTCTTTGCATTTTTGTTTTTGCGCTTATGCTCGAGCGAGGCGCTCGGCAACGCTCCAAAACAAAAATGCCCTTGACTGTCGTCAAGGGCGTTGCTTGGTTTGCGGAGAGACAGGGATTCGAACCCTGGATCCACTTGCGTGAATAACGGTTTTCGAGACCGCCCCATTCGGCCACTCTGGCATCTCTCCATGGGTTGTGAACCGGTGCCAAAGATAAAAATAATGTGGCGGATTAATAAATAGTCACAGCCAGTGCGGGATGGTAAAGATCCATACGTCAAAGGGTATAGACTTCCCCGAACGAAATTTGTATTTTTTATAGGTATGAGAAATGTCCGTTTACCCTTTGTCATCGGTTTCCTGCTGGCCTTTACACTTACCATCTCCATCCAGGCCGCTCTTGCACAGTCAAAAAAGATACGTGTACTGATCGTAACCGGCGGGCACGGCTTTAAGCACAAGCCGTTCTATGACGTTTTTAATTCCATTCCCTCCATAGTGTACGACACCCTGGTGCAACCGGAGGCCAATGCCCTCATCGCTTCAGCCGAGGTGAGCCGCTATGACGTGCTGCTGTTCTATGATATGTTCGATACCATCACGCCCGCGCAGCAGGACGCCTACATTGCCCTGTTGAAAAAAGGCGCATCCATGATCTTTCTGCATCATGCGCTGGTATCGTATCAGGACTGGCCCGAATTCATCCGGATCGTCGGTGGCCAGTACCATACCCATCCCGTGGTGGTGAAGGGCGATACCCTAAAAGCCAATTATGAGCACGATGTTACCATTCCCGTGAAGGTAGAAGACAAAAAACATCCCGTAACCAGGGGCCTCGGTGATTTTGAGATCTTCGACGAAGTGTATGGCGACGTTGAGATCTTACCGGGTGTTAAACCTTTGCTCAGCACCACACACCCCAAGAGCATGCGCTACCTGGCGTGGATCAACCATTATGGCAAATCAGATGTTACCTACATACAGCTGGGCCACGGACCTTCCGCTTTCTCCAACCCTAATTTCAGGAAGCTGATGGGGCAGGCCATTGAATGGTCGGCCCGACAATCAAAAAAATAACCGGATCGTGAGCACAGGCTGAATCTGCAAAACTGCTCCGCCCGTGCCCACTTCCGGTAAATCTCAATTGCCCAGGATCAGTGACACGATAATGGTCACAACGCCGATGGTAATGATAACGAGCAGGAATATGAGATTGAGCCAAAAACTTTTTTTGTCCGGACCTTTCATGATAATTAGTACAGTGAGGTTTTAGGGAATCGATTACGAAAGAGCTTTATTCGGTCAGGCGGTGCTTAAGCTTTCGGTGGAGGAGAGGCGATCTCGGAGAACACAGCATTGAACCGGTTCTTTTGAAGTTCCTGGTAAGATTTTTTGACGATGAAGAAACAAGGTTTTGGATGAAGCTTTGCCGACAGGGATGAATAAAGATCGACCTTCAAAGTAAACGGACTACCATCGGGTGTGTCCTGGTCTTCAAGCTCTTTCACTGCGTTCTGCACACCAAATACGTTTTCGAGCACCAGCTCGGCGATGCTTTCAATATCGTTTACAGACAGGTCTTCGGGATGATAGGGCCGCAGGTCAGGAGGGTCGATGCTCAGGTTCAATACTTCCACAGACAGGAGAAACACTACTGCCCGGAGTGGTAATATGGACCTGAGTAAATTCATACGCAGGTAAATATAACAGCAATGGATTTTCCGGAGACTGGAATTTGAGCCGAAAACTTACGCGACTGAAACTGATGAGGTCCGCGGGGCTATGCGCTACCAGAGGTTGCTGATCACCTTGTATACATTATCAGCAACGATGCGGTGCCCTTCAACGTTGGGATGGATCCCGTCGGCCTGGTTCAGCTTCTCGTTGCCGGCAACATCCTGGAGCAGGAACGGTATCAGTGTTGCATTGTTCTTTTTGGCGATCTCGGGAAAGATCTTTCTGAACTTGGTGGTATAATCCTGACCCATGTTGGGTGGCACCATCATACCGGCCACCACCACACGTACCTTCGGATATTTGGCCTTCACTTTATCGATGATGGCCTGCAGGTTCTTTTGTGTTTGGTCGGGTGGCAGGCCGCGAAGCCCGTCATTAGCGCCCAGCTCGAGCACAAAGATATCCACTGGCTGGCGCAGGATCCAGTCGATCCTCGTCAGGCCGCCCGCGGAAGTTTCGCCGCTCAAACCGGCATTCACAACCTTGCTCGGCTTGCCATTTTTCGCCAGCTTTTGTTCTACCAGGGCAGGGAAGGCCTCTTCCGGCGACAGGCCATAGCCGGCGGTAAGGCTGTCTCCAAAGAACAGGATTGTTTTAGGGGAAGATTGAAAAACCAGTGTAAATGCAATAATGAGCAGCTTTTTTGCGACCATGATCAAAAGATTGCTAGTTTCAGGTTAAAAGTTTCAAGTTTCAAGTTTAGGGACGCCCAACTTTAAACCTTAAACTTTAAATCTCTCGGTGTAACAATTTTACCCGATAAACGATTTAAAATTAAACGGGATATTACAAAAACCATGTCACAAATAGTGCTTCAGGCAGAGAATCTCACAAAAATCTACCGTTCGGCAGAAAATCAGCTGGTGGTGCTGGACCAGATCTCCTTTTCGGTTGAGCAGGGCAACTCTATCTCTATTATCGGCCCATCGGGAAGCGGCAAAACTACCCTGCTGGGGCTCTGCGCCGGCCTGGATACACCTTCCAGTGGTGTAATCTCACTGATGGGATTCAGGCTGAATACCATGAGCGAAGACGACCGGGCATACATCCGCAACCTGTATGTGGGTTTTGTATTCCAGAATTTTCAGCTGCTGTCTACACTCACGGCACTGGAGAACGTAATGGTGCCACTGGAGCTCAGGGGCGAAAAAAATGTGGCTGACAAGGCCAAAGACCTCCTTAACCGCGTGGGACTTGCCGCCCGGATGCAGCATTACCCATCGCAGCTTTCGGGTGGGGAGCAGCAGCGTGTAGCCATGGCGCGCGCTTTCATTACCGATCCTAAAATATTGTTTGCCGACGAGCCCACCGGCAACCTCGACGAAGAAAATGCACACCACATCACCGAGCTGCTCTTCGGCATGAACAAGGAGCAGGGCACAACGCTGGTGCTGGTCACACACAACCTGGAGCTTGCCCAGCGCACGCAAAGGATCCTGCGCATGAAGGGAGGCAAGCTTGTTCAGGAAGTTTACAGCCAGGCATTCGGCATCGGGCATTAGTTGCCAGTTACCGGTTGCCAGTTTCGGTACCGTGAGATAATGCTTTTAGACCTGTAGAATCAGAACCGTAAATGTGAAACGCCAGCGCCCAGTCTAACCGGCAACCGGTAACTGGCAACCGGCAACTGATATATGATTGAGTACGTCATCAAGATCAAACGCAAAACAAAATCTATTTTCCGCGATGCATGGGTGTGGCGGATGGCCTGGCGTGATGCGCGTCATAATTATTCGCGGCTATTTCTATTCACGGCATCGCTGATCACGGGTATCGCGGCCGTTGTGGCGCTCGATTCCATCAACTATTCGCTGCAGGCCGATATCAACAACAACGCCAAAGAGCTGCTGGGCGCCGACCTGGTGGTGAATGGTGAAAAGAAATTCAACAAGGAGCTTCAGACCGTTTTTGATTCGCTCGATTATCCGCAGGCTTCCGAAGCGGACATGGCTTCTATGGTGCTGTTCCTGCATAACGGGCAGTCAAGGCTCATCCGGCTGGTAGCAGTGAAAGGCGATTTTCCTTTTTATGGCAAGATAGAAACACAACCCGCTGACGCCTACAGCCGCATGAAGCAGGGGAGTTATGCCATGATGGATGAAACGTTGGCGAGCCAATACGAAGTAAGCTCAGGCGACTCCATCCGCATCGGCAACAGCGTGTTCAAGGTCTCTGGCGTGGTAAGCAAGATCCCTGGTGGCGGTGGTCTCATGGCTACGTTCACGCCCTCGGTCTATATCTCGCTGGATGATCTTGATTCAACGGGACTGGTACAGTACGGAAGCCGTGTGAACTACAAACAATATTTCCGCATCGCCTCTGAAAAACAGACGAAGGAAACCGTTGACAAGATCAAACCACTCATCCGCAAGCACGGCTACTCCTGGGAGACGGTGGAAGGCAGGAAAGAAGGATTGGGCAGGGGATTTCTTTCCATTTATCAGTTCTTTTCACTGCTGGCATTTATTGCGTTGATCCTGGGCTGTATCGGGGTAGCGAGCTCCGTGCACATTTACGCCCGTGAGAAGCGCGAAGAGGTGGCCGTGCTGCGATGCATCGGGTCGTCAGGGTGGCAGGCATTCAATATCTTTTTCATCCAGATCTTCATTCTCGGTATCATCGGCAGCATTGTCGGCTCCTTTCTGGGGGTAGGCATTCAGCAGCTCATACCGCTCTTTTTGAAGGGTGTGGTTCCCTTCGAGATCGGTTTCACCCTTTCATGGAAATCGTTGCTGATGGGATTGGGACTGGGCGCTGTGGTGTCCGTGCTCTTTTCCATACTTCCGCTTGTGTCCGTCAGGTTTGTTCCGCCGCTCACGGTGTTGCGTACTGATTTTCAGGCGGGCCGCATCTTCTCCAAGACCAAGATCACGGCGCTGGTGCTGATCGGCATTTTTCCCGTAGCCTTTGCCGCATTGCAGACCCGGAGCTGGCTCACAGGACTCATGTTCTTTGCGGGACTGGTGGCGGCGCTGATCTGCCTCACCGGCGTTGCCATGCTGCTGCTCATGCTCGTGAAAAAATTCTTCCCTTACCGGGCTGGTTTTATCTGGCGGCACTCACTGTCGAGCCTGTTCAGGCCCAATAACCAGACGCGTGTGCTCATGGTCACCATAGGGCTGGGCGCATTTATCATCTCCACGCTGAACATCGTTGAGCGCAGCATGCTGGGCCAGGTAGAGTTCACCGGACAGGAGAATCAGTCCAACACCATCCTGTTCGATATTCAGCCGTCACAGCGCGATGGCGTGGTGAAGCTGATGAAAGACAACAAGCTGGAAGTGAACCAGGTGGTGCCCATCATCACCTGCAGGCTGAGCGAGCTGAAGGGAAGATCTATCGAATCGCTGCAGAAAGACACTACCGACAAGATCCCCAACTGGGCGCTTACACGCGAATACCGGGTTACGTATCGCGATAGCCTGCACCGTTCAGAGACCCTGATCAAGGGCGAGATCCAGAAAAAGAAAACGTCACGTGATTCGGTGTGGGTTACCATTTCGGAAGGTATGGAAGAGAACCTTGAGGTGAAGCTGGGCGATTCGCTGGTGTTCGACATGCAGGGTGTGCCCGTGAAAGCCTATATCGGTGGCGTGCGCAAGGTGGAGTGGCCCAAAGATCCGCCGAATTTCATTTTTGTGTTTCCACCCGATGTGCTGGAGAACGCACCGCAGATCTTCGTGACGGCTACGCGTATCAACGATCAGCAGCAGGCCAACCGTTTTCAGCAGGCCCTGGTGATGCAGTTCCCGAACGTTTCATTGATAGACCTGCGCCTGATCCTCAGCACTGTTAACGAGCTTTTTGATAAGCTGGGACTCATCATCCGGTTCCTGGCATTGTTCAGCATCGTTACCGGGCTGGTGGTGCTGGCAGGCGCGGTGATCAACAGCAAATTTGTGCGCATCCGCGAAAATGTACTGCTTCGTACCGTAGGCGCGCGCACCCGGCAGATCACAAAAATTACGCTGATCGAATACGCCTACCTCGGTCTGTTCTCGGCGCTCACGGGCATGATCCTCTCCCTGGGAGGAGGCTGGCTGCTCACACGTTTCTTCTTCGAGATCACGTTTGCGTTCGACTGGCTCGAGCTGCTCATCATCGGCGCCGGCGTGGTGCTGCTGACCGTGGCCATCGGCTGGTTCAACTCACGTGAGGTGATCAACACGCCACCGCTGCAGGTGCTGCGCAAAGAGAGCTGATTGGATTTTTATGCGTATCTTACGCGTCAGAGCCCTAATGAAAGCTGACGTGGTATGACAATGTGTTTGTGCAGGAAGTTTCTCCCTGTGTTCCTGTTCATTGCCGGATTTTTAGCCCCAACCTGGGGATATTGCACGGAGCCTGAACCCGGCATCAGGTTTATCGAGAACAAAGACCAGTGGCCCGGAAATGTACATTTTGCTGCCCAACTACCGGGTGGCGGTAACATGATCATAGGCCCCGGATTCTTCAAATACCATTTCAGGGACGGAGCCCGCCTCCAGGAGCTTCACGAGCTTCGCCACCACCGCCAGCAGCCCGATGCTGGTACCGACTGGCAGGTGAAAGAGCATGCCGTGCAGGTTACTTTTATCGGTGCCAATACAAACGCGCAGCCCTTGCCTTTCGGGCGATCATCCGATTATTTCAACTACTTCCTGGGAAACGATCCTGAAAAGTGGAGGTCTATGGCCTATGCCTACAGTGGCATGTTGTACCCTGCTTTCTACCGCGATGTCGATCTCAAAGTATACGCCGCCGGCTCGAATCTGAAGTACGATTTTATTGTTGCGCCGGGAGGTGACCCGTCGCAGATCGCAGTGCGCTATGATGGCGCGGATGACGTGCGCATCTCGCAGGGCGACCTGACCATCAAAACGTCGCTCGCCGATATCATCGAGAAACGTCCCGTAGCCTGGCAGTATGTTGACGGTAAAAAGAAATATGTGCGTTGTGAATTCGATCTGCAGGGAAACCTGCTCTCATTCTGTTTCCCGGAAGGTTACGATCCCTGCGCCGGGCTTACCATCGATCCGCTGCTGATCTTCTCCACTTATTCGGGATTTACGGCCGACAACTGGGGCAGCACCGCTACGCCGGGAGAGCATGGCAACCTCTATTCGTCAGGTGTGACCAACCAGGCCACACACGGCGGCATCTTCACCACTACCGTGGGCGCATTCCAGCGCACGTATGGTGGCGATTACGATGTGGGGATTTTGAAATACGATTCAACAGGAGCGAACCTTCTTTATTCCACGTTTCTCGGTGGCGATTTTGGAGAATCACCTCACAGCCTGGTGATGAACGCCAACGAAGAGCTGATCGTATTGGGTACCACAAGCTCTCCGGATTTTCCAACCACGACGGGAGCTTTCGACCGGTCTTTTGGTGGAGGGGACTTCAATAGAAACGTGATCGACTACGACAATGGCTCGGATATTTTTGTGGCACGCATCAGCCGCGAGGGTACGATGCTTATCAATTCGACATTTTTAGGCGGTGCCGAGAACGACGGTTTGAATGATATCAACGGGTGGATGGTGGCCAACTACGGCGATGAGCTCAGGGGCGATGTGATCACAGACGCCAATGGAAATATTTATATCAGCTCCGTCACGGCGTCTCCCGATTTTTTTCCTCCCGGGTTCACGAACGGATTCGATCTGACGTATAATAACGGGCTTACCGACGCCGTCCTCTTAAAGCTTTCTCCCGATCTTTCGCAGATAGCGTGGGGTACTTATCTCGGTGGAAGCCGGGAAGACGCGGCCTACACGCTCAAGCTCGACTCCCATGGCGATATCTTTATCGCAGGAGGTACAGCGAGTGTAGATTTTCCCGCTGCGCCTGGTGGCTTTCAGCCTGCAAAAGCGGGTTCGGCTGGCACTGCTGACGGATGGATCGCGAAGATCGCGGCCGACGGATCGGCGATCCTCAATAGCACATTTGTAGGAACAGCTCCCACCAATTCATATGAACAGGTATATTTTCTGGATCTGGATGAGAACGACGAAGTGTATGTGTATGGTCAAACCACCGCCGGTAATAGCTTTGTCCGGACTCCCGGTATTTTCAGTAATCCCCGCAGTGGCCAGTTTGTTCAGAAGTATAACCATACACTGAATGCCCGGATCTTTTCCACTGTGTTCGGCTCAGGCGGTATCATACCCGATATTTCCCCAACGGCGTTCCTGGTCAATGAATGCAACAACCTGTACATGGCAGGCTGGGGCGGTGAGATCAACAGCGAGAGTGGATTCTGGAATAGCTCTACCCGCGGCATGCCGGTAACGCCCGATGCCATTCAGAGAACCACGAGCGGCTCCGATTTTTATTTCATTGTGCTTACCGATGATGCCTCGAAGCTCCTGTACGCTACTTACCTGGGGGGCAATCAATCGCGTACCCATGTGGATGGTGGCACCAGTCGTTTCGATAAAGGTGGCATCGTGTATCATGCCGTTTGTTCCGGGTGCACATCTTTAAACGAAACCCAGGGGCCTACGTCAGACTTCCCTACAACGGCAGGGGTATGGTCAAGGGTGAACCGGAGCAAGAACTGCAACAACGCAGCCTTCAAGTTCGACCTCTCTTCCCTGGATGCAAAAATTCAGACCAACTCCGTAAAGCTGAACATGCCCGGCCTGAACAAAATTTGCCTCGGCGACACGATCGTGTTCCAGAATTTCAGCACGGGAGGAGAGACCTTTGAATGGGACCTGGGAGACGGAGCGAAGCCTGTAAAAACGGATCTCACATCCATCACGCACCTGTATGGCAGCACAGGCAACTACCTCGTAAAGCTGAAGGCCATCGATCCCGGTACCTGTAAGGTCGTGGATTCCACATCAACGGTGGTAACGGTGAACACCATCTATGCCACCGTGCAAGAGAACGATCACGTGTGTGCAGGCGAACCGTATCAGCTCAAGGCCGATGGGGGTGTGTTTTATGACTGGCGTACGAGAGATCATACACTGGTTTCGACTCAAGCCAACCCGGTAGTAAGCCCGGCTGATACCACCACGTATTTTGTAAGGGTCACGGCGCACAACGGTTGTTTTTATGACGACAGTGTGCGCATCAACGTGGTGCCAGCCATCAACACAAGTTTTCAAATTGCCAGGCAGTCGGGTTGTTTCGACCGTCCCTTCGTACGCCTCACCAATCTTACCGACAGCCTGAGGAGCGATGACACCATGTTCTTTGATTTTGGCGACGGCCAGACCTCCGATGTGCCACAAGCCGACCATCATTATGAAGCAGATGGCGTCTACCGCGTGCGCCTGGTGGCAGCGCGCTACGGCTGCGTGTATGAGAAGACGGCTGATGTTCCTATTTTTACCGTCAAGGTTCCGAATGTCATTACACCTTCGGGCTCGGAGGGACTGAACGACGTGCTCACCGTGCAATACGGAAACACCGAGGGCGTCACACCGGCGGATTTCGGTTTCAAAACTTCGGTCACCATCTACAACCGCTGGGGTACTGTATTATACAAGAACGATGATTACCAGTACGACTGGTCAGGCGAGGGGCTGGCGGCAGGTGTTTACTATTACGAGATCTCCGTGCAGGATCACGATGCCTGCAAAAGCTGGCTTCAGCTTGTCAGGTGATCTTTTAACGTTTCTCTTTTTTACCATCACCATACAGGTCTTCGTACGTGAGCACACTCACGTGACCTGTTGGCCTTTTCAGGTACCCAAGCTGGAAGAGCAGGCCGACGCCCATGAGCATGTACATGATAAAATAACCTACGCTGAGGATCACCGGGTTGAAGGTGGCAAACCCCTGGTAGGAAACGATGTCGTAAGAGAACATGATCACGCCCAGGAACATGCAGCTGATCATGAACCACACACCTTCGCGCTCATAGACGAGAGCCCGGATGAGGATGTACACCACGTACACGAGCAGCACGGCAGCAAAGGAAAGGTAAACCGGCAGGAACTGTGTGTACAGTGAAGCTGTGAAGAACAACGTTAACAATATAAAGATGCTGTTGAACAGGCAGAAAAGATATTTGGATGCCGAGTTCACTTCGTTCTTAAAAAGCCTGGCAATGAAAAGAATGGCCATGATCATCATCAGGTAAAGGGTAATGTATTCGATCTTGACGCAGATCTCCCAGGGGAAATCGGGAAAGAACGAAATGGCAACGTACCGGTTGGAGAACATTGACCGGATAGCCCATGTGAGGCACAATCCTGCGAAGTAAAGCAGTGACCTTTCAGGGCGTGAGAACAGGAACAGGAAAACGAAGAACAGCGTGGTAACGGCAAGGCCACCGAATTCCGTAAGGTTGCTGATGCTGGCAACTTTTTTCTTGAACTCCAGCTTCCTGGCGTCGCCCAGCAGCAACAGTTCCCTTACACCACCTTTGGCGTGATGAAAGTTCGACGCCTGGATCACAATGTCGAGTGTATCGGAGGTAGCGTTGAAACTAACGGTCTGTGGGCGCCATTGCGGCTTCGATGTTTTTTCTGTGGTACCTACCTGCCCGTTGGCGGCGATCAGCTCCGCGTTGATCCACAGGTTGTAATTCGAATAGAAGTGAGGAAGCTCCAGCGCCAGCGAGGCCGGTGCTTTGATCAGCACTTTCAGGTGGTACGTGGCATAGCCGTCGCCAGGCCTGCGCCCCCTGCTGAGCTCATTCCAGGTAGCCGGAAAGTCGATATAATCTTGAGGAAATTTTACTTTGTTGCTGAAGTCGTTGGGTGCGATCAGCTCGCTCATATAGAACTCCCATTCGCCGTTGAGCGGGATGTGGCTTTGCTCAAAATCCCATTGCCTGAGATCGAGAAAGCCTTTCCGCGCATAGATGTTCTGTGCGTCGACAACCTCGGGTAAAAACATCAATGCCAGCAAGAGGCATTTCCAAAAGTGTTTCAACGTATAATCAAGGGCTAGTAGGACACGAAAATTAGTCAAAATAAGCGACAAAAAGGAGCCGATGGATACTTATTGGCTACCCCATGTAAGTTTTTTAACCATGTTGTGCCTCACTATGTGTTACAACGCAGTACGCGCCCAGGTTTTGAGGCATTTCACGAGATCGGTTTTTTTCGCTGTTTTTTTTCTGCGGGTGGCGCGACCGTGTTCCTGGCAACTTTCGTTGCGGCAGCTTTTTGTTTTTTTGGCAGAACATCCGTTACGGTTGTCTCCTCAGGAGCTTTGTCGATGCGAAGCCCCATAAAAACAGGATGTCGCAGTATTCCATCTTCTGTAACTTCTGAGTATTTGATGTTGCACACCAGCGCGGGTTCTACCCAGGTGACGGGAGAATTCACAGCGATCTTTTGATCGAAAGGGGAGGTTGGCCTTTTCAACTCCTGCAATTTTTTGTACATGGTCTTCAGCGTCTCCTGTGTGAAGCCGGTGCCCGTATGGCCGATGTACCTGAGCTTACCGTGATCCATCACGGCCAGCACCAGCGCTCCGAAGTACGGACGGCTTTCGCGTGGTGCCGTATACCCGGCAATGATCGCTTCCTGGATGTTGTGATGTTTGATCTTCAGCCAGTCGCGGGTTCGTTTCCCGGGCGTGTATAAGCTGTCGGCTCTTTTGGCGATGACTCCTTCGAGACCCATCTCCGCCGCCTTGGCAAAAACCTCTTTCCCCCATTGCTGTATATGATCCGAGTATTTGATCATGCTGCTGCTGCCGGCGATCGCTTTCTGTGCGTATTTTTTTCGTTCAGTCACAGGCAGATGCATCAGCGATTTCCCCTTGTAAAAGAGACAGTCGAAGACGTAATAGACAAGGCGAAGCGATCGGTGGCTGTCATACTGCTGCAGTTTTTGAAAGTCGGGTTTGTTTTGCTTGTTCAGGGCAACGATCTCACCATCGAGCACTGCATGGGTTTTGATCTTGCTGAGCGCCTCCGCTACTGCCGGATACAAGGGCAGGAACGAGAGACCGTTGCGCGAGTACAACCTCACGGTGTCGCCGATCTCTGCAACGGCCCGGTATCCGTCCCACTTGATCTCGAAGATCCACTGCTCGTCGTCGAAAGCACTGTCGCCAACGCTCGCCAGCATGGGTGTGATGTAGTCGGTGAGTTTGATCCTGCCGCTGCCGCGAACTGATCGCATCCGGTTTTCCGCTAAACTTTTTTGATAAGCGTTGTCGTGCGATGCGTCTGCAGTATCACGTGATGTTTTGCGTTTGATGCGGCTGCGAGTCAGTTTCATGGTGCTGATCAATTGAGTCTTATTCTCAAAAACACATGCCTTGCATTGGCTGTCATGCGCCGGTGAGCGACCGATAGCAGCCTTTTAATGTGTACGAAGTTACACATTCGAAACAGCAGTTGATGCAAGGGGCACGACCTCTTCGCCTGTTCAGCGCGTTGGAATGGTTTTTCCATGCCCTTCAGAAACTAAAAACCAATTTTTATGAAACGGATTTTCAGAATATTGACATTGGCTTCCCTGGTGCTGATGCTTGCCTGTGATACCAGGAGAGAGAGCGACAGTGACACAAATGACAATGAAGACAGCAAGGAAGTGGCTGAAGAAGCGAACGACGAAAAGTTTGACGATAAGAGCATGGAGAACGA
Source organism: Chryseosolibacter histidinae (assembly GCF_018598225.1). Lineage (GTDB taxonomy): Bacteria > Bacteroidota > Bacteroidia > Cytophagales > Cyclobacteriaceae > Chryseosolibacter > Chryseosolibacter histidini. Next base: position 144,134 of record NZ_JAHESF010000014.1, on the reverse strand, counting down.
TGCGGACTTCGTGGCCAATACCGTTGCCGCCAACTACGGTGAAATAAAATTTGCAGGTCTTGCCACACAACGGTCTGCCAACCCTGAAGTGAAGAAAGCCGCTGCCATGATGGTGGAAGATCACACCAAGGCATTGAACGAGCTGAAAACACTGGCGCAGTCGAAGTCCATCACTGTTCCAGTTGAAGAAGATGATGAAGCAAGGAGAAAAACTGAAAGGTTCAGTGACGAGGCCGGAAAAGACTTTGATAAAAAGTGGTGCAACGAAATGATCGACCGGCACGACGAGTCTATCCGCAAGTTCGAGAACCGGATGGAAAAAACGGAGGATGCCGAGCTTAAAGCATGGATCAGCAAAACACTTCCTGTTCTGAGAAATCACCGCGACCATCTGAAGATGGTTCATGACAAGATCAAAGACACCAACACCTAGGTATGTTCTAACGGATCTGACTATAATTGAACAAGGCTGGAGCCTCCTGAAATGAAGGAGGCTTTTTTTGTTTTAAGGTCATATTGTCAGCCGTTGGCAAGCGGCCGTACGACCTTGCGGCAAGCAGCGGGCAGACGGTCAAAAGTGGCGTTTACAGTGGCAAATACGCGCATTTTTTCTTCCCCAAGCCGGGTTCATGGGTATTTAATTACACATTAAACTACCGGTTAAGAACCAAAAGCAGCGGATAAAACTCTGGCATAAGAATATCATTATAAACGTTACAAATTTATCCTTATGACAACGGCTATCACCCACCTTGTATGCTTCTCACACCTGCGTTGGAACTTCGTGTACCAGAGACCTCAGCATTTGTTGAGCAGGTTTGCAAGGCATTTTAAAGTTTATTTTATCGAGGAGCCTTTGTTCGATGCATCGGCTGACTATCTCGACATCTCAACCCCCGCCGAAAACCTGTGGGTGGTGGTGCCTCACCTGAGGGAAGGCCTGCGCGACGACGCGGCCATTGCGCACCAGAAGGAATTGATATCGGGCCTGTTCATCGAACGCAACATCACCGATTATATCTTCTGGTACTATACACCTATGATGCTGAACGTGAGCGATCAGTTCAATCCAGCCATGACAATATATGATTGTATGGATGAGCTCTCGGCTTTCAAGTTCGCTCCGCAGTGTTTGAAAGACAAGGAGAACGAGCTCTTTACAAAGGCCGACATGGTATTTACCGGAGGCTATAGCCTGTACGAGGCAAAGAAGCACCGTCACCCTGATGTTCATCCGTTCCCGAGCAGCATCGATACAGAACACTACTTCAAGGCAAGGCTCTATACCGTTGATCCTTCTGATCAGGCCGGTATCCCGCATCCGCGGATCGGGTACTTTGGCGTGATCGACGAGCGCATTGATCTTTCACTGATCGAGGGCATTGCAAGACGTAAGCCCGAGTGGCATCTCGTGATGATCGGCCCCACGGCCAAGATCAGTCCGGATACGTTGCCGAAGCTGCCCAACATCCATTACCTGGGCATGAAACAATATAGCGAACTGCCTTCCTACATTTCCGGATGGGATATCGCCATGATGCCATTTGCGCATAATGAGTCGACCCGTTACATAAGCCCTACGAAAACACCGGAATACCTGGCTGCCGGAAGGCCTGTGATCTCAACGCCGATCATCGACGTGCTGCGTCAGTACGGACGGAACGGCTTGGTGAACATTGCAGGCACTCCTGAAGAATTTGTAAGAGTTGCATCATTAGAACTGGAAAATACAGACCGTGATGAGTGGCTGCAGCACGTCAATGAATTTCTTTCCCAGAACTCCTGGGATAAAACCTGGCAACGTATGATGTATTTGATTACAAGAAAACTGAACGATAAACTGAAACGAACCACTAATGTAAAGGAGCAAGTATATGTTTGATTTTTTGATTGTAGGGGCCGGTTTCGCCGGAAGTGTTCTGGCAGAGCGGCTGGCTTCTATCGCAGACCAAAAAGTTTTAATTATAGACCAACGTGATCATATAGGAGGAAACGCTTACGACTATTATAACAAGGATGGTATCCTCATCCATAAATACGGCCCTCACATATTTCACACCAATTCGAAAAAGGTTTTCGATTATCTGGGCCATTTTACGGCGTGGCGTCCCTATGAGCATCGGGTGCTGGCCAGCGTTGACGGGCAGCTGGTGCCCATTCCCATCAACCTGAACACCATCAATAAGCTTTACGGCCTTCAGCTCAGCTGTCACCAGCTGAACGATTTCTTCGAATCAAAGGCAGAGAAGATCGATCGGATCATCACCTCCGAAGACGTGGTGGTGAGCAAGGTGGGCCGGGAGCTGTATGAGAAATTCTTCAGGGGATATACGCGTAAGCAATGGGATCTCGATCCCTCCGAGCTCGATGCATCGGTAACCGCGCGCGTGCCTACACGTACTAACCGCGACGACCGCTACTTCACCGATACATACCAGGCGATGCCGCTGTTCGGTTATACGCGCATGTTCCAGAAGATGCTCTCGCATCCCAACATCAAGATCATGCTCAACACCGACTACAAAGAGATCATCGATGTGATCCCTTACAGGAACATGATCTACACCGGGCCGATCGACAGCTTCTTCAACTATTGTTACGGAAGGCTTCCCTACAGGTCTATCGAATTCAAGTTCGAAACCATAGAATCCGATGTTTTCCAGTCTACGGGCACCATCAACTTTCCCAACGAGCATGCCTATACGCGGATCACGGAGTTCAAATACCTGACGGGTCAGAAGCATCCGAAAACTTCTGTGGTGTATGAATACCCGCAGGCCGATGGCGATCCCTATTACCCGATACCACGGCCGGAGAACGCGGAGATCTACAAGAAGTATCAGCAGCTGGCCAACGCAATGACCAATACATATTTTACAGGCAGACTGGCTACTTATCGTTATTACAACATGGATCAGGTGGTTGCCCAATCTTTATCGCTGTTCGAGAAGATCACGCAACGTCAGTCCGAAAAACATGTGAATGGACAAAAGGTCTTCCAGCTGCATACCTGAGATCTGGGGTGGGATAGAGTGTTCGTTTAACAGGGTGGGCGATCTGTTCATGGACCAGCTTCACTACACCGGGCATTACCAGCGGGGTGAAGCGGATATCGAACGTTTTGCTGCAACAGGCATCCGCGCCATCCGGTACCCGGTGATCTGGGAACGGCACCAGTTTTCGCCTCATGCAACCATCGACTGGTCATGGACAGAACGGCAGCTCAACGCCCTGAACAGACATCGTATCAAACCTATTGCCGGACTCATGCATCACGGCAACGGTCCGTCGTTCACCAGCCTGATGAGCCCTGATCTTCCCGATCTTTTTGCGGCGTATGCCGGAAGTGTGGCGGAGAAATTTCCATGGCTCGAGTGGTACACACCCATCAATGAGCCGCTGACCACAGCAAGGTTCAGCGGGTTGTATGGTCTATGGTATCCGCATCGTAAAAGGGCCGGCGCGTTCGCCGTAATTTTGTTAAACCAGATGAAGGCCATTGTGCTGGCCATGGCGGAGATCCGCAAGATCAACCCCGATGCCAGGTTGCTGCAGACCGAAGACCTGAGCAAAACTTACAGCACCTCGTTGCTTCAATACCAGGCCGATTTCGAAAACGAAAGACGGTGGCTTACCTTCGATATTTTGTCCGGCTTGCTTAATCGGGATCATGCCCTGTGGGATTATTTCAAATGGCTGAAGGTGCCCGACAGGATGCTGAATTTTTTCCTGGACAATCCCTGCACCCCTGACCTGATCGGCGCCGATCACTATCTTACGTCGGAGCGGTTCCTCGACCAGAAGTTCAAGCTGTATCCGGAGCACTATTGGGGCGGCAACCACAAGCACCGGTATGCCGATGTGGAGGCCATGCGGGTGAACCATCCGTCGCCTTCAGGGTTGAAAGTGTTGCTGAAGGAGTGCTGGGAGCGATACAACATTCCCATCGCGGTAACGGAGGTTCATATCAATGGACACAACGATGACCAGATCCGGTGGTTTAAGGAAGTCTGGGATATTTGCGTGACGCTGAACAACGAAGGGCTCAACATTCCCGCCGTTACAGCCTGGGCACTGCTGGGCTCCTATGGATGGAACCAACTGCTGACCAAACCAAACGATCATTACGAGCACGGGGCCTTCGATCTGCGCACCGGCACCCCGGAGCCAACACCGCTTGTTGATTTTTTGCGCGCCTTATCAAGCAATCCCAACCATCACCATCCCGCCCTTGAGCAAAAAGGATGGTGGCAGCATGAAAACCGGAGGTTGTATGATGCGCAGCCGAGATGTGTAACAGTTGCTAGTTGCCGGTTACCAGTTGCCAGTTGAGGGGGAGGTTGAGGTTTGAGGTTTAAAGTTTAAGGTTTAAAGTTGCCGGTTACCGGTTGCCAGTTGCCAGTTGAGGGGTTAAAGTTTAAAGTTTAAAGTTGAGGAAGGGTGCGCTTTTACTGGTGTATTTCAAATCAAGCTGAGGTTGGCTGTCTCATATCTCATCTCACATCTCGTATCTAGTTCACTTGACCCGGAGCACGTCATATGTAGAGTCACACCGCTCTGAACCGGCAACCGGTAACTGGCAACTGGCAACCGAACCGGCAACCGATTGGAATGGAAATTTTGTACACACTTGGAAAACAACAGACATGCAAAAGGGAGGAAAGAAAAAAACACTGCGCAAGCCCCAGACACAAGCCAGGCCAGGGAAGGAGCACAAGATGCAGCCCAGGCCTGAAGTGCACAATGAATATCCTGGCTCTGGACGACTCAAAGACAAGGTGGCCCTCATCACCGGCGGAGACAGTGGTATCGGCAGGGCGGTGGCCGTGCTCTTCGCCAAGGAAGGCGCCAGCATTGCCATCGCATACCTGAACGAGCACCGCGATGCACGCGAGACCATGGGCATGGTGCAGGAAACAGGCCAGGACTGTATCATCATTTCGGGCGACCTGAGCAAAGAGGCTAACTGTAAAAGCGCTGTGAGCAAAACGATCAAAAAATTCGGACGCATCGATATCCTCGTCAACAATGCAGCATTGCACTGGGAAGAGAAGAATTTCGAAGACATCACTTCCGATCAGCTGGTCACTACTTTTGCCAATAATTTCTTTTCATACTTCTGGGTTACGCAGGCGGCGTTGCCTCATATCCCCGAAGGTGGTGTCATCATCAACACTTCTTCCGTTACGGCCTATCGCGGCAGCCCTTCCCTCATCGACTATGCGTCAACCAAGGGCGCTATCGTGAGCTTTACGCGAAGCCTCTCGGCAAACCTGGTAAAGAAAAAAATTAGGGTGAACGGTGTGGCACCCGGACCTATATGGACACCCCTGATCGCGTCAACGTTCGATGGCGACAAGGTAGCAAGCTTCGGCAGCGATGTGCCCATGGAGCGGGCAGGCGAGCCCTCTGAAGTTGCACCCGCGTACCTGTTCCTGGCCTGCGGCGATGCGTCGTATGTGACAGGACAATTCATTCACGTCAACGGTGGTGAGATCATCAATGGGTAACGTTCGTATCATTACGCCGATATCATAGAGTCATGCGTGCGAAAATCATTGAGCTGTGCAGCCGGTGATACTGGCATGCAGTTTTTAACGATTTATGTACAATCTTTTTTCAATGAGCGTGTACTGGATCTTCTATTGAAAATATATAAAAGCTGAAAATACATGCTTGAAGTCTCAACCGGATCATACGGCACATAGATGAATTGAAAAAAGAGAATGGGGGCTTTCTGAAAAGAGAGCCCTTTTCTTTGCGATGCGCTTGGGCATCGTAAGAAATATAAGGTTAGTCAAATAATGTTTTGTTTTTGTTTACAGAAAAGACCTTCTCTCACTTTCATCCTGTGCGTAATTACCGCCACACGCAATACCTGCTTTGGATCTTCTTTCACCATCTTGTGATTATAGCTGCTTCTAAGATCCTGGCGACATGCTTTTTATCATTCACAGCTGATCATACGCATCGCACGGAATAATACGGCTGCTTCAGATTACAGTACATATTCTGTAAATATTACACATCAGCATTTGTTGTTTTAACAGTACAAAACCCTGCACGGATTTTGATGACCTTTGTAATGTGCAAGGGACAATGATCCGCAGCAGGCGATCAATCTTAGCGTCCCTGTTTTTCTTAACACAAAGATCAACTGATAAGAACAACTTCCAACACCCTATATGAGCACAAGTAAAGTTAATGGCGAGCCTGCGCTGGCAGGGGAGCAATGGACAATACAAAGAATTAACGACTGGTACGCAGAGAAAGGCTGGCTGCTTGGCTGTAACTATGCACCTTCATCTGCGGTGAACCAGCTTGAAATGTGGGAAGCCGATTCGTTCGATTCCCTTACCATAGACCGCGAGTTGGGCTGGGCAGAAGGCCTTGGCTTTAATTCCATCCGCGTGTTTCTGCACCACCTGTTGTGGGAGCATGATGCAGAAGGACTGAAGCAGCGCATGGAGACTTTCCTGACGCTGGCTGACAAGCACTGCATCGGTGTCATGTTCGTACTTTTTGACAGTGTCTGGAATCCGTTTCCCGAACCGGGCAAACGTGAGTATAAGATCGGAGTTCATAACTCCGGCTGGCTGCAAAGCCCTGGTATCGAGATCCTGAAAGATTCGCGCAAGCACGATCAGCTTGAAGGTTATGTGAAAGGTGTGATCGGCCATTTTGCCAATGACCGTCGCATTCACGTGTGGGACCTCTTCAACGAGCCCTGCAATACCAATGGTTCTTCATACGGCGCTTACGAGCCGAAGAATAAGGCAGACCTGAGCCTTGCGCTGCTGAAGAAGACCTTTACCTGGGCGCGTGAAGTGAACCCCTCACAACCACTGACGGCAGGAGTGTGGATAGGAGAGTGGACTGATGACAAGATCAAGGCGCTCGACCGCTATATGCTCGAGAGCTCGGATGTGATCACATTCCATAATTACGAATCGCCTGAAGAGATGGAGCGAAGGATCAGGATCTTACAACGGTTCAACCGCCCGATCCTGTGCACAGAATATATGGCCCGTGGCTTTAACAACACGTTCGAAAGTATTCTGCCTGTTTTTAGGAAACACAATGTAAGCGGTTACAACTGGGGGCTCGTAGCCGGCAAGACCCAGACCAGCTATCCGTGGGATTCATGGACGGTCACCTACGATGGCGAACCTTCACTCTGGTTTCACGATATTTTCCGCGCCGACGGAACGCCCTACCGGGAAGAAGAGATCCACTATCTCTCGCAGTTCAAAAACCGCGGCTCACGACAATCGATTTAAGTTTTGGTGTTTATAGGTTTGTTGTTGGAAAGCGCCTGCCGAAAGGGGGCGCTTTTTTTTCTTTACCACTATTGGGTGTTTTGTTTGTCTGACGCCAGCTCTTTCAGGGTCCAGTAATTTTTTCTTTCCGCATTCTTTTCACGGATGGTTCTCACACGTCCCCGCCACACCAGGTCTTTTTCATTGTTCAGCTGCGCCCGGATGTAGCTAACCACATCAGCGATGTATTCGTCATTCTGCTGGGCAACGGAAGCCATCGGTCCGTTGTATTCCACGCCGTCTACCGGTCCCGTTAAGCCGTGCAGCAATATTTTTATCGGGACCTCGGGGTCTCCGGTAACACGGGGTGATCCGACAAGGGGAGGTGCAAGTTGTGGAATGCCTTTTCCTTCAGGACCGTGACACGTTGAGCAGTACTCTTTAAAGATCTTGTAACCGTTTATGATCTGGCTGGCAGCATCGCCGCCGCGAAGTCTGAATTTATCCCGGAGTGCCTGTACCTCAGAAAAGGCCGGGTTTAAATTCTCCGCAGCCGTTGCCTTGATCACATCGTTGTCGGGATACCGGTTGGCGATGGATTGTACCAGATCTTTTGTTTCATTGTTGATGATCCTAAAGGTAAGGATCAGCTGTTGCAGCACCTCGGCATCAGTGTCATTTGTCAGCGCTCTTAACGCTTCTATCATGGCTGCATCCCGTTGTTTTACAAAACGGTCACTGATCCGGATCGCCGCAACCCGCACGCGGGCATCTTCATCTTTAAAAGCTGTCAGCAGCAGATCTTTGTTGATCTCGTCCAACCCTTCCAGGGTCCAAAGCGCGTGAAGCCTTTCAAGACCGTAATCTTGATCAGCTCCAAAAATTCCGGAGAAGAGACCTTCATTGCCTTCAACGGTTTCTATAAGATCGGGCACAATTGATTTATCCTGTTTCAATACGATGAGCTTTTGTGCGGTATAACGCCACCAGCCATTCGGGTGACTCAGGTACGCGAGCAGCTCCTTCGGAGATTTTTTCAGGAGGTCAGGCTTCGGGCCGGGTTTCTGTGATTCATGGTAAATCCGGTAGATCCTTCCCATGCCAACGAACTTGTCATACCCTTTCTTCTTCACCACTTCTCTCAGGTAACTGCCTTCGCCCACCCATTGACCTTCCTGGATAATGCCTCTGTACATGTCTACTACGTATAGACATCCATCGGGACTCGTAGCCGCCATCACAGGCCTGAACAACGGATCGGTTGAAGCCAGGAACTCGGCCTGGTGGTACGCATTGGAGAGAACGATCTTTCCATTTTGGTGCTCAATTTTTGCGCGGCGTATCAACCTGCCAACCGGTTCCGGAATAAAAAGATCACCATAAGCAGGCGGCATTTTATCACCTAAAAATACTTCCTGGCCTGCCACCCCGGTGAACCTGTTGAGCGTGCTGTCGCCAGCCTTCAGTCTGCGCTTACCGCCTTGTGCATCGAGGGTTCCAACGATGGGCCACGGCTCCAGGAACGACTCATCCCATTTCCCTGGTACTTCAAGGCTGCCGTAGGCCGGGTGTTGCTGAAAACCAAGCGCGGGAATTTCCGCACCTGCGCGTGAAAAGAAGAGGCGCCCTGTTTCATCCTGCGTGAGGCCCCATTGACCTGGCGCCGACTCAGGCATCGTATCCCTCACAAACGTGCCGTTGGTGAAACGAAAACGAAATGCTTTGTTGGTCACATAAAGCCAATTGTCAATGCTCCACAACAGGTTGGCGTCCTGGTGTTCAAGATTACGGTTGTCTTTCAGGGTATCGGCCAGCAAAAGAGTTTTTTCGTCTGCTGTTCCGTCTCCATTGGTATCCCGGTAAGAATAAAGACTTCTGTTATAGGTTTCTCCAACAATGACACGGTCATCCAGGGGAAGCATGATGCGCGGCAGGATCAGGCTATCGAGAAAAATGCTGCTTTTGTCTATCACGCCGTCACCGGTGGTATCTTCGAGCAAGGAGATCCGGCTCCAGGGCTCATTCTCATCGGTGCCATCGATGTCTTGCATGTAGGTGACCATCTGCGCCACATACATTCTTCCGTTCCCATCCCACGCAATGGCTACGGGTTCATGGATCATCGGTTCGCTGGCCACGAGCTCGATATGAAAACCTTTTGGAAGATGCATCGCGCCAAGGCTTTGTTCCGGCGTCAGGTTTTTAATAGCGGGATCGATGGTGACCGTTGGCTTATCATAGATCTCATCACGATACGTTTCGTTTTGCTGGCAGGAGATGATGCCGAGGCATACGATCGTCATTATCAGGAGACGCGGGGTTACAACGCCAATGGCTAGGGCACACTTTACGAACTTGATCATAGACTAAAGGGTAGGGTACATGGAAAGGAAAGATAACTAAATCTTCGGGGAAGGGTTTACGGTTTTCTCTAAAAAACATAATCCTCACACACGTGACGCCCTTGATTATCAGGATTAAATTCTCTTATCTTTAACTATAGGAAGCCCATTCTCCGCTCTCAGTTAAGTGGATGGATGGGTTTTATGTTTTAACATAGTTCTTTTTACCGCCTGTCACCAACATGAAACCACTTACCATTCTCTTTATCACAATTTTTATATGTTCACCACTGCTGTTGAGGGCGCAGCCTGACACAGTTAAGTATTCCTATTGCGAGCTTATAGGAACGGCCCGGCTTTTCAGTAACAAAGTCACGATTGATATTGACTTCGGAGAGGCGAAAAACGTGTGGCTTGACAACAGGGTTAGGGACGAACAGACGGGCAAGGTGCGAATTTTCAATTCAATGGTTGATGCCCTGAACTACATGGGGAGTGATGGATGGGAGTTTGTTCAAGCGTATGTTGTTACGGTAGGACAGCAAAACGTTTATCACTGGCTTTTAAAGAAGCGCCGGCGTGAATCTAAATAGTTAAAGTCCAGACTTTGTGGAATATCCGGTACCGTTTCCCGTCATTTTGCTTCCGAGATCCAAAGCTTTTTCTGTGCCGTTCCAAAATTGCCCAGCTGGTAAATGGCAATGCTTGTTCCGGCGAATGAAAAACTTCTGAACGGCTCCGATTCTATTTTTTTCAGGAACGCGGGGTGAGCTGTGCCGATCGTGATGTGCGGGGTGAAATTGTTTCCCGACGAGCTGGGAACAAATGTCTCCACGTACCGGATCGTTTCGGTGTTGATCTGCTCAGCCGTTTCTTTCACAAAGGCGGCCTCCGTGCCACCATGTACGGAGAAAGGTTGCGTAGCGGATACGATCTTTCTTTCAAATTGATCCAGCTCCGAAGTGGGCTCAACTTCGTAACCAAGTATCCCGGTATAATTCCATACAGAAGTAAGATAGCCGGTTGTCACCAGCTTGAAGGGAAGCGGATGTTGCTCTGTAACTACTTTCTTGACCGCGTTGATGACCTCGTCCAACTGATCGCGGTGGATGAACCGCTGCACCAGGGTGATGTGGGGTGGATGGGCCGTATCCAGCACAAAGCCTTTTGGATAATCTTTGTGTAATCCTTTATTGACCTCCACGGCGGTTTTGATCATTTGGGCATCTGGCTGAACCAGGATGTCGATGGCGATAAGTTCTCGTGAGCTGCTTTGGGCAAATACCGCCAGGGTTAAGTTGCCAAACATCAACAGAAATATGATAGTCAGTTTTTTCATATACGCATTCATCCGTGTTTTTGATCTTGCGCTTATACGATACCAAATTTATCTAAACACGTTGAAAAAGGTCGTTTCAAGTGAGTTTATCCACTATGCCGAATAACTGGACTGAAAAAGAGAATGTTTTTGGAAAAACCTTACTCGCTCGCTGGCTGTGGCTAGGGGGATGAAAGTAATAGCCCGTAGACCACGTTCGCGTGGTAGATCAACCACTAGAGGGCTAACAATGATGTAACATTCAGCAGCGTACCCTCTCGGCCAGGGGTGGAACTTCTAAACCAGCTGATATCGTTACAGTTTATGAACAGTAGCGTTGCACATGTTCTTGTAGCTATGCACTCTTGAGCAGGTATAAGGTTGATTAGTATTGGTATAGTACATATATTTGACTAAAGTAACAGTGACATGAGCGATCAGGAAAAGAAACAGTATAATAAGTCACTAGAAACCTACAAAAAGCGGGTTTTATCAAGCAAAGGCGCGTCTCAACGTTTCCTGATCGAGTTGGGCGTTTTTACCAAAAACGGTAATCTCCGCAAGCCATATAAGCATCTATGTATTCCTCAAGAACAGGCCTGACTCTGGCCTTTCATGGATGTGATAAGAAGGTTTTAAATCAGGTAATTCAGAAGAACAAGTCGTTAAAGGCCAGTACAAATTCATGGGATTGGCTAGGCCACGGTATATACTTTTGGGAATACAGCCCCTCCAGAGCACTGGAGTTTGCCAAGGCGTTGTCGAAGAAAACAGATCCAACGATTACCAAACCAGCTGCGCTTGGTGCCGTTATTGACTTGGGGCGTTGCCTCGATTTGCTCGACTACCAAAATCTCACTGAGGTAAAGGAAGCTTATAAATTCTTTAAGCAAACAGTTGAGAACTCCAAATTTTCCATCTCTCTTCCAAAAAACAGAGTCACTAAAGGCGGACCCGATTTGCTTATCCGGGAACTTGATTGCGCCGTCATTCAGACAGTGCACAGTCTTAGAAAGCAAAATGGTGCGCCAGCTTATGATTCCGTAAGAGGTGTGTTTTGGGAAGGTGACAGCCTCTATCCAGATGCCGGATTTCGGGAAAAAGACCACATTCAAATTTGCATATGCAATCCTAACTGCATCAAGGGATATTTTACGCCGCGTGAATTAAGTAAAGATCATCCGGCCGTCTGAGCTTAGCCGTTTGTAGTTAACAACGCTGCGACTTATTCACAAAAAAAGCAGTTACGTTTTGTAACTGCTTGATTATGTGGGCCCAGCAGGGCACGATCCTGCGACCCCCTGATTATGAGTCAGGTGCTCTAACCAGCTGAGCTATGGGCCCTGAAAAGGAGTGCAATTTTAAGGATTTGGGCCGAATTCACAAAAGCAGCCAGGCTCAATATTGCTGCAGCTGCTTTTTCACAGTGCCTTTCTGAAGCCTGCTGTTTTTAATTCCGTAAAAAACGTAAATGACAGCACCTATGGCCAGCCAGATGATCAGCCGCAGCCAGTTGGCCGGGCCGAGGGAGTACATCAATCCCGTGCAGACGAGGATGCCCAGGATAGGCACCACGGGCACCCAGGGCGTGCGGAATGGTCTGGGGATCGACGGATCTGTTTTTCGTAAAACGATGATCCCAAGGCAAACCAATACAAAAGCAAACAGTGTCCCGATCACGGTCATGTCTGATATGATAGACGCAGGAACAAACGCTGCAATGATTCCCACAAAAACAAAGAACAGCAGATTTGATTTCCAGGGTGTTTTGAACCTGGCGTGAAGTTGAGAGAAGATCCCGGGTACCAGTCCGTCTTTTGACATGGAAAAGAACACCCGCGATTGTCCCATGAGCATCACCAGTATCACCGACGAAAACCCGGCGAGGATAGCAACCGTGACAAGAGTAGAAAGCCATCCATAACCCTTCATGTAAGTATCGATCACATAGGTAATGGAAGCCTCCTGACCCACCGTTCTGAATTCAGTATAGTTCGCAACGCCGGCCAGCACATGCGCAAAGAGAATATATAACACCACACAAATGGACAGCGACAGCAGGATACCTTTGGGCATGTCACGTTGAGGATTTTTCGCTTCCTGCGCCGCGGTGGATACAGCATCAAATCCAATGAAAGCAAAGAACACCACACCTGCTCCGGCCAGAAGCCCCGTCCAGCCTAACTCACCGGATACGCCGGTTGTGTTTGCAGGGATGTAGGGATCATAGTTAGCCGGATTGATATACGACCAGCCGAAGCCGATGAACAGCAACACAATGCCTACTTTGATGATCACAATGATGCTGTTCACCAGTGATGATCCTTTGACCCCTCTGATCAATACAAGCGATAATAACAGAATGATGAGCAAGGCTGGCAGATTGATAATGCCCTGCACACCGTCGGCCGAAGCTTGAAAGGGTGAATGTGAAAGCTCATACGGGATCTGAAAATGAAAAACATTGTTCAGCAGCCTGTTCAGGTATTCAGACCACGATGTAGCTACTTTGGCCGAAGCAACCCCGTACTCCAGCACCAGGTCCCACCCGATGATCCAGGCAATGCATTCGCCCATGGTGGCATAAGCGTAGGTATAGGCGCTTCCCGCGATGGGGATCATGGAAGCGAACTCCGCATAACATAAACCGGCCAGCGCGCAGCCAATGCCAGCGATGATAAAGCTGATGGATACGGCGGGGCCTGTATGGTTGGCGATCGCTTCCGCCGTGCTGGTAAATAATCCGGCTCCTATGATGGCGCCGATGCCCAGGGAAATAAGCCCCAGGGTGCCGATGGTTCGCTTCAGGCCTTTTCCATTGTCAGAAGCCTCGTCCACCAGCTGATGGATATTCTTTTTGAGCCAGATATTTGCCATGATCGTTTGACTTTTGGTGTTGTCCAAATGTATCCGGCACCCGGCCTGTGCGTCCAGCGCTGTTGTAAAGAATCGTAAAAAGTAACCGTAAGAAACGATCTGTAACTGCAGTTACACTAAGTTACAATGGACTTATACTCCTGATTTACAGGTGTGTTGATGAATTCCCGCAGCAACGTTTCATCAATTTTGATATTCTCGGGAATGATCCGGAGGCGGTACTTTCCCTGGCCAATGAAGGTAAAGAGATCCTTCCGGTCGAGCTTCTGGTCCTCTTCCAGCTGCAGTATTTCATTGATGTTATCGATGATCCGGCTGAGATAGGTTTGGTTGTTGATCTCACCACCCAGGCCGATCAGGATACTTTGAGCGTTCTCGTTGCCGAATTTTCTTCTGATGGCAAATTTAAAGAGGTTGATATACTGCGTGGTCTTGGAGCCGAACTCAATGGTTGCTCCGAATACCTTTTTCGACGGAATGGTAAGCTTGATCAACGACCAGTCCATAAAGCTGATCATCATCTCGTTTGGCTTGGGTGTGTTGGCCAGTTGAATGACCCAGCTGGTTGCCAACACAAGTGTAATGGCGATGAACGAAGTTTTGGCGGTGATCTTGATCAGCTCCTTTGCAAAGTCACCGTACAGGTCAGGGAAAACATCGGGAAGGATGGAGATGAAGATGAATACAATGGCGATAACGGAAATGACGGCTACGAGCTTTAGTCCCCGGTTTGCGAACGTCCGGTAAAAAGTAACGATCAACAGAAAAGTTAAAAAACCGGATAAGATGAGGTCGGGGAGGGCGCTGATCCTGAGACCGTGCATCTCATCGTGTTCGCCCAGCGATGGTGGTATCAGGCATGTAAGCAGCGCCATGATAAAGATCAGAACAACGATGCGGGTACTGTTCTTTTTATTCTTTTGAATGAATTGGGGCGCATGATCGGCGTAGCACAGCGCAAGAAACAAAAAGAGGTCGTTGATGATGGAGAATAGATTATTCCCGGTTTTGTAGTAGGACGTTTGATCGAAACGGAATTCATTGCCCAGGTAGGCCCAGCAGCCGGCAACCACCCATACAAAGATGGCAAGACTTAAATGCTGCAAACCTTTATCGACCCGTTGGGGAGAGTTATCCTCCTGCAGGATCTGTTTGAAACGATCGCTGATATTGTACCAGATTGCCAGTAACAGCAACGCCCCCGTAAACGAAGTAATGATATGCGCGAGTATGTGAAACCTGGTTACATCCGTCATCTGGAAAACAATTGAAAATGATGCTCAACATATTCATAAATCACCAGATTCCCAATCTCTCAGAAGTACGAAGTACGATTTACGAGGTACGTAGCGCCCTGATCGTAGCCCCTACGCAGCACAAGATCGTACGTCGTACCTCGTCCCTCGTACTTACTGCTTACTCCCCAGTCTGACCTCTTATTTCCAGGATCTTCTTTTGAATAGCACTGACATCCGCTGTTGTCTGGGCCATTGATAGCGCTTTTTGAAAATGTTGCTGTGCCTTGCGGTTATCAATGCCAGTATACAGCTCACCGAGCAAGGCGAAGTAAAAGTGATTGTCTATCAGTTCCAGTTTCTCTGCTTCCGCGATGGCTTGCTGTTTTCCATTGGCCTTCGAGAACGCATAGGTCCGGTTCAGCGCCGCCACGGGCGAGTATTCTATCTGCAACAGGCGGTTATAGAGTTGCAGGATGTTTTCCCATTTCTCTTGTGTGTCGGGTCGTTGAGTGTTCCAGTAAGCGATGCCGGCCTCGAGGTGATACCTTGAGATCTTGTCGCCGGTGGTGGCGCAATGAAGAAAATATCCGCCCTTGCTGATGAGGTCTGTATTCCAGAGTCCCGTATCCTGCTCCTGGTAGAGAATGATCTCGCCGTTTTTGCCGGTGCGTGCATCAAACCTCGATGCGTGAAAACACATCAGCGCCAGCAACGCATTTACCTGTGGTTTGTTGGTGCCGGGGTTCTCCACCAGCATGGTGCAAAGGCGCATGGCCTCCAGGCAAAGCTCTTTGCGAACGGTTTTCTCCTGGCTGATGGAGTAGTAGCCTTCGTTGAATAGCAGGTAGAGCGTGGTGAGCACCGGAGCAAGCCGCTCGTCGAGCTCCGATGCAGCGGGAAGCCCGATGCTGATCTTCTCCTCCCGTAATCTTTCTCTGGCCCTGAACAATCGTTTATTGATGGTGTCTTTGCTGGTGAGAAAAGCATCTGCGATCTCTTCCACGCCGAAGCCGCAGAGAATGCGGAGCGACAGTCCTACCTGCGCTTCGGGTGCAATGGAAGGATGGCAGATGGCGAACATCATCTGCAGCTGGCTGTCGTTGATGTTCTGCGGCGACAGATCTATGTCAAGTTCAGCCGTGCCGGTAACAATGTCTTTCGCAAGTTCCGGGATAACTTTTTGTCCAAAGGTGGTGCTGCGCTGCAGGTAGTTCTTCGCCTTGTTCGAGGAGACCCTGTATAACCACGCCGTTGGGTTCTCAGGAATACCTTCTATGCCCCACGTTTGCATGGCGGTGAGGAAGGTGTCGCTGGCAATGTCTTCGGCCACCTCCATACGTTCGAAGCCAAAGCGCTTGCAAAGCACGGCCACGATCTTCCTGTACTCGGTCCTAAACAAATGAGGTATCAACACCCTTCAAACTTTAAACTTTAAACTTTAAACTTGAAACCTTAAACTTGAAACTTCAACCCCCGTTGTGTACCGAAACTACCTTTCTCACTTCCACGCTGTTGCCTGGTCCACGAAGAATAGGGCATGCATTCGCAAAACCGGAAGCCTCGTCAAAGTCTTTTGCCTTGACGATAATGAAGCCAGCTATTGATTCTTTGATCTCGGCAAACGGGCCGTCTGTTATGGCGCTGCCTGATTTGATCACCTTGCCTTCGGTTGATAAGCCTTTGCCACCCACGAATTTGTTTTGGGCCGCAATGCCGCCAACCCAATCCTGGTATTGTTTCATGTAGACCTGCATTTGCTCGGGAGAGGGTTGCGCTGCTTTTGTGATCAGGTCAAGGCGCATGATGATGAGATATTCGTCCATAAATTGATTCGATGTTTTAATTTTAGAAGTGGTTAGTTTCAAATTTAAAATTTAAGGTTTAAAGTTGGGCGCCGCACGACCCTCAACTTTAAACTTATAACTTTCAACTTTAAACCTTAAACTTTTTTTACCGCCTGGTATGTAAGCAGCACCGCGCCATTTCTGAAAGCTTGCGTTTTTTTGAGTTTCAGGTCGAGCTCGTGGCTGATGCCCTTGAATATGGGGGTGCCATCGCCGAGGGCTACGGGATCAACCATAAACTGGTATTCATCGATGAGCCCGTATTCGGCAAGCTGCGCCGTAATGCTGCCGCTGCCCAGGATCACCATATCTTTATCTGAATCCTGTTTAAGTTTCTTCACCTCCGCCACAAGGTTGCCGCTCATCACCTTCGTATTGTTCCATAAAGGTTTTTTCAGCGTCCTTGAAAAAACGATCTTTTCGGCACTGTTCATTCCTTCCGCCACCCCTGGATTATCCCGGAGCGCTTCAGATGTTGGCCAATAGCTTGCCATCATGGTGTAAGTGACGCGTCCAAAAAGAATGGTAGCCCCGGAGCCCAGTCCTTCAATGGCCAGTTCGCTGCCCTCGCTGCCATGGATGTGCCAGCTGATGTCCTCTGCCGGCCCCTTGTAAAAGCCGTTCAGTGTGATGAAGTTAAATACATTTACCTTGCTCATAATAGTTTTTGGTTTTGCTTGTACTAACTCCATGTCAAATGAGATGCCTTGAATTGGACAGTTCGGGATAAGATTTATTTGTTTTTTAACAGGCTGGGATTAAAGTGACAACGCCTTATGTTCTGAAATCCCTGTCTTAAGTTACCTTGCCGCTTGGGTTGGGCCTTTATGGCTGATCGATGTGTTCGGCAATTGAGATCAGCTTCACAACCTGCTTTTCATCGTTGACGTGATAAACGATCCTGACTTTAGAAATCGTTTTGATCGGAAGTTGATCCGTGACCCACAGGAAATGATCATCAAGAATATTAAAGCATAGTTTTGACCTTGGCGTTCTGCTCAAAAACCATGTTATAGCATTCTTAAACTCATCCATTCTCGGATGAGAAGAATATAGTTGTTTTAATTGTTGTATGAATTTCTTGGTCGGTGTTACTGTGTACACTCCTTAATGGCTGCTTTTGCCCAATCGATGTCTCTTTCAGATGGGGTAGTGAAGGATAGTAAAAAAGTAAAGAACGGCAATTCCTCTCTGTCGGATGCAGCTTTCCAGGCGGGGAATTGATGCGACAGATCACTTATTTGTGAGCCGTTAAGATCGCCTATGCTGGATAAGACCTCGTCAATGATCACGATCTCTTCCGCGAGAAACACATCAATCCTGGGTGGTCTTTTAGCAATGAATCGTTTTTGAATCCGTCCGAAAAATCCCGATTCAATTACTTCAATGTCTCCTGAACCGACCATTTGATCTCTTATCGACAGGAATTGACGTGGCTCGGGCGTAGGACCAAATGCTTGTTTGATGTAGGTGAGATCCGAGATACGCTTTCCTCTTTTCAGATAGGAAATGTTGTCGATAAAGTAGAGACTCTTATTAAGCAAAGTAAGCCCGTAGTTATCCTGTGATGCGAACCGGTGAGCGATGTAAAGAACAAGCTCCTTCGTTTTTTGTGATTGTGACAAGCCGAACATACAGATAAGTTATAAACAATCAGTCTGTTAAACAACGGAATCACACCAAAAATAGTTATCACGCAAAACGTTCTATCGAAAAAATGCAGTTTAGCAGACGCTTGTTACAGATAATGATCCCGATTGAATGAGAGAAAATATAATCTGTTTCAAATCTCCCGCTACGGCTATCGGGACTAATATCTCAAATCTATTAGCTTTACAGCCTAAATTCATAAACTGTGGCATTGGCTGTCAAAAATCTTATTTTCGATCTTGGAGGTGTTATTCTGGACCTGTCGGTGGATCATACATTGCAGGCTTTCTCCGATCTTTCAGGCATTCCGCGTCAGAAAGTGCAGGAGATCTTTATCAGCTCACCAGGTTTCAATACGTATGAAAAGGGTGGCATGGACGATGATGCCTTCCGGCAATACTTGAAACAGATCTACGCCGTGAATGTTACTGACGGCGAGATCGACTCCTGCTGGAATGCCATGCTCCGCGGACTGCCGGCAGTAAAGCTCTCCCTGCTGCTGAGCCTGAAGAAAAAATATAACGTCTACCTGCTGAGCAACACCAACGACATCCACCTGAGCTACATCAACCAGGTGATGCTTCCCGAAGTATCGAAAGAAAGCTCGCTTGATGTTTATTTTCACAAAGCCTACTACTCTCACCGCATGCTGATGCGCAAGCCCGACGCCGAGATCTTCGAACGTGTGCTGGACGAGAACAACCTCGACCCAGCAGAGACACTTTTTCTCGACGACAACGCATCAAACGTAACAGGCGCACAGTCCGTAGGTATTAAAACAGTACATGTAACCACACCCGACCTTATTCTAGATTATTTCCATGAGCAGAAAGACTAAGCAGATCATTTTCCAGGTCGTATTATTCGTTATAACCTTCATCACCACCACGCTGGCAGGTTCGGAATTTGCCAGCGGGCTCCCGCTGTCTTTTAATCCGAACTACAGCTGGAATACTTTCCTTAGCGGACTGCAGTTCTCTGTTCCCTTGCTGCTGATCCTCACGGTGCATGAATTTGGTCACTACTTTACTGCCATGTATCATAAGGTGCGCACGTCGCTGCCTTATTATATTCCCATACCGCCGATCCCGGTCTTCCTGTTGAACTTCGGTACCATGGGGGCATTGATCAGACTTCGCAGCAGACCGAAAAGCAACCTTCAGAATTTTGATATTGGTCTGGCCGGACCGTTGGCCGGATTCGTTGTGGCGCTCCTTGCTTTATTCTACGCCTACAGAACGTTGCCTCCGGCGGAGTACATATTTCAATTTCATCCGGAATATAAACAGTACGGACTGGATTACGCTTCGCATGCTTACGACCCTCAGATCATGAAAGAGCAAAAGGCGATCGACGTACAGATCGGATCAAGCCTGATCACCTGGCTTTTTCAGCAGGTGGCGACAGATCCCGCGCGCATTCCCAATCCACACGAGATCATGCACTATCCCGTGCTGATGGCCTGTTACTTTGCATTGTTCGTTACGTGTCTCAATCTTTTGCCTATCGGGCAGCTGGATGGCGGGCATGTGGTGTATGGACTTTTTGGTTTTAAGAAACACAAAGTTATTGCCACGGTATTTTTTATTGCCCTTATATTTTATTCTGGTTTGGGCTGGCCGTATATCAAACCAGACTTACCAAAGGATGAGCTTTTGCTCGGCATTGTTTTCTACGTGTTTCTGCTGTTTCAGGCGCTGAAGGGATTGCGCCTACCCACGAAAGATACTGCCATGTATACGGCACTGATATTTGCTGTTCAGTTTTTGCTGTTGCAGTACGTGCCCGGCGTAGAGGGATATGGAGGCTGGCTTATTTTTGGTGTCATCATAGGCCGGTTCATCGGCATTGAACATCCGCCATCGGAGATAGAACAACCACTCGATTCAAAAAGAATCTTGTTGGGCTGGATTACCTTATTGATTTTTATACTCTGCTTCAGTCCGGCGCCGATCATGGTCAACGTGCCACGATGATCTTGTGCGTTTTGGTAACAGTGCCTTTCGTGCAGCGCAGCAGGTAAAGCCCCGCAGGCTGATTGAGCTGCACCAGTGTGCGGTCTGACTCATGCACCGACTCGAAAGAAACACGCTGCCCTGTAATGGAAAGGATCTCCAGATGATCCAACGGCCCTTCAATGTAAAAGCTTCCGCGCGAGGGATTGGGGAAGACGGAGAACGGTGTTGCCACTTCCTCCGTTCCCACCTGCGTTTCAACAAGTCCTGAGCCGAATATCGGGCGAACCATCAGGCTGCCGTGTACCCGGTTGTTCTTTTTCCAGGTGCCGTTCACGTTCACAAATACTTTGTCTCCGGTGTCGTTGCTGATATCCAGGCCCACCAGCATCTTGCCTACTGAGGGCTGCTTCCAACCGATATAGAATTTACGCTGGTCGATCAGGATTGCCGGGAGGAAAGCGACCCGTTGAAACTCATTGAGCTTTTTACGGCTCACAGACTTTCCCGAGAACCTGAGCAGGGGCGCCGTATCATCGGGTACGCCGTTGTTATCGCCATAAATGAAGAAGTCAACGGTCTGGTTGCTGGTCATCCCGTAAGGTGGCAGGTAGATGTCGAAAGCGATCAGTGTGTCTTGCTTGAAGGTGTCGTTGAAGGGAAGCTCGAATTCATAAGCGATCAGGTCACCGGTCTCGATGAGCCCCGCGGCATATTCGGCAACGCCATCGTCATACGCATAATAGTCCCTGAGCGAATAAGTGTTCGTGATGGTATCGTTCACCCTGAAATCAATGGGCGCGTAGTTCGGGTCGTAGTCTTTGGCAGGAGATCCATCCTCCAGGTCGATATTGTCACCCGTGAGCAAGTGCACTTTCAGGTCCACATCCACATACTTTGCGTTGGGATTGAACTGCGCGGCATCGTTCGGGTTGGGAATATCTTTCAAGGTAACCGTACGCTTTTCGAAGGCAAAAATAGTGTTGCTTCCATCATCGTTGATGTTGGTGCTGTCGCCGCCGAGGTTGCTGATAGTGTAGGGGGCAGCAACGTCGTTATGGAACGTGGCCTCTGTAAAATAGGTGAGTACTTCCGGTACACCACCGCGCAGGTTGTAGATGTTAAACTTAGGATGGAGCAGAGAAAGGTCCTGGCGAAAATGCTGGTAAGGCATCGCCCTGTACCGGTTTTTGAACAGGCTCGACAGCGAAGAAGTGATGGCCTGGTCGGGAAATGCAGTGTCTGTGATGCTGCGGCCTTTGTTCAGGTATACGTAGTCGACGTTCCAGGTATCGTACGGCCCTGACTGGCGCCCGTAAGCCATGATGCGGAACTGGAAATCGGCGTCAAAGAACTTTTCGCCATCAACTTTGACGATGGCCGTGTAGAATGTATCAGGCTTGAAGGTGTCGTTGGGCTTGAGGGTAAGCACAGTCTCCCACTTGGCGGAGTCGTATTTGAAGTCCACCTGCAGATAGTCCTGGGGGTCGGGAGCCTCTCCGTTGCCACGCCACTGGTAAAAGAAGCTCAGGAAGACCGTGCCCCGGTCGGCCATGGGAAGCGTGGGGTCACTCAGGTCGATGTTCTTTGACATCAGCGTGTCCGTGAATCCGTTGAGCAATACTTCGTTCTCGTTGTAGGCCAGCCCGGCTGAGTCGAGTCCATCGAAGGTGGCAACGTTGAGCGTGGGCGGGTTGATGGCCATGCCGTTGTTCACCCAGACGGAATAGCTGTTCTTCCACCGTGTGGTATCCGGATACGGCCCGTATGATGTTGTAAAATCATCCCAGAAGGGAAGGGTGAGCACAGATTCTGCTTGGGTTCTGGCGCCAGGGTTATCGCTGCTTTTTGGAGCTGGTGCCTTTACGCCACCCCTCGGGATTGGGACGACCTGGAGCTGTGCTGCGCTGAAGTGGGAAATGGTAAATAAAAAAAACAGCAGGAGAATCGTGTGATTCAGTTTCCTGCTTCCGGAGTGACCAATGTTAATCGTCAAACGGTCAATTTTCATTGTTTTGATCGTCCTGGTTCTCTTCCTCATCAGGAACTTCGGTGTTCGGGGCGCCGATCCATAGATCAACGACGTCACCTACCTTAATATTTTCATTGGGGCCGGGCTTTTGTTTTAGTACCACGGCGTTCATTCCGGTGGTATCGCCCACCAGCGTTACGTTCAGGTTGAGGTTGGAGCCGATCAGGCTGAGCTTGGCGTCTTCATACGAATAGTCGAGCACGTTAGGGGTGGGCAGGTAAACGCTGCCGCCATCCATTACTACCAGGTCAACCACGGTTCCTTTGGCCACGGCTGCGCCAGGGCTCACTTTATTGCCTTTGATCCTGATCTCCTGCACCAGGTTGAGGAACGGGCCTCTTACGAGGGTGATCTTTCCACGTTTCAGCTCGCTGCCACGCAACACCGCTTCGGCGTTGATCAGCGATGTATTCAGGATATCGGGCATCTGCACTGTGGGCGGATTGATGCGGTTTACCGAAACGTATACCTTGCGGTTTTCCTTCACCTGTGCGCCCGGACTCGGATATTGCTTCAATACTGTTAGGGGAGGGTACTGTGATGAATAGGCTGAATCGTTTACTTCGAAGCGCAGGTCATGCTTGGCCAGGAATGCCTCCACCTTCTGCACCGGCAAACCTTCTATGTTCGGAACCGTGATCGATTCCCCGTGATTGGTTACGTTGGGGAGGTAAGCATAGAAATAAAAGAAGCTGAGCAACAACAGGAGACAGCCAGCGAGCACGATGTGGATCAGCAGGCCGCCCAGGGTGTTGCGGTTATATTTCTTGAAATCGAATTTCATAGTCAACGGTTTGGGGCAAATATAAGGGAATCAGAATTTCAATGAAGAATTGAATTCCCGCTCGATGCGTTTACTGCGGTCGTAACGTTCTTCGGCCAGGTCGAGCAGCTTCGAGATCAGGTCTGTGAAGCTTACACCTCTTTCTTTCCACATCATAGGATACATGCTGGAGTTGGTAAAGCCCGGGATGGTATTGATCTCGTTGATGTAGATGCTTCCGTCTTCCGTGAGGAAAAGGTCTACCCTCGAAAAGTCTTCGCAGTGCAGGGCCTGGTAGGCTTTGACGCACACTTCACGGATCTTTTCTGCCGACTTCTTGCCCAGGTCGGCCGGCACGTCGATGCGCACCGCTTCCGGATCCACATACTTGGCGTCGAAGGTGTAGAACTCGTATTTTTTGTTGATCACGATCTCCCCGGGATTGGAGGCTTCGGGCGGGTTATTACCCAGGATCGCGCATTCAATCTCCCTGCCTGTAATGAACTCTTCGATCAGCAGCGAGTCGTCATACCGGAACGCTTCGGCGATGGCCTTGTCGAAATCTGCTTCGTTCTTCACTTTAGAAACACCTACGGAAGACCCGAGGCTTGCCGACTTCACCATGAAGGGCAGACCCAGCTCTTTCTTCACGTCCTTGAAGCTGATCTCCGCCTGCTCGGTATAGTGATAGGCCAGGAAACGGGTCACCGGAAGACCGGCCGCCTTCAGCAGCTTCTTCGCTACGATCTTGTTCATGGAAATGGAAGACCCGAGCACACCGGTGCCAACCATGGGGATGTCCATCGCCCTGATGAGGCCCTGAATGCTTCCGTCTTCGCCGTCTGTTCCATGCAGTACCGGGAAAATGATATCGGCTTTCATCCGGTCGCCGCTGGAGAGCAGCATAAAACCCGGATGCTGGGCATCGAGGATAAGCCCCAGCGCTTTACCCTGCTCGATGTCTTTGGTAACGCCGTTGGTGAGATGCCACTGGCCTGTTTTGGTGATGCCGATGGTTAAGGGTTCAAACCGTTCCTTGTCAATGTATTCATAAATATTACGGGCCGAGTTAACAGACACTCCGTGCTCTACTGAACGACCTCCGTATAAGATGGCTACTTTTTTCTTTTTTGACATTTCAGTTCTTTATCAGTTCAAAGATATTCAAAAACCGGTTAAACTCGTTTTAAATGCAGTTCACGCAAAGAACGCAAAGAAGCGCAAAGGGCGCAAAGATTTTGCTTGTGCTTTTCATAACTGTATCAAAACTCCCTATAACTGTCTTTGAACTTCCGATAACTGTCTTTGAACTCCCTGCGGTTAAAATTATCGCAGCACCATTACCCGCTCTGCATAGAGCTTTCCGCCGATGTTCAGCCGCACAATGTAGACACCGGAAGCGAGCGACTGCTCTAGTTCCAGTGGATAGGTCTGATTCAGTACATCCCTCAGCAGGCCGCTGGTGTATTGTTTGCCCATCGTATCGTGCACGGCATACTGCACATCACGCCGCTCTGCCAGGTTGAAGGTGATCTGCAGATTGCTCTGCGCGGGCTCTCCCGCACGGTAGCCGTAAATGGAAAAGGGCTCGTTTACCGTGACCACCCGCGGGTTTCCTGTTGAGAAGAATTCGATGTTATCCAGGTAGAGATTATTGCCATTCTCGTTGGCTGCCACAAAAGCGATCCGTACCTGATCCTTGCCCGCAAAAGCATCGAGGTTGATGGTGACATTTCTTTGCCAGTCGGTCGGAGCCTGCGGCGTGAAGGGCGTCGTCTGGACCGGGAATGACGACAGGTCCGGCGTAGTTACCTCCGCATAGGTCTCGCCGCAGTTGGGAGAGGCCAGGATCCGGAAATTTTCCGTTCGCTCTGCCAGCCTTCGGTAGGCGAGGTCCAGCACCATCAGGGCCGTATCGGTTTTTGAAAAATCCAGTACCGGGCTCACCAGCCATGCCTCGTCTCCGATGGAGGTGTTAGTGGAAGCGTTGAAATATGCCGATGTGCCGAAGTTGGTGGCGGTGCCCTGCCAGTTCATACCAGTGCCTGCGGGGTTTACCGTCAGCCACTGGTTGGGGAAAGCGGCATCGAAGTTTTCCCGTAAGGGGATCCTGTCAGCGTTTCCGTTCACCACAACGGTGAATACCTGAAGGTTGTTGGCCGGCGTTTCATCAGCCACGTCGTTGGGATCCGCGATGTTGACGGAAAGGGTATTGGCGCCGGGCTTTAGCAGAAGCTGCGGCAGGCTGATCTCGGTCTCAGTGCCATCGCCGATGGTGATGTTTTCGGTGTAGGACTGCACCACACCTCCGTTCACGGCATACTCAACCTTGAAGCGGCTGATGTCTACGTTGCCCACATTCTGAACAATGATGCGTGGTATGATCACCGGATTGCAGGTGACCAGGCCGGGACTGATCTTCTCCTTGAGCTTCAGGTCTTCCACTTCGCTGGTGATCAGGGAAATGTTATCGATGTAAACGTTGTTGCCCCAGTCGTTGATGCCTACAAACGCCAGCTGCACATGCGTTTTGCCGAGGAAGGCGTTAAGGTTCACCGTCTCTTTGCGCCACTGGCTTTCGCCCGAAGGAACGAACCCCTGTGCCGTAGAAGTGGTGGTGGCCAGCGCTGCGCCCTCTTTATCGAACACGGTGGTGCCTTCCGTCAGCTCCTGGCAGTCTGTGAGCACGATCACTTTCAGCTGGTCGTTGCTGGACTGGAACCGGGCGTGGGCAACGTCGAAAACAAGAGAGGTTACCGAAGCGGTTGAAAGATCAAACACGGGGCTGAGAAAGATATCCTGTTCTCCGAAGTGGTCATCGTAGTTAAAAAAATCCAGGAACAGCGCCTTGTTGGCAGCGGTTTCTTTCGGCGCCGGCTGCAGCTTCCAGGTGATCTGCTGGTCGGGATTCTGGATGATCCACTTCGATGGCAGTGTTGTGAAGGTTTCCGTAAAGGGTGCGGTGATCGCCTCGGGAACGAAGACCGAAGATGATAACGCGTTATTCTGCGATCGGCCATCAGTGGTGCCGTTGGTGAGCACGATGTTGAAGGCCAGGGTGCTGTTGCCTGCGGTCACCGCTGCAGGAGCGAAGGTGACTACTGCCGACTGAAGGTTGCCCAGGCTGAGCGCAACATCTTTTGTTTCCACGATGCTGCCGTTAACGGACACCGAGATGCGGGCGCTGACCACCTGGTTGCTTCCATAGTTTCTTACCTCGATGCTGGGGGTTACGGGACTGGTACACGACGTGGCCAGTGGAGAAAGTACTGACCTGATGCCAAGGTCATTCGGTACGGGGACGGGTTCCGAAAGACCGGGAGAGGTGAGCAGGCTAACCCTTCTGGGACTGCTCTCGATCACAATGCCCATGCGGTCTACCTGGCCCTGTGTAAAGAGGTTCATGCAAACGTCATCCGTATAGTCGAGGAAATTCTGGAACATCTTTGCCGGCGAGCAGGTGTCTACACGGGGGTGGTTGGGGCAACCCGTTGTGCTTTCCGACTGATCCGGGGTGTCAGCCACATGATCTCCGCCCGAGCCGTTTGCCTGCTCGCAGCCGCTCTGGTCGCCCCAGATGTGACGCAGACCGAAAAAATGTCCCATCTCGTGGGTCAGCGTGCGGCCTTTGTCATAGTCGGGATCGAGTGTAAAAGCACCATCGTCAGCGGAGCCAAATGCCCGGTACCAGATCACAATGCCATCCGTGAGCGCGTTGGTAGAGCCGTTCTCAAGTCCCGGCAGGTTCGATACCGGAAACTGCGTATAGCCCAGGTAGTCGGTAAGGTTACAGACCCAGATGTTCAGGTATTTCTCCGCAGGCCAGTAGCTCTGCGACTTCAGCTCGTAGTTATCGTTGATGGTCCAGCCGCTTTTATTCCCTTTCACGCGTACAATACCCGAGGTTTCAAGCCCTTCAGGATTTTGTTTGGCCAGCACAAACTCAATGTTCATGCTTCCGGCCACGGCTGCAAACACCGCGGGCGTGTTGGCGGCATCGGCGTTCAGGCGATTGAAGTCCTTGTTCAGCACGCCGATCTGGGAAAGGATCTGCGCCTCGGAGATGTTGGTACCTGTGCCCACAGCTTCACCGTTATGAACCACGTGTATCACCACCGGCACTTTGTAGGGGCCTGATTTCTGCCGCTGGTTGCGTTGATCCGGCGACCGGTCTTTCAGCCAGCGCTCGAATTGTGCATCGCTCTCACGGACACGCTGCTGGTTTTTTAAGGTATGGCTGTATTGCACGGTTCCACACCGGTCTTGCGCTGCGGCGATGAAGTAAGTGAGTATGAAGCTGAATGAAAGCAGCAGACGAAGTGAACGTGAGATCAGCGCCACAATACGGTTGGATTGATTACCCACGAAAGATACGAAAATAGTCCACAGTGGTGAATAGTAGGCAATAGGCAAAAGCAGTAGGCAATGGAACAGTAGACACAGCAATGGTCAATATCAATCGACAAAAAATGCAGAACGCTGTCGTACCTCGTATTTCGTACCTCGTACCTATAAACGACGCGTAATGATCGAAGCTCGTCTAAACCGGCAACTGGTAACCGGCAACTGGCAACCAAACCAGTCCAACTTTAAACTTCAAACCTTAAACTTTAAACTCAAGGACTATCTACCGATCGGGGTAAGATTCACAACTTCAATGGAGCGGACTTCGGGCACATCGCGTTTGATGGCAGCTTCCACACCGGCTTTGAAGGTCATAGACGACATCGAGCAGTTACCGCAGGCGCCTATAAACTCCAGCCTCACCACGTGATCATCTGAGATATGGCTTACTTTCACATCGCCTCCGTCGGCCTTCAGATAGGGACGGATGGTGTCAAGCGATGCTTCGATCTTGCGGGTGATCTCCTCCAAAGTGCTGTTTGTGTTCATTAAACTTTCAGTTCAACTTTCTGCGTTTGTACAAAGTTAGCATTTCTGATGGCAATTTGCCGTGCAAGTGTTCTGGCCAGTTGGTGAAATGCTTCGCCGGTCGGGCCTTCTTTCATCGCTGCAGGCAAACCACTGTCGCCGCTTTCGCGGATGCCCTGCACCAGCGGTATCTGGCCCAGCAATGGAACGTTGTACTTTTCCGATAAGTTCTTGCCGCCGTCTTTGCCAAAGATAAAATATTTATGGTCCGGTAGCTCTTCTGGTGTGAAATAAGCCATGTTTTCCACCACACCCAGCACGGGTACATTGATCTGTGGTTGTTTGAACATGGAAAGACCTTTGTTAGCATCGGCCAGCGCAACCTTCTGGGGCGTTGTAACGATCACGGCACCTGTCACCGGCACGGTCTGCACCAGGGTCAGGTGAATGTCGCTGGTACCGGGGGGCAGGTCAATGAGCAGGTAATCCAGGTCACCCCATTCCGCGTCGCTGAAGAACTGTTTCAGGGCAGCGCTTGCCATAGGACCCCGCCACACCACCGCACTGTCTGGCGGCGCCAGGAACCCGATAGATAACAGCTTCACACCGTATTGCTCAATGGGGATGATGATGTTGCGGCCATTCACCTGCTTCACATGCGGCTGCTCATGCTCACAGTTGAACATGGTGGGAATGGAGGGACCGAAGATATCGGCATCGATAAGCCCCACCTTGGCACCGGCCTGCGCCAGGGCAACAGCCAGGTTAGACGTTACGGTAGACTTGCCCACACCCCCCTTGCCGGAGGCGATGGCAATGATATTTTTGACCCCGGGCAGCAGCGGGGCGTTGTCGCGAAGCGATGTAACCGAGGAAGTGATATTGATTTGGATAGCCACGGAATCCCCAACCACTTTTCTTACAGCATCCTGGCAGTCCTGGCGGATCTTTTCTTTCAGCGGACATGCGGGTGTGGTGAGCACCACTGTAAAACTGACCTTGCTGGCTTCAACCTTTACATCCTTGATCATATTCAGGGTCACCAGGTCTCGCTTCAGGTCGGGATCTTCTACAGTAGAAAGGGCTTTAATGATATCGGCTTGCGTAAAATTCATGCTATCCTAACAACAATGGGGGGTAAAATCATTCAAATCGGCCGCAAGTTAATGACGAAATGGTATTTCGGAGCTTCGAATCAGGCTTTTTTAGAATTCCCCTGTTTGCCTTGTGATCGCATCTTGTGAGTCCATAGTCGATGGTCCATAGTCCATAGCCGAGCGCAGTAACTGTCACATGCCACCAATATGATCCATTACTGCAGTAACAGGGACTAAAAACAAAACTCGTCCTGCCATGGACCATGGACCATGGACTATGGACTTTTTCTATCTTTGACCCCAGGAGAATAGGGCCGGTGGCTTAATTCTGTGGCTAACACCTTGTATTTCAAATGATCACCCGCGAAACGATAGATGAAGTAAAGAACCGGATCGACATAGTTGATGTGGTGGGCGACTTCGTGTCCCTGAAACGATCGGGTCAGAATTACAAGGCCCTGAGCCCGTTCACCAACGAAAAAACAGCCTCTTTTTACGTAGTTCCCTCCAAAGGCATTTTTAAGGATTTCAGCAGCGGCAAGGGTGGCGATTCCATCACCTTTGTGATGGAGCACGAGGGCATGAGCTACCTCGAAGCCATCCGCTACCTCGCGAAAAAATACGGTGTAGAGATCAAGGAAGATGCAGGCAGAAGAGAAGAGGAGCTGGCCAGCCAAAGCGAGCGCGACAGCCTTTACATCATCATGAACTTTGCCAAGGATCACTACCGCGATCTGCTGATGAAAAGTGATGAAGGCAAAAGCATCGGGCTGAGCTATTTCCGCGAGCGTGGGTTCAACGACCGCACCATCGAAAAGTTCGAGCTGGGCTATGCCCTCAACGAATGGGATAACCTGACCCGCACCGCCACCGGCAAAGGTTACAGTGAAGACATGCTGGAGAAGGCGGGACTGCTCATCAAAAAAGACGAAGGCAGAAAATATGATCGCTTCCGCGGAAGGGTGATCTTCCCCGTGCAGAACCTTTCCGGCAAGGTGATCGCTTTCGGCGCGCGTATTCTCACCAAGGAGAAGGACCAGCCCAAATACATCAACTCGCCTGAAACGGAGATCTACCACAAGAGCAACGTGCTCTATGGACTGTACCAGGCGAAGAACGCCATCCGCAAGGAAGAATTCTGTTTCCTGGTGGAAGGATACACCGATGTGATCTCCATGCACCAGGCCGATGTGGAAAACGTGGTGGCTTCCTCGGGTACGGCCCTCACCGAAGACCAGATCAAGCTCATGCGCAGGTTCACGGAAAATGTGACCGTGCTTTATGATGGCGACGCGGCGGGCATCAAGGCGGCCCTGCGCGGCATTGACCTGGTGCTGAAAGGCGGACTGAACGTGCGCATCGTTCTGTTACCTGATGGCGAAGATCCCGACAGTTTCTCAAAAAAATCGGGCAGCACCGAATTCAAAAAATACCTGCACGACCACACGCAGGATTTTATCTCATTCAAGATCGGCCTGTATTCAAAAGAAGCGTCGCACGACCCGATCAAAAAAGCCGAGGCCATCCGTGAGATCGTGGCCAGTATCAGCGTGATACCCGATCCCATCAAACGTTCGGTCTACATCCAGGAAACCAGCATGCTGCTGAAGATCTCGGAAGCAGTGCTGTTTACGGAGCTGAACAAGATCCTCATCCAGGACCGCGACAAAAAGATCCAGGACCGTTCACGTGTGAGAGCGGAGGAGCCCCTTCCCCCGCCTGTGGTGGACATCGCCCCGGCCTCTAAAACCGATCTCGCTTCAATCATCCTGTTGCAGGAGCGGGAGACCATCCGCCTGCTGCTGAACTATGCGGAGAGTCCTTACGAGGAGCAGCGCCTGGCTGATTTTATGCTTGCCGAGCTGGAGGATGTGGAGTTTACCGACCCTGTACTGAAGGAGATCTACGAGATGTTCAAAAAGGGCATCGAACAGAATGAACGGGTAGATACGTTGTATTTTATGGAGCATGGATCCCCGGCCGTAAAAAGTGCCGTAGCCACCCTCACCACCAACCGGTACGAGGCGAGTAAACATTGGAGTGACAAATACAAGATCTTTTTCTCGCACGAAAAGGAAATTATTCACGATGTTGCCTACGCTAATATTTTGCGGCTGAAGTTCAGACTCATTCAGCGGCTCATGGAAGATAACCTGGTGCAGATCAAACAGGCTACCAATGAGGCCGACCTGGAAAAATATTTTACGATCCACGAGCAGTTGAAGGGCGCAGAGAAAGAGATCGCCGCCATCCTCGGGGTCGTGATTTCGAAATAGAACGGAACTTTAAGCGGCCCTTAAACCTTTTTACAGGGATGACATTCTTTTGAAGGAGGTCATCCCCTGAAACTTTTAACTTTAAACTTTGAATTTCAAACTTTCCCCATGAGCGATATAAAACTGGATACCATTGAAGAAGCTATTGAAGAGATCAAAAACGGCAAGGTGATCATTGTGGTAGACGATGAGGACCGTGAAAACGAGGGCGACTTCATCTGCGCGGCAGAATGCATTACACCCGAGATCGTGAACTTTATGGCCACCCATGGACGCGGGCTGATCTGCGCCCCTCTGATCGAAGACCGTTGCGAAGAGCTGGGCCTCGAGCTGATGGTGGGAAAGAACACGGCGGCTTTTGAAACGCCTTTTACAGTTTCCGTTGACCTCATCGGCCACGGCTGCACCACGGGCATCTCGGCCCACGACCGTTTCAAGACCATCCGTGCGCTGGTAGACCCTGAGACCAACCCCGAAGAGCTCGGCAAACCCGGTCATATTTTTCCGCTGAAAGCAAAACGCGGCGGCGTGCTGAGAAGGGCCGGACATACGGAAGCAGCCATTGATTTCGCACGGCTGGCCGACTTCAAACCTGCCGGTGTGCTGGTGGAGATCATGAACGAAGATGGTAGCATGGCCCGCCTGCCGGACCTCGTAAAGGTAGCCGAACGTTTTAACCTGAAGCTTGTTTCCATCAAGGACCTTATCGAATACCGCATCCGCAAGGAGTCGCTCATCAGTCGCCAGGTGGAGGTAGACATGCCTACCGATCACGGACATTTTAAGTTGATCGCATTTGAGCAGACCAATTCACAAGAAGTTCACCTTGCGCTCGTTAAAGGAACGTGGGCTAAAGATGAGCCCGTGCTGGTGCGGGTACACTCCTCATGTGTGACGGGTGATATCTTCGGTTCGTGCCGTTGTGATTGCGGCCCGCAGCTTCACCACGCCATGGAAATGGTTGACCGCGAAGGCAAAGGTGTTGTGCTGTATATGAAGCAGGAGGGAAGGGGCATCGGCCTGCTGAACAAGCTCAGGGCCTACAAGCTCCAGGAAGAAGGCTGGGATACCGTGGAGGCCAATATGAAGCTTGGATTTGACATGGATGAACGTGATTATGGCGTTGGCGCACAGATACTTCGCGATCTGGGTGTAACCAAAATCAAGCTGATCACGAATAACCCTAAAAAGCGTGTTGGATTGATGGGATACGGACTGGAGATCGTAGACAATGTGCCGATCGAGATCTCGCCCAATCCGCATAACGAAAAATACCTGCTCACCAAACGTGATAAGCTGGGGCACACCATCTTAAGGAACAAATAAACGTAGTGAAGATCTTAACCGATATTGCCACACACCACTTCAGGGCCGGACGATGGGCCGGCATCTTCTTTTTAGTTGTCAGCTTTCATTTTGCACAGGCCCAGAGTTGGCCGTTCGAGCTCTGGCATGAAGGGAAAATAGCACTGGCCTCAGGCGATACGTTGAAGGGGCTTGTGAAGTATGACCTTCAGCAGGATCTTGTACAGTATACCTACCGTGATCAGCAGCCTGAAGTTTTTACGGCGCGCAAGGTCCTGTTTTTCGAGATCTTCGAGGAGGCGATCCACAAATACCGCAGGTTTTATGCGCTGCCCTTCACCACACCCAATGGCTACCGCTCCACCATATTCTTTGAGCTGCTCGAGGAGGGAAAGATGACCCTGCTGGCACGCGAGTTTGTGGAGTACAGAACTTACAGCTCTCCCTATCTTGCGGGCTCCTATTCGCGGCTGGTGCTCGACTATAAATACTTTTTCCTGAAAGAAGATGCCACCATCGAAGAGTTCATCGGCAGCAAGAACGACCTGCTTGACCTGATGGGGAAAAAGAGCGAAGAAGTGGAGAAATACATCAAGGCCAACCGACTGAAGGTTGACGATAAGCAAGACCTCACCCGCATTGTGGATTATTATAATTCTTTGTTCGGCGGTTGACCATATCTCGAGATTTACCGTGTAGATTTACGCGTCGATCTGCACGATCGTTCCCTTAACACCAACTGAATACAATGAGCAGACCTTTGATCCTTGTGTCAAACGATGATGGAATTACATCCAAAGGCATCCTGACACTGGTAAACGTAATGAAGCAACTGGGCGAAGTGATTGTGGTGGCGCCTGACAGCCCGCAATCAGGTATGGGCCACGCCATCACCGTGGGCAACACCCTGCGACTGGAAGAGAACTTTATTTTCGAAGGTGTGAAAGCATGGGAGTGCTCCGGTACACCCGCCGACTGTGTGAAGATGGCCCGTCATTTTGTGCTGAAGGGACAGCGCCAGCCCGATGTGGTGGTGAGCGGTGTGAACCACGGCAGCAATACCTCCATCAGTGTGTTGTATTCGGGTACTATGTCGGCGGCCATTGAAGGAGCCATCGAGGGAACACCCGCCATCGGTTTTTCACTGTCGGATTTTTCGCATAAGGCAGACTTCTCTCATACGGAAGAATACATCCGCAAGATCACACAGCAGGTGCTTGAAAAGGGCTTGCCGAAAGGTGTGGCCCTGAATGTAAACTTCCCTCCGAAGCAGAACGAACCTTTAAAGGGCATTCGCATCTGCCGCCAGGCCAACGCCAAGTGGGTAGAGGATTTCGACCAGCGCCACGACCCCAACGGACGAAGATACTTCTGGATGGTAGGCAACTTTGTAAACTTCGATAAAGGCGAAGACAACGACGAGTGGGCCATCGCCAACAACTATGTTTCAGTCGTACCCTGCCAGTTCGACCTCACCGCCCACGCCGCCATTCCGGTACTCAACGAAGAATGGGAGATACTTTGAGTCCACGGTCCACAGTCGACAGTCCACAGCATGTGGTGTGATGATCGACGAGTCGCCATTCTAGAAGGAGACTGGCTTGAGTAAGCAGGGCAGGTGCACGAGGGATGCAAATTTTGGCAAGTAACAAACGCTCCTGACCATCGTGAGCATTCATGCTGCTTCGTTCAGAGCACAGCTTTTGAAGAGAACCCGGCTGCAGTGGGCTGTGGACCGTGGACTGTTGACTCACCTCATCTTTTAATAGAGGTCACCTTCCGCCCAACCTCATCATTCTTACAAAAGAATTTTTTATTCCGCAGAGCGACGAAAGTATTACGCATTATCGGTTGAATTTCACTGGCCAAAATTTTTATATTCGCTATCTCAAGCGCTGATTTCCACTTGAGCCAACTTCATGAAGCTTTACAAGACAAAAACCGGTGCGGTCATTGAAAAAGACAACGCATTTTACGTAGTGAAAAACGCAGACTGGGACACGTTCCTCAACGACGATGCCTTGTTCGAGAAGCTCACCAAAACGATTAACGGCATGTCACCTGTGGCGGATGCCGCCAGCTTGCTGAAGCAGGAGTTGCAGGCGCCGATCCAGAGTCAGGAAGTATGGGCCAGTGGCGTGACTTATTACCGCAGCAAGGTGGGGCGACAGGAAGAGTCGAAGGAGTCGGGGGGTGGTGACTTTTACGCGAAGGTGTACGAGGCGGAGCGCCCGGAGATCTTTTTCAAGGCAACCGCCAGCAGAACCGTTGGACACGGCGGCAAGGTGCGCATCAGGAGAGACTCAACGTGGAATGTGCCGGAGCCTGAGCTGACGCTGGTGGTCACCTCTTCGGGCAAGATCGTGGGTTACACCATTGGCAATGACATGAGCTCCAGGAGCATTGAAGGCGAGAACCCGCTCTACCTGCCGCAGGCCAAAACCTACGATGGCAGTGCTGCGCTGGGGCCGTGCATTTACGTAACAGAGAAACCCCTTCCGGAAGATACACGCATCGAGATCACCATATCCCGCAAAGGCAAACCGGTATTCAATGGCGATGTTACCATCAACCAGATCAAGCGTAAGTTCAAAGACCTGGTGTCGTTCCTTTATCGTGAGTGCAGCTTCCCGCACGGCAGCTTCCTGATGACAGGTACGGGCATCGTGCCATCGAGCGATTTTACATTGCACGAGGGCGATGAGATGAGCATCACCATCGGCCCCATCGGAACCCTTGTGAATACCGTTGCCACCAATGTTTAACAATGCCATGGAGCTGACAGGAAAAAATTTTATCGCAGGCCAGCGCACCGGTAGTGGCAAGGCCTTTCAGGCAGAAAACCCCGCTACGGGAAAAATGCTGGAGCAATCTTTTTATGAGGCAAGCCAGAAAGAGGTCGACGAGGCCGTTCACCAGGCGGAGGACGCTTTCAATGACTACAATAAAAAAAGCGGGAAGCAGAGAGCAGACCTTCTCGAAGCCATCGCTGACGAGATCATTGCCCTTGGCGACGTGCTGATCCAGCGATGCATGGAGGAGACCGGCCTTCCGGAAGCGCGGCTGACGGGTGAGCGCGGACGCACGGTGAATCAGCTGAAGCTTTTTGCACAGGTGCTTCGCGAGGGATCGTGGGTGAATGCACGCATCGACCTGGCAGATCCTGATCGTAAGCCACTTCCCAAACCCGATGTCAGAAGCATGTACAGGCCGCTTGGTCCGGTAGGTATATTTGGTGCGAGCAACTTTCCTTTTGCTTTTTCGGTAGCTGGCGGTGATACTGCGTCGGCGCTGGCGGCTGGATGTACCGTTGTGGTCAAAGCGCATCCAGCCCATCCGGGTACCTGCGAGCTGATAGCCAACGCCATTCAACGTGCCGTGGAGAAAAGCAACATGCCTGCGGGAACGTTCTCCATGGTGCAGGGACAATCTACTGACGTGGGACTTGCCATCGTCAGGCACCCGCTTATCAAGGCCATTGGGTTCACCGGCTCGTTCAGGGGAGGCAAGGCAATATTTGATGAAGCCAACAAACGTACAGTACCCATTCCGGTATATGCCGAGATGGGCAGCACGAACCCGGTGTTTATTTTGCCCGGCGTGCTGAAGGAGAAGAGGGAGGCCATCGCAAAAGACCTGGCTGCATCGGTCACGCAGGGCGTAGGACAATTCTGCACCAACCCAGGACTGATATTGTTGCAGCAGTCCGAAGATGGAAAAGCATTCAAGGATACGTTGTCAGGAAGTATGGCGGGATCGGCTGCGGGTGTTATGCTCAGCGCCGGTATCAGGAGCAACTATGAGCGCGGCATTGAAAAGCTTAAAGGTGCCACGGGTGTTACCGTTGTAGCCAGGGGAAAAAGTGAGGGAGAGGGTTACCGAGGTGTGCCGTCGTTGCTGGAAGCTACAGCTGACTCGTTCCTGAAAGACCATACGCTTGAAGAAGAAGTGTTCGGCCCGTCAACGCTGATGATCACCGCCAGCACACGCGAAGAGATCATCCGCGCTGCCGAAAAGCTTACAGGACATCTGACGGCAACAATCCTTGGCACCGAAAAAGACCTCGAGGATTATAAGGACCTGATCGCCATCCTGGAGCAGAAGGTAGGCAGGCTTATCTTTAACGGGTACCCCACCGGCGTGGAAGTTTGCCACAGCGTGGTTCACGGCGGACCATACCCCGCCACCACCGACAGCCGGACAACGTCTGTAGGTCCGGCCGCTATTTTCCGTTTTGCACGTCCCGTCTGTTACCAGAACTTTCCGCAAACCATGCTGCCCGACGAGCTGAAGAACAACAATCCGTTAGGGATCTGGAGGATGGTGAATGGAGAGATGAAGAGGTGATCGGTGATTTGTAATCAGTAATAGGGTAATCAGTAACCGGTGATCAGTGATCGGTGGTACATAGCGACCAAACTTCTCAAAACCGATTACCGAATACCGGTTACTGATTACCGGCACCCTTCATCATCCGCAGGGTAAAGAATCCAAGAAGCCCGATCACGACGATCATGATACCCCATAGCCAGAACTTGTTCTCGAACAGGGCGCTGATCTTTGTTTGGGGTGCTGCAATGCTCTGCTCTTCGCCGAGGGTGGCGGTGGCGGATGCCGTTGGGATCTTCTCTTCAAAATGTCTCAGCTCGTAGTAGGGTGCTGACAAGGCACGATTGCCATAGAACAGGTAAGTGTCGCCGGGCTCGAGTTCAGCGACCAGCTCCACTGCGGGGCCATCAACGTCGATGCCGGTTATTTTCAGCGGTTCATTGTCAAGATTGTTGATGATGAGTCGCAAGTGACTGGTTTGTTCGCCGTCCAGCGAGAATTCATTGGGTGTGTAAGAGGTCAGGTATCCTTCATGCACCGTGCCGTAGTTTTTTACCCATCCCTTTTCTGTTTTTACGCTGTCAATGAGCACCGCGATCTCGCAATAACGGTAGTAGTTATTTGAATTGTCTGTTTTGATGCGCAGGTTGCCCAGTGGCTGGTAGTGTTGCAGCGAGATATCGATCACGGTTTGTTTCGTCTTCTTCGAGTCGGTGATGGACCAGCGCGATGGAACGGGTGTGTACTTGCCTTCCGTTATCTGCTGATGGCGGAATACGGCGCGTTCAAAAGTAACCTGTTTGTCAGACCGCACACTCACGCGCAGATACCGGTAATCTGTAATGGGAAAATTTACCTTCGAATATTCGTAGCTGTCTACCGCATTGTCGAGCGAAAAGATGCGCTGATTTTCGCGCAGCATGAACCATTCCTTTTTGTTGTTGCTGCCTTCAATGGTAGCGAAGGCAAAATAGTTGGTCTCCTGAAATGCCAGGCTGATGAAATTTACTTTCAGGTCTTTGGGCAGCTCAAAGGTCATGTAGAGCACATCGCCTTTTTTGCTTTTGTTGATCGCGGTGAGCTCGGCTTCCTGCTCTTTTATTTCTGTGCTTCTTTTCTTGAGCAGGTATGGAACGATCGTGGTATCATTTCCAGCAATGGAATACAGCCTGAGGTCTTTGAGATCCCGGTCGCAATGAATGAAGATGTCGGGCGGTAGTGTAATGGTGTGCCATGCTTTCTGCTGAACGCCGTTTACCTTTCTCCTGTAGCTGAAGCTGTCCTGTGCAAAAACCGGAGTGTTGCCCAATAGTATGATGACGATGACAAAGAGCTTATTGTATTTCATTTCCCGTGGATCTTTTGTATTTGTTGTAAAAGAATGAAGCGGTGAGCAGCAACACACCCAGAATGATCATAACAATGGTTTTGGCGATGGTGCTCATCTCGGCCATATCGTACAGGAACAGTTTGATGAGCGTAACACCGAACAATACGATCGCTGCAAAGCGTACATATTTGAGGTCTCTGATCAATCCCAGGACAATGAGGAAGAGGGCATAAGCACCCCACAGGATGCTGAGCGCGAGCTTGAAGCTGTTCTCGATCCGGTTCATCTCCAGCCAGTGTACGAGCTCGCTGCTTAAAAAGATGAGCACCGCGAGGTGAAACAGGATGCGCTCCACTTCCCTTATTTTTTGCGGGAACATCTCGTGGCGCAGATAATGTTTATTGACGATCACCAATGGAATGATCAACGCGACGCCCAGGTAACGGATCAGGATGTTGTTGAGGTCGCGCACGTAAAACTTGTTGGCGGCATCGTTCAGGTAGCTCGACCGTAAATAGCTGAGCTCCACAAGCCCTGCGGTGAGGAAAACAGTGATAAAGAACACGTTGAGGGCCATGCTTCCGATCATCAGCCTGCGGTCTTTGATAAAACGTATTTGAATAATAGAGAGGACCAGGGCAAAGATGGCCGAGTAGCAGATCAGCCAGAGCGTCTGAAATTTCAGGATGTCGGTGTCGTACTGGTCGTAAAAATCTCCGTACTCAGTCCTCACAACGATCTTGGAAAGGGCATAGCGCTGATTCCAGAACGTTTCTACTTCCTTGAAGATGCCAATGTAAAGCACCACTAGGATCAGCAGGGGCAGGCCGAAGGCAAAGACGTTCGCGGGTAGTGTGTTGGGTTGCCAGGGCGACTGGTAACGCTGCTGTCTTCCCAGCCACATAATGAACCCGAATGCTGCCGCCACGAGCGCCGTGGTAACGAACTGGATATTCAGCAGGAACGTGAGCTTCGCATCAGTGTCGGTATAATAGTAGAAGCTTTGATAGGTGGTGTCCCAGTCATGGAGCAGGCTTCCAAACGCCAGCGCAATGAGCGGATAAGAAAGCTTTTCGTACACGGGAAATGATTTGGTGCGGCCGATCCAGAACAACAGTGCGGCTTCAACGGCCCACACCAGCGTTACCCAGTTGCCTTCTAACTGAACGGGTACTGCAAGCGTGATGAACACCAGCACCATGCCAGCTACAAAATAAAAGATGTCCCTGAACTGGCTTTGTTGCTTGTAGATGATCACACAGGCAATGAAGTGGATCACGGCCACGAACAGGGTAAACAATCCCAGGAGCTGTTCGCCACTTTCCAGGGTATCGATGGTGGAATATCCGTAACCGTAATAGATGAACGAGTTCAGCAGCATAAATGCCAGGTCAGGCTTGCTGAGCTGTTCCTTGCGGATGAGCTTGTACGCCAGGAAGGTGGTGTAGAACGTGAGAAAAAAGATGGTTGAGAAGATGAGGCTTACCGCAATGTGTTTCTCTTCAAAGCCGGCGGCATACCAGGCCATGAACGAAAGCCAGGTGAGGGCGAATGCGAGGTAGTATAAACGCTTCCAGTATTTTTTGAAGGCCAGCACAAGGATGCCGGTGTTGATGATGGTGATGTACGAGAACAGGATCACCACGCGTCCGGAGCCATCGCTCAAAAGAAACGGTACGGCATAGGCGCCAACCAATCCGATGATGCCGATCACCTCCTCGTCATACTGCGTGGCCGCAAAAACGGTGAAGGCTGTAAAGACAACCATCAGCACAAAGGCCATCGTCTGTGGTATGAGCTGGTAGAAGTCATAAGCGGCAAACGTGATGAAGTAGAGTACAGCCATGCCACCGCTCAGCAGCACAGCACTGAAGTTCTTGTGTGTCTTCTTCAGTTTCAGTGCCACCACGATCAGGGCAACGCCTGAAAGGTATCCCAGGATGATGCGTGTCAGCGGATTGATCAGGTCGTGATCAATGGAGTACTTTGCACCGAAACCAATACCGATCACCAGCACGGCGATGCCCACCTTGTTCAACAGGTTGGTGCCGATGAACTCCTCGATCGGTGTTTTTACTTTTTTTACAGGAGGCGGTGGTGGCGCCTGGGGCCGTACAGGTGGAGCGAAATAGACAGGCGGAGCCTCTACTTTTGGTGGTGGTGCTGGTGCCTCTTTTTTTACGGGTTCCGGCTCGATCCTCGGTGCCGTAGCGGGCCGTTCACCCAGGTCAAACTCAAAAACCGCGTTCTGCAGTTTTTGGATCTCTTCCTGGAAAGCCTTCTGTCGCCGTGCCAGGTCTTCGATCTTATCGTGAAGCTCCCGCAGAGCCTTGTTCCTGTCTTCGTCCATGTAAGTGGGGTAGTGTAAAGGGCAAAATAGTAAAAAGGAAGGTACGAAGTACGAGATACGAGGTACGAAGTTTGACCGTCCAGAAGTAGGCAGTAGGCAAAAGCAGTAGGCAATAGGGAGGGGTCAGATTTTCAGGTGATGTTTTGACTTCGAAAAGTAAGTGGTCTTAGTATTCAGAGCTCTTTTGCCTACTGTACCTTGCCTACTGCCTACTTAAACCGGGTCTACATCACAAATAATCCTCGCATTACGGAATATTTTCTCTTTCAGCACCTGATCAATATGCTGCTGGATAATGGTTTTTATTTGTACAAGATCACTTTTGCCGCGGGGGATCTTGATCAGCACGCTCATGAGAAACTGGTTCCTGATCTTGGAGATCATGGGCTCGCCTGGCCCCAGAATTCTGACACCCTGGAGATGCGTGCGAAGCTGTTCCGCCAGCATTACGGCAGCATCGCGACAGGCCTTTTTGTCAATGTGTTTTACCGTGATCTCGATCAGGCGACTGAAAGGAGGGTAGCTGTGCTGCTTCCGGTCATCCACTTCGCGCCTGTAGAATTCCTGGTAATGATGATGGAGAATATGCGTGAGCACCGGATGTTCAGGGCTCGAGGTCTGGATCACCACTTTTCCTTTTTTATCTCTTCGGCCCGCCCGCCCGCTCACTTGTGTGATAAGCTGATAGGCACGTTCGTACGAGCGGAAGTCAGGGAAGTGCATCATGCGGTCTGCGTTGAACACCCCAACAAGACTCACCTTATCGAAATCGAGGCCCTTGGTGACCATCTGCGTACCCACAAGCACCTGGGTCTGACCAGTCTCGAACTGTTCGATGATGGAATCGTAACCTGTTTTCGAACGCGTTGTGTCCAGGTCCATGCGCTGCACACTGGCATCCGGAAAATGAAGCTTGAGCTCTTCTTCCAGCTTCTCCGTGCCATAGCCCACCGTTGTGATCCTGGTGGATGTGCATACCGGGCAATTGCTTTTCAAAGCTTCGCGGTAGCCACAGTAATGGCACACCATGGCGTTTCGGAACTGGTGATACGTGAGGCTCACCGCGCAGTTCACACACTTGGGCACCCAGCCACAATCTTCACAATTCACCATGGGCGAGTAACCCCTGCGGTTCTGGAAAATGATGACCTGCTCTTTCAGCGACAACGCTTCGCCTATATTTTTCAGGAGCAGTCCCGAGAACTCTCCCTTGATGGTTTTTCGTTTTCGCTCTTCGCCCATGTCGGCCAGCACTATTTCCGGTAGCTGGGCGTCGCCAAAACGTTTGTCGAGTCGTACGAGGCCGTATTTGTTCTGCTCCGCATGGTAATAAGTTTCCACGGCCGGGGTGGCTGATCCGAGCAATACCTTGGCATGGTGAAGCTGTGCCATCACCAGCGCCGCGTCACGGGCGTGGTATCGTGGCGCCGGCTCCTGTTGCTTGTAGGAGGCATCGTGTTCCTCATCGATAATGATGAGCCCGAGGTTGTCGAAAGGCAGGAACACCGATGATCGTACGCCCGTCACGAATTTGAGCTTGCCGCTGAGCACGCCATTCCACACCTCTACCCGTTCGTTGTCTGAGAACTTCGAGTGATAGACTCCCATGGCCGGGCCGAATACTTTTTTCAGGCGCTGCACGATCTGTGTGGTGAGGGCGATCTCCGGAAGCAGGTACAGCACCTGTGCATCGCTTTCCAGGGCTTTTTTGATGAGATTGATGTAGATCTCCGTTTTTCCGCTTCCTGTGATGCCGTGCAGCAGGGTGATGTTGTGCTGCTCGAAACTTTTGAAGATCTCACCTTGCGCGCGCTG
This sequence comes from Chryseosolibacter histidinae, assembly GCF_018598225.1. Classification (GTDB taxonomy): domain Bacteria; phylum Bacteroidota; class Bacteroidia; order Cytophagales; family Cyclobacteriaceae; genus Chryseosolibacter; species Chryseosolibacter histidini. Next base: position 101,482 of record NZ_JAHESF010000014.1, on the reverse strand, counting down.
CTGTTCTTCGCTGAGCAGCACCACGGGCACCTCATGTGCTTCTTCAAAACCGAAGCGCGGCACCACGATCTCGAATTCTTCGAATACGTTGTTCTTGATCAGGGTATGCAGCGATGATTCGGAGATGTCGTCCGTGAGGAGATCTTTTTTTGTGATCCCGGTTTTGTTGTTCGCGTGGTCGTGCAACACGGGTACTTCCTGAAGATATTTCAGCACCACAGACTCCTGCTTGGGTTTGGATGAAAGTGTTTTGAAGAGCTCCTCGAGGGCTTCTTCTTTGTTCATTTCAGCCGTAAGCCTGATGCGCTTTTCCGTGCGGGGTTTGTATTTTTCCTTCACTTCCTCAAAGAGCACAATGGCGTTCTTTCCTGTCAGCGATTTGAGGATGCTGTAGATATATTTAACACCGAGGAACTTCGCGATCTCGGAGTAGGTGAGGGTGTCGTGCTGAAGTCTTTTGAGCAGCATCTGTTCTTTTTCAGAGAACGCGTGCTCACTTTCTTCGAGGCTGAAGGCGGGGTGCAGCTGCACCATCGATTCGCTGGAGAGCTTGAGGCCGGCAGGCAGCGCAGCATTCATCACTTCCCCCATGGTGCACATATAATAATCGGCCATCCACTGGAAGAACTTCAGCTGCACATCGGTAACGGAGGGAAATTCATCCAGCACCTCCAGGATGTACTTGGCTTCGTAATCTTTCGGAGGTGTTTCGTGAACGTTGTAGATCAGCCCCGTAAGCACTTTGCGGTCGCCAAACTGCACGATGGCCCTTTGCCCCGTTCTGACATGGTCATTGAGCTTCGCAGGCACCCTGTACGTGAACAGCTTCGGGATGGGAACAGGCAGCAGGATCTCTGCAAAAAGTGTACTCCTGGAATCCTCGGGCTCAAATATTTCCACAGAGGTAAAACTAAGAAAAAAGATACGAAGTACGAATTACGAGGGACGAAGTTGCTCCAACGCCTCCTCAAGACTATGCACTGGTCGTTGACAGGTCTTGTTAAAACAGACGTAGATCGTAGTCTTGTCCTCAATGGCAACCTTTCCTTCCAGCAGGGGCAGCTCGCTGTGTGTTGTGGTGCCCATGGTGAGCGCAAAGGGCTGGAATGACTGATGAAACCGCTCGTTAAGGCTTTCGATCTCAGCACCCACTAACGACACTTCTGCCAGTCCTTTTTTGATCTCGGTGTAAACAATGGCCCAGTTCGACATATAGTTAGGCTCAGCGGTGATGATGTGCCCCAATGAAAGGGTCATGTTCTCCGCCAGGGTCTTCCATTCTTCACGGTCAAGCATCACGCCAAGGTGCAGGAGGTTGTGTGCCATCACGGAGTTCGATGCAGGGATCACATTGTCGAAGATCTCTTTTTTATCAGCGATCAGCTTCTCGCCATACTTGCCGGAATAGAGGAAGAATCCGTCGGCGCTGTCGAGAAAGTGATCGATCGTATGGACCATGAGCAGCTCTGCACGTTTGATCCAGTATTCGCTGAAGGTAACCTGATACAACCGGATGCAGGCCTGGATCAGGTAGGCATAATCATCGAGGAAGGCCGGGATGTGTGAACGTTTCCCTTTGTAAGATCGATACAAAGTAACGCCCTCGGTCAGCTCCCGCTCGATGAACTCCATGTTCTTCAGGGCGGCTTTCAGGTAACGGCGGTCTCCTGTAGCCTTGAAGGCATCGGCCAGTCCTACCACCATCATGGTATTCCAGGCAGTGATGATCTTGTCGTCAAGGCCGGGAGGGATCCTTTTGTCGCGTACCTCCAGCAACCGGTCTTTGCTCTTTCGCAGCAGGTCCTTCCAGGCAACAGCCGTAAGGTTGTGCTTCTCCAGGAACTTATCGTCTGCCTGTGTACGGAAGAGGATATTGTTGCCATGCTCCCAGTTACCTTCTTCTTTTACAGAATAATATGCATTGATGACGGGAGCATCTGCCTTGAGAATGGCATCGATCTCATCTTTCTTCCAGACGTAGAATTTTCCTTCCACGCCCTCGCTATCGGCATCCAGCGCTGAATAGAATCCACCTTCCGGGTGCATCATTTCGCCCTGCAGCCACTCGAAGGTTTCTTCGAGCACGGTTTTGAATTCTTCATCCCGGGTAACGGCATAAGCCTCCGCATAGAGGCTCATCAGCTGCGCATTGTCGTATAACATTTTTTCGAAATGAGGAGCAAACCAGTATCCGTCAACCGAATAACGTGCAAAGCCTCCGCCGATCTGATCATAGATGCCGCCCATGGCAACGCGCTTCAACGTGAGCAATACCTGCCGCAGAGCTTTTTCGTTGCCGGTGATGTGATGATAACGCAGCAGCCACAACCAAAGGGAGGGCATGATGAATTTGGGCTCCTTCTCAAGTCCGCCCCACACCGTATCAAAGGCTGGTTCCAGTTTTGAATAGATGGCCTCGAGGTCGTTTTTCAACGCTGTTGGCTCCGGTGCCCTTTTGTAGCGACTGGTGTCCTGCTGGGCCAGGTGCTCGGCAAACTGCTGCGCGGATTCTTCCACCTCGCCACGCCGTTGGGTAAAGGCCTTATGCACACCTTCCAGAACCTGTACCCACTGCTGCGGAGGAAAATAGGTGCCGCCATAAAAAGGTTTCTGATCAGGCGTGAGAAAAACATTCAACGGCCAACCGCCATGCACCCCCATGGCCTGTACAGCGTCCATATAGATCTGGTCTACATCCGGGCGTTCTTCACGGTCTACCTTGATGCACACCAGGTATTCGTTCATCATCCGGGCGTACGTGTCTTTTTCAAAAACCTCACGCTCCATCACATGGCACCAGTGGCACGAAGAATAACCGATGCTCACCAGGATGGGCTTGTTCTCCTTTTTCGCTTTCATCAGGGCTTCCTCGCCCCATTCATACCAGTCTACAGGATTGTGCGCATGCTGCAGCAGGTAAGGAGAGGTGGAGTGGATCAGCCGGTTAGCGTTTTGAGTGCCTGTTGTCATAGTTGTTTTTTGGGTGTTTGAAATAAATCGTACCAGATAAGTAGTCGTCGGACCACTGCCATGCGCGCTGCCTTGTGCGCAGTGGTCTGACGACTATCGACTACTGCCGTGGACCGTCGTCCGTGGACTGTGGACTCTTTAGTTGCGCTTTTACCAACGCCATCTCTTCCTCAACATCGATCTTCGGTTTTAGTTCTTCCAGGCGTTTCAATGTTTCGCGCAGAAATTGCTGATGCGCCGGGGAAGCGGGATGGAAAGGTTTATGGGCAAGGGCCGAAAGCAGGGACTTCCATTGTTTCAGGAACGATCTTGTTTCGTTGGAGAAATACCGGTCGCTGAACTTTTGCCAGATGTATTCCTCCGCATCTTCCGTGGGATGCAGCATGTCTGATTTGTAGAAGCGATAGTCGCGAAGGTCGTCCATCATCATCTCATAGGCGGGGAAATATTCAACGTTCGCGAATTCTTCTGTGATGCGGTGCATGGCCACCCGGAGCACAGCTTTGCTTACACTGTTCAGCTCCAGCGTGTCTTTGATGTGGCGTACGGGGCTCAGGGTAAGAATGATCCGGATCTCCGGGTTGATCGATATCAACGCATCATAGAGCTGTTGGAACGAGCCGACGATCTCCTGCTCCGTCATCAGCGATTTGGTAAAGGTTGTGGAAGGCATCTTGTGACAGTTGGCCACGATCTCGCCCGTTTCTTTCCGCTGATACACCCATGCCGTTCCATACGTGATGAAGAGCCATCCCGCGGTTTTGATAAACTGGTGGACCGAGTCGATCCTGTTGCTGATCTCTGCGTGTAAGTTGCGTGTGTCAAGCGCCGAAAGCTCGGAGTGAAAGTCGTAGTTCAGGTTTACCTGCTGGTGCTGGAGGTAGGTGTGCTCCGGCGGTGTTTCATGGCGGATGGCATAACGCAGCACCTTGTGGATGGATGCGGGATTGTAGATCACACCGAAAGGATTGACCATGGATGGGAATTTGTACCGCACCAGGTTTCCGCCAATGGCATCGGCAAAGCACGAACCGACTGTTAAAACCGGGTTTTTAAGGCCGATAACGTGTTGAGAAGGGGTGATACTTACGTCTGTTCGGAAGCTGTTCATAAAAATATGTTACCGCAAACACTTGAAGATTTCGCACATTTTCAGGTACCTTTACCTTCGGTTCAAGGCAGTTGTTCGTTCAAAAATAGGGAAATGCCCGCCAACAGTTGCAGCAGGCAAGGAAGAATAGAAACAACCGCCATTTTGTTATAAGGAAATCAACAACTTAAATATATACTGATGAGTAACGACCTGGCCGCCTTCGAAAAGATTCCAGTAAAGATCTTCAACACGTCAGAACAAGCTTCCATTTTTGTTGCTACTGAAATTGCTGCGTTGATCAAAGCGCGGCAGCAGGAGAACAAACCCGTTGTACTGGGGCTTGCTACCGGTTCAACGCCCACGCGTGTGTATGCAGAGCTGGTGAAGATGCACAAAAAGGAAGGGCTCAGCTTCCGCAATGTTCACACCTTCAACCTGGACGAATATTATCCCATGCAGCCTGATTCACTTCAGAGCTATGTGCGGTTCATGGGTGAGCACCTGTTCGATCACATCGATATTCCGAAACAGAACATCAATATTCCTGACGGCACCCTGCCCAAAGAAAAGGTAGGCGACTTCTGCCGCGATTACGAAAAGAAAATAGACGACCTCGGTGGCATCGATATCCAGGTGCTGGGCATCGGGCGCACCGGTCACATCGGCTTTAACGAGCCCGGTTCGACAGAGCGGTCGCTAACCCGCCTTGTAACGCTCGACCAGGTAACCCGTATCGACGCTGCCAGCGATTTCTTCGGAGAGGAGAATGTTCCCCGCAAGGCCATCACCATGGGTGTTGGCTCGATCATGAAAGCGCGGAAAGTGTTCATGATGGCGTGGGGTGAAGGCAAGGCAGCCGTGATCAAAAAAGCGGTTGAAGGCCCCGTCACCGACCAGATCCCGTCATCGTTCCTGCAAAAGCATCCTGACTGTCTCGTAGTGCTCGATGAAGCATCGTCTTCGGAGCTGGTGCGCAAGAAGACACCGTGGGTACTCGACAGCATCGACTGGAACGACAAACTGATCCGCAAAGCAGTAGTATGGCTCTGCTTCAAGCTGGGCAAACCAGTGCTCAAGCTCACCAACCATGATTACATGGAGCATGGTATGGGCGACATCATTACCGAATATGGCTCTGCATACAAGGTGAACATCAAGGTGTTCAATGACCTGCAGCACACCATCACCGGATGGCCCGGAGGAAAGCCGAACGCCGACGATTCACACCGTCCTGAGCGCGCCAAGCCGTTCCCGAAAAAAGCCATCATCTTCTCGCCTCACCCTGACGACGATGTGATCTCCATGGGTGGAACATTCATTCGCCTGGTTGACCAGGGACATGAAGTGCACGTTGCCTACCAGACCTCAGGCAACATTGCAGTGTTCGATGACGATGCCGTTCGTTTCGCAGACTTTGTACGCGATTTCAACACCGAGTTCGGGCTGAGCAAAGCCGATGGTGAGAAGTTTTATCAGAAAGTGGTATCGTCGATCAAAGGAAAAGGCCCGGGCCAGATCGACAGTGCCGAGGTATTGAAGATCAAAGGATTGATCAGGAGGGGAGAAGCGAAAGCGGGTGGCCGTTACGTTGGCATCCCCGACGAGCAGATGCACTTCCTCGACATGCCGTTCTATGAGACGGGCGCTGTGAAGAAGAAACCCCTTGGTGAAGAAGATATCAAAGTGATTATGGACCTGCTCCAGAAGATCCAGCCTCACCAGATCTATGCTGCGGGTGACCTTTCAGATCCGCATGGTACGCACCGTGTTGCCCTGGCGGCGATCTTCGAGGCTGTGAACCGCCTCAAGAACGAAAGTTGGATGAAAGATTGCTGGGTATGGCTGTACAGAGGTGCATGGCAGGAGTGGGACATCGACCAGATCGAGATGGCTGTACCGCTGAGCCCCGACGAGCTGATGCGCAAACGCAGAGCAGTGTTCAAGCACCAGTCACAAAAAGACAGTGCGATGTTCCCCGGCAGCGACAAACGCGAGTTCTGGATGCGTGCCGAAGACAGGAACCACGCCACCGCCGCCGCCTACAACGCGCTCGGCCTGGCCGAATACGAAGCCATGGAAGCCTTCGTCCGTCACAAGTTTTAATTCATAGGATCCCGATAGCTATCGGGAGGACATTAGGCATTGGGGACCTCCTCAATGCCTTTTTTTATTTTTATTTCAACCCTTTGCCACTCACCCAGTCTCCGAACATCACTCCACAGGAAGATCTCACACCACTCCCTTCTGGCTCCTGGCTTCTGACTCCTGGCTCCTTACTTCTTACTCCTTTACCCTCCCTAGCTTGTGTGGGCCGGTGCGGATGAAGCGAAGGAGGGTTACTACTTACTCCTTACTTCTTTCTTTAATTCGAAAGTCGCTTTAATCCCTCCCTCCGGAACCAGATAACCGATCACCGTTTCTCTGCGCTGCTCCCCGTTAATATCATAAGCAATGGTAATGGCACAATCTCCGGGTATTTTGATCCAAACCGTACGGGAGTCATCGTTTTTCAGGTCTGTGATCTCTTTTTCCTGGCAGCCTTCTATGCGGATGATGCCCAGGTCAGTGCCGGTGGAGTTTTTAAACGTGATACGGGCATAGCTCAGCAGCCACACCATGATGTAAGCATATAAGATCCCTACCGGGATATTGAGCACGGTTACGCCCAGCGATTTCAGCAGCACGGGAATGGAGATCCTGGCTTTCAGGAAATTGAACAGGAGCACGCCGGCATAGATCCAGTTAACGATGATGGCGAGGATGGTGAACTGGTAGGCCACAAACGCAACGAACGAAGAGGGGTTGAAGTAAAACCAGATGAGAATACCTGTGCCGATGATGAAGAGACTGATGGCAAGCGCAGCCGCGAACTTGAAATTAGGCATAAAACACTCCTGAATTGTGCAGCTGGAAGTTATTCATTTCTTCGACAATCAGGCCAGCATAATAGGATAGATTTGTTAATGGTTGTTCCTTTCCCTAATTTCCACAAAAAGCTTTCCTTATGAAATATACCCTCCTTTTGTGTGCCCTGGCTTGTGCCCTGTACGGTGCAGCGCAGAAAACTGAAAGAAACGTAAACCTGATCTGGGAGGCCGATCGCCTTATCGCCAGTTACCGGTTCGATGATGCGTTGAATCTGTTGCAACAATCCACAGACACCCTTGATATCGAGGTAATCCAACGCCAGGGTTATTGTTATTTCAGGATGGGAGATTACGCCAGTGCCATCAGCGCCTTCGAAAGCGTTACAGCGATCGATTCCGCCAATACAAACGCCCTGCATCAGCTTGGGCAGCTGTATTCGAGGAACAACCAGTACAACAAAGCGGTGCAGTGTTACCAACAGATCATTGCGACAGATTCCCTGAACAGTTTCTATTATAAGCAATACGCACAGATAGCCTCTCAGAACAACGACATCAAAACCTCTATTTTTCTTTATCTGAAAGCCGTAAGTCTTAGTCCGAGGGATATTGAGGCGTATATATCGTTAGGCAATGCCTTGCTGGAAGACGAGCTGTATGAAGTGGCGGATAGTATACTCACGCATGCAACACAGATCAATCGCAGTCCGCAGCTCAGGCTGCTGCTCGCCAAGGCACAGCTCGGTGAAAAAAAATACAGGGAAGTGGTGCAGACCACGGAACAGCTGATGTCTAAAGGTGACACCATTCCCGCCTATGCACGGTTGCTGGGCATCAGTTACTTTCAGCTGGATGAGTTCGAAAAGGTGATTCCCTGCATGCGGTTTTTATCTGCAGCAGGTGTAAAAGCGGAGTGGATCTATTATTACCTCGGTGTTTCGTTCCAGCAGACCAACAGACCCGACAGCGCCGTAGCATATCTGAACAAGGCTATTGAAGAAGGAATTTCGGAGAACATCAGCACGTACTATACGCAACTGGCCACGAGCTACGAAAGCCTGAAAGATTTCAAAAGCGCCATCAAATATTATAAGGCTGCTTACGAAAGTTCAAAATCCGATATTCTGCTGTATCACCTGGCCCGCAACTACGATGTGTATTACAAGGATAAGTCGCAGGCCGTTGCCTATTACAAACGGTATCTCAGCTCCGATGATACGATCAGGATTGCACGGGAGTACACGCGGCTTCGCCTTGATGAGCTCTCTGTTTACCGCTAAGCGCGGCAAGGCAGCTTCATTTCTTCGGTTTTACTACTGCTGCATCTGCATTTCCTGATGCTTGCGGAAGGAGTTTCTGCTGATGGAAGAGACTGGAAGAGCGTCTTCCTGCACACCTGCGCTGAGCTGCCCGTTCTCATAAGAAACGGTGACAGCTACTTCAAGCGTGTGATTGGACGTTCCACGATAAGTGCCGCGAACCGGAGAACAGTCTGAAAAGTTTTTTCCGACCGCCAGCCGCACGTGGTTTTCGTTGGCGATACAGTTATTGGTGGGGTCGAGCCCGAGCCATCCATAGTCGGGGATGTAAGCCTCCACCCAGGCATGGGTTGCGCCTTCGCCACGCATACCGTTTTTGTTGGGGCAAATATATCCGCTGACATAGCGGGCCGGGATGTTGAAGAGCCGCAGGATGGCCAACAGAAAATGGGCGAAGTCCTGGCATACACCAGACCGGATCTTCCAGATCTCATCGAGCGTGGTCTCAACGGTGGTGATACCTTTCTTGTACGTGAAGTTCGTGAATACATAAGTGCAGAATTCCTGTGCTGATACCAGGGGCGAGCAGTTCTTGCAGCGCACTTCGTCCATGAGCTTTTCAACTTCGGGCAGGGCTTGAAATGGTTCCAGCCTCAGGAAGTCGATGAAGGGTATCTGGTCCTTTACCTTCTCCAGGGCTTGCCACTGCGCTTCGATGGGCAGCGCATCTTCCGGCAGCTTTTTACTTTTTGTGATCACTTCCAGCCGTGAATCGATCACGAGCTCGCGGTGCGGATGTGAATGGGTGAAAGTGCCCACTTTGTTTCCGAATATGTCGCGATGGATGTCGACATCGGGGTTGCCGGTGACGCTGATGGCATGGAGTGTTATTTCCTGGTGCTCGTCGGTGATGGGATACAACATGATCTGGTTGGCGCTGTCGCGAACGGGAACTTCATAGGTATACCGGGTAATGTGCTGGATCTTGAATTTTGCCATGCTGTACTATCAACTATATGCAAAATAGTACTGGTTCAGCGCATTACCAATGTCTTGCAGGTCGTGATTGAGGCTGGAAAGGAAATTGTGAAGGCCCACTTCCGAAACATGCTGTAAATTAGAGTATTGGATCTTGCTGCGCAGCTTTCCGATCCTGAAATTGATCGCCCGGTATCCTTCCGTGTTCAGGTCGTTCTGCAGGCGGTCGAAATAGCGCTGGAGGGCATTCAGCGAATAGAGCACCGAGCGGGGGAAGTGGGTATTGAAAATGATCTGGTTAACAATGTTGCGCGCCTCGAAGGCCGAGCGGTATGTTTTGAGGTACAGTGCGTATCCGGAGACAGAGAGCAGCAGGTGTTTCCAGTACATGACATCCGCTGTTTTCTCCATATCATAAGAGAGATCGCTGAACCGCACATCGAGGATGTCCACAGCCTGAATGGCACGTTCCAGGTATCGCCCCAGGTTCATGAACGAGAAACCATCGCCGCGGAACATGGTCGACTCAGAGGTGCCGTAATACAGCATGCTCTGGCGGATCAATATATCGAGCGTTGTTACGGGATCGTCATACTGAAGCATGATCGATAGCTTATCCTCCTTGATGAGATGGTAGAACTCGTTCAGGCATTGCCACAGCTCTTTGGTGATGTGATCCTGTACCGAGCGCGCATTCTCACGCGAACGCACCACCATGTTGTAGACGGAGTTCGGGTTCTCCTTGTCGGCCACCATGTATTGGAGCACCACGCGTGTGTCGTCTTGCATCCTGCCGATACCATCGTCGTCGAGGTAAGTGAAGATCTTGAGCACAGGGCGCCAGGTAAATTCCTGGATGTTATCCTGTGAAGAGGCGTAGTTTGTCTTGAGCATACGCATGATGCTGTCGGTGCGCTCCATGTAACGCGACATCCAGTAAAGCGAATCAGCAACGCGGCTTAGCATAGAAATTTATAGTCATACTTGAACTTTCATCTGGCGACGATCTTAAATGGCAAGCACCCACGTGTCTTTGCTGCCACCTCCCTGCGACGAATTCACCACGAGCGAGCCTTCCTTCAGCGCCACCCGGGTCAATCCACCAGGAACAATTTCGATCCCGCCAGGCCCGCACAAGGCAAACGGACGGAGATCGAGCCTTCGCGGCTGAAGTTTGCCGTTGATGTAGCAAGGTGCTGTTGAAAGGCTGATGATCGGCTGGGCGATGAACTGCCGCGGCGCTTTTACGATCTCTTTTTTGTACGCTTCGATCTCCTCTTCCGAGGCTGTATGGCCCATCAGCATTCCATATCCGCCCGATTCGTTGGTCTTTTTGACCACCATCTTCCGGATGTTGGCAAGCACATGCATAAGCTCATCCTGGTTTTCAAGCCGGTGCGTGGGAACATTCTTAAGCAACGGCTCCTCATTCAGGTAGTACCGGATCATCTCCGGAACATACGCGTAAATAGCTTTGTCATCAGCCACACCGTTGCCGAGCGCATTCACGATCGCCACGGTTCCCTTGCGGTAAGCCGAGAGGATGCCCGAGACGCCAAGCGTACTTTCCGGGTTGAATACGAGCGGATCAAGGAAGTCATCGTCAACCCGTCTGTAAATGACATCCACCTGCTGAAGCCCGTCTGTGGTCTTCATGTAAACCTTGTGATTGTCTACCACAAGATCACGGCCCTCCACCAGCTCAACGCCCATCAGGCGCGCCAGCGTGGCATGTTCGAAATAGGCAGAATTGTAAATGCCGGGCGTCAGCAGCACAACGTTGGGATTAGATACCTGCCGCGGCGACAACGACATCAGGTTGCGATGAAGGATGTTGGGATATTGTGTAACCGGTTTTACAAAGTTCTTGGGAATGAGGTCGGGAAAAAGGCGTTTGGTGATCTCGCGGTTCTCGATCATATAAGAAACACCTGATGGCGTTCTCAGGTTGTCTTCCAGTACATAAAAAGTGCCGTCATGGTCCCTGATCAGGTCGATGCCTGCAATGTGAACATAGATGTCATGCGGTACTTTCAGGCCCTGCATCTCGCGCAGGTAATGCGGACAGGTGTAGATCAGGCCGACCGGCACCACGCCATCCTTGAGGATGAACTGCTCGGAATAAACATCTTTCAGAAAAAGATTGAGCGCTTTCAGTCGCTGCTTGATACCCCTGTCGATGAAGTCCCACTCGTGGCCTGTGATGATGCGGGGAATGATGTCGAAGGGGAAGATCTTTTCGATGCCCTCACCGCTGGAGTAAACGGTGAACGTAACGCCCTGGCTCATAAAAAGCCTTTTGGCAAGCTCTTCCTTCTTGCCGAGCTCTTCCGGCGCAATGTGCGACAGGAACCGGTGAACATCCTGGTAATGTTTGCGCACCGCTTGCTGATCATACATTTCATCCCACACGGATGGTATCGAAGGATATTCCCTAAGGAGATCTGGGTTGACCATATAACAGTTCAGGTGAGGTTGCCGCGCACCGGTTTCACGGAGCACAATTCAAAATACTTATTTATGGGAACACTTTTTTAGTGTGGTTCTTTTATTTTCTATGCAATCGAATTCTATGATTGTAAATTGCGTTTAATATTCAAATAGCAGAGACAAACTGATGCAACTGAAAGTGATAGCCTTCGATGCCGATGATACCCTGTGGGTGAATGAGCCTTATTTCCGCGAGACCGAAAACCGCTTCTTTGAATTATTCCAGGATTACCTGCCCCAGCATACCGTAGCCCGCGAGCTCCTGAAGACGGAGATCGACAACCTCACGTTGTACGGATATGGCATCAAGGGATTTATCCTGTCGATGATCGAAACAGCGCTGCGCATATCGGAGAAGACCATTCCGCTGGAGGTCATCGAAAGGATCCTCCAGGAGGGCAAGGACCTGCTGCAGAAACCCGTGGAGATCATCGATGGTGTGGAGGACGTGCTCAACGCGCTGAAGGGAAACTACCGCCTGGTGATGGCTACCAAGGGTGACCTGCTGGACCAGGAACGCAAGCTGAAGAAATCAAAGCTCGAGCATTATTTCCACCACATCGAGATCATGTCAGACAAACGCGAAGACGACTATCGTAAACTGATCAAACACCTCGACATCAAGCCGGAAGAATTTCTCATGATCGGCAATTCCCTGAAGTCAGACGCCCTGCCCGTGCTCAACATCGGAGGCCACGCCATCCACGTTCCGTATCACATCACCTGGGCCCACGAGACCATAGAAACCACGATCGAGAACAAGAATTTCAGGCAGGCGGAGAAGATCAGGGATGTTTTAAAACTGCTGTGATGGTTGCCAGTTGCCGGTCCCCGGTTGCCGGTTCTGGTGAGTTGTCAAAATCGAAGCCTGGAACGTCTAACTATTCTCCGTACTAAACTGGCAACCGGTAACTGGCAACCGGCAACTAGTTCCCTACTTTAAACCTCGCCGGCGTCGTCTTATGTATCTTCTTAAACGCCGCATAAAACGCTGAAGGTGTGTTGAACCCGCTTTCAAAAGCGATGGCCTCTACCGTGTAGTTTTTATGCTGCGGTGACAGAAGCAGTTGCTCCGCTTTTTTGATCCTGTACTGGATGAGCAGCTCCGAAAAACTCTTTTTGAAAAAATAATTGATGGCCCTGGAAAGAAGGTAAGGCTGTACCTTGAGCCTTGCGGCCAGCGATGTAACCGTAAGGTTCGGATCGGTGAAGATCTGTTCTGCCTCCAGCATTTGTCGGATTTGTTTCCCCAGCGCTTCATAAGCTTCGGTATCGGTGGGTTCAGACTTTTGCCTGGGGTCGGGAAGAAAGATCCTCGCGCGTTTGATCGCCCAGAGCGAGAGCGCGTAAAATACCAGGGCTGCCGTGATGACATTGACCGCATAGATCAGGCGTTGATACACGGTGACCTGTAGCACGAACGAGCACCAAAGTAAGCTCACAGCTGCCAGCAGGTTGAGCGCCCATTTCCATTTCAGGTCGTCGGTCCTGAACAGGCTGCGATTACTCCACACCAGCCAGTAACATAGTATAATATAGATCAGCACATGCAGCGTGATGGTATAGTAGGCGGGGCCGAGGACCTTCCATCCCGACAACGGCAAGATGAAGGGAAGGAGGGCAGCGGGTAGAAAGTGCCAGTAGATATTTCTTGAAGGAGGCGACGTTACAAACAGGCTTTTGACCAGGAGCACCAGCACCGGACCGATGGCAGCCATGGCCACCACCCCCACAGCGCTCAGCTCATACACCATACCCGGCAGGAAGAACATGCCCACCACCGATTTGCCCACCCGCAGGGCCAGCAGAAAAAGCAGCAAAGCCAGCAGCCGGTTAGCCCGTTTCTTACCGATGATGAGCAGCGTCAGGGCCATGAACAGGCTGTGCCCCACGGCCAGGGTGCAGATGATGAAGATATAGTCCATTGAAGCTTTACGAATCTAAGCTAAAGCAAGTATGAAATCCCAATTCTGTAGTACTGATTCGCGAATCAGGAGTTGATTTTTCTTTCGGGAGCCTATCCTTGCCTTGTCATCAAACGTCAACCGATTATGAAAACTTCATCCGGCAACCGCAGAACCTTTTTGAAGGTGAGTTTTATCGCAGCAGGAGGGTCACTCATCGCCCTGCCTGTGTACAGCAAACCGTTAATCCACAATCATATGCAAAAAAAAGAACCGATCAAGCCTGAGCTGGTGCGCGAGTTCGTGGCCAAGTCCCATGGCGATCTTGCCAGGGTGAAAGAGCTGCTCGAGCAGGAGCCCAGCCTGCTCAATGCCACCTGGGACTGGGGCGGCGGAGATTTTGAATCCGGTATCGGCGGGGCTGGCCACATGGGCCGTGTTGACATCGCCGAGTTCCTGCTCGAAAAAGGAGCCCGTATGGACATCTTCTGTGCCGCCATGCTTGGTAAATTCGACATCGTGAAAGCCACCCTCGAAGCCTATCCACAGCTCAAAGCATCCAAAGGCCCCCATGGCCTCACGCTGCTCCACCACGCCCGCCAGGGTGGCGACAGATCAAAACAGGTGCTCGACTACCTCACTGAACTTGGCGCATCCTGAATTGGATGCTTATTCTACCAAATAAAAGAGCCGCTCGTTTCCGGGCGGCTCTTCTGTATTTCTCCTTAATTCTTACTTCTTGCTCCTTACTACTATTCTCCTACAACCTTTACTTTGATCTCGTGCTTCACCTCTTTGTGAAGGTCAAGAACAGCGTTGTAAGTACCCAGTTGTTTGGGGCTTTCTTTCAGGACCACTTTCTTGCGGTCGATGTCGAAACCTTTTGCCTTCAGGGCGTCAGAGATCTGGAGGGCTGTAACAGCACCGAAGATCTTTCCGCTTTCACCGGCTTTGGTCTTGAGCTCGATGGTGAGGTCGCCTACTTTTGCAGCAAGAGCCTCAGCATCCTGTTTCACCTTTGCAGCTTTGTGGGCAGCCTGACGAACGTTCTCGTTCACCAGACGCTTATTCGAATCGTTGGCGATCAGGGCAAAACCATTCGGGATCAGGTAATTGTTGCCGTAACCGGCTTTTACCTTTACGATATCGTTCTTATAGCCAAGTCCTGCAACGTCTTGTTTCAAAATTACTTCCATGTTCGTTTGTCTTTAAAGGTTCAACGATTACTTCAATGAATCACCAACATAAGGAAGCAAAGCCAGGTGACGTGCACGCTTTACAGCCTGAGCCACTTTCTTCTGGAATTTCAAGCTTGTTCCGGTGAGTCTCCGGGGCAGGATCTTGCCCTGCTCGTTGATAAACTTCAGCAAGAAATCAGGATCCTTGTAATCGATATATTTGATACCGTTCTTCTTGAAGCGGCAGTACTTGGGTTTGTTCTCTGCGCGCTTGATGGGTTCGTTCATTAATGTCATCGTGAAGTCTCCTCCTCTTTTTTAACAGGTTTTCTGTTTTCCTTGTTTTTGAATTCGCCTTTGCGCCTGCGCTCGTTGTAAGTTACAGCGTGCTTGTCCAACACCGTAGTGAGGAAGCGCATCACAGATTCGTCCCGTCTGTACTCGGTCTCGAGTGTGTTGATGAGGGTAGGTTCTGCCGCAAATTCGATGAGGTTGTAGAAGCCAGTAGACTTTTTGTTGATGGGATAAGCCATCTTCTTCAAGCCCCACTGCTCTGTGTTGAGGATATCTGCTTTACCCTTTTTCAACACCTTCATGAATTTTTCGACAGTATCCTTTGCCTGATCTTCAGACAAAACGGGATTTAAAATGAATACCGTCTCGTAATTGTTCATACTTATTTGTTAAGTTTTTGAGCCTGCAAAAGTAGGAAAACCTTCCGGATATAAAAACCTCACCCCTCGAATTTTAGGGGAAATAACCTCAAAAACAGCTTTTTTGACCTGCAATAGCCCTCCATCGTCATTTTTTCAAAAAAACGCCCAGTTCAAACGTTTTAGCTTTCACTAAACAGCATTTTGACCTATTTTTAAACAATATGATGCTGTGCAGCAGGAAAATATGCCTTTTTAGCCTGATCCTCGTTCTTTTTTGGGGCTGTCGCGAAGAAAAAGTCGATTTCAGTACCCAGGTAAAGCCTATTCTGAACAAACGTTGTATCAGCTGCCATGGCGGTGTGAAGCAGAGCGGTGGTTTCAGTGTGCTGTTCCGGCAGGAAGCCCTCGATACCA
Source organism: Chryseosolibacter histidinae (assembly GCF_018598225.1). Taxonomy (GTDB): domain Bacteria; phylum Bacteroidota; class Bacteroidia; order Cytophagales; family Cyclobacteriaceae; genus Chryseosolibacter; species Chryseosolibacter histidini. Next base: position 85,673 of record NZ_JAHESF010000014.1, on the reverse strand, counting down.
CTGAATCGGGCAAACCGGCCATCATCCCCGGCCACCCCGAGCAAAGCGAGATGATCCGCCGGCTTACGTTGAAAGATGCCGAAGAACGGATGCCCTATAAAGAGCAGCCGTTGTCTGCCAACGAGATCGCCATCCTCACAAAATGGATCGAGCAGGGAGCCGAATGGGGTGACCACTGGGCTTACATAGCGCCGAAACCGGTAGAGGTTCCTGGCTCCGGAAAATTGCTGTCAGGCTTCGGTACCTCGGGCGAAGAGGGTCAGGGCAACGAGATCGATCGGTTCATCCGTGAAAAGCTTGAAGCCCATCACATGGAACCATCGCCCCAGGCTGACAGGTCCACACTCGTCAGAAGGGTTTACCTTGACCTGGTCGGATTACCACCCACGCCGGAACAGGCCCAGGCATTCATCAACAGCAAAGACCCCGATGCCTATGAAAAAGTTGTGAATGAGCTGCTGGCCTCCCCGCACTTTGGAGAAAAATGGGCTTCGTGGTGGCTTGATCTCGCACGGTACTCAGACACGAAAGGCTATGAGCGTGATGTATACAGGAGCATCTGGCGCTACCGCGATTGGGTGATCAGATCATTCAACGAAGACAAACCTTTTGATCAGTTCACCCTCGAGCAACTTGCAGGCGATATGCTTCCCAATGCTACTGACGAGCAACTGATCGCCACCGCGTTTCATCGCAATACCATGAACAACGATGAAGGAGGCACCGAAGATGAAGAGTTTCGTGTGGCGGCGCTGATCGATCGTGTCAACACCACCTGGGAGGTTTGGCAGAGCACCACCATGGGATGTGTACAGTGTCACAGCCATCCTTATGATCCGTTCAGGCACGATGAGTACTATAAGTCGATGGCCTTCTTCAATAACACCCGTGACGAGGATACCGAAGGAGAGCACCCCAACCTGCGCACATACCAGGAGGAAGACGAAAAGAAATTGCAGCAGATCAGGGACTGGGTGAAACAACACGCGGGCGAAGAAAAGGAAGCTGAAGTGACCCGTTTTCTGAAAACGCTGGAACCGAAATATCATCCGCACGACTTCGACCGGTTTGTGAACGGAGAGCTGATCGATACGAAATGGCTCGGCATCAGGTCAGGTGGAAGCGCCAGGCTGAAGCAGATCAGGCTCGACGGCAAAACGAGTCTGGTCATGAACTACTGGACCAAACACGAAGGCGGTGTGATGGAGATCAGGAAAGACCACCCCGGTGGAGAAGTGCTGGCCAGGGCCCCGCTCAAAAAAGTCGAAGGCCGCCAGGTGATCAGTGTGCCGTTGAAACCGCAGCAGGGACAACATGACCTGTATTTTCTGCTGAACAACACCAGGATCGGTCCGGAACAATCAGTATGTGGTATCGAGTGGTTTGCTTTCCGCGATGACCTTCCCGGAAAAAAGGATCCGGCATTCCCTCCGGTTCAGCAGGCCTTCATGCACCTGCTCAACACCAAAGTGGAGAACACGCCCGTGATGATCGAGAATACGGAAGACCAGGCGCGAACCACGGCGATCTTTGAACGCGGCAACTGGCTGGTGAAAGGAACACCGGTGGCCCCGCAGGTACCCAGGTCGTTGAATGCGTTCCCGGAACAGTTCCCCGCCACCAGACTCGGCTTTGCACAGTGGATGGTGAGCAAGGAAAATCCACTCACCGCACGCACCATCGTGAACCGGTTATGGGAGCAGGTGTTCGGTTACGGCATCGTTGAGACATTGGAGGATTTTGGTACGCAAGGTGCCCCGCCGTCGCACCCCGCATTGCTCGACTGGATGGCGCTGCGTATGATGAGCGAGCACGGCTGGAGCATCAAAAAGATATTGAAAGATATGGTGATGTCTGCCACGTACCGGCAGGATTCGCGTGTAGCCTCAGACGTGTTGCAGAAAGACCAGGCCAACCGTTGGCTGGCAAGAAGTCCGCGTGTGAGACTCACAGCCGAGCAGGTGAGAGATCAGGCGCTCGCTGTGAGCGGATTGCTCAGCAACAAGATGTATGGTCCCAGTGTGATGCCCTATCAGCCCGACGGCATCTGGCAGTCGGTTTGGAATGGAGCGCGTTGGAAACAAAGCGAGGGTGAAGATCAGTATCGCCGTGGTGTGTACACGTTCATCAAACGTACGAGCCCTTATCCTTCCATGATGATGTTCGACGGATCGAGCCGCGAGGTATGTTTGAGCCGGCGCATCCGCACCAATACGCCGCTGCAGGCGCTGGTAACGCTGAACGATCCGGTATATGTGGAGGCGGCGAAGGCTTTCGCGAAACGTATGATGGCTTCCGGCAGCAACCCCGGAGAAAGGATCCGGGCGGGTTATGCGCAGCTGGTATTCAGAGAACTCTCACCTGCGAAGCTGACCGTGCTTGACCGGTTATACCAGGATGCTTTAACCGAATATAAAACCGATCATCAGGCATCAATGGAGCTGATCGGCGAAAAGGAAGCCATGCCCGAGCTGGCGGCAATGACAGTGGTTGCTAACGCGATGCTCAACTTAGACGAAGTTATTACGAAAGAATAGAATTTTATCTGCGTTTATCCGCGGGATCAGCGGGAAATGCATTATCGAAGATGGAGAATTTTGATAAAACCAATCTGCTGCGCAACATCTCAAGAAGACATTTTCTGGCGGAGAGTGCCATGGGCCTTGGTGCATTTGCTTTTGGATCGATGCTGGGTGGTTGTGGTGGCAAAGAAACGCAGGGCTTCAATCTTGCGTCCGACCCGATGGCGCCGAGGCCTCCGCACTTTGCCGGCAAGGCCAAGCGTGTCATTTTCCTTCACATGGCCGGCGCGCCTTCGCAGCTCGAGCTGTTCGATTACAAGCCCGAGCTGAAAAAGCTGAACAACCAGCTTTGCCCACCGTCGTTGCTGGAAGGCAAGCGGTTTGCCTTTATCCGGGGTGTTCCGAAAATGCTGGGCCCGCAGGCGGAGTTCAGGCAGCGTGGACAGGCGGGCGCTTATGTGTCTGATCACCTTCCGCACTTTGCGCAGGTGGCCGATGAAGTATCGTTCTTAAAAGGCGTTTATACCGACCAGTTCAACCATGCACCGGCGCAGCTCTTTGTTCACACCGGCACATCACGGTTGGGGCGGCCGAGCATTGGCTCGTGGGTCACGTACGGGCTGGGCGCAGAGAACAACAACCTGCCTGGCTTCGTGGTGCTTACTTCCGGCGGAAAAACACCTGATGCCGGAAAAAGCATCTGGGGCAGCGGCTTCCTGCCCTCCGTTTACCAGGGTGTGCAGTGCAGATCGGAGGGCGACCCTGTGTTGTACCTCAGCGATCCACATGGTATGGACCGCGACCTCAAACGCAAGACCATCGATGCCATCAACGACATCAACCGCGAGCATTACAACGAGATCAACGATCCTGAAACACTCACCCGAATCGCACAATATGAGATGGCGTTCCGCATGCAGATCTCAGTGCCGGAAGTGATGAACATCAACAACGAGCCCGACTACATTCACCAGCTCTATGGTACAACGCCGGGAAAATCATCGTTTGCCAATAACTGCCTGCTGGCCCGCAAGCTGGTGGAGCAGGGGGTACGTTTTGTACAACTTTTCGATTGGGGATGGGACAGCCATGGCACAGATGAGAACCTGGCCATCGATATCGGCTTCAGGAATAAGTGCCGGGAAATAGACCGTCCCATGAGTGCCTTGCTGCTGGACCTGAAACAACGCGGCCTGCTGGAAGAAACACTCGTGGTATGGGCAGGTGAGTTCGGCCGTACACCCATGCAGGAAAATCGTGAGAATAAGAACAACCCCTTCCTGGGTCGTGACCATCATGTGGAAGCATTCACCATCTGGATGGCGGGGGGCGGAATCAAAAGAGGAATGAGCTGGGGCGAGACCGATGAGATCGGCTACTATCCCATTACTGGCAAAGTTTCCGTGCACGATGTTCAGGCCACCATCCTGAACCAGCTGGGCCTCGATCATGAAAAGCTTACCTATCATTTCCAGGGCAGGCCTTTCAGGCTTACGGATGTTGCCGGAAAAGTGATCAACGAAATTGTAGCGTGATGATACAGCTGTTGGGAAGGTTTCATCCTTTGATCGTGCATTTGCCCATCGGCTTCTTGTTGCTTGCTTTTCTTTTTGAATGTCTTTCGCTCACCGAGAGGTATGCGAAGCTCAAGATAGCTGTTCAGCCCGGGCTCTTCATTGGTGCAGTGTCATCCATTGTTGCCTGCATCACCGGTTATTTGCTTCGGCAGGAGGGAGGTTATGACGATGATCTGGCGGATGCCCATCAATACTTTGGCATTGCCACGGCAGCATTTGCCACCCTGCTTTTTTTCCTGCGCAGGAAATTGAAGACTTTTTATCTCAACCCCGACAAGCGCAAGCAGGTGCGCGTGATGTTGTTTGTGCCACTGGTGGTGCTGCTCTCAGCAACGGGACACTGGGGTGGTTCGCTCACCCATGGGGAAAGTTATCTTTCCTTCACGGAAGCGGAAGATCCTGAAAGTACCGATCCTGCGCATGCGATCGGTGCTATTGCAGATCCGAAGGCTGCCATCTTTTACGGAGATGTGATCAAACCTCTGCTTGAGGCGAGGTGTTACTCCTGTCACAGCGCCAAAAAACAAAAAGGCCAGCTTCGCCTCGATGGCCCTGCGTATATTGAACGCGGCGGAAAGAAGGGAGCCGTGCTCGTGACGGGCGTACCCGATTCCAGCACGTTGTACACCAGGCTCATGCTTCCACCTGATCACGACCATCACATGCCGCCCAGTGAAAAACCTCAGCTCACCTCCACGGAGATCGCCCTGATCGGAGCGTGGATCAAGGATGGCGCAAGCTTCGATAAGCCCGTTGCCGCATTCGCGGATGCCGACAAGATCGCCGGCTACCTGAGCACCTACAAGGCGGGAGGTGTGCAGGAGACGTGGATCCCCGAAGAAGAGATCGGTGCGCCTGATAATAAGATCATTGACCGGCTCAAAGCAGAAGGCGTGCTGGTAGTTCCGGTAAGCGCAACCAGCAATTACCGGATGGTAAATTTTGTGAACAGAAAAAACGTGAGCGACGAAACACTCAAAAACGTGGTGCAGCTCGGTAACCATGTGGTGTGGATGAATCTTGGATTTAGCGCTATAACCGATGAACAGTTGCGCATGGTGAGCCGGTTGTCAAACCTTCGGGTGCTGTATCTCAATAACACAGGTATCACAGACCGCGGTGTGACCAATATCAAAGACCTCAGATCCTTGAAATATCTTAATCTCGTGGGCACGGAAACCACTGATCAAACACTGGCAACACTGGCGGCGATGGACCAATTGAAAAAGGTATATTTATACAGGAACAGGATGAGCCGTCGTGCGGTATTGGAATATCTCCGGCAGACACCCACAGTGGTTGCCGACACAGGAAATTACCAGCTCGAGAAGCTCGCCACCGATACGATCACTTATAAACGAAAAACCTGATGAATCTCAAACCATTATTTGTCATCGCCCTGATGGCAGCACCATCATTATTCTATGCGCAGCAGGTGCCAAAGGGATACAAGCTTGTGTACGAAGAAGATTTCGAAAAAGGCAGCGCCACGCAACAATTCCGGTTTACACAACCTTCCAAATGGATCAGCTCCGCCGGCAAAACAGGCAAGGCACTGGAGTTCACCGGCATCAGTGACTATCAGCCACCGTTCCGTTCTCCACATACCATCGGACTGATCGGCAACACCATGGCCGGCAGTTTTGTGCTGGAAGCCGACCTGCTGCAGACGGGAAAAGAATACGGCCATCGCGATATGTGTGTGGTGTTCGGGTTCACCGATCCTTCGCACTTCTACTACTCACACATCGCCACCAAAATGGATGACAACGCCCACCAGATCATGCTGGTAAACGAGGCTCCCCGCAAAAAGATCAGCACCTTCACCACCGAAGGCGTCGACTGGGGTAACAGCGAATGGCAACACATCAGGATCGAAAGAGATCTCGACCAGGGATCGATCAAGGTATTCTTCAACGGCAAGCTGATCCAGGAGGCCAGCGACAAAACCTTCGGCAAAGGTTACATCGGCTTCGGATCGTTCGATGACTCTGGCAAGATCGACAACATTAGGATCTGGGCAAAAGATTCGGAAAAGAAAGGCGCGACGTTCTTCGAAGCTAAGTGAAAGTTGCCAGTTGCCGGTTTCCGGATGGCCAGTTGGGCGAAGTCCACGGGGTTCACGTTGACGGTTTTATTTCGAAGCCCGAAATGAGTCGCAACTCTGTAAGAACCGGTAACTGGCAACCGGCAACTGGTAACTATTTAACCACAAACTCTCCCCGTCCCATCAAATAGTTATCCGTGTAAACCTCCAGCGTGTAGCTGCCTGACGCATATTCAGAGCCCTTGTCGTAGAGGTAGGTGAGCTTTTGTTTTGTGTTGTCGAAGAGTACCTCCTGGGCGGCGGTGTAGAACTCCTCTTTGCCATTGAAGATAAAGGTTCCGGAGCCGCGCGATACGTCGAACAGCACCTGGTTGTTCTCGTCGATGATGCGCACCATGATCTTCTTGCCTTCAATAGGGGCAACGTTATTCTCAGCGATGTTGAACTCGATCTTCAGCTTGCCTACCTGGCGGCTCTTGAAAGGTGATTCACGTTCTTTACCCCTGTCGTTGAGGGCTACGATCCTGACGTTCTCTACTTTCAGCTGCGAGGCAATGGCTACTTTCGCGGTCAGGTCTTCTTTGGTCTGGCTGAGACGGCTGATGGAGTCTCCCAATTGGTTCTTCTGCGTTTTCAGTGACCGGTTTTCTGTGACGAGCTCCTTGTTCACGTTCTTCAGCTTTTCGATCTCCTCGTCCTTGTTCTTCAGCAGCATCTCATATCCTTCAACGCGGTCTTTCAGCGCCTTGATCTCTTTGCCCGTGGCGCGGATGGAACGTTTCAGCTCATTCTCGATCTCTGCTTTGGCCCGCTCGAGGTCGGCCACATTGCCGCCAAGTTTAGCCACTTCTGCGATCTTCTGATCAAGCTCGGTCCTGATCTCCGTCATGCGCTGCATGGTGGTGGCAAGCTCCTCTTCCGTGGTGGTGAGTTGCGTGCGCACTTCCTGTTTTTCTTTCGTATCGAGGTAGATCTTGATGCCCTGAATGATGATGACAATGGCCATGAGGGCAATGATAATGGCCGCTTTGTTGTTTCTTTTAGGTGTGGTTTCCAGTGATGAGTGTTTCTCAGAGGCGTCGCTCATATCGGTCTTGGTATGGTCGGTGGTGACGTTTTTATTTGAAGCTGAGAGCATAAGCAAAAAGTATTCCGCAAAAATAGGGCTTATACGGCTGTATTTCAACCGCTAAACCTGTAAGATAGCGTGTTGTTTGTTCAGTGATGGATCAAAAAAAAGAATTCCACACCGGTACAGGTCTGCCGAGCCATACACCAGCTTGTGCTTTTTGATCTCGTTCCAGGCTCTCTCCATATCTTTTGAATAGTGGATATCGTCCATCACCATCACGCTGGTCTCCCGGATCCTGGTCAATAAAAGTTCAAAATACTGAAGGGTGGGCTTGTACCGGTGGTTTGCATCCATCAGCACAAAATCCACTTTGCGAACAGACTGAAGATACGAAGAAAGGGTGACATCTATATCCCCCCGGATCAGCTGGATATTACGGGCGCCGGCAAATTCGAAAGTGGTCTGGGCAATGTCAGCAATGGCGGGCGATCCTTCAAAAGTGGCTACGGCCGAATCTTTCCGCTGGGCCAGGTAGAGTGTATTGATGCCGAACGATGTACCCAGCTCCACGATGGTTTGCGCCTTGAAGTGTGTGATGATCCGGGCATACATCTCCGAAAACCGTATGGGACTGATGCTCGTACGGGCAATGGAGGAGATGGTCGACCCGCCAACTCTTCCTGAGCCGGGGTCGCTGCCGGTAATTGGACGTCGGTCAGCGAGCAGTTTTTTCCGGAGGCTTTCAAACGCCTCAACGCCTTTGGTACCCTGTTTCTTTTTAACAACACGTGTATAGAAGTCGAACAGGAAAGGAGAGTGAAGGGAATGCTCGTCTACGGCATCCAGCCAGTAGGAGAGATAAGACTTGATCTGAAAGAATTTATCGGCCACTTAATTGAGGCGTATCGGGGCGATCATGGTAAACTCGGGGATGTTTACCTGCATGCGGGAACCGTCAACAACACGTTCCATCTGGTAAGTGCCTACCATTTTGCCGATGCCTGACTTCAGGTTGCAACCCGAAACATACTGGTGTGTCTGGCCCGGTTCGAGCACGGGCTGCTGACCAACAACACCTTCACCTTCCACCTCGCGCCGGCTGAAGCCTGCGTCGAAGATGTGCCAGTGCCTGCGCATAAGCTGAATAGTATACTCGCTTTGGTTTTCTATAGTAATCCGGTAGGTAAATACATAATGGTATTGGCTCGGACTGGAATAAGCGGGCTGATATTCCGTCTCAACGCTAACCTTGATACCCTGCGTGATTTCCGTTACCATATGTGTCAAAAATATCAATTTTTTGCAATTCCCGTCGGCATTCTTAGTTAATGATTGTAACTACCTGAGAATCAATTTTTTTCTTTTAGTTTCGCCACATTCTTACAAATGTTTTCCGCCCTTCACATCTAATTCTAATTTTGCCAAAAAGCACATGCCGCATGGATGTTAAGATCGCATCAACCTGGAAACATCGCCTATCCAATGAGTTCGATAAGCCCTACTTCACACAACTGACCGACTTCGTAAAAACAGAATACCAGACCGCCACGGTCTACCCGCCGGGCAAAGAGATCTTCAGGGCCTTCGACCGTTGTGATTTTGACGATGTGAAAGTGGTGATCATCGGGCAGGACCCTTATCATGGCCCGGGCCAGGCCAACGGACTCTGCTTCTCTGTGCGCGACGGTGTGCGCATGCCGCCATCGCTGGTGAACATCTTCAAAGAAATACAGCAGGACCTCGGCAAACCGATCCCGCAGTCGGGAGACCTCGAGCGCTGGGCTAATCAGGGAGTTCTGTTGCTCAATGCAACGCTCACTGTACGCGCCAGCACACCCGGCTCACATCAGAACAAAGGATGGGAAACCTTCACCGATGCTGTGATCAGAAAAATATCAGAAGAGAAAGAGAACGTGGTCTTTTTACTCTGGGGATCATACGCTCAGAAAAAAGGAGAGATCATCGATCGCAGCAAACACCTCGTGCTCATGTCAGCACACCCATCGCCCTTCTCCGCCGACAGAGGTTTCTTCGGCAGCAAACACTTCTCCAAAGCCAATCAGTATCTGGCGAGCAAGGGATTGAAGGAGATAGAATGGTGAGAATTAGTTGACAATTGACAACAAAGCAGTTGACAATCAGTCCATAGTCGATAGTCCATTGTCCATGGCATGGAGAGTCAAGTCTGCTTTTTACCTTAATGAAAATTGCATGAAAGACGCCGGTCGCTATCGATAGTACGATTACCTAAGTTCACACTGCACGACCATCGACTATGGACCATGGACTATGGACCCTTAAGCTAAAAGCCGAAACAGCGTCGCAGACTCAAACCGTTGTCAACTGCCCGTTTGTCAACTGTCAACTTTTATTCGATAATCCTAAAAAACCTGCTCCACCTGATCTTATGGATGAAGTCTGCATTGCGATCGATCGAAAGCCATATGAAAAATGCTTTTCCTACGATGTGGTCTTCAGGTACAAAACCCCAGTAGCGGGAGTCGAGTGAGTTATGCCGGTTGTCCCCCATCATGAAATAGTAGTTCTGCTTGAAGGTGTATTCCGTTACTTCCTTGCCATCGATCACCAGCTTGCCGCTGTCGAGCTTCACGTCATCGTTGTGGTCATACAGCTTGATGGTACTGCCGTAGGTGGCCAGTGTTTTTTCGTTGATGGGAATGGTCATGCCCTTGGCGGGGATCACGAGCGGTCCGAAGAAGTCACCGTTCCAGGGAAATGTTTTTGAGTCGGGGAAGATGTTCGGCTCCACTGTTTTTTCAGTGCGGGTGCTGAAGCCTTCGCTGCCATTGTGCGTGGCGATCTTCACCTCGCGTACAAAGTTCAGCTTCTTCAGCTCCTGGGCGAGCTCTTCTGTGAGGAACATCTGGTATACCACGCCGTCGCCGGGGCGGCCCACGATCTCGTAATCGTAGATCTTGTATTTTTTCAGGATCCTTTCACTGATGTCGTTGTTAGCCACCACCAGGTAGCTGTATTGCATCAGCGGAGGGTTCTCTTCCGCTTTTCCGTTGATGTATACCTGGCGGTCTATGATCCGAAGCGTATCGCCGGGTATCGCCACACAACGTTTGATATAATTCGTCTTAAGGTCTACTGGGTAATCTTTATACTCGTTCAGCTCGCGCGGCGGCACATTGAACACCACCACATCGTTGCGTTTTACGTGTGTGATGCCCGGCAGACGGTATTGCGGAAGTTTGATCCACTCCACATACGAAGGCAGGTCCGTGAACCAGATCTTCTGGTGCGTGAGGGGAACCTGGAGCGGTGTTGTTGTGGTGCGAGTACCGTAATGGAATTTGCTCACGAACAGGAAATCGCCCACCAGCAGCGAGTTTTCCATAGAAGGTGTGGGGATGGTGTAGGCTTCCATGATCAGCCAGCGGATGAGCGTGGCGGCTACCACGGCAAAGATGATGGCGTCGGCCCACTCCTGGGTGATGCTCTTCTTTACTTCGGGCAGGGTGTGAAGCTTACCCCGGTATTTTACATCCTTTTGAAAGCTGACGTAGGGCAGGTAAATGAATCCTGCAAAGATCGTAAGCAGCTGGGCTCCGAGGCTCTCCTTTCCGTAGCAGCGCAAAAGGTTAAAGATCAGTACAAAATAGGCGATGATATTCACCACCGGTATCAGCAAGTATACGATCCACCATTTGGGCTTGCCCACCAGGTCCACCGCGATAATATACTCTGAGTAAAAAGGGATCAGCGATTTCCAGCCTTCAATGCCAGCTTTTTCAAACAGTTTCCAGTAACCGATGGTAATACCGATGCGGTAGATAAGGAGTGTAATAAGCGGTGTGCTCACGATGGTTTCAATTTAAAACCTGCAAATAAAGGGAAAATTCTTTAAACCATCGTTACCGCCGGAAGGCTATCCATCAGGGGTTTTGACGGGGCTTAGAACTGGAGAAAATCGTCCATGCTCAGAACGCCTTTCTTGTCGCGGAGCCACTCGGCCACCATCACGGCTCCGGAGGCAAAGCCCTCGCGCGTATGGGCCGTGTGCTTGATCTCGATCTCGTCAACAGCAGAGCTGTACCTGACGGTGTGGGTGCCGGGTACCTGGGCGATCCTTAAAGACTTTATGCCGATCTCTTCCGGGGCTGTGGTATCATGGTTTACCCACGATCTTTTGCCTTTGACGTGCTTCATAACCCCCTCTGCCAGGGTAATGGCCGTTCCGCTGGGCGCATCCTTCTTCTCGGTATGGTGGATCTCCTCCATGCTCACATGGTAGTTGCCGAAGTTGCCCATCATCCGGGCCAGGTGCTCATTGAGCTTGAAGAATATATTCACCCCCAGGCTGTAGTTGGAGGCATAGAAGAAGGCGCCGTTGATATTTTTGGTTAACGCTTCGATCTCGGGTTTGCGGGCAAGCCAGCCGGTGGTACCACATACCACGGGGATCTTCCGCTCGAGGCATCGCTTTACGTTGTTGAAGGCGGCATCGGGATGGGAGAACTCGATGGCAACATCAGCTGTGACCGTGTCAAATTCGTGCTGGTTATGGACATCGATGCGCCCGGCGATCTCGTGACCTCTTTCCAGGGCTATCCGTTCAATGGTCTTTCCCATTTTGCCATATCCGACAAGCAATACTTTCATCTGATGTTCATTTAGGCGTGCAATCTAAATGGAAATGTGCCAATGTTCAATTCGTCCATGGGCAAATTAACAACCGTCTCAGGGTTTCATTGGGTCCGGTAGCCCTCTTGACACTGATCATTTGATCACTAGAACCTGAATACCAGGGCCATTCCCGTCTGTCTGCCGATGAGCGCATCCTGGGTGATGGTAGGTTCCAGGCTTACCCGGAGGTTGGGATTGAGGTCAAATTCCTTGAGGTGGGCATCCACGTGGGCGTCGATGATCTGCAGCAGGTACATGCCGCCCATGAGGATCACCATGAAGTCGCGTTCACGCCGGCTCCGGTCAACGATCCTTCTGAGCTGGTCAGTTGTGTAGTAGGGGTACACCTTGCTTTTGGTGGCGTTGGTCTCCAGGTTGGTGAAGAGCTGGAATTTGTAAGTAGTGTAGATGTCGTTGTAAAAGTTGATCTGGCGGCCGATCAGATAAAAGCCTCCGTATACCAGCGGAAGCTTCCAGTATTTCTTATTGTAGACCTGGCCAAGGCCTGGCACGATCGCGGCCAGCAAAAGCGCCTTGCGTGGGTTGTAACGTTTGGCGTACGATTTCAGCAGCACCGTGTCCTGGTTCTCGATGAAGATAGTATCGCGCTCTACCTTCACCGGTTCCTGGGCGCTGGCGTTAAAAACGATCGTGATGGTTACAAAGCAGGCAAGTAAAAGCTTTTTCATGAACACATTTGAGCCGTGAAGTTAGTGATAGACCCGGAATCCGGGAAATCACACTTTCAGGATGTCCAGGATCCGGTTCAGGTCTTCTACTGACAGGAAGGGAATCTTAATGTCTCCTTTCTTGCCGTCGCTTTTCACTACAACACGGGTGCCAAAGTGTGAAGACAGCCGCGATTGCAGCTGAGAAATTTCTTTTGATGCGCTGGCCGCCGGGGCAGGGGAGCTGGTGCTCTCTTCGGTCTTCTTGTTCGAGAACTCGCGTACAAGCTCTTCCACCTTGCGTACCGAAAGATCTTCGTTCAGCGTTTTTTTGAAGATATAAAGCTGCTGGTCCGGGTTTTCAACGTTGATGATGGCGCGGGCATGACCCATGGAAAGCCTGTTGTCACGCACAGCGATCTGGATATCGGGCGGCAGCTTCAGCAAGCGCAGGTAGTTCGTCACCGTAGCCCTGTTCTTGCCCACACGCTCGCCCAGCTCATCCTGCTTCAGGTTACACTCCGAGATCAGGCGCTGGTAGCTCAACGCAATTTCTATGGCGTTCAGGTTCTCACGCTGGATGTTCTCGATCAGCGCCATCTCCAGCATCTGCTGGTCATCGGCCGAGCGGATGTACGCCGGTATGGTCTTGAGGTCGGCAAGCTTGGAAGCCTGGAAACGCCTTTCACCCGAGATCAGCTGATACTGATTGGCGGTGAGCCTGCGTACGGTGATCGGCTGAATGATGCCGTGCACTTTAATAGACTCCGCCAGCTCGAGCAGGGCATCCTGGTCAAAATGTGTACGGGGCTGAAACGGGTTCACTTCGATCTCTTCTACCGGGATCTCGGCTATGGCGCCCGTGGCAACAGATGGCTGTGGTGCCACCTGTACGGGAATATCAACTTCCAGCTTCTCTTCTACTGCCTCATTATCGCTTAACAGTGCGCTGAGGCCCCTTCCTAATGCTTTTTTCTTGCTCATTTAGCTACTCCGTTAGTCGCTGTTCCGTTATTTTTATCCAGTATCTCATGTGCCAGGTTCAGATAGCTGATCGCACCTTTGCTTTCTGCATCATGAACGATGGCCGGCAGCCCGAAGCTGGGCGATTCACTCAGCTTCACATTCCGGGGGATGATGGTGTTGAAGGTCATTTTCTGGAAATGGGTCCTCACTTCTTCCACCACCTGGTTGCCCAGACTGGTCCGCGCATCATATAACGTCAGCAGGATACCTTCTATTTCAAGTTTGGGATTCAGTCTCGTCTGAATGATCTTAATGGTGTTAAGCAGTTTTCCGAGACCTTCAAGCGCGAAGTACTCACACTGCACGGGAATGATCACGGAGTCGGCTGCGGTCAGCGCATTGATGGTGATCAGGCCCAGTGATGGAGAACAATCGATGATGATGTAGTCATAGTCCTGCTTGATCTTGCTCAACGCATCGCGCATTTTCTCTTCGCGGCGTTCGATGCTCACCATCTCCACTTCGGCACCTACCAGGTCGATGTGCGACGGCATGATCTCCAGGAATTTCAGGTCATTTTTGACAATGGCTTCCTGCGGGGGTACGCCGTCTACCATACATTCATAAATGCCCTGGCTGATGTCTTTCGGGTTCAGCCCTACACCTGAGGTTGAGTTTGCCTGTGGATCGGCGTCGATCAGTAACGTCTTTTTTTCCAGCACCGCGAGACTCGCTGCCAGGTTAATCGCAGAAGTGGTCTTTCCAACACCACCCTTTTGATTCGCAATCGCAATGATTTTTCCCATCGTTTAAAAAATGTAAACCCGGTGCTTCAATCAAATAGTCCGGACCGGGGCTACAAATATATAGGAATTTTATAGGCGCGTGGAACATCGTGGAACGTGTTATCCACAATCGTTGCACAATCTTTAAACATGGAAAACGTCTGGAAAAGGCCGGATTTCCGCTGTAAATTCTTGATAATGAGCCAGAGAGCCCTGGTGGATAAACCTACTTTTTACGCTTGCGCGTTTCTTCGGCTTTCCGCTTGGCTTCTTCGCTGGCCTTCATGGCGTCCTGCAGCTTGGTCATGAACTTGGACTTCTTACCATTACCGGCAGCATTCTTCTTGCGGTTCTCTTCCAGCAGCACCTTGATCTTGTTGTCGTCAACAAACCTGCGGATGATGGCCTGCTGGGCGAACGTCACAAGGTTGGAGATGAAGTAGTAGAAGGTAAGACCTGCCGAGAATGAGTTCAGCACAAAGAAGAAGATCACTGGCATGATGTACGACATGGATTTCATCGGACCCTGAACAGACGACAGCTGGTTGTTCTGCCACGTGTAGATGAGGGTGGAGATGGTCATCAGCAGGGTGAACAAGCTTATGTGATCACCAACACCGAAAGGAATGGTGAACGGAAGCTGGATAAGCGAGTCATAAGTGGAAAGATCTTCCGCCCAGAGGAACGGCTGCTGGCGCAACTCGATGCTGGCAGGGAAGAGGTAGAACATCGCGAAGAGGATCGGCATCTGCAGCAGCACCGGCACACAACCGCTGATGGGGTTAACGCCCACCGACTGGTACAGCTTCAGCTGCTCCTGCTGCACTTTGGTCATGTCTTCACCGTGTTTCTCTTTGATCTCGTCGAGCTCGGGCTTCAGCACTTTCATTTTTGCCATGCTCAGGTACGAGCGGTACGAAAGCGGGGCAAGCACCAGCTTGAGCAGGATCACGAGCACGATGATGATCAGTCCATAGTTCGAGATCACCTTTGTCAGCAGATGGAAGACAGGGAAGATCACAAACTTGTTGATCCAGTACACCGGAGGCCATCCGAGATAAACGTTCTTGGTGAACTCATCCGTTACTTTTCCGATTTCCTGATAGTCGTTCGGACCTACATAGAACTTGAAGTCTTCCGTGCCGTCAGCCAGGGCGTTCTTGGGAATGAGCAGTTTTATTTTCGCGTACTTCACCACCGAGGTATCGGCACCGGGATGGGTTGTCGTTATTTCACCACCCGCGAAATTGTTCTTCGCGATAATGGAAGAAAGGAAGAACTTCTGTTTGATGGCAGTCCATTTTACGGGACCTGTGAAGGCTTCTGTTTCAGTATCGGTAGATCTTGCAGCTAATTCGTCAAAACCTTCAGAAGGTAAATTGTAGCTGATGGTAGTATAGATCCTGGTATCCTGCAGGTCTTTCTCCAACGGTTTGATCTGGTCGTCCCACTGGAAGGTGAGGTTCTCTGATGTGAGATCCTGGTCGAGTCCTTTCTGGCTGATGCTATACCTGATCTCATATCCTTTGGCAGGAATGGTGTAGGTGTGGCGGAGGTAAGCGCCGTTGCTCAGTGTTGCTGAAAATGTAACAACGGTTGAGTCGCCTTTTTTGCTTTGTTCGCTTTTATAATACAGTGCATAGAGGTCGATGTCTTTGCCCTGGTATTTTGAAAGCAGGTTGAACCTGCTGCGGTCTGGCGAGATGAGCTTCAAGTTCTTCTGTGAAGGTGCATCGTAGTCGCGCTCGTTCTTGAAATCTTTGTAGGTCTGATAGTGCTTCAGCTCCAGCGTTTTGATGATACCGCCTTTATTGCTGAAAGAGATGCGAACGTCTTCGGTCTCGATGGTTGAAATATCTTCTTTTCCCTGCGCAAAGGTAGAGAGGTCACCATATGCTGCGGCAAGGGCGCTGTCGCTGGCAGCAGTAACTTGCTGAGCCGTTGTGTCAGGACTGGTTGCCTGAGGCGTTTGTGTTACAGCGGGTCGTTGGGAAGCAGGCTGAGGCTGTGGGGCAAACCAGTAAAAGTAAGCCATCAGCAGCACTGCGATCAACGTTAGTCCAATAGCGGAATTTCTATCCATGAAAAATCTAGTTTCAGATTTGAAGTCCTTAAGTTTAAAATTTGAAGTTGCAAGTTTAAAGTTTTTCAAAGCTGGTCCTACCTCGACGAACTTTAAACTTTAAATTTTAAACCTGAAATTTTTTATAATTCAGCGCAGCCTCTGTAAACTTCACAAACAGCGGGTGTGGATTCAGCACCGTGCTTTTCAGCTCCGGGTGATACTGTACTCCTACAAACCAGGGGTGATCTTTCAACTCAACGATCTCAACCAGGTTCGATTCAGGATTCACGCCGGTCGCCTTCAGGCCAGCGGCTTCAATCTGCTCGAGATACTTGTTGTTGAACTCGTAACGATGCCGGTGACGCTCCTGGATGGTCGGTTCGCCATAGGCGATCTGGGCTTTGCTTCCTTTTTTCAGCTTGCAGTTATAAGCCCCGAGCCGCATGGTACCACCTTTCATCGTGATCTTCTTCTGCTCCTCCATCATATCGATAACCGGGTTCTTGGTGTTGGGGTTCAACTCTGTTGAGCTGGCTTCCAATCCGAGAACGTTCCGGGCGAATTCTACTACAGCACACTGCATGCCGAGGCAGATGCCAAAGAACGGAATCTTGCTCTCACGCACATGGCGGATCGCCTGGATCTTGCCTTCAAGGCCGCGTTCGCCGAATCCGGGGGCCACCAGTACGCCGTGCAGACCCTGTAGCACCGTCTCTACGGTATCTTTGGTTATCTCTTCAGACGAGATCCACTTCAGATTTATTTTACAGTCGTTTTCAGCGCCGGCGTGAACGAAGGCTTCGGCGATGGATTTATAGGCGTCGGGCAGCGATACATATTTGCCCACAAGGCCAATGTTTATCTCCTCAACGGGATTCTTCAGTTTGCCCAGAAAGGTTTTCCACTGATCCAGGTCGGGTTCCGCCTTCGCGTGGATCTTGAGCTTGGCCAGCACCCGCTCGTCAAGCTTCTCCTTCTTCATGAGCAGGGGCACGTCATAGATCGTGTCGGCATCCATGGCCTCGATCACCGAGTTCAGGTGTACGTTGCAGAACAGGGCAAGCTTCTTGCGCAGCTCGATCGGCAGCGGAAGCTCTGTGCGACAAACGAGAATATCGGGTTGAATTCCCTCCGCAAGCAATTCTTTTACAGAATGTTGGGTAGGTTTTGTTTTAAGCTCCTTGGCGGCTTTCAGGTAGGGGATCAGCGTCAGGTGGATCACCAGCGCGTTGTTGGCCCCGAGATCCCAGCGCACCTGGCGAACCGCTTCAATGAAAGGCAACGATTCGATGTCGCCCACAGAACCGCCGATCTCCGTGATCACAAAATCAAATTCACCACTTTCTCCCAGCAGGAAAATGTTTCGTTTGATCTCGTCGGTAATATGGGGCACTACTTGCACGGTTTTGCCCAAATACTCACCCTTGCGTTCCTTGGTGATGACATTATTATAGATGCGACCTGTGGTAATGTTGTTGGCGCGGGAGGTAGGGACGTTCAGAAAACGCTCATAGTGACCCAAGTCAAGGTCTGCCTCGGCTCCATCATCCGTTACATAACATTCTCCGTGCTCATAAGGATTAAGGGTGCCGGGGTCTATATTAATATAAGGATCGAACTTTTGAATTGTGACCTTAAACCCCCTGGCTTGCAGTAACTTACCTAGCGAGGCAGCAATGATCCCTTTACCCAGAGATGAAGTAACACCACCGGTTACGAAAATATACTTGGCAGCAGACATGATTGAGATTGACCCTTTCGATTAACCGGGCACAAAGGTAATTTTTTCACGCTAATTATTTTAACGTTTTGCGATCATGGCCTAAAAAACTTGAAATCAGCAACAAAAAGGCACAAAGTGAACCCAAACCTTATGAAAATCCGGATTTTATATTTATTAGGAGCCGGCGATTCCGATAACCGTCATAATCCACTTCATTGGTCGGAAATATGTCCCGCTGATTACGCTGATAGTCGCCGATAAATATCTGCTCTAAATATCTGCTCTAAATATCTGCTCTAAAAATCTGCGCTCATCTGCGCGATCAGCGGGACCTGCATTTTTTTCTTGATGATCACTCAAGCTGATTCTCACACTCGCTCCTCCTGACTCCTTACTCCTGGCTCCTTGCTTCTTTTCTTCAGTCGCGCGCCCGCTGTAAAAAATTATGCCGCCGCTTGTAGTATTTCATCCACATCGAAGAAAAAAAATCATGATGAAAAATCCATCATCTTAAAATTGCTGCTTATGCCTGATACACTCGCTTCACCGAAGCTTTGACTTTACTGTCGGTTCCCTATAGTAGCTTCGAACCATTAACGGCTTTGTTGTGAACAAGATCAGTCCGGCATGGAAGTGAGAAAGTACGTAATACTGATTTTAATTTTTTTATCGGCTACGGCAACAGTGAAGGCACAATGCAGCGGGCAGATCATGGAGCCCGGCTTCCAGTTCCTGAGCAGTAGTAAAGGCTGCGCGCCGTTCAATTTCTCTATCCGCCTCACGTACTTTCAGTCAGTACCCGGTACACGTTATTATGTGGACTGGGGTGACGGCTCGCCCGCTGAAGTTTTTACACAGGTTGTTGCCGGTCCTAATGGCCCCGATATTTCTCACGTCTATCCCAACGTCTCACAGAATTGTTTCTATCAGGTTACCGTCGATGCGGAGAACGGTTGCAACCCACGGGGCAGTGTTCCGCTGGAGCCTATTTTCGTAACAGTCTGGACCAACGATGAAGTATCCATCGATCCGGGAACATTCAGGGTGTGCCAGGGCTACGCTGCGTCACTGCGTTTTACGGATAATAGTGACTGGAACTGCTTCCCGCATCCCAATCCCGTGCGTGAGAACAACGAAGCGCGATGGATCCAATGGCTCTATGGAACCGGAAGTGCGGCCAATAGGATCCCCGGTATTCGTGTGAACAACGTAACGCCTGGTGCTTTTCCTTACCGTGATCCCGCGCCAGGTAGAAACCCTATTTACCCTGTGAATGCGCCCGGTGAGCAAAGCCTTGCGATCGATGTTCCGGCCACATTGCCTGCTGATATCGGCAAGGAGTTCGAGGTCACCCTCAAGAACTGGAACCAGTGTAATCCTTATGATAATGTGCTGACGGATGGAAATGCTTTCAATCCCGTCAACGGAGATCTCGTCAACGGTGACAATGGTCCGCAGGTGACCACTGCCAGGATCGTGATCGTAGACTCGCCGGTGCCTGACTTCAGAACCCGGCTTGGCAATGCCACGGGGCCGCTGCAGACGATCTTTTGCGCGGGTGACGCCATTTATTTTGAGAACCTGACTCCGGCCATCGCTGGCGCCAACTTCGCCTATTCGTGGCAGTTCTACGACAACAGTGCTGGCACGGGCGCACCGCTCGCAACCAGGTCGGCCAGGAACCCTACATTTACGTATGATTCGCCGGGGCAAAAGCTCATCCGGCTACGCGTGCGTGATACCAACGCTGCCGGCAATTGCGAGGCAATAGTGGAAGCGTTGGTTACCATCTCGCCATCGCTGGTAGCGCAGATCCGCGTGACCGACCTTGCAGGCAATGTCATCACGCCCGAGTTCTGCCAGGAGAACAGTGCTCCCTTCACAACTTTTCAGGCGCGATTCAATGACGCTTCCGTGGGCGTTGCCACAGCTTCAACACGGTGGCGCTGGGAGTTCTATGATCAGAATAATGCGCTGGTACTGGAGGCACCTGTGGGCGGAGGTTTTTCAGCAACCGTGTTGGGACCTTTCGATCGCTTGTTCATCACCCCGGGAATTTATCGGGTCAGGCTGCGCGTCAAGGATAATGTAACCTCGTGCGAGACCAGCGACGAAGCGTTGGTGAGGGTGTCGCGTAAACCGGTGCCCGCCTTCGACTTCAACCGCGTGTGTGAGGGAACAGCAACGGAGTTTACCGATCGCTCAACATTGAATCCTGCGGCAGCAGAACAGATCGTGCTCCGTGAATGGGACCTGGACTATGATGGCGTTACATTCTCGCCTGATCCGGCTTTCGATAACCAAACTACTTTCACATACACATTCCCGACACCCGGTACACACCGCGTGGCCCTTCGTACAACAACCGACCTCGGAGGCTGTGCTGCCATCGTTGATCATGAGGTTACGGTTGATCCGCAGCCCAACGCTGATTTTGTACCCGATAAGAGCTCAGGTTGCAGTGTGCTCACTGTGAACTTCACCAACAACGCCGTCACGGGGCAACCTGTTGCGATCAAAGAATACCGCTGGGAAATAGACGACGGTTCTGGTTTTGAAGTGGACTCCGTGCAGCGTCCCGGCGACCCCGGATTCTCCAATATTTTTACAAGGCCTTTTACCAATTACGGCACCACCAACCTTGTGTACCAGGTGAGGCTGCGTGTTGTTACGGTGAATGATTGTGAGCGCTTATCGGCATCACAGACCATCACGGTATTTCCGGGGCCGACGGCAGGTTTCAATTCACTGAATTACTCTCCCTTTAATAAGAACTGCAGCCCGGTGTCAGTGTCGTTCTCGGTTGATAACCAAACACAAGCGCTGAACCCCGCTGATTACCGGTGGACCATCAGTGATGATGCAGGCGTGATCAGCCAGACCAGCACGGGTACCACGCCTTCGTTTATTTATAATTTTGTCAATGGCACACAAGGCTTAAAAGATTTTTTTGTCACGCTGAGAACAACGCTTGCCAGCGGATGTTTTGGCGACTCCACCCGTGTGATCAGGGTGAGTCCTGTACCGTCATCGGCTTTTGTTGTCGATACGCTCGTATATGAATGCGAGCGCATGGTGCTGAACCTGAATGCGCTTCAGAAAGGGCTTCAGCAATACGAATGGACCATCATCTCCAATGGCGTCACGTTGCTCAGCTCGGTGTCGGAAGGTGATCGGTTCGATTATGAGATCATCCGCTCCGAAGCCGTTGACCAGAATGTGGAGATCCGCCTGGTGACCACCAACCTGGCCAATTGCCAGAGCAATGTCACAACGAAGCAGGTCTTGGTGAAGCGGACAGACATTATCAATGCTATGTTCACAGCAACACCGCCGACGCAAAAATATCCGCAGGCAACAGTCACCATCAGCAACAGCACTACACCTGGCCCCTGGCAGTACCGTTGGGACTTTGGCGACGGAGCTACCGGTACCAGCAACGCAGCAACATTCGATCATACGTATAAGGCGCCGGGAACGTACACCATTACGCTGACCGTATCGAACGGCGACTGCATCAAAACAAGAGCTGTTACGATCCAGATCAGTCCCACGATGCCTGAGCTCGAATTTGAATACGATCCTGCTTTCGGATGTGCCCCGCTCACGGTGAATTTTACCAATCGTTCGAAGTATGCCGACGAGTCGAGCTATTTGTGGCAGTTCGGGATGGATCAGGGAACCTCAAAAGCGGTGAATCCTTCCTATACTTATTATGAGCCGGGTGTATATACCGTTACACTTACTGCTGCGAATGTCGCCGGTGAAACAACGCAGATCACCAAGCAGCTCATCATTGAAGTGTTTGACTCGCCCAGCGCCCGGTTCAACGTGAAACCGAGACAGATCCAGTTCCCGGGGGGGAAGCTCTACACCGACAACCAAAGCTTCGGTGCCACCAGCTACGTGTGGCATTTCGGCGATGGAACTACCTCAACCGATTTTGAGCCTGAACATGTTTACAAAGCCGAAGGCAGCTTTGATGTGATGCTGGTCGCCACCAACGCCGAAGGATGTTCTGATACAACGAAGTTTGAAGCCGGCGTTCAGACTGTGCGGTCAGGGCAACTGCTGATCCCGAACGCGTTCTCGCCCAACCTCTCGGGCCCTGGTAACAGCTTAGGACAGAATGATGTTTTCCTGCCCATTCTCTATGGTGTCACCGAATTCCAGATGCTGGTGTTCAACCGCTGGGGACAACTTCTGTTTGAAACAACGGATGCGGCGCGTGGATGGGATGGATACTACCAGGGCAGGCTCTGCCAGCAGGACGTGTATGTATATAAGATCGTGGCCAAATACAGCAGCGGCGAAACGATCACCAGGGTAGGAGATATTCATTTGATCCGATGAGCATGAAAAGTGTTTTTTGTTTTTTGATTTGCCTTTCAGTGGCACAGCTTTGTTTCGGGCAGGATCCGGAGTTCTCCCAATATTATGCTGCGCCGCTGGTGTTAAACCCTGCGTTTACAGGAACGTCATCAGATCACCGCATCATCGCCAACCATCGCAACCAGTGGCCTAACATCACCAATGGCTTTGTGACCTACGCCCTGTCGTACGATTACAACCTCGAGCACCTGAACAGTGGTTTGGGTGTGATGATCATGACGGATAAGGCCGGCACCGCTAACCTGAAGTCTACTACGCTGAATTTTCAGTATGCCTATAAAGTGAACCTGAATGACAAATGGGTGCTTTCGTCAGGTTTGAATTTCGGACTGGGTTACAGAAACATAGACTTCAGCAAGCTGGTCTTTGGCGATCAGCTGATGTTTGATGCAGACAGCGGCGTACCTTCAGATGATCCCGTCTTTTCGAACCTGCAGAGCACATCCTATTTTGATTTCGGTGGTGGAATGCTTGCCTACAGCCGCAAGTTCTGGCTAGGCTTTTCTGCCTGGCACCTGAACAATCCGAACCGGTCGCTTATCAACGAAGAAGCCCAGATCCCCGTGAAGACCTCCATGCATGGCGGGGTTCGCATACCTTTGTATCATGGCGTGTTTAAAAAAGACAGGGTCGCTGCCATCATGCCTTCGTTCGTATACAAGCACCAGGGTAACTTCGATCAGTTCGACCTGGGCACATACTTCTTCTATGAACCTGTTGTGATCGGGGCGTGGTATCGAGGTATTCCCATCCTCCAGAACAAGGCCGACAACGTGAGCCAGGATGCCGTTGTGGTCATCCTCGGATTTCAGCTCCAGAAGTTCGAGGTCACCTACAGCTACGATGTCACCGTCTCGGAGCTTGGCCCGATCTCCGGAGGCTCGCACGAAGTAGCCCTGAAATTCAAGCTCGACATCGCCACCTCCCGCGCCAAAGTGAAGAGGCAGAAGTATATTCCTTGCCCCACTTTCGTGAAGGATTGAAAAGTCCACAGACCACAGTCGACAGTCCACGGACGAGTCTTTTTTGATCCGTCATTCAGAGAATTTATCCAGCAGAAGGCTGTAGCGATGATAAGAATGACGCGCGCGTTCCTTTTACGCTGGCATTTCAAATTACGAATTTCAGGAGGCTCCTATGGAGCCGATTGGGCAATTGATCTATTCTATAGACAGGGCACTCCTATCGGAGTGAAATGCATTTAGCTCCGGATGGAGCTCCCTGTTTAAGAATGGAATGGTTGGTTCATATTGGGCTCCATAGGAGCCTCCTGATGGCACGTCATTGGGAGCGAGGAGTAAGGGCTGGTTGAGGGGAGCGAAGAATCCCATTAAGATGACGTGCGCTTCGAGACATGTGCTCCGAATTAGGTACGCAGTAGGTTTTCCGGGGATCCTTCGCTCGCACTACCCACGGCGCCCGCCACCGCTCTGGATGACGTCTTCGAAGAGCGGATGCCGTGGACCGTGGACCGTCGTCTGTGGACTCTTCTCTTGATTTTTCTACCTTTGAGCAATGAACTTAGCTTCTTCGCTTGACGGGTACAGCATATTTAAGACCGTAGGAACAGCAGCAGACAAACTTGGACTTGAGGCCTATGTGGTAGGAGGGTATGTACGCGATATACTGCTCAAGCGACCATCGAAAGACATCGATTTTGTGGCCGTGGGCAGTGGCATAGCGCTGGCCGAAGCAGTGGCAGCCGAGCTGGGGCCTTCCGTTAACGTGGCCGTATTTAAGAATTTTGGAACGGCGCAGATCAGGTTCGACGACATGGAGCTGGAGTTTGTCGGGGCCCGCAAAGAGTCTTATCGCAGCGATTCCAGAAAACCTATCGTTGAAGACGGCACCCTGGAAGACGATCAGAAACGCAGGGACTTCACCATCAACGCCCTGGCCATCAGCGTGAACCAGAAGACCTACGGCGAGCTGATCGACCCCTTTGATGGCATCGGCGATATGAAGCGAAAGATCATCCGCACGCCGCTGGATCCCGCCATCACGTTCTCCGACGATCCGTTGCGTATGATGAGGGCTGTGCGCTTCGCCTCGCAGCTCAATTTTGATATCGAGGCAGATACCTTCAGCTCGCTCATGGAGCAGGCACCCCGGCTCAAGATCGTATCGCAGGAGCGCATTACCGACGAGCTCAACAAGATCATCATGAGTCCCGTGCCGTCGTATGGGTTCAAGCTGCTTTTCCACAGCAAGCTGCTGAAGGAGTTCTTTCCCGAGATGGTGGCATTGCATGGCGTCGAGTACATCGGCAACAATGCGCATAAGGATAATTTCTTTCACACCCTGCAGGTGCTCGATAATGTATCGAAAGTCTCTGATGATCTCTGGTTGCGGTGGGCTGCCATCCTTCACGATATCGCCAAACCTGCCACGAAGCGGTACGATAAAGTGCACGGCTGGACTTTTCACGGGCATGAAGAGAAGGGCGCGCGTATGACCCCCGGCATTTTCAGGAAGCTGAAGTTGCCGATGGATGAACGTATGACATTTGTGCAAACACTGGTGCGGCTTCACCTTCGCCCGATACCGCTGGCCAAAGAAGTTACCGATTCGGCTATCCGCAGATTACTTTTCGATGCCGGCGATGCCATCGATGCATTGATGAAGCTTTGCCGCGCAGACATCACGTCGAAGAACCTGCAGAAGGTAGATAAGTTCCTGAAGAACTTTGACCTGGTGGAGCAGAAGATGAAGGAAGTGGAGGAGAAGGATCACATCCGTAATTTCCAGCCGCCGGTGACAGGCGATGAGATCATCAAAATGTTCAACCTTCCGCCCAGCCGCATCATCGGCGATCTCAAGGAGCGGATCAAGGAAGCAATTCTGGAAGGGGAGATCCGTAACGACCGTGAGGAAGCCCTTGCCCTGTTGATGAGGATCGCTAAAGAGAAAGGACTAGAGCCCGTACAAACGGACTGAATTCAGGTCCACCCTTAAATACAGTTCAGGCAAGGGCTTTGAAAAGCGCGCTCTTCACGCTGAAACCGGTATCCTGAGCGATGCAGGTGTGGAGGCCTGCGGGAGCGAAGGATCTCGGGTTAGCGTGCTGTGTGCGTAAGTCGTGAGCATGGTGCTTTGTAAATCCATTGTTTTTGAAAATTATTCAACTGATTACCAGTTGTTTACATGTGCCCCCTGATGATTGAAGCATCCCAGCGCAACCTTTTAATGCTTATCTTGTCATTTATAACGAATTCCGCGATTTTTTTGGAGCGACAGTTGCTGAACATTCATGAGGAATTGATCACCAGGTGCAAAGCGGGTGACCGTGACGCGCATTTCAGGCTTTATAAGCTTTACAAGAAAGCCATGTTCAATGTCGGCTACCGCATCACCGGCAGAGAAGAAGACGCCGAAGATGCTTTACAGGAGGCGTTCATCAGCGCCTTCCGGAACCTCGAAAACTATCGCGGCGATGCGGCCTTCGGTGCATGGCTGAAACGGATCGTGGTGAACAAGGCGATCAATATCCTGAAGAAGAGAAGGCACGAAACCATGCCCGACAACGAGCAATGGGATGTTGCCGAGGAAGAAGCACCGGTGGAGTATAAGGAAGAGTTGACCGTTGATCGGGTGAGAAAGGCTATCGGCCAGTTGCCTGATGGATACAGAGCAGTGCTCTCGTTATATTTGCTGGAAGGCTACGATCACCAGGAGATCGCCGAGATCATGCACATCAG
Source organism: Chryseosolibacter histidinae (assembly GCF_018598225.1). Taxonomy (GTDB): domain Bacteria; phylum Bacteroidota; class Bacteroidia; order Cytophagales; family Cyclobacteriaceae; genus Chryseosolibacter; species Chryseosolibacter histidini. Next base: position 59,505 of record NZ_JAHESF010000014.1, on the reverse strand, counting down.
CGAATCTACTTCGAAGTCGCAGCTGAACAGGGCCAAGAACAAGTTGAAGGAAATACTAACGACCATAAACGTATGAGAGAAGATCGGCTGGAAGAGTTTGTACGTCAGAACAGGGAGGCCTTTGACGATAAAGAGCCTTCAGGAAAAGTATGGAACAACATTGAAAGCTCCCTGTCATTTACGAAGAGCAGATCGTTATGGAATTCTGTGACGTTGTGGAGAGCTGCCGCCGTTGTCTTCATGGCCCTGTCTGCCTATCTGCTGATCCCCAAAACACAAACAATAAAGCAAAACGATATTGCGCTAAAAGAATTCAGCGACGTTGAGGCATTCTACGTACAACAGATCTCTGAAAAAGTAGAGCTGATCGGAGAATTCCAGCGCAGCGAAGGTCTGAATGGTTTCACACACGATTTTCAGCAACTCGAAGCCATGTACATGGTGCTGAAAGAAGAAATGAAGAACCGCCCGAGCCAGAAAGTGAAAGATGCCCTGGTGCTGAACTTACTGGTACAGATAGACCTGCTTAATCAACACATTCACAAGCTCGAGCTGGAAGACAAACCTAAAGAAGAGAAACCGAAAGCGAATACGTGATTGGTTATCAATAATCGTGTGTTAGCTCAAAATTCTCCTTCGCTGAATCCAATACCTGGCCTTCTTCACATTTCAGTATTCGTGCAGGAAATCTTTTGATCAGTCCGTAGCTGTGCGTGGCCATCAGGACGGCGGTTCCACTTTTATTGATCTGCTGGAAGATGCGCATGATGCCGTTGGAGACTTCAGGGTCCAGGTTTCCCGTGGGCTCGTCTGCCAGCAGGATCTGAGGTTCATTCACCAGCGCCCGTGCGATCACCACACGCTGCTGCTCGCCGCCCGACAGCTGATGTGGCATTTTCTTTTCAACGGAACCCAACCCCACTTGCATCAACACTTCCGAGAGCCGGGCCTTCATCTTGGCGCTGTCTTTCCAGCCGGTAGCTTTCATGACAAACAGCAGGTTGTCACCCACGGTGCGGTCGTTGAAAAGCTGAAAATCCTGGAAGATGATGCCGAGCTTCCTCCTGAGCATCGGAACGTCGGCGGCTTTGATACCACGGATCTTATGCCCGGCGATCTGAACATCGCCCAGGCGTAGTGAAAGATCCGCATATAAGGTTTTTAGCAGCGATGATTTTCCGGATCCTGTTCGCCCAACGAGATAAACGAATTCACCTTTTTCGATCTCGAAATTGATATTGCTCAGCACCGTATGATGATCATGAAAGATGCTGGCGTCGTTTACCTGAACTACAGGATCGGATGAGAACATAGTCGGTCGTTAAGGATCACATTAACCGTTCACCTTCTTGTGGTCGGCAAGGAATTTCTCCAGTCCCGCGTCGGTCAGGGGATGTTTCAGCAGACCTGTGATCACGTTCAGCGGACAGGTAACAATGTCGGCTCCGATCTCAGCGCACTGGATCAGGTGGATCGTGTGGCGTACCGAGGCAGCTAGGATCTCGGTATCGAACGCGTAGTTGTCATAGATCTGACGCAGCTGTGCGATCAGGTCCATGCCGTCGTGAGCGATATCGTCCAGGCGTCCGATGAAAGGCGATACGTAGCTCGCGCCAGCCTTGGCAGCCAGAATAGCCTGCCCGGGAGAGAACACCAGTGTACAGTTGGTACGGATGCCTTCGCTGGAGAATTTCTTGATGGCTTTCACACCGTCTTTGATCATCGGCACTTTCACTACGATCTTGTCGTCGATCTTGGCCAGCTCTTTCCCTTCCTTGATAATGTTATCGAAGTCGGTGGCGATCACTTCGGCGCTCACGTTGTTGTCTACAATATTACAGATAGCCTTATAGTGTGCTTTGATATTGTCAGTGCCCTTGATACCTTCTTTGGCCATCAGCGACGGGTTGGTGGTTACCCCATCCAGTACACCGAGGTCATAAGCTTCCTTGATCTCGTTAAGATTTGCAGTGTCGATGAAAAATTTCATGTTCAGTTAAGTGGTTTACCCGGTAAAAATAGTCAAACTAGGTTCTCCCAAATTGTTTATAGGCAGATTTTTGCAGGAGATTTTCCGAAGAAGGGAATAAAAAAAGGCAAACCGAACATCGCACCGCTACAACCGCCTACCCTTGCTACCTTCCGGTCCTGGGGGAGTTCAGCAGGAGCTGGTCGTGCCGGCTTGCCGGGGGGCAAAGATACAGCACTGGAGTTCAAACGCAAGTAATAGACCAGGATTTGTTGGATTTACAGGATGGATAATAGGATTAGCAGATACAGGATAGGAGCAGAATGTTAATCCGTACCGGCTATAAACACTTGAACCGTCAATTGCAAAGACGCTGTCATGTTGCCGCAAACTCAATAATCCTGTTTATCCTGTAAATCCTTAAATCCTGGTGGTCATCCTGTAAATCCTGTCAATCCATTAATCCTGAGTAATAAAGATTGAATTCCAGCGGACTGGCCTCTGTAAAACCGTCGGCTTTCAGGTCTTCGAATATCTCATCATCGAACTCGAGCTCACGAACTTCCGGCTGCCCGTCTTTGGAAAGTGTGATCTCCATACCTTTCAGCTGGATGGGGTTGACCCGGACCAGGATGGTGAGGTCTTCGAGCTCCTTTCTAAAATATTGATGAACGATATTGCTGTCTTTTGGCATTGTTGCTTTCTTTGACCATGGGTCTACTGAACTTCCCTGAAAAAATTGAGACCGAACGGTTATGGCTCCGGCGGCTAAGGTACGAAGATGCCGAAGAAATTTTCTATACCTACGCCAGCAAACCTGAGGCTACAAAGTTCATGGCGTGGCCAACGCATCAACGGTTGGAGGATACGCGGGGCTTTCTGCAGTACGCTGTTCATAGTTGGAGAGAGGGCACAGACTATTCTTTCTCGATCCGGTTGAAGGAGAGTGAAAAGATGATCGGGTCTATCGGTGTTATGCATGACCAGGGCAAGATCCAGTTTGGTTATATTCTGAGTCCCTCTGCATGGGGCAACGGTTATGCTACCGAAGCATGTACAAGTATGATGGCGTTGCTGCGAACCTTTCCGTCGCTGTTCCGAATCGGTACTTTTGTCGACCTTGAAAATACGGCCTCTATTAAAGTACTGCGTAAGAGCGGATTAGTGGAAGAAGCCCGCCTCGAAAAGTGGTTCCGCTTCGTCAACCAGGAAAATCAGCCTAAGGACTGCGCCTTGTTCAGGCTACCACTTTGATTTTCATACTACCTCTTAGTCCCACCGAGACACTAAGATTCTGAATAAGCCACGAAGTGACAAATACCTCTCGTGGTTTCAATATGTATCGCTATCGATCGTTAGGTGCCAGCTACCCAACTTACTCCTTAATTCTTACTCCTTACTTCTTCTTCTGACTTCTGACTCCTGGCTTCTGGCTCCTTTTTAATAGTTTCCTCTCACATTGGGAATCGTGCCGCCGGCATTTCGCCCATTTCACGCATGATGGATCACGTAATTCGTTTTGGTACGGTATTAGAGAATTGCCCTCCCAAACCTAGAAGGGAATGCTTACATCATACAAGACAGCCTGGCTGATAGGACTGTACAATAACGATCTCGAACATCGGATCAAAAACCTGGGCTACAAGCTCACACGATTTTACCCCGATCTTAATTTTGACAATAAAACGGAGGAGCCACCGCTGCTCATTGCCTTTTCGGAAGACCAGTTCAGCGATCCGGAGAACATAGAAAAACTACGGGATATGTATCCTAAAACAGTGATGATCAAGCTGCCGCTCTATCCTCCGTCCGATCATCCCTCATACCATAACCCGTCGCAAAACAGTGCACGCCATGCCGTGATCCGCCTGATCATGAAGATCAATGAGCTTGAAAACAGGTGGGATAATTGAAAAGTAAAAAAATGCATTTCCCGCTGATTACGCTGATTTTCGCAGATTTTTTCAGCGTAGATCCGCGCGATCTGCCGGAACCTCGAGCATACCCTGTCGCTTAAATTCTGAAAGAAAATTTGTAATGAATAAAGACTTTGTTATTATTGCCCCATCAAATATTAATTCATGGGAAGAGGAGACAAAAAATCCAAAAAAGGAAAAATAACCAAAGGCTCTTACGGCAATGCAAGAAACCGTAAGGCTATCAAGGCTAAACTTAAAAGAACTGCCTCAAAGAAAACTGCAGCGCCTGCTGACGGTGCTACAAAACAAAAAAGAACAATTAAGAAAAAAGCGGAAGCTTAATTCATGATGAGATTTACAAACATAGCTTGGTGGTGGCATAAGTCGAGATTCGATTTGTGAACAGCCTTGTTATGATTTTCCAATAAGCCGAAGGCCTGCTGTTCACAGCAGGCCTTCTTTATTTTAACGTCTCCACTCTCCCTCTCCATACAATGGAGAGGGTGTCAGCGCAGCGAGACGGGTGAGGTGGGTGAACAAACAAACTATGAAATATAAAATTTCAACATTCTCGAAAAAGCTACTGGCCGATACGCTGACGCCGGTGAACATCTATCTGAAGCTAAGAGATGTTTTTGCCGGAAGTATCCTGCTGGAAAGTTCAGATTACCATGGCCATGAGAACAGCCTTTCCTTCATCTGCTGCGATGCCATCGCTTCATTCGAGGTGAAAAACAATGTGATCGAAACCCGTTTTCCCGACGGCAAGGCTATGCAGCAAACGATCTCCGGCACCGGACAGGTGATCGAAAGCCTCGAGGCCTTCAAGAACTCATTCGAGATCACTGCACCCGCTGCGACAAAATATGTGAACTGCGGACTATTCGGCTACTTCGCTTATGACTCTGTCCGGTTCTTTGAAGATGTGTCCATTACAGCGCGACAAACCTTTATCCCCGACGTACTTTACAAACTGTATCGCTACATCATTGTGGTGGACCATTTCTCTAATGAGCTGAGCCTGTTCGAGCATAAGGTCGAGAATGGCGCAGGTCTCAAAAATGAAGCCGATGGCCTGTCCAGGATCGAGCAGATCATCTTCAGCAATCGCTTCTCTACCTATAAATTCTCACTCACCAATGGTGAGGAATCAAATTTCTCTGACGATGAGTTTCTCAGGATCATCGAAAAAGGGAAAGAACATTGTTTTCGTGGCGATGTTTTTCAGATCGTGTTGTCGCGAAGGTTTACCTGCGGATTCAGGGGCGATGAGTTCAACGTTTACAGGGCGCTTCGTTCCATCAACCCTTCGCCGTACCTGTTCTATTTCGACTATGGCAGCTTCAAGCTTTTTGGGTCTTCGCCCGAAGCCCAGCTGCAGGTGAATCAGAACATCGCCAATATCTATCCCATAGCCGGTACGTTCAGAAGGTCTGGTAATGACCAGGAAGATGCAGAGCTCGCAAACAAGCTTGCCGCCGATGAAAAAGAGAATGCGGAGCACGTCATGCTGGTGGACCTTGCCCGCAATGACATGAGCCGGAACGCTGCGCACGTGAATGTGGAGGTGTTCAAGGAGATCCAGTTCTACTCGCATGTGATTCACCTCGTTTCAAAAGTCACCGGAAAAGTGAAGGATGATTCATCCGTGATCCGCATTGCCGCCGATACCTTTCCCGCGGGTACACTTTCAGGCGCTCCCAAACACATGGCCATGACGTTGATCGATAAATACGAGAATGTGAACCGTGGTTTTTACGGAGGGGCTATTGGCTTCCTGGGATTCGATAACTCCTTCAATCATGCGATCATGATCCGTACCTTCCTGAGCCACGGTAACAGGCTGATCTATCAGGCCGGTGCCGGCGTTGTAGCCAAGTCAAAAGCCGAAAGCGAGCTGCAGGAAGTGAATAACAAACTCACAGCGTTGCGAAAGGCTGTACACATGGCCGAAAAACTCTAGTCGTAACCTCGTACCTTAAAACAGACGTGAAAGTCAAAAAACAAAACTGAAATGAAAATACTGGTTCTCGATAATTACGACTCCTTCACCTACAATCTCGTGCATATCATCCGTGCGTTGGGTTATGCGATGGATATTTACAGGAACGACAAGATCGCGCTGGAGGAGGTGAAGAAATATGACAAGATCCTTTTGTCGCCAGGCCCCGGTATCCCTGATGAAGCAGGCATCATGAAACAGGTCATTCGCGAATACGGCCCTTCCAAAAGTATCCTGGGCGTATGCCTGGGGCACCAGGGCATAGGAGAGGTCTATGGTGCCAGGCTGTTCAACATTCCCAAGGTGCTGCACGGCGTAACCTCCACGGTTGAAGTCAAAGATGCTGATGAATACCTGTTCAAAGGTGTATCCGGAAGATTTCAGGCTACGCACTATCACTCCTGGGCTGTGGTACCGGAAAGCATCAACGGCAATCTGAAAGTGACTGCCGTGAACGACGAGGGGCTCGTGATGGGACTTCGCCACCTGAGCCACGACGTTAAAGGTGTGCAGTTTCATCCTGAGTCTATCATGACCCCTGAAGGTCCGCGGATGATCGAAAACTGGCTGCGAAAATAGATATCAGGATGTAGTAAGTATCAGCAAACGCAACAACGAGTTATGAAAACCATATTGAACGAGCTTATCGACCACAAGTCACTGACCAAGGATACGGCACGCCAGGTGCTGGTAGACCTTGCGTCGGGAAAATATAATCCCAGTCAGACAACAGCCTTCATGACTGTTTATATGATGAGGAGTATCACCGTGGAGGAACTCCAGGGGTTCAGGGATGCTATGCTTGAGCTTTGCGTTCGCGCGGAATTCGATCAGCCCGTAATGGATGTGTGCGGCACTGGCGGTGACGGGAAGAATACATTTAACATTTCCACACTCTCGTCGTTTGTAGTCGCTGCCGCAGGGCAACCGGTAGCCAAGCACGGCAACTATGGAGTATCGTCAGCGTGCGGCTCTTCGAATGTGCTGGAGCATTTTGGCTATAAGTTTACTAACGATATCGACGCCCTGAAGCGCAGCCTCGACCGAGCCAACATCTGCTTCATGCACGCGCCGCTGTTCCATCCGGCCATGAAGAACGTGGCGCCGATCCGGAAAGACCTGGGGGTAAAAACTTTCTTTAACATGCTAGGCCCCATGGTGAACCCTGCCTTTCCCAAGCGGCAGCTTGTTGGTGTCTTCAGCCTGGAATTGGCACGACAATACGGTTATCTGTATCAGAACACTTCGAAGGATTTTCTCATCCTCCATTCCATCGACGGGTATGATGAGGTTTCACTGACTGGACCTGTCAAGTTCTTTCACAACGATGGCGAAAAGATCATCGAGCCCGCGGATTTCGGCTTGCCGAACCTGAAGTACGACGATATCCGCGGAGGTCAATCGGTAGAAGAATCCGCGAAGATCTTTATGAGCGTACTCGAAGGTAAAGGAACCGAAGCGCAGAACAGTGCAGTGACAGCCAACGCAGCCATGGCGCTTTATGCCGCCAACAGGAAAGATGGACTGGGCGCGGCGGTTGTCAAGGCACGTGAGGCCCTGATCTCAGGCAAAGCACTGAACGCTTTTAAGAAGCTGATCGAAGAACAATAATTGATACCAATATACAACATGAATATCCTGGACGAGATCATAGCGCACAAACAGAAGGAAGTAAGTGAAGCGAAAAGTCTTTACCCTGTGAAGCTGCTGGAGCAGAGCATCTACTTTTCTTCTCCTACAGTTTCGCTGAAAAAATATGTCAGGCGTGAAGATAAGACCGGCATCATCGCCGAGTTCAAGCGCAAGTCGCCTTCGAAGGGAGTGATCAATGCCCACGCGTCTGTTGAACGTACCACGATCGGTTACATGCAGGCCGGTGCTTCCGCGCTTTCTGTGCTCACCGACAAAAAGTTTTTCGGCGGCAGCAACGAAGACCTGAAGGTGGTGCGGAAATATAACTTTTGCCCTGTGTTGCGAAAGGATTTCACCATCGATGAATACCAGATCATTGAAGCGAAATCCATAGGTGCTGATGTTATCCTGCTCATTGCCGCTGTGCTGGAACCTAAAGTGACCAAATCGCTGACAACCTTTGCTCATAGCCTGGGGCTGGAAGTGTTGCTGGAGGTGCATGACGAAGACGAGTTAAAAAAGCATCTTGATTCCGGAGCAGACCTTATCGGTGTCAATAACCGTAACCTGAAAACTTTTGAAGTGAGCATCGAAGTATCGAAACGGCTGTCGGCACTCATCCCCAAAGAAGTTGCCGCAGTATCTGAAAGCGGGATCTCTTCTCCTGCGGCCATCGTTGAGTTAAAGAAGTTCGGCTACGAAGGTTTTCTGATCGGTGAGAACTTTATGAAGCACAGCAGGCCCGAAGAAGAAGCCAAGATATTTATGGACGAGCTGCGGAAGCTGGAGAATAAAAAACAGAAAGTTTAAGATCGTATGATGAAGCTTAAGATCTGTGGTATGCGGGACGAGAAGAATATTCTCGCGGTAGCGGCGCTGCATCCGCAGTACATGGGCTTTATTTTTTATCCGAGATCGCCCCGGTATGTGGGAGACGATTTCAAGGTCCCCGCGCTTCCATCGTCGATCAGCAGGGTAGGGGTTTTTGTGAACGATCCGGTATCCCTGATCATGGAAAAAGTTGATCGCTATGCGTTGAAATATGTTCAGCTGCATGGAGGTGAGACCGTTGCACAGTGCAAAGCCCTTCGCCAGGAGGGTGTTGGCGTGATCAAGGTGTTTTCTGTAGACGACGATTTTGATTTTAACCAGACCCGGCCTTACGAAGAAGTAGCAGATTTTTTTCTGTTCGATACAAAAGGAAAATATTACGGCGGAAACGCCACCGCTTTTGACTGGAAGGTGCTGGAACAATACAATCAGAAAGTGCCCTTTTTTCTCAGCGGTGGTATAGGTCCTGATAATGTGGAAGCTATTCAAGCGCTCAAAGGAATGAACATCCACGCCATAGATATCAATAGCGGCGTGGAAGAAAGCCCTGCAATGAAGGATACGCAAAAGATCGGTACCATCATTCATGTTCTAAATTCTATCTCCTAAATTCTAAATTCTTAAACTATGAACTATACGGTCGACGCGCGAGGTTACTACGGAAAATTTGGAGGGGCCTATATCCCCGAAATGTTGTATCCGAATGTGGAGGAGCTTAGAAATAATTATCTGCGGATAATCCAGGGCGAGGAATTTCAAAAAGAGTTTCATGGTCTCCTGAAAGACTACGTAGGCCGCCCCACACCATTGTACTATGCAAAGCGATTATCCGAAAAATACAAGGCTCAGATATACCTGAAGCGCGAAGACCTTTGTCATACCGGGGCGCACAAGGTGAACAATACCATTGGGCAGATCCTGCTGGCTAAGCAACTGGGCAAGCAAAAGATCATCGCGGAAACCGGCGCCGGTCAGCACGGTGTTGCCACGGCCACGGTATGTGCTCTGATGGGCATGGAGTGTGTGGTGTACATGGGGAAAGTGGATATGGAGCGTCAGCGTCCTAACGTTGAGCGTATGCGTATTCTGGGGGCGACGGTGGTGCCTGCCGTAAGCGGTAACATGACCCTGAAGGATGCCACCAACGAGGCTATGCGCCACTGGATCAATCATCCTACTGATACACACTACATCATCGGTTCGGTGGTGGGGCCACATCCTTACCCAGACATGGTAGCGCGGTTTCAGTCCGTGATCAGCGACGAGATCAAAAAACAGCTCACAGAAGCGCAGGGAAATCCGTTTCCCGACTACGTATTCGCTTGTGTTGGTGGCGGCAGCAATGCAGCGGGAGCATTTTATCATTTTCTTGAAGACGAGCATGTGAATCTTGTAGCCGTGGAAGCTGCCGGAAAGGGTGTCGATTCCGGTGAATCCGCAGCGACCACCGCCTTGGGTAAACCGGGCGTATTGCATGGCAGCAAAACCTTACTCATGCAGACGGACGATGGTCAGGTAATAGAGCCATATTCGATCTCCGCCGGTCTTGATTACCCGGGTATCGGCCCGATCCACGCGCACCTCTTTGACGTAGGGCGCGTAAAGTTCGTGAGCGCTACGGACGACGAGGCGATGAATGCAGGCATAGCGCTGAGCAGGCTTGAAGGTATTATCCCGGCAATCGAGTCTGCCCATGCCGTTGCCGTGTTGTCTCAGTTCGAGTTTGATGCCGATGACGTGGTGATCATCAACCTCTCAGGCAGAGGAGACAAGGATCTCGAGACCTACATCCGCTGGGGAAAATATTGACGCACGTGTATTTATGTACTTCGTACCTCGTATCTCGTACCTTAAAGATTCTTTGATTAAACACAGAAATTACTAAAGCAGGATCATGAAAAACAGAATTACCGATTTGTTCAGAAGCAAAAAAGGGGAGGTCCTTTCAGTTTTCTATACTGCTGGGTTCCCCTCCCTGAACGACACTGTTCCCATCGCCCTGAACCTGGAGAAGGCTGGCGCCGATATTATTGAAATAGGCATCCCATTCTCCGACCCGGTGGCAGATGGCCCTACGATCCAGCAAAGCAATAAAACAGCCCTTGACAATGGTATGAACCTGCGATTGCTGATCGAGCAGGTAAAGGAGATCCGGAAGCAGGCGAAGGTTCCGATCATTCTTATGGGATACCTGAATCCTGTGATGCAGTATGGCGTGAAAGAATTTGTGAAAGATGCCGCGCTTGCCGGTGTGGATGGTTTGATCATTCCAGACATGCCGTTGTATGAATACGAGGAGCAGTACAAAGACCTGTTTCGGGCTGCAAATCTTTGTAACACTTTTCTTATTTCTCCCACCACGTCAGAAGACCGTATTCGCCGGATCGACGCTGTGAGTGACGGGTTCATCTATGCCGTGTCTGCGTCGAGCACTACAGGCGCAAAAGGCGATTTCACTTCAGAGCAGGTGGATTACTTCCGGCGTCTTCAGGGCATGCAGCTGAATAATCCGTTCCTCATCGGTTTCGGCATCTCGGATCGTTCCACTTTTTCGAAAGCTTCAACCTATGGAGCGGGAGCGATCGTGGGCAGCGCGTTCATCAACCTGCTCAAAGAGTCGAAAGATCAGAAGAAAGATATCGAAGTGTTCGTGAAAAATTTAAAAGGAAACTAGATGATCATACAGCTTGCACCCGAAGTAACGGCCTCCGAAAAAGAAGCCATCGTGGCAAAGATCAAAAGCCTCGAATACAAGACAACAGAGGTGACCACACACAAGAGCAGGTACCTGGTAGGCATCGGTAAAAAGGAGTTTGACATCCGTCAGCTCGGTCATATGCCCGGCATTGTTGATATTCACCGGGTATCGGACGATTACAAGCTGGTGTCAAGAAAGTGGAAAGTGGGAAGAACACAGGTGGAACTGGGTGACGGTGTGGTGATCGGTAATGGCAGTTTGTCGATCATGGCAGGCCCCTGTTCCATCGAGAACGAGCAACAGGTCAGGCTTACGATGGATCACCTTAGGCAGAACAATGTGCGTATCATGCGGGGTGGCGTATTCAAGCCGCGAAGTTCACCTTATGCCTTTAGGGGGCTGGGTGTGGAAGGTTTAAAAATGTGGTATACGCTGGCACGCGAAGCAGGTATCAAGATCATCAGCGAAGTGATGCAGGTAAGCCAGATCGAAGCCATGTACGACTATGTGGATATCTTCCAGGTTGGTGCGCGAAATACACAGAACTTCAATTTGCTGGACGAGCTCGGTAAGGTAGACAAGCCGGTGATGATCAAACGTGGTATTTCCGGTACCATAGAAGAGCTGTTGTATTCGGCAGAATATGTTTTTTCTGCGGGCAATGAAAAACTGATGTTGTGTGAACGGGGTATCCGCACCTACGAAAAGGCGAGCCGAAATACCATGGATGTGAACGCCATTCCCATCCTGAAAGAAAAAACACACTTGCCTGTGATTGCAGACCCATCGCATGGCATCGGTATTCGTGAGTTTGTGGAACCCGTTGCCCTGGCTGCGGTGATGGCTGGAGCCGACGGGATCATTTACGAAACACACCAGAAGCCGGAAGAGGCAGCTTCCGATGGGCAGCAGACGCTGGACTTCGATGAATCTACCCGGCTGATCCGCAGACTGACGAAAGCCTTCGAATTGAAGAATAGTTTTTGAGCATGGGGATTCCATGGACTGTGGGCCATAGACCATGAACCATGAACTGAATAGAACACAATTCACCAAAGATCTAATCAAACCAACAACACATGACCGTTTACGGGATCAAGAACTGCAACACTGTGAAAAGTGCCCTTGACTGGCTGGAAAAGAATGCCGTTGAGATCGAGTTTCACGATTACAAGACTAAGGGTATTTCGGAAGCCAAGCTGAAACAGTGGAGCAAGCAGGTGGGGTGGGAGAGTCTCGTGAATACAAGAGGTACTACCTGGCGCCAGCTGGATGAGTCCATGCGGGCGAAAGTCACGAATGAGGCCGCAGCCATCGCATTGATGATGGAAAAAACCAGCGTGATCAAAAGACCACTGATCGAAAAAGATAATAAAGTATTAGCCCTTGGCTTCGATGAAGCGGCGTACAAAAAGCTATTGTGATGCGATCGTGAGCTCTTTCTCCACAGGCAGGGGTTGTTGCGTTACGGTCGGTTCCGGCTTCGGCCCGATATTCCAACGCAGGAATCTCCGGTAAAGACGGGTGAGCTTGTTTTGCGGATAGCCCATGCGATGCATCAGAAACACCAGCGTATGAATGGCTTCCGTACGCAAGATGCCCGAACGCAGATACCGGGTAGCGGCACAGGTAATGTTGCCTTTCATGAGCGCAAAATTTGTATAACGTTTAAGGCGTTGGATCATCTCCTGGTTAGCCATTACCAGGTGATCTTCCCGCATGCCGCCGGTTTTTTCGAAAAGCTCTTTTGTAACAAAGAAGCCCTGGTCGCTCAGGCATACCGGTGAAGATGCTTTGTTGGCATACCAGCACAACATGTTCAATAGCCAATGCCTGTAATTGAATTTCATGGGAAATGTTCCACAGGCGTAACCTTTGGAGAATGCTTTCGCGATTTCGCTGATAAAACCCTCGGGAGGAAGTGCGTTGGCCTGAAGAAAGTACAGGATCTTGCCCGAAGCCTGTTCCGCACCATAGTTGAGCTGTGCTGCCCGTCCCTTGCGAGGGGAGAACATGACGGTGGCGCCCGTTTTTTCGGCTTCGGCTACAGTTTTGTCTGTGCTGCCCCCGTCCACCACAATCACTTCTTTCAGTAATCTTTTGTAAGGTGTATGCGCATAGAGATAATCGATGGTGTTGCGGATTGTCTTCTCTTCATTGCATACTGGAATGATGATGCTTATCATATCTTACCCGTTTAACTCCTCCTTAACCAACTTGTATGGAAAGCAGACATGCTCGCTAAAAATGTTATGCCCGGCTGTTAGTCACGCGTTGGATGTCCGGATACAGCCGCTGGCCCATTGTACGGGGCGGACTCCCGCATGAATTCTTCGGCGCGTTTATGGATCATCGGAAGCTTTTCCATAAAGCTTACTTCGATCGTAGCCACGCCAAAATCTTCCGTCACTTTTCCCCGGATCATATAAAAACCCCTGCCCCTGAAAGGATATCGGCTGGCGACCTGAGGGAAATGAACCGTGTCAAATACTTCTCCGTTGCGATCGAAGAAGGTACCGAAGTGCATGGCTTCATTGCTTTTTGTACGCGCATCTTTTGTGGTAACAACGTATCCGATGATGTGTACCTGTTTTCCCACCTTATGCATCAGCTCCCTGGCGATGGTGTTGCCGCGGTCGGAAGTAGCCAGAAGTTTAAAAGGATCGCAGAGCGGAAACCCGAGCAGTTCCAGCTCGTCAAACGCGTCTTCCATCTCGTTTCGGGTAAGGGTGGGCAGTGGATATTCACGCGGCTCTGTTTCGAAAAGTTCTTCGGCTCTGTTCCGGGATTTCATGTTGCTGAAAAAAAGCAGGGCTTCCCACAAGAGACGTTGTTTGCTTTTTCCTGTGAAGCGGAATGCCCCGATGCGGATGAGAATGCGCAGTTGCTCCAGGGTGATAACAGTTCTGTGGAGAAAATTATCCAGGCTTTTGTAGGGACCGTTTTTTTCACGCTCGACGCCTATGGTGCTCGCGACCTTTGCCTCCAGGCTTTTGATGTGGATAAAACCTATGTATATGCGGTCGCCGTAAATGGTGGTGAGATGTTCACTGTTATTCACACAAGGGGCTTCAATCCGCCCACCGTTCATCCGCGCTTCATGAAAATAAAACTCGGTTTTGTAAAACCCACCGAAGTTGTTGATCACGCCCACCATAAATTCCAGGGGATAATGCGCCTTTAGAAAAAGGCTTTGGTAACTTTCAACGGCATAGCTTGCGGAGTGGCCCTTGGCAAAAGAGTAACCTGAGAAGCTTTCGATCTCGTACCACACCCTGTCAATAACGTGTTGTTCGTATCCACGCTTCCGGCATTCCTCGAAGAAGCGAGCCTTCACACGCTGAAACTCTTCCCGCGAACGGTACTTACCCGACATCCCCCTGCGCAGCACGTCAGCTTCTGTGAGTGTGATGCCGGCGAACTCGTGCGCCACCTTGATCACATCTTCCTGGTAGACCATCACGCCGTAGGTCTCTTTCATGAGCTCATCCATTTTTTCATGAATGGCCTTGTAAGGTTTTCCGTTGCGTACGGCGTGATACCGCTCAATATACGAACGCATCATTCCCGAGCTGGCCACGCCCGGCCTGATGATCGAGCTCGCCGCTACAAGCGTGAGGTAATCGTCACACCGGAGCTTGCCCAGCAGCATGCGCATGGCCGGGGATTCAACATAAAAACATCCGATAGCACTGCTGCCCCGCAGAAGCGCTTTGATCTTTTCATCTTTTTTAAAATCATCGAACCGGTTCACATCCACGTCGATCCCCTTGTTGCGTTTGACGTGTTTCACGGTCTCTTTGATGTGACCCAGGCCGCGCTGGCTGAGGATGTCAAACTTGTAGATCCCGAAATCCTCCGCACTGTGCATCTCGAAATGTGAAACGGGATACCCCTTCGGTGGAAGATCCGTAGCCGTATAAGCATAGATCGGTTTTTCGGTGATAAGAACGCCGCCCGCATGAATGGAGAGATTGGCCGGCAATTCTTTTGCGATGATGTATTTGGCGTAGTTGATAACCATTTCCGTAATGTGGTCACGCGCGCCATACCTGCCCGGATCGTCAACGAGCTCATCGATCTCTTCTTTCGGCAGACCGAAAACCTTAGCCAGCTCACGTACAATGGACCGGCTCTGGTACGTTACATGAGTGCCCAGCAGGCAAACGTGGTCATAGTCATACGTACGGAAAATGTAGTCGTAAATGGCATCACGGTTGTCCCATGAAAAATCGATGTCGAAGTCAGGTGGTGTAACCCGCTCCTCGTTCAGGAACCGTTCAAAATACAGGTTCAGCTCAATAGGGTTAACGTTGGTAATACCCAGGCAGTAGGCTACTGTACTGTTGGCACCGCTGCCCCGGCCCACAAACTCGAAGCCGTTTTGTTTGGCATAAGTGATGAGGTCGTAGGTGATGAGGTAATATGCGGTGAATGATTTTCGTTCGATCACGGCTAGCTCCTTTTCAATACGCTCATGCCATATAATGTCGTTGTCTCCGAAGATCTTCCGGTATCCTTTCAATGTTTCTTCCCGCAGGAATTCCAGGTCCTTCTCCTTGCTTCCTTTAATGAACTTTTTGTTCTTATCCTCACCCTGCTTACACGCGATGGAACATTGTTCGAGTAAAGATTTAGTATTAGCAAGCAATTCAGGATAACCTTCGAAGTATTGAACGAGCTCGTCTTCGGGAATCATGAACTCATCGCGGTGAGCCTGTTGATGTTCCGGCAATTTGCTGAGCAGCGTATTGTTGGCGATGGCGCGCAGCAGCCGGTGTGCATTGAAGTCTTTGTTCACCGGCTTGCCTTTTTTTTCTTCTGGCGGAAGAAAAGTGACAGGATGAAGGATCACAAATTTGTTGGCCGTGTCTTGCTGCGAGCGGTGAATGGCATACTGGTTTAGCTGATGTCTGCGAACGCCGATGTATTCATGGCTGCCGAGCTGTTCAGGATCAATTTTTCCCAGGGGATAGATCACGAAGGTATCGTCGATCTTCGGCGCCCGCAAAGGGAAGTTTTTTTCTTCCCGGTTGCAGTATGACAGGAACCGGTTCAGTTTTTCAAACCCCTCGTTGTTTTTGGCGATGATGATGTAAAGCAGCTCATGGTCTCTCCTGAACTCAATACCCACGGCAATCTCCAACGCATGAGCTTCCTCCCCGAATTTGGTGAGGCCATTCTCACTGGGTGCGTTTTTTGCGCATATCCGCAGCATTTCCATATAGGAAGCGGTATTGTTTATTTCAGTGAGCACTAGCTTCGTTACGCCGCAGCGTTTTGCTTCTTCAAAAAGTTTCCCCACGGGTAACGTCCCGTATTTGAAACTGAAGCCGGTATGACAGTTGAGATACATCTGCTGTTCATTGATGATTATGCGGCGATCGATCTTGTTCTACTTCCGGCATACCCGGCAGCATTGGATAGGTGCAATACCTTGCGGCCTCCGCGTGTTCCCTGCACGGTGATGCCTTGAACGTTAAGTTGATACTTCAACCGGTATCCGGCATAGATGCCTTGTGGCTCCAATACCAGGCATGAGAACCCTGAATAGCCATAGGACGGCGGGTAAGCGTATTCTACCGGTTCCTCGAGCTTCATGTGTTCGATGTGTGCCATCACGTATCTGATCTCGGCAAAGGAGTAATTTTCGCCGAGCGATTCTTTGATGGGCGTCAGCGCTTTCCCGCCGGTATCCTCGATGGCCTTGCGGATCACAGGGATCTTTTCCACATCGATCAGCTGCGCGATCGTAATTTTACCTTGCTGAACGTAGAAAGCGAGATGAGATTCAATGGTGGTGTGACTCAGGTTGCGTTGTGCCGCGATCATTCCCACGGAATATCCCGCTTTGAATAGTTTATAAGTTTCCTGTTTGGTAAGGTTGTCACGTTCATATCGCTCCTTGCGCGGGCGTTTTGGGGACTTCAGATGAATGCGCGACTGCAGTTGATGTTCAAGACAGTAGGCGTTTACTACATCGCAGAACGACTTGCCATACCTTTCAAGTTTCATTTGGCCAAAACCGGAGATCCTGCCCATACCTTCTTTTGTGTGAGGCAGGTAAGTGGCAATTTCCAGCAACGAGGCATCGGAGAGCACCACATAGGCAGGTGATTGTTCTGCCGCGGCCAACTGCTTGCGAAGATTTTTGAGCTGCAGCAGAAGCTCTTTTTCGTAAACAAGCTTTTCCGTAGCTTCAGGCGCCGGCTTTTCCTTGAACCTTGTGAGAATTACTTTTTCCAGGCCTTCCAGAACACGCTGGCCCCTTGCGGTGATCTTCAGCTTGGGATAAGACCCATGCAGTTTGATCAGGTATCGGCGTGACACCAGGTCGTCAATGATCCGTTGCCATTCTTCTCTGGCGATATCCGCACCACAGCCATATGTGCTCAACGTCATATGCTGCTCTTGCATCCTGGAAGAGGATGCACCGTGCATAAAATCGATCAGGTAGCCAGCGCCGAATTTTTCCTGCAGCTGCGATAAGGCAGCAAGCACTTTTTGCGCCAGCGGTGTCTCGTCGAATGATTCAACCTGGCTGAGGCAGATATCGCAGTTGCCACAATGTTCAGGGGCCTGTTCCTCGAAATAGTTCAGCAGATACTTTCTGCGGCAGGTGCTGAGCTCGCCGAACTGCCCCATCTGTTCCAGTTTTTTCAGGGCGATCTTCGTTTGGTCTGCGTTGTCATCGATCACAACAAAGTGCTTCAGCCGGGCCAGGTCGCCGGGTGAATAGAACAACAGCGCTTCACTGTCGAGCCCGTCACGGCCAGCACGCCCTGTTTCCTGATAGTAACTCTCGATGCTCTTCGGAAGGTCCATGTGCACCACATAACGCACATTTGATTTATCGATCCCCATGCCAAAGGCGATGGTTGCCACCATGATCCTGACATCTTCGCGCAAGAACATTTCCTGATTCCTCGCCCGTTGCTCCCGCTCCATGCCCGCATGATAGGGGAGGGATTTAAAACCATGTCGCGAAAGATCGTCAGCAAGTTTTTCCGTAGATCGTCTGGACAAACAGTAAATAATACCTTGCGCTTCTTTACGCGGCTCAAGGAAACGGAGCAGCCTTTCAAAGCTTCCCTGTTTAGGCTCCACGGTGTACCGGATATTCGGCCTGTTGAAGCTGGAAATAAAAACAGCGGGGTCTTTTAATTCCAGCTTCTCGATGATATCCTTTTGGGTAAGTTGATCTGCCGTAGCTGTGAGCGCGATCATCGGCGCGTTGGGAAACGCCTTTTTCAGTTGCGCCAGCATGAGGTACTCGGGCCTGAAATCGTGCCCCCATTGAGAAATGCAGTGTGCCTCGTCAATGGCGATAAGGCTGATGCTGAATGTTTGAAGTGTTTCGAGCAGAGAAGTGTGCTTATCACTGCTCAACAACTTCTCCGGCGCGAGGTAAAGCAGCTTCAGCTTCTTTTCCCTGGCCTTGTCCAGAATTGCCTTTTGCTCCTGAGGCGATTGTGTTGAATTGAGATAGGCCGCCTCGATGCCGTTCACACGCAGCGCATCCACCTGATCTTTCATGAGCGCGATCAGTGGAGATATCACGAGAGAGAGGCCGTCAAAAAGCAGCGCCGGTATCTGATAGCAGAGCGACTTCCCACCACCTGTAGGCATGAGCACAAAAGTGTCTTTCTTCTGCAGCACATGATTGATAATCGCTTCCTGCTTCATTCTGAACGAAGCATAACCGAATTGTTTTTGAAGAATATAGAGAGGGTACATATTATAGTTTTTAAAAAATGTAAAAATGAATACCTGCCAATACATCACGACCAACATGGTGTATGCGATGTGCGGAGCAATGCTGCAGGCTGGCCAGCATTGCAGCGGTGCATCGAATAAATAAGCACCTCAGTACGACATGTAGCGGGCTTGGACGACTTATTGATCGAACAGGATGTCCTTATAATGCATCCATTTTTGATCGGTCCTCGCCAACACCGTAATCCTGTCGCAGAGAAAGTGCTGGTTGCTGTAGTTCAAACCCTTCAGGTATGGCCAGCATCGGAGAAAATCATCCATAGCCAGGTTTCTGGCGATCGAAATGTGCGGCGTATACGATGCATTTTCTTTTACCAGCTTTTCAAAGATGTCTTGGATAGGGTATTTATTGACGATATCCATATAAACACATCGCTTCGAGCCATTATAAAAGACTCCGAAGCCCTTTAAGAAGATATTGAACGGTTTAAAATGTGCAGCCTTGTCTTCCACATGCTTAACGATGTCATGAAGATGCTCATCATTATACTTGAATAAGGAGATGTGAGCAATGGCGTGTCGGTCCTCCAGCTGACGACCAATGAGATAATGCACGTCATCCTTCAACACGGATACGTCACTCATGATGTGCCGGGGAGGAGAGATGAGAAAAAAAAGCTCCTTTACGGATGGTTCGAAATTGACGATGGATGTCTTCATATGCATAAACTTTTATTCTTTGATACTGATCTGACTCTTTTACTATTCACATTTGCCAGGTACTGCTCCATGCGATCCTCGAACAGATGTTTGTATCGCAATATCCTCCGATTCTCGCCGCTGTAGACAAAGCTTCTGCGACCACCCTGTCAGCCAATGCGGATGTATTAATATTCATCTTATTGTCCCTTTAAACATGTTGAGCTCCATCCTTACGCGTTTGTTTACGTCAATGGTATTGGCACGGATGAGCTTCTCAACGCCGTGTTTGTGTTTGATGTGGTCAATCGCCTGGTAAAGGTTGATGTTCTCGGCAGTGTCGTCAAAAAGGCTGATCTGATGATTGCCATGCACCAGCCCGCTTAGCCGTACCCCCACCAGCCGCAACAGCATGCGTCGGCTATAGAGCTTCTCGAACAACTCCGAGACAACGCGCAGCAGCACATGATCAGAGGAGGTGTATGGGATTTGTACCTGCTTGGTCTCCGTATCGAAGTTCGCATAACGGATCTTCACCGTGACACACGATGCCAGCTTCTTCTGATCGCGCAGGTTGAAAGCAACCTTCTCGACCATGGCGATAAGGATGTTCTTTAACTTCTTTATATCGATGGTATCGTTCTCGAAAGTGCACTCTGTAGAGATCGATTTTTGCTCACTATAAGGTACAACGGGAGAGGTATCGATACCACGCGCTTTATTCCAGAGCGAAAAACCATTTTTGCCAAAGGCGCTTACCAGGAACTGGATCGGCATCTCGCGTAATGTGCGCACTGTGCGAACCCCCATATCATAAAGGAAGGAAGCTGTCTGCTTTCCAACCATCGGGATCTTTTCAACAGCGAGAGGATCCAGGAAATCTCCTTCTTTGCCAGCAGTGATATGCGCTTCTGCATTAGGTTTATATTCTGCCGTAGCCACCTTGGAAACAAGCTTGTTCACAGACATCCCCAGGGAGATGGGAAGACCGCTTTCTGTTGCAATTTTTTTTCTAAGCTCTTTCGCCCATTTGAAAGCGCCGAAGTAGCGGTCCATGCCACTGGCGTCAATGTAAAATTCATCGATGGAAGATTTTTCAAAGGCAGGTGCCTGTGCGGCAATGACCTGAGTCACTTCGTGCGATGCCTGGCTGTATGCCTCCATATCTCCGGAGATGACTTTTGCATCAGGGCAAAGCTGCAACGCCAGGTACATGGGCATGGCTGAATGAACACCGAACTTCCTGGTCTCGTAACTGCAGGCCGCCACCACGCCCCTGCGGCTGCTTCCACCGATGATCAGTGGTTTCCCCTTCAGCCGCGTATCCCGCTTGCATTCCACCGCCACAAAAAAGGCGTCCAGATCCAGATGTATTACATTTCTTTCCACACCCAAATATCTAAATTTATTAGTATTCTCCTTGCATCATCAACTAATTTTTTTAGTTTTGTAACGTTGTTTGCCATAGCAACCCTTTATCTCTACAGGTAAAGGTTTTGGGTTTAGTTGTGATTACTTTTGTGACCGTTCCGCTGGTATTGCGGAACGGCACAGGTAATTTTATGTGCTTGGCAAAAACTAATATTCATGGCTATCGTAAACCGGAATCTCAAATTCTTGCGCGTCCAGCAAGGACTGACTCAAAAACAGCTCGCTGAAAAATTGGGGCTAAAGCAGGCCGCCGTAGGCGCCTATGAAGAAGAACGCTCCACACCACCCGTATCCAGTTTGGTGGAGATCTCTAAGATCTTCAATGTGAGCCTGGACCACCTTGTTAATAAAGACCTTAGTCTTTTGCCGCAGAAAGAGTGGAAAGCAAAGACCGCTGGCCGGGGCAAAGAGATCCTCGCCATCACGGTAGATCAGAATAATAAGGAGAATGTCGAACTGGTCACTCAGAAGGCTTCTGCAGGTTATTTGTCCGGTTATCAGGACCCCGAATATGTGAAAGACCTGCCCAAGATCAGCCTCCCGGTTTTACCGAAGAACAGAACTTACCGCGCCTTCGAGATCCAGGGCGAGTCCATGCTCCCCGTGCAACCCGGCAGCATTATTTTCGGAGAATATATCGAAGACACCAAGACCATCAAAAATGGAAAACTTTATGTGCTGGTGACCAGCCACGAGGGAATCGTTTTTAAACGCGTTTTCAATTTTGCAGATCAGCAGGGAAAGTTGTTACTGGTGTCCGACAACCGCTCATACGAACCCTTCTCCGTCAAGGCAGAAGATGTACTGGAGATCTGGGCGGCGAAAGCTTACTTTTCTCAACAGTTCCCAGAACCCGAGTCCGGCCCGGCGTCACTTGTAGACCAGCTCGCGTTCCAGGTATTCCAGCTGCAGGCAAAAAATAAGACCAAAGACAAATAGCGGTCAGCGGATTTCTGTTTTAAGCGGAAGACGTATCCGGAAGGTTGATCCTTCATCCGGCTTACTGTCAATCTCGATCTGTCCGTTCAGTTTTTCCACTTGCTGTTTTACAAGGTACAGACCCAATCCTTTTCCCTGTGTGTGGGTATGGAATCGCTTGTAAAGTTTGAACATCTCTCCGCTGAATTTGCTCAGGTCGATCCCCAGTCCGTTGTCCGACACTTCCAACAGCAAGTGTCCATTTACGGTCCGCGACGAGATCCGCACCTGCGGCTTACGATCAAATGACCTGTACTGGATCGCGTTGCTGATGAGATTGTAAAGAATACTGTTAATATAGGCTTTGACGGAGATAATCCGATCTATCTCGAAATGGCTGTCGATCTCTGCTTCGTTGCCCCTGATAAAAGGGTTGAGCGTTTTTTTGATGAGATTCAGTTCCTGGTCCAGTGAGAACTCTTCAAAGATCGAGAACTTGTCATTGCGGATGTCGATGATCTTATTCAGGTCCCTGATCACGGTCTCAAGCGACTCGGTCGACTGTTGCAGCAGTGTCAGGATCTGTTTGCCCTCCTCTTCGGTATTGGCGTGGTGATAAATGTTGATCAGGCCCAGCATGCTGGCAACCGGTCCGCGCAAATTGTGCGAGATGGTATAAGAAAATTGCTGCAGTTCATTATTGTGCGCCACAAGCTGCTGGTTGGTCAGCAAGAGGTCCTTACTTTTTTCATCCAGCGATTTCGACAGCAGCTCATTCTGCTGCTCGAGCTTCAGGTTCTGGCGTTCTATCTGGCGGTTTGCCAGGATCAGGCTGTCCTGGCTCTGGATCAACTCTTCACTCTGTGCCTGGATCTCTTCATTCTGGGTTTCGATATTCTTGTTCAGCTCGTGCAGCTCCTGGTTGGCCTGGGCAAACTCATCGTTCTTTTTGTTCAGGTTTTGGATGAGCTGCGCATTTTTAAGCTCGTATTCGTCGGTGATCTCTTTCAACGACATCACACTGCCCACCAGCAGCGCGTAGGTGATCAGCATCGAAAGGTTGGCCGTGATGTATTGGTTGACGGTAGGCACTGCGTGAAGCACACTGTAATAACGCAGCAGTACATCGAGCGAAGCAAAAAGGATAAAGTTGATGGCCAGGCAGCTGAACATCAGCCTTTTCTCACGGGTAGAAAAGATCAGTACCGGTATCACGGCCGTGGTAAGAACAACACAGAATATTCCAGGACTGCGTATGTAAGTAAATCTTTCAGGCTGCTGGAAGCGCACCAGCATCAGGATTGCTATGCTGGTTACTGGGAGTACCAGGGGAAGCAGGAACCTGCTGATATTGGTCATCCCGAGGAAATTCAAAAGCGGGATGCTCGACATCACGACGATGGCGAAGAGAATGATCGAATCATTCGTTCCCCATCCGTTCATGGCATAATAAACGAGGAAAACGGACGAGAGCGTGACGGCTATAAGGGCGATCGTATTGCAGAGAATAATAGCCCTTGCGCGCGATTCAGGTGTCGTTGCTGATACGCCCGCATGGAGCACCAGCTTGAGTGTGGGGTTCATCTTTTCAATTAAGCTGTAATATGCGGTGGAGGTTTAGGCCACCCAATCAATCCCTTTTTTCAGGAGTGACAATGTTTTCTGCTCTGGAGAACCTGGAGCTACCTTATGACTATATACCCATTGTGCCTGTGGTGGTAAGCTCATCAGGATGGATTCCGTTCTGCCATCGGTCTCCAGCCCGAACTTCGTGCCGCGGTCCCAAACCAGGTTGAACTCAACATACCGGCCCCTTCGTAAATACTGCCATTGTTTTTCCTGTTCACCGTAGGGTAACGATTTGTTCTTTTTCATGTAATGTGTGTAGATCGGCGCGAACGCAGATCCTACGCTCTGAACAAAAGCGAACCTCGAGCGTTTTGTAAAGCCATGATCATCTTTCAGGTGATCGAAGAAGATACCGCCGATACCCCGTGTTTCCTGTCGGTGCCGGATAAAAAAATAATCGTCGGCCCACTTCTTAAATTCCGGATAATAGGAAGTGTGATGCTGGTCACAAACAGCCTTCAGCTTGTGGTGAAAATACTGTGCGTCGCCTTCATCCACATAGTGAGGGGTAAGATCAATGCCACCGCCAAACCACCACGTGCCGTTAGACATCTCGAAATACCGTACGTTCATGTGGATAATGGGAACCATCGGACTGAAAGGATGTAACACGATGGAAACCCCGCAGGCAAAAAAGTCAGGGTGAACTCCTGGTGGGAGATTCAGTGTCTTTAAGGTAGGCTCGGGTGTTTTTCCCCAGACAGCCGAAAAATTCACGCCGCCTTTTTCAATGACGTTGCCCTCCGTTAAGACCCGCGAAATACCGCCACCCCCGCCCGGACGCTCCCATGCGTCGCTGATGAATTTGCCTTTTCCGTCGGCATGCTCCAACTGCTCGCAGATCTCCTGCTGCAGCGTTTTAAACCATTCCTGGATCTCTTCTTTATCGGGACCGTTCATTTCTGGTGGCTGAAAATGATGATACAACCTGGCGCAAAGATGCCACGAATCATTGTATCTGCCAATAAACCGCAGCGCCGGGTCATAGCCTGAAAACGTTTTTCAATCGTTTGAATTTCCAAAATGCATTATCTTTAGGCCGAGACCAAATTTTGAAAGATGGCTATTGCTCAGCGCGCAAAATCACAAAATAAGAGATTAAGACCCGGTAAGCCTGAACTGCCTCCGGATATTTTATTAAGAGCGTATGAGCTTATGTGTACGGTAAAACGGATGGCTGATATGTACGACGAGAACCGCGAGGTCTGTAGCCGGTACGTTCACAGCACTTCACGCGGCCATGAAGCAATACAACTGGCGGCAGGTATGCAATTGAAACCCTGCGACTACGCTTCACCTTATTACAGGGATGAGTCGATGTTGCTGGGCATGGGCCTCGAGCCCTATGAGCTCATGCTTCAGCTGATGGCCAAGCGCGACGATCCTTTCTCCGGTGGACGAACCTATTATGGACATCCCAGTCTGAAACGTGAGGGCTTTCCCACCATTCCGCATCAAAGTTCAGCTACAGGTATGCAGGCCATCCCCGCCACTGGCATGGCACATGGCATAGCCTACCTTGAATCACAGGGAATACTGAAATCAGATGAAAACCCTCTGGTGCTTTGTTCCCTGGGCGATGGCTCCGTCACAGAAGGCGAAGTAGCGGAAGCCTTTCAGATGGCCGTACTGAAAAAATTACCGGTGATCTATCTTGTTCAGGACAACGATTGGGGGATCTCTGCAACAGGAAAGGAAATGCGCGCCATGGATGCCTATGAGTATGCCGCGGGTTTCAAAGGAATGGAGCGCATGGCTGTAGATGGTGCCGATTTTGTCGACTCCTACCTCGGTATGAAAAAAGCCATCGACCATGTGAGGAAAAAAAGAAGCCCGATACTGGTGCACGCAAAATGCCCGTTGCTGGGCCACCATACCTCAGGTGTGAGACGGGAATGGTACCGTGGTGAAGACCTGGAGTTGCACAGAAAATCGGATCCCATTGAAAGGCTCAGGCAATATTTGTTGGAGACAGGAGAGTCGGAAGAAGTGCTGGAGCAGGCACAAGAACGGGCCACAGCACGAGTGACCAAAGATTATGAGAGAGCCATCAGTGCGCCATCGGCCGACGTGGATGATTTCGACACCCATGAGTTCGCACCTGCAACCATCACAGAGGAGAGCGGAGTGCGGTCACCACAGAATGGCGAGAAGGTTGTTATGGTCGATGCCGCCCTGCATGCCGTGGATGAGCTGCTGAAGAAACACCCCGAAGCGCTTTTTTATGGACAGGATGTAGGCCGCAGGTTGGGAGGTGTATTTCGCGAGGCTGCAACACTCGCGCAAAAATATGGAGATGAACGCGTTTTTAATACGCCGATCCAGGAAGCCTACATTGTCGGGTCTACCGCGGGAATGTCCGCGGTGGGAGCGAAGCCCATCGTAGAGATCCAGTTTGCAGATTACATCTGGCCGGCCATGAATCAGCTGGTGGAGGAGCTTTCAAAAAGTTGTTACTTATCAAAAGGCAAGTTCCCCATTCAGTCACTCATCCGTGTGCCCATCGGCGCCTATGGTGGAGGTGGTCCCTATCATTCAGGAAGTGTGGAGTCTACCTTGCTTACCATCCGCGGTATCAAAGTCGTTTATCCCTCTAATGCTGCAGACATGAAAGGACTTTTGAAGGCCTCCTTTTACGATCCTAACCCCGTGGTGCTGCTCGAGCATAAAGGACTTTACTGGTCAAAAGTGCCCGGTACAGGCGAAGCTAAGACCGTGGAGCCCGATGAAGATTATATCATTCCGCTGGGCAAGGCAAACATCGTTCAGCAGGCATCAGAAGAAAACATAGCTGCAGGAGGGGCAGCTGTGGTCATCACTTATGGCATGGGTGTATACTGGGCGAAAGAAGCCTCCAGGGATTTTTCAGAACAGATCACGATCGTTGATTTGCGTACCCTGAACCCCATCGACTGGGATATCATTGCCAGTGAAGTAAAGAAACACAATCGCGCTTTCGTGCTCACAGAAGAACCATTGCTCAACTCCTTCGCTGAATCACTTGCCGGCCGGATCTCGAAAGAATGTTTTCGCTACCTCGACGCACCCGTATGGACGTTTGGTGCCGCCAACCTCCCGGCTATTGCACTCAACGCCGACCTCGAAAAAATGATGCTGCCCAACGCAGACAAAGTGAAGACCGAGCTCCGAAAATTGCTAACATTCTGAAGAACAGTAGGCAGTTGCAATAGGCAATCATCAGCAGATAATGGGTAGAACACGATCGTACCTCGTAAATCGTACCTCGTACTTATAACTCACTCGCCCCAACCGGCAACCATTAAAAAGGATATCCTATCCCAATATTATAGATCACCGGTTCTTTAATGTTCAGATACCGGGTATTCTCGCCTTCGCCCACTTTTCTCGCATAAGGTTTAAAGAACCTTACTTTGTCGAGCACAAACCGGTCTCCCGGATCGCGGGCAGGATCGTATGCCTTGATGCCCACATCGAAGCAAAGGATGAGGAAGGTGAAGTCAAAACGTAGTCCGAAGCCCGTGCCGATACCCAGCTCCTTGTAAAAACTACCACCTTTGAATTGTGAGTTACCCGTTCCGGTAGCTTCTTTTTGCTGCTTGAACGTCCATACATTGCCAGCATCTACGAACACAGCGCCGTCAATGAATCCTACCAGCTTGGTTCGAAGCTCGAGGCTTCCTTCCATCAGGATCTCGCCCGGTCTTTCGAACTGGTAGCTGAAGGTACCGTCCACAACGGGATTGGCAGCCAACGGTGGAGGTAGGCTTCCAAGCCCGAGTCGTCTTGGCCTCCAGGCGCGCACGCTTCTGCTTCCACCGGCAAAATAGTACTTTTCATAAGGCAGCGAGTTGTTCGATCCGTACGAGTAGGCGATCCCTGTATTGAACCGGTAGGCCAGCTGCGCCCATTTGTTGAGGATCCTCACACGCCTGACATCAAAGCTGAAC
The DNA here is from genome assembly GCF_018598225.1 of Chryseosolibacter histidinae. Taxonomy (GTDB): domain Bacteria; phylum Bacteroidota; class Bacteroidia; order Cytophagales; family Cyclobacteriaceae; genus Chryseosolibacter; species Chryseosolibacter histidini. The sequence continues at coordinate 32,132 of NZ_JAHESF010000014.1, read as the reverse complement.
CTGAGGTATTTGAAGTACTTCAATCCCTGATCCGTGATGATGTCTGTGTCGATCAGGTTGAGTGTGGTTCCGCCGGTTTCGAACTGCGACCGGATGAAGATCGAGTGTTTGTCAAGGCTTCCATAGTCACGGTTCCAGGTGATGCTAAAGATCATGCTGCTCACGAATGAAGGATCGAAAGAACGGGCAAGGTTATAGTTGCCGAGACTGTCGAGCTCGTGGAGGCGTTGTTTAAAGCCAGCAGAGATATTTTTGGAATCGATCAAACTGATGTTGGTCAGCGCAAGCGAGTATTGTGTGGTCCGCTGGTTTTGCCACGTATAGGTATTCGAAAAGGTGGTGCTGGTTCGCCGGTACTCCGGCCGGTCGGTATAGGTATATCCGAGCGATAAACGGGTTTTGGGGTTATACTTGCCGAGCCTGATCTGGGTTGCCTCCCGGAACGGCCAGATAAATTGTGGAAAGATGAGGGCGGCGTTGGCGCTGGCTTCTATGCTCTTGTAAACGTTGAGCTCTTCCGTAGCCGATGCTACGCCTTCCACGCCGAACCTCCCGCTCAGCTCCAGGTTTTCTAGCCCCCTGAAGATGTTGCGTTTTTTGAGACTGACGCTGTAAAAAGGACCGGGATATCCCTGCGTAACGTTCACACCCAATTCATTCGTCCATTCGTACCGTTTCAGCGGACTGGCAAAGATGTTAGCAATGAACTTCCCGCCCGATGTATCGTAATTGATGTTCACAAATTTGAATGCATCGAGGTTGGCGAGCTGCCTTTGCGATTCGTAGGTCTTTGTAAGGCTATACAGATTTTCAGGGGAGAGGAAGAGGCGTTGGCTGAGGATCTTGAGGCTGTAATAATCGTGATACGAGCTATACTGCACATCGCGGTAAGTGCGGGTCGTGCGTTCAAATCCCGGGTTTGTCACCCCTGCATCTGCCGTGAACCGCACTGAATCTATGCGGAACTGCTTGTGGTAGCCGCGTTTGGCCGGGTCCAGCACTTCGATCATCACCGCCACCTTTCGATTGCCCCGCATGGCTGTGTCGATAGAAAAATCCACATACTGCCTGCTGAAGTCAAAGTAGCCGTTGTCTTTTAAGAGCAGGTCTAAACGTTCGCGTTCTTTCTCAAAATCCTCCTGCCTGTACCGGTGGTTTTTTCTGATATAGCTCTGTGTCCCGGAATTTTTGATCAAACGATAAACGGAGCTGTCGGAGATCCGGTAGAAGATAGTGTCGATCATGTATGGGGCAGAGGCTTCAACCCGGTACGAAACGCTCACGAATTTGCCCAGCGACGTGGTTTTGGTAGTCACGTGATTGTGAAAATAACCTTCGGAGAACAGGTAATTCCTGAAACGGTTGATGGTGGTTTCCACCAGTCCGCTGTCGAACACGGCCACCTGCTCACCCCACTGCATAAAATGGTTGCCATTCTCAATGAACGAGTTCAGGCGGTCCATCTTCTTCTGCTTCCGGAACTGGTAGTTGTTGATCTTACGCTGCGATGAGGTTCCCGCGATCTTGGCATTGAACTTCTGCTCTACCTTTTCCTTTTTGCGGACGTATTTTTCGCGGTCGTAGGTTTTTTCGCCCCAGTAGTAGATGCCTACCAGGTGATAGATCGGCAGTCCCAGCAGCCGGCGGTTTGGACGCTGGGCGTAAAGATTGCGCAGCGCTTCGTGATCAATGCCCTCGGGAGCCTTTACACTTTGCTGGATCAGTCGCTTTTGACCTTCTTTGAGATGCTGGGTGCCTAAACAGCCCGTGAGCAGCACAGGCACCAGAATTAAGATAAAATATTTACTTTTCGTCGTAATCAATCTTTGTAAATGCTGTCGAAAGCGAACGCAAAATTCATCAAATCCCTGCAAGTAAAGAAATACCGAAAACAGGAGCAATGTTTTATGATAGAAGGAGCGAAAAGTGTGCTAGAATTGTTACGCTCTGATTTTGAGGTAGTTCAGGTACTAGGAACCCGCGATTTTCTGGAAAGCATCCCGCATGGCGCGCCTGGTGAGCGCATCGAGGTCTCTGACGCCGAGCTTCAGGGGCTGGGGGAATTTCAGACCAACAATTCGGCCCTGGCCATCGCCCGCATGAAGCCCAACAATATCATCAGCGTTGCCGACCAGGAATTTGCGTTAGTACTCGACGATATCCGCGACCCTGGCAACCTGGGTACCATCATCCGCACGGCAGACTGGTACGGTATCCACAAGATCATCGCTTCCGCGGAGACTGCCGATTTTTACAATCCCAAGGTGATCAGTGCCACCATGGGCTCATTCACCCGTGTAAACGTCTTTTATACCGATCTGCCTCAGTACCTGAATGGAGTCCGGCATAAGGTCTTCGGTGCGTTCCTCGATGGTAAGAACATCCACGACGTCAGCTTCGCATCCGGTGGCCTGGTGGTGATCGGGAACGAGTCGCGCGGCATCAGCCCCACCCTCGACCGGTATATCACAGACAAGATCACCATTCCCCGTTATGGCGAGGCCGAGTCCCTCAACGCCGCCATTGCCACCGCCATTATCTGCGATAACCTCAGAAGAGGTTAGAAGAAACCTTTACTGTTCTCTGCAGCATGCGCTGCGATCTTTTCCGCATTCTCCTTGCCCAGGTAGTTATCGATGAGGGAATGGCCGAGGTAGATCAGCGGTGTGAGCAACACGGCCACGGCAAATTTGTAGATGTAATTGGTGATGCCGATAGCAATGATCTGCTGGTTGGAGAACACACCGTAGAACGCAATGAATAACACCACAAAACTGTCTACCAGCTGCGATACCAGCGTGGAGCCCGTGGCACGAAGCCAGAGTTGCTTGTTGCCCGTAACCCTTCGAAGCTTCTGGAAGACAAAAACATCCACCAGCTGCCCGATGATAAAAGCGGTGAGCGAGCCGATGATGATGCGCTGGCCCTGGCCCATGATCTTGTTGAAGGCAATGTCCATATTCACGTCGTTGCCATTGGCATCTTTGCCCGTCACCCACCATTCCGCAGGGGGCAGCTTCATGGAAAGGTACATGACTACGAAGGCATAGGTGATCAATAGCGCCGTGAAGTAGCTGATACGTTTCACCCCGGGTTTGCCAAAATATTCGTTGATCAAATCTGTGGTGATGAACACTACCGGCCAGATCAACGCTCCCGCTGTCAGGTTGAAGTCCATTGTAAAACCAAGAATGTTGAGGTTGGCGGGTTTCAGCCCGGCCATGGCTTCGGCCGAAAAGATCTTGACGCCAATGATCTCCGCCAGCAGGGTATTCGTGATGAAGATGCCACAAAGAATGATAAAAAGCCTGTTGCGCTTCCGGTCTAGGGTGATTTCCATCTGACAAGTTTAAGCTTAAAATTTAAAGTTTAAAGTTTAAAGTTTAAAATCCAGTCGAGTTGTGTGCTCCAACTCAACTTTAAACTTCAAACTTTCAATCTTTAACTGTGAACACGCCTCCCTCAATCGCCAGCTCGCAGTTTTCGAAGACCTTCTTCGCTTCTTCCAGTATCGGGGCCAGGTCTTTGTATCGGGCAGAGAAATGGCCTACCAGGAGTTTGGTTACTTCCGCTTTTTTGGCGAAGAGCGCCGCCTGTGCCGCCGTGCTGTGCTGCGTTTCAATGGCTTTTGCTTCTTCGTCTACAGTGAAGGTGGCTTCGTGGTAGAGCAGATCGATATTTTTAAGCTGGTCGATGATCAGCTCGTTGTAGGCAGTGTCGGAGCAGTAGGCGTAACTTCTCGACCTGCGGGGTGGATAGGTGAGGTCTTCATTCTTATACAGGATATTCCCTGTTTCGTCGATCACGTCGTAACCTTTCTTGAGGTTGGCGATCTGCTTCAGCAACAGTCCCTGTGGCAGCTTCTCCTTGTTCACGCGCCTGGGTTTTATCTTCTCACGAAACAGGAACCCGGAGCAGTGAAGCTTGTGTAACAAGGGAATGGTCTCAACGGTCAGGGCATCGTCTTCATAGATGATCTCCTGGGCACCTTTTTCGAGGCGGTGAAAGATCATTTTGAAATTTGGCGCAGACCGCGAATGCCGCAGCTGTGCCGTGATGATCTCATCGAGGCCGGCGTGGCTGTAGAGGTGGAGGTCGTTGGTTCTTCGCAGCAGGTGCATGGTGAAGATCAGGCCCATGAGACCGAGGTAATGATCGCCATGCAGGTGGCTGATGAAAATGTGATTGATGCGGTGCAGGTTCGCCTGGAAACGCATGAGCTGCATCTGCGTTCCTTCCCCGCAGTCAACCAGAAAATGCCGGTTCTGGATCTCTACAAGTTGTGCGGAGGGAAACCTTCCGTAAGCCGGAAGTGCGCCGCTGGAACCGAGTATGGTGACGTTGAAGCTCATGCCATGGAACTCTTCTCAAATAACGAACAAAAAAGAAATGACCAAAACGCAGGTTCCGGTCATTGGCAAATATTGTGCGAATATTGTGTGATACGGGATCAGCTTAGTTCCCGTCGCTGTCTTTCAGATCCTTTTCGATCTCGTGCATGAACACCGCGTCGATGGCTTCCTCTACTTTGGGTAGGATGTTGAGTACGCTGTCGAGCTGAGATATTTTGATCAGCTTGGTGGTGTGATCAGAGAGACAGGCCAGCACAAAGATGCCGCCATCCTCTTGAACAATCCGGTTGCCCACCAGCAGGGCACTGAGGCCCGAAGAGTCGGTATACTTAACTTCCGAAAGGTCGAGAATGATGTTGCGAACGCCCTCTGCATGCAGGGTGATCAGTTCGGATTTCAGGTTCGGGGCTACGCTCGAGTCCAGTTTTTCCTCATGAAGGCGTAGTAAACTGTATTTTTCCTGCTTGTCGATGGTATATTTCATGTATTAAGAATTCACTGGTCCTGGAAAACCGCCGTTTTAACCTAAAACGTAAGCATTCCACCCGCAATATAAATGCAATTTCTTATTTTTTCAGCGTTTGTAAGTTAATGGAATTTATCGAATTAATGACGTTCCGCTCGACCCGGGGAAGGATGGCGGCGTAGTCTACCGGGTCCAGGGATTCACCGCGCACCTGCTGGTAAAGCTCCTTATAACGTGCTGATATTGAGGATACTATTTCGTCAGTCATCAGCGGAACCTGTTGGCCGTCTTTGCCCTGGAATCCGTTTTCGATCAGCCATTGACGCACAAATTCCTTCGACAGCTGCTTCTGGGCTTCACCCGCTTTCTGCCTTGCTTCATAACCTTCTGCGTAAAAATAGCGCGATGAATCGGGTGTATGCACTTCGTCGATCAGGTAAATGGTGCCATTGTGTTTTCCGAACTCGTACTTGGTGTCCACGAGAATAAGATTCCGTTGGGCTGCCAGCTCTGTTCCTTTTTTATACAACTTCAGCGTATAGTCTTCCAACATTTTGTAATCAGCCTCGCTTACAAGCCCTCTTTTCAGGATCTCTTCGCGCGAGATATCTTCATCGTGCCCTACCTTGGCTTTGGTAGTGGGGGTGATGATCGGGTGGGGGAGCTTGTCGTTTTCCTTTAAACCTTCAGGAAGCGTAACACCGCAGAGTGTTCTTTTTCCAGCTTTGTATTCGCGGGCGGCATGCCCGGCAAGGTATCCGCGTACCACCATTTCTACCGGAAACGGCTCGCACTTGAAGCCTACCGTTACATTCGGGTCGGGTGTGGCAATGACCCAGTTCGGAACGATGTCCTTCGTCGCCGAAAGATTGAAGGCGGCGATCTGGTTCAGCACCCTTCCCTTATCAGGAATGGCACGGGGCAGGATCACATCAAAAGCAGAGATGCGGTCAGTGGCCACCATCGCCATGAGGTCGCCAAAATAATAGACGTCACGAACCTTCCCGCTGTAAAAACCTGTCTGACCGGGAAATTTGAAATTTGTCTCCTTGATAGCTTGCATAGTACTGATCAAGGTTCAAATTAACGGTTTAAAAAATGAACTTTAAAATCTTTTTCCCGGAAGGCAAAGTCTTTCTTCTCACACCTCAGCATATCCATACCGGACGTCGGTCTATCTTACTTCGATCGCCGTAGCTTCAGCGGAGGTAATGGCCTGGCATGGGCGCAGGCCGGGATGGATACGCTGAGCTCACCCTGTCTACTTCGTATTAACAAGGATCCCTGCCCGGTAAAGCAGCGTTCGCGTCAGATTCCCCTGCTCATCGTACTCCTTCCATTCCTTGTGCTTCTTGTCAGCGATATACTCGCCCTGCTCTTTGATCTTTCCATTGGGATAATATCCCGTATAAAGCCCATGCTTGCGGTTCGAACGGTATTCACCCACCGACTCCTTGCCTCCGTCTTCATAAAATGTTTTAAAGGGGCCCGCCAGCAGGTTGAACTTGAACTCCTCCTCCCGGGCGAGTTTGCCATTGCTGTAATAAGTGTAACGTGTTCCCGTGAGCTTCCCGTTTTCGTAGGTCTGCTTTTGCTTCACGGTTTTGGTTCCTTCGAAATAAAAGACCCAGGTGCCATGAGGTTTTTCTTCCCGAAATCTTTTTTCAGAAGTCAGCATTTCGTTCTCGTCATAATTGTATTGGGTGATCTCCATGCCGTTGGCTGAAGCAACCTCCTTTACACTGGTCTTCCCGTTGGGGTGGTAGGTGTAATTCGTTCCGGATTTTTTTCCATCCTTATACAGGAAACGATGGGCCACTGCACCGTTGGCGAAGTAGGCGAGATTGTCACCTTCGAGCTTGCCATTGAGAAAACTGCCTTCCAAAATGAGATGTCCTTCGCGATCGTAATTCTTGTACTGGCCGTTCTTGGATCCCTCCTGCATGGTAGACACGGTTTCGAGCTGCCCGTTGGTGTAATAGGTTTTATAAAATCCCTTCAACACACCGTTTTCGTAGTTGGCTTCTGTTTCAACCTTGCCGTCGGCGTAGAAGCTGCGGGTGATGCCGTTGGGTTTCCCTTTCTTATAGTGCATCTCCTTTTTTAGCTTCCCGTTAGGATAATACTCCTTCACCAATCCTTCAGGTTTCCCTTTTACAAAATAGGTTTCGCCTTTGATGTCGCCGTTATCGAAGAACGATTGAATGCTATCGGTGAGAATGTCGTTCTGATAATACGCTTTCTGTACGGCAGCGCCTTCATCGTTGTATACTTCCACCACCCCATGGCGGAGCCCGTTCACATAGTTCAGCTTGCGCGCCGGCTTTCCATTCTCGTGGAACTCGGTGAACTGCCCTGATTTTTTGCCGTCATCGAAGAAGCCTTCCACCATGAGATTACCATTTTCGTAGAAGCGTTTGTATTTACCCACGTACACGGAGTTGTCGGCATTGGAGACGAAATAACTCTCCTGCGGCTTTTTTTTCTGCGGATCGTAATAGGTGCGCACTTCCTTCTGGCAGAAGGCCGCAAACGTTACGAGGGTGAGCAGGCACGATGCTGCAAATCTCTTCATACTAACTTTCGGGTTCATCTTAAAAATAAAACAGCCATGCGGATAACGCAAGGCTGTCTGGATTGTTGTACGATCTGTTTCTATAGCATTTCAATCACCATGGCTGATGCGCCGCCACCGCCATTGCAGATCCCGGCTACACCAATGGCTGCATTGTTTTGCTTTAGCACGTTTACCAGCGTGGTGACGATCCTGGCACCGGAAGCGCCCAGCGGATGTCCCAAAGCCACTGCGCCGCCATTAACATTGGCTTTCGCCGGATCGATGCCCAGCTTCATGTTGTTGGCAATGGCAACAGCCGAAAATGCTTCGTTGATCTCGTAATAGCCGACGTCTTTCTTATCCACGCCTGCAAGCTTCATCGCCTTGGGTATGGCGATCGAAGGGGTAGTGGTGAACCACATGGGGTCCTGCGCCGCATCTGCAAAACCTCTGATCCTGGCGATGGGTTTAAGGCCAAGCTCCTGTGCTTTTTCCTTGCTCACCAGCATCAGCGCAGAAGCGCCGTCGTTCAGGGTAGAGGCGTTGGCGGCGGTTACGGTTCCGTCTTTCGTGAAGGCGGGTTTCAGACCCGGGATCTTATCGAAAAATACATTCTTGTACTCTTCGTCTTCCGCAACAGCAGTAACGTTTCCCTTGCGGTCTTTGATCTCTACGGGAATAACTTCGTCTTTGAATTTGCCGGCAGTCCACGCACTGGCCGACCGCTTATAAGAGTTGATGGCGTAATTGTCCTGATCCTGGCGGCTGATGTTCATCTCTTTGGCTGTGTTATCGGCACAAACGCCCATGGCACAGTGGTTATAAACATCCGTCAGGCCATCGTACTGAAGGCCGTCGATCAGTTCGCCGTTGCCGTACTTGTAACCTGTACGCGCTTTCAAGAGGTAATAGGGCACGTTGCTCATGCTCTCTGTCCCACCCGCTACAACCACATCGTTGTGCCCGAGCATGATTGATTGTGCACCCATCATCACGGCCTTCATGCCCGAAGCGCAGACCTTGTTGATGGTGGTGCAGGGGATCTCATAACCCAACCCGGCGCCTACCGCTACCTGCGTGGCGGGAGCCTGACCAAGACCAGCAGAGATCACGTTGCCGATAAACACCTCCTGGATCAGTTTAGCATCTACCTTCGATCTTTCTATAGCACCTTTCACTGCCGCTGCTCCCAGCTGAATGGCCGTCAGCGAAGCCAGGCTTCCTCCAAAGCTTCCGATAGGTGTGCGCACGGCAGAAACGATATATACCTCTTTCATGATTTAATGGATTTCAAACGATTTAACGGCGGTAAAAATAGGGAAAAGTCGATAGTCCATAGTCAATGGTCCATGGTATTTTAACCGTGGACTATGGTCCGTGGGCTGTGGACCATTCTACCAGTCTGGTTTGGTCCGGTCTCGGGACTTAGTGGCCTTGCGTTTATTTTGCTGCAGGTATTGTTTTTCCTGGTTCTTCATGGCTTCCAGGATCATCCGGGCCTTTTCTTCACTGATCTTCATTTGTTCAAGCTTTTGCTTGTCCAGGTTCTGATCTTTTTTTTGCTGGTCTTTTTGATCCTTTTCCTGTTGCTCTTTTTCCTGCTGCTCTTTCTGTTCCTGTTCTTTTTGTTCTTTCTCCTGCTGCTCTTTTTGCTGTTGGTCTTTTTTCTGCTGATCCTTATTCTCTTTATTTTCCTTGTTCTCTTTGTTCTCGTCCTGTTTGTTCTGCTCGTTTTTCTTATCCTGCTCGTTCTTCTGTTCTTCCTTGTTCTGCTCTTTATTCTGCTGGTCTTTGTTCTGATCCTTGTTTTGTTGTTGCTCCTGTTTCTTCTTCTCGTCCAGTTTTTTCTTCAGCATCTCGTAATTGTAGCGCGCATCGTTGTTGGTGGGATCCGCTTTAATGGCCTGCTTGAAATAGTTCAGTGCCTGTTCGGCCTTGTTCTGGCTGTTTGTGATCAGGCCCAGTTGCTGGTTGGCCTTGGACGACACCTCCTTGTTGATGCTCTGCGTCAGGCGCTGGTATTGCGTGGCAGCGTTGGCGGTATCTTTCATCAGATAGTAGGCATGGGCGCGGTTCAGCAACACCTCGTCTTCTTTTACGCCCATCGAATCTATCAGGTATGTGTATTTGTCAGCAGCCGCCTTATAATCGCCCGACTGAAATGCTTTTTTAGCATCCGCTTTGGCGGAATTGATCCGGCTGATCTTCACCGGGTCGTTGATCAGCAATGCAAGCAAAATGACCAGCGCGTACTTCATATCCTTACGGTTCTGATGTTAATGAGAATATCCAAGGCAAAGAGCAGTGCGGCAGCGGCCAGGAAATAAATGTATTTGTTGGCCGTCACATCCACGTACCGGGCATCCCGCAGCTCACCTTCGATCTTGCTTATCGTATTGATCAATCGCGAAATATCATTTTTAGTTTCGTTGATCTCAAAATACTGTCCGCCCGTTTTATTGGCGAGCGATTTCAGCGAGCTGGAATTGAGCTTCGTGAGCACGGCATTGCCTTCGCGGTCTTTTTTAACGCCGGTGCCCGCATAGATGTTCCCGCCTCTTTCGGTGCCGATGCCCAGCGTGAACAGCTTGATGTCCTGCTGATCTATGTCCTTGGCAATATCGTTCGTTTCTTCCCCAAAATCTTCACCATCGCTGATGAGAATAATTACTTTCGATTTGGCCTGCGAGGCATTTTCGGCTTCGTCCTGGAGCTTTTTCAGAGCCATACGCAGGGGAGGACCGAAGTCTGTACCGGAAGCCGGCACCAGGCTGGTGTTCATGGTCTCGATGAAGAGGTTCAGCGCATTCTGATCGTAAGTGAGGGGACATTGCATGAATGCCTCCGCCCCGAAGATGATCACGCCGATGCGGTCTGAGTTGAAGGCCTGCACGAGCTTTTTCATTTCGTGTTTGATCTTCTCCAGGCGCGTGGGCTGGATATCGTAGGCATCCATCGACTTGGAGAGATCGACGCAGATCATGATGTCCTTACCGATCGATTTTACCTCTTTTTTCGAACCTCCGAAAGAAGGTCCGAGCATGGCAATGAGCAGCAGCGCAAAATAGAGGGTGCGGAGGAACAACTTGATAAATACGGTTGCAAAAGGAGTCTTGAGCCGCTTGGCGATGCCGATCACCCGCGTGAGATACAGCATGTAGAAGACCAGAAAAGCTGTTATGAACACAATTTCCGTTATACCAAAACTCCTGTACCAGTTCACATTTTTAAGTTTATTCCGCAATTAACAATTCACACGGGGTTTCTGCAATACCGAAAAGGTTGCCGGTTGCCAGTTACCGGGTAGCCGGTTTAGTTAGAGAGCCTCAAATACTAGGTGAACTGACTATTCAGGGCGGATAGGTCCAAAGTGCTATAACACAACGCTGAACTGGAAACTGGTATTAAAGTGGAGAAAATCGGCCTAAATTTCAAAAAACAACGGAGACGACTCCCCAGGGCCATCTCCGTTGAATATTCAGTCAGGTACCAGGCGTCACCTGCTTACCACCGCCGGTCTTCTTTTTCGATACGTCCGTCTTATGTACACGGTTCCTCTCTCGGTTGGCCTGCTCTGGTGGCAACTTATCGGAGCCGTGTTGACCTTTGATTCTTTCTTTTTTTGCTTCATCCGTGGTGCGTTGAAGATTTACAAAATCAGCTCCGTCGCCATGATCTTCCCTTCTTACATTTGATTTTGCCATATGCTTGTAATTTTTGATTTTTCAATACTATGTCTGGCGGTCACCTCTTCCGGCTTCAGCATTGTGCTGGTGACCAATGTTTCCCTGCCTGCTGCCCCCCTCGCTATCAGGATGTCCGGAAACAGCCTGACCTGCGCTTTTACTTTTCTTGCCGGCATGCGGAGGGCTCGCCGCTGCATCCTGATTTCCACTATTTTTCTTGGGTTTCATAACAGGCCTGGTGCCAAAAAATAATGCCCCAGCCTTCCGCCCGCAGGCAATTGATGGCGCCATCTGATTTTCTCACTGGAAAATTAAACTAAGGAGGTTTGCCGGAAGCTGGATGCTTATACCTCCAACTGCAGACGCATGATGTAATCGTTCATCCAATACGGGCCAATGGGCACGTCCTCTTCGCCGATCACCTGGAAGCCGATCTTTTCATAGAAGGATTTCGCTTTATTATACCGGTTCACATTCAGGTCGAGGGTATTTATCTTCAACGCCAGGGTCCTTTTTTTGACTTCGTCGATCAGCAATTTTCCGTAGCCTTTGCCATGATTGTCGGGCAGCACATAGATCTTGTGAAGTTTGATCACATCCGCACTACCAGGTTTGGGACCGTAGGAGGCGAACCCCTGGGGACCTCTTTCATCGTGAAGGATAATAAAGGTTTGGGAGCCGTTTTCCATTGTGCGCTGCAGGGCTTCGGCAGAATAAATGGCGTCAAGCATGTACCGGATCTGTTCAAAGGTTAAGATGGGCGAGTACGTCGGCCACCAGGTCTCTTCGGCCATTGATCGTATAGCCGGGATGTCGTTCGGGGAGGCTTGCAGAATTTTAACCACGCTTAAATTTAGAATTTAAACCGATTTCCTAGGCAGTTTGTTTTCAACCTTTATATTTGCACTTCGTTTTCCGGGAATAGCCTGGCCGGACGGCAAAATCGTCTGATCCGGAGACCAGGTTAATGATTTCGGAAGAAGAAATTTAAGTTTTAGTCATTGGAGAGGTGGGTGAGAGGCTTAAACCAGCAGTTTGCTAAACTGTCGTACGCCTTAAAACGTACCGGGGGTTCGAATCCCCCCTTCTCCGCTTTCATCCGTCGTATCCGCCAACAGGCGGAGCAAGGCGGGCTGCGCATCTAACAATCCGTGGTTCGAACGGACTACATTTTCGGTCCGATAGCTCAACTGGATAGAGCAACAGCCTTCTAAGCTGTAGGTTCGGGGTTCGAGTCCCTGTCGGATCACCACTGTAAAGTGGCAAAAGCCTGGTAATCATAGTATTACGGGCTTTTTTCTTTTCTGCTCAACCTTTAGGAATCAGTATGGGTGTGAGTAAATAACAAATATCATTTACTTCTCTCAAGCGGGCTTGCGGTCATTGAAGATCTCCTTGCGCGAGTTTTGTATTTTCCGTAATGGAAAAGATCACCCTTAATCGTCAAGAATTATATGAGCTGGTCTGGTCTGAACCAATGCTTACTATTTCAAGAAAGTATAAGATCTCAGACACCGGCATCAGAAAGATGTGTTTGCGTTTAGGTGTACCGACACCTTATCCCGGTTACTGGCGAAAAATAGAAACCGGAAAGAAAGCCAAAAGAGCACCGCTATCAGGAAACTTTATTGGCAAGCAATTAACTATCACGTTGCAAAAGCGTGTGGACGGGGAGAGTTTGCTAAGCCCGTTGACACTTTTACAGCGGCGAATTGAAGAAGATCATGCAGCGGATCTGCGAATCCCTGAGAGACTGATAAAACCTCATCCATTAACACTTGAAACCAAGCTTGCATTTAAGGAAAGGAATTATGACCAGACAAGACAGCTACTTCGAACCGGTACAATTTACAACACCGGCAAGCTATCAATAGAGCTGGCTCCGCGAAATGTCAGAAGGGCGTTAATATTTTTCGACTGCCTATTCAAATTGTTTTTGAAAAGAGGACACGAAGTCCGCGAAAGCAGCTTTGCTGTGAACGGTGAAATCCGGCGGTTTCGATTATCTGAAATAATTGAATCACAAGAAGGAGAGGGGGGTCGTGTAAAAAGCAATCCTACCGGGAAATTTTTCTTTGAAGTTGAGGGCACTAACGGGTGGCGTCGCTTTATTGATGGAGAAAAGCGCATTGAGCAAAAACTTTCTAAAATAGTTGCCACTGTTGAAGAGGACATTAGGCTCTTACTTGAAGTCCGCGAACGAAATCGCAAATATCGCGAAGAGTGCGAGCGAATAGAGCGTGAGGCCCGAGAAGTCAAAGAGCGGAAACAAAGAGAGCTGTTAGATTTTAAAAGACTTCTTAATGCTGCGAGCCGAGAATTTGAAGCGAGGGTTATCCGCAATTACATTGACAAGGTTGAGGCCAGCGCACTCAGCCAGGATCGATTGACCGATGAGCTTAAAGTTTACGTTGAATGGGCGCGAAAGAAGGCAGACTGGTATGATCCTCTGATTGAGGCTGAAGATGAGCTACTGAAAGAGGTTGACAGAAGCAGATTGGCCTTTTCGGATCCCCCAGCCAGTACTGGTTCTTGGATGACGTGATACCCACTCTCTTGACGATATCACGGAAAGAGCTTATATTTAGTCTATATGGAGCCCATCCATTCTGCCCTAACCAGGCGGATGGATGGGTTTTGTATTTTTTGCTAGGCAGAATATTCAACGTGGATACATTATAACATTATGTGGAAATACAGCCCCATCTTACAAAAAAAGGCCTGTTTTTAGGTGAATTTCGAGGGGTCGAATTTTTTTTGACTATGGACTGAAACGCCGAGCGTTTATCAGATATCTTTGTGGTTGCCCTTTCTAAAAATGCACGTTATGCTGGAACAAGAATTCAAATACTACCTGACACATCAAAAAGAGTTGGTGGAAAAATATAAAGGTCAATTTATTGTCATTGTGGGGGAGAAAGTGGTTGGAGCCTACGATTCTTTTGAGAAAGCTCTTTCTGAATCTCAGAATAAGTTTGAAGCTGGTAAGTTTTTGATTCAAGAATGTCTTCCTGGTGAAGAAGCTTATACCCAAACTTTTCATACCCGAGCTATATTTAATTGATGCAAGTTACTGTCCATGCCTTAACTCGAGCCAACAATGGCATAGCCAGGGTTATTGAATCACCCATTGATATTTACAACACGCTTACCAACCAAAAGGAAAGCACGAAAGCTATCTGGGATACTGGAGCGACCGGATCTGCGATCACAAAATCCTTAGTTCAGAAACTTGCATTGATACCGGTAACCAAGACAAATGTTAAAGGGGTCCATGGTGTTAAAACAGGAGTTCCCGTCTATGCTGTAAAAATAGTTCTCAATAATCAGAATGTTTCTTTTACTCTACCCGTAACAGAATGTGAAGAACTTAGTGATGATGCCTCCGCCGGCTTTTTGCTTGGGATGGATATCATAACTAAGGGAGACTTTGCAATTTCAAATGTTAATGGACAGACGGTAATGACATTTCGCGTCCCTTCAATAGAGAGATTTGATTTTGTGAAGGATTTGGATATTCACCGGCAGCAAAAAAAGAACATCAGTCGCAAGGAAGAAATAAAAAACCTGTACAAAGCAAAGAAAAAATAAACCTCTCCTGATACTGGTCTTCCTTGCTCACGTAATCTTTGGCCCTTACCCCTTTATCAATCTATTGTCAATAGCCCATTTTATAAGCTCGGCGTTTTTTTACTCCGGCTTTTGCTTGTCCTGAAGACTGATGATTTCTACATGTGTTTGTGCTCAATATCAGCAAGAGTTAAATTCTTTGTAACTGGGGCGGCATTGTCTGTATAAACGGTCCAGGAAATAGGAACTTTTTGTCGTCTTAATAATTGCAATTGATGCGTGACTATGGGAAATGACCTCTCAAAAAAACTACGTTTTGGAAGTATCGGGTGGTATCGGCCAGGGCCGAATTTCGCTTCCTGGCCCTGTGTCGTATTAACAACATCCAATAAATCCCGGACCATATTTTGCCCCGATATTTCAAGCATGTGAATGCCTTGGATAATTTTTTGTCTGTAGCCGTCGGGCTCCAACAACAGCGCAGAAGGTATTACTAAATCGTAGTTAACATAGTTGGCAAGGACCGTGCCCTCATTTTCCAAAAAGATTTTCAAACCAACTCCGGTTATTACTCTATTATGAATACTTGTATGTGTAATCTCATCAATTTCTAAATGTAGGCGGATTTTTGGATGCCTTACTCGATTCATTATGTCCCGAATCTCATAATCCTGCATTGGGAGTTTTTGAAAGTTATACCTCCTATAGTATCTAAAATCTGATGCTTGATGTGCTGTCTCACCTTGCGGAACAGTAACCACATAGACCACGTGCAGATCATCGATCTCTAAAGGTTCTATCTGAACTATGGCTTTAGGGAATATATTGGAATTAATTATTTGCTCAAGTGTTTCTTTTGAAAAGTCTTTACGAACGATTGGATCAATGCGTTCGGGAAGGTGCTTATTTTCCTTGGATTCTTTTATCCCATAGATAATTACGCCACCGCCCGCATTTGCAAAAGATGAGACATCAATGGATATGCTCTCTTTGTCTTCAATCGCTTTAGCAGCCTTATACTCCAAATGGGTGCTTTCCTCGACATGATCGCTGATAAGGTTAATGACTTTTTCTATCGACCAGTTGTCTGTTCTCATTTAGCTATTGATTAATTCCTTCGGATTTACCCCTAAAGCTTCCGCGATCCTGAACAGGGTTCGGTTTTCAGAATAACTCTCTTTGTACCGCTATATCTGGCAAACTTTGAGTATCTATATGTTTGCTGCAAATGCCTCGAAGGCGGGCATCATTTGAATAAAGGCAGTAGACATTCCTGGTTATGGCAATCCCAGCGATTAGTATATCGTACTTAAACCTATTCCTTAGACCTTCTTCTTCTGAAGAGCCGTAGATTTCCTTCCAGCTATCTTTGTTTTCGTTCCATATTTCTCCAGCCTTTATGGCAGCCATCGTATCCAAGGGCGCAATCATAAAATGTTTTGTTATCGATGACATTAGTCCTGCCCTTTGACTTATGTCAACTGGGCAGAGAATTTCTGTAATGACTGGAGCAGGTATTATTATTTTTGTATTCTGTGCATCCAATGATTTTAAGAAAGCCTCGGTTTTTGCTACCATGAACTCTTGACCTTGCGTAGCTTTCTTTTTTATTCCCCATACACAAATCATTGAATCAATACATACGAGGTTAGCCATCAGTTGGTGGGTTTATTCTAAGGATAACATCTGTTCAATATTTTCTATTTCATCCCAATATTTCCCAACTCTATTTCTTAACTCGGAAAATGCCTGAATGTTTGGCACCTCCTCATAATCGAGTATTCCGCTTACCTTAAACGATAGTATTTTATTATCATTCGGCGACCATGTAGCTAGTCCTGTCAATCCAACAGCAGTATAAAGTCTCGAGCCTACTTTTCTGGCTATTTCTTCAGTTACATCAATACTTAAAGATTCACCATTATGTTGTCTTAGGAATATTTTCGGGACAACACCTCCAACACGCTGAATCACTCCGTAAAGAACTGTCTCGCCAGTGACATGCCCATAGTCAGGAACTTCAATTTTTGTCGACGGCTTTATTTGTGATATTCGCTCCTGACCAGATACAAATGAGCCAACACAATTAGGTTTTTGTATGATAATTTTTTGGAGATCTTTTAACCCTTCGATTGCCCTCAAAGGAAGTCGTTCATATGATTGATCCTGAACACAACTTGCGAGTATTAAGAATGCTCCCCCAAGTTGTTTAACACTAGGAAAAAAACCTAACCCATTGCTCTCCCTTTTTACATGAACTAGACTTATGAAAAGCTGCTCAGGGTCTAATTCGGGGTTTTCTTTAATAGCAATTGCCTTTAAAGATTCTTCTAGGCTTAAAATAATAGTAGCGATTTCCCTGGCCTTAAATGCTTCAGGCTTAATATTAGGCCCACCTTCAAGTTTGAACTCTATAATACTCGGTATATCTATTTTAAGTTCCATCTCTAAAAGTTAATCAAATCCCTGCCCTTTACTCCAAGACTTTCAGATATTCTTTTGAGGGTTTCTAACGTTGGCTGTCTCAAATTCTTAATATAAGCACTAATCAGCGCATAAGTAATCCCTGTGTCCTTGTGCAGCCGATAAGCTGTTATCCCTTTCTTGTTTATTACTTCCTGTATCCTATTCAATTGATCCATACATCAAATATACTATATAAACTAATAATAAAATATAGTATATTTTAGATATATACTAAGTATATACTATATTTGCTCACAAGAAAGGGGCCGCTCGTGTCTGGAAAACTTTGGCGGCCCCTTAGTCAATGTTCAACACACTAACCACAACAAAGTTATGAAAAAGAAACAAAGCCAGGATTTATCAGGAAGGGAGAAACTCGAGCTTGCTGAAAAAACGATTATACAGATTTTGGAGCAATTCCATTTCGTGGGGCACACCCTTTCCAAATTTTTATACACAGTCAGAAAACGCGAAAAAGACACGTTTTTCATTCTTGAAAAAATAGACGGGGGTATTAATAAATGGCCTAGTGGCAGTATGAGGAGTGACATAGATAGAGCCTTGGCCAGAGTTGACAGAATGAACCTTACTCAAGTCCCCTCAATGATCGGTGCTTTTTTGATGGGCAAAGGAACAAAAGTTAATGGATGTCGCCTGAATGCCGAGGATGTGAAGGGCGATGGTGCAAAAGAAGCTAGAGATATACTCCAATTGTGCTTCATCCAGATGATCGCACTAGATAGCCAAGTGGAATCGAAGCATTTTCAGGAGTACAGATCTGTGGTAAAACTACTTAGGAACGCTTTAGAGTTGAGCAGGATGGAATTGCATCTTAATAACCTACCAACCTACACACCACCAATAAAGCAGGCAGATCTATTTGTCTGGATATTAGAAGAGCGAGTGAGAATATGGGATTCGGTCAGTCGAAAGAAATCCAAAGCAAAATAAAGTGCTCATTCCTGTGGAACACACGCGATTAATAGACATACTTAAAATAAACGGCATTAAGCCGGAGCGCTTGCGTGACTACCTGAAAGTGAATCAGGAAGTGAACTGGGAAATTTTTGAACTTATTAGATCAACGCTGCCACAATCGGAAGCTAATAAACGAGAAATAGAACTGCTCAATGGTGATATTTTTTATTCAATAATTTCTCGCGGTTGCCTTTAAGAAGGGCAACCAAAAGCCCCGATAACACGGGGCTTTTTTTATCTTCCTGAAAATCCAACTTTTATGAAATCACTCCCTCCACAACTAGAAGCAAGGATAGACGAAGTAAAGTCCTGGCTGTTCGACGGTGATCAGGACAAGGTGGCCTCTAAATCAAGAAAGTCTCGCGCGTGGGTAAATAAAGTGCTGAACAAGAAAGCCTTTAATGCCCAGATCCTGGTAGCGGCGATAGAAGTAATGAACGAAAATAAAGCCCGGTTCGGCTGTATGTAACAGGCTTTACCTCCTAAACTGTTTTATCAAGACCGAGAAGCTCTCTTACTTCAGCTTCAAAGGCTGCAGTTCGCTGCGTGATGGATGCGGTCACCGCTTTGTTGATGTCGTTCCTCGCCTTCAATGACATTTTCAATACCGGATCTGTGATCTTTTCCAGGTCCTCATCCGCCATGATTTCAAAGCCAGCAGGCAGGACATTGCTGTGCGTTTTACTGAAATACTTCTGAGTATCAGAATAACCAATAGATACTGTTAGCATAGATTCTTTAGTTTATGTATTAAAATCAAACCCGAATAAGTCTTTCATATGTAGTTTACAAATGTGAAACCAATCGTCTGTGTTGGTTTTGTTTTCAAGATCAACTGCCTGAATTCATCCTTTCTATCTGCATCCACATTGACGAATGATGGACTTCTGCCATATGTTGAGGTCATCACCCGATCTCCAGCCCCTGAGTTGGCAACAGCAACAAATATATTGTTCGCGTACAATACAGACCACCATTGGTTGTCGGCCGGGCTTGTTGTGATGCTCCAGGATATTCCGTCATTAGAGAACATTATTCTATTGCCTGTTCCAGTGGATGCAACAGCTACAAAAACACCAGCGCCATAAGTAACACTTCGCCAAGCGTTGTCAACGGCGCTTGTCCGAGAAGTCCAAGTTATTCCATCGGGGCTGGTCATTACTCTGTTTCCCGTGCCTGATGCGGCTACGGCGACAAAAAGCCCATTGCCATAAGTGACCGATTGCCAACTATTATCCGCTGCACTTGTTCGGCTTGTCCAGGTGATGCCATCTGGTGAAGTCATGACACGGTTGCCAGTGCCTGTTTGAGCTACAGCTACGAAGAGACCTGCGCCATATGTTACGGATCTCCAGGCTAAATTAGCAGACCCGGTTCTCTGCGTCCACGTTATTCCGTCTGATGAAGTAATAACGCGCGTTCCGTCAGATGCTCCTTCAACTACGACGAACAACCCATTACCATAAGTGACCGCATACCACGATCCACTGACTGGACTTGTTCTTGAGGTCCAGGTTATTCCATCGGTAGAAGTCATTATAGCAGAATTACCACCGACCGCAACAAAGATCCCGTTACCAAACGTCACGGATCTCCATAACTCATCACTCCCTGCCGCTGTTCGCAATGTCCAGGTTATGCCATTCGGTGAAGTCATGACATGATCATTTCCTGGTCCGTTCTCTGAAACAGCGACAAATACTGAATTCCCATATGCAACTGAGTTCCATATGCTATCTGCAGCTGACGTTCTCAAAGTCCAACTAAAAACATTGTTAATTTCATCAGCTATTAAAAAAGATGTCTTTAGGTTATCCTGGTCTAAAAGCAGAAACAAAGAATCTATTTGTGTATCAATGTGATTTGCGCATATGTATTGATTGGTTAAAGTATATGTCATTGCGCCATTTCCAGTTCCGAATGCGGCGACAGCCACGAACAGGCCAGTGCCATAGGTGACCGACGTCCACGTGACTGCGAATGGGATATTCTGACTTATCCAATTAATTCCATCTTGAGAAATCATAACGGCATCTGTTGTGACAGCGCCTGCGCTCACAACAACAAACCAACCAGCACCAAAAACTATTGATCGCCAATCTTTATCTGCAATACCTGCGACAGTCGTCCAAGTTATTCCGTCCGGACTAGTCATCATCCTGGTTCCAGTTCCAGTGTTTCCAACTGCAATAAATTTCTGCTTTGCAAAGCAAACGCTGGTCCATGATATAGCAGAGGCTGCATTTCTTAATGTCCACGTGATACCGTCCGGTGAGGTCATCACGCGCCCAAATCCTGACACTGCATTACCAACAGCTACAAAGAGACCATTCCCATAGGTAATTGAATTCCATTGTATGTCCGCTGCGCTGGTTCTTGAGGTCCAGTTAATTCCATCCGGACTTGTCATCACTCTGTTGCCCGTGCCTGACGGCCCTGATACAGCGACAAATAGTCCAGCTGCATAGGTCACTGAACTCCACTCGTTATCAACAGGGGTGGCCCTGCTGGTCCAATTTATTCCGTCTGGCGAAGTCATAGCGCGAAACCCTGTACCTGAAGCGGCGACTGCAACAAAAATATTATTTGCATAAGTGACAGATCGCCACGCAATATCTGCAGCGCCAGTTCTACTCGTCCACGTGATCCCGTCCGGACTGGTCATCACACGGTTGCCCGTGCCCGTCGCAGCCACCGCTACGAAAATACCATTCCCAAAAGCGACAGATTGCCATTCGTTATCCGCCGCGCTTGTTCGTGAAGTCCAAGCCGGTATATTAATAAGACCTCCAAATATCTCTGTGGTGTACCCACCTAGCCCACTTGGGAATCGATTCTCAAATACATTTACATTGAAACCAGCAGCTTGAAGTTGCCCCTGCAGATACAAATAGTGTTGTCTTGCCTTTACACTTCCGGGATGTTGCATCTTCCGCTTAATAGCGAGCTTCCGATCCGACAACGAAACTGATGCATTCGTTATCAATCCAAGGCGACGTTCCCATTGCGTAGCGTCGTCAGCTGTGAAGTTATCATTGTCCGGAAGGATGCTATCTAAAATAGAAACCGAATCTCTGTAACTGCGAGCTTCACTCCGTGCCAATCCTTTATGAAGGCGCTCCAAGAATCCACCTGCACCTTGATTGGTCATTACTCGATTTCCTGTGCCACTTGAAGACACCGATACAAACAACCCTTTTCCGAAGGTCACCGAATTCCAACTATTATCCGCTGCACTTGTTCGGCTTGTCCAGGTGATGCCATCTGCGCTGGTCATCACGCGGTCACCAGTTCCTGAAGATGCCACAGCTATGAAATTTCCGGATCCATACGCAACAGACCGCCAGGCATTACCAGACGCGCTCGTTCTTATCGTCCACGTTACGCCATCCGGCGAGGTCATCACACGGTTGTTACTTCCAGAATTAGAGACAGCAACGAACAGACTGTTGCCATACGTTATCGATTGCCAGAAGTTATCTGCAGCACTTGTTCTCGAGGTCCAGGTTATGCCGTCTGGACTGGTCATTACACGATTGCCGGTACCGGATATAGCAACCGCTACGAAAGTCCCATTACCATATGTGACTGATTGCCACTGATTCGCTGCGGAGGCACTTCTACTCGTCCACGTGATCCCGTCTGGCGACGTCATGACGCGATTGGCTCCTCCGTCAGAGACGGCAACAAATAGCCCGCTGCCATAGCTAACTGAATTCCAGCCATTATCGGCCGCGCTCGACCTTGATGTCCAGGTAATCCCATCAGGCGAAGTCATCACTCGGTTCCCTGCGCCTGTCGAGGATACGGCAACGAACAAGCCGTTTCCGTAGGTCACTGAGCGCCACAAGTTACTAGCGGCGGCTGTTCTGAGCGTCCAAGTTATGCCATCTGATGACGTCATTACGGTGCCATTTAATGACACAGCCACGAACAGATTACTACCAAAGGCAATTGAATTCCAGCTATTGTCCGCGGCAGAAGTACGAGAAGTCCAGCGGCCACCTGAAACGCTAACAGCAGGCATTTTAAATGCCCTCCCCGTTGGATAGAGTTGCTTTGTGAGCTTTAGTATGGTGTCTTCTAATGCCATCGTCTTAAGGAATGGTTACAGAATTTAAGAATGGTATTTCCCCGTCGGTAAAAAGGTATGTACTAGCTGGCGATCCGCCGACGTTTAATGCTACTGTACCAAATACGCTTCCAGGCCTTGCCTCAAGAATGATGGATATTACCTTGTTTATAGCAAGGATGTCGTTCTTGTTTTCGGTAATATCTGCGCCTGCTATAAATGGCCTTATATTGCTAATGGCCAACTCAAGTGCATTTTCAATCTGAGCCAAAATAGATGGCGTAATTCCAACGAATCCAGAAACGTTGATATCGACATTTAACGGAGTAATTGGTAAGTAGTGAACTTGGAAAATTCCTATCGGCCTTCTGCCTCTCTCGTCTAAAGATTTTGTTGTATCAGGGTCAAACTCTACAACCTCTTTCACATCAGCCAGTAATCCAGCAGATGGCGTCCCTTTGCCGTCTGTTGAATCTGCTGTTGTGGCTTCAATGTAAAGATTGATCTCGGCTGTTACACCTGGCTTGGCGTAAGGATAGGCTTGTTTTACACCTTGCGCATCTTTTGCCCACAATCTGAAATCGGATGGCGCTCCACCTTGGGGCTCAAGCTGATAAGCGTCTATTGAAGCTTGTCGATAATCTTCTGTAGTCTCCGCTGAAAAAGGTTCCACAACTTCTGATACCACCTCGGCACTTCTATTTACTCCTGCGATGGGCGCAGTAGCCGTTAGTGTATCTCCGATATCCAACTGGCTATCCAATCCGGCTTCCAATGCACGAACGTTGCAGGTGTCTGGATTGGTCACCAGAGTAAAGGGACTATCCAGGATGTACAGCTTTCCAGGACTGTTCGATGTGTCATCGCTCTTGAATGTGGTGAGTGCGTTGATCACTGATCCGGGTGTTCCGGTAACTTGGATTTCGTATTGGCCCGCACGGGCTGGGAATGGGTTTCGTCCGAGCTTGATGCGTCCAAACCTCTCCAGAGTGCCTCCGGCGGATTCCGGATCAGCTGTATCGACGAAGATATTTTTCTGAAGGTTGGCATGGCTGAGATAGTAAAGTTTCAGCTTCATCGCTTGCACTGCAGCCAGCCCGCGCAGAAAAACTTTCCCAAAGGAAGGAATGCTTTCGCCATACTCAGATTCGAGATCAGCTATGATGTCTTCATACAGTTGTTTGACGGTTGGAATTGTAATCATCGTCCGGAAATAAGTTTCTCTACAGATTGGGATGTGATGAAAACCCTACGCTTTCCGGGGATTGTAATTTTTTGGAATATGCCCGACTGGACCCAGTCCCTAAAGGTTGGCGCGGAGATATTGAAAATAGTCCTCACCTCTTCCGGCGTGTATACTTTGGGTAGGGGTGCTGTGTCCATCTCTTTCAACTGTTCCATCACAAGTGAATTGATACAGCAAAGATTGGAAAGAGAGGCTAAGAGAAGAAAAGTAATGGAAAGGAAAACAAGTAGATGTTGCTATATCTACTTGTTTTCTTCACTGAGATATTTTAACCGGTACTTGGCCGCGGTCTTCTCAGAGATTGGGAACCCCTTTGTTGTGATGATAGTCGCAAGATTTAGCTGTGCAGTGGTTTTGTAATTTTCAAAATCAAAACCGCTTTGAGCGGCCCAAACTTTGAATCTTTGGTATGCCTGATCACCTTTGGATTTTCCTCCTTTGCTCCTGTTTGCAGTCAGCCGGCTAACAGACCTTAGAAGATTTGCATACAGCTTGAGCTGCTCCGGCGTAAACTTTTCGCACAGGCTTACGATCTCTGCAGCGTTCTCAATTCCCTGAGTTGCCATGGTCTTCAAGTATTCCATCAATCGTTTCCTCCATCTCACGTCGGCAGCCGTCAATGTGCTCCCTGGCTATCTCCGTGAATTCCTTCAGGAGCTTACTTTTCTCTGCGCGACTGGTTCCCATTCCGTATTGCGCTCTTAACGCTATCTCACGCGTTAAGAGCACATTGATGACTTCTACAACCGCACCGGCGCTCAGGTTGTGGGCTAAGTCTACTGGTATGGCCCGCATAGGCGTACAGCTCGTCTGAACTTGTTTCATAAGGCCGGCGAGTAACTTTTCCGATTCAACGTGGTAAACACCCTGATCTGTAAATTGCCAAAAATCAACCTCCAACTCATTGAGCTGATCCGGGCGGCGACCGGAGTTCATGGGAGCAGGCTCCGGCGTCTCGGTTTCTGCCCGTTTCTTCAACAACCAATCTTTGTTTTGCGGATGTGAAATATCAATCTTGCCGTCCAGCTCGATAATATTTCCTCGTTTGACCCACATTGAGATTTTTGCTCTCGAGGCATCATTCCATTGATGCCCACATGATTCTATAAATTCCTTCCTTGTGTAGGTTATCATAATGGATCTGATTTCAGATGTTAACTTTAATGACTTGTTAACATTCTTACCATGTTAACAGAAAATTGAAATACCCCTGTACAATCTATTTTTCGCAGCTTCGCATACATTGCACGCTGATGAGGTTCGTCCCGGAGTACCTTTTGCATTTTTGGCAGGCAATTGTACATTCTTGTGTCATTGCCGCGAGCTCTTCTTCCTAATTCTCTTACTTCCCCAGGTCTTTACTACCCCCACCAGCTCAGACTTCAACCACACTCTTATAGAAGTACCAGGTACATAGTGGCAGGGGATGATGTCATCCTTTGAAAGCCTCTCTAACATCCGTACACTGATCCCGGATAAGTATGCTGCCGCCTCTTCCTTGTTCATGATCTCCCGGGCTTTGATTCTGGTCTCCAGGGCATATAACAGCGTGTCCACATCCTTGATTGTGAAGGACGCTGGAATGATTTCGAGTTGTATTGTTTTCATAAAGAGCTTGGTTATTTCAAATCATCAGTTCTTCTTTAATGGATTGTATGATTTCTTGCTCTTCCCGGCTTCCCTTATTCCCTCAACTATCTGGTCAGCGAAGTACACCGGATCTCCGTTGGGGTCTGGTCTGTACTGTTTGATAACCCCCAGTGAAACCCAGCGGTAAAATGTGCTCTCCCCTCTGCCGGTGAAGGCTATTGCCTCCTTACCGTTCATTGGCCTCACCACTACTAGGTACTTGTTCAGTTTGCCGACCAATGCAATGGCTAACCGCTCTATTTGCTCATCACTAAGTGGATTCGTTTCCATAGTTACTTTTGTCAATTAGTTCTTTTTTATCGCTTCAATGATCTCGGACATTAGATAGATTGGATGGCCGTACTTTTTGCAGTGGCCCTTGATCACACCGGCTTTTACCATCCGGAAGAATTTATCGTGTGACCAGCCCAGCCAGGCGCAGGCCTCTTCGGCGAACATTGGCTTTTCAACCGGCTTGCGGACCAGGAGTTCATTTTCCACAGATATTTTAAGCTGGGCAAGTATTACTTCCATTTGATGGATAAAGTGTTGCGCCTGTTCT
The DNA here is from genome assembly GCF_018598225.1 of Chryseosolibacter histidinae. Classification (GTDB taxonomy): domain Bacteria; phylum Bacteroidota; class Bacteroidia; order Cytophagales; family Cyclobacteriaceae; genus Chryseosolibacter; species Chryseosolibacter histidini. Next base: position 6,548 of record NZ_JAHESF010000014.1, on the reverse strand, counting down.
TCATTGGTTGTCTTCATAGCATTCGTCATTTAGTTTGTTTTGAAGACAAGGTAACCGGTTTTAGGGAGAGCCGGTATCCCTCAGCATAGGTAAAACCTCCGCAGGTATGACCGCACCGCGGCAAAACAAACCCCATGCTAGATGTTATTAAACTCCCTTCTTCTGGATTGATAGAACCAGGTGTTGGGGCTTACCTTTCCTTCGTCGACAGCGAACAGCGCTTTGTACACAGATTCCTTCGTGATTGTCGAGCCCATAGGTTGGAGTAAAGCGTTCAGTTTGTTCAGCGCCTCTGCGGCTGCATTGTGAGCCTTCCAAAGCTCTACCTGTCCGGACGAGCTCGCGGTCATGGAATAGCCATCTCTCAGCCGGTCGATCTGTTCCTGGTTGATGCTGACATCTTTCCCGGAGATGTTGAGGTGGACGCTATAGTCCAATCGACAATCCGCGCAAAAATCTATTAATCGGTTTACTGCGAATAAGTCCAGCTCGATCAACTCCACCGCCTTTTTCTTGGATACCGCAAACATTCCGAACTTTGGAACTTCGACAATATCCTCAAGCCGTTTGCGCACGTATTCATCCCGGCCTGCTATCAGGTCTAATAGCTCTTGGATGCTGGAGATCTTGAACAGTTTCATCTTGTTGAACTCAGTAAGAAGATCCTGGAAGCAATCCCTCACTTTTTCTAGGGCCTGCAGGTCATTGTTGAACGAAGCTTCATCGAAGCTGATAGTGTTTTTAGTAGTACTCATGGTTTGTTTATTGTTTATGATTAAGAAATAGTTCTGAGACGTGCCTTCAATGCTCGTTTCCGCTTCAACCACCACAGCTTGAAATGAACAGTTAATATTCTATTCCAGGTGATCGGTCCTGTAGTTAACCTTTTTAGCAGCTCCACTTCCTCAAGGGATTGTTCGGAATTCAATGTCTTCTTCATAGTCTTTTGCTTTTATCGTTTAACATGATTTGTGAATCTCTTTTTTCTCGTAGCACGAAATTATTCCACCATCGCAGGAACTCATCAAAGGTTCGAGCAACAATGTAAACGCCTCCGCACTGTTCGATCGCCTCTTGCGTTTTGTGCTGTGCCGGGCTCATTCGATCACGACCAATCTTTACCTCAATGGAGACATGCCGGCCATTGATTATGGCATGAATGTCCGCGGTGCCATTCCGGGTCGTTCCGGGAATCCAGGCTCCCTTCATCACCCGAGCACGGCCTACGGCATCAGTAATCGTGTTGCCCTTCAAGAACCGGCCCGTGGTATTGATCCTGGTCGCCCAGCACCCGTTCAAAGTCAGCCAGGTGATTATTGCCTTTGTGAGACCGTTGGCAGTGGTGTCGGTGAACTTAGAATTAGGAAGGCAATGATCAGGTACGTTCGGATACCGCTTCTTCTTATCGTTCTGGTGAAGGTCTTGCAGTTCTTTCAATGCGTTCATCGGGTCTTGATTCGGGTATTGTTGGGTTAAAATTTTGCTCATTCGGGTATCTGTTTAATTGGGTATCATTCGGGTATCAATCCCAATCATTCGGGTATCCTTTACCATTAATGCGGGTGTCATTCGGGGATTTGGCATCCTGGCTCTCTGATTCGGGTATCGCGCCCTTATATATATAGGGCGCGTCAATACCCGAATGAGATGTGGAGGACAGATTCCAGTCAGAAGCAGGAAGGTAGCATGTTGCTTTTCCTTCCCCGGATTGGATTAAGAGCCCATCTTCGACTGCCTTTAAAATGTGTTTCTTTGCTGTCTCCGGCTTTACCCCGGCGAGATGGCAATACTTCTCCTTCAGGACTGCCGATGGGATCTGGTTGTGATTCAACCGCAATTCCATCACAGCCTGTTTGAGAAAGTTGATCTTATAGGTAGGAGGCGCCGGCGCTTGGCAGGTGGTCATCATGCCTGCGCTGGGATTCCAACTGAAGTATATCGGTTCAAATTCTGCGATATTTGCATGGCTAAGTTTAGCAAACGGAAAATCAGCAGTGACTTCCTTAATATTCTTGTCGGAAGTTGAGCGGAGCAGTAAAAGAAAACGGCACCATCGATACAGGAATGCACCAACATGCCCGGCAGGACTATCCGTTCCTTTATTTGGGTGAATGGTAGTTACGATGAGGCAATTATATTTTACCGCCAGCGCTCTAATCCATTTAATAACCTTCATTGCGTCTTTATCGTCCAGCATTGATATTGTGAAATCGAGAATGCCATCGAGTATTACCAACTCGTATTCTCCAGTTCCAACATATTCCTCTAGCGTCATTCGAAGTTTTTTCACATCTCCGATCTCTGCCATTACAAGGTGGGTGAGGTCTTTGATGTGCTGGTGATCATCCGAGAGAATTGACGTTGGGCTTCCAAGTCGCTTAAAAAGGTTGTTATAAGTTTTACTACAATCGCCTTCTGTTCGTTCCGTATCACCCAATAAGCATTTGCGCCCGACTGAATTGTATTTAATGTCAAAACAGTCAACGTTCTGTAAACTATATCGTGAAGCAAAGAAGGCGGCCACCAGGCCCTCATTGGTAAGGCATGTTTTACCAACACCGGGTAGCGCCATAAATGCTCCCACTTCTCCGCGGTATCCGCATATTGATCCATTTACGGATAAAGCTGGTACTTCTTGCTTTGTCTGGTAAGCGAAGGACATTTCAGGGCAACTGCCTATCAAAGATTTGGCCTTAGAACTTTTACTTTCGATCACTCGCAGTTCATCCGTCAAACTCATGCGGCAGTAATTTTTAAGATCCTGTCCTTATTCCATTTATGGAGCTCTGCTCTCCATCCATCAACCAAGAGGTCCCGCTGTTTTTGGAGATTTGATAAAGTTGCCTTTAGGAATAGATTTTCATCTGCGAGCTTTTGTCCATTGAAAACCGTGTTCCAGTAAACATTATCAATGCTGCTGATGCCATCTACGATGCGATCGACAAAATCGTTTTGCAGGTCAATGTATTCGGATGTGGCCTTGAGAAATTTCTGGAAGGCATCCAGTCTCTGGATTACGTTCAGGTCATCGGTTGTTGATAGCCGAACATCTGCGTCTTCGAACCGTTCCAAGATTGAACTCTTCACTGGTTCAAATTGGGTTCTCAAGATATCTCGAGAAGAAATTATGCTCTCTCGGAATGAGATTATATCAACAAGTGTTATCTTTGTCATCACTTTAAGTTCTTCAATGTCATAAAGCCTTGGCCTAGCCGCCGGGCTTTTTTTATGCTTGCTGTGGTTGGCGCTGGTATTTGGATTTAACAAGGATGGAATCAGAGATGACGAAATTCCGACCACCAATTTTTTCCATTTTAATTAGGCCACGATCGGCCCACGCATACCCGGTAGGTCGGGTAATATTCTGGCTCTTACAAAACTCAGTGAAAGTGATTCGAGACGGCTGGCAGGGGCCGTTCTTTTTTAATTCAGCAACGTCCTTAATTAGAGTGTCTAATTTCTGAGTAATTTCTTCGAACGGATTTTCCATATCCTTTGCGTTTGTTTACACAACAAAGGAGCAACAGGATTTTTTTGCATTTTTTGCATGCAAAAAGAAAGCAAAAAAATTATTTGGCCGTACTGGTCTTTATTTTGTCGGCGTGTGCATTAATCTTGGCCTTGAAGGAGGGATCATCTTTTAACTTAAAGTTGTGATCAAATGATTGATGAGTATAATGTTTGCTTAAAAAATAACCTACAGCCTGACTAAGGGCACTTATATTGTTAAGTGCACCCTGGACAAGCATATTTAATTTATCCAATGCGAACAGCATAAGTACTGCATCCTGTGGTTTTGCCGATTGGTATGTTTTAGACAGGAATGGAATCACTTTTTTTCCAGTGCCGTTCAAAAAAGATTCAAAATTTAAAAATTCGGGTGTCTCAATATTTTGAGGCTCCGCAACAGGTATGGAATCCACATGCTCTATGCCTGCAATATCTTCAAGATACTCTACCCATTGCTTTAGAATAGGGAACCAGCCGAAGTATTTAGACTGAGTTGTTCTAAGGTCCTTAGATTCATATTCTGCAAATCGTTTTTCCGTGATAAATCCCTTATACGTTTTTCCTTCATTGAATCTTATTTCAAAGAGACCTTTCAATTCCTCTTCCCTTGCCTCGTAAATACGTTCAATTGATAGTGAGTTAGTCCGCCATGCTTGCTTCTCTTCAACCTTTTTATTTTTATCGTTTGGTCTAATGATGTTTTCGTTAATCATCACAATGTCTTCTTTAGCCTGTTGCAAATAGTGGTCATTGCCAGTAAAGAACAATTGGATTTTGACCGGATCATTGAAATAACTTACAATGCCCATCTTCATATATAGATCGTTTAATGTTTCTCGATTTTTAAGTACGATCGTGTCTTTTGTATTATTCTTTGCAGGCTTTTTGCTCATGCTATTTTCATTTCAGGTGTCAAATCAAAATACTCCAGCGCTTTTGCGTCCAGGTCTTTCTCACTTGCTCCGATATAGATCATAAAAGATTTTTCTGACTTATGTCCTGTATATCGCATGCAAAAACTTGCCGGCATTGGTTTGGAAAACCAACCATAAAAAAGGCTACTGGCGAAAGTACGTCGCGCGCTGTGTGGACTTATTGCCTGCCACTTCAGTTTGTACTCGGGCTTGCCATTCCTGATCTTTGTGATAACCCGGTCATTTAACTCTGCAGCTTTGCAAATGTCCTTCAAGTGCGCTCGGAAATTTTGCTCACTTATCATTTTTGGAAATTCTCCAGCGCGCTTGTTAAGGATTTCCTGGACGATAGGATGTACCGGGATCTTTACGCGTGTACCGGTCTTTTCTTGAACATATTCAAAGTATTGCACTCCAGCGTTAGTAAACAGGCTCTCTTTGCGGAGGTTTTTGAAGTCGCTTATTCTAGGACCGAGGAAGCATGCCATCACGAATATGTCTCTCACGTCATTCAGGGTGTTTGACAAATCTTTGCCGTTGATTTTCGTGAGATTATTGATTCCCAATAGTTCCTCCTTACTGAGAGCAACGACTTCGTTTTTTTCCTTGGTAACAGGCCACATCTCAAACCGCGTATTTGTCATCAAATCATTGGCGTATGCTAATCTCAGCACAGCCTTGATTTCCTTTATGTGCCGTCCCACAGTATTAGGATCAAATCGAGTGGATCCATCCTTGTTCTTCTGATCAGCCATCCAGCCGGTGAATGTGTTGTAAAACCTCATGTCCATTTTGTCAAAAGAGGCGAGGGGATCAAATTCTTTCAGGACAATCATGGACTGCCGTTTTGCAGTTATAGTCGATTTACGAAGCTTTTTACCGTGCCTGGGTTTTATTTGTCCGTCGATGATTCCTTGCCAGAAACCAAACAATTCATTTTGACCGGCGTTCAGGTGAGCATCGATGATTTTTTTGAAATCAGGCCTTTGTTTCGAGAGCTCGACCCGCAGTGCCTTTTCCAAAGACAGCCGGTTAGTAGTGTCAGGAATAGGGAAGTGGTGCACGCTGGAGCCATCCCATGTCAGAAGTTCGTTACCTGCCCAGGCGATCCGCGACCGAATCAGTTCTATCCGCTTTTTCAAGGTATCATTGTTCACAGGCTGACCGTCCTTGATCAGTGATTCGTGTGCTTCCTCGCCAGCACGCAGAATTCGTTTTAACGCTGCTCCCGGGCGGGCCGCGTCAAATCCCTTGGCCCTCACCTTAATGCCGGTAGACGAGATAAATCGATGATTCTTGAATGCTTTATTGTAGGCAACAAGGAAAGCCAAGGCAGTATCGGATCCGCCTTTTAACTGGATTTTAAATTCCAGATTTTCCATGGGATTTCAGGTGTGAGTTCAGGTGTCAGTTTTTGAATTATTACCCGAGGTGTGAGTTCAGGTGTGAGTAAAGTTAAATAATAACTTTATTAAAAAATAAGCCTTTTTGCGTGTATTTATTTAGGTTTTACGTTTACTGTAAACATGCTGTAAAGTGTTTGTATTAACATTCGAGTCCCTGTCGGATCACACGGAAGGGACTGAACGAATGATCTCGTTGCAGTCCCTTATTTTTTCATGGCTGAAAGACCTCAGCGCCCTCCACAAAAAACACTTTCAAAGCATTCGCTTTCAGCAATCTACAACCGGCAAATCGTGCCCGGCAATCCCCGTTATGGGTATCAATTTCATCATAGTTAAGGCATAATTCATAATACATTTTTTCAATTCTTGTTTACGAATTCGGTATTATTTTTTATGTTTTTGGGATTATTATGAGTAAATTCATTTATAATTAACCCGATTTAGGGTGGAGGAATCCTGGATTTGGTTATAAAAACTTCATAGAAAGTAATAAGAATAGCCCGCTTATGAACTCTCAGAACAGAAATGATTATGATGAAGCCAGAGCCCTGAAGCTTTTGAGTCAGGGAAACAGGGAAGGTTTCAAAATGATCTATGACCGGTACGCCAGGGGCATCTATGCGTCCGGGTTGAAGATGCTGCAATCCAGGGAGCTGGCACAAGACCTTGTTCAGGATGTTTTTACGGCGATGCTTCGAAACCCTGCGCCCTTTTGTAA
>NZ_JAHESF010000013.1 GCF_018598225.1 Chryseosolibacter histidinae | reverse complement strand
ATATAGGGCAGGCTTTTTTAGCATACGCACATGACTTCGGTAAAGCAGGAATGGTTATGTTGGGCGTTCAGCACATGAGTTATGGCACCATCCAGGGATACGACCTGAACGGCGTAGAGACCGGCGAGTTTAGCTCCGGAGAGACCGCCCTCATCATAGGAAAAAGTCACCGGCAGGGAAATTTCAGGTTTGGTATTAATCTCAAAGGTGTTTTTTCAAACATTGCCGGATACCGGGCCAGCGCGCTGATGTTCGATCTGGGAGGTGTCTTCATTCATCCCCACAAACCGTTCACGGCAGGACTTGTGATCCGGAATGCGGGTTTTGTGTTGAGTGATTATACGTCGACTTCGGGCAGCAGCGTACCTTTGGATGTGCGGGCGGGCATCACCTTTAAACCGGAGCACATGCCCTTGCGTTTTTCGCTGACGGCCTTTAACCTCACACAGGCAGACGTAAGCTATGATGACCCTGATGATGACGAAGAAAAACCAGGAGCATTGAAAAAAGTGCTCAGTCATCTGAGCCTGGGAACGGAGATCCTGATCCATAAAAATGTGACTCTGATGGCTGGCTACAATTACCTGGCGCACCAGGCCCTCAAACTGCCGGCTGGTGGGGGAGGAGCAGGTGTTTCACTCGGGGCAGCCGTTCATGTCAAAGCTTTTGAATTTGTTTTCAGCAGAAGCGCCTATGTAGCCGGAAGTGCCGGTTATTCCTTTACTTTGTCAGCCGATCTTAATAAATTATTAAAGAGACGATAAGTGTTATGATGGATCCAAAATACCTAACGCCACGACAGATAGTTGAAGAACTTGATAAATATATCATCGGGCAATATGAAGCCAAGCGGAATGTGGCGATAGCCCTCCGTAACCGCTGGCGGAGGATGAACGTGAAATCCGAGATCAGGAGCGAGATCATCCCCAACAATATTTTAATGATCGGCGCCACCGGCGTGGGAAAGACTGAGATCGCCCGCAGGCTGGCCAAGATCGCGGATGCACCTTTTGTGAAAGTAGAAGCTTCAAAGTTTACCGAAGTGGGTTACGTGGGCAGAGACGTTGAAAGTATGGTGCGCGACCTGGTTGAACAATCTGTAAACCTGGTGAAGGCGCGTAAAAAAGAAGAAGTGAAAGAGAAGGCAGCTGTGATCGTTGAAGATATCATTCTCGATGCGCTGATCCCTCCGCTCAAAGTGCAGGGCTCGAAGCCCACGGGATTCTCCACAGAATCGCAGGGCATGCCAACGTCAGATGAGGAGCTGAACGAGCGCACCCGTAACCTCTTCAGGGAAAAGATCAGGAACGGAGAGCTGGAAGAACGGAAGATCGACATCAGCATCAAGGGAAGCAGCGGACCCAATGTGGGCATGGTAGGCGCAGGCATGATGGATGAAGTTTCCATGATGAACCTGCAGGAGATGCTCAACGGCATGCTGCCGAAAAAAACACGGAAAAGAAAAGTGACGGTTGCCGAAGCCCGGCGTATCCTGCTGGAAGAAGAAGCTGCGAAGCTCATCGATATGGATGAAGTGAAGGAAGAAGCTATCCACAGGGCGGAAGATGCCGGCATCATCTTCATTGATGAGATCGATAAGATCGCTTCAGGCTCTAAAAAAGGAGGCGGTGGCCCTGATGTGAGTCGTGAAGGTGTGCAGCGCGACCTGCTGCCGATCGTGGAAGGAAGCACCGTGAATACAAAACACGGCGTGATCAAGACCGACCATATCCTGTTCGTTGCGGCCGGTGCTTTCCATATTTCGAAACCGTCTGACCTGATCCCCGAGCTGCAGGGACGTTTTCCTATTCGTGTAGAGCTGAACAACCTTACCAGGGAAGATTTTATCCGCATTCTGAAAGAGCCCAAGAACGCGCTCACCAAGCAGTACCAGGCGCTTTTCCAGGCCGAAGGTGTTGAAGTCACTTTCACTGACGGCGCCATGGACGAGATCGCCAACATGGCATTCACCATCAATGCAGAGGTGGAGAACATCGGTGCACGAAGGCTGCACACGGTTATGAGCAAGCTGCTCAACGAGCTGTTGTTTGATGTGCCTGATAAAATTGCTCCTGATTCTTCTATTGCCGTAGATGCTGACCTGGTGAAGGAAAAGCTCACTGGTTTTGTGAAGAACAAGGACCTAAGCGAATACATTCTCTGATGCGCCCGGCACTTGCCCTTTGTTGCCTGTGCCTTGCCTTGAGTGCGTTTGCGCAGGACGATGTTACCGTGGCACCTGCTGCCAGCAAGGACTCGATCAGGGATACTTTTATCAAACGGTTTCCCGATCATTTCTTCCTGTACCCGGTATTGAAGCAGCGCAGCCTCAGCTTTGAGCTGGAAAGAGAAGATCGCAGCGACCTGCTTACGTTTAAGCCCAATACCTCGTACAACTTTGGTGTGGGCATGTACCTGTTTGAGCTGGGTTTTGAGCTGACTTTCGCTTTGCCCGTGGACGAGCGGCGAAAATCGCTTTACGGAGAATCAGATGCGCGGGATATTCAGCTCAATGTGATGGGTAAAAAATTCGGAGTAGATGCCTTCTATCAAAAGTATAATGGCTTCTACATTACCGATAATGACAATGAACCTCCGGCAGACAGTCCATTTCCACAGCGGCCGGATATCGATTCGCGAAATCTCGGCGTCACAGCAAATTATGTGTTCAACAACCAGAAGTTCTCCTTCAGATCGGTATACAACTTCGCCGAACGGCAATTGTATAGCAAGGGCTCTTTCCTGTTGTTTGCCAGCCTGAGCAACTTTAAACTTTCGGCAGATTCTTCGATCCTGAACACACAACAGCGCGTTACCTTCGGCGATCAGGTATCATTTGAGAAACTGCATTACACCACGTTCAGTATAGCACCCGGCTATACGTACAGTGTCATCTTCAAGAACTTTTTCCTGAACGGAACACTGTCCATTGGCCCTGCCCATCACTGGATCGGTTATGAGCTTGAAGGCGGCCCTGATCGCAATGAGATCGCCATTAACTCTTTTGTTGCAGCCCGCATCGGCATCGGCTACAATGGAGACAGACTGTTTGGTGGCGTTTCTTTCCTGACCCAGGGAAGCAATGTGAAATTTGAAGACGTGCGGTTCTCCAACAACAACGGCTCATTCAAGATCCTGGTAGGCTACCGCTTCGGTGAGGTTGGTGTGCTGAAGAAACGTGTCTGGGACTTAATTCCTTTCAAAATATAGACGAGGCCAGCGATTGCACTTCATCTCTGAATGTTGCCGGTTGCCAGTTACCGGTTGCCAGTTTCGTGCCGTGTTAACTTCACCTGTGAATTTCAATCTCATGACCGTTAACTCAGTCAGTAATTTTGCACCGTTCAAAACCGGCAACTGGCAACCGGCAACCAAACTCATATCCCCCATACCCGACTCTGCACTCCTCCCTTACTCCTTAATTCTCACTCCTTACTCCTCCTGACTCCTGGCTTCTTATTCATTCTTCGGATAATCATAGAAAACCAGCTCCCCTTTTCCAAAGTCGATCTCCTGCCATGAGGTGATGTTGAAATGGAAAGCGGCAATACCACAGGTGGGCATATCGTCTATGGTAGCTGAGCTGATCCTGTTCATGCGGTGTACAAAATCCGTGAGACCGGGATTGTGGCCAAAGATCATGACCACGTTGTGCTTGTCATTAATGCCCCTTACTGCAGATAAGATCTCGTCTTCGTCAGCATGATAGAGCGAGCGGTCGGTTTTGATCCTGTCAGCGGCGTATCCAAGGGCTTCTGCGATACGCTTGCAGGTTGATAACGCACGTTTTGCCGGGCTCGAGAGCATGAGGTCAGGGTGAACGTTTCGGTCTTTCAGGCGCTTTCCCATGCGTGGTGCATCACGTTTGCCACGTTCGTTCAGGGGGCGGTCAAAGTCGGAGAGGCCCGGCTCATCCCAGCTTGATTTGGCGTGACGGACAACATACAGGGTTTTCATACAGGGAAGTTAAGGAGATACCGGCTCTGTGCCGCAGCAGGCGTAAAGAAAAGTCAAATTATTATATCTTCGCAGCCATGGCAGATCTTAAAAGTATCCGCAGGACTATTCAGTACACCACTGTTTACTGGCTCGTGCGGTTCATGATATGGGTGTCGATCAGCATTTCACGCAGCACATGGCTTTCCATCTGCGGCTGGCTTGGGGGCATGGGGTATTATTTCGCAGGTGAAACACGCCGGTTGGCATTGAAGCACCTCCGCCTGGCGTTTCCCACCAAAACACACCAGGAGATCAGAAAACTTGCCAGGAACAATTTCAGAATGCTTGGTAAAAATGCCGGCGATATTCTACGAAGTACCCGTACAGTGAAGTCGCTGGCCGATCTTGAAAAGATCCTGATCACTTACGGTCTTGAAAATTATGAAGCGGCACATGCCAAGCGCAAGGGCGTGATCTTCCTCACCTGTCACCTGGGCGCATTCGACCTGCAGGTGACCAACATGGCCATGCGGGGCCTCAATCCCAACATCATCGGAACACCACTCAAAGACAAAAGGCTGAACGACTTGCTTTGGGAATATCGTAACGCGCACGGCGCCATTGCGATCGAACGGGGTAAAGAAACCTTCCGGATGATCAAGGTTCTGAAGTCGGCGGGTTCAGTTGCGCTGCTTATCGATCAGGATACCAAAGTGAAAACTGTTTTTGTCGACTTCTTCGGCATGCCCGCCGCCACACCCGTAGGCGCAACGGTACTGGCATTGAAAACCGGCGCATCGGTTGTGCCCACCTATATCTATTTAGGCGATGACGGTATGCAACATATGCACATCCTGCCCGAGATCCCTATGCGCGTAACCGGCGACGAGGAGAGCGACCTTGTCTTTAATACGCAGATCCTTACCAACTTCATCGAAGAGCAGATCCGTAAGCATCCCGACCAATGGGTGTGGATGCATGAAAGGTGGAAAACCAAACCCTCGATTTAACACAGCTTCTGTAACGAATTACGGCTGATTGTCGAAAAAATGTATGTGTTTTGATTGTTTCCTTTTTAGGAAACATGTATTTTTGGTATGTAATAATAACGTAAGCCCTCTCTAAGGTGATACAAAAATTCAGAGTACTGTTTCTGGAAGAAGCAGCTGAGTTTCTTGATCAGGTAGATCAAAAAGCTCGCGAGAAGATCATTTACAACATTCGAAAGTCTCAGGTTGTGAATGATGACGAACTATTTAAAAAGCTCAATGCTGAGATCTGGGAATTTCGAACATTGTATAAAAAATTAAAGTACAGGCTTTTTGCTTTCTGGGATAAGTCTGATAACACCGATACAGTTGTTGTTGCAGCCCATGGATTGATCAAGAAGACAGACAAAACCCCGCAAACTGATTTAGGGAAGGCAGAAGCGCTGCGGAGAGAATATTTTGAAAATAAAAAGATCGAAGAATATGAATACAGGAAAGAAGAAGTTGAGAACATACTCTCTGGACGAAATTACCGATAAGTACATCGGTAAACCCGGCACCAAAAAGAGAGATGCATTCGAATACGAATTAAGACTTGATCTGCTGGGAGAAGCGATCAAGGAAGCGAGGCAGAAACGTAACCTTACACAGGAAGAGCTTGGGAAATTGGTAGGTGTTCAGCGTGCGCAGATCTCCAAGATCGAGAATAGCCTGACCGATGCGCGTTTCGAAACGATCATCAAAGTGTTCAAAGCACTGAATGCAAAGGTGAGTTTCAGCATCGAGTTGCTGAATCAGAAAGTAAATATAGCCTAGTTACTTCTTAAAGATAAAATACACTGCCAGCACCAGGAACACGAAGCCAATGAGGTGATTGATCCTGAACGTTTCGTTTTTAAAGAACAGCAGCGAGAACACTACGAAGACGGTAAGGGTGATCACTTCCTGGATCACCTTCAGTTGTACCAGTGAAAAAGGTCCGCCATATTCTTTAAATCCAATGCGGTTGGCCGGCACTTGCAACAGGTATTCGAACAGTGCAATACCCCAGCTGATCAGGATAATGCTGATCAATCCCAGGCTTTGGCTCCACTTCATCTCTTTGAACTTGAGATGGCCATACCACGCCAGGGTCATGAATGCGTTGGAGAGAATGAGGAGCCCGATGGTGATGAGGGATTTCATGATGCAAGTTCGTTTCTTAAGGAGGGTGGTCAGTCCACGGTCCAGAGTCGACAGGTGCTCAGTCGTCGGACCACTGACCAGTGCGTTTACCTGCGCGCAGTGGTCTGACGACTAAACCTCACTGCTATTGACTATGGACCATGGTCTACGGACTACTTTACCAATTTCTTATACTTAATCCTATGCGGCTGATCGTCGCCCAGGCGTTTCTTCTTGTTCTCTTCGTATTCACTGAAGCTTCCTTCGAACCAGAATACCTGTGAGTCGCCCTCGAAGGCGAGGATATGTGTACATACGCGATCGAGGAACCAGCGGTCGTGAGAGATGATCACAGCGCAGCCACCGAAGTTTTCCAGTGCTTCTTCCAGTGCACGCAGTGTGTTCACGTCAAGATCGTTGGTAGGTTCGTCGAGCAGCAGCAGGTTGCCGCCTTGTTTCAAAGCAATGGCAAGGTGTGCACGGTTGCGCATACCACCGGAGAGCTCTTTTACTTTCTTCTGTTGATCGTTGCCGTTGAAATTGAATTTGCCAACGTAAGCACGGGAATTGGTCTGCTTACCGCCGAGTTCTATGAGCTCGTTGCCGCCGGTGATCGCCTGCCACACGGTGTCTTCGGGCTTCAGGTCGTCGTGCTCCTGGTCAACGTAGGCGATCTGTACCGTTTCGCCAACCTCAAAGCTTCCGGCGTCCGGTTTCTCTTTACCCGTGATCATTTTAAACAACGTGGTCTTACCAGCCCCGTTAGGCCCAACAATACCCACAATGCCAGCGGGAGGCAGGCTGAAGGTAAGGTTTTCGTACAGCAGGCGGTCGCCATATCCTTTGGATACACCTTTGGCTTCGATCACCTTATTACCCAGGCGCGGCCCTGGCGGAATGAACAGCTCAAGTTTTTCTTCCTTCTCACGGGTCTCCTGGCTCATCAGCTTTTCGTAGGCGCTCAAACGTGCCTTGCCTTTAGCCTGGCGTCCTTTAGGATTCATGCGTACCCATTCAAGCTCGCGTTCCAGAGCCTTCTGGCGTTTCGACTCTGATTTCTCTTCCTGGGCCAGGCGTTTCTGCTTCTGATCCAGCCACGATGAATAATTGCCTTTCCAGGGAATGCCTTCGCCGCGATCAAGCTCGAGGATCCATCCGGCTACGTTATCGAGAAAATAACGGTCGTGCGTTACCGCAATCACTGTTCCTTTGTATTGCTTCAGGTGCTGTTCAAGCCAATGCACCGATTCGGCATCAAGGTGGTTGGTAGGTTCGTCCAACAGCAGCACGTCCGGTTCCTGCAGCAGCAGGCGGCAGAGTGCTACGCGTCTTTTTTCACCACCGGAGAGGTGCTCGATTTTGGCATCGGGCGGAGGGCAGCGGAGGGCATCCATAGCCCTTTCAAGTTTATGGTCAAGCTCCCAGGCACCGGCTGCATCCAGTTTCTCCTGGATCTCACCTTGCTTGGTGATCAGCTTATCCATGGCGTCAGGGTCATCCATCACGGCCGGATCGGCGAATTTTTCATTGATCGCTTCAAATTCCTTCAGCAGCGAAGAGATCTCCTGCACCCCTTCTTCCACTATTTCTTTTACGGTTTTGGTTTTATCGAGCTTGGGCTCCTGTTCCAGCAATCCTACGCTGAAGCTCAGGTCCGATACCACTTCACCCTGAAATTCCTTGTCAACACCGGCAATAATGCGAAGCAACGAAGATTTACCGGAGCCGTTAAGACCTAGTACGCCGATCTTTGCTCCGTAAAAAAAGGACAGATATATATTCTTGAGAACCTGTTTTTGTGGCGGATAAATTTTATTGACGCCCGCCATCGAGAAAATGATCTTTTCGTCGGCCATAGAAAATTTTAAGGTTGATTTAATGGAACAGAAGCATAAACCACAAAAACAATTTGTCGGTTCAACCGGCGTTTACACTTCAATTTCGAATTTGAGGCGCAATATGGCGAATAAGTTTGGTGGAGCTTAAAAGCATGGGTTACATTTTCAATGGAAATCGATATAAAATGAACTTTTTTGCCTGTTTTTTGCTCTTAGGAAATAAAGAAATACGGCTATTTGATTTATTCAATTAAAGTTTATTTTTGCGGAAAATTAAAGGAGGACTAAAACTATGTATTGGACCCTTGAACTAGCCTCATATCTGGAAGATGCCCCATGGCCAGCTACGAAAGATGAGTTAATAGATTATTCAATTCGTTCGGGTGCTCCTTTAGAAGTGGTCGAAAACCTTCAGGAACTTGAAGATGATGGTCAGCCCTATGAAAGCATTGAAGAAATATGGCCTGACTACCCCACCAAAGAGGATTTCTTCTTCAATGAAGATGAATATTGATGATTTTTAGACGGACAACGTTCCGGGCTACGGATATAAAAACGGACATTGAGATATCTCAATGTCCGTTGTTTTTTAGGGCTTCGCTCAGCTTAACAATGCTTCTTCTTTGACGGTTGACAGTGTACGGATGGTCTTCAGCACCGAATCAGGTGTAACCGAAATGCTGTCAATTCCTTCCGCCACCAGGAACTCCGCAAAGTCCGGAAGGTCAGACGGCCCCTGTCCGCAAATGCCAACCTTAACGCCATGGGCCTTGGCCGTTTTAATAAGGCTGGAAATAAATCGTTTTACGGCTGCGTTGCGCTCGTCATAAAGCTCGGCCACCAGCGCCGAATCGCGGTCCAGTCCCAGCGTAAGCTGTGTAAGGTCGTTCGAACCGATGGAGAACCCGTCGATGTGCCGGCAGAATTCATCCGCCAGCAGGATGTTGGAAGGGATCTCGGCCATCAGGTAAACCTCCAGGCCATTCTCTCCGCGTTCGAGCCCGTACATTTTCATAACCTCATAAACACGCTCAAGCTCTTTCACCGTACGGCAGAAAGGGATCATTACCACAACATTGGTCAGTCCCATCTTTTCGCGCACACGTTTTATGGCCAGGCACTCCAGCCCGAAAGCATGACGATATTTTTCGGAGTAGTAACGCGAGGCGCCGCGCCAGCCGATCATGGGATTCTCTTCTTTCGGCTCAAAGTACGATCCACCGAGCAGGTTCTCATACTCGTTGGTCTTGAAATCGGAGAACCTCACGATCACTTTGTTCGGATAGAACGCTGCAGCGATCTTGCCAATGCCGAAAGACAATTTCTGAATGAAGAACGATTCCTCCGTTTCATAACCGGTCATCAGCTTCTCTATTTTTTCAGTGAGTACCTTGTCGCCGATCTCGCGGTGGTGCAGCAACGCCAGGGGATGCGCCTGAATATAGTTGTTGATGATAAACTCTTCACGGGCCAGGCCTACACCCGAATTGGGAATGTGTGAGAATTTGAAAGCCAGCTCAGGCGAAGCAACATTGAGCATAATCGGTGTAGCTACTTCCGGAAGGCTGTTGAGGTCGGTCTCCGTTTTCTCAAAAGGTATCGAACCTTTATAAACAAAACCCACATCACCTTCACAGCAGGAGACTGTAACGGTTTCACCATCTTTCATCACATCCGTGCCCTGCCCGGTGCCCACAATAGCCGGAACACCCAGCTCGCGGGCTACGATGGCGGCATGGCAGGTGCGGCCTCCCTTGTTGGTAATGATGGCCGATGCTTTTTTCATGATCGGTTCCCAATCGGGGTCTGTCATTTCAGTGACAAGCACATCACCTTCGTGGAAGTCGATACCATCGTGAGAGCCATCACGGCCGTCCAGTGAATACATGATCACCACCTTGCCGGAAGCGATCTTGTTGCCCACGGCGATGCCACTGAGGATCCGCTTTTCAACGCTTGTTTCCTTGATGCTGTACTCTACGAGCTTTGTTTCATCCTTGCGGGAATGTATGGTCTCTGGCCGGGCCTGCACAATGAACAGTTGATTGGTAAGCCCGTCTACAGCCCACTCAATGTCCATCGGGCACCAGTGGCCTTTTTTGCCTGAATAGTATTTTTCGATGGCGCACACCCATTGCGCAAGCTCCAGCACCTGGGCATCTTCAAGGCAGAATTTTTTCTGGTGCTCGCGCTGAACGTTGACGACCTTGGTGAGCTGACCGGGATCATCGCCATAGATCATCTTGCGGTCTTTTTTGCCGAGGTTCTTTTCGATGATGGATTCGAAACCTTTCTCCAGCGTAGGTTTGAAAACGATGAACTCGTCGGGAGACACGGCTCCTTGCACGATCATTTCACCCAGGCCATAGGAGCCATTGATGATCACGGCATTCCTGAACCCGGACTCGGTATCGAGCGAGAACGCAACACCGGAGGAGGCGAGATCGGAGCGCACCATTTTCTGGATGCAGACTGAAAGCGCTACATCGAAGTGATCGAACTTGAAGTGCTCACGGTAGGAGATAGCCCTGTCTGTGAACAGGGAGGCGAAGCAGTTCCGCACGGCTTCCAGAATGCCTTCCGTGCCCCGAACGTTCAGGTACGTTTCCTGCTGACCGGCAAAAGAAGTGTCGGGAAGATCTTCTGCTGTGGCGCTCGACCTTACGGCCACATCGGTAGCATCCTGGTTATACCGGTTCGATAACGTTGTATAACTTTTGACGATCTCCTCTTGAAGCGCTTCCGGGAATTTTCCATTGCGGATCAGTTGCCGTACCTGCATGCCACCTTTGCGAAGGGAGATAAGGTTCCCCATGTCAATAGCGCCGATGATCTTCCGGATGGAGCCTTCGAGCTTATTGTACTTCAGGAATTCCCAATAGGCATCTACTGTAATGGCGAAGCCCAAAGGAATGCTGATGCCGAGTGCGGAAAGATTTCGCAGCATTTCCCCCAGGGAAGCATTTTTACCACCAACAAGGTTCAGATTCTCAAGCGTGACATTGTGAAGTTCAAGGGTGTACCGTGTATTCATAGGATAATGGGTTAAGGGTTAAAGTGTAGGGCAAATTAGTTGAAAAAACCGTTCCTAGACACCTTTTCAAACGTTTGCGGAAACGGATGGCGGTATTGACCCTTTTATTTGGTAAGAAGGTAGAAGTTTTTCTACAACCGGCTGTTGGCTTGTAGCATTGCCCCTGCAATCACCAGATCTTCTTCTGTGGTGATCTTGATATTTCGGTAGCTGCCTTCGAAAAGTGTGATGGCATGTCCTGCGCGTTCGGCTACGCTGGCATCATCCGTAAGGCTTGCGTCTTCCGGGATCTCATATGCCTTTTTGATCAGTTGCACCTCGAAGGTTTGGGGTGTCTGGATGAGACGGTATTGTGAGCGGTCAAGGGCACGGGTGCTGTTCCCTTCCTCAATACGGATAGATTCTTTTAACGGCACGGCAGCCACCGCTGATCTGCTTTGCGCCGCGAGCCGGAAAGATTCAGCAATGATGGCTTCGCTCACCAGGGGACGTACGCCGTCGTGAATGGCTACCAGTCCGTTGCCTGCAATTTTTTCAAGTCCTTTTTTCACGGATTGAAATCGGCTATCCCCGCCTTGCTGCAGTGTAATGGGATGGGTGAAGTTGTACTTTTTTACGATGGCGTGCCAGGTTTCAAAGTCCTGTTGCGGCAGCACAAGTACCACAGCGATATCGGACTTATAACGAAAGAAAGCATTGATGGTGTGCAGCAGCACAGGCAGGCCCTGCAGCTCAATGAACTGTTTAGGGATCTTGCTTTTCATGCGGGTTCCTTTTCCGCCGGCAACGATCAGGGCGTATTCTGGTCGATTCAAAGTGTTTGAAGTATTTTTTCCAACGATGATTTTAATGAAGGAATATGAACTGTGATGATCTTCCAGATAATAGAATGGTCAATGTCATCATATTCATGCGTAATGATGTGTCTCGAACGAATGATCTTGCTCCATTCAATCTCGGGGTTTTCACTTCTAAATGAATCTGGAACTCTGTTGGCAGCTTCTCCCAACACCTGAATATTGCGGATGACGGCGTCCTGCGTTTTGGAATCGGTTAAAAACGATTCATATGTCATTCCTGCTGTGTAGTCCAGTATTTTTTCCAAGCACTCCAGCATATCGATCACGAGGAGTTTGGGGACGCGCTTAGACATAGATGGCATCGTCTTCTATATAGGGCAGGTAATGGGATTTAACCCCCTTTTTGCTCACCAGATCGATTTTATGGTTGAAAAGCCTTTCAAGTTCTTCTATCAGATCAATGAACTCAAAACCTACCGGCTCGCTGAATTCCACCAAAACATCTATATCGCTGGTGTCGGTTTGTTCGTTCCGGGCATATGAACCAAACAGGGCGAGGCTCTTGAGGGGAAATTTCCGCTGAAGCTCGGTTTTATGCTCGCGCAGGCGTTTCAATATTTCCTCTTTGGTTAACATATCCTAAAAATAAGAAATTACGGGGAGACCTCCCATTAGTCTATAAACTCATAACTTTAAATAAAAGTTGAACCTATGCTGCGCTTTTTCCTGATCGCCTTCAATGTCGCCGTGATCGGCTTCCTCGTATATAAAATGGTGGATGTCTTCAACGCGCCCATAGAAAGATCAAAGAAAGTTGTGTTCTTCACCGGCGGCGTTCTACTGCTGCTCGCGCCGCTCGGCATCTTCCTGCGTTTCTTCGGCGCTTCACCTCAGTACTTTGTTATCTATCCAGTAGCGATCTTTCTGTTCCTGTATCTGACTAAGCAGTTGTAAAGTCCCAGGTATTAAGAATAGGTACGAGGTACGAAATACGAAGTACGGAAATACAGGAACTGGGTACGGTATTCACTTCGTACCTCGTACCTCTAACCTCGTACCTTCTAAATGATGAGCATGGCGTCGCCGTAGGTAAGGAACTTGTATTTTTCCTTCTTGGCAACTTTGTACGCTTCCATTACGATGTCATAACCTCCGAAAGCAGCGGCCATCATCAACAGCGTTGACTCAGGCATGTGGAAGTTAGTGACCATGGCGTTGCAGATCTTGAAATCGTATGGAGGAAAAATGAATTTATCGGTCCAGCCTTCGCGGGGTTTCAGCCTGTTGGTAGCCGATACCGCTGACTCCAGGGCACGCATGGTGGTGGTACCCACGGCGCATACACGGTTCTTGTTATCAAGGGCTTTGTTCACCGCTTCAACGGCTTCGTTGCCTACGATGAAGTTCTCTGAATCCATCTTGTGCTTGGTCAGGTCTTCTACATCAACCGGGCGGAATGTTCCCAGGCCGATGTGCAGGGTTACGTAGGTCATGTCCACACCTTTGATCTGCAGGCGTTTCAGCAGTTGCCTTGTGAAGTGCAAACCTGCTGTGGGAGCCGATACCGCACCTTTGTTCTTGGCGTAGATGGTCTGAAACCGGTCTTTGTCTTCGGGCTCTACCTTGCGCTTGATGTATTTGGGGAGAGGTGTTTCTCCCAGGGTTTCGATCACTTTGTCGAAGGCTACGGAGTCACCATCAAAAAGAAAACGGATGGTCCTTCCGCGCGAAGTGGTGTTATCGATGACTTCCGCCACGAGGTCGCCGTTGCCGAAGTAAAGTTTATTGCCTACACGGATCTTCCTGGCGGGATCAACCAGCACATCCCACAGGTGCATATCAGCATTGAGCTCACGCAGCAGGAACACTTCTATCTTGGCACCGGTCTTTTCCTTGCGGCCATACAGGCGGGCTGGAAAAACCATGGTATCGTTACCCACAAGAACATCCCCTTCGTTGAAGTACCCTACAATATCTTTGAAGATCTTGTGCTCGATTTTGCCGCTGTCTTTATGAACAACCATGAGGCGGGATTCGTCACGGTTCTCAGCCGGTCTGTTGGCTATCAGGTTATTGGGAAGGTCAAACTTAAATTCGGATAACTTCATAATTTTGTAAGCGGAATGAGCCCAATCAAGGGTATTTTAAATAAGGTTGCAAAAATAAAGCATTATTTAGGATTTACGAATATAGGGCCTGGATTTTCGCAACTGTAACAAAAAACGCTTTTTTTCAGTCTAAACCAGTAATTCGGGACGTTAAACCCCGACAAACCAGCATTACCTGTCTCCCGTATAAAACCTTGAAATGAAAACTTTAGGTCAGATCTTCGAAAGCTTCCGGTTCGCCTGGCGGGCATTAAAGTCAAACCTGCTGAGGACCATCCTCTCGCTACTGGGAGTTACCGTCGGGATCTTCGCCATTATTGCCGTACTTACCTTTGTCGATTCCCTGGAAAAAAACATTAAAGACAGCCTTAACTTTCTCGGAACAGGTGTGATCTATGTTGAAAAATGGCCTTTTCTGGCCGATAACAGCGGGGAATACAAGTGGTGGGAGTTCTGGAGACGTCCCAATGCCTCTTATAACGAGTTCAAATTCCTGCAGACCAATCTCAAGCACCAGAACGGTATTTCAATCTTTGCCAGCAAGGGCAACTTTACCCTGAAACGCAACAGCAACAGCATCGGCCAGGTGAGGCTGGTAGGCGGTGCACAGGGTTACAATATCATCTTTGAGGTGAATGTTGACCAGGGACGTTACTTTACCCCCGAAGAAGTAGAAGCGGGGCGTAATGTGGTGGTCATCGGCAGTGAGATCGCCCGCGTGCTGTTTCCGGATGGACAGAACGCAATCGGGGAGACCATCAAGATCAAAGGCCTTAAATATGTGGTGATCGGCGTGATCAAAAAAGAAGGCCAGAGCTTTATGGGTACACCCAGCAATGATTACGCGGCCATTATTCCCTACCAGGCATTCCGCAAGCTTTACCAGACCGGTACCGGAGCCTGGTTCGAGGTCACCTCGCGGATAGGCATCAAAGGGCACGACTATGACGTAGGCCTCGTGGAGCTGGAAAATGAGCTTCGTGGAATGTTGCGTGTGAGAAGAGGGTTGCGTCCTGCGGAGAAAGACAATTTTGCCATGAACCGCCCGGAGGCGCTCGCCAATGCCATCAGCGGGATCTTTGATATCATCGGATTGGCCGGCTGGATCATCGGTGGCTTCTCGATCCTGGTGGGCGGGTTCGGTATTGCCAACATCATGTTCGTTTCCGTGAAGGAGCGAACCAGCATCATCGGCCTGCAAAAATCGCTGGGGGCAAAGAATTACTTCATCCTGTTTCAATTCCTTTTCGAAGCCATCTTCCTCAGCCTGATCGGAGGATTGGCAGGATTGATGCTGGTATACCTGTTCACGTTCATTCCTTTTGGCGATCTGATCGTAACGCTCACCATTAAGAATATCGTTTTAGGATTGGGAGTTTCGTCAGTGATCGGATTGGTTTCTGGCATCGTGCCGGCGGCCATGGCTGCGAGACTTGATCCCGTGGTTGCCATTAGAGCCAACTAGAATTGTCGATGGTCAATTGATCAATGTGCCAATGGAATGTACTGCATGCTTTGCGGGAATACGTTGCACGAAAAAATAAAACGGTCAATGTGAAAATGCACGCCTTGGCACATCTGCACATTGACCGTTGAATATTAATATTTACTCTTTTTCTTCCAGCGCTTTTTTCGCTTCTACGGCGCCGAGCTTTTCCTTGATCTTCTTTTCGAGTTCGTCCATCAGCTCAGGGTTGTCTTCGATCAGTTGTTTTACGGCATCGCGGCCCTGACCGAGCTTGTTGCCGGAGTAAGAGAACCATGATCCGGATTTCTGGATCACTTCTACTTCCACGCCCAGATCAACGATCTCGCCTGACTTGGAGATCCCTTTTCCGTACATGATATCGAATTCCACCACTTTGAAAGGAGGCGCTACTTTGTTTTTCACAACCTTTACCTTGACGCGGTTTCCGGTGATGTCATCCGCGCCTTCTTTGATCTGGCCGATCCTGCGGATATCGAGACGAACCGAAGCGTAGAATTTCAAGGCATTACCACCTGTTGTGGTCTCAGGGTTACCGAACATAACGCCGATCTTTTCACGCAGCTGGTTGATGAAGATACAGGAGCAACCGGTTTTGCTGATGGTACCGGTAAGCTTCCTTAAGGCTTGCGACATGAGGCGGGCCTGGAGACCCATTTTGCTTTCACCCATTTCGCCTTCAAGTTCGCCCTTGGGAACCAGCGCCGCCACCGAGTCGATGACAATGATATCGATAGCGCCGGAGCGGATCAGGTGATCGGCGATCTCAAGTGCCTGCTCGCCGTTATCGGGTTGTGAGATCAGCAGGTTTTCAGTGTCTATTCCAAGCTTCTCTGCATAGTTCTTATCAAAAGCGTGTTCTGCATCAATGAACGCCGCAAGGCCGCCCCGCCGCTGTGCTTCGGCAATGCAGTGCATGGTGAGCGTTGTTTTACCGGAAGATTCAGGACCATAGATCTCGATCACCCGGCCGCGTGGAATTCCACCAATGCCCAAGGCAATGTCCAGACCCAATGACCCTGTAGGAATAGCCGGTATATCCTGTACTTTTTCATCACTCAGCTTCATCACGGTACCCTTTCCATAGGTCTTTTCCAGCTTATCGAGGGTCGACTGAAGAGCCTTCAGTTTTTCTTTTGCATCACTCATGGGATTTGTTCGTTATAGGTTATTGTTATTTTTTCTTTTTTGATTCTTGGCGTTTGTTTTTTGCCTACTGCAAATTGCCTACTGCCTACTGTTCAAGGCCTACTACTCAAAGAGGCTGAAAATTACCATTTCACGGCGAATTTAAAACGAAGTATTGTCAATTGCTGTCAGAGCCAGTCGAACCGGTTGCTTTTTTTGCTTTAACCGTTGCGAGGTAACAGAATTAGCCTCAAACAGTTGAAGCATGTCATAAATTTTTTAATGACCTCAAACCTTTATATTGCAGATCGTAAAGTGTTGATACTGGTGGCAAGATCGGTTCATTAATTCGGATGGCGATAAAAACTCGAAAGATCTTCAAGCGGATACTGCTGGCGCTGCTCATCATTGTCGGCGTACTCATCGTGGTCTACTGGGACCTGGTGATTTATGGCGTTCGCCAGGCAAGGGGCCAGATGAACATCATCTATAATGCCAGGCCGGTGGAGGAATTCCTCCATGACCCTGACTTCCCGGATTCGCTGCGGAGAAAGCTGGTGCTGATCAACGAAGTGAGACGGTATGCCATCGATTCACTGGGGTTGAAAGATACCCGCAACTACAAGACCTTATACGATCAGAAGGGAGAGGAGATCATGTGGGTGGTCACGGCCAGCGAACCGTTCAGACTTAAAGCGAAGGAGTGGACGTTCCCCGTGCTCGGATCAGTTCCCTACAAGGGCTTCTTCAACAAGGACCTTGCCGTGGCCTTGAGAGATGAGCTGAAAAAAGAAGGCTGGGACGTGAGCATCCGCAACCCCGGCGGCTGGTCTACGCTCGGATGGTTCACCGATCCGATACTGAGCAAGATGCTGGAAAGAAATGAAGGAGACCTCGCCAACCTTATCATCCACGAGATGTCGCATGCAACCATCTTTGTAAAAGACAGCATCGACTTCAATGAGAACCTCGCTACGTTCATCGGTGACCGTGGCGCCGAAAAATTTCTGATCCATAAATACGGCATTCACTCCGCGGAATATCAAACCTATCTTAATGAGGATACCGATTATCTGAAATTTTCAGACCACATGCTGCGCGGCACAGAGAAGCTCGATAGCTTGTACAAGACGATGTCAGAAAACGATCCGAAAGAAAAGAAGGCTGAACTGAAAAAAGAGATGATCGAAAAGATCGTGGCGTCGCTGGATACCCTCACGTTAAGCGAAGACAACAACCCATCTGAACGATACAGCAAGAACCTGCCTAACAACGCCTATTTTATGAACTTCAGAAGATACCAGGCCCGGCAGGAGATCTTCTGGGATGAGTACCGCAATCAATTTCGGAGCAACCTCAAGGCCTATGTCGAATATTTGAGTGAAAAATATCCGTTTTTATAACTCCCCCAACCCCCTCTACAGCGTAGAGGGGGCAAGGGGGAGTTACCGGCCGTTCATTAAGGAATTGTTAAGAAACATAATCTGTTTTTAATCCATGGATTTACGAGGTAATTTTGAGCAAAATGCGAACGCTATGGGAAACAAGCCAATGCACAAAGTGCTTGTCGTAGACGATGAGGAGCCGATCCTGGAACTGCTGAAGTATAATCTTGAAAAAGATGGTTATGAGGTGAAAACTGCTGCCGACGGCATGCGGGCCATCGAGATCGCCAGGAAATTCATTCCTGACCTGGTGCTGCTCGATATCATGATGCCGAAAATGGATGGCGTTGAAACCTGCAGGCTGATCCGCGAGATCCCGGAGATGCAAAAAGCCTTTGTGGTTTTTCTCACCGCACGCTCTGAAGAATACTCGGAGGTGGCGGCGTTCGATGTGGGTGCCGATGACTACATCACCAAGCCCATCAAACCCCGCGCGCTCATGAGCCGCATCACGGCCCTCTTCAGAAGAGAGACCAAAAAAGTATCTCCCGCAAGCCTGATCTCAATCGGAGACCTCACCATCGACAGGGTGAGCTACACCATCAAGGTCAGGAACAAAGAGATCAACCTTCCTAAAAAAGAATTCGAGCTGCTATACTTCCTGGCGCAGAACCCCAACAAGGTTTTCAGCCGTGAAGACCTCTTGCAGAATATCTGGGGCACCGATGTTTATGTTCTTGCCCGCACGGTAGACGTTCACATCCGTAAGGTGCGTGAAAAGATCGGGGAGGATTACATCACCACCGTGAAAGGAGTGGGGTACAAGTTCAGCTTGTCCTAGTCCATAGTCGATAGTCCATTGTCCATGGTTAATCGATGTGTTGGAATATGATATCACCGGATTCTAAATTCTCGGAGGCGGCGGTGGAATTTTTTATGCTGCTGTCACGTCCATGGACTATGGACCATCGACCATGGACAGCATTATTCCCTATCTTCGTGCATGGTTTATAGTTCACGGGTGTTGGCCCTGCTGCTGGCCTTATGCATCGCCATCATTACCACATTATTCCTTTCACTCTTTGAAAGCGTGGGCACGAGCGCCCTGGTGGTAGCGTTCTTCATTGGTTTCTCTGTTTCTTACCTGCTGATCTTCGTGGTGCTTGAGTTCCTGATCTTCCGCGAGATCAACAAGATCTACAAGCTCATCAGCAAACTGAAAAAGAAAGAGCTGCAGCACATCGACAAGCAGCAATCAGCCGCCCTCAATCCGCTGAAGACCATCAACGAAGAGATCTTTTCATTTGCTGACCTGAAGCAGAAAGAGATCGACGAGCTCAAGAAGCTCGAAGCTTTCCGGAAGGAGTTCATTGCCGATATCTCTCACGAGCTGAAAACGCCCATCTTCGCAGCACAGGGTTTTGTGCACACGTTGCTGGATGGGGCTGTCAATGATAAAACGGTACGCACCAAGTTCCTGAAAAAGGCAGCAAAAAGCCTCGACGGCCTCGACATGCTCGTGCAGGATCTGCTCACCCTTTCGCACATCGAGACGGGTCAGATCAAGATGCATTTCGAGAACATCGACCTGTACAAGCTGACCGAAGAGGTCTTTGAACAATTTGAGAATAAGGCCGATAAAAAAGATGTGCACCTGCGCATTGAAAGCCAGAACAGGCAGGTGATGGTCTGGGCAGACTGGCAGCGGATCAGCCAGGTGATGACCAACCTCATCTCAAACGCCATCAAACATTCTTTTGACGGAAGCGAAGTGGTTGTTGAATTCACCCAGGGCAAGAAGAATGTGACCACCCACGTTAGAGACTTTGGCGAAGGTATTGCGCCGGAACATATCCACCGCATCTTCGAACGCTTCTACCGGGTAGATAAAAGCCGCAGCCGCGAAAAAGGAGGGACCGGACTGGGATTAGCCATTGTCAAGCACATTCTCGAAAGTCATAATACAAAAACCACGGTTGACAGCACACAGGGGAAAGGTTCGGTTTTTAGTTTTAAATTGCCCCGCATGAAACAGTCCGGCACCGAAGCCGAGGCTGAATAAACACTAACCGGCAACGGGAAAGAATCAGCGGGCATGGAAGAATTCAATCAGCAACGGGTCAAGCGGCCCAAGGTCAGGTTTGAAGATATCATACGCTTTGAAGACCACGACTATGTGGTGGTGAGCAAGCCTGCGTTCCTTTCAACCCTGGAAGACCGGCACGAAAGGGTCAATCTGCTGGCCCTGGCCCGTGAATACACGCCCGATGCCCAGGCCTGTCACCGCCTGGACAAGGATACTTCAGGGGTGCTGGCCATTGCCAAACATCCGGAGGCGTACCGCCACCTGAGCATCCAGTTTGAAAAGCGGCAGGTGGAGAAGGTCTATCATGCGGTGGTAGACGGCATCCATAACTTTTCGAACCTGCTGGTGGATGCGCCCATTCTTAAACAGAACGATGGGGTGGTAAAGATCAGCCGGAGGGAGGGTAAAGACGCCCAGACCTATTTTACGTCCTTAAGGTCGTACCGGCTGCATACACTCATGGAATGCCGGCCAGTGACGGGCAGAATGCACCAGATCCGGATCCATTTGGCCTCGCAGGGGGCTTCTATTACAGGGGATGACACCTACGGGGGCAAACCTTTCTTGCTTTCTGAGCTAAAAAGAGGGTTTAATCTGAAGAAAGGCACTGAGGAGGAAACCTTTATGAAGCGGATGGCGTTACATGCTTTTTCGCTGGAATTTGAGGATTTGTCGGGAAAACGCCTGAAGATCGAAGCTCCTTATCCAAAAGACATGCAGGCGTTGATCCGGCAGCTGGAAATGAATTCCTGAAGCATTTTTGGCTCTTCGGTTAAGCAAATTATCGGCCGGACTTGCATTTCAGCCATAAGCCAGTTACCTTTGTGTCCCTTTTTAAATGAGAGGGGTGCGTTTTATTTGAATTTTTAAGTAAAAAAATGGATCATAATAGTTATAAGACCACTTACGCTACCAAGGCTACAGTCGAAAAAGGCTGGGTTATTGTGGACGCAAACGCCCAGGTATTGGGCCGTGTGGCAAGTCAGGTTGCGAAAGTTATTCGTGGCAAGCATAAGACAAGCTATTCGCCACATGTGGATTGCGGCGATCATGTGATTGTCATCAATGCTGAAAAAGTGAGAATGACAGGTAAAAAATGGACTGACAGGGTGATCTTTACGCACTCAGGCTATCCGGGAGGTCAGCGCGAGCATACCCCTACCTTGATCCGTTCCAAGCACCCTGAACGTCTGATCGAACATGCTGTACGCGGCATGCTTCCTAAGAACAGACTGGGACGCGAATTGTTCAGAAGCCTGCACGTATATGCCGGTGCTGAGCATCCTCACCAAGCGCAACAACCTAAAGAATTAAAGTTCTGATAAATGCAGATCATCAACACAATCGGTAGAAGAAAAACCTCCATCGCCAGGATATACCTGACGCCTGGTAAAGGTGATATTAAAGTGAACGATCGCGAACTGAAGGAATACTTTCTTTCCGAGATCCACCAAACCACTGTAAAGCAAGCCTTTGCTTCTGTAAAAGCAGAGAATCAATACGATGTAATGGTAAACGTTGAAGGCGGTGGCGTGAAAGGACAAGCCGAAGCTGTACGTCTGGCCATTGCCCGCGCACTGGTGGAAGTTAATGCCGAACACAAGCCTGTTCTGAAGAAGGACGGCCTGCTGACCCGTGATTCACGCATGGTTGAGCGTAAAAAGCCCGGTAGAAGAAAAGCAAGAAGAAGATTCCAGTTTAGCAAGCGTTAATCGAAATAGAATGGCTGAAAAATTAACATATCAGGATTTGCTGGACGCAGGTGTTCACTTTGGTCACCTTACCCGCAAATGGAACCCGAAGATGGCCGAGTACATCTTCATGGAGAACAACGGTATTCACATTATCGATCTTAACAAAACGCTGGCGCGCCTTGAAGAAGCATCTTTCGCCCTGAAGAACATCGTTCGCTCGGGCCGCAAGATCATGTTCGTGGCAACCAAGAAACAAGCTAAAGATATTGTGACTGAAGAAGCAAAACGCCTCAACATGCCGTTCGTAACAGAACGCTGGTTGGGTGGTATGCTTACCAACTTCGCTACGATCCGCAAATCACTGAAGAAATTGTCTCAGATCGAGAAGCTGATGAAAGACGAAGCCTTCAACAACCTGGCCAAGCGTGAGCGCCTCATGATCACGCGTGAAAAAGCCAAGCTTGAAAAACTGTTGGGCGGTATCGCTGATCTGAACAGGCTGCCTGCCGCACTTTTCGTGATTGACGTAAAACGCGAGCACATTGCGGTAACAGAAGCTCAAAAACTCAATATCCCCGTGTTTGCACTGGTAGATACCAACTCTGATCCTTCAGGTGTTGATTTCCCGATCCCTGCCAACGACGACGCTTTCAAATCGATCTCTATCCTGACCAAAAATATCGGTAAAGTGATCGAAGAAGGCCTGATGGAGCGTAAGAAAGACAAGGAAGACGCAGCTCAGCGCAAAGAAGAGGACGAGAAGAGAAAAGTTGACGAGCCGGTAGAAGAGGCAAATTAATTCTTCCCGATACGCCAGCATCGTGCATGGCGACCATCCAGAAGTAAAATATGTACTGAACATCGGCCGTAAGCCGGTGTTTAGTTTTTTAAGCACCCTATTAAATCGTAATTCTAAATCGTAATTAAGTATGTCAGCCATTTCAGCACAGGATGTAAACAAACTCCGCAGCATGACAGGTGCCGGTATGATGGATTGTAAAAAAGCCCTTACCGAAGCCGACGGTGATTTTGAAAAAGCAATCGAGATATTGAGGAAGAAAGGCCAGAAGGTTTCCGCTTCCCGCTCCGACAGGGAGACAAAAGAAGGTTCTGTTTTTGTAAAAGTTAACGACGACAAAAAAGAAGCCGTGCTCATTGCTTTAAACTGTGAGACTGACTTCGTAGCCAAGAACGAGGAATTCCAGAACCTTGGCAAGCTGATCGCTGAAACAGCCTCTGCAAACAAACCCGCCTCAAAAGACGCGTTGCTTGCTTTGAAAGCCGGTAACCTCACCATCAGTGAGAAGATCGTTGAGCTGGTGGGCAAGATCGGCGAGAAGATCGATGTGAGCGAATACATTCACATGAAAGGTGAAGTTGTTGTGCCCTACATCCACGCAGGTTCCAAGCTTGGTGTGCTGGTGTCACTGAAAGGTATCAATGGCAAAGATGTTACTGATGCCGGCAAGGACGTTGGTATGCAGATCGCCGCCATGAACCCTGTAGCAGTAGATGAAAAGTCTGTAGATAAGACTACCATCGAAAAAGAGCTCGAGATCGCCAAAGCACAGATCCTCGCTGAAGGCAAACCCGAGAACATGGTTGAGAAGATCGCTCAGGGCAAGCTTCAAAAGTTCTTCAAGGAAAGCACTTTGCTGCACCAGCCGTTCGTGAAAGACAATTCTAAAACTGTTGCGCAGTATCTAGACAGCGTAACCAAAGGATTAACTGTAGCAGAATTCAAACGTGTAGCGATTGGATAATTTGCTGATGATAATATAAGAGGAAGGGGCCAGGCGCCCCTTTTTTTATGCCCCATACCCCCAAGGATCGGGATATTGAGTTGAAAACAAATTTGACAGGTACTAGGGGTATTCTGAAACCGAGTTGTCATAACATCAAACCCATTGATTATGACACCGACAATAAACCGTCTCTTTACCTATGCGCTGATGCTGATGTCAGCAGCCGTAGCCTCTTCGTGTTTTCAATCAGAAGACCCGGGACCTATCCAGGAGATCGAAAAGGAATATTCACTCACTGATTTCGACAGGCTTGAAATGGGCGATGCTTTCAACATCGATGTGGAGCAGGGCAACTACTTCGAGATCTCGGTAAGGGGAGACAGGCGTAACCTTGACGACCTGATCGTGCGAAAAGAAGGAAGCACCCTGGTGATCCGTTATGAAGACAACCGGAAACGCCGTCACGATACCCATGTCAACATCACCATGCCTGTGATCGCGTCCGCTAATTTTTCAGGCGCCAGTGATTCTAGGGTCTCTGGTTTTCATGACCTTGAAGCATTCGATTTTTACCTCTCCGGGGCTTCTGTATCGCAGCTCGACCTCAATGCTACAAAGCTCAATGTGGTGCTTTCCGGCGCATCTTATCTTAATCTCCGGGGCATCGGCGAAAACCTCCGGGCAGAGTTGTCTGGTGCGTCAGTGCTCAAGGGATACTATTTTCCGGTGACGGATGCTGACATCCGTGCTTCCGGTGCAAGCGATGGCCATGTTACTGTCAGCAACAGCCTGAAGGCAACCGCCAGTGGTGCCAGCGTGATCCTGTATCGCGGTAATCCGACGGTGATTGCAGATGTCTCAGGTTCCAGCAGTGTACGCCGCGACTGAAGAAATACCTTGACAATCCTTGTTCTGCGGTATTCTCGTACCTCGTACCTCTAACTTCGTACCTTCTAAAGCATAGTCGATTAGTTTTAGTACCAGCTTTTTACCGGGCTGGTACTTTATTTTTTAAAGGGATTGCATGAACTTGCTTACATTAAATACAACAGGCCATGCTAAGATCCATCAATCCGTTCGATCAGTCTCCCGTAGGTGAATTCGAGATCCATAATGCCGGCACCATTGATAAAAAGCTGGCAGCTGCTTCAAAAGCTTTTACGTCGTGGAAGAGGCAGGACTATTCACATCGTGCGGCGCTGATGAAACGTGCAGGGGAGTTGCTGCGTCAGCGTAAGACGGAGTATGCCCGCATCGTTTCCACTGAGATGGGAAAGATCCTCGCTGAATCGACAGCGGAGATTGAAAAATGCGCGAACGGGTGCGACTACTTTGCGGATCACGCTGCTGTGTTTTTGAAAGATCAAACCATCGCCACAGAGGCCTCTAAAAGCCTGGTGGCCTTTCAACCGCTAGGCCCTGTGCTCGCCATTATGCCGTGGAATTTTCCCTTGTGGCAGGTCTTTCGTTTTGCTGCACCTGCTTTGATGGCCGGAAACGTGGGCTTGCTCAAGCACGCTGCCAACGTTACACAATGCGCGCTGCTCATAGAAAAGGTTTTTGGTGATGCCGGTTTCCCGGAAGGTACTTTTCAATCGTTGCTCATTGAATCAAAAGATGTTGCAGGCATCATTGCCCGTGATGAGATCATGGCTGTTGCCCTCACGGGAAGTGAATACGCCGGTACACAGGTGGCCGCGGCTGCAGGAAAGAACCTTAAGAAAACCGTGCTCGAGTTAGGTGGCAGTGACCCATTTGTTGTGCTCGACGATGCGGACCTCGATCTCGCGGCGCAGGTGGCCACGCAATCGCGTATGCAAAATGCAGGGCAATCGTGCATCGCAGCCAAGCGGTTCATTGTTGCTGAAAAGATCAGTAAAGAGTTCACGGAACGATTCGCCGATAAGATCAAACAACTGAAACAGGGCAATCAGCTCGACCCACAAACAACGACAGGGCCACTGGCACGGCTCGATCTTGCTGAACAACTGGAGAAGCAGGTTCAGGCTTCTGTGAAACAAGGAGCACGATTGATTACCGGAGGCGAACGCCAGGGATGCAATTTTCAGCCTGCGCTGCTTGACAATGTGAAACCCGGCATGGTTGCGTTTGATGAAGAGATGTTCGGTCCGGTAGCAGCGATGATCACCGTTAAAGACGAGCAGGAAGCTATCGCCATGGCCAACGCCAGTCGGTATGGTCTCGGCGCTTCTGTCTGGACCACCGATCTTCAGAGAGGTGAACGTGTAGCCAGGGAGATAGAATCAGGATCGGTATTCGTCAATTCCCTGATGCGGTCAGACCAACGGCTTCCCTTCGGTGGTGTAAAAAAATCCGGCTATGGAAGAGAGCTGGCTGAGCAGGGCATTAAGGAATTTGTAAATACAAAGACGATCTATATTCGTTAGTAAAGTTCATTACATCCACCAGTAGGGAAGGCGTTGTTTTGGTAGATGTCAAGTATGCCTGGCGTAAGATAAAGGAGCTAATCATTGACTCAAAATATGTTGAATCCAAGGGCCGCTTTATAGGGAGCGGCCTTTTTTTTCAAGTCGTTAAGTCACACCACACCCTTCTGACTCCTGGCTCCTGACTTCTAACTTCTGGCCCAGGCTCCTTACTCCTCAATTCTTACTTACTCCTTCTTATTCGTAAACGCCGCTTTAAAAGCCTTGCCCAATTCATCACCGGCTTTTTTAAGGCTTGCTTCAACTTCTTTCCAGCGCTCTTTGTTCTCGGCTTCCTTTTTAAGCTTCTCGGCGGAAACTTTCAGCTCGTCGTAACGCTGCTGAAACTCTTTCTGAAGTTTTTCACCCGCTTCGTTAAGCTCATCCAGGAACTGGTCTACTTTTTTGCCGAAGCCTGCAAATTTTTTTTCGTTGTTATTGCCTTCTTTCGTTTCCATAACCTGTTTTTGACTGGGTATGAAATTAGACATGGATTTCGAGATAACAAAAGCCGGGATATGAATTCAGACCAGGATCCGATTGATTGTATCAAAAAATTACTGGAGAGCAAATCCACCGCAAAACAGGCTACTTACAGGCATATTCTCGATGCCTTCTCCGTGTTCTCGAATGAGGCAAAACGTGTTGCCGATGAGCTGGTCAGGAGGGCCCACCCGGAAGATAAGGATGTGACCGTTGAATTTGTCGTGATCAGTGAGCATGAATTTCACGTAAAGCTCGCCGGCGACATGCTGATCTTTGTGATGCACACCAACATCGTAACGTTTGAAGATACGCATCCCATCATGAAGGAGGAATATATCCTGCAGAATGAAGTGAACCGTTATTTTGGCCAGATCATGATCTATAATTTTATGGCCGATTCGCTGAAGTTCAACAGGACAAACGACCCCGGCTATCTGCTGGCCAGGGTGATGATCAACCACGACAACCGTTTTTTTGTGGAAGGCGAAAAAGAGCTGGCTGAATTCAATAAGATCTCGGAAGGGCCGGTTACGGAGGAATTCCTGCGGAAAATTGTCAAGATCGTATTGCGCATGGCCATCGAAAATGACCTTATTGCGCCTCCTTTTACAGAGGTAAAATCCATCACCCTGTACCAAAAAAGAGCCCACACGCCAGAGCTGGGCGGCGGGCAGAAGATCGGCTTCCGGATGAGTTATGAAAATAAAACGGAAGGTTGATTTCTTTTTTTTATTTTTACCCGGAATAACTCCCGGATACATTGAAATTCAGGTCTCTTATATTGCTTCTCATGGCGGTCATCATTGTGATCGCTGAGGGGTGCGCATCATCGCATTCGGCCAAAAAGAAAAAACTCAAACCAGGAAGACCGATCCCCTGTCCTTTAAAAGATTGCTGATGAACCTGAAGAAAATCGTCATTGCAATCGATGGTTATTCAGCCTGCGGCAAAAGTACCACTGCGAAGCTGGTTGCCGGTATCCTGGGATACCGCTACATTGACACAGGGGCGATGTACAGGGCTGTTACGTTGTTTTTTTTAGATCATCACGTTTCGCTTACCAATCCCAAAGAAATTGCCAGGGCTCTGGCCCAGATCAATATCTCGTTCAAGGTGAATTCCAAGAATGTTACGGAGACCTATCTCAATGGCCTTAATGTTGAAGGCGAGATCAGAAAGATGCGGATCTCGGAACATGTGAGCAATGTGAGCACCATCAAGGAAGTAAGGGCCGCGATGGTTGAGCAACAACGGAGGCTGGGTAAAGAAAAAGCCGTGGTGATGGATGGCCGTGACATCGGTACGGTAGTATTCCCCCATGCCGAGCTGAAAATGTTCATGACGGCCGACGTGCTGGTGCGGGCTATCAGAAGGCAGCGTGAATTGATGGAGCGCAAGCAGCTGGTAGACCTCGATGAAGTGATCGACAATATTCTTCAGCGGGACAAGATCGATACAACACGGGCCGAAAGCCCGTTGCAGCAGGCGGATGACGCGCTGGTGATGGATACTACACACATCACCATCGACGAGCAGGTGGATGAAGTGATACGACTGGCCCTGGCAAGATCCATTCAGACTTCCTAACTTTCTGGGCATGAAAGCAATTGCGGGTAGATTTCTCCGGTACTTTTTCAGTGGAACATTATTCATTGTTCCCCTGGTGGCGACCGCCTATTTTATCTTCGTGTCATTTCAGTGGCTCGACAATCGCCTCAACCTGCCTTACCCCGGCCTCGGCTTCGCCATCATTGTGGCCGTGATCACGCTGATCGGTTATCTCTCCACCAACTACGTCTTCAAAACCATTGGCGAATGGTTCGACCGCGGCATGAACCGCATCCCCCTGGTGAAGCTGATCTATTCTACCGTCAAGGACCTGCTGAGTGCGTTCGTGGGAGATAAAAAGAAATTCAACAAACCGGTGCTCGTGCGCATTAACAAAGACAATAGCCTGTACCAGATCGGGTTCATCACACAGTCTGACCTCACTGACCTCGGTTTGAACGATATGGTGGTAGTATACTTCCCACACTCATACGCGTTTTCGGGATATCACTATTTCGTTCCCAAAGAAAATGTAAAGCCACTCAATGTGCCGGCTACGGCAGCCATGAAGTTCATTGTGTCAGGTGGTGTGAGTGGATTCAAAGACCACTGATAATCAGTAATCGGTAATCAGTAATCAGTGATCGGTAATCCGTGACCGGTGATCAGTAATCAGTAATCAGTCAGATTACAAGCACTCACCACCGATTACCGAATACCGCTTACCGTTTACCTATATCAGTTGATAACACCAGAGCCCACCAGCTCCTCATCCTTGTACCAGGCTGCGAATTGGCCGGGGGTGATGCTCTTCTGAGGCTTATCGAAGATAATGTAAAGCCCTTCTGCCTTTTTGTGCAGTGTGCATGCTTCGAGCTTCTGGCGATACCTGATCCTGGCCTCGTATTGCGCGGTCTCGTTCACATTGAGCCTGAGATCGGGTCTCACCCAGTGCTCATCGGCATTGGGAATGAACAATCCTCTTCTATAGAGACCGGGATGGTCGTCGCCCATGCCGGTATAAATGACATTCTCGTCAGTGTCCGTGCCGATGACGAACAGCGGTTTAGCGTGGCCGCCGATATTGAGACCTTTGCGCTGCCCGATGGTGTAGTAGTGTGCGCCGTTGTGCTCACCCACAACTTTTCCGAGGGTGGTCTCCAGCGTGTATGGCGTAGACAATCCAACAAGGTCATCAGCCGCGTAACCGTTGCTGAACGCAGTCGACTCAGCAGGCACTTCGATCACCTTTCCTTTTTTCGATTGCAGCTTTTGTTGCAAGAAGTCAGGCAGGTGCACTTTTCCGACGAAGCACAATCCCTGCGAGTCTTTTTTATCTGCCGTGACAAGGTTTATTTTTTTGGCGATGGCCCTTACTTCGGGCTTCAGCAGCTCACCGATAGGGAACAGGGAACGTGAGAGCTGCTCTTGCGTAAGCTGGCAGAGAAAGTAGCTCTGGTCTTTGTTCGGATCTTTACCGGCGAGTAGCCTGTAGGTTGTTTTTCCGTTTTGCTGGATCTCCGCTTTGCGTGCATAGTGGCCTGTTGCCACGAAGTCGGCGCCGAGTTTCAAGGCAGCATTCAGGAAGATATCGAATTTGATCTCGCGGTTGCAGAGCACATCGGGATTCGGTGTACGGCCGCGCTGGTATTCTGCGAACATGTAGTCGACAATACGTTTCTTGTATTCCGCGCTGAGGTCGATAGCCTGGAAAGGGATGCCGAGATGCTGTGCCACGATCATGGCATCGTTGCTGTCGTCCAGCCAGGGGCATTCGTTGCTGATGGTCACAGAGTCATCGTGCCAGTTCTTCATGAACATACCGATCACCTCGTAACCCTGCTGCTGCAACAGGTATGCTGTTACGCTTGAATCTACACCCCCGGATAATCCTACTACTACACGTTTCATTTCTTTAGCTTGAAGTTCCAGCTTCGTGCTGCGAGGGAACCTCTAATTTTTAGAAGTCAGATCCTCACTTAAAAGTTCATTCACAGTCTCGTTAAAGTGCTGCACAAACTGGTCGTAATACACGCCAGTGCCCGGGCCAGAAAAGCCTGTATGGATCTTTTTCACCTTGCCGTCTTTACCGATAAAGATGGTGGTGGGAAACGCCACTACGCGGTTGAGCTGCGGCAGTGTTTCGGAGGCCTTCGCTTTATCGTTCGTTCCGGCAATGACAAAATCATACTGCACGCCGAACTTGCCGGTCATTTTTTTTACGCGGTTGCTGGCATACTCAAAATCAGGTTTCCTTTCATAGGCAAGCCCGATGATCTCCACGCCGCGTTGTTTGTTCTGGTCATACCAGGGTGACAGGAATTTTGTTTCGTCCATACAGTTCGGGCACCATGTTCCGAAAAGCTGAAGGATCACCACTTTGTTCTTGTATTTCTCATCATTCAGCGTCACCGGTTTTCCATTCACATCCGGAAAGCTGAACTCGATCTTCTCGTATCCTTTCTTCAGATAGGTGAGCGACTCAGGGTCGGCCAGCGCAGCCTGATCATTCTTTTCGCCTGTCCAGAACTCCATATGATTCTTGCCGCTGTAGAATTCACCCATCAGCTTTCCATCGGCTTGTTTGGAAGCTGTGAAGATGTAGGCGTGGTTGCCATCGAAGGTGCTGAGCTGCAGCATGCCGTTGGCCACGTTGCCCTGCAGGTAGCGGTAATCTCCTGTTTCGGTGAGGAACGTTCCTGTTACGCTATCGCGGTGTTGTGTGAAGATCCCGATGGCAGGCGTGGTATCGTTCTCGCTGATGAAGTTCACGCTGTATTTTCCATTGAAGTCAGGAATGTTCGTGGTGTCTTTGGAGGGCTCGAAACGATAGCCCTGTCCATACACCGCAAGGAACGGGATGTTGTAATCCTTCTCGTAATTTTTGATGAACTCGCCCTGAAGCGTATCGCCCTTGATCACGGCTTTGATGTTGGCGTCGAAGATATGCAGGCCAATGTCTACCGAATCGCCGGAAACGGCAACCTCATCCAGCAGCAGCTTTTCGCCTGCGTTACGGATGTAGAGATCGTAGCCACCCTGTGCATCGTTCACCAGCTCGAAATTAAAAGGGAGTTGCTGGCCCTGGATCTCGATGGTTGCTCTCCAGGTTCCTTGTTTAAGAATGTTCGCAGTTTCCCTTTCTGACTTGCACGAAGCAAGGATCAATAAAACGGCACCGGTAGCCAAAAATCTGTTCATGGGCGAATTGATATGGTGACAAAACACAAAAATGCGAGAAATGATTTTACAATTCGGCCCCGGCAGTGGATTTTGCCTTAAAAATCAGTGAAAAAGTGAGCCAATTAAAAGGTTATAAGGTGCTGGAACTGGCCTCCGTGCTGGCAGGCCCTGCGGTAGGGCAGTTTTTTGCAGAGCTTGGCGCGGAAGTGATCAAGGTAGAGAACCTGACCGCGGGTGGTGATGTGACGCGAAGCTGGAAGTCTGCAGGAGAAAAAACCGATGACCGGTCCGCTTACTTTTGTGCTGTGAACTGGGGTAAACGTTCAATTGCAATCGATTTAAATACGATTGAAGGTAAAAATATCGTTCAGAAACTTGCCCGCAGGTCAGACATTGTGATCGCCAGCTACAAACCCGGTGATGCTGAAAAGCTCGGCGTCGACTACAAAACCTTATCGCAGGATCATCCGGACCTGATCTATGGGCAGATCTCAGGGTATGGGGCCGGTAATCCGCGCGTTGGCTATGACGCCATCATCCAGGCTGAAACGGGATTTATGTTCATGAATGGAGAACCGGGAGGGCCATCGCTCAAAATGCCGGTGGCGCTGGTGGATGTGCTTGCCGGTCACCAGTTGAAAGAAGGGTTATTGCTGGCCATGCTCGAACGGGTAAAAACCGGGAGAGGAAAACTGGTGGAGGTATCGCTGATCCAGGCTGCGGCTGCATCGCTGGTCAACCAGGCTAGCAACTGGCTCGTGGCTCACAAATTACCTCAAAAACAGGGCTCTGCGCATCCCAACATAGCACCTTACGGTGAAGTGTTCACAACGGCAGACGGCAAAGAGCTGATCATGGCCGTGGGCAGCGATCAGCAGTTCAGGGCGTTATGTAAATTGCTTGATCTCAATGAAGTGGCTGGCGATCACCGGTATAGTACCAACGCTTTAAGGGTAGAGAACAGAAAAGCCTTGGCGGCATCCCTAACAGCAAGGATCAGTACATTGTCATCGCAGGAGCTGATGCCGAAGATCCACGCGGCTAAGATCCCGGCGGGAATTATCCAGGACATGAGCCAGGTCTTTCAAATGGAGGAGGTTAAACAATTGGTGCTGCGCGGCAGCGGATTGCAGGGTGTAAGAACCTACGTTGCCCATGCTTCCCCAGATGATCCGGTCCAATTATCAGCACCTCCAAAGTTGGGCGAACATACCGACGAGATCATCCGGTTGTTGGACTCTGGTCTTTGATCAACGTAACTCCTTCCCACTTTATACCACTTTCCACATTTTCGGGGAACACAACCCTGGCAGCACCGTATTTTCCTCAGTTTTTAGCCTGAAAAGGCGGAAAAAAATCACGCTGAGATAAAAATCTGAAAAAAATTATCACACTTCCCAAGGCGAAAAAGCGGCTTTTTACGGCTTTTTGTGCGCTGTACTGGTAAAAAATGCAAAAAAGTGGGCGAAAGTGGTTGGAAGTGGCACGAAAATACTTATGTTTGCTTAGGAGGAAAAGACAACCACTACGTCTATGACTTTCTTCACCAGTGAATATGAGAGCAAGCTAGATTCCAAAGGAAGGCTGGTACTTCCTGCGCGGATCAAAGCTCAGCTTCCCGATGAGGGAGGTCAGGAGCTTGTGATCCGTAGGGGATTTGAGCAATGCCTCATACTCTACCCCATGGTGGAGTTCAAGAAAGTCTTCTCAAAAATTTCAGGTCTGAACGAATTCAACGAAGAGTACCGGAAGCTTCAGCGCAATTTTTTATCGGGAGTAGTAACCGTGGAGTTGGACAACAACGGCCGGTTCCTGATCCCCAAGAATATGCTGACGTATGCACAGATCGACAAGGATGCGATCCTGGTAGGTATGGGGAACAAAGTTGAGCTCTGGAATCCATCCATCTATGAGAAGCACTTGATTCAAGACCCCGGTGAGTTGTCTAAGCTAGCAGAGAAATACTTAAATGAATAAGCTGTGAGCTTTTAGCTGTGAGCTTCTAGTAAATGCACAGAGATGAAGAACTTTAAAAAGTTAAAGATCTGGCAAAAAGGAATGGAGATAGTGTTTAGGACGTATCAACTGGCTAAGCAGCTACCTTCAGTAGAAAAGTATGGACTGACTATACAGATCACGAAAGCAGCTGTATCCATTCCTTCGAACATTGCAGAAGGCAGTGCAAAAACGAGTAAAAAGGATTATAAAAATTACTTGGAGACGTCATTAGGATCTGCCTATGAGCTAGAAACGCAGGTGCTTATTATTGAGATGCTGGGATATGGTGACAAGGATATTGTAAGTAATCTTCTCAAGGATGTTGATGAAGAGCAAAAGATGATACATAGCTTCATTAAGACAGTGGGGGATTCATGACTCACGGCTCGCAGCTCGGATCTGGCAGCTCCTATCACCGCCCAGTGATGTTGGAGCAATGTGTGGAAGCTCTGAATATAAAACCGGATGGCGTCTATGTAGATGTGACATTCGGTGGTGGAGGGCACAGTCTGAGAATCCTTGAGCAGCTGAGAGAGGGAAGACTGATCGCTTTTGATCAGGATGATGACGCAAGGAAGGAAGCAGAGAAGATAAAGAGCCGTTCTTTTACATTTTGTCAGGCAAACTTCATGTACCTCAAAAAGTACCTGAAGCTGAATGGAGTAACCGAAGTAGACGGAATACTCGCAGACCTGGGGATCTCGTCACACCAGATCGATTCTCCGGAACGCGGGTTCTCAACACGGTTTGATGGTCCGCTCGACATGCGGATGGATAAGAACATTACGCAGACCGCTGCCGGTGTATTGAATGAATACCCGGAGGAGGAGCTGCACAAGATCTTCGGCATGTATGGCGAATTGAAAAATGCCAGAACTGCCGCCAGGCTGGTGGCACAGCAAAGGGTGAATAAACCCTTCGCGCGAACCGAAGATCTGAAAAGTGCGCTGCGGGAAATTGCTCCAAGAGGGAAAGAAAATAAATACTTCGCCCAGGTGTTTCAGGCGTTACGCATCGAAGTCAATGACGAGATGAAGGCGCTCGAAAATTTTTTGCACCAATCTGGCGAAGTGTTGACAACGGGAGGGAGGCTGGTGATCATGTCGTACCACTCCCTCGAAGACAGGATGGTGAAGAACTATATGAACAAAGGAAAGGTGTTCGGTGATGTGGAGAAGGACTTTTATGGAAACGAGATCAAACCTTTTGAGACCGTAACGCGAAAGCCGATCGAAGCTTCGGAAGAGGAGATCAGTGAGAATAGCAGGGCCAGGAGTGCCAAGCTGAGGGTGGCGGAGAAGATCGAGAAATAGTAGGCAGTAGGCAAAAGAGCAGTAGGCAATCAGGAGATCAACAATTGAAAATAGAAAATGGCGGAGAACAAATTTAAAATAAGCGCAAAACCGGAAAGCAAGAGAGCGGCGGGGTCGTCTGGCACAAGCGTCTTTTCCGGGTTGGAGAAGCGGCTCAAGCTGGAAGCTTATTTCGAAGAAGGTTTCCCTGTTCAGTATGTGCCCAAGATCCTTTTTGTAATGGCGCTCGGGTTGTTATACATCGGCAATACACACCATGCTGAAAAGACGGTACGCCAGATCAACAACATTCAGGCTGAAGTAGAAGACCTGCGGGCCGATTACACCACGCTGAAGGCTGACTTGATGTTTTCCAGCAAGCAGTCAGAAGTAGCGAGAAAAGTAAATGCTTACGGATTAAAAGAAAGTTTAAGACCTCCGCATAAAATTGTAGTGAAAGAGAGTGAATATTAAGAAGTCCATATTATTACGTGTCAGGGTGGCATTTCTTGCGGTGATGCTTTTTGCCATTGCCGTGATTGCCAAGATCGGCCATATCCAGTTTGCAGAAGGAGAGAAGTGGGCAGCCATGGGCGAGCGCATCTCTTTCGACTACAAGCGGGTAAAGGC
Organism: Chryseosolibacter histidinae; assembly: GCF_018598225.1. Taxonomy (GTDB): domain Bacteria; phylum Bacteroidota; class Bacteroidia; order Cytophagales; family Cyclobacteriaceae; genus Chryseosolibacter; species Chryseosolibacter histidini. The sequence continues at coordinate 187,600 of NZ_JAHESF010000013.1, read as the reverse complement.
AACCCGCGGAAATATATATTCAGACAACGGAAGTCTGCTGGCAACCTCTCTGCCCTTTTATAAAATTGCGTTCGATGCAACGCTTCCGAAAGATGACGTTTTCAAAAAAGGTGTTGATTCGCTCGCGTGGCATCTGGCAACGTTTTTTAAGGACAAATCGAAGAAAGAATACAAAGAGATGCTGATCGATGCCCGTGAAACCGGCAAGCAGTACATTGTTCTTAACCGCAAGCAGATCGACTACCAGGATAAAAAGACGATGATGACCTGGCCGATCTTCCGCCAGGGTCGGTTGAGAGGCGGAGCTATTTTTGAAAAAGTGGACGTGCGTTACAGGCCGTTTTCGAACCTGAGCCGCAGAACCATCGGTTACGTGAACGAGAATGATAAAGGGGTGGGTTTGGAATACAGCTTCAATCAGCATTTAGGTGGGCAGGATGGCTACGCTTATTATCAGAAGATAGCGGGTGGCATCTGGAAGCCGATCTTCGATGCCAACAACGTTAAAGCCGTTGACGGACTCGATCTTCAGACAACGCTCGATGTCAACCTTCAGGACGTGGCCGAAACAGCGCTTCACAAAGCCATGCTGCAGCACGATGCAGATGACGGCCTCGTAGCCGTGATGGAAGTGAAGACCGGTGAGATCAAAGCCGTTTCCAATCTCAGCAGCGACGGAAAAGGAAACTTCTATGAGAAATTCCAGTTTGCAGCAGCCATGAATTTTGAACCTGGTTCAACGTTCAAGCTCGTGACCATGATGGCATTGCTGGAAGACACCAACATCGAGCTTACCGACAGCATCGACACCGGCAACGGTGAGCACATGTTTTATAATAAGACGGTGCGCGACCATGAAGAAGGAGGCCTTGGCAGGGTAACCATTGCAGAAGCCTTTGAGCATTCATCCAACGTGGCCATGGCGAAGCTGGTCGACAAACATTTTGGCGTGAAGCCTCAGAAATTTGTGGAGTACTTAGACAGGCTGAAGCTTTCGAAACCGCTGGGCGTTCAGCTGGTGGGAGAGCCCATGCCGAAGATCACACGCCCCGGAGAAAAAGGATGGAGCGGGATCAGCCTTCCGTGGATGGCGTATGGTTATGGCTTCGAGTTCACGCCGCTGCATACACTGGCGCTTTACAACGCGGTGGCCAACGACGGTGTGATGATCAGGCCCGTATTTGTAAAGTCAGTGAAAAAGGCTGACAGCGAAGAAGAAAGTTATGAAACCGACGTGCTCAACAGCAAGATCTGTTCACGTGAGACCCTGAACAAGCTCAAGCTGCTGCTGGAAGGTGTTGTGGAAAAAGGTACAGCCAAGAATATCAGAGGTACGCATTACAGGATCGCTGGTAAAACAGGCACGGCCCAGATCCTTCAGAACGGACATTACACCAAGCGGTATATCACATCTTTCGCAGGATATTTCCCGGCACATGCGCCACGGTACAGCGCCATTGTGATGATCAAAAATCCGCGCGGATGGCAGCAGTACGGCAGCAGTGTGGCAGCTCCTGTGTTCAAGGAAATAGCGGATAACATTTATGCGAGGGACATCAACCTGCATGAGCCCATGGCGCTGAAGAAGTTCGCCACTTCAGATGTGCTTCCCGTGATCAAGGCTGGTAACCAGCAGGAGCTGACAATGTTATGCAATGAGCTGGGCATATCCACACACACCAATACCGAGGAGGAATGGGTGCGCTCCAGCAGAACAGGAAACGGTGTTAACTGGAAGAAGAATATTATCGGAAAGAATATCGTGCCCGATGTGAAAGGAATGACTTTCCGCGACGCCATTTATTTGCTTGAAAAATCAGGACTGAAAGTTTTTTATGATGGCAGAGGCAGGGTTGTGAAGCAATCACTGGATGCAGGCAGCAGGGTTTCGAAAGGTGACAGGATCTTTATACAACTGGGTTAAATGAGAGCACATGCGTGAATTGAAAGATATATTGTACAAGGTGTCCCTTACTTCATCGTTCGGAAACATGAACGTTGAGGTGAAAGGTATTTGCTTCGATTCACGCAAAGTGCAGTCCGGCTTTTTATTCGTAGCGGTGAAAGGCACATTATCTGACGGACATCAGTTCATGGACAAAGCTGCGGACCTCGGCGCGCAGGTGATTGTGTGCGAGAGGCTGCCGGACACGGTGAACGAGAGCATCACCTATGTTACCGTCAAAGACAGCGCACAGGCGTTGGGCATCATTGCGGCGAACTGGTTCGGCAACCCTTCTGAAAAACTGAAACTGGTGGGCGTTACAGGCACCAATGGTAAAACCACCACGGTAACCCTGCTGTACCAGCTCTTCAGCCGGTTGGGTTACAAGGCTGGCATGATCTCAACGGTTGAGAACAGGATCGGCGACCAGGTGATTCCTTCAACACATACAACACCGGATCCTATCCAGCTGAATGAGCTGCTGCGGAAGATGGTTGACGTTGCATGCGCCTACGCGTTTATGGAGGTGAGCTCACATGCGGTGGACCAGGAGCGTATTGCGGGGCTGAAGTTTGCGGGCGCGTTGTTTACGAACATCACACACGATCACCTCGATTATCACAAGACCTTTGAGAACTACATCAAGGCCAAGAAAAAATATTTCGATGAATTGAACAGCGATGCTTTCGCCCTGGTGAATGCCGACGATAAACGTGGTATGGTCATGATCCAGAATACGAAGGCGAAGAAATATTCTTTTGGGCTGAAGAAGATGGTTGACTATAAAGGAAAGATCATCACCAACTCCATCGAGGGATTGGAGCTGGAAGTTGCCGGCAAGAGCGTTTGGTTCAAGATGATCGGCGACTTCAATGCCTACAACCTGCTGGGCGTGTATGGCGCCGCGGTGTTGCTGGGTGAAGATTCAGATGAAGTGCTTACGCAGCTGTCGTCTTTGCGTGGCGCGCCGGGCAGGTTCGAGCTGGTTGCTCCGGGGTCGAAGTTCACAGCCATTGTTGACTACGCCCATACGCCTGATGCGCTGAAGAACGTGCTCGAGACCATCGCGCAGTTCCGCACGGGGCAGGAGCAGGTGATCACCGTAGTGGGATGTGGCGGCAACCGTGATAAAACAAAACGTCCGCTGATGGCTTCCATCGCGTGCAGGCTGAGCGATAAGGTTGTGCTCACCTCTGATAACCCGAGGGATGAGGACCCGATGGACATCATCCGCGATATGCAGACCGGTATTCTGCCCACTGAAGCGCGCAAAACGCTGGTGATCGCAGACCGTGAAGAAGCTATCAAGACCGCCTGTATGATGGCCAAGGGAAAAGATATTGTGCTGATCGCCGGCAAAGGCCATGAGACCTACCAGGAGATCAAGGGCGTGAAGCATCCCTTCGATGACAGAGAGGTTGTTGACCGGATGTTAAAACTGTTTAGTAATTAATGATGGGATTGATAATTGACAATTAAGAAATAGATGCTGTATTATTTATTCGAATATCTTGATCAATTAGACATACCGGGAGCGGGTGTATTTCAATACATCTCCTTCCGTGCGGGAATGGCGGCATTTTTCTCTTTGCTGATCACCATTACCTATGGAAAGACCCTGATCAATTTTTTGAGAAAGAAACAGATCGGTGAAGATATCCGCGACCTCGGCCTCGAAGGCCAGCTGTCGAAGAAGGGAACCCCGACCATGGGCGGGTTGATCATTATTGCCGCGATCCTGGTGCCCACCCTGTTGTTTGCCAAGGTCGACAACATTTACATCATCCTGCTGCTGATCACAACGGTATGGCTGGGTTTGATCGGATTCCTGGATGACTACATTAAGGTTTTCAAAAAAGATAAAAAAGGACTCGCCGGTCGTTTTAAGATCGTAGGGCAGGTGGGGTTGGGCCTGATCGTTGGCCTGACACTGTATTTCAGTCAGGATGTGGTAGTGCGTGAAGTAAGTCCTTCCGAGATCTCTACGGTGCAGATGAATGAGCTTCAGCGGAACGAAGAAGGTAACGTAGGATTTAAGGACGTCAAGTCTACCAAGACCACAGTTCCTTTCCTGAAGAACAATGAGCTTGATTACAATGACCTGGTACCCTTTGTTCCGGACGAGTACACCTGGGTGATCTATACGCTGGTGGTGATCCTGGTGATCACGGCCATCTCTAATGGTGCGAATATCACAGACGGTATCGATGGACTGGCAGCGGGCACTTCGGGCATCATCGGGATCACGATCGCTATCCTGGCCTATCTGTCGGGTCGTATCGACTTCAGTAATTATCTGAACATTATGTACATCCCGAACCTGGCCGAGCTTGTGATCTTCTGTACGGCGTTTGTCGGTGCGTGTCTGGGATTTCTCTGGTACAACGCTTTTCCCGCGCAGGTGTTCATGGGCGATACCGGTAGCCTCACGTTGGGTGGTGTGATCGCCGTGCTTGCCCTGGCGGTAAGGAAAGAGCTTTTGATCCCGGTATTGTGCGGGATCTTTATCGTGGAGAACCTGTCGGTAGTGATCCAGGTGGCGTACTTCAAATACACGAAGAAAAAATACGGTGAAGGCCGCAGGGTATTCCTGATGTCGCCGCTGCATCACCATTATCAGAAGCTGAACATACCCGAAGCCAAGATCGTAACGCGGTTTTGGATCATCGGAATATTGCTGGCGATTTTAACACTTGCAACCCTGAAACTGAGATGAAAGAGCGGATAGTAATTTTAGGTGCGGGAGAAAGCGGAACGGGCGCAGCCTTGCTCGCGAAAGCGAAAGGTTATGACGTTTTTGTTTCAGATCAGGGGCAGATCAAGGAAAAATACAAGGCTGAGCTGAAGCAGCATGGCATTGCGTTCGAAGAAGGGCTTCATACAGAAGATCAGATCCTCAATGCGTCGCTGATCATTAAAAGCCCGGGAATTCCTGAGAAAGCGGAGATCATTAAAAAAGTGAAGTACGCGCATATCTCGATCATCGATGAGATCGAGTTTGCGTACCGGTATATCGGCGACAGCAAAATTGCGGCGATCACTGGCACCAACGGAAAGACCACTACCACATTGCTCACGTATCACCTGATGAAAAGTGCAGGCATGAGCGTGGCGTTGGCGGGCAATGTGGGCTTCAGCATGGCGCGCCAGGTAGCGCAGCAGAAGTTCGACTGGTATGTGCTGGAGATGAGCAGCTTTCAGCTTGACGGAACAGAGACGTTCAAACCAGACATCGGGATATTGCTCAACATTACGCCTGATCATTTGGATCGCTACGAGTATAACATGCAGAACTATGTGAACTCCAAATTCCAGCTCATCGAGAACATGGAGCCACAGCAACACTTCATCTATTATGCAGATGATGCAGTGATCGCCACCGACCTGAAAACACGGGCCGTGGTTCCGCAAGAGGTTGCTGTTTCACTAAACCCGGCATCCGGTGTTCCTGTACGGTTCGATGGAGAGAAGATGACCTTTGATATTGCTGGCAAACGTTTCAGCATCGCCCAAAGTGAAACCACGCTGAAAGGGCCACACAACCTGATCAATACCATGGCTTCGGTATCGGCAGCGGTACTGGCAGGTGTGGAAGTGGAGGCGATCAAGGAAGGACTGAAAACGTTCAAGAACGCTCCTCACCGCCTCGAGCCGGTGGGAACGATCAAAGGCATTGAGTTCGTCAATGACTCCAAAGCTACCAATGTGGACTCCGTTGTCTACGCGCTGGGTAGCTATGACAAGCCACTGGTGTGGATTGCGGGAGGTATTGACAAAGGCAATGATTACAACCTCATCAAAGAGGATGTAAAGAAGAAAGTGAAAGTGCTGATCTGCCTCGGCAAGGATAATGAAAAACTGAAAAAAGCATTCGGTGGTGTAGTGCCCGAGATCCAGGAAACGCAGAGTGTTCCGGAGCTGGTGCGTATGGCGCTGAAGGCTGGCAGGGAAGGAGATGTGGTGCTGCTATCTCCGGCCTGCGCAAGTTTCGACCTGTTCAGGAATTATGAAGACAGGGGCGATCAGTTCAGAAAAGCAGTAGCGGAGCTGAAGAAGGAGATCGAAGGAAAATGAGTGAAGGAAAGAATTTAGAATATAGAATTTAGGGGTTAGAAGTAGTGTAATATTCACAGCTATGAAAAAAGTGAAGGAATGGGCCGACAACAATCTCCAGGGTGACAGGGTCATCTGGGCGGTGGTGTTTGCGCTGTCGATGATCAGCATACTCGTGGTGTACAGCTCCATCGGTACACTGGCTTTCAAGAAGACAGTGAGTCCCGAGTTCTTCCTTTTCAAACATACGCTGCACGTGGTCATTGGCCTTACGGCGATGTGGTTCGCGCATAAAGTGGATTATCGTTACTACTCCAGGCTTTCAAGGCTCGCGTTGTGGGTAAGCATCCCGTTGCTGATCTACACCTTCGTGAATGGTACCACCGTTAATAATGCGGCGCGCTGGATCGAAGTGCCATTGGTAGGATCATTCCAGCCTTCCGATTTTGCCAGCTTGGCATTGATCGTGAACCTGGCAAGCATGTTATCCAAACGCCAGCAGAATATCGATGACATCAAAGAATCGCTGATCCCCATTCTGTTCTGGTGTGGCGTGATCTGCGGATTGATCGCCCTTACGAATATGTCGACGGCCATCCTGTTGCTGATCACCTGTATGCTGATCATGTTCATCGGACGGGTGCCGACCAAGTATCTAGCCATGCTGCTTTTTGTTGGCGTGTTGTTCGGAGCGTTGGCATTCAAATTCGGTGTACGCGGCGGAACGATGGTTTCGCGTATCAAGGATTTTGCTGCATTCGTGCAGGGAGAAAAGGAACCTCAGTTCCAGGCCAAGCACGGCTACATCGCCATCGCCACGGGTGGGGTGACAGGAAAAGGCCCTGGCAACAGCGATCAACGGAACATCCTGCCGAACCCTTTTGCGGATTTTATCTTCGCCATCCTCATTGAGGAATATGGAATGATAGGAGGCATCGTAGTAGTGGCATTGTATCTCCTGCTGTTGCATCGCGGCATGAAGGCGGCCTATAACAGTGAGCGCGCTTTCGGAGGACTGCTTTCGGCAGGTTTGTGTTTCGATCTGGTCTGCCAGGCGATGGTGAACATGGGTGTTGTTGTAGGCCTGGGACCGATCACCGGTCAGCCACTGCCCCTGATCTCCATGGGAGGAACGTCGATGGTGTTCACGGGGCTTGCGTTGGGCATTGTGCTGAGTGTAAGCAGGGGCGAGCAGGATCAGCCCTGGCAGAAGCAACCGGTGAATGGCGAAGCGAAAGAGAACACGAAGGAGAATACAAAAGAAAATAAGAACGTATCAACAGCGCAGGCAGCGTGAGTAAAGAACAACCATATCGCCTGATCATCAGCGGAGGCGGAACCGGAGGCCACATTTTTCCGGCCATCGCCATTGCCAACGCATTCCGCGAACGGTATCCGGATGCCCAGATCCTTTTTGTGGGAGCCAAGGGAAGAATGGAGATGACACGGGTTCCGGAGGCCGGTTACAAGATCATGGGATTGTGGATCAGCGGGCTTCAGCGAAAGCTGACCTTTTCTAACCTGTTGTTCCCAGTGAAGCTGGTGGTGAGCTACGTGCGCGCAGCAATGATCATTAAACGATACCAGCCTCACGTGGTGGTGGGCACTGGCGGATATGCGAGTGGCCCCATCATGATGGCTGCGACGCGTTTCGGTATACCTGCCCTGATCCAGGAGCAGAACTCTTTCGCAGGCCTTGCCAACAAGCAGGTGGCGGAGAAGGCCAGTAAGGTGTGCGTTGCCTATGAAGGCATGGAAAAATATTTCCCGAAAGATAAGCTCGTACTCACAGGCAACCCGGTGAGAAAAGACATTATCGCGGTAGCGCAGAAAAGAGAGAAGGGAAGAACACATTTCGGTTTCGAGAGCAACCGCAAGACCCTGCTGGTGATCGGCGGAAGCCTCGGTGCCCGAACCATCAACGAGAGCCTGCTGGCCGGTATCGAGAAACTTATTGACGCTCAGGTGCAGGTGATCTGGCAGACCGGCAAAGGATACTACGAAGCCTACAGGGCACAGCTGACGAAGTACGATATGAGAAGGCTCAGGGTGCATGACTTTGTAAAAGAGATGGACCTTGCCTACGCCGCTGCCGATGTTGTGATCTCGCGTTCCGGTGCCCTCGCAGTGTCAGAGCTTTGTATCGCCGGCAAGCCCACCATCCTGGTGCCGTCGCCGAATGTGGCAGAAGACCATCAGACTAAAAATGCCATGGCGTTGGTGGAAAAAGATGCCGCCCTGCTGGTGGCTGATAAGGATGCGAGAGAGAACCTGGTAGATGAAGCGCTGAAGCTGTTGTTCGATGAGCAGCTGGCCCTGAAGCTGGGTGTGAACATCAAAAAGCTGGCGCGCCCCAATGCTACGGAAGACATTGTTAATGAAATTGAAAAAATTATAAAACCTGCGAAGGTATAAGCAGTGAAGTTAGAACAGTACGATAACATTTATTTCCTCGGCATCGGCGGTATCGGTATGAGTGCGCTGGCACGCTGGTTCATGAAGAAGGGACTGAGGGTTTCGGGTTACGATAAAACCGCTACTGCGCTCACGTCTTCGCTGCAGCAGGAAGGTATGGTCATACACTTTGACGACAACGTGCAGTCCATGCCCAAAGAAGTGATCGACGGTAAAGACAGAACGCTGGTGATCTTCACACCGGCTATCCCGAAAGATCACAAGGAACATGCTTACCTGAAAGAGAATGGTTATACCATCATGAAGCGCTCGGAAGTGCTGGGCCTCATCTCGAAGGATTATGTCACCATCGGTGTTGCCGGCACCCACGGCAAAACCACAACCTCGTCTATGGTGGCACACATTTTGAAAACAGCGGGCAAAAATATGGTGGCATTCCTGGGGGGTATCACCACCAACTACAACTCCAACCTGGTGATGCAGGGTGAGGTTACAAAAGATACCATCGCTGTGGCGGAAGCCGATGAGTTCGATCGTTCTTTCCTGCGTTTGTTCCCGCAGATCGCGATCGTTACCTCAGCCGATGCCGATCACCTCGATATCTATGGAGATCACGAGAGTGTTATCACGTCGTTCAAAGACTATATCAAACAGATCAATAAAGGCGGTTATCTCGTTATCCACGAGTCAGTAGCTGAAAAGCTCGCGGCAGACGTTAACCACGTTACTAAAAATATCTACAGCATGAGCCGGGGACAGTTTTTTGCCGGCAACATTACCGCGAGTAGCGGATTTTTTGAATTCGACATCCATGGATTGGGAAAGGTCGAACGAATCAGGCTCGGTGTCCCCGGTTTTCATAACATTGAAAATGCTATCGCAGCCTCTGTTGCTGCCAGCCATTGTGGCGTCGACCTTCAGACCATTAAAAAGGCGCTGGAGTCGTTCACCGGTGTGAAGCGCAGGTTCGAGTTTGTGGTGAAAGGCAAAAAGGTGATCTACGTTGACGATTACGCCCATCACCCGGCAGAGATCGAAGCTTTTCTCAGGTCGATGAAGTCTATGTACCCTAACAGAAAGCTGACGGTGATCTTTCAGCCGCACCTGTTTACGCGTACGCGCGACTTTGCAGAAGGGTTCTCACAAAGCCTTAGCCTGGCGGACGAGCTCCTGCTGATGGACATCTATCCTGCACGTGAGCTGCCGATCCCCGGCGTGGATGCGAACATGATCTTCAAAGACGTGACCAGTGCCGTGAAGATCCGCTGCAACAAAGGCGACCTCATGCAAAAACTTGAGAATATGGACATCGATGTGCTCGCCACGGTAGGGGCAGGCGATATAGATACCTTTATTGAACCGATTCGCAATATGCTGAACAAAAAATATGAAGTATAAGCTCAACATCAAGCGCGAGCTGAAGATTGGTGCGGTGTTGGTAGCGGTGTTTGGATTGATAGCTTTCACAGAAAGGATGAAGGGTGAGGTTGCTGTGCGCGATATTCAGATCAGGATCGATAACATCCATGAGAACCACTATGTGGAGGAGCAGGATGTTATAAACCTGATGCAGGTGAACCAGGAAAACATACGCGGTGCAAGCATCGAGAAGCTCAACTTCAAGGCCATTGAAAAGAAGATCAAGGTAGATCCGTACATCCAGGATGCCGAATTGTACAGCGACCTGAAGGGGAATCTTACCGTGAATGTAAAACTGCGCCGGCCCATCGCCAGGATCGTGCGCAACGATGGCCCTGATGGCTATGTGGCGGAAGACGGAACCATTATGCCCGTGTCAGAGAAGTTCACTTCACGGGTGATCCTGCTCAGCGGACCGTTTGTGAGACAGTTGTTGCGGCAACAGAACATGCATGAGACGGAAGAAGGCAAGCAGATCATGGAGATGCTGGCTACGATCAATGACGATGATTTCTGGAAAGCCCAGATCACCGAGCTTGACATTGATAACAAGGCAAGGATCGTGCTCTTTCCCCAGGTAGGAGATGAGAAGATAGAATTCGGAAGACCCGATAACCTGGAAGTGAAGTTCAGGAAGCTTCGGATCTTTTATAAGGAAGTGCTTCCGCGGGTGGGATGGAATAAATACAGCAGGGTAAACCTTGAATACGAAGGGCAGATCGTAGCAGAATAGTCGACAGTCCACAGTCGACGTCCACGGCAGCTGTGGACTGTGGTCGGTGGACTCGGAGAAGGTAAAGTAGAAAGTAGATAAGAGAAGAAAGAATTGAATTAAACCAAAGAGCGACAACAACAACCACATATAAAAAGATTTACAACCATGGAACAGGAAAAAATCGTAGTCGGTCTCGATATAGGCACAACGAAAATTTGTGCGATCGTAGGCCGTAAGAATGAGTTCGGCAAGCTGGAGGTGCTCGGGATGGGGAAGGCTGAGTCCGAAGGTGTAGTAAAGGGTATTGTGTTCAACATCGATAAAACTGTACATGCCATCGAAAAAGCGATCAAGGAAGCCGGAGATCAGTCTGGCATTGATATAGGTGTTGTCAACGTAGGTATTGCGGGCCAGCACATCCGCAGCTTTATCCAGCATGGAGGCATCACCCGTACTTCGCGTGAAGACGAGATCACCATCGACGATGTTGAGCGCCTTACGCAGGATATGTACCGGATGGTGGTTCCTCCGGGCAGCCAGATCATTCACGTGATGCCGCAGGATTACATGGTTGACTACGAGGAAGGCATCAAGGAACCGGTAGGGATGTCGGGCGTTCGCCTCGAAGCGGACTTTCACATCATCACCGCCCAAACCAACGCTATCAATAACATCAACAAGTGCGTGCGCAGAAAAGGACTGGAGATCGATGACCTGATCCTCGAGCCACTCGCCTCTAGCCTTGCCGTGCTCAGCGACGAAGAGAAGGAAGCGGGTGTCTGCCTCATCGACATTGGCGGCGGCACCACCGACATCGCTATCTTCTACGACAACATCATCCGCCACACAGCCGTGATCCCGTTCGGGGGCAACATTGTCACCAACGATATCAAACAAGGGCTGATGGTGCTGCCGCAGCAGGCTGAGCAGCTGAAGACACGTTTCGGCAAAGCCATCGCAGAAGAAGCAAGCCCGAACGAGATCGTTTCAATCCCCGGCATCCGCAACCGGGCGGCGAAAGAGATCTCTGTGAAGAACCTTTCGAACATCATCCAGGCGCGTATGGAAGAGATCATCGAAATGGCTCACGCCGAGATCATCAGCTCGGGATATGAGAATAGATTGGCTGGCGGAATTGTGATCACCGGTGGCGGCGCGCAGCTGAGCAGCCTTAAACAACTGGTTGAATACATGACCGGCATGGATACACGCATAGGCTATCCGAACGAACACCTGGGCAAAAGCAAGATCGAAGCCGTAAAAAGCCCGATGTATGCCACGGCCGTGGGATTGGTGCTCTCAGGCTTCCGTTCACTGGACGAGCGTGTGGATCGCTACAAGGAGGCACGTGAAGTGGTGAAGGCCGCGCGCGTGAAAAAACCGATGGTATCGTCAAAGAACTTTTTCAACGACATCCTGAACAAGACCAAAAGTTTGCTGATCGATGACCTGGATGGAAAGAACGAATATTGACACAACCACTAATTTAATCATATATGTCTGAAACAGGATCATATAAATTCGAGATACCCAAACATAGCATGCACCGCTCCATCATCAAGGTGATCGGTGTTGGCGGAGGAGGAAGCAATGCGGTGAACCACATGTACAAACAAGGCATCAAAGATGTTGAGTTTGTTGTTTGTAATACGGATAACCAGGCGCTCAACGCGAGCCCGGTGCCGAATAAGCTTCAGATAGGAGCCAACCTTACGGAAGGTCTCGGCTGCGGAGCCAACCCTGAAGTAGGGAAGAACGCGGCGCTGGAAAGCAAAGACCAGATCCGCGAGATGCTCACCGGCACCAAGATGGTGTTTATCACGGCCGGGATGGGTGGCGGAACCGGCACAGGTGCTGCCCCGGTGATCGCCAAGATCGCCAAAGATATGGATATCCTCACGGTAGGTATCGTTACGGCGCCGTTCTCTTTTGAAGGAAAGAAAAAAGGCTCGCAGGCAGAGCTCGGCATTGAAGGCTTGCGCCAGACCTGCGACACGGTGCTGGTCATTCTCAACGACAAGCTTCGCGAGATCTACGGCAATCTTTCCATCGGGCAGGCTTTTGCTCAGGCGGATAATATTTTGACCACCGCAGCGAAGAGCATTGCAGAGATCATCACGCTGGCAGGTTATGTGAACGTAGACTTCCAGGATGTGCGCACCGTGATGCTCAATGCAGGTGCAGCCGTGATGGGATCTGCCGAAACAAGAGGAGATGATCGGGCCAAGAAAGCTGCCGAAGGTGCACTGGCCTCTCCGTTGCTCGACAACCGCGATATCATGGGTGCCAAGAAGATCCTGCTTTCCATCATTTCAGGCGTGGAAGCCGAGCTTCAGATGGACGAGCTCACCGAGATCACAGAATATATTCAGGAACAGGCAGGCGACGATGGCGAGATGATCTTCGGCCACGGTGTTGACCCTGATCTGGGTGACCGCATCCGCGTAACGGTGATCGCTACTGGTTTCGCTGTAGACCACAAGCTTCCCGTGAACAGGAAAGAAGAAAAAAAAGTGATCGAGCTTGACCGCTCACAGGGATGGCTGTTCAATCCTGATAACTCCGTAAACGAAGGTAAAAAAGACCTCGAGGTAAGAACCAAACCTCAGCAACCTCAGCAGCCGCGGAAAGATCAGGCCAATGACAGGCCCCAGGAGCGCGAGATGATCTTTACAGGGCCGTTCAACAAGATCGAACCGGTGAACCATCACGAGGAAGATGACGACAGCCTTCTGAAAGACGATGACTATGATCCTATTTCAGAAAAGTATGGCGACCAGGTGATCAACGAAGACGGCATGATGGACCTTCGCACAACGAGAGACAGGCTTCAGCAGCAGGCCCGGGAGCGCAAAGAACATTTGAAGCAAAGAAAACAGGAAATGACGAAGGAAGAATTTAATGAAAAATGGTCATTACCTGCGTATCTTCGCAGAGGCGTGAAGATGCAGGATGTGCCGCATTCTTCAGAGCCCTACATTTCGAAGTATAACCTGAATGACGATAACTCGTTGCTGGGTAACAATAAGTTCCTGCACGACAACGTCGATTAAAAGCTTGCATTTCCGGCACGACTGGTCTTTACTCCATTCGTAGTGGTTGTTGGTTGTAAATATTTTTTGCCGGTGCCGGAATGCTTTTTAAAAAACCAGGTACGCCTGTCAGACGGGCGGGATAAACGGCCTGCAATTTTTTAATCTAAACCTCGCACCCGCGAGGTTTTTGGTTTTTATAAGGGATGACATCCTTTAAAGGGTGTCATCCCTTCACCGTGTACGCACAAGATGCGCACGAACGCCACCCCTGAAACTGGCCTCAAACTTGTATTTATGGTATTAACCTCATCAATACACGTATGAAGACGTTCGTTACACTTTGCTTGATTGCCCTCTCGTTATCTGCCTGTACCATCGAAACTGTTGAGCCCCGCTTCGACCCGCGCGACAGGGTTGTGGGGCGTTATGAAGCGGAGGAATACAGCGAGACATACCGCGACTTCACATACTACTCGATACATATCACCAAGTCGGGCTATAGCCACGAGATCCGCCTCGATAACTTTTACGCTGCCGACATCAGTGTTTACGCCGTGCTCGACCAGGACAGGATCACCATCCCGTTCCAGGTGAAAGATGGTTATGAAATTGAAGGTGTAGGCACCGTCTCCGGCAACGAGATCGACCTGCACTACAGCGTCAGAGATCGTTATAACGGCTCGCGAACAGATTTTTGTGAGACGAAATTGTGGCTGGAGTACTAGTATAACCAAGCAACATCCTCAAAGGGTTTCAAACCCTTTGAGGGTTATTTCGAAGATTGGAAGATGTCGCTTTGAACGATCGGAGGTTCGGAAATTTCAGAACCTCATAAAGAACTCCGTTCCCTTTCCCACAGTAGACTTCACGGTAAGCGTACCCTGATGCTGGCGCATGATCTGGCGTGACAGGCTGAGGCCAATGCCGGAGCCGGTTTTTTTGGTGGTGAAGAAGGGAATGAAGATCTTTTCCATGGCCTCCGGATCAATACCCGTTCCGTTGTCTTTGATGGAGATGACCGGTCTCGATTTTTCATTGAGGGCCGCCTTGAGCTCGATCGACTTATGTTCCTGCTCTTCGAATGCCTGGATTGCATTCTTGATGAGGTTGATGACCACCTGCTCGATCATGTTCTTATCAGCCGAGATAGTAAGGTCTTCCGGATATACGGAGATCTTCAGTTGAATACTCTTTTCCGATAGCTCTTTCCGGTGAAGCATGCTCAGCTCTTCCAGCAGGTTCTTCACGTCGATCTGTACTGGTCGTGGTTTGGGTATGTTGGTGAGGCTTCTGAACTCTTTTACAAAGTGGATCAGTCCCTCGCTTCTTTTGCTGATGGTCTGCAGCGAAAGGTGGATATCGTTCAGCTGGTCTTTGGAGAGCGGCTCCGACTGCTGCGCTTCCATGTGCTGCTTGAGCTCTTCTTCAACAATACCTGCGAGCGAAGAGATAGGCGTCACTGAATTCATGATCTCGTGGGTGAGCACACGCACCAGGTTTTGCCAGGCTTCCATTTCTTTCTCTTCGAGCTCGCTCTGGATGTTCTGGATGGAGATCAGTTTCACATTTTCCCCGCGCAGGGTAAGCTCGATGGCATAGATGGAAAGCTGCACAAGGTCGTCGCCGATCTTCAGGCGCACCAGCTCACGGCCGCCGGTCTTCAGCTTCATAAACACGTTCACGAGTGTTTCGCTCACTTCCTTCAGGTCGTGGATATTCTCCACCCGGTTAATCTTAAGCAGTCTTCTGGCAGCACTGTTGAAGATCTCGATCTTGCCATCTTCTTTAAAAATGATCAGCCCGATACCAACGTGCATCACAATATTCTTGAAGAACAGGAATTCCGAATCCTTTTCCCGGCGCGAGTTCCTGAGCTTCATCATGGCCTCGTTCAGCTCTTTGTGGAGCCGCTGCACCACGGGGTCGTCGCTTTCGGTTTTGAAGGAGTATGACAGGTCATCGAAGCGGATTGAATCGAGGAACGAGGCAATGTTCTCGTGTGAGCGGTCAAGGTACTCGATCAGCAGCTTGATCTGGTAAAGGCTTACACCCAGGAACAGCAGCGAATAGAACCAGTCGCCCCGGGAGAAAGCGAAAAAGCAGAATAAAAATATGGTAGCCGATAAGATGGCCACACGCGGCATGACGGGCGATCGCCAGTTAAATTGCATATCCCGTGAAGAAGTAAAAAGCTGAGCCATATAAATAGAAGCGCCCTTTCAGGTGAAGCTTTGCATCATGTTTTTCCGGACGTTCGATCATTTTTTATACCTGAAATTGCACCGATCCGGCAAATCATGAGCCTGGTAGGCATGCCATGGCAGATCAGCGTCAAGTTAAGTACTTATCCACGAAAGTGAAAAATGAAATAACTTCCCATTTTACTAACGCAAATAATAAATGCGGGTTCGAACGTACGGAATTGAACACTCTTCGCCCGGAGGTGTACGGGGAATCAGGAGTAAGGAGCCAGGAGTCAGGAGTCAGAATTGGTAGGAGTAAGGAATAAGAAGGAGTAAGAATTAAGAATTAAGGAGTAAGGAGTAAGGAGGGGCTGCCGGGAGTGGATGGGGGGAGGTTGGGATGCGGGAGGTGACCGTTATCTTTATGGGGTTAAGAATTAAGTATGAAAGTGAAAAACGCTGCTTACGGTGCGGTTCTTTTATTGATGGTTTGTTGTGGTCGTGAAATGTCTTCGGGAATCGATGAGGAAGGTTTTATGCATGTGGCTGACGGCATTGCGAAAGGGTGGAACGAAGGAAATGCGGCGCTGGCGGCGGAATATTTTGCAGAGCATGCGGTGTACGAGGAGCCTCCGAAAAAACAATTTTATAAAGGACAGAAAAGTATCTATGAGTTTTTTGGCGGTGAAAAAGGTCTTGACAAACCAATGCACATGAAATGGCATAACCTGGCTTTCAACCGTGAGCAACAGCTCGGCTTTGGTGAATATACTTTTTCCATGAACAACCAGTATCATGGCATTGTGATCATGAAATTTGAAGATGGAAAGATCGTGAAGTGGCGCGAGTATCAGTATAAATCAGACCTGGACTGGAAAACCTTCGCCGGTGAAAGCGGGTTCGGAGTAGAGTAATGGATAGTGGCGACTGGAATTTAGTAGATTCGATGCCTGGATATGGGGCTGCCGATAAAAAATTCGCCAGCAGAGTGGCCAGGTTACGCTGATCGTAAGTTCAGCGACAGGGATTTAACCTCATGGCCTCTCAGCCGGCAAATTAAACTAATAAAACCGAATTGTTCACGTCTGAAGCGGAAAGTAAGGGTAAGGGTCGCCCGCCCTTCCCGACCGGCGAGCGCCCTTAAATTAACGCATAGGTTAATGTTCCCGTCCGCGATATAAATATCGCACAAGCCCCCGCCTTTCACTTACGTTATCCGGATAAAGACTTATGCGAAACGGATTATTTTCATTGTGCAATAGAGATTTTTCAAATCAGGTCGTGCCTGTGTCCCGCAGGTCACGCTGTCCCGATAGCTATCGGGAGACGCTGATATTATTGAATTATTCTCTTCTTGCGCCGTGTTGGTGTTCGAACGGGCCGATGTTGGTGTTCCTCTTGGGCCGATGTTGGTGTTCTTAACCAACATCCCCACTGCCCGTGTTAGTATTCTTCACCACCATGCTAATGTTCACTTGATTTACCATCCATTGCGTGGGGTGCTTGCCGGTGAAGAACACCGGCAAGGGCGGATTCAATTAAGGGTGCTTGCCAGCAAAGAACATCAGCAAAGCCGGAGGAATCTGCGCTCATCTGCGCAATCTGCGGGACACTTCTCGTGCTCGACTGTGGACGGCGGACTATCTCTACTTCAGAGAACTTGGCGGGAACCCGAATTTGCGCTTGAAAGCGGCGGTGAAGTTAGACAGATTCTTATAACCGGTAAGCAACGAAATGTCCTGAACAGTCATTTGTGTTTCCTGGAGCAGCATCCGCGCTTTTTGTAAACGCTCATCCTGCAGCAGTCCGAATACAGTGTTCTTGTAGAGTTGTTTGAAGCCCAGTTTGATCTTGTATTCGTTAAGGCCTACGAGGTGTGCCAGGTCGCTGATGGAGCATGGATTTTCAAGATTGGCCAGCAGGTGTTCCTTGGCCTGGTGCACGAGCTCGATATCAGATGGATGCAGCGTTACCTGCACTTCGTCGATGTTGGGAATATTGCGAAGCGAGAGCAGGAGGAGTTCAGATACTTTTGAATCGAGATACATTTTCTTCAGCATGCCGATGTAGTCGCAGTGAAGAATGTTCTGGATCACTTCCATCATGCGCGGCGTTGCCAGCACGTGATTTTCGTTGACGGTGGTAGGGATCTTGAGGTTTACACGTTTGAGGAACTGCGGCAGGAATGCAAATGCCTCATTACATCGCTGCAGGTAGTCAGTAGTGAACACAACGCCGAAGTTCATGTACTGCTGCTCTTTCCTGAAAAGATATTCACACTCGTAAGAAGGAAGGTAGAACATGTTGTACTGCTTTCTTCTCAACATCTTTTCGCGGCAGCCGCTGATATTCCACTGGAAGCTGGACCTCAGGTTGTAGTGTAATCCCAGTGTTTGGGTATCGGCCCGTGCCTGCAGGGTTGTATCCTGAAGCAAGCTGTACTGGTCGTGGGTGATGCAGTAATTCTCGTTCTTGAGCTCATGAAGTTGTAACGATCCGAAATGACCCGATGCCTGAAGCGAGATCGTGTCTGTGTCATCGGTGAATAAAGAAGGCGTATGGATTCCTCGTTTTTCGAGTGGCGTACAGACAATATCACCATGCTCCTTCGAAGCCAGCGTCATCTGATCCAGCATGTGGTTAATTACTTTCATAACCAGCGGACGAATTGGGTCGTCACGTTACCTTTTAAGAATTGCAGATCGCATCAGTAACTCAAAATCCTCAGAAAACGGACTACAAAAAGTGGGGTTTACTCTTTGTCAGGATCAACAGCACGACTAAGGTATAGAATCGCAGTGAAGTTACCAACCATGAGCCTATTTGTTAACAGATAAAATCGCTGAACAGCTGTTGGGAAAAACAAGTTGACCGCCGATTTTTCATGCAAAAGCCGGCGGGCACCAGCACCACCGTTGTGCGCATTGCGTTCACCGTCCTGGGATTATCAGCTCCCCCTTTGTCATCGTTAAGACCAAATGTGGTAGCATTCTTTTTTTGGGAAAGGTAGCCAGCCCGTGGACGCTTTCCTGCAAATGTGATGAGGTTGTGAAGCGTTTTTATTTTCGAACACCGCAACCGCTGTGGGAGATTGGTTACGTATGGCTGCTTCCGCATAGAAAGCGCTTATGCAAGCTTTTGCCGTAAATCGCGTATTTTAATTTTTTGTTTATGGCTATTTTGATGTAAAAATGGACAAGGGACGGACATTTTTTTATATTCACACTAGGTACTTTTGTGTTGTCATACAGTTTGCGGCAGGAAAGTTATGAAGAAGCGTTTCACAAATTACAGATCGGACCGGTTCTGGCAGATTGAAGTAACCGGAAATTCTCTGGTAACAACTTACTGGAGAAGGGAAACGCTGGGCAAAACCGCCGTCAGCAATTTCGACACTGAGCGCAGCTGTCTCAAAGAGGCGGAGGTGCTGATGGTTGATAAGAAGCGCAATGGCTACATCGAAACAGTGGAGGATTTCATCAAGAGGTCAGAGCTGCCCGAAGAGCTGAGGGATGCCCGCGCGCGAAAGCGTACCAATACTGTGCGCGACCACAAATTTGTGCTCTATCCACTTCAGGATATCATACTCACCAGTGTTATCGTTCATCCTGTCAAGCATAGCCGCAATGGTTACAAGCGGGAGGAAAACGGAAAAGAGAACGGTTTCTATTGTCATACGGCCTATGCGTTGGGTTCCGATGTACGCGGTGAAGAGCAACCTTCGTATTTCCTGGTCTGGCTTCCCGATCTCGATCTGTATGGCCTCTGGCACCGCAAGCACTATGCGTTATATGTGTTCCCGGGAATGAACTGGCCTGATATCGACAAACACCTGGCCAAATACCTCGACTATGAATTTACATCGCAGTCGTTCCCTGCCGTTCAGGATCACCTCAGCATGGAAGATGATTTTGTCTTCATACCCTCTGACCTCGATAAGCAGGTAGAGAATATCCTGTCGTTCCCGGATCACATGCGGCATAAGAAAGTAGAGGAGTTCCTCATCCAGTATGAATACCGGTTGTTGAGCCTCTCGTATTGCGATGAGCTGGAGCAACCTTTCCGCGCGCTTGTTACCATGTATTACAACATCGGGCAATGGTTGGAGGGTGACACGGAATATGCCAAGGCCATCAAGTGGTTTGAGCGCAGCCTGCTGATCCTGAACCAGGCGCCTTCATTCCGTACGCTTTTCTCCGACATTTTTTTGCAGCTCAGCTTCTGTTATCTCGAGACCTCGAAGTTCGACCTCGCTTTATTGTACATCGATATCTTCGCCCTGTTCGATCCGTCATCGCGCAATGCCTGCTATAAGATCAAGGAATCTATCCGGAGAACGCAGCAGTTGTATAAGGACACCATGAGCGTGTACCTCAAGAACATAGAGCAGGAATCGCAGAATGGTTATGAAGAAGCCAGCAGTGTGATCAAACGCGCTATCGAGTCGGCCCCGAACGACCCTGTGCTGCACTTTAACCTGGCGTGTTTCTACGCCTCTTCGCATCGCCCCAATGAGGCGTTCTATCACCTGGAAGAGGCATTTAAAAAAGGATACAAAGATTACGAAAAGATCCTCACCGAGCGCGATCTCGAAAGCATCCGATACACCAGCGAATTTGAGGATATGCGGCTCCGGTATCTATTCATTACGCGTTGACACTGAGCATTCATTACGCGCTGACGCTCAGGCTCTGCGTTATTGCTGCCCGACCAACCACTGAAAAGCTTCGTCATAAGAACTGAACGATTTCACCACATTCGATGCAGGCATGGCTTTCTGTGCCGAGAGCTCAGCATAAATATCGGGAGAAAAGATCCATGCAAAATGTTTCAGGCCTGCAGCGATCATATCCGGAAACCACACAGACGATGTCCAGCTCGCGGCCTCCTGCCAGGGACCTGTAACCTTTGTATTGTCGTTCAACACCTTGCTGTACTTTCCCTCTCGGAATAATGCGAGGATCACAGCGCCAGACTTCATGATGATCTCCTTGTTCTGGAAACCGATCCAGTTAAGGTACACGAAATCGTGCTCGGGGTCGTAGCTTATCTCGAGATTCTTGGCAATATGTAACGATTCCATGGCTATCGGGGGTTATCGGCTTTACATGGATCAAAGGATACAACCAGAGGGGTACTTTCTTTTCTCCTATAAAGTTAGGAGACCTTGCGATCTTCCATAGCTTTTTCGCGCTTTGTTTTTATTCTGCGACGAAAACACGTTCCCAGGTGATATAAAACACGATATCGTTACCCGCAACATGCATCGGTGGCGTTTGCAACAATAAAAGATCATTTTCGATCCTGCCATAACGTACCTGCTTGTTGCCCATCCAATTTGGGAAGAGACTACCTTCTACAAAATGTGTGATCTCTCCCGGGCGCTCCTCTCGATATCGACCATAATATGCAATATAACTGTTAAACGCTGAAAATGCTTCCTGAGGTGTGCTACCGTCGAAAGATGGCGACGCGAAAGATGCCCTGCCGGACCTCATGAGCTGTGCGTTCATATACCCGTTTTCATCATACATAAGGATTCCGGATGCATTTTTACCGAAGTAGTGAATGTCTTCACCCTGCTGTCCTTTGTAAATCCAGGATACGAGCCTCCATGTTCCGATGATGTTTTTTCCAATAAAAGTTGTCATTGATCTGCAAGTTTAAAGTTTATACAGAGGTAGCCTCCGTCTCAAAATGCAACGAAAAGGTGTCATTTTTCACAGCATCCATTTCTTTCCGGATGAGGTCCGTCAGGAATTTGCTATCGTGCTCGATGTACCGGTGGCCTCCCGGTCTTGCGATCACCTCGATGTCTGCATTGGTCTCCATTTCCCACCGCTCGGCTTGGGTTTGTGATACACGTGGATCGTCGCTGCCGTGCACCACCACCAGCGGTACCGTCAACGGCGCTTCCGGTACATAGCGGTAATGTTTCAGCAGGCGCAGGTCGTCTTTCAATAACTTCTGAAGTGATTGCTTCAGGTGTGAATCCGCTGCTTTGCTTCTGAACAGATCTTTTTCAAGCGAGTCATAATCGATATCATGGCGCGAGTAAGTACTCAATGCCGGTGCCGATGAGATAAAGATCCGTGAAGGCTGATCCATGCCGCTTCTGCGGATGGAACGGGCCATTTCAAAGGCGATCAGCGCACCCATGCTGTGACCGAAGAATGCATAAGGTTTGTCAAGCAAAGGAGCCAGGGCGGGCTTCAGGTCTGCGATCAGGTGATCGAGGTTCTCATAAGCATTCTTGTTGATGCGTTTGCCGCGGCCTGGTAATTCTACGGCAATTACCTCCGCTTCGGCGCCGAGCAGTTTATCCCACCCGTTGTACAGGCAGGTGTCGCCACCCGCATCATGGAACAGGAAGATCCGGAAAGAAGCATTCGGGTTCGGATGGGCGATCACAAACCAATCTGATGTGCTGACCTGACGGCGATCTAACGGCATGGCTGAAGCCTGATCGGCAAGGCCTTGTTGCAGAAACGCCGCATAGGCCCTGATCGAAGGATGCGTCCAGAACATACCCACCGGCAGTTTCAGGTTGAGGATCTTTTCAAACACGTTCCGGAGCTGTACCGCCATGATCGAGTCAACGCCCAACGATTTGAACGTCATGGCAGCATTGATGCGTGCGGCAGGTGTTTTAATGACCGCGGCCAGCTCATGGATCACCAGCACCTCCAGCATCGTGATCTGTTCCTGCGGATTGAGCGATACAAGCTGATCCATGAAAGTTGTATCTGCCAGTGTATTTTCCCGCTCACGCTCCAGCAAGCCCCTGAAGTAATTCCGTTCCTTCAGCATAGCGTAATACCCAGCCATGATGTTGGCATTCAGCTTCGCCACGCCGACCTGAGCATAGCCACCCCGGTAAATGGCATCGAACGCCTCCAGGGCCCTGGCCATAGGCACGGGCTCAAATCCTTCAGCCCTGGCGTAACGTTCCAGCGCACTGTCATGGGCCACCATACCTGCATCGCTGATCACACCCCAGTTCACAGCCATGGCAGGCAAATCCATTGACCTTCTGTAATGTGCCAGCGTATCGAGAAAACGATTGGCGGCTACGTAGCTTCCCTGACCGCTGAGACCGATCAGTGTGGAAGCCGAAGAGAACAGGATGAAACAATCCAGCGTCAGATGGCGGGTGAGCAGGTGGAGGTTCCAGGCGCCCTTCATCTTCGGACTAAGAATACCCGACAGTTCCGCTGGTGTCAGGTTAGCTAACGTATTGGCATGGATCACACCCGCTGCATGAACCACACCCGCCAACGGAGGCATGAGGTCTTCAATGTGGTGGAGCACATTTTTCAGCGCATCATAGCTGGCAACATCTGCTGCGAACACTTCAATGTTGCATCCGATGTGTCTTAACCTGGCAAGTTTTATGTCGGCTGCATCGCCGGCCTTTCCGCTGCGATTTACCAGTGCAAAATGACGTGCACCGCGTGCTGCCATCCAGGTTATAAAGTCCAGTCCTATTCCTCCGAAACCGGTAACGAGGTAGGTGCCCCAGGAAGAGAACTGTTTTGAAGAAGGTGTGAGCTCTGCGTCAACACCTTTGTGCAGACGAGATGTGTATAGCTCGCTGCCGCGGAAGGCAAGCTCATCCTCGCCTTCCGGTGGCGCTTGTATGACGTCCACCACGAGATCAAGCTCCGCTTCGCCCGGACAGGTGCTGAGATCGAAACAACGCACGCCATACTGGGTGGCTTCGTTGCCCAGCACTTTTGCCATACCCCGCAACGGACTGTGCAGGGGATGAGGCACATCCTGATCGCGTACAGCCTCCACGCCATTGGTGATCACGATCAGCTTCGGCGCCCGGGCAATGGTCAGCGCGGCGAGCTGCCGGTACATACAGAGAAGGCTCATGCTGCCGTCAACCTGCGATGACTCCAGAACGTCAGCAGTGATGTCGTCTCGCTGCCATTCATTATTGATACTGGTGCAGTGAATAATGCCTTCAATAACGGGTTCGCGTCGGAAGACATCAACAAGCAGTGCCCTGTGATCTGCTTCGTTGCCGAAGTCTGCGGTATAGCTAACAGGGGAGTGTTTTGTGAAAGCGGTACCCGGTGTTGCATGGATGCAATGGAAACCGCGCTTGTTCATTTTATTCACCAGTATGTTGCTTGTTCCGAGCGCGTCTCCCAGCACGAGCCAGGTGCCCCGTGTCTCAACCGGAGATGTTGTGCCCGGTGTGTGTGACAATTTTTTCCAGTTTACCTGATAAAGCCAGTCCTTTAATTTTTTCTTGTTCGTTTTCAGTGCGCCGCTTTCGAGCACTTTTCCCTGGACACCGCTTAATATCAGCAATGGATCGCCGGCAGAAGTGTAAACCGTAATGTCAGCTTCAACCTGCGTGGTGCCATGACCGTGATCCCGTTTCAGGTTGTGGAGCCTCACCGTTCCGGTAACTTTTTCAGAGGGGTCGAACGCTTTCAGTAGTCGCAGCTCCCGGATGCCGGTAAGGAACGTGGAGCGGCTTTGATCTGCTGAAATGCCTTCGAGCACTTTAAAGAACAAAGGTTGAAGACAGGTATCGAGCAGCGTAGGGTGGATCTTATAACGCTCCGCTGATCGTTGCACGTGGGCATGCGCCGCAAGGCTGAAGCTCACGGTTGATGGATGTGATCCTGTGCGCAATTCTTTCAGCCCCTGGAAATAAGGGCCGTACGCGAGGCCCAGCGACCTCAGCAGGTCATAGTAGGTTTGTCCGCTCATGGCAAGGTCGTGGGTTTCCGCACCGGTATCAGCCATATCATCATGGCCCAAACCCGATACGATCTTCAGCTCACCTTCGGCCAGTAGCTGCCAGGTTATGCGTGCTGCGTCGTCTGCTGTTTTCTGAAAACATTGGCAGGAGAACGATCCGTTGTTGCGAACCATTTTCAGCTGAACAGTGGCTGCTTCTTCGGATGCAAGTATCAATGGTTTCACAAACCTCAGGTTCGACAGAACGGAGATCCCGCCTTCCTGTATCTCGCCTGCAGCTTCCAGCATCATTTCTGCGTAAACAGCGCCGGGCACTACAATGTCGTTGTTTACCAGGTGGTCGGCAAGGTAAGGATAGGTCTCCAGGCTCAGCACCGTTTCCTTGAAATAGGTATTCGCTTGTGTTGCCACCCAGATCGACTTCCCGAGCAGCGGGTATCTGCGACCGGTCTTAGCATCGGTTACCTGCTTCCCGGCGCGGCCCTTGAGCTCGAAACGTTCGCGCTGAAAAGGGTAGGCGGGTAGTTGCAGGTGGGGCGCGTTGTCTGTGTTGTAGAACGTTGACCAGGGAATATTGAAGCCGTGCCTGAAGAGCTCACCCAGGTTTTTGTACATCGAATCCTGCTCCGGCTTGTCGCGAAACAGTGTGGCAACGGAAAAAATATTTCGTCCCTCATGGGCGGCGCATTCGTTCAGCGAGACCACCAACAGCGGGTGCGGGCTCACTTCGATAAAGATCGTATGCTCATCCTGCATCAGTTGTTTGACCACGCTTGAGAAATGCACCGGGTTCCTGAGGTTGTCTACCCAGTAGCCGGCATTCAGCGCTTTGCCTTCCACTTTGCGGTTTCTCACCGTTGAATAAAAAGGAATAGCCGTAGCGTTGGGTTTGATACCCGTCAGGGCTTTGCGGAGATCTTTTTTCAACGGATCCATTTGTCTGCTGTGGGAGGCAACATCAACATTCACCTGGCGGCAGAAAAGGCTCTGGCGTTCCAGCGTTTGCAATATTTCACTGATGGACTGTTGATCACCTGCCAGCACGGTTGATTTCGGGCTGTTGCTGGCCGCGATAGACAATCCTGGAAAATGGATGAGCAATGCTTCCGCCCTTTCATACGAAAGCTCCGTAACCGCCATGGTGCCACCTTTTCCGCTGACGGTTTTCATCAGCCTGCTGCGCGTGCAGATGATGAGGGCTGCCTGGTGAAGATCAATGGCTCCTGAAATGCAGGCGGCGGCCACCTCACCCATGCTGTGCCCCACGAGCGCCTGTGGTTGTATGCCCCACGACATCCACAGCCTGGCCAGCGCCACCTGGATGGCACACAATGCTGGTTGTATTACATCGATCTCGCTCAGGCGGCTTTCCTCTGACGTCGTTGTGAGCAGCCTCACTAACGACCAGCCTGTATGCGGTTTGAAGGCGTTGTCACAAGCTTCGATCGCTTGCCTGAAAACAGGCTCTTTGGCGAGCAGGTCCCTTCCCATACCGATCCATTGGGCACCCTGTCCGGGAAATACCATCACCACCCTGTGATGCTGTAACGGTATGCTGTTCACTGTCGAACTGTCAGCATCGGGTACAAAACCCTCCAGTGCATTCAGCAGTTCTTCTTTTGTTTTTGCTGAAAAAAATGCCCGGTGACTCAGCGAGGGTTTTCTTAATGCTGCGGCTACGCAAAAGTCGTTTACGGCTTGTTCCGGGATGGCGCGGAGCATGTCTGCATATCGTTTCACATATGCCTTCAGCGCACCTTCCGTTTGGGCGGAAACAGGCAGGCAGTACATTCCCGTTTGATGCTTGGCAGCAGGTGTATACGATGGTTGCCTGTATTCTTCCACCACGGTGTGGGCATTGGTGCCGCCCCATCCAAAGGAGTTGATGCCCGCCTTGAGCGTCTCGCCTTTCTTTGCTGGCCAGGGGCCGGGTGTATGTTGCACCTGTAGCCTGAGTGCTTCGAAGTCGATGCCCGGATTATATTCGTCACAGTTGAGGCTTGGTGGCAACGTTCTGTGCTGCATGGCAAGCACTACTTTGATGAGCCCGGCAATGCCAGCGGCGGCTTCGAGGTGACCTATATTGGTTTTTACAGATCCGATGTGAAGCGCCTGCTTGCGTTTTCCTTTGCAGAAGAATTCTCCCAACGCAGTTGCCTCTGTGGGGTCACCCAGCCTTGTGCCCGTGCCGTGCGCTTCCACATAGTGAACATCTTTCGGTGCGATGCTGCTGAAACGGTAAGCATCCGCCAGCACGCTTTTCTGACCCTCCACGCTGGTTGCCGGAAGATTGACGTTGTAGCCGTTGTTGTTCATGGCGGTACCCCTCACCAATGCCCAGATCTTCTCACCTTTTTTTTCAGCATCCGGGAGCCTCTTCAGCAACACCACGCCCCCGCCTTCGCCGCGCACAAAACCATCGGCATGGCGACTGAAGGTGTGACACTTGCCAGTGGAAGACAACCCACCAAATTTCGAAAGCAGAATGTACTGATCGGGATCGAGAATGTGGTTGACGCCGCCCACCACGGCCATATCGATGCTTCCGTCGCGCAGCGCCTGACACGCCAGGTGAAGCGCTACAAGCGAAGCGGAACAACCCGTGTCCACCACGAGGCTGGGCCCGGTAAAACCATATTTGAAGGAAACCCTGTTGGCGATGATGTTCGCCGATTGCCCCAGTGCCGAGTGCGATGTGGCCGCAGCGTTTTTCATTTTCCGGTAGCGCTCGAAGTCCGTCCAGATGTTGCCAATGTAAACACCTGTTCTTCCTCCTTTCGCCTGGTCGATGCCGATGGAGGCATTTTCAAGCGCTTCCCATACGAGCTCGAGCATCAGTTTTTGTGAAGGACTCATTTCATACGCTTCGGCAGGAGAGATGCCGAAGAAGAGCGGATCAAAGTCGTGGATGTTGTCGAGCAGCGATGCATGGCGTTGTTGTGTCTTATCGGCAACCGTGGCATCCGGATGATAATAAGCGTCATGATCCCACCGCTGATCTTTTATTTCGGTGATGGTATCCCTACCGTTGCGCAGCAGCTCCCAGAATTCGGCAAGGGTGTGGCCCTGGGGGAAACGGCACGAGAGGCCAACAATGGCAATGGCATCGCGGCCAGGACATGACTCAAGGTCAGAAATTCTTTTTTTGCTTTTCATAAAATAAGGTTAGCGGTGGACGAAAAGAAGAGCCCTATGAATTAGGAGAGGACAAGGTCTTCGGGACACCATTGTCAGGAGATGTTCACCTGATGGAACACCGCGGGCTGTGATTTTGCTGGTGCAGCGTGATAGAGAGACTTTTATTTAACAGGGAGAATTGCCGGGTTGCGGACCTGCCATACCTCAACTGTTTATGCGAGATCAGCATTGAAGACCTTGTAGCCACAAAGCGCTTAAGGAGGTATCGAGAATATGTAACAACGAACGGGCATAATTCTTTCTTTGCACAAACCAACAGTCCCGGGTTAATGATGGCCCGGATTGCCATGTATATAGCTGGAGGTTAAAAGAATCGCTGAAACGCTGCTTGCTCGTCTGTGTTGGAAAAAATGGCAAGGTTACAGGGATTCCTCAGGTGAAGTTCCTGTAAATGTGCAGGACCTGACTTACGTTTTCGGGATAATGATTTATGAAATCGGGAGTATTTTGTCCCGGGAACGGCGTTTTTGGTCGTTTTAAGCCTATCAGGTATTATGGCCTTGCGGGCCGCCCGTTTTCCAACCTGGTTTTGTACATGTACAGATTCTACTTTGAAAAAACCATGTACAAATCTCAAGTGAATTTTTTCGGCGCGCGAAGTTGTACATGAAAAGTGCACGCCTTAAAAAAGCATGTACAGTTCAAGCCGGGTATGTCGGGCAATCTCAGAGGCCGTATTTCTCCATCCGGCGGTAAAGCGATGCCCGGGTGAGGCCAAGCTCATCGGCAGCTTTTGAAATGTTGCCGTTGTGCATCTGAAGCGCTTTTGCAATGGCTGCCTTTTCAACTTCATCCAGGTTCAGCGTGTTGGCCGATGCGCTGGAAGAAAGGGACCGGCTCAGCAGGAAATCGGTTTCCTGCAGTGACGATGAATCGGTCATGATCACAGCCCGCTCGATAGAATGCTGCAGCTCACGGATGTTTCCGGGCCATGCATAACGCTTAAGCTTGTCCATGGCTTCAGGAGCGATGGTGTTCACCAGCTTGTGATATTTTTTTGCGTAGTATTGAAGATAGTGTTGCGCCAGCATGGGGATGTCTTCAACGCGCTCGCTCAATGGCGGCACATGGATCTCAACCGTATTGATCCGGTAAAGCAGATCCTGCCTGAAGGTTCCTTCCTGCACCATTTTATGAAGGGGCATGTTGGTGGCGCAGATGAGCCTGATGTCAACGGGCAGGGGCTGGTTGGCGCCCACCCTCGTTACCTGTCTCGACTGCAATGCACTCAGCAGCTTGCTCTGCAGGCTCATGCTCAGGTTGCCGATCTCGTCCAGGAAGAGGGTTCCTCCCGAGGCGAGCTCGAAACGTCCCGGCCTGTCTTCGCGGGCATCTGTAAAAGCGCCCTTTTTATGACCAAAGAGCTCGCTTTCAAAAAGTGTTTCGGTGATGGCGCCCATGTCTACAGACACGAAGCTGTTATCTTTTCGCAGTGAGCGCTGGTGAATAGCCCTGGCGATGAGCTCTTTTCCCGTACCGTTCTCACCCAGGATGAGCACGTTCGCTTCTGTCTTGGCTACTTTATCGATCAGTGAAAAAACTTCCTTGATGGCGGTACTTTGGCCGATGATCTCACCGAAGGGTTTACTGATCTGTTCCTCCAGCATCTCCTTCGCTTTCTTCAGCTTGTCTACCTGGTTATAAGATTGCTTCAGGCGGATCGCAGTAGAGATTGTGGCCACCAGCTTTTCGTTTTGCCATGGCTTCAGAATGAAATCGGTTGCTCCCTGCTTCAGGGCTTTCACGGCCATCTCCACATCGCCAAAAGCAGTGATGAGGATCACAACAGCGTTCGGATCTTTTTCCAGGATCTGCCCGAGCCAATGAAAACCTTCTTTACCACTTGTGATATCCTTGCTGAAGTTCATGTCCAGCAGGATCACATCGTAGGTATCATTGTTCAGTAAAAAAGGGATCTTGTTGGGATTCTTTTCGATGATCACATGATGACTTTGTTTTTTGAGAAGCATTTTTGCTGCGAGCAGCACATCTTCATCATCATCGATCATTAAGATTTTTCCGCCTTCCTGGGTCACGTAGCTGTTTAGATTTAAGGTGAACGCTTTCTCAGGGAAAATACTGTGCCAAATGCGTTTTCAGCCTCTGGAAGGCGATTGAGCGAACACCATTGTCCTTGAGTGCACAAATATGTTCAAAATTGAACAGATTTTCAGGGTTTTAGAACGATTATGGCCTGAATTCGAAAATATCCAGCTTCCGGGGCCCTGCTACGAACATCCGCTCATCCGTCAGCACCACCATGTTTGCGTTACCTTCGAGGGGTACCCTGCGATTTTCAGCTGAAAACAGGTTGAAGAAGAGGAGTTCATCGCCACGCAGAAAATAAAGCTCTTCTCCAAGAAAATTGAAGTGTTGGATGCCTTTTTCAGGGATGGTTCTGATGTGCTTGCCGAGGCTGTTAAAGATATAGATGCCCTTTTCGGGATGCAGGAGGAACACGAATCCCTGGTAATCGCGCATGGTGGTAAAAGCCGTGGCATCGCCGATCAGTGTTGAATCGATGGAGATCTCCACTTCCACTTCAGTGTGACGGGCGTTGAGCTTTTTCAGGCTGTGGTCGGCGGCATCCAGCAACCAGAGCTTATGATCGCCTGACGGGCAGATGAGCCAGGGATCGATGGCGAAAGCCGGGTCGATGCGGAAAGAGGCCGTGGTTTCAAAAGACGGGTTGTAATAGTCGTATTGCTGGGGCTTGCGGTAGTAGGCAAAAAGCCTTGCGCCGTCACGCGGATCGAAGAGCGTGGGTATCTCTTCACGTTTGGTGGCAACGAGCAGCTTTCCGTTTTTATCGAACTTCTGGATCTGGCCATTCTTCAGCACCAGGTACACATCTCCGGGCCTGTCTACCGTAGCGTAAACAATGTTGTCTACCGTTTCAATGGTGTTGATCTTTTGCTGTGCCAGCGATGGCAGGGCAATCAATAATATAAGCCAGAGGACTGATCCTTTCATGCTTTTGCAGGGTTGAATGTTTTAAGTTCAACATTCGTGCCGTCGTAAACGGCGTAGGTCTTGAAGTGCACCCATTCGCCCAGGTTGATGTACCGGCTCTTGTCATTCACCTTGAGATCGAGGGGCAGGGGGCGGTGCCCGAAGATGTAAAAATCATGGTGTTGTATTTTTTCCAGGTCGCGACAGTAGCACCAGAGAAACTCTCCTTCTTCACCCTGAAAATTCTCTTCGCGTTTGATGTTGGTGATCCTGCTTTTGCGCGACCACGTGTTGGCGATGAAGATGCCGAGGTTCGGATGCAGGCGTGCGAAGAGCCACTGGCAGATGCGGCTGTTGAAGAATTTTTTGAGGATCTTGTACGTGTGATCTCCCGGGCCCAGACCATCGCCATGGCCGATCAGGAGCTTCTGCCCGCCAACCTGCAGGAGCTGCGGATCGCGATAGATCGGAATGTCAAGCTCCGTTGTAAAATAATCGAACATCCACATGTCGTGGTTGCCGGTGAAGAAGATGATGGGAATGCCCGCGTCTCTCAGCTCGGCAAGCTTGCCCAGCAGTCGGATATAACCTTTGGGAACGGTGTATTTGTATTCGAACCAGAAATCGAAGATGTCGCCCAGCAGGTAAATAGAATGCGCGTCTCCGCGAACTGACTCCAGCCAGGCAACGATCAGCTTCTCCCGTTCGGCGCTCGTGGCATGATCAGGAACACCCAAATGAAAATCGGAAGCGAAGTATATCTTTTTGTTGTTCAGGGAAGATATTTCTGTTGTCATAGAGGCCTGGGTTTCCCGCTGATTTCGCGGATTGCGCTGATTGATCTGCGGTCATCTGCGTGATCTGCGGGAACAAGGGATTATGCGGTTATAAAAAAAAGAAGCTCAGCGTTTTAAACTGAGCTTCAAAAATAAGATTATAAATCAGAAGTATAACTATCGGCCGACTTTGTCGGGTTTTTCACCTTCCAGGGTTGGAGGGGTGTCTACACCGGGTTGTTCAGCCTCATGTTGTTTCTTTTCATATTTGCCCTGGCCATTGGTGAACTGCTGATAAGTTGTGGGCTTATCGAACGGGCGTTTGCCGATGAGGCGCTCGAGGTCAGACTGGAAGAGGATCTCCTTCTCCAGCAATTCCTTCGCGATCACATCCAGGTGCTGACGGTGCTGGGTGAGCAGCTTCACTGTACGCTGATATGATTCATCGATGATACCACGAACTTCCTTGTCGATCTTTTCTGCAGTAGCGTCAGAGTACGGCTTCTGGAACGAGTAGTCCGATTGTTTTGAGTCGTAGTACGACATATTACCGATCTCCTTGTTCATACCGTATATCGTCACCATGCCATAAGCCATTTTGGTGATGCGCTCCAGGTCGCTGAGGGCGCCGGTAGAGATCTTGCCGAAGACGATCTCTTCTGCAGCACGGCCACCGAAGGCCATACACATCTCGTCGAGCATCTGCTCGGTCTGATAGAGGAACTGCTCTTTCGGGAGATATTGTGCATATCCCAACGCAGCCACACCACGGGGTACAATGCTCACTTTTACCAACGGATCGGCGTGCTCCAGGAACCAGCCTGCTACTGCATGGCCCGCTTCGTGGAAGGCCACGATCTTTTTCTCTTCGGGAGAGATGATCTTGTTTTTCTTCTCCAATCCACCGATCACGCGGTCGATGGCATCCTGGAAGTCTTGCATGTCAACAGCTTTCTTGTCGCGACGTGCGGCGATGAGCGCTGCTTCGTTGCAGACGTTGGCGATCTCTGCGCCTGCGAAGCCTGGTGTTTGAGCCGACAGTTTTTTCACATCCACTGTGGGATCAAGCTTGATGGGCTTGAGGTGCACTTTGAAGATATGTTCACGGCCAACGATGTCGGGTTTGTCAATGCTGATCTGGCGATCGAAGCGGCCGGGTCGCAGCAGCGCTGAATCCAGTACGTCGGGCCGGTTGGTGGCGGCCAGGATGATCACGCCGGAGTCAGTGGCAAAGCCGTCCATTTCTACCAGCAGTGAGTTCAGTGTATTTTCACGTTCATCGTTCGCACCGGGAAGTTGTCCGCGTCCGCGTGAACGGCCAATGGCGTCGATCTCGTCAATGAATACGATACAAGGGGCTTTTTCTTTTGCCTGTTTGAACAGGTCGCGTACACGGGCGGCACCCACACCCACGAACATTTCTACGAAGTCAGAACCTGAGAGCGAGAAGAACGGTACGGCCGCTTCTCCGGCAACAGCCTTCGCCAGCAACGTTTTACCTGTGCCGGGAGGGCCTACGAGCAATGCACCTTTCGGGATCTTGCCACCCAGCTTGGTGAACTTGCCCGGGTTCTTGAGGAAGTCCACGATCTCTTTCACTTCTTCCTTGGCCTCATCGAGACCGGCTACATCTTCGAAGGTGATCTTTACTTTATTCTCGGCATCGAACAGCGCGGCCTTCGATTTTCCGATGTTGAAGATCTGTCCGCCGGGGCCACCGCCGCCGGTCATGCGGCGCATCAGCATCCAGAAACCGAACAGCAACAGGAAGAGGAATCCCCACTGTATGAATACGCTGAAATAATCTTCTCTCTTTTCAGAGATGTATTCGGGCCGGTTTGAGTCCGGCAGTTTTTTTACGAGCTCTTCGAATTTTTCATCGAAACGATCGATGGAAGTGATCCTGAGTTTGTAGTGCGGCCCGCTGGTATTCTGGCCGAGTGGTCCTTCCGTTATATCCTGACGGTATTTGGCATTTTGAAGTGCTTCGGATTTGAGTGTGATCTCCACCAGTTCCTGGTTCTTGATCAGGGCAACTTTGCGTACGTCTCCATTCCTGACCATCTGTTCAAAGTCATATTGGGTGACTTCTTTCAGGTCGCTGGAATTATTTATATACATCACCCCGAGGATCACGGCTATCGTTGCCAGGATAACCCAGATCTGATAATTGCCACGGGGAGGTTTACCGGGCAAAAGGGGTTTATTATTCTCTTTCTTGTCAGCCATTTCAGTTTAGTAAATCAGATTAAATATCAATGAATAACGTGTTGTTTCTGTATAATGTTCTAGTGGTTGTTCTCGATCTCCACAATATCGGCATCGCCCCAGAGGCGTTCCAGAGAGTAGAACTCCCTCCGGTCTTTTCTGAACACATGGGCCACTACGTCTATGTAGTCGAGTAGCATCCACTCTTTATTGTTTTTTCCTTCGGTATGCCAGGGGTTTTCTTTTAATGTTTTATAGACTTCCTCATCAACGGAATCAGCAATCGCATCCAGCTGCTTGTCGGAATTACCGGAACAAATTACAAAAAAATCGGCTACGGCATTTTTAACTTTTCGAAGGTCCATCACCACTATGTCAGTTGCCTTTTTCTCCTGCATTCCCTTAACAATGACTTCAGAGAGTTTCTCGGAACTGACCCCCTTCCTTTTTTTGCTCATTAAGCTTATTTGGTTTGTTGTGTTTGTTATATTAATAACTTGCAAAATTAACTAATTCCTTTGTATAAAATTCCTGCCAATACGCTTTTCCTGGGAAAACAAGTCGTTTTTGTGCCAGAATGTCATTCTACCAACACCCTGGCCTTACAATTAAGCCATAAACCTTCCACAACCGAAGGAACAGTGGTGATCACCAACCACCAGACTGCCGGGAGAGGGCAGCGTGGAAATACCTGGGAGGCAGCGCCTGGAATGAACCTTACTTTTTCAACGATCCTGCGACCTGCGTTTCTGCCGGTGGAAGACCAGTTTTACCTTACCATCGCAGTTTCCCTCGCCCTTCACGATTACCTGGGCACCAAAACGGGGAAACCTATTGCTATAAAGTGGCCCAACGATATTTTAGTTCACGAAAAAAAGATTTGTGGCATCCTGATCGAAAATCAGGTTCAAGGTTCCCGTTTAACGACTGCCGTTGCGGGCATTGGACTGAATGTGAACCAGCAGCACTTCGATACACCCACGGCAATGTCGCTGATCCAGGTTACCCAAAAGGAAGATAACCTTGAGGCGGTGCTTCACGGCCTTCTTGAATGCCTGGAGGCCAGGTACCTGCAACTGCGGCGGCAGGATCACGACTCTCTGAAGGAAGCATACCTCTCGCGCCTCTATGCCCGCCATGAACAGCGCAGATTTTCATCGCCCCAGGAGACCTTTGAAGGGTCTATCCGTGGTGTGGATGAGAGCGGAAGACTGGCCGTGGAAACCGCTGACGGCCTGAAATATTTCGGGATCAAGGAGGTCTCGTTGCTGCGGTAAGTCCTGGCAGCCAGTTTTATTTTTGATGACGAAATTCACCATGAACGTTTTTACAACTCCCAGCCGCATCGTAGTGACCTGTAACAAACGCCTTGCACCGTATCTTGAAAGCGAGATCAGGGAGCTTGGATTCAAGCCTACCCGTGTGTTCGCCACCGGCGTTGAGCTGCGCGGCACCGTGAATGACTGCATACGCCTGAACCTGCAACTGCGCTGTGCCAGCCAGGTACACTATTCCCTGAAGGAGTTCACGGCCGACAACCCCGAGCATGTTTATCGTAACATCCACTCATTTCCGTGGGAGAAGCTGCTGGATGAAAAAGGATATTTCTCTGTTACCAGCAACGTTGATCACCCCACGGTGAACAATTCGCTTTTTATCAATGTAAAGGTGAAGGATGCCGTGGTGGACCGCATGCGCAAGCAAACAGGAGAACGGCCCGATTCAGGACCGCTGGCCGATAGGGTTGTGATCCACCTGTACTGGCGCGACAACAAGGCCGAGCTTTTTCTCGACACCTCGGGAGAGACGCTGGCCAAACACGGCTACCGGAAGATACCCGGCAAGGCGCCGATGCTCGAAGCCCTGGCCGCGGCAACGATCATGGCTACACGTTGGGACAGGCGTTCTGCCTTTGTCAACCCCATGTGCGGCTCATCCACACTGGCCATCGAGGCCCTGCTGCTGGCCACCAACCGGAGACCGGGACTTTATCGCAGCAACTATTCTTTCATGCACGTGAAGGGCTTCGACGAAGCATTTTATGCGAATGAATACAGGAGAATGGAAGACCAGGTGAAGGAAGTGCCCGGCCTGCAGGTGATCGCAACGGATATCAGCGAAGATGCCATTCACGTATCACGGGTGAATGCCGGTATCGCGGGCGTTGAGAAGATGATCAGCTTCAGGGTCTGTGATTTTGAGCTGACGGATGTGCCCGAAGGAGGAGGTGTGGTATACTTCAACCCCGAGTATGGCGAAAGGCTGGGGGAGGTCACGGCACTGGAAGCAACGTATGCACGCGTTGGCGACTTCCTGAAGAAAAAATGCAAAGGTTACACCGGTTATATTTTCACTGGCAATCTTGACCTGGCCAAGAAGATCGGGCTGAGGGCGTCGCGGAGAATAGAGTTTTACACCGCCAAGCTGGACTGCCGGCTGCTTGAGTATGAGCTGTATGAGGGGAGTAAAAGGAGTAAGGAGCCAGTAGTAAGGAGTAAGGAGGGAGACGTGTGAAGCTCAGGCTGTGAGTGCTGATCGCAACCATTCTAATCCCGATAGCTATCGGGACTAACTCCTAAATTCTAAATTCTGTTATTCGCTTTTACAGGTTCGCATGCCCAGCCTTCCGGTGGAAGAGTCGTCTGTGACAGCCGCGCCGATGTTTCCGCCGGCGAGGATGATGTTCTTGTCGGGTCCTGATTCTGCGAGGTGTATTTTGATGCAGGCGTTGAGCTGAACCAGTTGTTGATAGGTGATGGAGGATTCATCGGCGAGCTGCTTCAGGCTTGTTTCGCTGATGCCTGTCTGGCCGAGCACAGGATTTAACAACGCTGCCACGTCAGCGTCGGGGGTGGTAATGTTGCCAAGGTGCAGGTGCACGGGGTGTTTGATATTGCCTTCGGTGCCTGATAGCGCTACGGTGATCCTGGTGCTGCCGTCCTTCACTTCTTTAAAAGTAACGGTTCCGTTCACGGGATAGTCAGAACCTGAATGAAGCGCATACGTGGTCTCATTACCGGTGAGGTCACTCTGAACAGGCTCATTTTCCTGGCAGGCGTTGAGAAAAACCACCAAAGAGAGCAGCAAACCCAATCTTTTCATATCCGCAGCTTTTTTGTTTAAAGTTAAAAAATTTAATACACCCTTGTTATTCTGGGCATCCCAGGCTGTAGATTTGTTTTACCGTTTGGTATATTAGTTTGGCACGGGATGTGGATGTTAGAACGACGAACCTCAAAAATTATTCTGTGAAGCGCATTTTAACGCTCTTTTTGCTGATCGCAGCTTGTAGCCCCAAGGTACAGCCCCCCGATCCGGAAGCTTTGAAACCGTCGTGGCTGAAGAACGAACCTTACCAGGAGGGTTATTATACCGGTATTGGGCATAGTACCAAAGATGGCTCGAACAATTACGTGCAGTCCGCCAAAAAGAGCGCGCTCGATGACCTGGTATCCCAGATCAAGGTGAACGTCTCCAGCACTTCGGTGCTCAGCTTCATGGAAACAGACCAAAAGCTCAAAGAGCAATACGAACAGATCATTCAGACCACGGCAGCCGACGAGATTGAAGAATTCGAGCTGGTAGATGCCTGGGAAGATGCCACCAATTACTGGGTATATTACCGGTTGTCTATTGCCCGCTACAGGCAGATCAAAGAAGAGCAGAAGCGCAATGCCACGCTGCTGGCCACCGATTTTCTGAAGAAAGCCAGGCAGGCTGACAAAGACGGCGAGCGGTTGCAGGCCATAAGCTTTTATTTCCAGTCGTTCAGGGCCATTGAAAAGTACCTGGGCGAAGCCATTCGTGTCACCATCGATAACCAGGACCTGTTGCTGGTGAACGAAATCTATGCATCGATCCAGTCCATCCTCGATAAGATCAACGTGCAGGTGAATCCTGCAGAGATCATGCTGAACAGGCGCGTCAACCAGAGCCAGCAGACCGTGATCGCGAAAGCATCCTATAAAGACCTGGGCAAAACAGCGGTGAACCTTCCCCTGAATGCTGCCTTCGAAAAAGGCGCGGGTGATGTTTTCCCGGACTACAAGACTGATGAGGCGGGCCAGGCAAAGATCCTGCTGAACCGCATCGGATCGAGAGACCTTGAGCAGACCCTGGCTATCAAAGTGAACATCGACGCGTTGAGTGGCACCAGTGGCTCTCCTGTCTACAACCTGATCGCTAAAACGCTGAATGTTCCGCGCGCGCAGGTGAACATGAAAGTGCAGCGCCCCGTGGTATACCTTACCTCAGAGGAGAAGAGCCTGGGATCGACGAAAGCCAACTACCAGATCAGCAACAAGCTGAAGAATTTGCTGGCCAACAACGGCTTCGAATTTACCAATGATAAAGGCACGGCTGACCTGTGGTTCGATGTGAAAGCAGACTCTGAAAAAGGATCTGTTTCTGGCAGCATCTACATCACCTACCTCACCAGCGTGATCAAGGTCACGGCCATGAAAGAACAAAAAGAGATCTACGCCACCACCCTCGACCGTGTGAAAGGTTATGGGTTGGACTATGATAAGTCGAGCGTGGATGCCTACAATAAAGCCCTCGAAACACTGGAGAACGAAAGAATGAAAGAATTGCTGATCACAGTATTGCAGTGACATGTGATCGCTGAACAGCATTCCCCCTTTGTGACGTGAAAACCCTCTCTTGACGTGAAAAATTGGTCTTTAAATTGTACTATATATAACCAAACTCTGAAACTAGATATGAAAAAGTTGACGTATTCTACATTTGTATTGCTTGCCGTAGCTGTATTCGCCATCGGCTGTAAAGGCAAGAAAGAGACAGCGAAGGTTAAAGGCGAGGTCGAAGTGGTAGTACCCTGCTCAGGCCCCGACTATTTCACCACCAACAAATTCTTCCGTGCGAACTCCATCGGCGAAAGCCAGGACCAGGTGACGTCGAAGAAAAAAGCTTTGACCAACGCCCGCAACGAGCTGGCACAAGCTATCCAGACCACTGTAAAAACAGTAACGGATAACTATGTGAACTCACGCGAGATGAACAACAAGGAAGAAGTTGAAGAGCGCTTCGAAAGCCTGAACCGTGAAGTGGTAGACCAAACCATCTCCGGTGTTCGTACCCTGTGCGAGAAGCTGATGAAGACCGAAGCAGGCACTTACAAGACCTACGTCGCCATCGAGCTTTCTGCCGATGAACTCGTTGCCAAATACAATGAGCGTTTATCAAAAGACGAGCGCCTGAAGATCGACTATGACTACGAGAAGTTCAAAGAGACCTTCGAGAAAGAAATGGACAAGCTGAAGAACGGCAACTAAGTCATCGTAAGCTTTGCAAAAAAAAAGAATGCTGCCGTAAATGGCAGCATTCTTTTTTTTGATCAGGAAATCACTGCCTGCGCTGACTTACGCTGCGCCAGGAGCCACCAGGCTTTGAGACCAAACATGAGATAAACCATCGGCAGGTATAATGTGCCGTAGATCGGGTCAGGGAACAGTTCTACGCCCAGGTATCCGGTGATGGTTCTCAACAGCAACCGGATGCCGTTGAAATAAAGCACAGCCTTGATCACGTAGTTCCGTTGGGGTGTTGCAGGGAAAACGAGGGCCAGTATAAAGCTTCCCAGCATTTGAGAAAATCCGAGCGGAAAATACAACGCCCCCTGAATCTTCTGAAACTGGATCACGTATGAAAGGATTATCTCCTGTTGTGCTGTGGAGGCGGCGAGATATTCACCCGGTAACTGGATCTGCGTGTAAAACAATTCGATCGACCGGAGTATGACCTCCAGCAGGCAGAACACGGAAAATCCGCAAAAGGCGATAAAATTCCATGCTTTATTTTTACCGGGCTGATCGAAGCACAACACAAAGAAGATAAAGAACAAGGCAAACATGCTCAGCAACATCAGCCACGAACGCACAACGCTTATGGGCTCGGCGCTAAACAGAAAGTCTTTGATGCCTGAGCTTTCTGGCAACGGTGCTTTGGAGAACACCCACCACTGGAAACTTTGTACGGCCATGTATGTGATGCAAAGGATACCGGCCCCCTTTCTCATTCCTGATGTGATCATAGATTTTTTGATCGCTAAAATACCGGGGTTCCAAGTGCCTCACAAACGCCGCGTATCAATTCCCCAAAATGGATAACGGTTGACCTGCATGCAGCGAAAAGATACTTTACAGCACCATACGCGGGTATTGAGCAGGGTGGATGAATACCTGGCAGGAGATCTTTCAACGCCATTCGGCATTGGTGAAGTGGCGGCGTACGCACACGCATCGTATCACCACCTTGCCGAGATCTTTCAAACGCTTCGGGGCGAATCGCTGGGCAATTACATAACGCGAAGAAGACTGGAACGTGCCGCGATCCTGAGCAGCTACACTGAATTGAACCTGAGCGAGATTGCCGATAAAACAGGCTTTGCTACAAAACACTCTTTATCGAAAGCCTTCTCCCAAACCTTTGGTATGCCACCAGGCCGACGCAGGAATAAAACGTTATACCGGAAAGAATCTCCGAATATATTGCTCGACGGTATTACCAGTGAAGCGCAATATGAGTCATTGCTGGCCATGGAGTTTGCTTTTACCTGCCGCCGCACGAGGATCGAAGCCGGCTTCCTGGCAGGTCAGATCTGGCGGCTCGGCAACAACTGGAACATAACACCTCAAAGTTATGAGCAATCGCTCCGGTCACTGCGTTTTTCTTTCGGAAAACCAGCGCACCGCTTTTGCCTTCAGGCTTATGACTCGGTAAACTTCACAGCGCTCCGGGACTTTAAAGCCTTCTATGGTGTCTTCGTGGAAGAAAGCGATCCAGCGACATTTCAGCGGTTAAACCCGGAATGTATGATCATGCCTGTGAAAAAGGGCGACTACCTGGTGTTCGATGTGCCGAAGGGCAAGCAGGATGAGGTCAAGCAATACATTACGTTGTTCAGGGAAAACCTGGTGTGGCATAAGAAAATATTCACCCTGCACGACTTTTACGACTTCTTTGTTTTTTCAGACGATCACGAGGCAAAGACAGGTGAATATTTTATTTACTGCGGAATGTGATGTTGACGCGGGCTATTGAAGCGGATGCGTTATATTGAGTGAGCATTCGTTAAATGATGCTGATGTATGGCAGGTTATTCAGGTACACCCCTCGTTAAAAAGCTTGGCCTGAAAGAAGGCTACACCGTATTTGTGCATCAACCTCCCAATGCCTATTTCGAATGGCTGACTCCCTTACCTGAAGATGTTGTGGTGAAAACAAAGCTGCAGGGAGAGATCGACTTCATACACCTTTTTACAAAAGACCAGAAAACATTTCAACAGGCGTTTGTAAAGGCCCGCAAGTGCCTGAAGAAAGATGGCATGCTCTGGGTATCGTGGCCCAAAAAGTCTTCGAAAGTACCCACCGACCTGGATGAGAACGTGATCCGCGACTTCGGATTGAAAGAAGGACTCGTGGACGTGAAGGTCTGCGCCGTAGACGACGTGTGGTCAGGATTGAAGTTTGTGGTACGGGTGAAAGACAGGGGTTAGATATCAGATATGAGTATTGAGATGTGAGTATTGAGACTATGCCGCGTAACGACCTTCATGTCATGGCGCAACAACATCAGCCAACTTCTTTAATCGTTGTTGCTTAAGAGAAAACAGCGAGGTGTTGCCTGTCAAAGCAACGCAATTTAACTTATACTAACAGGCATGATTAGAAGCTGGCCAGTGAAATACCTATCGTATACGATGCTGCTTTAGTCTGCATCGGTCCTTTACCGCTTTCGAACAGCGGGTTCAGGTTGTAGTAACCGAAGAGGGCAAAGTTGCCGAGGTACACTTTCATGTACACGCTGTAGCGCAGGTGGTTGAGGTTGAAATCCTGCACGTTCTTCAGTTTTTTCAGCTCGCCGTTTTCTTTGTATTTGATCTTGGTATGGGCGTTCAGCAAGTAGCCTACCCGACCACCCACGGCCAGTTTAAAGCTGCGCGCCGGATCGTCAGGATTGGTGCTGAACCGGAACTCTACCGGAATATCCACGTAGTTCAGTACCAGCATGGACTTGCGGGTGGCGTATGTTTCCACCCAGTTAACCTGCCCGAGGCTGTCGGCATCATAAATGTAGTTCAAGGAGTTGACAAATACGGTGTTGCCAACATTGTCGAACATTAAAGTAGGGTTCTGGTAGGTGATGGTGTCAGTGGCCGTATAATGCTCGGAGCGCATGAGTTTGAAACGCTCCATGCCGAAACCTATGCCGGGGTGAAAGCTGAACTTCGACTGGGCGATGCGCATGTCATATAAATAGTAGAGGTTCAGGGTCCTGGAACCCCAGAAGCCGTACTTCAGCTGGTTCGGTTTTTCGGTCAGCCGGTTGACGCCCAACTCAAGCGCAAAGGTGCCTGGAATGTCCGGGCGGCTTTTCTTGGGAGCCTGAGTGGATTGGGCTATCGCATTAAAGGTGAGTATGAGGGTAAGGACTATGGCGATAGAGGCGGCTTTTCTCATCATACGATTGTTTTTCTTAAAAATAAAGGCTCAAAAATAGCTTTTTTGTCGGCAGAGCCAAACCGTTTTGTTTGGTTGAGTGAATTTATTCTTTACATTTGCAGTCCAAAATTCAGTAGGCAACAGGCAAATCTACAGTAGGCAACGCCCAACTTCAGATAGCCCGGCCCTGATAAGCACTCGTAGCTCAACTGAATAGAGCATCTGACTACGGATCAGAAGGTTCGGGGTTTGAATCCCTGCGAGTGCACGAGTGAAAGAATGCAAAGCCCCGGCGATAGCCGGGGTTTTTGCTTTTTGGCGGGTCGCCAAGCGGCTTCGCTTGAGTGACACGACAGAAAGCAAAAACAAGCGCAGCGTGGCTTTGCATTCTTTTGGACCTCTGCTTAGCGGGGATCGCCACCGGCAATCCTGCGAGTGCACTCCTTGGGACAGATTCAACAAGTAGTTGGGTCTGTCCCTTTTTCTTTTGGTAACTTCCTGTTATCCAGCATAAAGAGACAGCAATTCGTTCATTCAGGTGGTTTGAATTGTTTCATCCGAAAAACCAACTTTTCAGGAAAGTTCAAACCAATGAGTTAATGTTTTAGCTCAACGCTTGCATCTTTGTAATCTTCCGTGTCCCTCAGGAGGTTCAACGTGTCGCTGACCCTTTTCATTGTAGTTCTCACCCATTATCTGTAATG
Organism: Chryseosolibacter histidinae; assembly: GCF_018598225.1. GTDB lineage: Bacteria > Bacteroidota > Bacteroidia > Cytophagales > Cyclobacteriaceae > Chryseosolibacter > Chryseosolibacter histidini. The sequence goes on along the minus strand of NZ_JAHESF010000013.1, from coordinate 144,810 downwards.
ATGCACGCTCTCCAACTAAAGTTGAGTTCTCTTCGTCAAGTTGAGATTTTATTTGATAGTACTCTGATTGCTCAATCCACCGTCCAATCTCATTTTCAACGAAGTGGATAGACGCGCTTTATTCGATTCGATAGCCGATAACAGCTTTTTTGACTCCACCTCGCGGTCCTTGCCTGATCGTGCGTACAATCGCTTAAATATCTCTTCATATAGGTCAAGGGCTTCTTTTTTAGCGACGATCTCTTGCAGCAACCTGTCGAATGAAGCATGAACTTTCGTTATGGAGTGAATTTCCTTAAAGCCCTTTGTACAGTGATAGTAGTAATAAGGTCGCTTTGTCTGCTTAAAGCCGAACTTCCTGTAAGAGTTTTTCCACACTTGGGACACTGAAGAAAACCCCTCAAAGGGAATTCTTCCCGACACAATTGTTTAGTTGTGCTTGCTGGCCTCCTTCCAGAAAAGAACATCTTGAACCTGGAAGAAGACCGCCTCGCTAACAATTGCCTCGTGGCGGCCATCGACATAATAATCCGGTTGTCCTTCACCAGAAACCCAAACCTTGCCGATGTAAGTCCTATTGGAAAAGATCCTGCTGAAAGAACTCTTGCTACATTCGAAACCTTTCATTCTTAACTTAAACCTTATCTCGTCTTGCATATAATTTCCGGTTGCAACCAACTCGAACGCTTCCCGTATAAATTCAGCTTCGTCGCTGGCCGAGATGCCCGGTGGTGATGACGCCAACAAACGGCTTTCGGACAAATGGCGGGAGAGGATAGAGTTTGTTGACTTAGTCAAAGGCGCGACCTGAAGAAAAGGCGGCTGACGTTGGTGTGAAAGGTAGTGATTTTGATATGAAGGAGGTCGATTTTAAAAAATTGATAAACACATCTCCCGCTATTGTTATCTCAAGGGATGCGGAGGTCGAAAATAGGAGGTCCGAAATGAATATGGGCGGGACCGAGGATGACGACGATGATAGCCTAATTTTTCAACGCGAGAAAGCACCGCGAGAGCACACGCCACGGGTGAGACCAAGGCAATCGGGGCCTCCCCCCCAACCGGCCAATTAAAGGCGGTCCAAGTCGTTAATAGAGTTATCGCGAGCCTCATAAAAAGCGTCGTCTGTTCCATCGTCAATATAAAAGCAAGCTCTACAGTCCGCCATCTTGGCGAAGATACGGGAAGCGCCATCTCCGGTCACTCCTTTGAAATCTTCTGTTCCTTCGTTTGGATCGCCGTAAATCGTGTACAGGCTTGATCTTGGACAGTCCAGTAAGGAATAACTGTCAAACGAAGTCCTGTGACTTTGCAACAAACTGAACGTCGCCTCCACGCCGTTCGCCAGAATCAATTTCTTTTCAATTTTCTTGAAACGTTCCATAGTGCTATAACCGGGATAGATTCAATACTTCTCCAATTACCAAGTAAGAAAAAAAATATCCTGAGATTTTTTAAAACCGGTGTGGGAAGACAATTTTCTTTTGCATCAAAGATTTCAAAAAGGCAGTCCCCAAAATCGTTAACTAAAAAATAATTTGGTAAACGTGACTTGCGCACTCTGGTAAAGTTTATAAATTACACTGCTAACGGGAGCTTTTCAATAATCTTAAGCCCAGAGATTATGAGCTCGCTGGTATTTTCTACCACCTTCTTTCTCTACTGAGTCAACCCCATTTAATGGACTAGTTATGCCAACTACGATTTTTAAAACCCTTTCATTCAGGTCGGCAAGACAAGCTTTTGTATCTGCTCCGACCACAGACACACCACTGCCGGATGCTGAAATAGCCTCGGTCCGGGAAGAGTTGAGTAAATTCGGCAAGCCAGATTGGAAGCGCCCGAGCCACGACCACCTGCTGGGGTACATCGCTCAACGATTCGGCGGGAACAAAAGCTTCGTTGCCAGCAAGATCGACGCTATCGCGATTGCACTCCTACGTCTGTCAGACGTTTCTGTAAGAGGCCCTATTCAGGGGGAAGCGCGTAAACTTCAAGGTGCAACTATCGTCGCCTCAGACAGACAAGGCGACGTCGTTACGGACCTTCTCAGTTACATGAACTCACGGCGAGTACAGGGGATTAACGGCTCAGAGTACATTGCGAAAATCAGGAAGGCTGCAATACTTTGGCTGGCGCAGAGACCGGCGAGCAAGAAAGGCGTCTCGAATGAACTCCGTAGCCTCATTGGTGATGCCTTACTGATCCGGCGTCCTGTGGAGAAAGGGGATGCAAAGCTCGAGTTTGACGGTATTCGGTTTCCCGAAGAGTTCTGGTTTAAAGAGGAGAAATCCGATGGCCCGTGTATAACAGCCGGCTTACTCAAGAAATTGTTTGCCGACAGTGTGGGCCCAGAGCGGGCAATAGCCATGCTGATAAGGGCACTTCAGGAGCTGACAGAAATTCTGAAGGAAGAAAGCAATCGCTACAGAATGACGGAGAGTACGTCGGACGATGTCGGACCGAAAAACTCAATATTCAACCGCAGCGAAAGTTCCGGGAAATTTGCCGTGAGAAGAATGGAACCAGTGGAACGTGAGTTTGCCGTGTTGATCGATGAAGTGGCGAGACGCTGGAGGGAAGAAGCACCTCCGGGCAGTGAGGAACTACTGCAGGTCATTCTTGCTGCGAGTGGCAGGACCGTTGGCCAATTGCTGAGTACTATAGCTGCTGAAGTCAAATGCCTTTCCAGTTCAAAGGAAAAGGATAAGAGCAAAGACAAAGGCAAACCTTGGCCACCGAAGCTTGAATGGCCGTGCGTGGCGTCAATAGGCATCGGTGACCTTTATGTTGTAGACGAAGAGTGGCTTTGTAATGTGGCGCGTGAGATATCGTATATCGAGAACGCCCGGGGCGGAGAAAGCCGTGTTCGAATTCATGAGCGTGAGACCGAGGAGATCGTTGTGGAAGAATCCGAACGGCTCACTGAAGAGTCGCGTTCCGAGAACCACCAGACGTCAGAGCGTTTTGAGCTCCAGAGTACCGTTGCATCGCAGAACTCGATGGAAATCGGTATCAACGCGAATGTGTCCATGTCAGCCAACTATGGTGTAACATCAATACAAGCTTCACTCGGTGCAACGTTTGGAATGTCACGGTCTGAGTCGGCAGCATCGACCGTGACCAGTGCGCGCGAGACTGTGTCGAAGGCGGCGTCAGAGATACGCAACAGTGTTCGCGATAAACTTACGAAAACATTTCGGGAAAGAACGTTCGACCGAAATGAACATCGATTCGAGTCGGTTGCTGACAACAGCTCCGTCTATCGCTTTGTCGAAAAGAAATTTAGGGTGCAAGTCAGGCAGTATGGAGCGCGGCTATTCCTTGAGTTTATTGTGCCAGAGCCAGGCCGAACATTGCTGTCCCGCAAGGCGGCTACGCATGGTTTGAGCGCGTTTACATTGACACCAGATCAGATCACCTTCGAACGTGATCTCGCCTCTTCCGAAGCGAGCTCAGTCGCAGGTACTCACTATATGATGCTCCAGTCGCAATACGATGCACGTGGAATCGTGCCACCTCCGCGCCCTACCAGCTTCGATGTTGGACTTGCACTCGATATATCAGATTTCTACGGATCCGCCCAGCAGATCGTGAAAGTACCAGAGGGCTACCGCGCCTACGACTACATGTCATCGGTCTGGTTTCCATCAGGTGGGCAAGTGTATGTTTCAGCCAATGGACGAACCTTGTATAGCAGTACTTCTGGTACATGGAACAATCTTTGGGAGCCTGGGGCGCAGGTTTCAGAAACAGGTATTGTGGTTAACGCGACGATGAAGACTGCCAATAACTCCACTGGAAAATTCAAGGGGGCGGTTAACCTGTCAATACTCGCGCGCCCCACGAATGATGCAATTCGCAAATGGAGGATGGAGACCTGGCTTAAACTTCGCGAAGGCTATCTAACCAGCTATCGGAAGCCGAGGCTCGTCTCGAGGAGAAGATGTCTGGCATTTCCCCTGAAGAACCACCTTCACGCCTTCGCGACAAGGAACGTGTAGAGTTGCAACGTGCAATCATAAAAATGCTTACCGGCCGTGCGCCAAACTTTTCCCTTGTGGAAGAAGTCGGTATTGATGACGACGTTTACACGTTCTACCAACCGGGTCGCTGCAGCCGGAGGAGCCAGACGAAGATCGCGTTCTTCGATGGGGCTTTCGAGTGGCACGACATGCTTACATTCTATGCAGGATATGAGTTCGCTGAACAAGAAACCTGGTCTCCGCGCATGGAGCTTCGAACAATAGATGAGAAACACCGCCAATTCCTTTCTGCAGGAGTAGCGCGAGTTATGCTTCCCGTGACTCCGGGAAGCGAGGCGAAGGTCCTTCAGTTGCTTGATACGCCACTCGCGAACCAGGAGACATTCTTTGCAAAACTGGAGGCAGATGCTGATGAGGCAAATTTTGCGGGGGAACTCCCAGATATTTCTGCTAATCTCCTTCGAGAAATATTGTGCGAACGCAATGACCAGTACCGGCTTGGTGCCGGAAGTCTTCGGCTCAACGACGCTGACTTTACCATCATACCAGAGATTGCGTTTGAACGACTCACCTGGGTACTGGACGAAAAGCTTGACGTTGGTCGTGAGGTCATGATTGAGGGGACGCAGTACATCGTCAAGAGCATAAGCAGCCCCACCCAGGGAACGTTTACGACGGGCACCGGTCGGGTTGGTGTGGAAGTTGACTACTATCTGGGAGCCGTACCAATCGGCGATTCCTGGATCGAGTATGTACCCACGCCGCTTGTGATCCTTGGCGGGCAAGAATACAAACTGGGTGGGCTATCTGCTTCAGAGTGCTCATCGTCTACTGTGGCACCTGACGCCGGCCTGGAGGCGTCGGTGGCGCAAATTGCGCGGACGTTGACCGCTGGCCCTGCCGTTGCCGAAAATGTGGTGGCTCACGTGGCCACACTTAGCGAGATAAAACGACTCGAGGGCGAGCATCAAGCAAGGATAGAACAAAATTTAAAAGACAACCATGACAGTCAACTGAAGGTACTCGATCGATCAGCGAGCCGACTGAAGGTCGTTGATGACCTTTTGGCTAAACAGCGGCAGCTGCTTGAAGAGAATAGCAAACGAAAGAAGGATAAGTAGACCGGAAATCCACTAATCATGCTGCCACGCACACGAAGTTCCGATCGCAGGTCTGCGCTACTGGTGGAAGCCCCGCCCGGATGGCTCCAAGCTCCTACAATGCTACGTCCAGTACCGCCATCCGGCCCGCCGCTCGATATGGCTCTAACCTTTGTCCACGGATACACGTGGCTTAAAGATGATCCTGGTCCTTCGGATCTTCATCGTCAAATGTCAGTCGCCGCATACAAACGGAATCTAGCCCTCTTCAAAGCGATTATCTCAAGCGAGGATCCCAAAACTCCGTTCGTCGACGTTGGGGCTAGCGTGCTGCTGAAACTAGTAAACGGATCTTCAAGCAGCCCGAAATTCCTTTCAGGATCGCCTAGCGAGAAATACGTTACACTACTACGTGAGTTTCTTGCCCCTGAGAAATGGAACGCGCCCGTTCCGACGAAAGACTTTCTACTTACCGGGTATCCAAGCCTCGAAGCATCCTACAAATTCGAGCTAGGACGGGAACCAGAAACGTGGACATGGTTGGACAAATGGAACCGAGCTCTTCGAATTGATCCAATCGTTCGCGCCTTGTCAGCTCCCCAGAATACACCTACACAGAAACGCGCACGCGGATTGTTGGCTCCAAACTCGAAAGAACTGACTGGGAATGGGCCGGTCGATTCATTCCTAAAAGCGTATCGTGAAATCAATCAGCTACGATCTTTATATGTGACTGATGTGGGCAGCGCTGCGCAAAAGGCACATGAGCGCCGCAAGTTGCTTGCACTCGACCTACTGGTGCTGGGACTCAACGACCCGGTCCGGGAAGTTTTCGACAACGTCGGTCTTTGGCCCGTATTTCAATACTGTGCCTATGTTGAGGTGTGGTGGCTGTATATCGAGCATCTCGTTGTAAGATGCTCACTGCCTCTCGACGAAGTTCACTATTCGCTTAGTAGTGTGGTTGCCGTTGCGATCTTTGAGGCTATCACGGGGATGACAATTCCTGCTCCCAACCATTCGTCCTATCTGAATGCTCCACGGCACGCGAAACAGAAACAGGATGAAAGTGGGTCGTTGCGGATCGAATTGATGCCAATATGGGGAGCCCTTACGGTGGATGAAGCTTGGGCGCAACTTTGGACGCTTGCAATGGAGGGCGTAAAGACGCCATTTATTTTACGAAACAGTCTGTCTTCACTTGAATCGCCAGCGAGGAAGGGGGAAACAGGGACGTCAGTGCGGCGCGCCGACGTTGCGATCACTGCCGGCGAGCTCGTGCTACATTGGCCAAGGTATCCCGAAACCCATAAATTGCCATCGATTACCAACGATGCTTGGGACGAGAATGGTGACAAGTTTTCGATTTCTAAACATTCGCGATATACCGCCCAGCTCAAACTTTTTGTTGCCGCATCAATCTCAAAACTGGCTGTTACAGACCTGGGACTGCCTGCTCCTCTGCTCAAACTGGTCGACGACACTTATAACAAAACTCAAGCAAAGGAAATCAAAATCCACTGGGACCAGTCAGATGATCCGGCTCGGTCGCGAGCAACCCTTACTGAACGGGTGCCACTGCTACAGACCTCTACATTGGAGATAGCTAAGAAAGAAACGTTGACGGAGGCCGAAGTGATGGGATTAAACTTAGATCGATCCCGTTACTCGGACGCAATCAACGCCCGCACAAACTCGGGTCTTGTCTCACCGCTTCGTTTGGTCGCAGGGTGTTTTCCGTGGGGAGGGCGAAAACTTCCCCACATCACTCATCGCGATGGACTCACTTTTGATCTCCAAATGGGCGCCGACAGCCAGAGGTGGCCACCGATCGATGAAAATGTAACGAGGCATCTTGAGGGAGCCATAAGTATAAACTGGCCTGGCCTCCTCCGCATTCTTGCACGCTCAAATAGGGCCGATTCACTTTCCGCGTCCACAATAACTCATGCACCTGGCGAGGGCAGGAAGGCTATGAGAATGACATTGCAGGAGGTGCAGTCGGGGTATCGCGACGCCGTAGTCAAATATCAACGCGTCATGAAAGAGTTGAAGGACAAGCCATTTCCGCTACCTCTTTCGGTCGCCGGGCGCACCGCAGTCACCCGGCTTGCAGTACAGCTACATCGAGACGGTGACTCAGCAAAAGCCCGCGTGCTTTACAACCTGGTGGTGATTACAACACTTGGAGAAAAGATGGCGCGTCGGGTTGTAGCAAATCCTCTTATTCTTCGGCATTCATCAATGGAAACAGGTGCCTTTAAGGGGGAAAATAGGCAGCTCATCTTTCGTGGCCTTATCACGGACGTACTCGTACAGCCGACAATCGCTCGCGTTGAAGCAATAGTTCGGCACGTACTTGTGAAGAACATTGATAATAAAGGCTTCGCAGGAACTGGTAGCCGCGACGCACTAATGAAAGGGTACGAGCCCGAGCTTAATGCAACGGGCGAATGGGAAAGCATCGAGCGCCGTATTCAGGATCTTCCGCTTGCGCACACTGAAGCGGGGGTGCAAAGAGGTCTCATTGCCACAATATCGCTACTTCTATCCGGTATGAGAATGTTAATTTTCGGTGCACCGGCGTTATATACACGCGCACTTCGAGTATTGACAGAAGCCGCGAAAGACGATGTCGCTGTTGCGAACGCCTTACTGACATGCGCCGGCCGTCTCACGAAGGAGCGCTTCATGATTACTGAGTTTGCCTTTATGCCACACAACCACAGTGATCATCATCATGTTCAGTTCGGCGCCCAAGGCTATGGCGAAATGTATGACCGCAGGTCGGCAGACTGGGGTCTACGTGCAGAATTGGATGACCTCGAACCAATGCTTGCGGTGTGGCTCGACCTTGGCATCGATCTCAAACCGTTTATGAAGTACTTGGAATCGCAGAAGGCGTCAACGGCTGGAATGCCTAAAGCCATGTCGGAGGAACGGGATGCCATCATGACGCTTGTGTCAATCTATATCTCAGACTTCGATAAGCGCTTTTTGCCAAATCGTGCGCCGAACCCCTTTGATGGCGATAATGCGAAGGGTTACGCCAGGTTTGCCGTTGCGCGTGGAAGATTAAACTCGCTTCTTATGCGAGCGAATGATTCTTTGTTGATCGCAGCCAAGCCTCCGCAGGCGCGTGGCACCGAGGTTAACGATCTCAGTAACGCGTCGATCGAAATAATGAACGCACTGAAGGCAGCTATTGATTTTCGCGCAACGAAAGAGTATTTGGAAGAGACAAGAAAACGCGGACTCGCTGTGACAGTTGACCCGCTTGAAATCTGGGAAGACGAATGTCTCACGGAGGTTGCCAAGTCCCTTCAGGGACCGGACCGCTTTCGTCAACGGCTACAACAAGTGCTCAATTTCACGGTTGCGTCGTCCCCCGAAGGCCCCGATGGTGAAACTGACTTCGCGCCGGAGGAGCGAGAGTGCGATATATCTTCAGAGTTTGAAGAGGAAGAAGAGTTTCGAAGAGCAGTCATCCAGGAACTCCTTGAACGCCGTGTTCCTGCAACTGAGTGATTTATTCTATCAAGTGTAGTAATGTAATCTTGGAACCAATCTGACACTTAGTTTGGCGGCTTTGGGCCAAAAAGAAGAGAGGGTAGCTTGCAGCTGATGATCTGGTTTGCTAGTCCGTAATCTTGCCAGGTGGGATGTTTAAGATGTTAGCTGGGCCGTTGAAGCTGGTTTCTGTTGATATATGGCACCGCCGAAATCCAGATAAATTAGTCCAAATTTTGTTTGGCGGCTCCTCGATCTCTTACGTTTGCCCTGTTGCCACCCAGGTGGCTCATAACTTATCAAATAATATGGTGACTGGTATGGGAGGAATGGAAGCGTTGAAAAGGTCGCTTAAGGACCGGGAAACCCTGACTTATTATGGAGTCAGGGGGCCTGAGAAAATGGCAGTAGATCACCTCATTTATAGAGGGTATTTTTTCGTAAGTAGCTGCACTTTAGGCAAAAATCCAAAAGCTTTTTATACTGAGGTCTGTCAAAGTTCTTTGTTGAATGATCTTCAGTGAAGATTGCAACAATCTCAATCCCCATGATACTACAAATCTTTTCGTAAAGATTCTTCCTGTCAAAATAAGCTCACGCACGCCTTTATTGTGGGATCTCCTCTTTCATCGCAAAACAGTGAAACAATGCTTCGAGAGCTATCACGGTTCAATGCACAAGCAGATCAAAACCTTTATCGACGCCTATAGCACCTACATTGAACCGCAGCTATTAACCTCCTCCTCGATTTCCTGGAAGGTCAGTATTTTCGATGCATGCACCAGATTGATGAATAACGAAATGACGCCCTTCCTATCAGCTTGTCAGCCCGACCCCCGGCAATTTTTATTCCTCAATACTAAATGACACTTCTACGTCTTTCAGGTCCGTGAAAAACACCCGCGATTCTTCCCCTTGAATAAAATGGGTAAAACCATTAGATTGTAGGTACTAAGAAACCCACCCGCTCTATGCCAATCTACATGGATCGCCACAACATACCTGAAGAAGTCAGCGCAGAACACGTGGCAAGAATGCACCAGGAAGATGTGAAAATCGAACACTTGTATGGTTGTAAAGGAATAACCTATTGGTGTGACGAAAAAAGGAACACCGCTTTCTGTCTGATCCACGCACCGAATAAAAAAGCCCTTGAAGACATGCATGCACATGCTCACGGAGACCTGCCTCACGAGATTATAGAAGTAGACCCGGCCATCGTTGAATCGTTTTTGGGAAGGATCGAGGATCCGAAGAACACAAAGAATACGCCGATCAACATTATTGACGAATCTGCCTTCAGAACGCTCATGGCGATCAAAATCGAAAAAGGCGTGTCAAAAAATACCGATCGGGAAGAATTGAGTAAAGAGATCAAACGAATTTATCAATCGTTAGGCGATATCATTACGAAGCACAAAGGCAGACCGGTAAAGCAGAAAGACGATAGCATACTGGCATCGTTCGATTCTGTTACCAACGCAATCGTGTGCACCCGGGAAAGTCAATCCGTGTTGGATAGCGGCTCAAATGCGTTCAATCTTAAAATCAAAATCGGCTTAAGTGCAGGTGATCCGGTAAATACAAAATCGAGCTTGTTTGAAGACACGGTCAAGATGTCGAAATACCTGAGTGAGATTAGCCATGGCCATATCACGGTAACATCGGAAGTGAAAGAACTCTTTGAGAGTGAAAATTTCAATACCACAATTGACAAATCAATTGGTGTGATCGATCCGAACACAGAGAAGTTTCTAAAAGCGTTAATGGATTATTTTGAAAAAGAATGGAATAATCCGGAGTTGAATGTAGAAAAGCTGAGTGCCGGATTGGGCCTGAGTAAATCACAGACCAATCGGAAATTAAGATCGCTGACCGACAAGTCTCCGAATCAGTTTATTCAGGAGGTCAGGCTTCAAAATTCGCTCGCCTCGATCAAGTCGAATACCAAAACGGTCTCCGAAATCGCATACGAGTCGGGTTTTGCAAGTCCAACGTATTTCTCGCGGGCGTTTAAAAAGCGCTTCGGCATATCGCCAAAAAAATTTGCCATAGACTATACTGAGGTGTTTCGCTAGCATCCCCTGATGCCGGCTCATTTATGCAACATTTTGACCCAAAAGTGCATATCCGTTGGCGTTGTTTGCAGTAGGTTTGTCTCTGTCTAACAAAGGTTGGATTTGCTGCCACACGATGATGCCGCGTGACAGTTAGGTTTATTTCTTATCTATTAATTCCATCAAAATGAATTTACAAAAGATCCTGAATGAACTTGGGCCCGAAATCGAAAAGCACGGTATAGCCTGCGATGCAGAAAATAAGTTTGCCGAAAAGAACTTCAAGGCGCTAAAGGAAAAAGGTGTATACAAAGCGTTGATTCCGGCTGACCTTGGAGGCGCAGGCGTTTCCTATTCGGACGTTTGCTATTTTCTAAAAGATTTAGCGCACTATTGTCCGTCAACTTCACTTGCATTGTCCATGCACATGCACCTGGCCGCTGTTTTGGTTTTCAGACACACGAACGGAGATGCCGGAGCAACGAAAACATTAAAGGCAGTGGTTGAGAAAGATCTGATCTTGTTGAGTACAGGAGGGGGCGACTGGGTATCGTCAAACGGATCAGCAAAAAAAGTAGACGGTGGTTATATTGTCAACTGCAGGAAATCGTTCTGCAGCGGAGCACCGATAGCGAATATCGCTGTCATGAGTTGCGCCTTCGATGACGGCACGAAAGAACAGGTGATCCATTTTTCAGCCCCGTTGAATTCGGATGGTATTGAAATACTTTCCGACTGGAATGCGATGGGAATGCGTGGCACTGGATCGCACTCCATCAACTTCAAAGATGTTTTTGTTCCTGACGAAAAAATCACGCTCACGCGCGAACGAGGCAAATGGCATCCGGTGTGGGATGTGATCACCACGTTCGCATTTCCTGTTTTCATTTCACCCTACGCGGGCATTGTCGAAGCCATCGCGAACAAGACGATCGCGCTGTTCTCGAAGAAAGGAAGCAATGAATCTCACGCCCTGTCGAACCTGGGCGACATGCATAACCAATATCAGATCGTGAAGCTGGCGCATCAAAAATTGGTAGATAATGCTAATAATCTAATGCTCAAGCCAAGCAGTGATTCGGCTGCCGTAGCTTTGCAAGCTAAAGCGATCATTACACAACACGGCAGGATGTCGGCGCAAGCTGCCATGGAGGCGCTAGGTGGTTCATCATACTTTTACAACGTTGGCATCGAGCGTCTGTACAGGGATTTGCTCGCCGGTGAATTTCACCCGATGCATTCAAGCAAGCAAAGAGAAATGTTGGGGAATTACCTGACTGGAAAAACGCTGGCGGGCGTAAACTAAAATACCTCATTTTTGCGATATTACACCAATACCCACCGCCAAAGCAAAAACAAATTCCGGTTCCTTTTCAAGAATATTAAAAGGGTTAGTAAGGAAAGCTAGAAGTTGAATTCTGACTCCTCCTGGTGATAGACAATAGTTGCGCAAAAATCTCAAAATAGATAGATGTAATGCAGCCCTCGCCGGGAGATCGCGATGGGGGAGGAGCCTATAATGGCCTGATTGTTGTAATTACCCTTGCTATAAGTTACTAGCTATCCAAACAACGATTTATGAAAAGACTACTATTCACCATTGTACTCACAGCCCCTGTGCTGGTCTATGCGCAAAACCAGAAGAGCGTAAACCTGAAAGGCAAAAACGAACCAAAGCAGCAATATTCCTGCCGCGAGCTGGAAGTGGCACCTGACGGCAGGGTGTTGATCCTTAGAAAGAATGTAAAAATTGAAACAGAGGACCTGACGCTGCGTGCAGATAGCGCTGTTTTCAGCAAAGAAAATCAAACCTGGATGGCGTACGGAACAAAAGAGCTAGTCTTCCGGGGCGGTGAAACTGTTATCCGAGAAAAGCCCACGAATACTGTTCGGTATAAGTTGAGGGATAAAACTATTTACCTCGAATAGAATTAGTCGATAGTTTACCCACACCTGTTCTCCGCTGACATAGGTGAAGACCCCCTCGCATCTTAATTTGTAATCCTCTCATAATACTGCACCAACGCACCGGACTCAAACGGTTTCGTTTTCAAGTATTTAAGCGCAACCTGGTCGGTGATATTTTTAAATAATGGTAAACCGCTTCCAGCGATAACCGGGTGAACACACAACTGGTATTCGTCAATCATCTTTAGCTCCGTGAGTTGCACAATTAAGCTTGGGCTGCAGGCATAGATATCTTTCGTTGCTTGTCGTTTTAGATTTGAAACTTCCTCTTCAAGACTCTTTGTTGCCAATCGTGCGGAGTGCCAATCCAGATTTTTCAGTGTACGGGAAAACACAACTTTAGGAACGTTGTCCATTGCTACTGCGAAGTCGTCCATCTCTTTGTTACCAGTGGGGTTTTTTAAAACGGTTGGCCAGAATTCCATGAGCTGGTAAGTTGTTCGGCCATATAAAGCGGCACCTGCGCCACGCAGCATGTCTGCATAGTGCTGATGGAGCTCGGGAGTAGCGTTGCCATACGTGTGATCGCAAAATCCATCGAGTGTCATGTTCATTGCTGCAATTACTTTCATAGGTTTTTTTTAGAGATGGTTGCCTGACACAAACCTACAAACTTGTGCAGAGACTAATGGTGTGTGAATGCGACAAATGAAGGGTGGATTGCGAAATTCGATGGGTAAAATAGTCAAAGGACACCTTTGTTTGAGCAAAGGGGAATGACTATAAGTTGCGTTCCCCGGCTGTCTAATGATGGCCTTTTTTTTTGATTTTTTTATTGCACATTTTGCAACTGTCGATTAAAAATCGTGTCCTTAGGTATTAAAACTAAAAAAGCCCCGCACCATGATCCGTATCCGATCTCTCCTGTTTTCTCTTTTGATCACAACTTCCTGTTGTGTAGCGCAAAATCGTCCTGATCCGCTTCAGCCACCAATCCCTGATCTGCCGCAGGCCCAGCTTTCTTCTGTTGGCATGAAGAAGGATACGATCGCCAGACTAATAGACCTGATCAGGTCCACGCCGCCGCGCGATTTCAGGGCACTCGTGGTTATCAAAGACAACAAACTGGTTGTTGAAGAATATTTCAACACTTACTGGCGTGAAACAATACACGATATTCGTTCGGCGGGTAAGGGCATCACAGCTCTGCTACTGGGTATAGCAATCGACAAAGGATTGGTAAAAAGTACAGAGCAGAGCATCTATGATTTTTTTCCAGGAAAAAAGTTCGAGGTTCCGGATGCAGCGCACAAAAGTATCAAAATCAAACACCTGCTGAATATGTCATCGGGTCTGTATGTGAACGATGATGATGACAACGCCCCCGGTAACACGGCCAACTGGTTATTGAAAGACAACTGGGTGAATTTCGCAACGTCAGTTCCGATGACTTCTTCTCCTGGAGAGAAATATGTTTATGCCGATATCTGTCCGATGCTCATTGGTGCAATCATTGAACAAACATCCGGGAAGAAACTTTCAGCGTTTGCAAAAGAGAACCTGTTCGACCCACTTGGTATCAGAGAATTCTATTGGTATACAGCGCCAAACGGCAGCACGGGACCCATGGGCAACTTGTACCTTTCTGCCGTTGACTTTGCAAAGATCGGACAGGTAGTAGCTGGCCATGGCAAATGGCAGGGAAAGAAAATTGTGAGCGAGTCGTGGATCAAAGAGATCTCTGCTGTGAACTTTGATATATCCAACGAAGGTCCATTTGCACAAGGCTACGGCACCTTCTGGTTCAAGTCGACAAAAAATGTTGATGGAAAACTATACGAATGTCTCTTTGCATCCGGTAACGGCGGTAATTTACTTTTCGTAGTACCGGGCAAAAACCTGGTTGTAAGCCTCCTCTCCAGCGCCTACGGAGGCGGCCATAAACGATCGCATAATATTTTTGAAGCCGTTCTCCGGTCGTTGGAATAGCCATCCGGAATTGAATAAGAAGGGCTCCCGTGAACGGAACTCCAAATTACACTATATTGCGGATTGTACGACAGTAAATTATAATCCCGGTAGAGACATGGAACCTGTGATGGCACAAAAAACTTTGGTAATACTTGCTTTGCTGTTGGTGACTTTTTCCGGCGGAACAGGGCTCACGTTAGCGATCTCGATTCTTTCTAAAAAGAAAACATCTTCCGTCAGCGTGTTCATGCACGGGGTGTTATCCGCCACGGGCCTTATATTGATTGTTATCTATTTTGTCAGGCATATCGAAGATTTTCCAGGGCGGATAGTTTTACTTTTTGTGGTCACTGCCCTGCTCGGCTTTTTCCTGTTTTGGAAGGATATCCGTGAGAAACCGGTAAGGCCGATCGCTGTTGTTTTTACGCATATACTCTTCGCCCTTTTGTCAATACTGGCACTGGTTGACTGGTGCTTTTTTTAGTGAACTGTTCTTCGAGATCGGTGGTCAATCGCCTGTCTCCAGTCATAACCACTGGCCATGTGAATGGGGATCGAGGTCAGATAGAAATAATTTTTGACCGCTCAAACCAATTAAGATTTATTCGGATAGATGCTTTTCCTTATTTTAAGGATATAATTATTTCCTATACCCTGAGACAGCCTCACCAGAACCCATGAAAAAACTCGTATATCTTTCGCTCGCATTGTTGCTTGCTGCAGCCTGTAAACAAACTCCTGATACAAAACGTGTAGTCATCACGGGAATAGATCATTCTAAAAAGCCTGGCGATGATTTTTTTACGTACGTCAACGGTATCTGGTATGACTCGGCTACGATACCGGCCAGTCAAACCGGTGTAGGTTCTTATTCTTTTCTGAACTTTCCGCAGCGCATCCGCCTGCAGGGAATTCTTGACAGCGTTTCGAGAAGCAATAACCCCGCGGGAAGCATCGAGCAGAAAGTCGGTGATTTTTATGCTTCAGGGATGGACACTGCAGCCATCAACAAACGCGGCTATGAACCCATCAAACCTTTGCTGGAACGGATCGATGCGCTGACCGACATACCTTCATTGCTGAAGCTTGTGGCCGAAGAACAGAAAGTGGGCGATGGTTCCATTATTGGTTTTTACGTTGGCCCCGACGACAAACAAAGCACCATCAACATCGTGCATTTGGGGCAAACCGGGATCGGCTTACCTGAAAGAGATTATTATTTCAAGACAGATTCGTCAACGCTCAAAATTCAGAAGGCTTACAAAAAGTATCTTGCTACCCTGTTTCAATCCACCGGAAGCGACGCTGCATCCGCTGAGAAGAGTGCATCTGTTGCCTATGAAGTTGAAAAGGAATTGGCTGCCGCGCACAGAACGAACATTGAGCTCAGGGATGTGAAAGCCAATTACAATAAACTGGCCGTTACCTCCATTTCGAAAAAACATGCCAACCTCAACTGGCCAACGTTGCTCAACGACCTGGGCGTGAAGGTCGATTCAGTCGATATGGGCCAGCCTGCTTACTATGACAAGCTGAATGCCATGTTGAAGTCGGTGCCTCTCAGCAATTGGAAAGTTTACATAAAAGCCAACGCCCTTACCACGTATGCAAATTTCCTGAGCCGCCCTTTTACCGATGCGTCTTTTGAGTATACAAAAATACTGACCGGGCAGGCTGTTAAAAAAACACGCGCCGAAGAAATGACCCAGGCGGTTGATCGTTCGCTCGGACATGCCCTTGCACAGTTATATGTGAAGAAATACTTTCCGGAAGATGCCAAGAAACGTATGGCCGTATTGGTTGATAACCTGAAAAAAGCTTTTGAGGCACGCATCAATAAGCTGGATTGGATGAGCGACTCTACCAAAACAAAGGCAAAAGAGAAGTTGTACGCCTTCACGGAGAAGATCGGGTATCCGGATAAATGGAGAGATTACTCGAACGTGGAGGTGAAAAGAGACGCCTACTTTGAGAACCGGTTATCGGCTAATAAAAATGACTTCGTTTACCGCCTCACCAGGGTAGGGCAGCCGGTAGACAAAACGGAATGGTTTACCACGCCACCAACGGTCACTGCCTATAACAACCCTTCTGGAAATGAGATCGTTTTCCCCGCCGGCATCCTGCAGGCGCCTTATTTCGATTTGAGCGCAGACGATGCGCTTAACTACGGAGGTATTGGTATGGTGATCGGTCATGAGATCACACACTCGTTCGACGATCAGGGAGCACAGTATGATAAAGACGGCAATGTGACCAACTGGTGGAACAAGGCCGACTATGAAAAGTTCAAGGCAAAAACACAGCAGGTGATCGATCAGTATAATTCATTTACTGTGCTCGATTCTGTTCCTGTAAAAGGCGCGCTGACAGTAGGGGAGAATACCGCAGACATTGCCGGTGTAGCCATTGCGTATGACGCCTTTAAACTGACGGCGCAGGGAAAAGATACTACGAAACTGGATGGCTTTACACCCGATCAGCGTTTCTTTATTTCGATAGCAAGAATATGGCGTGTGAAAACCAGGGACGAGTTTTTGCGCATGTATGTCAACACAAATTCGCACTCGCCGGCCAAGTGGCGTGTCAACGGACCGCTGATGAACTTCACACCGTTTTACAACGCATTCAATGTGCAGCCGGGAGATAAGATGTACAAACCTGAAAATGAAAGGATCACCGTCTGGTAACTAGCTTTTTCCCGACAGCTCATTCAGGCGGCGGCGTTCATATTCGCTGAGGCTGTCCATTCCCCTTCTGGATATTTTGTCGAGCAGCGCATCGAGTTCCTGCTGGCGTTTGTTGCGTTCGGCGTTGTAACGCTCATCTTTGGTTTCGTAGCCGGGAGTGTAGAAATAGGTTCTGTAGAGATAGGCGCCGATGCCGATCAGGATCAAAAAGCCGAAGATGCCCATGGGGAATGCTGCAGGTTAGTAGGACCAAGATACAAATTCTGCCTGCAGTTTATTCCCGGTGGTGAAAAAATGAAGTGGATTTATAAAGTCGCGAGGGCTTTATTGAACCACAAAATCTACCGGCTCCAGCGTACGCACGTTCCCCAGGTAATCCACGGCCCTGATCTTAAGCGTATGAACGCCTTTTTTGACAAGCTTTACAGGCTGTGTATAGAGAACTTCTGCCTGATTGTTGAGCGAATAATAAATGGCTTTCGTGCCCACAGACTTGTCGGTAGCAGCCATGTAAAAGCTCGTTCCCGATGCGTAGACCGGAATCTCCTGTTCTTTGGCTACCAGTTTTTGTGCTCCTATTTTTTCAAGGCTCGTGTGTATAAAAATCTCCGGCGCTGAATTGTCCACCACAAAGAAAGTCGTCTTCACAGCCGAATTATTAACAAGGTCGGTGCCACTATAAGAGATCGAATGTTTGCCTTCACCCGATACGCTAAATGGTTTCTCATAAGTTATCTCATTGCCGTTGTCGAGCTTGTAGTCAACAATGGCGCCTCCGGATTCTGCATCAAAACTTTTAATGGTGAAGATTGCCTTGTCGGTAACAAAAAGTGTATCGCGGGTAAAGACCTTCGGCGCGCTTACAGTGTGCGTTACAACGGGCGGAGTATCATCAACATAAATGGTGGCGATCTGTGTGTTGGTGAAAGTAGCGCCCACGTTGCCGAGCTGATCTATGGCCCGGTAGCGGATCGAATAACTGCCTTGTTTGGCGGGTAACGCAAAAGGAGCGGTATAGACCTGTTCTGCCGATCCGTTGATGCTATAGAAAAGTTGCTTCACACCCGATTTGTTATCGGTAGCCTCCAGCGAGATCAGGGTGCCCGTGCTGGCGTAAGATCTCCCTTCGGAAACTGCAAAGTCGGCATCGAATGAAGATGTTACCTGCGGACCTTTCGAATCCAGGTAAAAGGTAAATTGTTTTGGCGATTCAATATTGCCTACATGATCCGTTGCATAATAAGTAAGTGTATGTTCTCCATCGGCCAGGTTAGCCAGTGAAATTCTGGCGCTGTACGGAGCAGGCTTCTGTCCATCAAAATAGTATTCCATCTTTTTGATACCCGATGCCTCATCATGGCCGGCAATAGAAATGAATGCGCGTGGAGAAAGTATTTGTCCGTCAAGATGGATTCCACTTACCTCGTGGGCTGAGGTGGGTGGTGTGAGGTCTACCGAGAAGGATGCTGATTTGGGTTGCTCGGCATTTCCCACTTTATCCACAGCGAAGTACCGCACCTGGTATTCTTTCTCGTCAGTCAACGCGAGGGGAGATGACTGCCTGGTGAAAGGTGCCTGGTTAATGGAAAGGTACACACCTTCCAGCCCTGACATTTCATCTGTCGCTTTCGCAAAAAGTGTAAGACTTTTTCCAAAGTAAACTTTAGCAGCTGCATAACGGGGTGCACCTGTCAGTTCCAGCGCAGATACCGGAGCGATCCCATCTACATTGACAGGAAAGGCAACGGCGGTTACACCATCCTTTGGATTTTTGATGTCTTCATGTTTGATAAAATGTTTGCCGTGACCATCCCAGGTCATGGGATAGGTGGTCTGCTTCGCGTCGGCGAGCATCATCCCATCCGTTGAATTGGGAGACGTAGACAATTGAACGTAAACCGGTAAGGCCAGGGGCCAAAAGAGATTTCCTTCCGGATCTTTAAAAGGTTTCTTTTCGAAAGCAGGCTGATCTTGAGAGAGCGCAGGAATGACGAGACATAGCCCCATCATTGCAGAAAGAAGTACACGCATATAGATTTAAAGGTTATGTGTCAGGCGATTTCAAAAAAAAATATAACCTAATTGGTTTTATTACCCCAACAACACCCGCCGGCTCGCATCCATGACAAACGCTGTACCAGGGTATAAAATCGGCGCTTGCTTTAGCAAAATAGCGCTTTTTATTGCTAAATGGCGACAATATTTGATCATGCTTGTCCCAAATTGGTTATGGGTTATTCCTATTTGGCTTTGTATAGTACGCAAGTGATTGACTTGATTCCTGTATGCGAAGAGGAATGCGTACCAGCCGACAGTTGTTCGATGTGTACAAGGGTTTGTTCGTCCATGCGTGTTGAAATGGATCATCCGATGGATTAAATTACCCTGTATGTAGATTCCGTAAAGGAAATATTTGACCCTTATGAAATCAGTTTTCCTGTTGATCATGACCGGCTTTTGTTTCATTGCCTACGGACAGAAACAAAAGAGCACCATTCCCCGGAATTTTGTTAACAACTATTACCAGGCTTACAGCGATGTGCCCACGGCAGAACGGCTCTTACACTTTTATGCCGATTCTGTTGTGATTGACGACCCGACCTATGACTGGGTAGGACGATCGAAGGAAGGCATCTTCAGAAATTTTACGCAGAACAATGTCAATAATCATTATACCTGGCGCGTCGATCAGCAAATTGCATGTGGCGATACGTTGGTGACAGAAGGTTTGTTACAAGCCCTTTATGCCGGCGCGCCTTACACCATGCGGTTCGTGAATATCTTCCATTTTAAAGATGGTAAGATCATCAGGCAGTACGATTACTATGATAACAGGGAGTGGTATAGCGTGGTGGAAGCACACAACAGGAAACGGACCCGCGAAAAGGATGAAGCCACGCTGCGGCATCTGAAGCAGGTGGAGTGGCCGAAGGCGTACCGCGAACAGGATACCGTACTGCTCGACCGCATCCTGGCCGATGAGTTTCAAATGATCGGCTCAGATGGCGAATCATCCAACAAGCGTGATCAACTGGAATATATCAAAGCTCACAAACCCACATACATCTCTTTTGAATTCAAGATCGAAAGGCTGGACATCTTCGACAACAATACGGCGGTTGTCTCCGGCACCGGTACCATACGGAACAAAGACAAGCAGGGAGTATACAACCTGGTCTATCAATCGTCCAACATCCTGATCAAAAGAAACGGCCAATGGAAGGCCATCTCATCTCATACTTCCGGAGATAAAGTAGTGCGTGTGAAGCAATAGGGGGCAAGTCCAAATCTCCCCCTTATAAGGTCCATTTTACACCGCATAAGTCACCTTTTCAGACATTTACTTTGCTAATGTAATTACCACGCGGCATAAAAACTTTGCTGCGGAGCGGTAGTACTTTTCAATAATCGATGGTCCATTAAAAAAATAAACCAATGACAAACGTAACAAGCAGAGACATGACAACACAGGAAGTTGCAGCCCGATTCAATGAACTTGCTCAGCAGGAAAAATGGTTCGAGATCCAGGACGAACTTTTTGCCGACAATGTCAGGAGTATAGATCCTGAAAATTCACCGTATTTCGGTTATGCGGAAGGCAAGCTTCCGGTTCGCAAAAAAGGAATGGACTTTGTGGAGCGGATCGAGCAATTTCATGGCGCTTATACAACCCAGCCCGTTGTTGCCGGTAATCATTTTGCGGTAGGAAGAGGCGTTGAAGTTACTACCAAAGATCATGGAAGAATCAAGATCGAGGAGATCATGTTATATGAGGTAAAAGACGGCCAGATCGTATTGGAGCAGTTCTTTTATTGAAACAGCTGTAACAGGAAACAATCGCCATCATGTTTATCGAGGGACAGTTACGCCAGCGCGTGGCTACGAAGGGTAATATCGATGTGAGCTAACAGATATTGATAGTAAGCCGTAACTAATAGGTCCTGACAGCAGTGGTTGCCAGGATCTATTTGCTCATATGCATCACCCAATTCCATTCTTTCCATGTTTGCCCGTTGTCTTCCGAGTAGGTTTGGCTCCAGACCGGTTTACCGGCATCGCGGGCATCCCACCGGTACACTGTGATGATACTGGCGCCTTCGTAAATGTCCTGCGAGAAGAAGTACCCCACCTTGTTTTCGAAAGAGCCCACCACGGGAGGCATGCCCAATACGCCATCGTTGGAGCTGGCCCAGTAGATGCTCCATAGTTTTTTCTTCGGATCGAACAACCGAAGTGTCATGCCTTCAATGGGTTTGCCCTCGATGTCCGCAGCAAAATAATCGATGTTGCCAAGCCCCCTGAGCATTTTGTTCATCGTTGACGTTGCTTCAAATTCTATCCAGGTGATCTTTCCATCGTTCGTTTTCTTTTGCCGGAGGTTGTGAACCTTCCATGCGCCGACATAGAAATCGAAATCATTCGGCGAGGAGGTGGGTGACGGCATTATTTCAAGCTCGCCTGCCGCGTTGAATTTTACTTTCGGGATGGCACGCACGTCGGCACCGGACTTTTCTTCCTGGCAGAACCCTTTGATGCCCATTATCAACAGGCAAGCTATTATGCCGGAGCTAACGATTCTTCTTTTCATGCGTAATTATCATTACTTTTTAGTGAAGTACATATACCAGTTCCACTCCCATGTTTCCCCGTTGTCAGTAGAAAATGCCTGGCTCCACACCGGTTTGCCCGGGTTGCTGGCATCCCATTTAAACTGGATGAGCACCGGTTTGTTGTTGAACACGTCTTTGGCATAAAAGTACCCGATGCCATTTTCGAAAGAGCCGACCACGGGCACATCCATGGTCACCGTTCTGCTGTCTGCCCAATAGATGCTCCAGAGTCTGGTAACGGGGTTGAACAACCGGAAGGCTACACCTTCAACCGGGTTGCCTTTGGGATCGGTCATCTGATGCTGCTCTAAATTACCCTTACCGCCCAGCAGGGGCTGCATCTGGTGGGTTCCGTCAAATTCAGCCCAGGTTTTGGTGCCCTCCAGGCGTGCCGTTAAGAATTTGTGATGCACGTTGTGGTTTCCCATAAGGAAATCAAAATCACGCGAAGACGAAGTGCCGGAGGGCGTGATAACCAGGTTCCCATTTTTGTCGAGTGAAGCGTTTGTCATTTTGTTGTTGGATATACTTGTTGGTTGGGCCGCGATCTGACCGGATTCAATCAGTATGACGACCAGGATCATAATGCCGGATATCTTTTTCATGGTGCTTCTTTGGATTGGATCTGAGTTGAAGTTTGGAAATTCTAAATGCATCTCCCGCAGATTGCGCAGATGTTCGCAGACTCACTCAAAAATTTCCGCGTAAACCTGCGTGATCGTGCGGGACACGAACGTCAGACAATGATAGCATACGATTGCATCTTTCATTGGAAGCAGTTTTTGACTTTTTTAGGGGTGCAGAAGAGTCCACAGTGAGCGCGGAGTAATGATCTTCTGCGTTTTACTGATCGGATTTGACCTTTGGTGTTGGAGGCAACACTGAACTGCCGTGGACCGTGGTCTGTGGACCGTGGACTTAACGAACTGACTTCGAAAAAAACACTTCGGTTTCCCTTCAAATTTCTCTTCGGAACTCGATATTTGTAAGCTGTTTTCAGCGTTTAGGACTAATAATTGCTAAAAGGTCCTGTTGACATCGAATAAGCTCTCATGAATCCCACTGTCAGGAAATGGATTGTAAGGCCACTCCTTATTATCATCATCGCTATTGGCGCGTTTGCCGGTATCAGTTTTTTGGTGCTGTCGACCCAGCAGGAACGACTGGTGACCCTGGCCATCGGCGAAGTGAATAAACAACTGAAAGGTGAGCTTTCGGTTGAAAAGAGCAGGATCTCCCTTTTCCGGAATTTCCCGTACATCTCCATCGCGCTTCACAACGGGCGTTTTTTCGCAGATAAAGAAAAAACGGGAACGCCTATTTATCAGTTTGACCGCCTCTATGTCGGCTTCAGCCTGCCCGATCTCCTGGAGGAAAATTACAAAGTGAAAAAACTGTTTCTCAAAGGGGGCTACCTTGCGCTTGTGCGGGAAAAAGATGGTAAGATCAACCTCGTGGAAGCCAATAGTGCCAGCGCGGATTCTACAACCGCTCAACCGGCAGCAAAGGATTCCGCTTCTTCACTCACCATCGACCTGGAGAAAGCCGTGCTCAGTGACCTGAACATCTCTTTCCTGGATAAGACCAGTGGCAGAAAATACAGCAGCCGTGTCGACAAGCTCACCTCGTCTTTCAAGATGGACAGCAGTGTTCTTACAGCGGTACTAACCAGCGAAATGGTCCTCGACATTACCACTGAAACCGATACCGCGCTGTTTCACAATAAAAGATTTCAGCTCGACATCGCCGCAGGTTATAAACGGCATGCAAACCGCCTGGACATTTTACACTGTAATTTCAAAGTTGAGGAGGCCGGCTTCAACGTGAAAGGATATGTCGATCTTTCGGATACCCTCGATCTTAACCTGAAGATCAAAGGCGATCGGCAGGATTTCAATCTGCTCACGGCTTTTCTTCCGCATCATGTAAAAGAAGACCTGCAACCATTTCAGTATGACGGGCGCCTCTACTTCGATGCGGTAGTGCAAGGCAAGGTAACGGAAGAACAGCTTCCGCTGATCCAGGTCACGTTTGGCTGCGAAGAGGCGTGGTTCCTGAACACGGGCGCAAACAAAAAACTCGACCAGCTTGGCTTCAAGGGATACTATACCAATGGCAGTGAACATTCGTTAAAGACCTCCGAGCTGCGCATGCTCAACATCAGCGCGCGACCGGAAAAAGGAATCTTTAAAGGACACTTCGTGGTGCGTGACTTCACCCGGCCCCAGGCGCTGATACTCGTGAGCTCCGAGCTCGAGCTGAAGTTCCTGGGAGAGTTCCTGGGCATCCCCGATCTGAAGCAGATGACGGGCAAGATCAAGCTCGATATGAATTTCAGGGAGGTTCATGATATCAACCTGCCGGAAGAATCGCTGAACAAATTGAAGGAAGGTATTGAAAGCCGCCTCACGGTGGAGAACCTTTCGTTTCATATTCCGGGGTATCCGCATCCCGTAAGGGACATGAACATCTCGGCCGAAATGAAAAACGGTAGGGTAACTGTGAGTGGCGCTTCATTAAAGATCGGGCAATCAGACCTCACGCTCAATGGCTCTATCAGCGATGTGCGGGGCTTTTTGCGCGACCGTCACAAAACGATCAAGCTGGCGCTGAACGCGGGCAGCAATCAACTGGTGCTGTCAGACCTCTTGTCGTATGACACCGCCCTGGCACGCCGGTGGAACGAAGAAGTTCACGGGTTCAACATCGGTCTTGCGTTCGAGACCACCGTTGAGGAGCTGCTGGATCCTGCGCCGCTGCCCAAAGGAACATTCGAGATGAAGAACCTGCAGGGCTCGTTCAAAAAATATGCGCATACCGTTAAAAACCTGAACGCAACAGTTCAAATTAATGACACCCTTTTGCGGCTTCGCGACCTCACGGGCATGATCGACAGCTCTGACATCAACTTCAAAGGACGGGTCGTCAACTACAACCTCTGGTTCGATGACCTGAAGAAGGGGAAAACGCAGATCGCCTTTGATTTCAAATCGAACCGTTTTGCGCTGCGCGATGTCTTCGGCAGGGAGATCCGCAGATATCTTCCCAGGGGCTACCGGCGTGAAGCGCTCAGCAACGTGTGGCTCAGGGCAAAGGTCGATCTGCGGTACGACACTATCTTCAGGTTCGCCAAAGCCAAGATCGCGAACGTCACTGCCGACCTGAAGCAACACAACCTGAAATTGCACAGCATCAGCGGCGGTGTGAAGTACGGCAGCAAGATCCTCAGCCTCGATACCATGCGGGGAAAGATCGGCAACACTGATTTCGACATCAACCTGAAATACTACTTCAAGGGCACGGACCGGTATAACAACAAGGTCGCGAACTCACTGCAGTTCAAATCTCAATTGCTGGATGCCGACGAGATCAGCAAGTACGATCTTGCTCCAAGCCAGGCGCGAACCAGGAGAGGTTCCAGGAATACGGCGGTTGTTGCCAAGGTGGATTCAACCCCGCACAAGGAGGCCTTCAATATTTTTATGATCCCGTTCTCGGATTTTAATGCGCAGGTCAACATCGGCAAACTGAAATACAACAGACTCTGGCTGAAAGACGTGAATGCCAAGATCACGATGATGCAGGACCAGACGATCACCGTCGATACCATCAGCATGAAAGTAGCCGGTGGCACAGTGGGTGTGCGCGGAAAATTCAACGGCAGCAATCCAGACAAGATCTATTTCCGGAGCCGGATCAAACTTGACCAGGTAGACCTTGAAAAAATGCTGCTCAAGTTCGACCACTTCGGCCAGGATGTGGTGGTGAACAAAAACCTGAAAGGGCGTGTCAGCGGGCAGATCAGAAGTTATGTGCAGGTGCACCCTGACCTGGTGCCGATCGTGAGCAACACCAAAGCGGAGATGAACCTCACCATCTACAACGGAAGCCTGGTGGACTTTGCGCCGATGCAGGCTATGGCCAGCTACTTCAAAGACAAGAACCTACGGCTGATCCGCTTCGATACGCTGCACAACAAACTGACCTTCACCAATGGCGTGCTCGATATCCCTGCAATGGAGATCAACTCATCGCTCGGATACATACAGATGTCGGGCAAGCAATCGCTCGATCTCAGCATGGAATACTACCTGCGTGTCCCGATGAAAATGGTGACCAGGGTTGGGTTCAGCGCGTTGTTCAATCGCAAACAAGAGGAGGTAGACATCAACCAGGTTGACGAAATCGAGTACATCGACAAAGACAAAAAGATCGCCTTCATGAACCTGAAGGTCACCGGTAAACCCGACAACTTCCAGGTAGGGCTTGGAAAGGATAAAAAAGGGAGGAAGTCCTAAAATGCAAACCGCGGAGATCGCAGAGAAAGCGCAAAGAACCTTTAGAGGAAATGCATAGAAACTTTGCGGCCCTCCGCGGCCTCTCCGCGATCTCTGCGGTTATGTATTTAAAGCACCTCGCTTCGTTACCATCCCCGCCACAAAAAAGAAGATCCCTGAAAAGGCAGTGGCTTCGAAAATTTCTAACCGGATGTCGGGATCGGTGGGATTGTATATTAACCGGGGAAGGTGTAACAGGAGCACCCATCCCATGATCATCACGCCGGAGAGAATAGCCGCGAGCTTCCTGGTGGGTGGCAGGAGCAGACCGATGCCTCCCGCGAATAAGCACACGCCGGCGAAATAGGTCCAGAAGAGTCGCCATGGAATGTATTCCGGAATGAGGTACTGCACGCCATCGGCCCACTTGAAATGTGCCCGTCCGCCAATAATAAAGAACGCCGCCAGCAACACGCATCCGGAAATAAAAATCCACCTGGAAAAATTCCTATCGCTGAGCAGACGGTTTTTAAAACCTGCATCGTCCGGTAACGAAGCAGCAAAGACGATCAGCGCCGCTCCGAAATAAGCCAGGGCTTTGTAAGCGCCCACGGCATCAGGACCAAAATTCGGGAAGTTCTTAAACACGGAGAAGATGAGGATCACCGCGCCCATGACCAGCGCTGCAATGCCAGCCTTTTTATTAAAGAGTATCAAAACAGAAGCGATGACCAGCAGCGAGCCAGAGGTGTACGCTACCAGCATGCTCACAGGAACTTTCCAGCCCGGGGGGCGCGCCACGATAAAATTTTGAAAGACGAGACAATAGATACCCAGGCCCATCATGCCGATGGCAAAAATGATCCGGCCCGACTTTAATAAATACGCATTGTTCATAGTACGATCGCAGGGTTAGCTGTAAATGATAGTGATCAGATCTTCCTTCGGCACAAAATCAATTGAATATACAATAGGGCGCACAGCGTTGCCCAGGTTGTTTCATGCGATCTGAAAAGAACAGCAATATTATGCAAGACCGGCTTGTGGGTATCGATCATTTCGGGAGATCAGAACTTGATTCTTTGCATCTCCGGCAATAATTCAGCGGGCCACCCGTTGTTTGTTTACTAAAAGATGCCCCTTAAGACCTACCTGAACAGCCTTGTCTGCCTGACGATGGTGCCCTTGATGGCATTTGGTCAGGAGGAAGAAGCGAAAAAGAAGATCCGCCTCTATGAGAGAACGTTTCAGCTATCGCTATTTCCGGGCATCAGCACCAATGGCATCAGCAGCGGATCGTATATAAACAAGTATTCTTTGAACCTGTTCGGCGGGCTTTCGGCCAGCAACCGAACTTTCGAAGCAGGACTGATCACCAACTCACACTTCCGAAGCTCCTCCGGTATTCAGCTCGCCGGGTTTGCCAACATCATCGGCGCCAACGCTTTCGTCAACCTCACGTTATGGGAAGAGCGTGCCCTGATCCACGACAACTATGAAGTAAATCACATGGGCTTTCAGGTCGCAGGTTTTCTCAACTATGTGCTCAATCATACCAGGGGTGCGCAGATCTCCGCGGGACTGAATCACACCGGCAACAATTTTACCGGCCTGCAGATCGCCGGCATCGGTAACAGCACGGGTGGTTTTTCTTTGGGTGTTCACCTTGCGGGATTCTACAACGCTGCGAAAGGATCCGTAGCCGGACTTCAGGTTGCGGGCTTCTTCAACTATACTGACAGCTACCTCTCAGGTACACAGATCGCCCTCATCAACAAGGCGCGTTCCATGCAGGGGAAAAATTCAACGCCTCCCACAAAAGCCAGATCGCTTCAGATCGGGTTGTTCAACTTCAGCAAGGAGATGCACGGCACGCAGATCGGGCTCATCAACTTTGGCGGAGAAGCGAGAGGCACACAGATCGGGTTGATCAACTTTTACCAAAAACTGAAGTCGAAGGAGTTCGCTGACGCCGGTACACCCATCGGCTTGCTCAACCTCGGGTCTACCGGATCTGTTTTCAAAGTTCACTTCAACGAGCTCTTTCCGGCCAATCTTGAATACACCACAGGTAATTGCCAGAACTGTACCTGGACCGTTGCAGGGCCTATCGGGATGCCGTATCTCGAAGACAACAAGAAGCTTAACCAGAACGCGCTCATTCTCGGCTACGATCCGAA
The DNA here is from genome assembly GCF_018598225.1 of Chryseosolibacter histidinae. Taxonomy (GTDB): domain Bacteria; phylum Bacteroidota; class Bacteroidia; order Cytophagales; family Cyclobacteriaceae; genus Chryseosolibacter; species Chryseosolibacter histidini. Next base: position 116,521 of record NZ_JAHESF010000013.1, on the reverse strand, counting down.
CGAAAAGCACTGGGGCTTTGGCTGGGGATTTCAGAAAATATTGTTAAACAAAGCTTCGATCCGTCCTTTCGACAAGCGGAACGAGCTGCGCGTGATGACCTATGGCATCCGGTTCCTTCACCTGAACCGTGAGTGGATGGAAGTGGATAAGAGATTTAACCTGGTATCGCGGCTTCATTTTGAGTGGGGCAGAAAAGGATCTAAGATCCTGAGATCTGTATACCGGTATGGTGGTGTTGCCGTCAATTATTTTCTTTACGATCCGGCGATTGGCGAATCGGCCTTTGAGATCAGAAGCAAAACCTTCGAAGCCGGAAAGTTGCGTCAGTATCACGCCCTGCTCTGGCCTGGATATTCGGTAGGGGTGATGTTGTAATAGGTTGTTCCTGCACGGGCTGGTACCAATATTATCGCAATATGTCCATACGCCATAATTCTTCGTCTGTTGACGGGAATTGAAACACATACGTGGGCATGCCATCGCTACTTTCAATTTTTGTCAGCTGATCGCGATGGATCCAGTACCTTCGTCCTTTCGACATACTGATCTCAAGATCGTGCAATTCAAAATCCTTACGAACGTCTCTTAAATATTGATCGTGTTCTTCATTTCCGGAGTCCATGATGCCTGGCAGGTGGAGAATCAACTGGCATCCTAACAAGTCCGGGATGCTCAACACCCTGCCATTGTTTAACCAGTATTGCGGATCAGATCTTAAATTTCTAGCTTTCAACGCGATGGTATTTTGAGGGAAGTCTACTGTTATTGTATGTTCACCTGAAAGACCTTGAGGAATAAGCCCGCTGGTAAGGCTCATGCTAAGATCTCCCGACGAATAAGCGGAAAAACGAATCTTCCTTAAGCTGTCGATCGGAAGGGGGTTGCGGAAGAATACGAGATCAACATCGGAATATGCCAGGATGGTATGCGTGAATTCGTTCCGGTGTGGAAGCAACCAACATTGCCTTGATAGCTCAACTTCTTCTATTGTTGGAATGTGTTCCATTCCGGCTACCCTTGATGCAAGTATACCATGTCTCCAAAGCCGGCTTTGAAGGGAAGCATTGTACTTCATCGTATCCAAAAGCTCATGGAGGTTTTTGAACAAACTTGAAGTGTAAGATTTGAGACGGGTATGGTTGGATGGAATTATCACATCATAAGAAACAGTGAGGTCTTCGATCGGATTCAGTGTACGGTCAAGCCCATTAAGCACTTTGGTGTTTTGATCAAGCTGTGCCAATATTCTCTGGCCATCACTGATCGACTTCTGATTATCTATATAAAGCTCGATGGATTGAGTTACCAATGCAATCACTCCGGAAATAATAATTACATAGAGCGCAAACCTGCCCGCCTTTGTGATCTTGCCATCTTTGTCTTTGAAGTCGAGCAAGAGGCCATAGACACCGAAGAAGCCACTAAGCAACGTGGCTGCATATTTCAAGACTACCAGAATGAAGTCAACCATACAGTCAATATAGCAAATCCATGTTATCCGGAAAAAGCCAGGGTTGAGTGATAAATCCTAAAAAACAAAAAGCTCCACATTTCTGTGAAGCTTTCTGCGGACGGGACTCGAACCCGTCCCTGCTGAGCCGGGACCGTGACAGGGCGGCATTCTAATCACGCTTCACAATGTGTGTCGACTGACAAATCTTAAAACAAAAAGCTCCACATCTCTGTGAAGCTTTTTGCGGACCGGACGGGACTCGAACCCGCGACCTCCGCCGTGACAGGGCGGCATTCTAACCAGCTGAACTACCGGTCCAAAATTCATGTTCGGGGTCGCAAATGTAAAAATTACTTCCTAAATACAATCCACGATTCCGTATTTTTGAATTTTATTTTTCATGGACACCAATCCCGGCCACGCACTTGTGCGCAAGACCAGAATAGCACCCACGCCCAGTGGCTACCTGCACCTGGGCAATGCTTTCTCCTTCGCACTCACGGCAGCACTGGCCGACAGGTACAAGGCCGGCATTTTACTGAGGATCGATGACCTCGACCGGCAACGAGCACAACCCGCTTACATACAGGATATTTTTGATACGCTCAATTTTCTTGGTATTCCATGGCACGAAGGTCCCCGGAACGCGCATGAGTTTGAACGCGACTATTCGCAGGTGCACCGTTTGGGTTTGTATAACGAGGCATTGAACGCGCTGAGGGACGGTGGGGCGCTCTTTGTATGCGATTGCTCCAGAACCGATATTCTGAAGGCCGATCCTACCGGTGCCTATACTGGCCGGTGCCGCCAAAGAGGGCTGCCTTTTGATGCGAAGGAAGTGAGCTGGCGTCTGCACACAACGGATGACCTACCACTTACTGTAAAGACACTGGCATACCCCGTTAATGCTTTCCTGCCACGCGAACAGCAGGATTTTATCGTGCGTAAAAAAGACGGTTTCCCCGCTTACCACCTGGCCTCACTGGTGGATGACCAATACTTTGGCATCGATCTCATTGTGCGGGGAATGGATCTGTGGCCCTCGACCCTGGCGCAGCATTATCTGGCCGGCGTACTGGGAATAGATAGTTTTACCAATAGCACTTTCCATCACCATGCGTTGTTCACGGGACCTGGTGGAAGAAAACTCTCAAAATCTGCTGGTGACACTTCGATCCAATACCTGCGAAAGCAAGGCAAAACACCCGGCGATATCTATACGCTCATCGCTCGCAGTGCCGGCATTCAAGAAGACGTCAGGGACTGGAAGGCGTTAGGTGATTGGGTGTTATCCTTATAGATATCCAGTATCAGTGACAGCGATCCTATACACGATTCAGCGGTCACATTCAAAGACTCTTTTCCCTGGATGGCATTGATGAAATTCATGATCTGTTTGTCGAATACAGTAAGGCCATTTGGTTTTAGCTCCGGTTCAGGCACTGCACATTGCCAGCATTTAAAAACATCGTTGAAGTCGAAGGTGATCCTTCCTGCTGTTCCGATGATATCCACTTCCGGCGTCAGGTTATCGGCGTTTACGATGGTGGCATTCAGGGTTGCAATACCTTCCGGGAATTGAATGAGAACACTGGCGCTGTCTTCTGTTTCGCGGTGGCCCACGGTGTTCGATACAAAGGCATGATGGGAAACCGGGGCGCCGAACAGGTAAAGGAGCAGGTCGATGCAATGGATCGCTTGTTTCATGAGCACGCCACCACCGTCATTTTTCCAGGTACCCCGGCCGTTAACGAAATAATCCGCGTCACGCTTCCACAACAGGTTGCAATTGACAAAAATGATGTTCCCCAGGGCACGGGTGCGCAAGAGCTCTTTTACAAATTTAACCGTATGCATGAACCGCCATTGAAAGACGCCGCCCACCACCAGGTTCTTTTCGCGGCCCAGCCTGATCAACGTATCGCATTCTTCCAGCGAAAGCGACAACGGTTTTTCAATGAGCACGTGCTTTTCTGCCTCCAACGCCCTGACTGCTGTTTCATAGTGAAGCCCGTTGGCATTAGCGATGAATACAAAATCCAATGTTGGATCAGTCAACACTTTGGAATAGTTGTCAGAAACCTTCAGCCGTCCGATCTTTTTAGACGGTTGGGTTGAGGCTACTGTATGGGAAACAAGCCATTCCACCTTTGCGTATTTTTCAAGGTACGGATAGAACATCTGTGCACTGGAGCTTGCACCTATGATCGCGCCCCTGGGAAGATTGGAGCTTTGTGCCAGTTTCGGAAGTATGTCGTAACGCTCCAGGTAATTGCCCGATGCCCGCATGTTGCATTTGCGGCAGAGTTCGTTCGGTGTGCGGTCGGCGTTGTCGAGGTGGCTTCTCAGTTTTGTGAAGGGCGCTCCGTACCAGATATCCACGATGTTTTCGGTGTTGGCGTCCCCCATCACGTTCTTGTTGAAAAAATCGCCGAAGCAGGATACCACCGTTCCATCGGGTTTGATGTACAGGACGTTGTTCACCCGGCTGCAGCTTTCCTTCAAAGGCTCTTGCACGGAGGCGATGTGCGGAAGATTTCCTGCCCTGTTGTCTGCCGCGAAATCGGGGTTGAAATGATCAGTGTGGATAACGCGCAACCGGACCTCGCTGGGCAGAGCGCTTTTTAATGTTTTGATCTTGCGGTAGCTCGCGTAAGAATATGAGTTGATGGTAAGGTAGTCGAGTCCCGCATCGATCATCTCGACGGTTTTTTCTACTGTTAACAGGTCGCCGTTCGTACTGATGTACTGCCAGCTTTTGGGCACCCTTTGTTTTACGTAGCGGATCTTCTCCACAAGGTTTTCGTCCATCAAAGGTTCATTGATCTCGAACAGGCTGACGCGCCCTGCGTAGTCAATATCAGCCAGTTCCTGAACGATCTTCCTGAACAGTGCGTCTGACATATCCACATTTTCAACTTGCACATCCTTCATCCCATACAGGCAAAACGAGCACTGAAGTGTACATTTTACATTTGTCTGGATCAGCACATGTTTAAAAAGGCCGGGCCTGGATAACGTTTCTGTTTTCATTTCAGCTAAGGCAGGTGAAATTTTTCCAGATGGATCTGTCACGAGATCAATGCTGGATAGTTATAATTTAGAAAGAAAAAATGGAATTTTCCCGGGGCGATGCCATGAACGTTTTAGGCCAAACCGATGGCAGAAATGGAATATGTTGGCAGGTCGAGTTTATTGCAGAAGGGCGGCTTTCATTGCCTCATCTTCACCGTTGAGGAAACCCAGGAGGGGAGTGCCTTCGTTGTTTGTAACAGTTTTGTCAGCGCCGGCTTCCAGCAGCAGCTGCACGCAATCGATCTGGTGGTGTCTGTTCTTGCCACCACCGAATTTATAACCGTGCACCGCCCACAGCAGGGGAGTGCCGCCGAAGTCGATGCATTTTTTATGGATGTCAGCGCCCGCAGCGATCAATTTTCTTACGAGGTTTTCCCGGCCCGTCCAGGCTGCCCAGTGCAGGGCTGTTCCGCCATGGCATCCGGGGTGGTGGAGATTTGCACCACGGTCTGCATAGAGCATGCCCACCTTTTCGGCATGAAGACTGGCGGCAGCGATCAGGGGTGTATCCTTTTTTTGTACCAGGCTGAAGCCATCGATATGGGCTCCGTGCTCCAGGAAGATCCGGGCGATCTCTGTGGCTTGCTCATCTGAATAGATTCCACAAAAAACACCGTCACAGATCCTGTGCAGGGGATGCGCCTCGGCGGGATTTTTTTCATCGAACGCTATGCCTTTATTGGCCAGTGCGGGATTTGCCGAGAGCAGCCGGCGCAGCCCGTCATAGTCCAATGTTTCGATCAGTTTTTTTATCTGCGCCATGCAGTGAAGGTATCACTAGTTTGGCCAGTTGTCAAACCGGTTGCAGATTTTGTGACCTACCGTTCGTCAAAAGTTCGGTCATTGTTGTACCGGAGTTTTAGTTTTTAATGCCGCCGGTGTATTTTTATTGGAGCTAAAGTCGGTGATCGGTAACAGTGATCAGTAATCGGTGGCAGCTACCGGATTACCGGCTCAGAGAATAATTTTCCGCTTCATCTATGCTTACAAACACTCCTGTTAAAATACCCTCCTATCCCTCTTGCCAAAGAAGGACACGCATTTCCGCAGGAAAAGCGAGGGAGTTACTGTTGATCCTCATGATGATCAGCGGTCATTCGCTTTTCGGCCAGGTCACATTGCCACGGCTGGTAAGCGACAGCATGGTGTTGCAGCGCGATGCCGAGCTCAGGATCTGGGGATGGGCCGCGAAAGGAGAACAGGTGAGCATCAGCTTCAACGGGAAAAACTATAAGACACGCACAGATGCTGCCGGAAAGTGGCTGGTGAAATTGTCGCCGATGAAGGCAGGTGGACCTTATTCGATGCGCATCAAGGCGAGCAACCAGATCACCCTGAACAATATTCTCGTGGGCGACGTGTGGCTTTGCGCGGGGCAGTCGAACATGGTTCACTACCTGGACCTGCACAAGGAACGTTATGCAAAAGAGATCGCGGCGGCGAACTTTCCGGAGATCAGACAATTCTTAGTGCCCACGCTGCACAACCTTCAGGCACCGGCCAGCGACTTTCCAAACGTTCACTGGAAGACAGCCACGCCTGGCAACATCAACCGGTTTTCGGTGGTGGCGTATTTTTTTGCAAAGAAGCTTTATGAACAATATCACGTTCCCATCGGACTGATCAACACCAGCGTGGGCGGAACGCCAATCGAAGCATGGACCAGTGAAGCGGGGTTGAAGGAGTTTCCTGACATGCTGAAAATCATTCAGAAAAATAAGGATAGCGCCTACGTTAACAGCACCAACCGTGCAGCGGCCCTGGCCAATCGTGAACGCGAGCGGAGGAAGCCAGGTGATGCAGGCCTGACGGGTTCGAAGCCGTGGCATGACGTCAGCTACGTTCCGAAGAACTGGCATACCATCAACATTCCGGGGTACTGGGAAGACCAGGGCGTTAAAGGTCTGGATGGCGTGGTGTGGTACAGAAGGGAGATCGAGGTGCCGGCCTCCATGGCGGGTATTCCGGCAAAAGTTGCGCTGGGCCGGATCGTGGATGCGGATTTTTTATACATCAACGGTAAGCTTATTGGCAACACAACCTACCAGTATCCGCAGCGGAGGTACCAGGTGCCGGCAGGTGTGCTGAAAGCGGGCAAGAATATATTTGTTGTGCGTGTTATCAACAATGGCGGCAAAGGAGGTTTTGTTCCTGATAAGCCCTATTATCTGGCAGCCGGCGGAGATACGATCGACCTCAAGGGCTACTGGCAGTATAAGGTAGCTGCAGTGTATTCACCTGACATGAATCCCACGGGAGGCATCTCAGGACCTCATCAGCCCTCGGCGTTGTTCAATGCCATGGTGGCGCCCGTCACGAACTTTGCCATCAAAGGAGTTTTGTGGTACCAGGGTGAAAGCAATGCTGACAGGGCTGATCAGTATAAAAAATTGCTGCCCGCGTTGATCGCCGATTGGAGAAGTCAATGGAAGCAGGGCGACCTTCCTTTCCTGTATGTGCAGCTGCCCAATTTTATGGATGCCAGTTATTCACCTTCGGAGAGTCAGTGGGCAATCTTGCGCGAAGCCCAGCTTCAGGCGCTACGTGTACCAAATACGGGTATGGCTGTGGCGATCGATCTTGGTGAATGGAATGATATCCACCCCGGCAATAAGAAACCCATCGGAGAGAGGCTGGCGCTGGCGGCAGAGGCACTGGCATACGGAGAGAAAAATGTAGTTTACTCCGGGCCGATCTATCGCGCGCATAAGGTCGAAGGCAACAAGATCATCATCAGCTTCGATCATATCGGCGGCGGATTGATCTCTTCCGATGGAGAAGCGTTGGGCCAGTTTGCCATCGCGGGCGCAGATAAAAAATTTGTGTGGGCCAATGCCATCATCAAAGATGATCATGTTGAGGTATGGCACGACAGCATTTCGCAACCGGTTGCTGTACGTTATGCCTGGGCCGACAATCCCGTTGGTGCCAATCTTTATAATAAAGAAGGACTTCCGGCGTCACCGTTTCGTACTGACGAATAAGATTTGAATAACAAGTATTGATCAAGGAGCACCGAATTTCCAACGTAGCGCTTCGAAATTCGACATTCAATATTCGCGATTCGATATGAAACGATGAAACCCGGTAGTTATTGTTAAAATTATTTTTCCTACCGTACAACCTTTTTCCTTCCTTTCACCACTTTACTCCAAACTGAATTACTTCGTCCTTGGCTTATTTACTGGATCCTTTCGAGGCTGACCTTGTGCAACGATGCATGAATCGTGAGCAGCATGCCCAGCGCTTGTTGTACGACAGGTATAAGGATGCCATGTATACGATCTTGTTCCGCATGCTTGATGATGAGGATGATGCCGCCGATGCTTTACAGGAGGCATTTGTAGAGGTGTTCAGATCGTTGGAGAAATACAGACGATTGTCGTCGCTCGGGGCCTGGATCAAGGTTATTGTGATCCGTGCAGGACTGGCGCAGCAGAGAACGAAGAAGCTCGACTTTGAACCGATCACCGACCGTCTTCCGGAAGAACAATCGCTGGTTTGGGATGAGAACATGACGGGAGAATACCTGCATGCGGCGATCCGTCAGTTGTCTCCGGGATATCGCAATGTTTTTCTCCTGATCGAGGTGGAGGGATACTCGCATAAAGAAGCTGCCGGGCTCCTGCAGATCACGGAAGGAACATCCAAGTCGCAGTTGTTTAATGCGAAAAAGATCTTGCAGCAAAAACTGAAAAAACTGATGTACTGAAATATGGACCATGAAAATGTACAGATCCTGAAAAAGGCCATCAACGAGTTGCCAACACATGTTGCCCCGGAAAGGGTATGGGCAGGCATCCAATCTGAAATTGTGCCGGAGCAAAACCGGGGAGCGTTTGAAAAAGCTTTGCGTGACTATAAGGAGCCGGTGAAGTCACCTGTTTCCTGGGAGAAGCTTGCACTGCGTACCGCGGAAGCTGGTAGTTCCAGGAAGAAGATCTTTTCATTATCAAATACTGGCTACTGGTTGTCCGGTGTTGCCGCTGCCCTGGTCATTGGTGTTTGTGTAGGCGTGTACCTGAGTACAAAGAACGGTACAAAGTATGAAACGCAAGATATGGCAATGTCGCCCGAGGCCAGCGAAGAGGAGGCCATGAGGTTCATTGAAAGGTTTTGCAAAGGGGGGAATGTCATTTGTACCTCGACGGCATTTTTAGAGCTGAAGGCGGAGCTGGATGAGTCCACCGAGGAGCTGAAGGAGATCAGTAAACAGCTTTCGGTATTTCAAAACGATCCAACGCTGCTCCAGGCAAAATCAACCATTGAAAAGTACCGGGCCACGGTGCTGAAAGAAATAACCCTGATGATCTAGAGACGATCATCGGATCATAAGCTTAACAGTCGAAACAATGATGACTAAACGATTCCTGGTATGGGTCTGTACAACATACCTCCTGTCGATCGCTTCTCCTGGCTTCTCTCAACAGTTGCAGGCGGTGAATAAGCAGGTGACCAAGAACATTCCGCTCGCGGTAAAAGAGCTGTTCAGGATTGCCGGCGAAAAGGCTGACATTTCTGTCACGGGCTGGGAGAAGGATTTTGTACAGGTGAGGCTAACCATGACTGCCGAGAACGCCAGCAAAAGCGTTGCGCAAAAAGAGCTCGACTACATTCAATATGCCATTGCCCGCGGTGACGACGGAACCGTAACCCTGCAGAACGCTTTTATGTTGCCCTTCGATGTGGACCAGATCAACAGCAGGCTCACGGTTTCAATGGAGATCATGTTCCCGGAAAAGCAAAAACTGTTCATCGAGAACAAGTACGGTTCTGTCAATCTCAGAAATTTGTCGGGCAATGTTCAAACGTCTGTACGATTCAATAATGTTTCACTTGAACAATTAAGCGGGCAGTTGCACATTGCGGCGGCCTACAGCGAGATCAGGGGTGACGCGCTTCGGCTGACTGATTTCTTCTGCGATGCAGAGAAAACAACGGTAGAGCTCGTGCTCACAACAGGCCGGTACGTGCTGAAAGGAAACCTGTGCGACATGGACCTGACGGTTCAGGAGATCGGCTCGCTCGATATCGACGTTCTGCGTACACCCATCACATTGCGGCTCGCGAATGGTGAACGTTACTCGTACAACCTCCAGGCAAGATCAGGTACTATTCATGCACCGGACCCTTACCGCGCACACCTCCGCACAGAGAACAAACAAACCCTGTTGCGATATGATCAGCCGGCATCATCGCAGAAAATGATCAGGGCCACCACAACTTATAATTCCATCACGATCAAATAAACCATATTATGAACAGGATATTTTTTTTGACCATCATTTTTACTTCGGCATTGTCAGGCGCATTTGCGCAGGATAGCCTGATCACCCGATCGTTTAACCAATACATTCATACAGATTTTGGATTCGGGTACCGGCGCAATGATCTTGGCGCGTTGAACACTGCCCTGAAGGATTTTGGATACAAACCGCTGAATGAGAACTTCTCCACGTTTTCCTTATCGGTGGGCGTTTCCATGAAAAGATTTGTATTTCATTCAGAGGCATCCATCTTTAGCGCTTCCGATGCCAGTATCGGCAATAACCTGAAGGCAACGGTTGAAGGTCATTCCTTCGGTTGGGCGATAGGATATTCCGTTGTTGAAAAACCTAAAGTGCGTTTTTATCCCTATGTTGGTTTTCAATCGGCGTTCAGCCACCTGAAAGTGAAGGACCAGACCCAGGTAAGTGGATGGAATGATCTGCTCGACACACCGCAACGGAACTTTACTTTGGATTTCGTGAGCAATTCACTCGACCTCGGTTTTCAGCTCGAACGCATCATTCCCATTGTGAACGGCCGGAACGACTGTCCGCAGAACGCAAGCTTTGCCACTGTAGGCATACGGGCAGGCTATTTGTTAGGCCTCAGCAAAGGAAAAGGCGAATACAACGATCAGCAGATCAACGGCGCACCCCGGTATGCTGTGCAGGGACCCTACATGACGCTCTTCATCGGGTACGGTACAAAACTGAGGAGGATGAACTGGAAAAAATAACGTCAGGGTGTGTTTCAGCCCTGAAAGGGCTGAATGTCAATATCCGTGGGTGCAGCCCATGGATATTGCGGTTTTGCATTTCACCTGCCACAGGTAATCCGGATCGGGGTACGCTTTCTCTGGCACGTAAAGCACACGCCAGATCCGGGATCGCGATCGATGCGCCATAAACAGACAGCGCCAGATCGCTATTGTGCTTGGCGCATTTACGCATCACACTGAATAACCCGCGCTTCACCGCGGGTTATTCACATTAAGCCCCCGTTGGGGCTTGAATGCAATTATAGACTGCCAAACAGAGGAGCACCTCGAATCTTATATTATTTTCCAATGCTGTATTCTTTTATCTCAGCAAGCCTTTTGTACAGGTGCGGATGTGTCAGGAATTTTTCGCTGAGCCAGGTCCAGAACCCTTCATTTTCCAGTGAGTGTTTAATATGTTTCTCCACATTGAATTTGGAATGGATCTCTTTGCCCGTGGTCATGATGAGGATGCCCTCGATTGAACCTTGTGGCGAAAAATCATAGCCGGCCCTGTCGCAGGTATACTCACAGCCGCGCGAGTGGGCGAGGCTGAGGAAAGGGACGATCTTGGAAGGCAGAAGATATTTCTCTATTGTAAGGTGCTTTCGTTTGATGTGACATAGTTCGTGTGCTGTCACATATTTCAGTACATCATAATTTCCTTTGAGCGTTGTTTCGATCACCTCGGAATAGATCATCAGGATGTGTGCCCTCGAGAATTTTGTAACAAATGCGTTAAAGTGTCCTGAGGTGATGTAGATCTCCGGGATGGTTGTGTTGATGGCCTTCGCCTGCGCTTCAATGATGCTGTAAACCTCCGGGAACTGGTCTTTGGTTACCCTGATGGAATTTCCGCGGATCATACCGATAAAGATCCCGTGGAGCACCCTGGCGGTCAGCAGGACAACCAGCACAAAAGGAACGCCGATCATCAGTAAGAGTAGTGAACCACCGATGTCAGTAATAAAGGTATACGCCAATATCCCGCCCACGGCCAGGTAGAAGAGTGCGCTGATGGTCAGCCTGATGTTGTAATAAATGCTTTCTTTCGGGTGCTGCCTGACAACATATTTTTCATCCGGGGCGTGACCACGGGCGCCCGATGCAACATACCCGTGGTTGACAGCACGTTCTCCAGCCTGGCTTTTTTCCAGCATGGCACTATCAACATCGTCTGTCTGGAAATAGTAATCGATCAGGTACTTTATAAAGGCCTGGCGCTGGTCGTCGGTGATCTCCAGTGAGTCGCTGATGCCTTCTGCAGACAACGTATAGGTATTTCCGGCAACGGTAACGGTCACCGTTTTAAAGCTGTCGCCTGCCTTCAGCGCCTTGAGTAAGTTGTAGTGGGTTTCGAAATTCTGATTGTCGAAGCTGTAGAGCAACCACTTCTTGTAGTCGCCAATCGTTAAGGACTTGTTCATGGAGTGTCTTATTATTGTTGCGGGCCTTGAATCGGCCGCAGCTAAAAATAGCAAATAATCACGAGATCACCTCGTCAAAAGTTTTGGGATAACTTTCAGCGTAGAGTGATTTATACTCCTTGGCAAAATGATCGTACCAGGTTTTTGCAAGGGAGTATTTTCCTTTTTTGTTCAGCACTGAACATTTGATGACCAGCGCTTCCTGGTTGATGCTGTCGTAGTTGAAGATGGTGTCGGCGATCTCGAGCAGGATCCGGTCGTCACGGTTCACATCGAGCTTTTCTGAGTACTCCAGCAGCATGTCGATGATCCTGTTGGAGATGTCTGATTTGAAATTGTCGAGCCAGGCGCTCTGGATGTCGGGCAGCAGGTTGCCGCGTTTCACGTGCTTCAGCAGCGCTTCGATCATGGTGTTGTCTACGGCGTTACCGCTTGCCAGGATGCGTGACACCACGTGGTAATCGCATACAACGTTATCGCTGATCACCAGGCGCAGGTATGCATTGTTGTTTTCGATGGTCACGTCGCCAACCTCTTCGAGAAGACCCCTGAGCTTTTTGAGGTTTACGTTCCGGTTGTTGCGCGCGCTCATGTCGTCTTTGTCGGGCCAGAGCTGCTCCTGCAGTGTTGTTGTTGAAATGCCGTGCTCCGTTTTAGCGGAGTGGAGCAGGATCAGCAGGAAGAGCTCTTTCACCGTCATCGAAAATTTGCCGGTGATGTCGTTGCCATCCTTGTCCAGCACCTGGAACCCTCCGAATAAATGAATCGCCGATGCGGCTTTTTCAGTTTCAGGGAAGTTGATCGGTGTGGCACTGCCTGCAACAGAAGGGATGACGGATCTTTCCTCCTGTACGCTGGGGACTTCAGGTTGTTTTCTTTTCTTCCGGATCCATACAAATGTTGCTGCACTACCTGCGATAAGGACGATTGCCAGGATCATATACACAGCAGCGGTTGAAGTTTTTTCAACTTCCTGAAAAACATCCTGTGTGCTTACGGGTGGGTAGTTGATGGCGTAGGTATTGATCCGGTAATGATCTTTTTCTTTGTGCGAGGTAACAGCCACCAGCTGCCGCGTTGCCTGGGAGAGGAACAGGTCGCAGAAAGAATGCTCGTCATGGAACTGGAACGGGATGGTGTCGGCCAGCGCCTGCCACTCGGGTTTGTTCAGCGAATACCGCCGCAGGGTGATGAAGCTGTCGTGCCTGTTCTTGGGGAAGCTCAGCACATAAAAACAGCTGTCCTCCTCGTTGATCACCAGCGAATTTGAAAAAACAATATCCTCGTCACTGTGGCCGGACTTGAACTCCCAGATCTTTTTGATGTCATGCTTGCGAAGGTCAAATGAATAGAGGTCGTAAAAACTTTGCGGGAAGAGCTCCTGTTTTCCACTTTCACTGCCGTATCCGCCAAAGATCAACGCTTTGTCTTTTTTAGCTGTGAGACCCAGCGCACCCAGGTACCGGGGAGGAATGGCGCCTGTTGTCTGCACTTCCATCCATTTGCGGGCGGCGCTGTCGTACCGCATGAACTTGTTCTTGTAGGTGAAATGACCATAGCCTCCGAACGTGTAGACTGACCGGTCAAACGGATTGTAGAACTTGTTGTTGTGCCAGTAGTTGGGCAGGTTGTAAGTAGTGTCGGTATTCTCCCAGGCGTTCCGCTCAAAATCGAAACGGGACAGGCGCCCGCTGAAGAGATCGTAGTTCACCAGGGTGTTGCCGGCCCCGACGTACAGCAGTTGGTTGGCGTCGCTGTAGATGGGTTTGCCGTGTTGTATTTTCCGGCGATCGATCTTTCCATCGGCATTATAAATATAGACGTTGTTCTTGTCGATCGCGTAAAGCGCACCTGAAATGCTGTTGAACGCTACCGATGGGTACTTCTCAAGTTGAAAATCCCTGGCATGGACCCATCGGATGTGCCGGTCTGCAAGCCACGTAGGGTTGCGCGTGGTGGCGGCGAGGGTGAGGGTGTTGTCATATACTTCACCGATACCGTGTTTCCGCAGGTCCCACCGGATTGTTTCACCAACATTCCTGACGAGTTCCACATTACGGATGATCATCGGGGGCACGTCTGAGGTATTGAATTTTCCAAATTCGTTGGCACCAAAATAAAAACGGAAGCTGGAAAGGTCTGCGGTAGTGGCGAGCTCGTGTGTTTTCTCCTGGCCGGCCCACGTCATGGATATGCGGTGTTCGCGCAGGTTGAACCGGATAGCTACAGTCGTCCATGCCATTGCCTGCAGTCCAATATCCGCATGGTTGAAATGGATGCCCGTCTGGCGGTTGTTGATGATCAGGTTCAGGTCATCGAAGTCTTCATGTTCGGGGCTCGACACCAGGTCGATGTTGAGCGAGTCGTTGGCGATGATGCGGAGCACGTACCCATAGGCGTCTGTGAGCCGCCTGAGGCTGAGGTCGAATTTGATCTCGAAACCATCTTTCATGATGAACGGCGCCTCCGGTGTGAGGGCCAGCGAGGTTCTCTGGTCTTTGGTCACTTCGTGAGAAGAAAAGACCAGCCCATAGTCCAGCTCCGGCGTAACATTTTGTCCCCGGAGTCCTTGAATCAAAAACAGGATCAGGAGTATAAGAACCAAATTCCTTTTGAGCAGCATCGCAACTAAGATTTCTCCTTCACATGGTTATCACAGGATTACAATTTATTCAAAAAAAAGTAGAATTCGAATTCAAAATTCGCCTGCGGCATCTCCTTTAATAGGATATTAATTCCTTTTTAAGCGTGGCGCGATACTTTCACGGCTTTCCAATCAAAAAATAAAGATGAAGACCGTGTCAATTGTTATCGCGCTCATGCTCGCAATCCCAGCCATGGCGCAGCCACTGAAAAGATCCTTCGCCGGAGAAAGCAAAATGGAGCTTGTCAACCCATTTATCGGAACGGGCGGGCATGGCCATACTTTTCCCGGCGCCACTGTACCGTATGGCATGGTTCAGCTCAGTCCTGATACACGGCTGAACGGGTGGGATGCGTGCTCGGGTTACCACAGCTCCGACCGGGCCATTCTGGGTTTTTCGCACACGCACCTGAGCGGAACGGGGATCGGTGATTATGGCGACATCCTGTTCATGCCCACCACCGGCAAGCAGGAGCTCGTGCAGGGAACCGCCGAAGATCCGGATGCGGGATATTGCTCACGTAAAACGCCGGGAACAGAATCAGCTTCGCCCGGCTATTATACCGTGACTCTTCAGGACTACGGAGTGAAGGCAGAGCTCACCGCCACCGCGCGGGCAGGCATGCACCGGTACACGTATCCCGCCGGCAGCCAGGCAGGTGTGATCATCGATGTAGGGCACACGCTGCAGAGCCACCACAACGAGGTCAACGAGATAGAGGTGATCAGCGAATATGAGATCCGCGGTTACAAGCTCACCAAAGGATGGGCCAGGGACCACCGTGTTTTCTTTCACGCCATTTTTTCGAAACCTTTCACTTACAGCCTTGCTGTGAAAGACCGGCTGACCGATGCGAAGGAGCGGTCTGTTCGTGAGGCCGGGGCCAAGGCGTTGCTGAATTTCGCGAATGCGGGTGAAGTGATGGTGAAGGTCGGGATCTCCGGTGTCGATTATGAAGGTGCCAAAAACAACGTTGTGCGTGAGATCGCCGGCTGGGACTTCAATGCTGTAAAAAACACAGCCTCCGGTCTTTGGAAAAACTGGCTCGACAAGATCGAGGTGAAAGGCGGAACCCCCGACCAGCGCAAGATTTTTTACACGGCCTTGTATCACACCGCCATCAGCCCCAATGTTTTTACGGATGCTGACGGACGTTACCGCGGCATGGATAAAAAGATCCACCAGGCCAACGGATCGCAGAATTATACGGTGTTCTCCCTGTGGGATACCTTCCGCGCCTTCCACCCGCTGATGACCATCATCAACCCGTTTATGAATGAGGAGTGGGTGAGGGCGCTGGTGAAAAAATATGAAGAAGGTGCCGTGCTGCCGATGTGGGAGCTGTCGTCGAACGAAACGGGCACCATGATCGGCTATCACGCCGTGCCGGTGATTGTGGATGCCTATTTTAAAGGATACAGGAATTTCAATGTGGAAAAAGCGTATGAGGCCATCGTTCATTCATCCACATACGACACCACTTCGATTTCTTTCCCGGATGACGAAGTGAAGCGCAACCTGATGCCACGCGCGAAATATTATAACCAGGAATTGGGCTTCATTCCCTGCGACCGTGAGAACGAGTCTGTATCCAAGGCGCTGGAATATGCTTACAACGACTGGTGCATCGCACAGATGGCGAAGGCGCTGGGTAAGAAGGCTGACTACGAGCGATTCATGGCACGTTCGAAACGTTACGCGTTGTACTTCGATACAAGTACCGGTTTTATGCGTGGTAAAAATTCAGATGGTACCTGGAAAAAGCCATTCAATCCACGTTTCTCCAATCACCGTGAAGACGAGTATGTGGAAGGCAATGCCTGGCAGTGGTCGTGGTTTGTTCCACACGATGTGGAGGGCCTGGTTGCGCTGCACGGCGGAAAACAAAACTTCATTCACAAGCTCGATAGCCTGTTCGCCACCAATTCTGCGATCGACGGCACAAATTCATCCGCCGATATTTCAGGACTCATCGGCCAGTATGCGCATGGCAACGAGCCGAGTCACCACATCGCCTATCTCTATAATTATGCAGGCGAGCCCTGGAAAACACAGGAGCTTGTGGACCGCATCCTCACCAGTTTGTACTTCAACGATCAGAATGGCCTGTCAGGAAATGAGGACTGTGGACAAATGTCGGCCTGGTATATTTTGAGCAGCCTCGGATTTTATCAGGTGAGCCCCGGAAATCCTGTTTATACCATCGGCCGTCCGCTGTTTGAAGAAGTGACGTTGCAGCTCGGCAATGGAAAACAGTTTGTGATCAGGGCGCCGGGTAACAACGCCGCCACAAAGTATGTGAAACAGGTGAAGCTCAACGGCAAAGTCTTGCGTACACCTTTCTTTTCACATGCAGACCTCATGAAAGGTGGCACTTTGGAATTCACTATGAGTGATCAACCCGTTAGACCGTAAGTACGAGATACGGTATCGTCACGAAAGCTATTACCTGAAAAAGAAAAGGCCTCACTCGTGAAGCCTTTCTTTTTTAATAGAGTGTCCTCAATAGTTTCTACTTTCTGTGGTAGTCAGGACTTTCAATGGTTGTTTCGTATTCTTTTTCATGCTTATCCACGCAGGCAACCGCCTGGATCACGGCTTGTTTGTTTTCGATGGTGAACGGCTGATCCGAGACGTAATTGCGCATTCGGCTGCCGAACAAACTGATCGTCAATTTTTGCTCACCTCTCACCAGCATATAATCCCATGATTGATTTTCCGGCACGGTGGTCAAAGCCCCATTACCACCGGAAAAGGCTTCCACGTTGGTGATCGATGTATGTCCCTGGCCCTCGATGATGATCGGGTGAACATCGCGCACGCTGTTTCCGCAGTTGGCAATAATTGAGCCCTGGGCTATCTGCCAGTTCCTGTTTTTTGTATTCGATCCCTTTTTATGAATGCCAACAGCAACGCAATCAAAATTGAAGTTGGTCAATTGCCCATAGCTTTCATCATCCAACAAGATCCCACCATAAGTGCCAAAAGTAAACAGGTCCATCAGCTGTGCATTGTCCGTATGATTGATCGCGTAGGCAAAAGTTTTCTTCGCGATAACGGCATCCACCACCTTGCGGCTGAATCCGCCCCGTATAAAACGTTGAACGGAGGGATTGATGTGACAATGGAGGATCCTGGGCACATCATAGCAGTAGTCGATGCGGATGAACTGACCGCTCAGCGGATAACCGTAACAATGTTCAAAGATCATCAGCTCGCAGGGAAATCGTTTCGGGGCGTTGAAATCCATCGCCAGGTACTCGCCGTAAAACGTGAGGCACGAAAGATAGACACCCTGTGTGTGGCTTGTTTGTGATACTTGAATGGTTGGCGGATACGGAATAATGGAGTCAGGATTATCAAGGGTCTGCTCAGGGTACCAAAACTGGATCCCTTTTATTTGTGTGCTGGACTCGACCGTGATAAATGCGCGCGCCTGGTCGGTGATCTTTATGACGCTGCCCACAGGTTGTTTTTTTGAAGGATGAATTGTGCCCCTCGGTGTCGGTCCGTTGACACCCACCAGCGATGTGTTCTTCTTTAAAATGATCCCCCCGGCGATCGGGTAAGGCTCATCCGTAGGCTCAATAAAAATGGCCGCGCCCACCGTCGATGCCCAGTCAATCGCTTTCTGCAAATTGACCTTATTCACCTCCGCCGAATTAGCCGGCGTCACGCCAAAGCTCTTCACACTCACAAGGTTCTGAGCGTATCCAAAATTTATCCCCAGCAGAAGACAGACTATAAGCCCTATAAAAATCCTGTTCGTTGATCCTGTTAATCGTGTAAATCCTGCTAATCCTGATCTTAATCCTGAAAATCCTGTTAATCCTGTTCCTGATGTCATGGCTGTATACGTTTGTTCTGCGTTCGAAATAAGCCCGACCCTATTAAAGCAGAATTAATTTTGACTTAAAATGACTGGCCGAATGGTTTTTATTGAAATTATACCACGGTTCGAAAAAGCGGGTGATGATCATTGAAATTGAGTCGATGACCGATCACTTTTTATGTATTCCGGATTCAGACAAAACCACTCCGGGCGCTTGATCCCGCCTATTTTAATACAATCAGGTTCATATTTAAATGACGATGCTGTCGATGCTCAGTGGCCGGACGACCCGGTCTCTCAACGTGTTATTTTGAAGTTTTTTCTAAAAAATCTCGCATTAATAGGGATTTAATAGAAAATTAATTGATCCCGCCTAGGTTTGACTAACCGATAACGATTGAAACCCAAATCGCAAACGGTGACAGAATTCCAAATCAAACCTTAAAATTCATTCTTATGAGTAAAATCTACATGTTTTTGCTTATTTCTCTAGTCTGGTCCTCCATGGCTCCAGCGCAGGCGGCGCCGGTCTGGGGAATCACGGCTACTGCGCCATCAGAGATCAGGCAGCCTGCCGAGATCCGTCAGCAGGGCCGGGAAATTACCGGTAAAGTTACCGAGGAAGGTGGCTCAGGGCTCCCTGGTGTAAGCGTATTGATCGAGGGGACGTCAGACGGGACGGTGACTGACAATGACGGACATTTTAAAATTGTGGTCCCCTCCAACGAATCGGTGCTGATCTTCAGCTTTATAGGTTATGTGACTCAGAAGGTCACCGTTGCAAACCTTTCAGTAGTCGATGTTTCACTGGTAGCCGATGTCACAAACCTCGGCGAAGTGGTTGTCACAGGTTACAGCACACAGAAAAGAGCAACCTTGACCGGATCTGTATCGGTGATCGAGAACAAGGACATTGTTCGTACCAAAAACGAAAACGTGCTGAACGCGATGACCGGCAAATTGCCAGGTGTCCGCATCGTACAAAAGAGTGCCGCACCGGGCGCCTACGATACACAGATCGACATTCGCGGCATGGGCGATCCGTTGTTTGTGATCGACGGCATTGTTCGCGATAAGGATTTTTTCGCGCGCATGAGCTCCGAAGAAATAGAAAGTGTATCCGTATTGAAAGATGGCAGCGCAGCCGTCTATGGTTTACGCTCCGCCAACGGTGTGGTGGTGGTTACTACTAAAAAAGGTGTGGTAAACCCGGGAGGAAAAGTTGATGTCACTTTAAATTCCAGCGTATCCTGGCAACAATTTCTGTACGTGCCGAAAAGTGTCGGCGCCGTCGATTACATGACGTTGCGAAATGAACAGAACTGGCAGGACTTCGGGAAGAACTACGTCGTGCGCACAAACCCCATGTTTACCGATGCCCAGATCGAGGAATACCGTAACGGTACTAAAAAATCCTATGATTGGTTTGACCAGGTGTTTAAGAAGACCACGCCACAAAATCAGACCGATCTGACGGTCAATGGCGGAAATGAAAAAATCCGGTATTTCTTCAACCTCGGTTATTCCAAGCAGGATGGCTCCTATAAAAGCGGCGATTATTATTCCTCACGCTGGAACATGCGTACCAATATCGACGCTCAAATTAACAAACGGCTGAGTGCGCGGATCTCTTTGGGCGCCATCATGGTCGATACCCACCAGCCGAATGGAACGGGCTGGACAACTTACAAGCTCACCTGGTTAACCCGTCCTGATGCTCCTTTTTATGCCAACGATAACCCGGAGTACCCCAATGGCGACTCTCAATTGTTGAATGAAGGTGCCAACATGATCGTGCAGACCGATGCCGATTATGTGGGCTATAACATCACCAAGGATAGAAAGTACAACGGAACGCTTACGCTCGAGTATGAGATCCCCGGCGTGGAAGGATTGTCGGCCAAAGGAGTTTATGATTATTCTCCGAGCTTACCGGATTTCACCAGTTACAAACGCGCCTACGAGCTGTATCGTTATAACCCGGACGCCGATACTTATTCACCGATTGCAAGGAACACACCTTCAGACATTACAAGGTCGATCAATCTTCAGTACAGCACCAACATGCAGTTGGGATTGCATTACAACCACAGCTTTGGTGACCACAATGTCAGCAGCTTTTTGATCTACGAAGAAAGATACAATAGCTGGGATGGGTTCAATGCCTATCGCCGGTTGCTGGTGGATTCGGAATACCTGTCTGCCGGTGAATCGGAAGGTCAGCAGGCTACTTCCGGAGATCTGTATGACCGGGCCACCAGGTCGCTCATCGGTTCGGTGAACTATGATTTCAAGGGTAAGTACTTGCTGGATTTCAAATTCCGTCGTGATGGATCTTCGCGTTTCCCTGCCGCCAACCGTTATGGTTTCTTCCCCTCCATTTCAGCAGGATGGCGCCTGAGTGAAGAAGGTTTCATCAAAAACAATTTTGCATTCCTGAGCAACCTGAAATTAAGAGCTTCTTATGGAGAGATGGCTGATGATAGCGAGTTTTCCAATTATCCTCCTGCACGCGGTTTCAACCTGAATGGCAATGAATATGGATGGATCTATGGCTCCGTATTGACCGGTGGTGTATCACCTTCTCCCATCACCAATCCTGACCTGACCTGGTACGCAGCAAAGACCTATAACGCTGGTATCGACTTTGGACTTCTCGACCAGAAACTGAGCGGTAGCATAGACGTTTATAAGCGCGACCGCACGGGTTTGAAAGCAGTCAGCAACGTTGTGATCCCCGGAACGGTAGGCGCTACGTTGCCCGAGATCAACTACAACAGCGATCGGAACTTCGGATATGAAATAGCTTTGAGGTACGATAACACGTTCAAGGATATTAAGTACTATGTAGGTGGACAACTTTCTGCCACGAAGAGCATGCGGACCAGATGGCTTGAAACGCCGGCGGGTAATTCGTATGACCGGTGGAGAAACCGCACCAGCGGACGTTACAATGATATCTGGTGGGGTAACGAGTCTCAAACACAGCTCACCAGCTACGACCAGATCCAGAACTATGGACTTCCGCTGGGGCAGAATACATTGCCCGGAGACTGGGTGCTGAATGACTGGAACGGTGATGGCGTGATCAATGATTCCGATCAGCATCCTATTGCTTCCATTGGCCGCCCGGTGTTCAACTACGGTATCTCTCTTGGAGGAGCGTGGAAAGGACTTGACCTCGCACTGGATTTTCAAGGCGCGTGGGGTGTTTACGTGCAATATGCTGAAGTGCTCACCGAGGCATTGCCTTTCGGCGGCCAAAATACCCTGGACTATTTTATGGACCGGTGGCATCCGGTAGATCCCAACGCGGATTACTTTAACCCCAGCACACAGTGGGTGAGTGGCTACTACCCGGTTACAGGCCATGACGGCCGCCGCACCGGTACCAACGGCGTGCAGAATGCATCGTACATGCGTTTAAAAACCGCACAGCTCGGTTATTCACTTCCCGATGCATGGCTCTCCAGAATCGGGATGAAGAATCTGAGGTTCTACGTGAGCGGATACAAT
Source organism: Chryseosolibacter histidinae (assembly GCF_018598225.1). GTDB lineage: Bacteria > Bacteroidota > Bacteroidia > Cytophagales > Cyclobacteriaceae > Chryseosolibacter > Chryseosolibacter histidini. Next base: position 94,547 of record NZ_JAHESF010000013.1, on the reverse strand, counting down.
TTGCTGACGTTTACCGGACTTAAGAACACAGACCCTGAACGTCCCGCGTCAGCGATGCCAGGCGTGACCGGTGCCGCAACCGTTGAATTCTACAATTACCCTGTGAACAAGAGTTATACGATCGGAGCAACTGTCAAATTCTGAAAAGAACTTAGCTATGAAAAAACAATTTTTAATATACATAACACTTTTGGGCATCGGGATCTTTTCCTGCCAGGATCTGAACCTGGAACCCAAAGGTATCCTGGGTGAACCCGAGCTCTTCGGCAATGAGTATGGTGTGAAGAAGTACTTCGCGGCTATTTATAACAATCTTCCCATCGAAGATTTTCTTTACTACGGAACCAATTCAGGTAGCGCATCGGCATACCGTCCGGATAACTACTGGGAGCAGGGTAAGAACAGCCAGGGAAATATGAGTGGCGAATTTTATAACACGTGGGTGCTGGTTGATAACGATGGTTTTGCTTACTGGCCTTACGATCGGATACGTGACATCAACACCTTTATCGAGAACTTCCCCAAGTATCAGAAGAACTACACCGATAAAGTATTTGCCAACCTGCAGGGTGAAGCGCATTTTTTACGGGCGTTCTATTACTTCGGTCTTGCGAAACGTTACGGTGGTGTTCCCCTCATTAAAACGGTACAGAATCCCCTGGCTGATAAGGCAACGTTGGAAGTACCCCGGAATACAGAATACGATACCTGGAAATTTATCTATGAAGATCTGACCTTTGCCATCCAAAACATGGATGCGACGAGTGAAGCCGGCCGCGCAAACAAATATGTTGCTGCAGCGTTGTTGTCGCGCACCATGCTCTATGCAGGCTCTATTGCAAAATACAGTCAGTATCTGGGCTTTCAGGGTGAAGCAGCAACGAGCGCCGGTATGGCTGGCATGGATGCTTCGAAGGCAAATGAATTTTTTCAGTACTGCGTCGATGCCGGAAAAGTTGTGGAAGCAGGTCCTTATTCATTGTACACCAGGGGTTATCCGGACAAGGCAAAAAACTTTGCCGATCTTTTCCTGGATGCCACATCTTCCGAAAGCATTTTTATTAAGAGCTACGATATAACGTCTCCCGGCAATAACCGTTTGCGTCACAGCTATGATGCGTTGATGTCTCCTTCTCCGGATATGTCGTCATTTGTTGGCGCAGAAAGTTATCCGCCGCTGGACTTTATAGAGCTATATGATATGCCGGCCGTTGTAAACCCCGATGGAACACCGGTTCGTTTCAACAACCGTGGCGACATCAGAAATGAGATGGAGCCCCGTGCGTTGGGTACTATGTTTTTTGATGGTGACGAGCTGCGTGGCAAGACCTTCAACATCCAAAGAGGCATTTACAAAAAATTCAATGTGCTGGCTGCCGATGCACAACAGGGTAGCAGCGCAGCACCGATCAATGCTGGTGACAACCGTATTTTAGGAGGAAGAGGGTGGACCACGGCCATCAACGGTGTGACGTATACCATCGCCGGCACCCATGGAAATTTCGAGGACCAGGGTGGCGAGAACAATGGATGGGGTTCGGCGTTCATTCGTAAATATGTGAATCCCGCGCAGGCAACAAGCGATGTACGCGAATATCGCAGCGATCAGCATTGGGTTGTATTCCGACTGGGAGAGATCTACCTGAACTCAGCTGAGGCCCTGTACGAATTGGGTAACCGCAACGAAGCTTTCAATTACATAGAAAAGATCCGGATCCGCGCCGGTTCCAAAGTGGCTCGCCCTGCCATTGATATGACCACATCCAATATCGGCACCATCAACAAGGCGAACTATCCTTATTCTATCGAGAAGTCATTGCAGTTCATTCGGGATGAACGCATACGCGAGCTGTATGGAGAAAATCACTGGTGGTGGGATCTGCGCCGCTGGAGAACTGCCGACCAGGTGTTGAACCAGTTCCGTCACCGGATGCTGAGCTGTTACTTCGTGGCCAATGAAGGAAAATACATTTACCTGGATGAGATCAACCGGTGGAACAGGAGCTGGACAGCCTCCAAGCAATGCTACTATGAACCGATTCCCTGGGGTGAGATTGGTAAGAACAGAAACCTCCTGCCGCAAAATCCATTGTATTAATTGTTAAATATTGAGATCAATACTATGAAAAAGATAATATATACAGTGCTCAGCATACTTCTGGTGGCGGCTACTTCCTGCATGGAGGTAGACAACTGGGGCGAGCCCGATGTAACGGTGCGCGGTCGCATCATCGATTCATACACCGGCGAAAATTTACTGACGACACAGGGAGACTGGGGTATTCGCATCTGGGAAAGAACCTGGACGGCATCGGCCCCCACGCCTCAAACACTGAACGTGAAACAGGATGGCACCTATACCAACACGAAGCTCTTTGCAGGCCGGTATGATATGCTTCCGTACGGTGGTCCTTTCTGGCCGGTTGATACATTGAAAGATGTGGTCTTTAACGGAAATACAGAACAGAATTTCACCGTTATCCCGTACTTGCAGCTGCAGGGTTTTGAAGCCACATTGAATGGTTTGAAACTGACCTTGAGCTGTCAGCTGAAAGCACCTATCCGCAATGGGCTTCCCAACCTTGTTGAGATCAAACCTTTCTTGAGTCTCAACTCATTTTCAGGTGCATCGAATTTTATTGATATACCCGAGTATAACAACCAACGGAAGCAGATCAACAAGTCGTGGATGGAAGAGGTTGGTGATGTTGAAACGAGCAAAATTTATCGTGTAGGACCGCTTCCGGTAAAACCTGGTTATACCTATTACGTGCGTCTGGGCGCCAACGTCAACGATGCAAACAGGAAATATAACTACACAGAGATCATCAAGGTAGTAGTACCGGCAGATGCCAAGAACGATCCCACGGAGGTACCTGATAACTTCTTCAATAATGCACAATGGCCCTTCAGCCGTTCTGAGTGGGATGGCAACCGTTGGGGAAATTTGTCGGGCTGGACCACGAATGCAGCCATGCGCACCAGGAACGGAATGGGTGGTTATGATGGTGGATGGGAAGGAGCGGCCAATGATAAAAAGAGTCTTGGGTTTGAACGTTGGGGCGCTGGTGAAACGCCGATCGTTAACGGTAAACTGTATCAGACGTTCGATCTTCCTGCCGGAGCCTACAAGCTCACGATGAGTCTTGCCGGAGATAATCCCATCATCAGTAACAACGGCAACGATCCAAGGTACATTGCCGCGACAGAGGGTGAAACGTTGCCGGATATTGAAAACCTGTCTACTGCGCTAGCCTCTACCAACTTTGCGGGGCTTGCAAATAGCGGATCAACAAGTATTGAGTTCTTCCTGAGTGCTCCTAAAAAAGTATCGGCTGGTTTTGTTGTAAGCTTCACCGGTACGGAACAAAATGTAAGGCCATCCTGGCTGAAACTGGAAAAAGTGGATTAAGGGTAATTGGGTAAATAGTTGTCCGTCGCTCCGGTGATGGACAACTTTTTCCAGATCTGTTGCTACATTCTTCCCCCAATAATAAAAATGGCTGTCTCCCCGTAGCTTGTATCGAGCAACGGCGCTGAGCGAAAACGCATTGATAAAATGAAGCCAATACCAAAACATAAGACACGATCATTCGCAACGCTTTGGCTAAGCATTATTCTTCTCTTTTCATTTTCTACACTACTTGCACAGAACTGGAGACTGGTCGATACAAAATATCCAACCATTGACAATGTTGTGATCGCCTATTCCGTGGCAGACTTCGGCGTTACCGGAGATGGTGTTACCGATGTTACGCAACAATTTCAGAATGCGCTCAATCAGTTGGGAGCTTTGGGTGGCGGGACCTTGTTTGTGCCCGAGGGACAATACGTGATAAAAGGCAACCTGATGCTTCCCAAAGGAATTACGCTGAGAGGCGAATGGAAGAAACCCGAAAGAGGCGCGCCTGTCGCAGGAACAATTTTAATGGCGTACGCAGGCAGGGGTGACGAGCAGGCAACGCCTTTTATTACCATGGAACCTTCATCGGCAGTGATGGATCTTGTGATCTGGTATCCCGAACAAACACCATCCAACATCACCCCTTATCCTCCCACGGTCGAGTTCGGTAAACCAAACTATTTTGGCAATGAGAACTGTAACGCCAAAAATATCACGCTGATAAATTCGTATGCCGGTATTGTTTTCTCAAGAAAGAATGGCGGGACGTGTCCTACCATCAATGGTGTTTACGGAACACCTTTGTCAAGAGGTATCGAAATAGACAATATCGTGGACGTTGGACGCATCGAATGGATCGATTTTTCTCCCGACTACTGGGCAGGTTCAGGATTGCCCAATTCTCCCTCCATCGGCGGAAACCATAAAGCATGGATCTATGAAAACGGGACGGGAATTGTGATGCGGAGGAATGACTGGTCGTATACCTGTTTTGTAAATATTGAAGGTTACAATAAAGGTTTTCACGCCGTCGAGTCCATTACCAGTCCTGGCACGCAGCCGAACGGACACAATTATTCGATGACCTTTACCAACTGTAAAACGGGCCTCGATATCAGCGCGGCAAATTCTGTTGGGTTAATGTGTACGGGAATTAAAACCGTGAAATGTGAAACAGGCATTGCCGTTCAGAACTCGGCATCGGGCGTAGTGCAGCTTCATACCTGTTCGCTTGACGCTACAAAGAATGCCATATTGGTGGATGAGTCTGCCAGCACTCGTTTGATGATGCTGCAGTCGGATATCAATAGCGGCGCCGTGAATGTAAGTGGCGGTACTTTTACGGTAACAGACTCTGATTTTAAAAACGCTGCTCCTCAGATCAACATCACCCGAAACGCACGTGCGATCATCACCGGCAACCGGTTTGCGCAACCCGTGCAGATCATACAGCGTTCGATCTTCAAAAACATTGTCGACCACACACCGGTTAGCACCAAATCACTACCTGAGATAATGGAGGTGAGGGCGGAGACACACAAGCCCACCCGTATCAAATTATATGTGGCAACTGATGCTCCCTACAATGCTGTGGCCAATGGCACCACTGATAATACCCTCGCTATTCAGTCAGCGCTTGATCAGGCTGCTGCCGATGGCGGTGGTGTGGTGTTCCTCCCTCCCGGGAAATATAAGGTTTTGGGGCATCTGGTTGTTCCTTCAAACGTTGAGTTAAAAGGCTCTGTTGATGTAAGCACCACGCCCACTGGCCCGGGGAGTATCCTGGAAGTTTATGCCGATAAAAATAATCCCGACGGTGAGCCCTTTCTCAAGTTATCGGCTGGTAGCGGCATCCGTGGCATTGTGTTCAATTACCCCGAACAGTTGATCAGCCAGTTACCCGCGATTGCAAAATATCCATACTGCATACAGGCAACGGGCAGCAACACTTACATGATCAACATCGGCATGCGTGCTGTTCACAAAGGAGTGGACCTGTTTAGTTATCGCTGCGACAACCATTATATCGATTACATGGCCGGTCACGCATTTGATGTGGGCATCCGGGTGGGTGGCGGCACAACCAATGGAAAAATATACAACACACAGTTCAACGTGATAGCCTATGCGGCGGGTGACGAATCGAAATACGGAAGCTGGCCGAATTCTGTTGGCGATGGAGGCCCCGCCTATGATTATGGGTTTGCCTATTTCAATTTTATGATCCTGGGCAATTGTAAAAATCAGCTGCTGTACAACGACTTTCACTATGGCTCCAACAACGGCGTGGTCCTGAGCGATCTCGATGGAACAGGCCCTTCAGGCTTGAGTATCGGCAGTGGAATTGACGGCTCGCGAAACGCGCTTGTGATTAAAGCGTCTGGCCCCGATGGTTTCGATTTTGTGAACTCACAGATCGTTTCTATTGGCAATCAGAACACCAAGTACATCGAAACAGGTGGTGCGTATACGTCAGGCGTTACGTTGTTTAATGCCGATTTTTGGGGAAATCCATCCAATGGTATTTACATGGATAAAGGTGTGCTTACGCTGCAGCAAGTAAATATCAATCAGCCGGGTCAGCAACGAATGGCCTTGCTTAATGGCGATACGTTGCATATAGAGGCTTCCAGTATTTATCCCATCAACCAGTTATTGGCAACCGGTACGGAGCCGCGCCTTTCCATTCATTCTTCCATCGTTGATCCTTCGGGGATTGATAAGACCAAATGTGATTTGTGGCTGAACAATATGGGAAACGCCCCGGAAGTTTCAACCGGGTCTGCCCTGAGCCGGAGCGCGTGGAAAGTTTCAGCATCCGTTAATTCAGGTAACGCTGTCCAGGCAATTGACGGAAACCCGGCAACCCGATGGTATACCGGTGGTCCACAAGCCGCAGGGCAGTGGTTCACCATCAACTTTGGCAAGCCGGAAAAAATAGAGCAGATACTGTTAGATGTTAAAGGAAGCCCGTCTGACTCGCCTCAAAAGTATCAATTGTTTGTGTCAGATAATGGCACCGATTGGTATGGACCCGGTGTGTCGGGCGCCGGTGCCGATATGATGACCGTTGTAAGTTTTCCTTCCACAACGGTGCAATATATACGGATCGTTCAGACCGGATCGAAAGGCAATTGGTGGTCGGTTCACGAAGCGTATGCCTTCGGCAGTGAATTACCGGTCAGTGTCACGGGCATCAGCCTGAAAGAAGCAGAAACAACTTTGCCGGTCGGTGGTGCTTACGAGACTCAGGCTGCACTTAATCCGGAGGACGCTGCCAACAAGATCGTATTCTGGAAATCAAGTAAAACAAATATCGCAACCGTTGACAACAATGGTAAAGTAACGGGGATTGCATCCGGTGTTGCCACCATTACCGCGGTCACGATGGACGGGATCAGGAAAGCAAACCTTAACGTGATTGTAGGTGATGGAGCCGTAACCGGTACCGATGCGCCTGTCGATCCGGATGATGATGCGCTGCGGTTATTTCCGAACCCTGCTTCAGGCAGTGTTACAATAAGCTACAGGCTGAACAAACCTCAGGAAGTTCATGCAGAGGTTTTTAATATGCATGGGCTTGCAGTGAGAACAACAACGTTTCCATCAAACGCAGGTGAGAACCAGGTGTCGATGCCGTTAGAAGGTTTTTCACCAGGTGTTTATTTGTTCCGGTTTCGTTCGGCGGAAGGAGTACAGACAAAAAAACTGGTTAAACGATAAGGAATGAAAGCAGCTTCAATAGTGCTCGTTTTGTTTTTGTGCTGGATGCCTATTATGGCGCAGACTCAGAATCCGTTCATCCGGAGTATCTACACGGCGGATCCATCGGCTCACGTCTGGGCTGATGGCCGGTTATATGTATATCCTTCGCACGACATCGACCCACCCAGAGGCTGCGATCTGATGGATAAGTACCACGTCTTTTCCACGGACGACATGGTTCACTGGACCGATCATGGAGAAATTTTAGGTGCTGCTGATGTTGACTGGGGCAGACCGGAAGGTGGCTTTATGTGGGCGCCGGATTGTGCCTATAAAAACGGAACGTACTATTTTTATTTCCCACATCCCACGGGCAGCGGCGATCAATGGAATTCTACCTGGAAGATCGGCGTGGCAACCAGTTCTCAACCGGCAGCCAATTTTAAAGTGCAGGGATACATCGAAGGGTTGAAATCAATGATCGATCCCTGCGTCTTTGTTGATGACGACGGACAGGCATACCTGTATTACGGTGGAGGTGGTCAATGCGAAGGGGGCAAGCTGAAAGACAATATGATGGAAATTGATGGGGGCATGAAACCCATGCAGGGCCTGCAGGATTTTCATGAAGGCACATGGGTACACAAGTATAATGGTAAGTACTATCTCTCGTATGCGGATAATAATCCATCCGGCGGAAATCAACTGCGGTATGCCGTGAGCAACAGTCCGCTTGGTCCATGGACTTACAAAGGTGTTTATATCAAACCGACAGGAAGCCCGACCAATCATGGCTCCATCATCGAGTACAAAGGCCAGTCGTATGCATTTTATCACAACAGTATCCTGTCAGGAAATCCGTGGCTGCGTTCCATTTGTGTCGACCCGCTGTTCTATAATGAAGATGGTACCATACAACTGATCAGGCAAACACGTGCGCACGGAACACCCTATCCGGAGCATGCGTCGCCGATCCCGGGAACCATTGAAGCAGAAGATTATGACCTGGGAGGCCAGGGCAAAGCGTATAGCGACTCGGAGGTCGCGAACAACGGTAATGCCTATCGCAAGGATGAAGGCGTAGATGTTGAGATGAACAGCCCTGGAAATTATAATGTTGGATGGACCAATGGGGGAGAATGGATGGAGTACACGGTGAATGTTGCAGAGAATTCCACTTACACCATCAAGACCGTGGCGGCCTCACCCAATAACAACAGCAGTGTTCGTTACAAGCTGGATGGAAATGATATCACTGGTTCGGTGATGATCCCTAATACAGGCGGATGGCAGAATTACCGTACGATCCCGACGAAAGGAATCAGCCTGGATGCCGGGACACATATTCTTCAATTGTTTGAGGAAACCGGTGGCTTCAATATCGACAAGATCACAATCGAGAAAGAAGCCGTAATTACTTCCGTCTTTGAGACGCACATTACACACCAGGTCTATCCAAATCCGGCTTCCACGGAAGTGACTATTGAGAGCCCCGAACAAGATCCTTTTATTTTGCGTACAGCGATCTTCGACATGAGGGGGCGGGTAATTGAAATATTGGACAACAGGACAAATAAAGACAGGATTTTATTGGACGTTAGTAGATTCAACCCAGGTTGTTATCTATTGAAGATCTATTCTGAAAACACTGTTCAGGTCAGGAAATTGATCATCACCAGAAACTAACTAACTTTTAACTTCTAACTTTCAACTTTGAACTTTCAACTCCTTACTCCTTCCCTAAACTCCTCCGGCGTAACGCCGCTATGTTTCCTGAAAAAACGTGTAAAGTAAGAAGGATCAGCAAAGTTCAGCCTGCCGGCTACCTGGGTCACATTCAGATCGGAATATGAGAACAATCTTTTCGCTTCCAGGATCAGCCTTTCTGAGATCAGGTCTGTGAGTGTTTTGCCCAGCGCGTCCTTGCAGATGGTGTTGAGGTAGGAGGGGGAGAGGTTCATCATATCCGCATAGTCACGGGGTTGTTTCTTCTTGATGTAGTGCTTTTCGATAAGCTGCTCGAGCTGCCTGATCTTGTAGGTGTTTTTGCCTGGCTGGTCGTCTTTTATCTCCGCCGGGTAGTTCCTGCCCAGGGTCAGCAGCACGATCTCCAGGTAACTTCTGACGATGCGCAGATCGATCGGAGTTTCAGCTTTGAACTCATCGTACATGCGGTCTATCATAAAGCTGATCACCTTTTGCTGTTCGCCTTCAAGCTGTACCAGCGGGTTGGCGTTGAGCGAGTGGAAGAAAGGGAAGGCCACCAGGTTGTTTTCCACGGCCTGCATCTTGTAAAAGGCAGGCAGAAAGAAAATGATGAAGCCATCGGTTCCCGCTGTGAGGTTCCATGAATGCACCTGGCCCGGGGTCATCAGGAAAAAGCTGCCGGGTGATACCGGGTATGTTTTGAAATCGATGTTATGGGTGCCGCCGCCGCGGGTGATATAGAGCAGCAGATAAAAATCGTGCTTGTGTGGTTTGCTGATGAATTTGTGATCGTGCAGGTGCGTCTCCATTTTTTCAATGTAGAAAGCGCTGTCATGCGCCTTTTTACTAAAAGCGTCGAGCGCATATACCGGCGCTTCGTTGTTCTTGTAAGATCTTGCCATACTTCGAAGCAAAGGTATCGTTCTTTTTAATAATGCCCGCATTCGCACAAAGTGATCTCGCTTATGAACACGGAAACGCCCGCCAGGCTTTGATTCTGCGCTTGCGGGTGAATCTTATACTGGCATGTAACTTGAATACGCTGGTGTGCCTTTAACCCATCTTTGTTATGATCAGCAACTACATCAAGATCGCTTTGCGTAACCTTACCAGGAGCAGAGGCTACTCGCTTATCAATATCAGTGGCCTTGCCGTGGGCATCAGCGTAACGATGCTGATCGGCCTGTGGCTATACGATGAGCTGTCATACAACCGGCATCACAAGAACTATGAGCACATTGCCCAGGTATACCAGCACCAGACCTTCAATGATGTGGTCAGCACTTCCATGACCATGCCCATGCCGCTGGGTACCGAGCTCAAGGCGAATTATAAGAGCGACTTCAAACATGTGGTAATGGCGTGGTGGCCGATGAATCACATCCTTTCCATCGATGATCACAAGACCTCACAGAGCGGTACTTTCATGGACGGCGAAGGACTGGAGATGTTCTCCTTCAATATGCTGAAGGGTACGCTGACCAGCCTGAAAGATCCCGCTTCTATTGTACTTTCGGAAAGTTGTGCCCGTGCCATCTTCGGAGACCAGGACCCGATCGACAAAATGCTGAAGATCGACAATACGCTGGATGTACGCGTGACCGGCGTGTATCAGGAGTTTCCTTCCAACTCAAAGCTGAACAACATTCACTTTGTTTCCACCTGGGATTTTTGGGTAACGTCCAACCCGTGGATGAAAGTGCAGGAGCACAACTGGAATAACAACGGTTATAGTATCTTCGTCGAGATTCAGCCCACCACAACCTTTGAGGCGGTTTCGGAGAAGATCAAAGACATCAAGGTGAGCAAGATCAGCAAAGAGCAGGCTGCGAGGGAAAAGCCACAGGTGTTCCTCAATCCCATGAGCCGGTGGCATTTGTATTCGGTATGGAAGGACGGGCAGGCCGCAGGTGGACGGATCGAGCTTGTATGGTTGTTCGGCATCATCGGCACCTTTGTGCTGCTGCTGGCGTGTATCAATTTTATGAATTTGAGCACCGCCCGTTCAGAGAAGCGCGCCAAGGAAGTGGGCATCCGCAAATCAGTCGGCTCCGTGAGGACGCAGCTCATCTCGCAGTTCCTGGGTGAGTCGCTCGTGGTGGTGGTAATTTCTTTTATCATAGCGCTGGCCATCGTTACCGGAGTGCTGCCGTGGTTTAATACGATCTCTGAGAAGCGTATAGATATGCCGTGGACCAACCTGTATTTCTGGCTGGTGAGCGTCGCCTTTATCCTGATCACCGGACTGCTGTCGGGAAGTTACCCCGCGCTGTACCTGTCTTCTTTTCAGCCTGTGAAAGTATTGAAGGGTACTTTCAAAGCAGGACGTTTCGCTTCGGTGCCCCGCAAGATCCTGGTGGTGACTCAATTCACCATCTCCATCGCGCTCATTCTCGGAACGATCATCGTATACCAGCAGGTGCAGCACGCCAAGAACAGGCCCATCGGATATGATCGCCAGGGCCTCATCATGATCCGGAAAACGGCGCCGGAGTTCTGGGGTAAATTTGAGGTGATCCGGAACGAGCTCAAGGCCAGCGGTGCCATTGTTGACATGGCAGAATCATCAAGCCCGGCAACCGAGATCTGGTTCAACTTTACCGGCTTTAACTGGAAAGGTAAAGATCCCAACTTGCAGGACGACTTCGCAACCATGGCCGTCACGCACGATTTCGGGAAGACCATGGGCTGGACCTTCATCAGGGGCCGTGATTTTTCGCGTGAATTCTCCACAGATTCGGCAGGCATCGTGCTCAATGAAGCTGCGGCCGAGTATATGGGACTTGAGGATCCCGTCGATGAAGAGATCACCTGGAATGGCCGCAAATACACGGTCATCGGCGTGATCAAAAACATGATCATGGATTCTCCTTATTCACCGGTGAAGCAAACGGTCTTTTACCTCAGCTACAACGATACGGTCTGGATCAACATCAGGATCAATCCCGAAATGAGCGCTCACGATGCGCTGGCCAAAATCGAAAAAGTGTTTCAGAACCTGCTGCCCGCTGTTCCGTTCGAATTCAAATTTACCGACCAGGAGTATGCCCTGAAATTTGCTGCCGAAGAACGCATCGGCGCGCTGGCCGGCATCTTCGCCACACTCGCCATTTTCATTAGCTGCATGGGATTGTTCGGCATGGCTTCGTTCGTTGCGGAACAACGCAGGAAAGAGATCGGCATCCGCAAGATCATGGGCGCCTCGGTACTCAACTTGTGGAAAATGTTGTCCGCAGAATTCCTGGTGCTGGTCGGCGTCTCATGCCTGATCGGACTTCCCATTGCCGCGCACCTGCTGGATCAGTGGTTGCAGCAGTTCGAGTACCGTACAACGATATCGTTATTGGCACTGATCGGAGCTGTAGGTGGAGCGTTGCTCATCACCCTGCTCACCGTGAGCTTCCAGACCGTAAAAGCTTCGATGGCCAATCCGGTAAAGTCATTGCGATCTGAATAAGGGGAGCCGGACTGCGGGCTTCTTCTTAATTACTCCTTTGCCCTGTGCCGTTGTTGATGTGTGCCGTTTTGCCGTTGTTGGTGTTCTTCACCAACAACCTACTTCTGACTCCTTTCTTCTAACACCCCTTCAAGTGTGTTTTTAAATCTCCGCAGCTTCGTTTTGCTTACGCTGCCGGCAATATTCACTGTTTCTTCCGGGTCATTCCTGTGATCATATAATTCTGTTGCGATCACTGTATCGGTGCCAAACTTACGCCACTCGGTATAACGATAGTCTTCCGTGCGCAAGGAATAACCCATCGCTTTGATATCGGCATCGTTGAACAAAGCATCGTAGGGCCGAACGAATTGACTCAGGGCGAAAGATTTTACGGAGGCAGCCGGACTCTCCAGCACAGGCTTCAGGCTTTTTCCATCCAGGTTGCCGGGAACAGGGAAGCCACAAAGATCGACCAGCGTTGGATAAACATCAACAAGCTCTACCAGCGATTGCGTGTGGGTTCCTTTCGTTTTCATGCCGGGCGCGGAAATGATCAACGGTACACGTACCGCATTTTCAAAGTTGGTAGACTTACACCACAATCCCTGCTCACCCAGGTGAAAGCCATGGTCTGACCACAGTACCACAATGGTGTTGTCTTTGAGGTTGAGCCGCTCGAGCTCTTGCAGCAGACGGCCTACCTGGAAGTCGATATAGCTCACCGCGGCATAGTAGCCATGCTGGAGCTTGCGAACGGTTTCGGGAGGCAGCGGTCCACTGTTGGGGATGTCGTTGTAGCCCCTGAGCTCCTGCGAATTGTGAAATGCAATAGCAGGTGCGTTGGTCGGCGGCCCGGAATTGATCGGTGGTTTGAATCTCACAGTATCATACATGCGCCAGTAGCGGTCCGGTGCCGTGAAGGGCAGGTGAGGCCGGCGGAATCCCACAGCCAGGAAGAAAGGTGTGTCTTTTACTTTGTGAAGAAGCTGTAGTGCGGCGTCTGTTACCTTGCCGTCGATGTAAGCGCTGTCGGCAACAGGTTGGCGTTCCGTGGAAGCACCTTTTTTCGAAGAGAGATTCTCAGGCAGCACGTATTTGTTGCCTGCGCCGTTTTGTGTGATGGTGAGCACCGTCTTTCCCGACCACGATGCCGGATCCTGGTGTGACTTGGGATCATGATAGATCTTTCCCACAGCATCGGTGTGATATCCCTGCGCTTTGAAGAACTGCGGAAGCGTGATCACTTCAGGCATGGTATTACGGAACAGTGTGTTCAGTCCCCATACTTTCGTCTTGTCAGGACGCAGCCCTGTCATCAGCGAGGTGCGCGAGGGTGCGCAGACGGCTTGCTGGCAATAGGCTTTGTCGAACACCATACCTTCGGCGGCGAGCTGATCGATGTGCGGTGTGATGGCCACCTTGTCGCCGTAACATCCCAGCGCTGGCCGGAGATCGTCAACGGCAATGAAGAGCACATTTTTGCGCGCCGTGCTTTGTGCTCCACACACAGCCGCTGTCACACAAAGCACAAAGGTGAATGTGATGGTGGTCAAGGCCTTCACGGGTCTGCAAGTACGGATTCCACTCATTATATTAAGGGGTTTATCGTGCATTGGTGGTCCACCTTCGCTGCGGACATTGAATTTGCGGGTAATTTAACTTAAATTGGTTATGTTATACATAATGGTGGTCCAACGGGCAAGTTGGTGGTTTTAGCGGGTGATTTTTTAAATATTTAATGAATCCCTTGCCGGAGAGTTGCCGCCAGACTATCATTATGCGCTGTTTATGTATTACATAAATTTTACGGCAACAAAATAATATAGAGACCCATGAAAGGTGACCAGGATTTGTATACCCTTCAGCCGATCGCATCACTGACGATGGCCGACCAGGTAGAGGCGCAGCTGCACGAATACATCATTAAGAGAGCGATCCGCCCTGGCGATGCCATTCCCAAGGAGCAGGAGCTGGCCGATGCGCTGGGGGTGAGTCGCAATGTGGTGAGGGAGGCGCTCAGCCGGTTACGGATGCTGGGACTGATCGATTCTAAAAAGAAACGCGGCATGATCCTCACACGCCCGGACGTAATGAAGGGCCTGGAGCGGATCCTTCACCCTGCGATCCTGGATGAGCAGGTAAGAAAGCAGCTGTTCGAGCTCCGCCTGGTGCTGGAAGTAGGCCTGGGCGATCTGATCTTTGCCCGTAAAACCGAAGTCCATCTGAAGAAGCTCGATGCCATTGTTGAACGCGAGCGGAAGGCCACCACCCAGATCGAAAAGATCCGTTGTGAGCTCGATTTCCACTCCACCCTCTATGAAATGGCCGGTAACGATACGCTGAAACGTTTCCAGACGATCCTGCTTCCTGTCTTTGAATATGTAGTAGAATACGAATCAAAGCTTCAGCATACGTCCGTAGGATCGGTGACCCACGCCGACCTGGTCAAGATCCTGTACAGCAACAATGCCGAAGAGTTTCCCAATGCCATGCGGAAACACCTTTCGCCGCATTTTCAACACCTGTGAGAATCAATTGGCAGTTGACAAATCCCCGATTGGCATCGGGGGCAGTTGACAATAGTGCTCCTTACATTCAGATTTCGTTGTGCTGGATCGTGTTATATCCGTCATTCTGAATGAGGCATGCGCGGTTGGCTGAGGGAGTGAAGAATCCCCTTGAAACGAAATGCTTACAACAAGGCAGATGCACGAACTAAGTACGCAGTAAACGACAGGAGGGTCCTTCGCTCCCACAGTCCATCCACACTCATCGCTCAGGACAACGGTCTCCGTAGGATATAGCGGACAAAATCCCTTAAATCCCCTTAATTTCTGCATTTCTGCGTTCCAAAGCCGCCCCTCCACTTCACCGCAATCGTTTTAAATTTTTCCGGAATCGTTTGGATTTATGAACAGGGGCTTCTATCATTACATTAAATATTATGTACTACATAAGTACCATAGAACAATATAACCGTCAACCTTTACCCTTATGATGAGAAGTTTTTACCAAAAAGCCATTTTAGCAGCCCTGTTGCTGCTGCAGTGCTATGCGGGCTATGGCCAGGCCACGGATCTGGTGGTGCAAGGCCGGGTGACCGATTCGGAGACGAACGAATCGTTGCCTGGTGTGAGCATCCTGCTGAAAGGAACCTCGCAGGGAACGATCACCGACGCCGAAGGACGTTATTCACTCAAAGTGCAGGACCCGAACGGCGTGCTGATCTTTTCTTTTATCGGATTCACCGACACGGAAGTATCGATCGACAACCGCACTACCGTGGATGTTGTTCTGTCACCCAACATCACTTCACTCGACGAAGTGGTGGTGATCGGTTACGGTGAGCAATCGCGCGCCACCATGACCACCGCGGTATCGAAAGTTGATGAGAAGGAGTTCCGGAATGCGCCGAGCGCCAACCCCCTCGTACAGTTACAGGGCAAGGTTGCCGGTGTGTCACTGCAGATCTCTGACGGACAACCCGGCGCCAACCCGCAGATCTTCATTCGCGGCGGTGCTTCCACGTCACCCGAAGGCGACAGCCCCCTTATCATCGTGAACGGTGTGGTGGGTGTTATGCGCAACATCAGCGATCTCAACCCCGATGACATCGAATCGATCCAGGTATTGAAAGACGCTGCTTCAACAGCTATCTATGGAGCAAGGGCGGCAAACGGTGTTATCATCGTCAAGACAAAATCAGGCAAGATCAGCACCAGGCCGGTGATCACTTTCAAACACACGTCAGGCATCGAAAAGCAGGGCAAGACCTACGATTTTACCAGCGCGCGTGAATACATCGAAGTGAGCCGCCGGAACATCATGAACTACAACACCACCAACCCCAACCTGTACCTGACGGGTGGAACCTACGGTATGTCTACGGGTAATCCGCGCAACAGCCGCAATACACTCGAATTCCTCGATACCTATATTCAGAACTACGGCCAGGAATATGTTACCGACCTCATCGATAACCAGGGATGGGAGACCATGACCGACCCCGTCACCGGCAAGAAGCTGATCTTCAAGGAAACCAATTACCAGGATGTCACCTTCCAGACCGCGCACCGCCAGGAATACGACCTGAGCATCAGCGGTGGCACGGAGAAAGCTACTTACTATGCCAGCTTGGGTCACCTTAACCAGGACGGCATCGTGGCCGGTACCTGGTATAAGAACTACAGCTTCCTGCTGAACACTACGTACAGGCTAAGCGACAAAGTGAAGGTCAATGCAGACGCAAGCTTCCAGTACAGGAACTCCAATGGACTCAGCAATTATCAGAACGTGCTGAGCCGGTCTGTGACCATGCCCTTTACCTACCGCCTCACCTATGAAGATGGCACACCGGCGCCGGGTGAAGGCGTGACCTCTTTCCGCAACCGGAACCATGAGATCTACTACCGTGACAAATACAACGACAACAGGGTGTTCCGCAATACTTTGAACGCCGGACTCACCTGGGACATTCTGCCCGAGCTCAGCTTCAAACCCGCTGTTTACTGGTTCACCACGGAAGGAATTCAGAACCGTTTTGAAGCCTACAACGAAGTGAACATCAACCGGAATGCTTCTGCCGAACATGAGTACATCCGCCAGGGCCAGGCAGATGCCGTGCTGAACTACGACAAAAATTTCAATGCGCATGGCATCAATGCAGTACTGGGTTTCAGTTACATCAACAACTACACCTATAACCTGAACGGCAGCGGATACGGAGCAGCGACGGATAACGTTCCCACACTGAACGCCACGGCAGCCGCTACGCAGAAGATCTCGTCTACGGAAAGCTCGGATGCCATCATGAGCTTTTTCGGACGCGTCAATTACGACTACGACAAGAAGTACCTGCTTTCGGCAAGCTTGCGCCGTGACGGATCATCGAAGTTCACGCCCTCGCATAAATGGGGAACATTTCCCGGCGTATCTGCCGGCTGGAACATTCACAGCGAGGACTTCTGGGAGCCTATGAGTCGCCGCGTTTCAACCTTCAAGCTGCGCACCAGCTGGGGACAGACCGGTAACAACGAGCTGTCGATCTACGATACACAAGGTCGTTACAGCAGTGTGCTCAACGTAGGGGGTACGGATTTTCCGCTGAACTACATGGGTCAGATCGGTATCCTGAATACCACCATGGCCAACAGCAACCTCGTATGGGAGACCACAACATCGTTTGACGCAGGTGTTGACATCGGCTTGTTCGATAATAAGGTCACACTGTTGCTGGACTACTATAACAAGCTGACCAGTGACAGGATCTTTGACCTGCCGGTCGATGCCACATCAGGTTTCAATTCCATCAAGAGCAATTATGGAACCTTGAGGAGCAGGGGCTTCGAAGTTGAGCTCGCGGCCAACGTTATTGAGCGCACTGACTTTTCATGGGACGTAAACTTTACGTTTGCCTTCAACCGGTCTACCGTGGTAAAACTGCCAACCAACGGCGAAGATAAGAACCGGATCGGTGGCAACACGATATATGACCCTGCAACACAATCTTATAAGAAAGTAGGAGGGTTGGCAGAAGGTGAACGTTATGGCGGACGCTGGGCCTTCAATATGATCGGTGTTTATGCTACGGATGCCGATGCGGCAGATGCTCCTTACGACGTATACGCCAATGGCCGGGTAAAAAAAGGCGGAGATGCCATTTGGCAGGATGTAGATGGCAATGGCAGGATCGACGTGGAGGACATGGTGTTCATGGGATATATCCGTCCTGATAAAACAGGCGGTATTGTGAACACTTTCCGGTACAAGGGGCTTTCGCTGCGGGTGGTGGCGGACTACGCCATCGGCCACGTGATCGATAACTCGTTCCGCGGCCGTTCACTGGCCAGCGCGCGTAACAACAACATGACGTTGAAAGATGTACTGAGCGACAAAGTGTGGAAAGAGCAGGGAGACATTGCCAGCATTCCCAAGTACACGGTGCAGAGCGATGCCGACTACGGATACCGCAACCACTTGCGCGCAACCAACGGCCTGGGCACCAGCAGCGGATATTCCACCAACAATTCACTCTACTTCTCAAAAGGTGATTTCCTCGCCTTCCGCGAAGTCTCGCTGAACTACACTTTGCCGCGTTCGCTGACACAAAAGGCCAGGCTGCAGGCAGTGGATGTTTACGGCGGTGTGTATAACATCGGCTACATCACAAAATACGATGGCCTGATGCCGGAGGTCTACACCGGTGCCGACCAGGGCTCTTATCCCCGTCCACGACAATTCAACTTTGGTTTCAAAATCACCCTTTAATTAGAACAACACATGAAGAAGGTCATAACAATATGTACGCTCATCGGTTGTCTGATGCTGCCCTTCGGGTGCAAAGACACGCTTGAGATCGCGCCGGTGTCAGACATCACGAACGCCAGCTATTGGAAGGGAGAGGGCGATGTGACAGGATACGTCACGGGTATCTACTTCGTATTCCGGAACCTCATGAATCAAACGTACTTCCTCGAAGACCGTGGTGACGCCTTCGTTGCAGGGCTCGAAGGATCTGTATCCGTAGCCTGGGCGCAGAATTTGACTGAATCGAATGCGCCTGACTGGCAGGACTTCTACTACATCGTGCACCATTGCAACCTCGTGATCAAATACGCGCCGGGCATCGGCAACAGCGAGAAGATCAGGAGGTCTATCGCGCAGGCTTACTTCCTGCGGGCTTACACATACTTCCTCATGGTGCGCATCTGGGGTGATGTGCCGATCGTGCTGGAACCTACCGAAAGCGGTGACCGAAAACTACCGTCGCGTGCGCCTGCAACAGAAGTGATGAACCTGATCCTTAACGATATCGAGCAATCGCTTGCATCCTTCCCTGAATCAGGATTTGTGAATAAGAACCAGGCTTCGGTGCCCACAGCGCTGAGCCTCAAGGCAGATGCGCTGTTGTGGAAGTACAAAGTGCTGCAAGGTTCGAATGAGGACCTGCAGGCAGTCATCGCGGCTGTAGACCAGGCGTTGGCATCGGGTGTTTCGCTCCTGCAGAACTTTGCCGAGATCCATGCCACTGACAAGAAGAAAAATGCCGAGATTATTTTCTCCCTTTATTTCCTCCGCAACGAGAAGTCTGACCAGTATGGCAGCCGGTTGAAAGCCCGGGATATCTTCGTGAACAATGCGAGCAACAAAGCTTCCGTGCCGTATTCCAAGAACGGTGCCCGGAGCGTGTATTCTCCGAGCCCGAAAGCGCTGGGCATGTTTGCCGCCAACGATGTGCGGAAAGCAGCTTCCATGATCACAGCCGTGGATGCCAGCAACAATGTGATCGGCGTCTTCGACAACAAGTTCAGGGGGACGGTTTATACAGATGACCGTTACTGGGAAGACGACATTGTGATCTACCGAGCGGCGGAGCTGATCCTGTTCCGTGCCGAAGCCCTTGCAGCGCTGAACCGCCCTACCGAAGCCGTGACGGAGCTTGACAAAGTGCGGGTCAGGGCAGGCACCGGCAACTATACAGGCGCAACGGACAAACAGTCTGTAGAGAAGGCGATCCTGGATGAACGTTTCAGGGAGCTGTGGTTCGAGCTGAAACGCTGGCCCGACCTGGTGAGGTTCCACTATGGCGGCACCATCAACGCTTACAACGAGGTGCCTAACCTGAACGGAAAGAACATCCCGCTGTTCTTCCCGATCCCGAAAACCCAGATCGCCATCAACGGTAACCTTGAACAAACAACGGGTTATCAGCAATAACCTCAGAAAAGAACCGGACGCTGTTAACCGAAAAGTGCGTATGAAAAGAATAGCTGCTACGTTGTACAGAAATTTATTACTGCTGCCGGCGGTCATCTTCCTGCTTTCCTGTGGCGGAGATGATGATCCCGTAAATCCCAAGCCTGACCCGGATGAAACAGAAGAGCCTCCATCCAATACAGCGTTCACGCACATCTATGCCGTGAACTCGGAAGGATATAGCTGTTTCCGTATCCCGGCCATTATCAAGACCAGGGCAGGAACGTTGCTGGCTTTTGCCGAAGGACGCAAGACCAACTGCTCGGACGAAGACGACATCGACCTGGTGGTAAAACGTTCTTCTGACGACGGCAAAACGTGGAGCAAGCTGAGCGTGGTCTGGAGCGATGGCAAAAACACCTGCGGCAATCCTGCACCGGTTGTCGATCAGGCCACCGGCAAGATCCACCTGCTCATGACCTGGAACTTCGGTGCCGACGATATCGGAACGATCAACGCCGGAACGAGCACCGATACCCGCCGCGTATTTTATACGGGCTCCGAAGACGATGGTGTTACCTGGGCGACCCCGAAGGAGATCACATCCTCGGTGAAGCTGGCCACCTGGGGCTGGTATGCTACGGGCCCTTGCCATGGCATCCAGCTTACGAAGGGCGCACATGCAGGACGGCTTGTGATTCCCTGCGACAATATCGAGCTGAAGTCGGCCGGCGGAAGAGGTTACTCACACGTGATCTACTCCGACGATGCAGGCGTGACCTGGAAGCTCGGCGGCGTTACACCGCAGCATAGCCTCAATCCCAACGAAAGCACCGTGGCGGAGCTCTCTGACGGAAAGCTCATGCTGAACATGCGCGTCAGTGGAAACAATAACCTGCGCCTGGTATCGCGGAGCACGGATGCCGGCATCACCTGGGCGCCTGTGGCTACGGCCTACGGACTTGTGGATCCGGTCTGCCAGGCAAGCCTGCTGTCGGCCATCATCGACAACAAGCACACCCTGTTCTTCTCCAACGCTGCGGCTACTACACGCACGAACATGACCATCAAAATGAGCCAGGATGACGGCGCGTCGTGGACGAAACAGTACAGCGTGTATACCGGGCTTTCCGGTTACTCAGACATCGTGATGTTGTCCAATACCCAGGTCGGTATCCTGTATGAGGCCGGCACCAGCAAGTATTGGGATGGCATCGCTTACCGAATAGTGAACATTTCAGATTTTATGTAAGAAATTAGAATAACTGTGTTATGAAAAATATCAAACCAACACTTCTCTCCCTTTTCTGGATCGCGGCGGTGTGTCTCATGTCATGCGACGATGAAGATGAAAAACCGTTGAAAGCCGATTTTGAAGCATCAGCCGAGTCGATCCGTGCGGGTCAGAGCGTGACCTTTACCGATATATCCCTCGGTCAGGCTTCATCGTGGAAATGGACATTCGAAGGTGCAGAGCCATCGACGTCGGGTCTTTCAGGGCCGACTGTAGTGTACACTGTTCCCGGAACCTATGCAGTGACACTGGAGCTCGCCAACAAGAGCGGCACTTCTGTTCAGACGAAAGAGTCGTACATTACGGTAGGATATAACGAGATCACCGCTGACTTCAGTGTTGAGAATACCGTTGTGAAACAGGGAGAGCCTGTGGTATTTACGGATAAGAGTACGGGAATACCTAAAACATGGCAGTGGGAGTTTAAGTCGGCAGCCGGAACGGTGCTGACCTCTTCGAATCAGAATCCATCCATGACCTTTACAGAATTGGGCACGTATACTGTTAAGCTCAAGGCGTCCAATCCCGAGTATTCAGGGGAGAAGACGAAGGAAAATTATATCACAGTGATCGATCCCAATGCCGTAGTGGCCGGGTTCAGAAGCGATCTTGCGGCGACGTATACAGGTGGTTCCGTTAGCTTTACGGATGAATCGATAGGCCGCGCGGAGTCATGGACGTGGACCTTCGATGGTGGCACGCCGTCTTCTTCAACAGCACAGAATCCGTCCATTACCTACAACACGCCGGGACGTTATAAAGTAAAGCTGGTGGCCTACAACCCGATCAGGTCTTCTACCATCGAGAAGGAGAGCTACGTGCTGGTGGTGCCCGGTGGAGACCTTACGGCATTCTTCCCTTTCCACGGCAGCATCAACGACGCAGGGCCGTCAAAGGTGACGACCACAACAGTAGGCACCATCGCATTCACGGATATGGACAGGAAGTCGGTAGCCAGTAACGCAGCGGTGTTCAATGCTACAGGCGGATTTTTTGTTCCAAACCACGATGCATTCAATTTTGGAAGTGGCAATTACAGTGTATCGTGCTGGGTGAAAACGAGCGTTGCCGTCAGGGCGATGGTGTGGCAGGAGAGTGGTGGCAAGGGCACTGGCGATAACCAGACCTGGATGCGGATCCTGGGCACAGCAACCAACCTCACAGCGTTTGCAACGGAAGATGTAGCCGGCGGATCAACGCTGAACCTTACTGCAGCAAGCGCCAAGATCCATGATGGTGTATGGCACCATGTGGTGTGTGTTCGCGATGGTTTGAATACCACGATATTCATCGATGGTGTGCAGGCCGGAACAAGGGCTTCCACAAACGGCTTGAAGGTGGTTTCCAACGAAGGTAACTTCAAAGTAGGCATGCAGGAAACCACTACAGGTTACAGCAACCAGTACAGTGGCCTCATCGACGACCTGATCGTCTACAAAAAAGCATTGACACCGGCAGAGATCACCGCTTTGTTCAATCTTTGATAAATTTAAATGATGGTTTCACCGGATAAAAGATCGGTATGAATATGAAACGTGGTTTTGTTCTGCTTGTGCTTCTCGCTGGCCTCTTCGCTTTCATCAGCTTCAGGCCGGTAGAAAAAAAAATAACGGTCACCGAACGGCAACTTCAGGTACCGGTATTGAAGTATAAGAAGAACAACCCGGTGTTCCAGGTTAGGGTTAATGTCAATGGGTCTTCTGACCCATTGACAGCACTGGAGTTCAGTGCCGAAGGTACCACACAGCTCAAAGACATTAAAAAGGTGCGCCTCTTCTACGCTGGCAGCGACGGTGATGAGAAGTGGCTGGACAAGTCTCCGGACACCGCGCCCCTCGCTGAATTGGACAAAGCTGAAAAGAAGATCGTTTTCCCGCTTGAGCATCAGCTTCAGCCTGGCGACAACTTTTTCTGGCTTTCGTACGAGCTGAGCGACAACGCGGGGCTTCAGAACTTTGTGGCCGCATCATGCCGGAAGATCTCGCTTCGGTCGGGAAGTGAGATCGTTTTCAAAAAGAAGAGCAACTTCAGACAGCGAATTGGCGTGGCCGTGCGGAAGCACAACGACGACGGTGTGCATACTTACCGCATCCCGGGGCTCACCACCACCAACAAGGGTACGTTGCTGGCCATTTACGATGTGCGCCGCGAAAGCGCACGTGACCTTCAGGGTAACATCGATATTGGCGTAAGCCGCAGCACCGATGGTGGCAACACCTGGGAGCCGATGCGCATCGCTATCGACATGAAACAGTGGGGTGGCCTCGGAGAAAAATTCAACGGTGTGTCGGATGCCTGCATTCTTGTTGACCGGAATTCAGGCACCATCTACATCGCTGGTTTGTGGATGTATGGCGTGATCAACGAAGACGGAAAATGGATAGAAGGGCTCAATGACGAGAGCAAGGACTGGAACCACCAGTGGCGCAACAAAGGCTCGCAGCCAGGATTCGACGTGAAGCAGACCTCGCAGTTCCTGCTGGTAAAGAGCACGGACGATGGCAAAACCTGGAGCGAACCTGTGAACCTCACCAAAATGTGTAAAAAAGAATCGTGGTGGTTGTGGGCTCCCGCACCAGGCCATGGCATCACATTGCGCGATGGAACATTGGTATTCCCGACACAGGGCCGCGATGAGAATGGTGGCTCGTTCTCCAATATTACCTACAGCAAAGACGGGGGCAAAACATGGAAGACCAGCAACCGCGCTTCCGCCGAAAGCACAACCGAGAACATGGCCGTTGAGCTGAGCGATGGCGCCATCATGCTCAACATGCGCGCCAACCGGAACCGGACCGATACGTCTGCTACCAATGGCCGTGCCGTTGCCGTGACCTACGATCTGGGTGAAACATGGACCCGCCACCCCACTTCTTTCAGCGCCTTGCGTGAGCCTACGTGTATGGGCTCGATACACCGGCACGACATCCCCGGCAAGGGTAAAAAAAGTGTGCTCGTGTTCTCTAATCCTGACTCGAAAACAGCACGCGATCACATGACCATCAAAGCAAGTCTCGATGATGGCAAAACGTGGCCTCAACAATATCAGGTGTTGCTGGACGAGTTGAAGAGCAGAGGATATTCGTGCCTCACTTCCGTGGATGAGCGGACGATTGGTATCCTCTATGAAAGTAGTCAGGCTGATATGGTGTTTCAGCGGTTACCCATAGAGGAGATTTTGGGTGCTAGGGTAAGGAGTAAGGAGTAAGGAGTAAGGAGTAAGGAGGAGAAGCCGGAAGTCAGGAGCCAGGAGTCAGAAGGGCGTCCCACGGGTTTAGTGAGATGTTGTCCGCAGGTAACCGGTATCCTGAGTGAGGTTTGTGTGTGGCTTTGCGCGAGCGAAGGATCTTCCCGGGCTTCGCCAATCCGTCATCCTGAGCGGTGTTTGTGTGGGGGCTTTGCGCGAGCGAAGGATCCCGTGAAAAGAAAACAGTATAGTATAAACAGAAAACTAACTACATTTTTAATTACATAATATGAATCATTTTACAGGCTTAATGGCAGCTCCCTTCACACCTTTTGATGCGAAAGGCGAATTGCGTCTAGAGACCATCCCTGCGTATGTTGAAAAAATGATCGCGGATGGGTTGAAAGGCATATTCGTGTGCGGCAGCAATGGTGAGGGACCCAATATGATGATGGAAGAAAGGATGGAGGTGGCCAAGGCCTTTAAGGATGCGGTGGGCTCGCGCATCAAGGTATATGTTCACGTAGGGCATACCAGCATCCGCGAGTCGCAGAAGCTGGCGGCACACGCTGCGGAGATCGGCGCCGATGCCATCTCATCGGTAGCGGCATTTTACTTCAAGCCGGGATCCGTTAAGAATCTTGTTGACGCGCTGGCAGAGATCGCCAGTGCTGCGCCTCAGCTCCCGTTTTATTATTACAACATACCTCACCTCACCGGCATGAACATGGACATGACGGAAGTGCTGAAGCTTGGTGAGAAAAGTATTCCGAACCTCAAGGGTATCAAGTATACGGCCGCTACCATCTGGGAATATCAGCTGTGCCTGAACTATGCGCAAGGCAAGTACGATATCCTCTTTGGGTTTGATGAGATGCTGCTGCCGGCGCTCACCGTTGGAGCGAAGGGAGCGATCGGAAGCACCTACACGTTTGCTGCACCGTTGTACCTGCAGGTGATGAAGAGCTTTGAAAAAGGTGACATGGAAGACGCACGCAGTAAAATGTTCTACCTTGTGGAGATGGTGAAGATCCTGCTGAAGTTTCCGCCCATTCCCGCGCAGAAGGCCATTGTGAAACGACTGGGTATTGACCTCGGACCTTGCCGCCTGCCGTTGAGCAACCTCACCAAAGAAGACGAGCAATCGCTGATCAAACAGCTCGACGATCTCGGATTCTTCAAAAAACTTGAGACCCTCCCGCATGCTGTCAATGACAAACAAAAAGTAGCGCTGTAACAATGTCTGTACACTTGAATGATAGACCAGGTACAATGGATACAACGGTTCCGGCTCAGCTGGGATCGTTCTGTCTCTTCTTTTTATTATTACTCCTTCCGGTTTTAAGTATGGCTCAGAATGATTTTTTTGTCTGGAAGCAATACCCTTCCATTCCTGATAGTGTGGGTTTTGCCGGTTCCTATGCCGGGGTTTCGCAGGGAGTTTTACTCGTAGGTGGTGGTGCTAATTTTCCTGATGGCATCGGCCCCTGGGGTAATACGAAAAAGACCTGGTACGATCAGGTGTTTGTGCTTGACGATCCTGCCGGTCAGTGGCGCGAGGCCGGGAAGCTTTCGCGTCGGATGGGTTACGGTATATCAGTGACCTGGAATGATCGCGTGGTGTGCGCAGGCGGCGCAGATGGAGACAGGCACTATACCGATGTGTGGACCTGGCAGTGGAGCAATGGCAAACTCGTCACCGATACGCTGCCATCATTGCCCCATCCATTGGCCAACACCACGGGCGCGATCCTGAACAATACACTCTATGTTATAGGAGGACTGGCAAACCCCGCTGATACCGCTTCTCAGAACATTGTCTGGAGCCTGGACCTGAGCATGGGAAAAAATGCGAAGTGGCAGGAGCTCGACCCATTGCCCGGCCCTGCACGGATGCTGGCAGTAGCCGGTGTTCAGGATGGTTATCTCTACGTGTTCAGCGGCGTGGAATTGTATTTTGACAAGACAACTGAAAAAGCACAACGCAGGTACCTGAAGGATGCATACCGCTTTCATCCGCCGGGTGGTGGATGGGAGGCCGTCACGGATCTGCCGCACCCTGTTGTGGCAGCACCTTCACCTGCGCTCACTTCGGGCCAGTCGCACCTGCTGATCTTCGGTGGCGACGACGGGCAGCTGGCATCGCGTGTGATGGAGCTCAAAGGCGATCATCCAGGTTTTCGGCGCGACATCCTGGCTTATCACACCATCACCGGTACATGGTCAGTGATGGGGCAGGTACCCGAAAGCATTGACGAAAAAGTGAAAGCACCCGTTACTACGCCGCTGGTGGTGTGGAATGGCAGTGTTGTGCTGCCCGGCGGCGAGGCGAAGCCCGGTGTACGGACAACGCACGTGCTGAGCGCAACACCCCAGTCGCCCAGCGGTACCTTCAAAGCTTTGGACTGGACGGTGGTGGGCATTTATTTCCTGGTGGTGATCGGCATCAGCGTGTATGTGTCGTCGCGCATGAATCACTCCACCGGCGATTTTTTCCTGGGCGGTCAGAAGATCCCGTGGTGGGCAGCGGGCCTGAGCATTTTTGGGTCGAAGCTCAGCGCGCTCACGTTTATCGCCATCCCTGCGAAGACGTATGCCACCGACTGGGTTTATATCTTTTCCAATTTTATGATCGTAGCCGTGGTGCCCGTGGTAGTGCTGTTCTTCCTGCCTTATTTCAGAAAGATCAACATCACAAGCGTGTACGAGTACCTGGCGATCCGTTTCAACAAGAACGTAAAACTGGTGGGCAGCCTCACGTTCCTGCTGTTTCAGGCAGGGCGTCTGGGTATTGTCATCTACATTCCCGCCCTCGTGCTGAGCACCGTTACCGGCGTGAACCTGATCACCTGCATTGTGCTCATCACCATCATCACCACAGCCTACACCATCTCCGGTGGCATTGAAGCCGTGATCTGGACAGAGGTGATGCAGGTAACGGTACTGCTGGGCGGCGCGTTCCTTTGTTTTTACTTCATCTCCGATTCTGTGGGCGGCATGGACGTGATCTTCTCCGAGGCTGCTGCCAGTGATAAGCTCACCATGGCCAACTGGGGCTGGTCCATTACGGAACCTGTGCTGTGGGTAGTGATCATCGGCAACTTCCTCACACAACTCACGGTGTATACGTCAGACCAGGTGGTGGTGCAGCGTTACCTGACCACACCTACCCTTCAGGAGGCAAAACGTTCTGTCTATACCAACGCGCTGCTGGTAGTGCCAGCCACGCTGATCTTCTTTGCCGTTGGCACCGCGCTGTGGGTTTACTTCAGGCACAACCCCGCGTTGCTCGATCCGCACGGACGTACCGATAACATTTTTCCGTGGTACATTTCCCGTCAGTTGCCCGCCGGTCTCTCCGGCCTCGTGATCGCAGGGTTGTTTGCCGCCACCATGTCTACCATCAGCTCGAGCATGAACTCCATCGCCACCGTTGCCACAACAGATTTTTATAAACACTTCAGGCCGCAGAGTACAGACATCCAGCGTTTCCGTTTTGCACGCTGGACCACCCTGGCACTCGGCGCGCTGGGTATACTCATCGCCGTATGGCTCGTGTTCCTGAAGAACAGCTCCATCTGGGATCAATACCTGAAGCTCATGGGCATGTTCGGCGGTTGCCTGGCGGGAATGTTCATCGGCGGCATCTTTGTGAAGTCCATCAACAGCATTGGCATCCTGATCGGGTTCTTTCTCAGCGTCATCATCCTGTACTTTGTGCAGGCCGGCAACTGGATCCACTTTTTCCTCTATCCCGGCATCGGCATCTTCGGCTGTGTGATCTTTGGGTGGGTGTTTAGCAGAATTTTTCCGGGGCGGTCTGAAATGACAAAGGCTGGGTAGAGTCTACGGTCCACAGACCACGGTCCACAGACCACGGTCCACGGCCGCGACCCTATGAAAACCGGTCGTTGTTCCGATAGCTATCGGTACCTCCGTACTCCGTAAATCGTACCTCGTACCTTTCTCTGGACTTCCTGGTGATTATGTTGTATCTTAGGATATACTCGATCACCTATGTTACGTGCCGCCTTGTTCGTTTTCCTACTTGCGACCGCGCAGGTCGTTACGGCCCAGCATACCGTACGTGAAAATCACCTGGCTAAATCCGGGACGGAGGAGGTTCTTTGGATGCAGAAGGTGGTGGACAACTGGACGTATGCGTGCCGGGATGAGCTGAACATTGAAACAAAGGCACTGCCGTGGATCATTTTTTATGACAGTACCACGGCCTGGCATGTGAACGCTGACGAAAGCGCGCTTCCACCTTTTGAGAGAACCAATCATCATATTGACTTTGCCGGAAAGAATTATCAACTGATCAGGATTGGTCACAAAAAAAATGTCTGGGTGCCGGACATGGAACCTATTCCGTTGGCTTCCTTACCGGCAAGTGCTATGCCGCATGCTGCCAATAAAAAAGCTTACTTTGTTGCTCCACTGCCATCGTTGTTCCACAAGCTGCGAACCCCTGATCAATGGTCTTACCTGGATTTTTTATTTTTGGGCGTCAATATTCATGAGCTGACTCATACACGCCAGCTGCCTTTTGTGCTTCCACAGCTCCTGGAGATAAGCAAGGCCGGCAACCGGGAAAGCCTCGATGACAATACCGTCGAAAACGAGTTCTCAAAGAACGAGCGGTTCACTAAACTTTACACTGAAGAAGTTGCCCATTTGTGGAAGGCTGTGTTTGCCACGAACGACGACAGTTGTAAAGCTGAGATCGCGCAGGCGCTTCAATTGACGGAGACCCGCAAGCGTGAATTTTTTACCGGTGAGAATGAGGGATTAGGACGAGCGGATGAAATTTTCCTTTCTCTTGAAGGCTCAGCTATGTGGGCACAGTTCCGGGTCATGCTTAAAAATGTTCCCAAGCCCAGCGAGCCCAACGAGCGTGAGCTTCTTTCATGGATGATAGAACAAATGCCTGCGTGGTCGCAGGAGCGTGGGTTACTCGTGTTCGTTTTGATCAACAGGTTTGCGCCTGGCTGGAAGGCTCATTTTTTTGGAACACAATTGCCATTGGCTACAGACTATCTCCGCGATGTGCTAAAGTGAGTCCACTGTCCACAGACCACGAGGGAACAACCCTTTGAGGGTTATGCATGTGGTGAATAAAATTTAGTAAGCACTGCTCTTGAAAAGCCCTCAAAGGGTTGGCTGTGGACTGTCGACCGTGGACTGTGGACCTTTCATTTCTGCAGCTCCTTATAATACGCGCAAACCTTATTCATCACACATTCCGCATGTTTCGGGTTGCTGGGCCTGCAGGTTTCCCTGCCCAGGAATGAGATCGCCATGCCGGCTTCGCCCCAGTCTTTTTGGTCCAGCACCTCCATCATTTGTTTTTCAATTTTCTTTGGGTCGGTGCCGGTTGCTAAACCCAGGCGTGGTGCAACACGCACAACGTGAAGGTCAACAATGATGCCCTCCGCTGGTAGCCCGAGCTCGCGCATAATAACGTTGGCTGATTTTCTGCCGATGCCGGGAAGTGCGGTCAGCTCTTCGAGTGTTGTTGGGATATTTTTGTCCTGTTTTACCGTGGTGGCGATCTCCAGCAGCCACTTGACCTTATTCCGGAAGTTCCTCACTTTCGATACAAAAGGATACAGGGAGTCTGCGTCTGCCTTTGAAAGCGCTTTCATGTCGGGAAATGCCGCGAAAAGTTCAGGAGCGATCTTGTTGATGTTCCGGTCTGAATCCTGGGCAGACAACACAACCATGACCATAAGCTCATAGGCGTTGTTGTAGTCCAGGGGATGCTTCTTGCCCTTGTATTTTTTAATCAGGGGTTGGATCTCTTTTTGCCAGTTAACGGCCATTGTTGGTATTGTTAAGATGCGTAGTCGTTTATGACTCTAAAATGAGAAAAAAAGGAGGAAGTTGAAAGTCACGCAACCCGTCCACAGTCCACAGACGCGACCCAAGAATAGGATACCGTATGCCGTGGACCGTCGACCGTGGACTGTGGACTCCCCATTACATGGTCCAACACCAATTTTTAGCCCGTCACCAATATCGTGCAGCCTCAGAAAGTGGTACATTTCTACCATGGGTTGTTAGTATTTTTATACCAGCAGTTAAATTTACTTTTCAGACAAAGGGAATACCTTTAGCGCAAAAAATCAATGAGCGATTTCAATAAACAGGTAGGCAAGATCATCAGCAAAGCCAGGGAGAGACAGCTAACAGAGAACTGGAAGAAAACAAGCATCGTAACGCAGAGCAGCTTCGTTGGCGCGGACATTCTTCTCAAGCTGCTGCGGAAGCCGGGTGCTGTTGGCCTGCGCATCCAGTACGGTATCGACGACGACGGCAATATGCACCCTGTGTTCTTCGCCTGCGACGCTACCGGTAAGATCATCAGAACAGTGGCGGAAAAGGTGATCTCCACTTTCGATCCCGATGATTCAGACGGCGCAGATGCTTCATTGCCGTGTCCTCCGTATTGTCCTTAAACCCCGTGTGATGTTCGGTTATCAGATCGCGATCCTGCTGGCAGCAACCATTCTCATCCCCTGTTTGGTGGGATTTATTCGTTTCAACACGCTTGCGTTGCATTACAAGCTTGTAGCGATACTGGCAGGTATCGGCTTTTTAACAGAGCTGCTGATGTTCAGCCTTCCGTATTTTGGTACCAACAACCTCATTGGCATGCACTTCTATGCGCTGGCCGAGATCATCCTGCTGAGCATGTTCTTCATTCACCAGCTGAAGGAGCCTGTAGAAAAACGGATCATCTGGATCGCCACCATCGCCATCGCCGCCATATCGCTGGTGTATTCAAGCGTTGGCAACAACATCAAGGAATTCAACAGCCTGCCCCGGGCCATCGAGTGTATCTATTTTGGCGGGTTGTGCAGCTACGTTTTTTATGAGGTGTCCATCGATAAGTCGCGGATGGAGGGTGGGCTTTGTTTCATCAACGGCGCTATCCTCTTTTACTTTTCGTCGTGTTTCATCGTCTTTGCTTTTTCCAAATACAAGGCGCCTGACAAAGACGACCTGCTGATGATGTACAATGTTCACTCCATCATCAACGCTATTTGCAACCTGGCCTTTGCCGCAGGCCTGTGGGTGGCACCGCGAACTTCTTACCGGGCTGTCTGAGTTTTAAAAGGATTTCTTTCCGTGTATTTATTTACCAGCTCCGCCTTCCGGAACTTAAATAATTCTATAACCGTAAAATTTACACTTAATATAAAGGAAATCCGGTGCTATATTCGCTCTTAACAAAACAAGTAATACACGTCATCTCATGAAAAGTTTGGTATGCCTCAATCCGGGGAAATTTGAATACAGTGATAGGGAAATGCCCGTGCTATCGAAAGGGAACGCCATCATCCGGATCAGGCGCATCGGTATCTGTGGCACAGACCTTCATGCCTTCGAGGGCACACAGCCCTTTTTCAGCTATCCGCGGATCCTCGGTCATGAGCTGGCCGGCGAGCTCGTGGAGGCGGATGGCGCTAACGGTTTTAGTAAAGGGGAGGCCGTCACCTTTATCCCATACTTTCACTGCGGTACCTGTGTGGCCTGTCGCGCGGGCAAGACCAACTGCTGTGCAAGCCTCCAGGTATGTGGCGTGCATGTGGATGGTGGTATGGCAGAATACCTGTCTGTTCCATCGCACCTGCTCGTGCACAGCAACGGATTAACGTTCGACGAGCTCGCCCTTGTTGAGCCACTGGCTATCGGTGCTCATGGTGTGAAGCGGGCAGGCGTAAGGCCCGGAGAATTTGTGCTGGTGGTGGGAGCGGGCCCCATTGGACTGGGGGTGATGGAATTTGCGCGCATCGCCGGTGGAAAAGTGATCGCCCTCGACATCAATGACATGCGGCTCGCTTTCTGCAAAGACCGCCTGAAGGTTGCCCATACCATCAACGGCCGCACGGGTGATGTTACTGAGCAGCTGAAGGCCATCACGTCTGGCGACATGCCCACCGTGGTGATCGATGCTACCGGCAGCCTCAACGCTATCAACAATGCATTTCAATACATGGCTCACGGCGCGCGCTACGTGCTGGTGGGCCTGCAGCGGGGCGAAATAATTTTCAGCCATCCCGAGTTTCACAAACGCGAAGGCACCCTCATGAGCAGCCGCAATGCCACCCGTGAAGATTTTGAGCATGTAACGCAATCTATGAAAGCAGGAAAGGTAGACCCGAAAACCTACATCACGCATCGTGTCACCTTCGGCCAGGTGAAAGACGAATTTGAAAAATGGCTCGATCCCAAAACAGGGGTGATCAAAGCGATGGTGGAGGTTTGAGAGTCGACAGTCAACCTGGTTCCTCCGCATGTTAGAATGGCGGATTTTCATGTCAGGGAAAAACTGCTAGCTTTGCAATATGGTGATGACTTTGATCCGATAACCGCCTTCCAAAAGATGACCCTCTATGGGCCATCATGGGCGGAAGTTTCTTCCGGCCATTCTTTATAAAAACCAAATCGAAGCCTGGTCTCGATACGGAAGTTACTTCCGTAGCTCAACACGAGTAGGATGTGAGATGCTGCCAACGCAGTTCAGGCATTACATTTTTTTACTTTCAACATATTGACTCATGGAAGGCATTTTAAATAATCAACAGATCGAACAATTTATTACAGATGGTTTTGTACGTCTCAACGGCGCATTCGATAGCACCCTGGCATCACAGGCAAGGGAAATTCTCTGGAAAGATCTTCCTGCAGATCCCTGCGATCCCGGTACCTGGACAAAACCCGTGATCCGTCTCGGCATGTATTCGCAGCAACCTTTTGTGCAGGCAGCCAATACGGAGAGGCTGCACGCTGCATTCAATCAGCTTGTGGGCAAAACACGGTGGATCCCTTGTATGAGCATGGGCACCTTCCCCGTTCGTTTTCCATCACCTGACGATCCAGGCGACACAGGTTGGCATGTCGATTCAGGTTTTCCCGGGACCGATCCTGGAAATTTTTTTGACTGGCGTATCAATGTGAGGTCGCGGGGAAGAGCATTGCTGATGTTGTTCCTTTTTTCCGATGTGGAGGAGGCAGATGCGCCCACCAGGATCAGCGTGGGGTCCCACCTCGATGTGGCCCGCGTATTGTCCAGGTGGGGGGATGATGGGCTTTCCTTCATGGAGCTTGCCGCGAAGCTTACAGACCTTCCGCACCGTGACGAGGTGCTGGCAACCGGCGAAGCTGGTACAGTTTATCTCTGTCACCCATTTATCGTTCACGCTGCGCAACCTCACCGTGGCAAAACACCAAGGTTCCTGGCACAACCACCGCTGCAGTTAAAAGAACCGCTTGACCTTGAACGCGCCGACGGTGTCTACACACCCCTGGAGCAAAGCATCCGCATAGCGCTGGATCTTTGAGGGCATGGGAAGCGGGCCGCTGTTGGTCCGCTTCTTTTTTATAAATTCAGGCATACCGCTCAAATAAAACCGGGTATTTTTCGCGTTTGTCCGGACAAAAAATGGGGATGTAGAAGTAACGCTTTCCAGCGGGGCTGCCATTAAAATCTTTACATTTGATACTGAGACACCTATGTGTGTCGTTGGTGATGCAGAGAAATTATGCTGAAGAGATTTTTGATATTATTATGTTTCATTGCCAGTTCGGTTCCGCTCTTCGCCGGCCTGAAATGGGTGGATGTTGGTGTGAACGGACTAACCTGCTCCATGTGTACCCGCAGCGTTGAGATGAGCCTGAAGAGACTTGACTTTGTTGAAAGCGTGAAGATGGATCTCGAGACCACCGAAGGCAGGATTTTTTTTAAGGAAGGAGTTCCGGTCGATCTTAATGCCCTGGCCAAAGCCGTTGTCAATGCCGGCTTCTCTGTACGTTTCCTGAAACTGCAACTGAGCTTTGATGATATTCCCCTGAAGGATGATGGATCGTTCATTTTTCAGGGACAATCTTACCAATGGCTCGATTTTCAGAACAAGGTGGAGGGACCTGTTGCACTCAAACTCGTCGATGAAAATTTTCTGCCGAAGAAAGAGCGGGCTGAGCTCATAAAGAAGTTCGTTGCATTGAAAGGTGGTGACCAAAAGATTCTTCATGTCGTGCAAGGCTAGCGTCATCTTACTGCTGTTGGCACTTGTATTTTCCGTTCAGGCCCATGGTCAGGAATTGTACATTCTTAATGAGCCTGCGAGCTCCGTTCCCAAAGGTGTTTGGGGACTCCGCGTGTTTTCACAGAACTATAAAGAATACAGCACCACAAGATCGCTTCATGCCTTGCGGGTGATGTATGGCGCCACACCGAAGTTATCGCTCATGGCCACGGCTTCGATATCAAACCACCATGACCGCAAGCTGCCGAAAGACCTGATCAACCACACGCATGTCGGTAACCAAACGAACTATTACACGGCGGCGATCAAACGTGGCGTTCATTATCCTTACCAGTTCAACGGCATCTATCTTTTTGCCAAGTATCGCTTCATCACAAGAGATGATAAGAACAAACACTTCCGGATGGCGGCGTATGCGGACTGGTCGAATGTTGGCGTTGCCCATGATGAGGCCGAGCCCAACCTCATGGATGATACCGGTGGTTATGGCTTTGGCATTATTTCCACCTGGCTCAAAAACAGGTTTGCCGCATCCCTCACAACCGGTTTTATCAAGCCGGGGTCCTATTCAGAAATGCAGCGCGATATCACCGGTGGCCCCGACCTGCCAACAAAAATTCAGTATGGCAACGCCATCAAATACAATCTTTCATTCGGGTATCGCCTCTATCCTAAAAAGTATGAAGGTTATGAGCAGGTGAACTGGAACCTGTACATCGAGCTGATCGGCAAAACCTATGACGCGGCAACCGTAGTCCAGAACGGTACCGAGATCACCGCCAGGACCTCTGCCTTGAAAAAGGGTAGCTACATGGAAATATATCCCGGAATTCAGCGCATCATTAACTCGAATACCCGTATTGAGTTCTGCTATGGATTTGAGCTGATCGGATACTCCTATGTGCACTTTACGCCCCTGTGGACGATCGGCATCCAACGGTATTTTTATCAGGTACGAGGTACGAAATAAGAGGTACGATAAATAGAGATCGAGCTATCGTACTTCGTCCCTCGTACTTTTACCGGTTTACCACTTATAAAAAACCAGTAAATTTTCCGCTGGATCACGCCTTCCCAAATCGCGAAAATTACCTTCAGTCAAGGCCAAAAATGACCTAAACAGGCTGTTTGGCCCATAATTGCAAGGTTGTATTCTTAACAGGAGTTTAGCTTGTTAGTTTTTGGTAAAAAGCTTAACTTTTAAAACTACACACAACCCATTTACCCGTATTTTTGCTGCCTTTGTCAGCTGATTTTGGAGCCCATAGAACGTAGCCCGACTACGTTGGTCGGATTTTAATGAGAAGGAAAATCACCTGCTTCTTGGATAGGAGGAGTTCTATCCTCTGTGGTTTATTATTGATAATAAGCCAGTTACCAGCCTTTGGTCAGAGCTGCAGCTGTCCTCCTGTAAACGATTGCGGCCCCTGCACGGGAGGGCTTACCAAACTTACTGTACAGTACACGGGATTGCTAAGCGTATTGATCACCGCATCGGATGGTGGCGGTGTGATATATTCGGCAACTTTATTATCCGGCACTACCTTCGAAATTCAGAGCTCTGCCGGGGCGGGCCAGCCTTTTGTGGGTGGGAGCGTAACGTTAAACGCAACCTTGCTCGATAACCAGGTGGTGAACACGACCTGCAGCGCGCCCATGTATGCAGGAAGTGTCTTTGGAAATTTTAAGATACTCGGCGGTGTGAGCATGAGCGGAAAACAGCTCTGTTGCCAGGTAATGGAAACCACGTTGCCTGTGATCTCCAACTGTCCCGGCAACATCAACGTTACGGCTGCAGGAACATGCCCGGTCAATGTTACCTGGACAGCGCCCACGGTCTCTGATAATTGCGGCGTTGCCAGCTTTGCGAGCACGCATGCTCCCGGCAGTGCTTTTGGCGTTGGTACCACGCCGGTTACTTACACTGCTATTGACAATTACGGCAATACCGCCACCTGTACCTTCAATGTGGTGGTGAACGATAACACACCACCGGTGTTCTCAGGCTGCCCGACAGACATGACCGCTTCGGCGAATGCGTCGTGCCAGGCCGTTGTAACGTGGACGCCGCCCACCGCTACAGACGTTTGTCCCGGCGCCGTGAACATCACCAGCACCCACAGCCCCGGCGCCACCTTTCCTTTGGGGCAAACCACG
This sequence comes from Chryseosolibacter histidinae, assembly GCF_018598225.1. Lineage (GTDB taxonomy): Bacteria > Bacteroidota > Bacteroidia > Cytophagales > Cyclobacteriaceae > Chryseosolibacter > Chryseosolibacter histidini. Next base: position 57,905 of record NZ_JAHESF010000013.1, on the reverse strand, counting down.
GTCACGTACACGGCTACAGATCTCAAAGGCAATAGCTCGACCTGCAGTTTCAAAGTAACAGTAGTGGATAATACTGCTCCGGTATTCGCGGGTTGTCCCACGGATATAACCGTGTCAGCGGATGCCTCATGCCAGGCGGTGGCAACATGGACGGCCCCGACGGCTACAGACAATTGCCCGGGAACAGTGAACATCACCAGTACACATACTTCGGGAAACACCTTTCCGCTGGGCCAGACCACGGTGACTTACACGGCAACGGATTTCAAAGGCAATAGCTCGACCTGCAGTTTCAAAGTCACTGTTGTTGATAATACCGCTCCGGTGTTCGCAGGTTGTCCTACAGATATCACTGTATCGGCGAATGCCTCGTGTCAGGCGGTGGTAACATGGACAGCACCTACTGCAACAGACAATTGTCCTGGCACAGTAAACATTACGAGCACGCATACTTCGGGGAATACATTTTCGCTGGGGGAGACTACGGTGACCTACACGGCAACAGATGTTAAAGGCAATAGTTCTACGTGCAGCTTCAAGGTAACGGTTGTCGATAACACGGCTCCGGTGTTTGCGGGTTGCCCTACCGATCTGACCGTGTCAGCGGATGCTTCGTGCCAGGCAATGGTAACATGGACGGCTCCGACTGCGACGGACAATTGCCCTGGAACGGTGAACATTACCAGCACGCACACTTCGGGAAATACATTTCCGTTGGGCGAGACTACGGTGACTTACACGGCAACAGATGTTAAAGGCAATAGTGCTACGTGCAGCTTCAAAGTAACGGTTGTCGACAATACGGCTCCGGTGTTCGCAGGTTGTCCCACGGATCTGACCGTTTCAGCAGATGCCTCTTGTCAGGCAGTGGTGACGTGGACATCTCCGACGGCTACAGACAATTGCCCGGGAACCGTGAATATCACCAGCACGCATACTTCGGGAAATACATTTCCGCTGGGCGAGACCACGGTGACTTACACGGCTACTGATGTTAAAGGCAATAGTTCTACGTGCAGCTTCAAGGTAACCGTTGTTGACAATACGGTTCCCGTGTTCGCAGGTTGCCCTACCGATATCACGGTGTCAGCGGATGCCTCGTGTCAGGCCGTGGTAACTTGGACGGCACCTACGGCAACAGATAATTGTCCTGGCACAGTAAACATCACCAGCAGTCATAGTTCCGGAGCAACGTTCGCGCTGGGGGAGACCACAGTGACGTACACAGCTACCGATGTGAAAGGCAATAATGCCACGTGCAGCTTCAAAGTAACGGTTGTGGATGATACGGCTCCGGTATTCGCAGGTTGTCCCACTGATATGACCGTCTCAGCGGATGCCTCGTGTCAGGCAATGGTGACTTGGACGGCTCCGACGGCAACAGATCATTGCCCGGGAACGGTGAACGTTACCACCACGCATAACTCCGGGAACACATTCCCGTTGGGTGAGACAACCGTGACTTACACTGCCGTGGATGCGAAAGGCAATACATCCACCTGTAGCTTCAAAGTAACCGTTGTGGATGATACGGCTCCGGTATTCGCGGGTTGTCCCACCGATATCACTGTGTCAGCGGATGCCTCGTGTCAGGCGGTGGTAACATGGACGGCTCCGACAGCAAGTGACAACTGCCCTGGAACGGTGAACATTACCAGCACGCATACTTCGGGAAATACCTTCGCGCTTGGCGAGACCACGGTTACGTATACCGCTACCGATGTAAAAGGCAATAGTGCTACGTGCAGCTTCAAAGTAACGGTTGTGGATGATACGGCTCCTGTGTTTTCAGGTTGCCCCACAGACATGACAGTATCGGCAGATGCCGCGTGCCAGGCGGTGGTGACGTGGACAGCGCCGACTGCAACGGATAACTGTCCCGGAACGGTGAATGTTACGAGCACGCACAGTTCCGGAGCAACGTTCGCGCTGGGTGAAACTATGGTGATTTACACTGCTGTGGATGCGAAAGGCAATACATCGACGTGCAGCTTCAAAGTAACGGTTGTTGACAATACCGCTCCGGTGTTGAGTGGCTGCCCTGCCGATATGACGGTGTCAGCGGATGCCGGGTGTCAGGCGGTGGTGACGTGGACAGCGCCGACTGCAACGGATAACTGTCCCGGAACTGTGAACGTCACCAGCACGCATGCTTCCGGAGCTACATTCCCGTCAGGCGAGACTACGGTGACTTACACTGCCGTGGATGTAAAAGGTAATACGTCGACCTGCAGCTTTAAGGTAACGGTTGTAGATAACACTGCTCCAGTGTTTGCCGGTTGTCCTACCGATATGACTGTATCGGCGAATGCCTCGTGTCAGGCGGTGGTGATGTGGACGGCTCCGATGGCAACAGATAATTGCCCGGGAACGGTGAATGTTACGAGCACGCACAGTCCCGGAGCAACGTTCGCGCTGGGCGAGACTACGGTGACTTACACTGCTGCGGATGCGAAAGGCAATACGTCGACGTGCAGCTTTAAGGTAACAGTTGTCGATAACACCGCTCCGGTGTTGAGTGGCTGCCTTACCGATATGACTGTATCGGCGAATGCCTCGTGTCAGGCGGTAGTGACATGGACGGCTCCAACTGCAACGGATAACTGCCCTGGAACGGTCAACATCACCAGCACGCATAACTCAGGAGACACGTTTGCGTTGGGCGAGGCTACGGTGACTTACACGGCTGTGGATGCGAAAGGCAATACATCGACGTGCAGCTTCAAAGTAACGGTTGTGGATGATACGGCTCCGGTGTTCGCAGGTTGCCCCACGGATATGACCGTATCAGCGGATGCTTCGTGCCAGGCGGTGGTGACATGGACTCCTCCGACAGCGACAGATAACTGTCCCGGAACGGTGAATGTTACCAGTACCCATACTTCCGGAAATACTTTCGCGTTAGGCGAGACGACCGTGACGTACACAGCGACGGATGCGAAAGGGAACATCGCTACGTGTAGTTTCAAAGTGACCGTTGTTGATAATACTGCCCCGGTGTTTGCGGGTTGCCCCACAGACATGACCGTATCGGCAAATGCCTTGTGTCAGGCCGTGGTGACGTGGACGGCTCCGACAGCAACCGATAACTGTCCCGGAACGGTGAACGTCATCAGTAGCCATGCCTCAGGAAATACTTTCGCATTGGGTGAGACGACCGTGACCTACACAGCGACGGATGCAAAAGGGAATACCGCCACGTGTAGTTTCAAAGTGACAGTTGTGGATAATACCGCTCCGGTATTCGCCGGCTGTCCTACGGATGTTACCGTCTCAGCGAATGCCTCGTGTCAGGCGGTGGTAACGTGGACCGCTCCGACGGCGACGGATAATTGCCCGGGCACAGTGAATGTGGGCAGTACCCACACTTCGGGAAATACTTTCGCATTAGGGGAGACTACGGTGACTTACACGGCTGTGGATGCGAAAGGCAATACATCGACGTGCAGCTTCAAAGTAACGGTTGTTGACAATACCGCTCCGGTGTTGAGTGGTTGCCCTACCGATATGACTGTATCGGCGGATGCCTCGTGTCAGGCGGTGGTAACGTGGACCGCTCCGACAGCAACGGATAATTGTCCTGGAACGGTGAACGTCACGAGCACGCATAGTTCCGGAAATACATTCGCGTTAGGGGAGACTACGGTGACTTACACAGCAACAGATGCGAAAGGCAATACGTCTACCTGTAGTTTCAAAGTAACTGTTGTTGATAATACAGCTCCTGTGTTCGCAGGTTGCCCCACGGATCTGACCGTATCGGCGAATGCCTCGTGCCAGGCGGTGGTGACATGGACTCCTCCGATGGCAACCGATAATTGTCCCGGAACGGTGAACGTCACGAGCACGCATAGTTCCGGAAATACATTCGCGTTAGGGGAGACTACGGTGACCTACACAGCAACGGATGCAAAAGGAAACACCGCTACTTGTAGTTTTAAAGTAACTGTTGTTGATAATACTGCTCCGGTATTCTCTGGCTGCCCCACAGACATGACCGTGTCGGCGAATGCTTCGTGTCAGGCGGTGGTGACGTGGACAGCTCCAACAGCAACCGATAATTGCCCCGGAACGGTGAACGTTACCAGTTCTCACAGTCCCGGCGCCACATTCCCGTTAGGGGAGACTACGGTAACTTACACGGCGACGGATGCGAAAGGGAACACTGCTACGTGTAGCTTCGAAGTAAAAGTTGTAGACAATACTGCTCCTGTGTTCGCAGGTTGTCTTGCGGATATGACCGTATCGGCGAATGCCTCGTGCCAGGCGGTGGTTACGTGGACGGCTCCAACAGCAACCGATAATTGTCCCGGAACGGTGAACGTTACCAGTTCTCACAGTCCCGGCGCCACATTCCCGCTGGGTGAAACAACAGTGACCTACACAGCAACGGATGCGAAAGGCAATACTTCCACCTGCAGCTTTAAGGTAAAAGTTGTAGACGATACAGCTCCGGTGTTCGCAGGTTGCCCTGCTGATATCACTATTTCAGCAAACACTTCGTGTCAGGCTGCAGTAACGTGGACGGCTCCGACAGCAACGGATAACTGTCCGGGAACTGTGAATGTCACCAGCACTCATAATTCTGGAAATACATTCCCGTTAGGTGAGACCACCGTGACTTACACGGCAACGGATGCCAAGGGAAATTCAGCAACCTGCAGCTTTAAAGTGACTGTTGTCGATAATACCGCCCCTGTGTTTACAGGTTGCCCTACCGATATGACCGTATCGGCGAATGCCTCATGTCAGGCAGAGGTAACGTGGACGGCTCCTTCGGCAATGGATAACTGTCCCGGAACGGTGAACGTCACAAGCACGCACACTTCGGGAAATACCTTTCCGCCAGGGGAAACAATTGTGACTTACACGGCAATGGATGCGAAAGGCAATACTTCTACCTGCAGCTTTAAAGTTACAGTTGTGGATGATACCGCTCCCGTATTCACAGGCTGTCCCACAGACATGACCGTATCGGCTGACGCGTCTTGCCAGGCCGTTGTAACGTGGTCGGCTCCGACGGCAACGGATAATTGTCCTGGAACTGTGAACGTCACCAGCACCCATGCGTCTGGAAATACCTTCCCGCTGGGAGAAACAACAGTGACTTACACGGCAACGGATGCCAAAGGGAATTCATCAACCTGCAGCTTCAAAGTAACTGTTGTTGATAACGCTGTTCCGGTGTTCGCAGGTTGCCCTGCTGATATCACTGTTTCAGCAAACACTTCGTGTCAGGCTGCAGTAACGTGGACCGCTCCGACAGCAACGGACAATTGTCCTGGAACCGTGAACATCACCAGCACGCACACTTCCGGAGCTACGTTCTCACTAGGCGAGACAACCGTGACCTACACAGCAACGGACGCCAAAGGCAACACCTCAACCTGCAGTTTTAAAGTAACCGTTGTAGACAATACAGCCCCGGTGTTTGCCGGCTGCCCCACAGACATGACCGTATCAGCGAATGCCTCGTGTCAGGCCGTGGTAACGTGGACAGCTCCAACGGCAACCGATAATTGCCCCGGAACGGTCAACGTTACCAGTACCCATAGTTCAGGGGCTACATTCCCGTTAGGGGCGACTACCGTGACTTACACGGCGACGGATGCAAAAGGCAATACTTCCACCTGCAGTTTCAAAGTGACTGTTGCAGACAATACTGCCCCGGTATTTACGGGTTGTCCCACAGACATGACCGTGTCAGCGAATGCCTCATGTCAGGCCGTTGTAACTTGGACGGCTCCGGCAGTGACAGACAATTGTCCGGGAACGGTGAATGTTACCAGTGCCCACACTTCGGGCGCTACGTTCCCGTTGGGCGAGACAACTGTGATTTACACGGCGACGGATACCAAAGGCAATACTTCCACCTGTAGTTTCAAAGTGACGGTAGTAGACGATACCGCTCCCGTGTTCGCAGGTTGCCCCGCAGACATGACCGTATCGGCGGATGCGTCTTGCCAGGCCGTTGTGACGTGGACGGCCCCCACGGCAGCGGACAATTGCCCGGGAGCAGTGAATGTTACGAGCACTCACACTTCCGGAGCTACGTTTGCGTTAGGGGAGACAACAGTGACCTACACGGCAACGGATGCGAAGGGCAATACTTCAACCTGCAGCTTCAAAGTGACTGTTAATGACAATACGGCCCCGGTATTCTCAGGTTGTCCTGCAGATATAACTGTCTCAGCAGATGCCTCATGTCAGGCGGTAGCAACGTGGACCGCTCCAACGGCTACGGATAATTGCGCGGGCACTGTGAATGTCACCAGCACCCACACTTCCGGGGCTACGTTCTCATTGGGCGAGACAACGGTAACTTACACAGCAACGGATGCGAAAGGCAACACTGCTACGTGTAGCTTCAAAGTGACCGTTGTTGATAATACTGCCCCGGTGTTTGCAGGCTATCCCACAGACATAACCGTATCAGCAGATGCATCGTGTCAGGCGGTGGTGACATGGACGGCGCCTACTGCGACAGATAATTGCCCGGCAACAGTGAATGTCACGAGCACGCACACTTCGGGAGATAGCTTCCCGCCGGGAGAGACTACCGTGACGTACACGGCGACGGATGCGAAAGGAAATACTTCCACCTGCAGCTTCAAAGTGACTGTGGTCGATAACACTGCTCCGGTGTTCACGGGTTGCCCGGCAGATATCACCGTATCGGCAAGTGCATCCTGCCAGGCCGTTGTAACGTGGGCGGCTCCTTCGGCAACGGATAATTGCCCGGGAACGGTGAATGTTACCAGCACCCACACTTCGGGCGCTACGTTCCCGTTGGGCGAGACTACCGTGACCTACACAGCAACGGATGTAAAAGGCAATACTTCAACCTGCAGCTTCAAAGTAACGGTTGCAGACAATACGGCTCCGGTGTTCGCTGGCTGTCCTGCGGATATTACGGTATCAGCGGTTGCCTCCTGCCAGGCGGTGGTGACATGGACCGCCCCGACGGCAACGGATAATTGCCCCGGAACAGTAAACGTCACCAGCTCGCATAGCCCGGGTGCCACTTTCTCATCCGGAGAGACCACCGTGACTTACACTGCCGCGGATGCGCAGGGCAATACTTCAACGTGCAGCTTCAAAGTGATTGTGGCAGACGATGTGGCTCCTGTGTTTGCAGGTTGCCCTGCTGACGTGACCGTATCAGCCAATGCATCGTGTCAAACAGCAGTAACGTGGACGGCCCCGACGGCGACAGACAATTGCACAGGAACTGTAAATATTACGAGCACCCACAATCCGGGAGGTACATTCGCACCCGGCGAAACCACGGTGACTTATACTGCCACGGATGCGGCGGGCAATACCACTACCTGCAGCTTCAAGGTCACGGTTGTGGATAATGTGGCTCCCGTGTTCGCCAATTGCCCTTCCAACATCACGGCATCTGCGGAAGCGTCATGCCTGGCGATTGTTAACTGGACGGAGCCCACGGTAACAGACAATTGTGGCACGGTGAATATAACCAGGAACCGTAATCCGGGCGCTGCATTTGCCATCGGCACTACAACAGTCACTTATACGGCTACCGATGGCGCAGGCAACACTGCTACCTGTTCATTTACCGTTACGGTGAGGGACGCTACGGCTCCTGTGTTCACGATGTGTCCTTCGAGCCTGACGGTGTCGGCCACTGCATCGTGTGAGGCGGTCGTGACGTGGCCAACACCCGTGGCCACCGACAACTGCACAGGCACTGTAAACATCACCGGCGATCACAGCTCGGGTGACTCATTCCCGATAGGCACAACCGTCATCACTTATACGGCCAGGGACGGCGCAGGCAATACGGCTACGTGTGCATTCACCGTTACCGTGGGTGATGACACAGCACCCGCGATCACAGGCTGTCCTGCGGATATTGTCGCCACCGTCAGCACCTCGTGTGAAACTGCAGTGACATGGACATCACCCACCGTTACCGACAACTGCACGTTGGCAAGCTTCACCGCCGATCACAATTCAGGCGATGTGTTTCCCATCGGGACCACAACCGTTACCTACACGGCCACCGATCAGAGCGGAAAAACTTCTTCCTGCTCATTCAGGGTGATCGTTGTAGATGAGACCTCGCCGGTGATCTCAGGTTGCCCGGGAGATATTTCAGCCATCACCGATGAGACAGGGCAGGCCACGGTAGACTGGATCCCGCCAACAGCGGCTGCGCCCTGCGGTGCTGTAGCGCTCAAGGGGTCTCACCGCCCCGGCGATGTATTTTACCTGGGCGAAACCGAGGTTGAATACACGGCCACTGATGGCGCCGGAAACACCTATGCCGGATGCGTGTTCAAAGTGACCGTTGCGTATAGTGACATCGTGTTTGATATCGCCAAAGTGATCACGCCGGATGGTGATGGCATCAACGATCAGTGGGTGTTGAAGAATATTGAGAAGTTTAAAAACAATAAGGTGGTGGTGGTAGACAGATGGGGAGGCGTGGTCTACAGCGCTACCGGTTACAACAATGAGAATGTGGTCTGGAACGGAACCAATACCGGCGGTGGTGTTGTTCCTACCGGAACATATTTCTATACTATTTCCGTGAAGCTGGGGGCCACCGTGGTAGAGCAGCGCGGATTTATCGAATTGTTACGATGATATGAGGAAAGAACTGGGTGCTGTGCTGGTAAAAGTTGCCGTGGTATTGCTGATGGTGATACCGGCATGGCGTAGCGCTGCCCAGCAGAAAGTTCAGTTCAGCCAGTACATGTTCAACAGCGTAGTGATCAATCCCGCCTACACCGGGGCGGATGAAGCGCTGAGCCTCACCTTTATCAACCGCACCCAGTGGACAGGTGTTGACAAAGCACCTTCCACGCAGTCATTATCGGCGCATACGCTGTTCGGTAAAAAGCACATGGGCCTGGGATTGACGCTGATCAATGACCAGATCGGTGTTCACAAGAACCTGGATGCCATGGCAAACTATGCCTACCACCTGAAGACCGGCGACAGGTCGTATCTCTCCATGGGATTGCAGGCCGGTGTTCATAACAGGAGGTCTGACTACGCTTCGCTGGCAGGCACCATCAGCAACGACCCGAAGCTGTACAATCCGTTGATCACCCACACTTTCATCGATTTCGGCATGGGCGTGTACTTCAGAAGTCCCCGGTTCCATTGGGGTGTTTCCGCTCCTGAATTGATCCCGCAGCGCATCGAGCTGAATGATACGTTATCGGTGCAGATGAGCAAAGTTAATTTTTTCATCTTCTCCAAATACCGCCTCCCGCTCAACGAGACCACGGAGGTTGAGCCCAGTGTGCTGATCAAATATTTTGCGGGCGTGCCTGTTTCTTTCGATATCAATATGAACTTTGTATTCCGGAAAGTGTTAACGCTGGGGCTATCTTACCGGAATCAGGAATCGATCGATTTTCTGCTCAAGGCCCAGCTCACGCCACAGCTTCAGTTCGGCTATTCGTATGATTACCCGATCGGTGAAATTTCGAGGCTGAGCAGTGGATCGCATGAGATCATGGTGAATTACCTGTTCCGGTATGTTCGGTCAAATGTAACGTCACCCCGATGATGGACCAGAAGAGAACCGAAGTCTTATTGTTCTTCTTGCTCCTGTGGGCGGCAGCGTCCACGCAAGGCCGGTGCCAGGAGACCGTTTTTGCATTGATGAGGAGTGACCTGAAGATGGCGGATCAACGTTTTCAGAAGAAGAACTTCAAAGCTGCTTTGGCACTGTACGAGAATGTTGCCAGGAAAAGACCTTCGCGGGAAGTTACCCTGAAAATTGGCCGTTGTTATTATTTTCTCAGGCGCTACCAGGATGCGATCGCCGTGTATGACGAGCACCAGAAGTCTGGCAACAATCTTACCGCCATCGATAAGTTTTACTACGCCGAAGCACAAGCCGGCCTTAAAAATTACAAGGAGGCCATTGACAGTTACCGGCGTTATCTCGCCCAGGTGCCGGATGATGAGCTCGTGCTGAAGAAGGTCTGGCAACTTTCGAATATCAAATACCTCTACGAAGACTCACTTCACTATGCGGTGAGGCCGGTGCCACTGAACTCGGAATATGGTGACCTTGCTGCTGTTCCATCCGGGAAAGGACTGGTGTTCATGTCCAACCGCAAGGAGGTGCAGGTGGTGAGCAAGATCGACGCAGCTTCCAACGCGCCGTTTTACAGGATCTACTATTCGCCTGTTCATAAGGATACATCCGCGCAAAGCAATGGAACACGCCGGTATGGTAAGCCCGTCATCTTCAGCAAAGAGCTTAGCGCAAAGTTCCACGCCGGCCCCGTAGCCTTTTACGACCGCTCACATAAAATGGTGTTCGTAGCGACGGGAAATAGCACGGGTGCCAATGGAGAAAGGACTTTACAGCTGTATTTTGCGGCAGAACAATCGGGTGTCTGGAAAGTTACCCAGGCATTTCCGTACAACAGTTCAAGTTATTCTATCAGCGATCCCACCATCACGGAAGATGGCAAGGTCCTGTACTTCACTTCCGATATGAAAGGAGGTTTTGGCGGAAAAGATCTTTACTGGTCTGCGTACAAAAATGGTCAATGGACAAAACCTATGAACCTCGGAGAGTTTGTTAACACGCCTTACGATGAGGTATTCCCCTATTTTCATCATTCCGGCGTGCTTTATTTTTCATCTAACGGACACGCCGGTTTCGGTGGACTGGACATCTTCAGGTCCGACAGCACGACAACAGGTTTCAGCGAACCCAGGAACGCAGGCTACCCGCTAAATACAAACTTCGATGAGTTCGGATTGGTGATCGACTCGCTGAGCACACATGGCTACTTCTCTTCAAACCGCGGCAGCAAAGGCGTTGATGACGATATTTACGAATTTGACGTAGACCTTCAATCCTATCCGCTCGAGATCACAGGCCTGGTGAAGTACAGGGAGCATAGCTGGAGCGATTCGTCGGCACTGGAAAGTATGCCCAATGCAAAAGTTTATCTCATCGACAACCTGCGGGGCGTCACCGTATACGAAACAGTTTCTGATTCCGTGGGGAATTTCACCATCACCATTCCGTATTTCAGCATGTATAAGCTGAAGGTCAGGAATGAAGCCAACGACGAAAATATCGTGAGCCTTGAAATACCGAGGCAGCGTAAACAACATACCATACATGAAATTGTGCTTATCAAGGACACTTTCAAGGAACCAGAAAATGAGACAGTAAAATGAAACGAACCGTACAGCAGCGCTTAATGGCCGTCGTTACGCGCTATTCAATATTTTTCTTCACGGGCGCTTTGCTTTGCATGGCAACGACCGTGCACGCCCAGGACAAGCACATGGTGCAGGTCAAAACCTTCGATCAGCAACTGCAGCCCATGAAGAATGTGGAGGTATCCATCAATGGCCGCGAGTTCGTCAGCGTTGGCAGCAAAGGTTCTGCTTTCATCGAATTGTCCGACAGCGACCTTCCCGTAAAATCAGTACGCCTCAGCAACGACCAGTTGGAAGCAGCCTCCTGGAATTACAGCAAGGGCACACTGGAGGTGATTGTGCGGAAGAAGAGCTACCAGGTCACACCATGGTTCGTAAGAGACAAGAGCAACGCAGCTGTTGCCAATGCGAAGATCACCTACGCCGGCAAAAAGACAGTAACAGTTTCCAGCAATGCGTCGGGCAAATTCGAGCTGCCCCTGGCGTTAGATGAACAGGTAGGCGCCGCAACCCAGTTCAGCATTCCCGGCTATCGCATCATCAGCCTCAAAACATCTGAAACAGAGAATGTGTTAATAGCGGAGCGGATTGATCCCTCTCCACGCAGTGGAGAGGGTGGCGAGCGCAGCAAGCCGGGTGAGGCGGGTGAGGCGGCGTCGAAGCCCGCAGCCAAAGAGTACTTTAAAAACTTCGATCTTTCCATGCTCGATTCCATTCAGTCGATCACCGTCTTCTACGCTGTGTTCAAGAACTACCAGATGAGAGACCTGAGTCCTGAAATGAAAGCGAAGCTCGACGCGAAGTTCAACTCGCTGGTGAAGCAGCTCGAGGATTCAGTGATCCGGGTGGAAAGGACCAATTTCATCGGCCGGATCTCCGACTCGTCGCTGGTGGCCGAAGACATCAAGAATTTGCTGGAACAGGTGCGGCTGGAAGGAAAGATGCTGGAAGATCAGCGCACGGAATTCGATCAGAAGATCAAGCTCATCCAGGACAAGCTTGTGGGAGGTGTTGAGAACATGGACGCCGCCACCAGGGCCCGGCTCTTGTCTGACCTTACTTTGCTGGAGCTGCTGCTGCGGCAGAACGAAAGCCTGTTCTTCAAAAACCAGAACGACTACCGTCAGATCATCGACGGAATAAAGGAGAAGTTCTTCAACCTGGAACATCTTGAAAATAAACTTTCCGAAAGTGAAGCACAGCGACTCGAGGAGCAACGCGTCTTCCGAAGGCAGCTGATGATCATCCTCGGTGTTGCCGGTGTTTTTGCCATCCTGATCGTTCTCCTCGTCAGGTTCAGCATCAGGCTCAGGAAGCAGAAGAAGGAGCTGGTGGAAGCCAATGCGGAGATCAAACGTATCAACGAAAACCTCGAAGGACTTGTGGCCGAACGCACAAAGCTGCTGGCCGAAGCACACCGTGAGCTCGACACGTTCCTGTATCGTGCCTCGCACGACCTGCGTTCACCGGTGTGTTCGATCATCGGTCTTTGTAATATCGCTTATCATCTTTCCAGCGGAGAGTCCAGGGACCTGATCGACCGTGTGGTACAGACCACCATCGGTATGGACAAGCTCCTGAAAAAGCTGAGCATCATCAGCGAGATCAACCAGCCCAGCAATTTCTCGTCCATCACGCTGCTCGAGGTTGTGGAGAATACCTGGTACAACTACAGCAAGACCGTAAAAGACAACCGGGTTAAATTTGTGATCGACTGCCCCGGGGACCTGATGATCAATTCCTATCCGAACCTGATCGAAGCGATCCTCGCCAACCTCATCGAGAACGCCATCTACTACAGCATGATGAAGGGCGCTGAAAACGCGCGCATCGAGTTCACCGCGTCCATCAAAGGCGATCAGGTAGAGTTCAGCCTGCTCGACAATGGTATCGGCGTTGACAATGCCATTCACAACAGGCTCTTTGATATGTTCTTCAAGGGACATGAGCAATCGAAAGGTAACGGGCTGGGCCTTTATATCGTTCGTAAATCAGTGCAAGCATTGGAGGGAACCATCGCCGTTGAATCCGTACCCGATAAGTTCGCGAGGTTTGTGGTGCGGCTTCCGTTGAAAGAGGCTCCGGTAGTAGAAGTAGCGGTAGCTACGGAACTCCAGCTTAGTTAGAGGGGTCCGCAGTCCACGGTCGACAGTCCACAGCAGGAAGTCCACACCTCAAGGCTGTGGTCCGTGGACGGTGGACTGTCGACCGGTATTTTAATAAATCGACCCCCCATTCACCAGCAGGTGCTGGCCTGAAACGAATCCTGACAGGTCGCCGGCGAAGAACTCGGCGATGTCGGCAACGTCGTTTACTGTGGTGAGTCTTCCCATCGGTGATCCTTTGAGCAGCTCGAGGTAAAAAGGGTCTTCTTTTCCCATCTCCGTAAACACGCCTGTGTTCTCCACCGGACCCGGAATGATCGAGTTCACGGTTACTCCGCGGTGCCCGATCTCTTTGGCGAGGATCTCCACCAGGTATTTGGGTGTGGTTTTGCTTCCGCCATAAACGGCCATGCCGGGAACAGGGGAGGTGGTAGTGCTCGAAGAGATGTAGATGATCCTGCCATTGTCGGCGATCTCCCTGGCAGCCTGTTGCAGCGTGAAGTACGCGCCCTTAACGTTGATGCTGAAGACCCTGTCGAACTGTTCTTCTGTAAAATCAGTCACCGGCAGTTGGATCAGCTCGATGCCTGCATTGGCCACCACAATATCGATCCTGCCAAAAGCCCTCTTAGCTTCCGCGAACAACCGCTCCACATCTTTCACCTTCGTGACATCCGCCTGCACAGCGATCACCTTCGCGCCCATCGCCGTAATATTGCTTACCACTTCCTCGGCCGAAGCCTTATCTCTTGAGTAGTTCACAACGATACTCGCTCCCAAAGCAGCATACCGTTCAGCAATAGCCTTACCCAATCCACGTGCAGATCCCGTAATAACTGCAACCTTATTATGTAATGTATTCATATTATTAGTGTTTAAAAGTTGATTCGTCGACCTCACCCTACCCTCTCCACACCGTGGAGAGGGTGGCAGCGAAGCGAGCCGGGTGAGGCTACGCCATCGCTCCATTCACTCCTATGTTCTGTGCGCTGATCCATTTTGCTTCATCGCTGGCGAGGAACAGCACTACTTCGGCAATGTCCTGAGGGTCGCCGATGCGGTTGAAGGCCGAGAGTGATGCGAGACGGCTGATGGTTTCGTCAGATTTCCCAGCGGTAAACAACTCGGTGTTGGTGGGGCCGGGTGAAACGGAGTTCACGTTGATGTTGCGTTTGCCGGCTTCTTTTGCAAATACGCGAGTGAGCTGTTCAACGGCTGCTTTTGTGGCCACGTAAGTTCCATAGGTGGGCAGCATGATGCGGTTCACCGAGGTGGAAAAGTTGATCACAGTTCCGTTGTCGGCCAGCTGGGTAGCGGCTTCGCGCAGGGTGTTGAACACACCTCTTACGTTGATGTCGAATTGCCTGGTGAAATCGTCGTCGGTGGTATCGGCGATCAGTTTGGTGATCATGATGCCGGCGTTGTTCACCAGCACGTCTACGCGGCCGAAGGTAAGAATGGTTTCGCGGAACAGATCTTTTACTTCATCGGCTTTGCTCACATCGGCTTTGACGGCGATGGCGATACCTCCGTTTGATTCGATCTCTTTTACCACCTGTTCAGCAGCTTCTTTGCTGCCCGCATAGTTCACCACTACTTTGGCACCTTCGCGGGCCAGGGTTTTGGCTACCGCTGCACCTATACCTTTTGATGATCCTGTTACAATGGCGACTTTGTCCTTTACTTTGCTCATATGCTTTTGTGTTTGATTGATGAATCAAAGGTCGGGCAAAGGCCTTCCAAAAAAGTACAGATTTCACAGGAGGAGGTGTAAATATCAAAGGTGGTGGGGAGTTTAAAGTTTAAAGTTCAAAGTTTAAAGTTGGTGGAGGAGTGCGTTTCGAGGGCGGTTGCTTTGATACCTGGAGCAATGAGATCCGGCGCAACTTGAAACCTTAAACTTGAAACTTCAAACTTCTAACCCTTTCTAAAAGCATTCGGCGTGAGGTTCGTATGTTTTTTAAAATAGTTGCTGAAGTGGTTCGATTCTGAAAAACCGAGCTGGAAGGCCACCTGTTTAATGGAGATCGCAGAATTTTTGAGCAGTGATTTAGCTTCCGCGATCGTTTTGTCGGCGATCCATGCGCTGATGGATTTACCGGTTTTACTTTTGATCACGTTGCTGAGGTAGTTGGCGTTGAGGCTCTGCAGCCGTGCGTAGTCCTGTACCTGGAATAAGGACTGTTCCCGTCCATCGGCGAGGTCGCGGAAATGTTTCTCCAGGTTTTCCTTGAAGGTCTTGACGATCTGTGAGCTCCTGTTCCCTTCATAGATGGGATTGTAATCCGACCAGAAGTACGCTTTGATCTTGAGCAGGATCACAACAAAGAGGTTGCCGATGATCCTGGTCCTGTAAGGCGAGGTGCCCTGGTATTCTTTGTCGATCTGCAGGTAGAGCTTTTCAAATTCGGCGAAGGTGTCCGGGTCCAGCGTTCTGGGCCTCACGGTCTCCGCCAGCAGGAACGGGAATTCTTCAAAGATCTCAGGGTGCACATTTTCTTTCAGGAATGATTCACTCAACGTGATGAGGTAAAGCTCCTTCATATCAAACCACTCGAACGCTTTATGGTGGCCCGGATTGGTGAAGTAAATGGTGCCGGGAACCGTATCGAAAGTAAGGTCGTCTGTGGTGTATTTTCCGTGCGCATTTTTTACAAAGACAAAAGAAAAGTAGCTGGGCCTGAACACCGACGACCGGAAGGGAAACTCACGATGGATCCTGGCGAGGTCATTAATGGTAAAATCCTTCGATTCGCTGATCGTGTCAACCGGCAGTCCCAGGTTCTTGTACGTGCTGTACAGGTTTTCGTAGATCACGATGCCTTCTTTCTGCTTCATACAACGAATATCGGTTGAATCCTTTGTTAAAAATAGCAGCCCCGGTTACTTTCTTCTAACTGGGATTTTTCCTCCTTACTCCTTAATTCTTACTCCTTCTCCCTCTCCTGACTTCTGATTTCAACTACAAGCCCTCGCCAACACCGACAACAGCAGTATCGCCAATCCTACAAAACGCCAGGGCGATGCATTTTCTTTTTCGTTTTTGTAACGGACGAAGATCTCCAGGTTGTGTGTTATAATTTCCCGTGTGTCCGGATCACACTTCACTTTTTTCAGGATTAGGTAGAGATCATAGCAGAATTGAGGTTCCTTGTGCTGGATCTTGACCGAGAGATTGATGAGGCTGGTTACGATGGTCTTGCGGTCACTTGAAAGTTGTTCGGGCAACGCATTCAGAAAGTCGATGAAAGCACGTTTGATGTACTCGAAATGTAAACGCTGAAGCGATGTGCTGCCTGGCTCGCATGCTTTGATCTCTTTCGCGAGTGTATTCAGCGAACGATTGAGCCTGCCAAAAGTTTCGTCAAAATAGAAATCCGAGATCAGGTAGTGCTCCGCCATGATCAGCTCAGCCTCTTTGAGCTTTCTCGCCCGGAAGGCCCGGTCAATGGCTTTTGCGAGTGGTTGTGCCAGGTAGGGAGACACGAATTCCCTGAACGCATCAAAGTCACGGTGATAACGCCATGAGCTGTCAAAAAAGATACCCTTCTTTCCGGCGTCCACTTCACCATCGCGGATCAGCTTTAGCAGCCTGGGGCTATTATGGATCCATTGATGAAACTGCAGCACCTGCTGATCCTTCACGTCATCAAAAATGGATATGATATCGTCTTTGGTCAGTTCATCACCGTCAACGAGCAGGCTTTTGTTTTCAGATATGTCCAGCTCGGTCAGGAGCGCTTTCTTCGCCTTGTTAAGCTGTGCAACATCGATGTTCCTGATGTCTATTCCCGCGTACCGCAGCAGTGGGATCGGTGACTTGTACTGCATAGAATGAACCTTAAAAATATGCGCCGGCGGACGATAAATCAAACCTTCCGTCCTTTCTTGGTTAGTTTCAGAAATAACCTTACATTTTATGAGCTTCCTTTGTCAGGAAGTCTGCGCCGCCGCACGTCAAATTCTTGTAGGATCTTTACAATACAGGTAATATGTGGTTCAAAAGAACAACGCAGACCGTGCCTGGTAAACCGGAACAGGCAGGAGACTCTTTTTCAGACGAGAGACGTACTTTTCTTCAAAAGACCAGCGCCGGCAGCATGGCCCTGAGCACCATGATGCTTTCACCGCTCCAGACGCGCATCAGCAACATCACTTCCGGTATGAAGACTCCCATTATCAAAGAGATCAATGTAACACCCATCGCCACAGTAGATCCTCCGTTGCTCAATGCCGCGGGACTGCATGCACCTTACGCACTCAGGATCGTAGTGGAGATCGTTACGGCTGACAACATCACGGGCATCAGCGAGATCCCCGGCAACGTAAGTACCCTCGAAGCGCTGGCCTCGGCTGTTAAGCTGATCGGAGGAATGGACCCTTTTCAACTGAACAGCATCCGGCAAAAGCTCATGGATGCCTTCGGAAAAGAGACCGCCGCAGAACGTGGCAACACACCCTGGGATCAGCGAAAGCTTGTGCACATTTACAGTGCCCTCGAAGTAGCCTGCCTCGACATCATGGGCAAAGTAACAGGGCGGCCCGTGGTTGACCTGCTGGGTGGAAAGATGAGAGACCGCGTTCCCTTCGCCGCTTATCTCTTTTACAAATATGAAGGTGCCGGCGGAAAGCTCGGATTCAAAACAGATCCAAAGGCCCAAGGATGGGACGCAGCTCGCCAGTCGAAAGCACTCGATCCTGCAGGCATCGTAGCACAGGCGAAAGCCATGCAAAAAGAATTTGGATTCAAATCGCTCAAGCTCAAGGGAGGTGTGTTCGAACCGCAGCAAGAGGTCGATGCGATGTACGCGCTTCGGGAAGCTTTCGGACCAGGTGTGCCGCTGCGCATCGATCCCAACGCCGTATGGAAAATGGAGACAGGCATTACGTACGGCAAAAAGCTCGAAGGAATCATCGAATACCTTGAAGATCCGGTGCGGGGCCAGGAGAACATGGCCAGGGTGCGAAAGCAGGTGAACATTCCCTTTGCCACCAACATGTGCACCACGTCGTTCGAAGATCTTCCCGCGGCCATCCGGCTCGGCTCGGAAGATATCATTCTCACCGATCACCATTTCTGGGGTGGCTTGCGTGCCTGCATGGACCTGGGGCGCATCTGTCAAACTTTCGGGAGAGGTATTTCCATGCACTCCAACAGTCATCTCGGTATTTCGCTCGCCGCCATGGTGCACCTTGGAGCCGCTTTGCCATACCTTACTTCTGCGCTCGATACACATTATCCATGGCAGTCTGATGAGATCATCACACGGGGCCGTTTCAGGTTTGAAGATGGTGCAGTGCAGGTGCCGGATGGACCGGGCCTCGGTGTTGAGCTGGATAAGAAAGCGCTCGCTGTGCTGCATAAGAATTATCTCGATAGCGGACTCACCAAAAGAGACGATGAAATAGAAATGCAGAAAGTGCAGCCGGGATGGAAGTTCATGGCCGAGCGCTGGTAAACAACGAACGAAAAATACCTTCATGAAGAACCTGAAGAAACGATTGAAACAGGGCGAGACCCTTCATGGCTGCTGGCTGAACCTGGGCAGCGCCGTAACCGCCGAGATCGTGGGACGTGCCGGGTTCGACTGGGTGCTCATAGACCTGGAGCACGGTGCCGGCGAAGAAAAGGATGTGATGTCGCAGCTGCAGGCCCTCGAGCACAGCAACACCGCCGCCCTTGTCAGGGTAGAAAGTGCTGCCGGCCAGCGCATCCACCGTGTGCTGGATATGGGCGCGGAGGGCATCATGTGTCCGCACATCAACAATGGACGCGAGGCAGCCATGGTAGCCAAAGGCTTACACTATCCACCTGCGGGTACCCGTGGCGTTGCAAAAATGGTGCGGGCCACCGGCTTTGGGCAGCACTTTGCGGAGTACTATGCGTCAGCAACGGAGAACATCTTGGGCATCGTGCAGATCGAGACCGCGCAAGCCCTCGATCACCTCGACGAGATCGCAGCCGTTCCCAATATCGATGTGCTGTTCATCGGTCCGGCTGATCTGAGCATGGACCTCGGTATCTTCGGACAGTTCGATCATCCAAGATTCAAAGACGCCCTGCGCGCCACCGTGAACGCAGCACAGAAAGCCGGAAAAGCCACCGGCATCCTCTTCTTCAATCCTGACGACTACACAACCTATCATCAGCTGGGCATCAGGTTCATCGGCTGCGGTGCAGATGCAACATTCGTGGCTGACGGCTCCCGTGCCATGGCGGCCAGGATGCAGGCGATGCGTTCAACCCATAACGCCGGCAAACCATGAGCACATTTACGATCGACCCTATCTTTATTTTGCTGACAGGTGTGGTCATTGTGGTGGGAGGTATCATCGGATTGAAACTGCATCCGTTCCTCGCGCTTTTGCTGGGCGCCTTTGTGGTGGCCCTGCTGACGCCTGCATCGGCCATCGAGCAGTTTTTTCTGGCGAAAGCGCTGGCACCCGCTGCCGCAAAGCAGATGGCACATAAAACCATTGGCGAGCGCATCGCTTCGGAGTTCGGAAGCACGTGCACCAAGATCGGCATCCTCATTGCCATGGCGGCCATTATCGGCAAGTGTATGCTGGAGAGTGGCGCGGCAGAGCGCATCGTGAGGTCATTGCTGAACGCCATCGGCATCAACAAGGCACCTGTGGCGTTCCTGGCCAGCAGTTTTTTTCTCGGCGTTCCGGTATTTTTCGATACCGTCATTTTCCTGATGATGCCCCTGGCCAAAGCCATGGCGCTGCGTACGGGCAGATACCTGTTGCTGGTGCTTTCCATTCTTGCGGGCGCTGTAATGGCCAACTCGCTGGTGCCGCCCGCGCCCGGTCCGCTGTTCCTCGTAGGCGAGATGCAGATCCCGATCGGTATGATGATGATCGCCGGCACCATACTGGGTGTGATCACCGCCACGTCAGGATATTTCTTCGCACTGTGGGTGAGCCGTAAGACCAGCGTGCCTGTGCGCGATTCCGCGGAAGCAAAACTGGAGGACCTCAAGAATATTGCAGCCAAAGACGATTCACAACTTCCGGCGCTGTGGTTCTCGCTGCTGCCCGTGCTGATACCCCTGATCTTTATTTGTGCCGATACCTTTCTGAACTCGTTTTACAAAGTGGGGTCGGCAGAGACATCAACCGTGAGCGCACTGATCGGCTTCGTCCATTTTTTTGGCGACAAGAATATCGCGTTGATCACAGGGGCGGCCGTGGCGCTGGTGCTGCTGGTGAGGCAAAAGAAGATCAGCCGTGAAGGGGTCAGCAGCTTTGTGCAGTCGGCATTGAGCACAGGAGGAGGCATCATCCTGATCACGGCTGCCGGCGGTGCCTTCGGTGGCATGCTGCAGCAAACCGGTATCAGCGCACGCATTGAAGAGCTCACCCGCAACTACCAGATGGCACTTATACCACTGGCGTTTATCATTGCCGCCGTTGTGCGTACGGCTCAGGGCTCAGCCACCGTGGCACTGATCACCGCTTCCGGGATCTTGGCAGGCATGGCCAGCGGCAACCTGGAGTATCACCACCTATACCTCGGGCTGGCCATCGGCTGCGGATCGAAGCTGGTGCCGTGGATGAATGACGCGGGCTTCTGGATCGTGTGTAAAATGAGCAACCTCACAGAACGCGAGGCGCTCAAAACATTTTCACCTATGAATTTTGTAATGGGATGTACCGGGCTGATCGTGATCATGATCGCCGCCAGGTTTATTCCCCTGATCTGATTTTTATACAGGGAGCGACAAAATTTGAACCAATCGTTATTTTATAAAAATGGAAAAAGTAGGATTCATTGGATTAGGCATCATGGGTAAGCCCATGGCGAAGCACCTGATCAAGGCAGGATATCAATTGTCAGTGCTTGAAACGAACAAGGCCGCGAAAGAGCTTGCTGACGAGGGTGCCAGGTCATTCAGGACCAGCAGGGAAGTGGCGGAGAATTCAGATGTGGTCATTACCATGCTTCCTGACTCGCCGCAGGTGGAGCAGGTGGTGCTGGGTCCGCAAGGTGTGTTGGAAGGAATTCGTAAGGGCTCGTTGTTCATCGATATGTCTACCATTGCGCCTTCTGCCGCGCGGAACCTGTTCACAACGTTGCAACAGAAAGGTGTGGAGGCGCTTGATGCCCCGGTGTCCGGTGGACAGGTAGGGGCCGAATCAGCGTCGCTCTCCATTATGGCAGGAGGGAGCGCGAAAGCTTTTGAACGTGCGTTGCCATTATTCCAGGCCATGGGAAAGAACATAGTTCACATCGGCGAGCCGGGTGCAGGCCAGACCACAAAAGCCTGTAACCAGATGATCGTGGGCATGACCATCCAGGCTGTTGCCGAAGCATTCACATTGGCACGCAAGGCAGGCGTGAACCTGGAGAAAATGCGCGAGGCCCTGCTGGGAGGTTTTGCGCAGAGTCGTATCCTCGACCTCCACGGCAAAAGGATCATCGAACGTAATTTCAAACCTGGCTTCAAGGTAAAGCTTCACCGCAAAGATATGAACATCGCCCTGCAAACCGGAAGGGAATTCTCCGTGCCACTCTACGGCTGTGCGCAGGTAGCCGCCCACATGGACGCCCTGCTTGCGCAAGGAAACGGCGATCTCGATCACAGTGCCATTGCGTTACTGATGGAAAAATTATCGGAATAGGTCGCCCTTGTCGGTGCTCCCTGCCCTTGTTGGTGTTCTTCACCAACAAGCCTGTTGGTGTGCCGTTGTTGGAGTCTTCACGGTGTGCCCTTGGTGTTCTTCAACAACAAGCCCGCCAAGGCCACCAACCTTGCGAGGTCAGGTATTGCTCATTCTCCCGCTGCAAAAGTGATCACATACCCGTTTGTATCCCTGATGGTGAACTCCGGTGTGCCATCGGCATTTTCACTGATGCCTTTCAAAACAGTCACCTTGTTGTGGATGGAATAGAAGAACCTTTCGAGATCCTGCATTTCGATGTAGAGCAGAAAGGGCTCTTGTAAAGACTGACCGGTTTCCCGCATTTCTGCTTCAAAACTTGAGGATGTCTGAAGCATAAGCGTTACGTTGCCGCACGACATCATCACCCAATGGTATGCGCCTTGCTCAGGAAATGTACCGATCACCTCAAACCCCAGTTCCCGGTAAAAGCTGATCGAATCGTCGATGTCTTCCACGAAAAGATTAGGTGTCAGGTGTTTCATGCTTCGTCAGGAGTTAGGTGCTGGTCTCATGACGGTGCGAAGTATCGCTTTGGTTTTAGAGGGATTGTAAAAAGTTGTAAAAAGAGGTCACCAGGAAAAACGCCTTACGGTTGTGACCGACCAGCCATAAATCATCTCTACTTACTTACTATTTCTCTTTCTTCTCCTTCGGCTCCTGACTTCTCCTACTCACTCCATTCAACGACAATAGTCAAGCAGTCAGGCAGACATTCCGGCTCCTATTGGAATTACGGCGGCTTCGAGGACATTTCTCCGATAAGCTGTAGAATTTTCAGATGCACACGAAACATTTGAGGATAAAATAACGCACATCATTACGGCATCATTTCTTTCATACGCGAAATCGCGTATGCTGTGCAGCCGCTCTTTCGTATAGCAGCCGTGGCATTCTTTTTTCCTGCAGCGATCCACAGGCTTACCCTGAGCTGTAAAAGACCGGACAATAATCCCTTGCTATATGACAAAACTCTACAAGCTACACGTGCAGCGCTTTATTCTTGTATCTGCAATTTTATTTTTCGCCATTACCACTGCCTGGAGTCAGAACGGTCAGGCAGTACACGAAGGGTTGGTGCGCATCAAAGTATCGGAGACGCTGGCGACCACGCTGGAGCGTTCGGCTATGGTGCGTACAGCCGAGGGCGTTGTGCTCACCGGCGTTCCTTCTCTCGATGATTTTAACCGGCGGTTCAAGGTGACTCAATTCAGACGCCTTTTCCGGGGCGCAGGAAAATTTGAAGCACGTCATCGCAGGCATGCGCTGCATCGCTGGTATGAGATCCGCATCGAATCACCCATTCCTGTCTTGCAGGCTGTTTCCGCTTACCAAACACTCATCCAGGTTGAAGAAGCGGAGCCTGTTCACAAAAAAGTCATTGTGGGTTCGGAGCATGAGAACTTCGGACCGGTGGTGGTCACGGAATCCCTCTCTTCCGCGGCCGCCCTCAATGGCCCTTCTAACGATCCCATGCTGGCGGAGCAGTGGCATTACAACAACACGGGGCAGACCGGTGGAACCCCCGGCGCAGACATCCGGCTCTTCGATGCGTGGCAGAGCACCACAGGTAAAAAGGAGGTGATCGTAGCCGTTACCGATGGAGGCATCCAACTCGATCACCCCGACCTGAAAGCCAACCTCTGGGTAAATCCGGGTGAAGTGGCAGCAAACAACATCGATGATGACAATAACGGCTTCATTGACGACGTGCACGGCTACAGTTTTGTAGATGACACGGGTGCTATCAATGCCGATGATCACGGAACACACGTGGCAGGTACCATCGCGGCCGTAACACATAACGGCATCGGCGTGGCAGGTGTGGCGGGAGGTTCCGGAACTGGCGACGGTGTGAGGCTGATGTCATGCGCCGTGTTCGGTTATTTCAAAGCTGATGGATTTCCGGAATCATACGTTTATGCTGCCGACAATGGCGCCGTGATCTCCCAGAACAGCTGGGGGTACATCAGCCCCGGTGTGTATGAGCAGGCGGTGCTCGACGCCATTGATTATTTTGTTGCTGAGGCTGGGCAGGATGAAACAGGAGCTCAGACCGGTCCCATGAAAGGAGGGCTGGTGGTTTTTTCGGCAGGCAACTCAGACTCTCAGGACAAATACTATCCCGGTTACTACGCATCCACTTTTGCCGTGGCAGCCACAACGCATAAGAACGGCAAGGCGTGGTATTCCAACTACGCCACGTGGGTTGATATTGCAGCGCCGGGAGGCGAAACAGATAACATTGAATCCGAAGGTGTGTTGAGCACCCTGGCCGGGGGCCTCTACGGTTTTTTTCAGGGCACGTCCATGGCTTGTCCGCATGTGACGGGTGCTGCTGCGCTGGTGGTCTCGAAGTATGGCAAAAAAGGATTTTCTCCCGAAGCAGTGAGGGAGCGGCTGCGTTCCACTGCTTCGTCACTGGATACGGGCAACCCTGCCTACAACGGAAAGATGGGCAGCGGTCTGCTCAATGCCGGCGCAGCGTTGCGCGACACCGATCACACCGCGCCTGCCGCCATTACAAATCTCTCCATCACGGACAGCGACATCGGTACAGAGACGTTGTCATGGACCGTGCCAGCAGACCAGGGAGGTTTTGTTGCTTCTTATGACATCCGTTATTCGAAGACGCCCATCACGGCATCTAACTTCAGCTCGGCTTCGGCCGTCAGCGATCCCCCGGCATCCGCGCCCGCGGGAAGCAAGCAGGAGTTTACAGTAACAGGCTTGTCTGGCGGCACCTTGTATTATTTCGCCGTGAAGGCAATTGATTTTGAAGGCAACCGCTCCGCGATCTCCAATGTTATCTCGAAGACCACAGTGCAGGCGCCAGTGATTCAGATAACCCCTTCATTGCTGACCGTTGATCTGCAAACCGCACAAAAGTCGACCCGTACATTTACAGTGCGGAACACGGGACCCGGCCCGCTCAAGTTCCGCCTGGCCAACGCTGTAGTTGAAAATGACTTCGCTGCCTGTAGCCCGGAACAGGGCAACCTCGCGCCCGGCAGTAGCCAGGTGATCACCGTTACCTTCGATGCTGCCAACCTGCTGGCCGGCACTTACCGGAAAGAGCTCCGCGTGGAGTCGAACGACCCGGAAAGAAGCCTGCTCATAATACCACTGACCCTGAGAGTCACCAACAACAATGCGCCCATTGCCTCGGTGCGCCCGGACAGCATCCACTTCAACAGCGTGCAGATCGGAACCTCGGCCTCAAAGAAGATCACGCTCCACAACGCAGGCTCCGATCCGCTCGTTATCAGCAGGGCAGAGACAGGCAGCACAGAGTTTACCACGGGTCTTTCCCGAGACCTCAGCATCCCTGCCTTCCATGACACCACGATCACGATCACTTTTTCACCCGCTTCTCCCGGACTAAAAAGCAAAAGGGTAACGCTCTATACCAACGATGCCGCGCATCCCACGCTGACAATCGCGGTAGCAGGTGAGGGGTTGAACGAAGCTCCCGTGGCCGTTACGCCCGCCTCCATTGAAGAAACAATTGCACAGGGTACTGTTTCGCAGCGCACCCTCGTGCTCAAAAATAATGGATCGTTCGATAGAAATTTCAGGATTGAAGTAGTCAACAAAGGACTTGGGTCTACCACCATCCAAAAGGAGAAACAGCGATCTTCCACGAACGCAAGGGCGAAGGCTTCCGAGGATTATCAGGCCCGTCCGGCTCCCGATCCCACGAAAGTGGATGCGCTCCTGCTATCACAACCAGGACTAGCAAAGACCAATACACAGCAGACCGATGCAGCCCGGCAAAGAACTGGTGTGAGCACGGCTGCCGTTCAGATAGACCAGTATGCAACAGGTTTTGAAAATTTTGAGGCGCGCGCCGTGAACGACCAGGAGGGCTGGTATGCCAACGAAGGATGGGAAGTGAAAACCGCTCGCCCGGATCACGGACAAAAACACCTGCGGGGCACCGCGGTTGTTGGCGGGCAGACCACGCTGGCCATCTCACCCACGCTGATGCCAGACTATATGCCCGATGAATATCCGCAGATCACAACGGTATCGATGCGGGTCAATTTTGATGACATCGAAGGTGCCGCATGGCAGATCGTGCCGCAGGATCATTGGACGTATGTGGTCACCCGTATCCAGATCAATGCAGACCGCACCATCGATGTAATGTCTACAGATGAGAATTACGATATTCTCTGGAACCGGATCGACGCAGAGATCCCTGAGGGGTATTTCGACCTGGCCGTAGAACACAACAGTTATGGCGATGGCAGCTCAGGTTTTCCTACTTTCGATCTTTACGTGAACAATAAAAAAGTTTTCACAGGTTACAACATCGGGCCTTCCATCAATGAAGTGGCTTTCATCTGCACGGCAGCCAGCGCAGGTCCAATGCTCGACATCGATGAGCTTGACATGCATGTTGGTGAGCACGTTCCCGGACACATTAACCCTTCGCCGGTTTCAGGTGTGCTCCCGGCAGGCGGCTCCACGGCCATTGCGCTCGGCATTGATGGCACCGCGATGAGGTTTGGCACCTATCACTCCGATATCGTTGCGCACATTGATGAGGCCAGCGAGGTGACGGTGCCTGCAACGGTTACCGTGACGGGTGAAGGATCGTTGACGGTTTCCACAAGCCAGCTTAACGCCACCGGTTATCGCGACGAGCGTATTACCATGGAGCTGGACGTGAAGAATACAGGAGGTATTCCATTCAACTACAAGGTTATTTCCGACCTGCCAGGATTGAGCGCCACGCCGGGAGGAGGCAACATATCTGTGCGCAGCTCCGAAAGTATTGTTTTGGAATATGACGCGTCTGCCGGCGGCCCGGGCTTTTTTTACGATACGTTAAAGATCGTTACCGACCTCGACGGAGATCTTACGCTCGAGGTGCCTGTTTTTATCAGGGTGTGGGAGGAGCTTAGCATTTTCACCGCGCCCGGGCGTATCGACATGCAGGTGCAGCAGGGTGAAATAACCACGCAAACTTTTGAGGTAAGCAATACAGGGCGGAACAAGGTGCAATTTGCGTTCTATATGTACGACGATGATGACGCGGTGACCATCGAAACGCAGCAGGGCACTCTCACGGCAGGCGAGACTCGGGAAATTATTGTAACGCTCGACGCTACGCAGCTCCGGGAGGGTTTTGGACGCCGCCATGGATATTTCCTGACCAACGACCCTGCGCATGGTTATAGTTTCCTGGATATAACGTTCAATGTGCTGCCCTCTACGAACAACGGCTCCGGAAGCATCACGCGCGAGGAGTGGACCAATGTTACCGGTAGAACCGTAGCGAGCATTCCCGTGAATACGCCACCGACCTCGGTGATAGAAATGACGAGCCTGGAGGCGCCCTATGGATATGGTGACAACTACGGCGCGAGGCTCCGCGGATATATTCAACCTCCTTATAGTGGTGAGTACACTTTCTGGATTGCCAGCGACGACAACAGCGAACTCTGGCTGAGCACGGACCTGAATCCCGCTAACAAGGCGAAGATCGCTTACCTCAATAATTACGTTGACCGGGGGCAATACGAAAAATACCCTTCACAAAAATCGGCGCTGATTTATATGGAGGCTGGCCGCAAGTATTATATCGAGGTCTTGCACAAGGAAGGTACGGGCCGCGATCACCTCACCGTAGGTTGGGAGATCCCGGGTGGACGCCAGGAGTTTCCCATTCCCGGTGTGCGCCTTTTCCCGCTGAACTTTACCACACCTCAGAACAGCAAACCTGTGGTGACCATTACTTCACCCGCCGAAGGAGCAGACTTCACAGCGCCCGCATCCGTTGAGATCGCAGCAGAAGTTTCTGACGATGGCGGTGTGGTGAAGGTGGAGTTTTACAATGGCAACGTGAAGCTCGGCACCGATGTCACCGCTCCATATTTCTTCCGATGGAACAACGTCGCTGCCGGCAACTATGATCTCAAGGTAAAGGCTACCGATAATTTCGGTGCAGTGGATTCGGCAACCGTTAACATTGTGGTGGATGGCCAGCACTGCGCAGGAACGGGCACCATCCGGCGTGAGGTATGGACAGGCATCACCGGTACAACGGTCTCCGTCATTCCGTTGAAGGATCCGCCGTCTTCCGTAAGCCAACTCTCCCTGTTCGAATCACCCAGCAATGCGGGTGACAATTATGGAAGCAGGATCAGGGGATATCTTTGTGTGCCTACAACCGGTGCTTACACCTTCTGGATCGCCAGTGATGACCAGAGTGAATTGTGGCTCAGCACAGATGATTCTCCTTCCAACAAGGTAAAGATCGCTTCCGTAACGGGCCACACGCAACGAAGGCAGTGGGATAAGTACACAACACAAAAATCTGCTGCCATCACCTTACAGGCCGGGTACAGGTATTACATTGAAGCACTGCATAAGGAAGCCACGGGCACAGATCACCTCGCCGTTGGCTGGCAGCTTCCTGGTGGAGCACTCGAGCGCCCCATTGCCGGCAACAGGCTCATGCCCTTCGAAGAGATCGTCGCTCCTGCCTGCGCTGGCACCGGTACCCTGATGTGGGATTTCTGGCCTGCCATACCCGGCACGTCCGTGTCTTCCATCCCGGTAGACAATCCGCCGGCACTGATCACCGAGATCACGAGCTTCGAAACACCGCAATATTTCGAGAACAACTACGGAGCCCGCCTCCGGGGTTATATATGTGTTCCCCAGACAGGCACCTATACTTTCTGGATCGCCAGCGACGACAACAGCGAGCTCTGGCTGAGCACCGATACAGACCGCGCCAAGCGGGTAAAGATCGCGAGTGTTTCCGCCAGCACCCGTCCGCGGCAGTGGGATAAGTACCCTTCACAAAAATCGGTGGCGATAAACCTGGTGGCAGGTTCACGATACTATATCGAAGCACTTCACAAGGAGGCAAATGGCAACGATCACGTGGCGGTGGCCTGGCAGCTTCCCGATGGCACGTTTGAAGGGCCGATCCCTGGCAGCAGGTTGTCGCCAGGGCTTGACGGCGTGGCAGCCCGCAGCGCGAAAGGCGATCTTGTTATGGGAGCATCGGAAGGAAGCGGAACGATCGGTGAAATAGGTCTTTATCCTAATCCCGCCGAAAGAGGATCCGTCACCCTGTCATTCTCCACGGATGCCGATCAGTGGTCTGCCGGCGCATGGCAGGTCGAGATCACTTCCATGACCGGAACAGTAGTGCATTCTGAGATCACCCGGTGTGATGCCGGCTGCAGCGCCGTCACCATCGCCCTCAACGAAAGATTCACCCCGGGCGTCTACATGGTAAACGTCATCATCGACCGCAAACGGTTCTCTAAAAAATTAGTGGTTCGCTAATCTCCACCCCAGTGTCCTACACCCAGGTCCAGGTGTAGGACACTTTCTTCTCGAAGAGCCCCATTCTTACTCCTTAATTCTTACTCCTTACTCCTTACTCCTTCTCCTGACTCCTGACTTCCAGTCCCCTGACTCCGGATGAAGTGAAAAAATCTAACCACCCACCCCCAGAAAAACACGCTCATGTTCGTTCATTTTTGAGAGTTTTGTTATATTGTCTACATGCCCGATTTCTGCAAGGTCCGGAGCTCTCTTTTTTTCATCGTAGTGCTGCTCATGAATTTCATTACGATCGCGGGTATGTCACAATCCACCAACGACTACATTGAAAAGCTGGAGCAGGGTGATACGCGGGAGGATTTCGAACGGGCCTTCCGGGAAATGATCACGGCCTTCAAATCCGGTAAACTTTCTTTCAGCAATGATGAGGTGATGCACATCCTGGACATTGCACGTCAGAAGCCTTATGCCGAACATCTGCTGCCCGATGTTTATGGCTGGGCAGGTACGATGTTCGCCGATGGGCGGATGGATGAGGCGATCAAGTACTTTATGGAGAGCGCCGATCTGTACGGAAAGCAAAACAAAAAACTCGCCCAGGCGTTGAGCTGCTTCGAGGTGGCGCTGGTCCAGCACAAAGCCGAAAATTACGAGGAGGCCGCGGAGTATTATGAAAAAACGCTGGCGCTCGCAGGCGACTCGCTCGATCACAGAACCCGCATCAATTGCTACAACGGTTTTGCCCTCATCCGGCGCCACCAGAAACAATACGCCGCCGCCATCCGCGACTTCAGGAATGCTTACCGGATCGCTGAAGAAAATAATGATACGGCCTGGATGGGCATCCTGGCAGGGAACATCGGCAGCATCCATGCGCGCATGGAGAAATATGACAGCGCGTTGCATTTTTATTTCCGGAACCTTGCCTTCATCCGGAAGACCCCCGAGTTTGAAAATGAGATCGAGACCTACGCGCACCTGGGAAGGATCTACGTTCTCAAAAAGAATTATGCGATGGGAAAGATCTACCTCGACAGTGCTGTGAGCATTATCCGCGACCGGAAGATCATGTTCAACGACTTCTTCAATCCCATGGATTACATCAATGAAAGCTATGCGCTTCTGTATGCATCCACCGGCGACTACCGGAGGGCCTTCGAATACCACAAGAAGTTTCACCAGATAGCGCAGGACAAGCAGGCGAATGTGAATGGAAGAAGTCTGAGGCAGCTGCAGTCAACCTACACGTTTAACCAGAAGCAGCAGGAGCTGGAGCTGCTGAAAAAGATCAACGAGGCAAACCTGCTGGTGATCCGGCAGCAAAAATACATCGGTATCGCTTTCGCTTTTATCATCCTGTTGCTGGCGTCTCTTGCCTTTATCGGTTTCAGAACAGGCATGCACCGGAAGCGGGTCAACCAGAAACTATACACCTCCAACACCGAGCTGGAGCGCCTCAATACCATCAAAGACAAATTGTTTTCTGTGATCAGCCACGACCTCCGCGGGCCGGTGAAAAATCTCAGCTCGGTACTGGCCCTTTTCCGGGAAGGGCACCTGAGCCAGGAAGAGTTTGTGCAGCTTTCAGCGAAGCTGGGCCATCAGCTCGAGGTGTCGGGCAATGCGCTCGAAAACCTGCTGCACTGGGCGAAAGCGCAGCTCAGCAATCACAAGACAGAACCGGAGAAGATCGTGGTGGCCGATATTGCCGGCAAGGTTGCCCAGCAGCTGAAGGAAAGTATTGAAACGAAGAAGCTGCAGTTCAGCAATGAGCTGGAGCCACAGCTGGTGGCCTGGGCAGACAAGAACCAGGTGGAGATCATCCTCCGAAACCTGGTGGCCAACGCCGTTAAATTTACCCGCGAAGGAGGCGCTATCAAAATCACCGGCAAAGATGTCGACGATCACGTGGAGGTCAGCGTTGAAGATAGTGGTATCGGTATGACTGCCCCTGCCATCCAGAACCTTTTTCAGCCGGGCCGGCATTTTACAACCAGCGGGACAAACCAGGAGAAGGGTACAGGCATAGGCCTGCTCATCACAAAAGAAATGGTTGCCAACAATGGCGGCAGTATTCAGGTGGACAGCTCACGGAACCGGGGCACACGGTTTACGTTCACCTTGCCGTTGAAGGAGCGCTGACGATCACAGAATGTATCTCGCGGCTGAGCTGTGCAATGCCCCAGATCTTTTTGATCACCTTAAAGGCACCTTTTGCCTGCAACATATACCTGTCTTTGGTATCGGCCGTGCTTGAGTAGATGATCACCGGAACATCTTTCAGGCGTGCGTTGTTCTTGATGCTTACCAGGCAGCCTTCGCCGTCGATCCCGGGCATATTCAGGTCTAGGAAAATAACACCGGGTGTCCCGATGGTCTCGAGCAGCTGTAACGCTTCCCGCCCATTGGAAGCAGTCACGCATTCAATGGAAGGATCGATCAATTTCAGGGCTTCACGAAAGAAGTCGAGCTCGTCTTGATCATCGTCAGCGTAAAATATTGTCATGTTGTTAGTTTCAGCGAGGTATTGCTGCTTCGGAAAAATACGTCATAACCTCACTTGTTTTCGGAATGGTATGAACTGCAGTCAGCAGGTCTCCGTTTCATAACGTGGAACAAATGTAGGCAGGATCGTAAAGAGTTATCATCCGGATAAACCCGGATTTTTATCTGTTTTTAAGGTGAATCTTATGATGTTATGGATCTTGCTCTTTTATTCGCGCACTTGAATTACACAACCATACCTCCACTGGAAATGCCACGACGCATCAATGTATTCCACCTTGAAGACTATAAGATCATACGGGACGGCATCAGGTTCCTTTTGTCGCAGGATCCTAAGATCAACATCGTAGGTGATGCGCAGCAGGGAGACCAGCTGATGAAAGCCATCGAAACCGTAGAGATCGACGTTCTTTTACTCGATATCTACCTCGACTCGATGGAGCACCTGCAAACACCCGATGGATTTGAGATCTGCAAAAAGCTTCAGAAGACCGCGCCACGGATCAAAGTGCTCGCCCATTCGGTTTATGACGATGCAGACAGGGTGGCCAGGATCATGAAAGCCGGGGCCATGGGCTTCGTATCGAAAAAAGCGGGCTACGAAGAGCTTATCCACGCCATCAAGGTTGTGCATACCGGCAATAAGTACATCTGCAAAGAGACCTCCAAGAAGCTCAAGAACCTGAACAAGTTCCTGGCGGGGATTGAAGACACCCTGCGAAGCACAGACGAGTTCTTTTCGAAAAGAGAGAAGGAGGTTCTACAATTGCTGGCGGGCGGATATTCATCGCGTGATATCTCTGAAAAGCTCTTTATTACTGAAAAAACGGTGGAGACACACCGGAAGAACCTTGTGCAGAAAGCCCAGGTCAAAAACACCGTGGAGCTCATTGCTTACGCTTCCATGAGAGGGCTGATCGAAAAGTAGGCATGGTTTCTTTCCGCTTTTGCGTATTCGCAAGGCGATGACAAAAAATAACCTTCTTTCTGTGCTTGGGGCGATCGGAGACCTGTCTAACGACGGGATCTTCATGATCAGCCGCCGTCGTAACCACCTGGAATACGTCAACGACGCTACCGTCCGGTTATTCGACATCAGCCATTCGGCGTTCAAACATCAACCGGCCTTTTTTATCAATCACATCATCCAGGAGGACCTCGATTACCTTCAAACTGAATTTGACCGGCTTCTGACAGAGGGCAGGATCGAGAACGTTGAATTTATGGTGCGGTCTCACAACGGCAGTATCAGGAACGTATCTTCCAACTGTTACATGATCGAGAACGGAAAGTACATCGTTGGTATCCTTAAAGATATTACCAACATCCGCGAGCACGAGAACTACATCATTAACTATGGCGCCAAAAAGAACACGCTGCTGGATATGATCACGCACAACCTGAGCGGTCCGCTGGTCGTCACCATGAACATCATCGGATCGCTGGAAGGTATGGTCAAAACCCACAACCTGGAAGATATGACCGCGCACATCAGGCTGATCAGGGAAAACGTCCAGCATTGTACCGATATCGTTGAGGAGTTCCTACAGGAAGAGCACCTCGTATCGGAGCATATTTATACCAAAAAGAACCGGTTTGAGTTGGTGGGGAAGATCGATACGGTGCTGGAACGGTTCCGCAAGGCTTATCCCGATTTTCAATTCGTGCTCATCAAAACTTTCGATGCGTTGTATTTCAGCACCGACGACGTCAAATTCCTGCAGGTGGTCAACAACCTGCTCTCGAATGCCGTCAAGTGGTCGCCGTCCGGGAGCACCATCGAGATCATCCTCCATGATGAGGACGATCACTGCTCCATCACGGTAAGGGATTACGGCGTTGGCATTCCCAATCATCTGAAAAGCCTGGTGTTCCAACGGAACAGTCCGGCAGGGCGGCCTGGCCTCCGGGGCGAACGTTCTGTAGGCATGGGGTTGTATATTGTCAGCAAGCTCGTGGCGCTGATGGATGGAGCGATCTCGTTCGAAAGCGTCGAGAACGAAGGAACCTCTTTTACGCTTCGGCTTCCGAAAATTGACACCGCGGGCGTACCCCTGGCTCACCAGCACAAAGCAGAAGAGAGGGAGAGGGGCCACTCCCTCTGAGCCTATTATTTTTTATGCGCGGGTGTTCTTTTCTCCAGCAATTTCTCTTTGCCTGCAAACAGTTCTTTCGCCACTAGAGGGCCTTCATCCAGAAAATATACGTCCGGCTGGAGGCTCGAGGCGAGCACCCACTGGTAGAAAGATCGTCGCCATCCTTTGATGGTGGCCAGGGTCATGGCATTGCCTTCTATTGTAACAGTAACATCCGGATCGGTGGAGGCCGAAAAATCGTCTGCAAAAGTGGAAAGGTCCCTGGATCGGAGTTTGCCCAGGTAGTCGCCAATGACAACCGAGTCGGCGCGTTCGTTGCCGATCATCCATACTTTGTTCTTTTTCTCTGCTACGAAGCCGCTATCAGCGGGATAGTGGAAGCTGATCTTCGTCACCTGGCCGGTGTTCAACCTGAGAAAGGATCCATCGCGCCAGTTGCTGAAAGGTTTGTTGAATACCTCGCTTAAATATCCGTTGGTTGCATACACTTCGTCTTCACCATTGCGGCGCAGATAAGTGTGCCCACCGCTTTCTTTTCCGATCACCAGGCTGCGTTCTTCATTGCCTCCGCGGAAGATCGTCACGTTGGTTCCCGTGGTATCGCCAGTTTTATAGGTGTCCCATTTTTCTTTTTTTCGCGATACCATACGCTCGGGTCTGAGCGAAGCCAGGGTGCGGAGCAGGTTGGTTACAGCATTGATGTCAGCGGCACCAGACACCTGCTGCTGCACAGCCTTCCAGCTTTTTCCGTCCTTTACCAATTTGATCTCTTTTCGTTTGTCGCTGACTGGATACAGCCTTACTTCCGTGATGCCGGTGGTATCGATTCTCAGCAGATCTTCGTCCAGGTTCCGTTCCCGCGCCGGTGAGCGGAAAAGTTTTGTTAATACAAAGACTGCCACCAGCACCAGCAGCGTTGCGATCAGGACTTTGTTGTTAAGCCATTTCATAGTTCTCGTTCATTCGTTTAGATCTCTTCATCCGGTTCTGTTGTGCCCTGACGATGCCATAACCGATCACCAGCAGGATGGGCAACAGGAAATTGGTGTATTTGAGGATCGTTTTAGTGGTGTCGTCAAGCTCTTTGATGGGGCGGGAGACAGCTCCCTTGGTGCGCAGGTCGATGAGGCCCGTGTCGTCTGAGAGCCAGTCTACCGCGTTGGAAAGCAGGTTCACGTTGTCGGGCTGAAGCCTGCGCTGCTGCTGATAAGCTCCGTTAACTGCGAAATCGCCGTCGCCGATCACCACCATCCTGAAGTTGCCTTCCACGGCAGCGGCCACAGGGATATTCTTCTGCTGAAAATCATCTTCACTCCATTCTTTATTGATGTCGAAGAACTGCGGCGCGGGCGACGTGGTTGACAACGCTGAAGAAAAGGCGATGGGTGTGACCTTAACGGTCGAGTCGGCCGTCGGGCGAACCTCACTGGCAAACTCGAGCATGACACTTTCCAGGCCTGAAGTAACGGGATGTTCAGCGAAGGTGCCGATCACAGGCACATACGGAAAGGAGACACTGGCCTGAATGGTAAAGGCGCCGAACTGCTGGGGTACCGAGACGGACCCGCATTGTGCGTCGGCAATGAAGTTGTGCTTTACGTCAACACCTTTCTTTTGCAGCCATGCGCTCAAACCAGTGTGCGACGCCACGCCATACATGGAACGGAAGTCGGCCTGCACATTATTCAGGGCTACGAGCAGGCTTCCGCCTTTCTCCAGGAAGGCATCGAGCTTTTGCAGTTGTGATGCCGGAATGCTATCGGTAGGGCGAATGAGCGCCAGGGTCCGGATGCTGTCTGGCAGATCCGTTGAATCGGTAAGCGCGATCTCCCGAATATTATAAAGTACGCTGAGCTGTTGGCTGGCCTCCGGCATCTCGGCCAGGGGGGCTTCGCCATGCCCCTGGATGAAACCGATCACCGGTTTGTTATCGATCGAGATCTTTTTGAGCGCGGTTGACAGCGCGTATTCCATGGCCGCCCCCGGCTGGATCAGAGGGATCACTTCCGTCTTGTCACCAAGCTGCACCGAAGCGCCGAGAAACGCTTTCTGTTGTTTCATCTGATCTTTCTCCCGCACGTTGATCAGCACTGGCCGCACGCCTTTTTCAGAGGCTTCGCGTTCATAGGCTTCTTTTTCGTTGGGGTTGATAAATTCATACAGGATCTGCCCGTCTGACCGGTTGGCATATTCCACCAGCAGGTCCTGAAAGTCCTGACGTGTTTTCGCGATATTGGGTGGAAGGTCTTTCGAAAAATACGCCTTCACCGTAACAGGTTCCTCGAGGCTTTCGATGATATCTTTCGTGGCCTGGCTGAGGGTGTATTGCCTGTCTTCTGTCAGGTCGAGCCGGAGGTGGTATTCGTTGGCCAGCAGGTTGATCACGATAACGATGCCGATGATCAATGCGGTGGTTGTATAAAATTTCGATTTCATGGCTTTGCGATCCGGTTATTCTGTGTTTCTTCTGGTCAGGGAAAGCTCGGCCAGCAGCAGGCCGATGATGATGATGGATAAAAAGTAAAGTACGTCCCGCGTATCGACCACGCCACGTGAGATGCTGTCGAAGTGACTGGTGAGGCTCAGGGTCTCGAATACCAGCCCGGGCCAGCCGGTGAGTTGCTGGGCCAGCATGCCGAAGATGACGTGGAAGAAAATGCCGATCAGCAACGCCGCGAGAAATGCCACGATCTGGTTACTGGTGATGCTGCTGGCATAGAGCCCGATGCTCGTGTACATGGCGCTCATCAGGAGCAGGCCCAGGTACCCACACAGCACCTGGCCGAGATCCAGGTTACCGATGCTGGAGATGGTGATCACATAGGGCAGCGTGAAGGCAAGCCCGATGGCCACCAGCAGCAGCGTGGAAAGGAATTTGCCGACCACCACCTGGCGGTCTGTGACAGCTTTGGTCAGCAGGAGCTCGATGGTGCCGGTCTTCTTTTCTTCGGCCAGCAAACGCATGGTCAATGCCGGGATAAAAAAGAAAAGGGTCCAGAAGGCCACGTTAAAAAATGATTCGAGGCTGGCCTGTCCGGTTAAAAAAATATCGGCTCCCAGGAGCCACGTAAAAAATCCGCTGAAGCCCAGGAAGAGCGTAAGCATGATGTACGCGATGAGGGAGTCGAAAAAAGAACCCAGTTCGCGTTTTGTTATGATCCAGGTTGCGTGCATGGTCAGTTCATGGTTAGGTTTCTGAAAATATCTTCCAGTCGCGTCTCGACGGGGATCAGCTCGCTGAGCACCCATCCTTTTTCAACGCAGAGCCTGAATATCTCGCGGCTCGACGATTGCCCGGGTTTGCTTTCTACCTCGAAGCGGTTTGTTGTCGCGTCCGTAGCGATGGCCCTGTCAGCGGAGGGAAGTGCAAGCAGGGCGGCGATGATCTCCTGCGGAGCGCCATCTTCGATCCGGACGCGGAGCAGCTCACTTCCCGTTGCCTGCCTGCGCAGCGTATCTGCTGTGCCATTGGCCACGATCTTTCCTTTGTTGATGATCAGGATGCGGTCACATGTGGCTTCCACTTCCGGCAGGATGTGCGTGCTGAGGATCACCGTTTTTTCCTTGCCGAGCTCGCGGATCAGCTTGCGGATCTCCACGATCTGGTTCGGGTCCAGCCCCGTGGTTGGCTCGTCCAGGATCAGAATCTCAGGATCGTGGATCATGGCCTGCGCCAGGCCCACCCGCTGCCGGTAGCCCTTCGAAAGCTCGCCGATCTTTTTGTGCTTCTCGGCATTGAGACCGCACAGACGTACCATGGTCCGGATCCGCTCCGGTATGGAACTGCTTTCAACCCCCTGCAGCGCCGCGCAAAAATGCAGATAGTCCATCACGGCCATATCAAGGTAAAGCGGGTTGTTTTCTGGGAGATAACCGATGTGTCTTTTCAGCGCATCGCCGTGCTGGCGTACGGAGCGTCCGCCGATCAGGATGTCGCCTTCACCGATGCCCAGGTAGCCGGTGATCATTTTCATGGAGGTGCTTTTACCCGCACCGTTGGGTCCTAAAAATCCCAGGATCTCTCCCGTCTTAACCTCGAACGAGATGTTATCCACGGCGGTCTGCGATCCGTACCGTTTCGATAAATTTTCGATCTGAATGTTCATAGCTCAAGCTTTAGTCGTGTTCACCACTGACTATTGATCTATAATAAAAGTTTAATTTTTTGCAGCCCGGCAATGAATATGCCAGCTGGTTTTTTTGATGCCGGCAAAATAAAAAGTTTTTCAAAAAAAATAAAAATCATCGCGGCAGCGCCTTTCTGTCACAGCGCCCCGACCCGGTCCGGATAATTATTGTCAGCGTAAATTGAATTTTTGTCAGTTCGCATTTTTTTATTTTATCTTGATCGGAAATCAAAACGTCCATGTATAGAAAACTGTGCTTGCTGATCGTTGCCCAGCTCATCATCATCACCGCATCATACGCGAAGATCGATACCGTAAGGGTCACCAGCGCGGCCATGAATAAAACGTTGCCCAACCTGGTAGTAACACCAACCAACTATGATCAGCGCACCGAAAGACTGCCCGTGTTGTACATGCTTCATGGCGCGTATGGAAGCTTCAAACAATGGCTGGACATAGAGCCGGCCCTGCAGCGATACGCCGACCAGTTTGATATGGTCCTCGTTTGCCCCGACGGTGGCAACACAAGCTGGTACTTCGATAGCCCCGTTGACAAATCGATGCAATATGAAACGTATGTGGCAAAGGAGTTGGTGAGCGTGATCGGCCAACGTTACCGCGTCATCAACGATAAACGTGGCCGCGCCATCATGGGCCTGAGCATGGGTGGGCATGGTGCCTTGTACCTCGCCATCCGGAACCCTGAAGTATGGGGCGCCGCCGGTAGCACGAGCGGTGGTGTGGATATCAGGCCTTTCCCCAATAACTGGGACCTCGCCAAAAGATTGGGACCTTACACGTCGCAGCGGGAGAACTGGGAGAAGAACACGGTGATCAATATGGTGGAAGCGTTGAAGGGAAGGTCAATGAAGATCATCTTCGATTGTGGCCTCGATGATTTTTTCCTGGAAGTGAATCGCAATATGCGCCAGAAGCTTTTGTCGAACAGCATACCTCACGTTTATATCGAAATGCCCGGCGGTCATAACGCCCAGTACTGGAACAGCTCCCTGAAGTATCACCTGGTATTTTTTCAAAGCTTCTTCGCCGGCAAGTAGGTATCGGGACTCACGTCTCACATCTATCCATAAACAAATAATCCCCGGACGTCTTCCGGGGATTAATCAACCCAATTCATAAAAAGGATTTAGGCGGCTGCCTTTAACCTTGTGGAATAGCAAGTTATGGCGATTTGCCCGTTGTCTCGATCCCGGATATACATTTAAAGCCACCAGTTAAATATTGGTCTGAAGCCAGATCTTAACAGTGGTACCGGCGGGCCTTCCATCATTCTCTTTATCGATGATCTCGAAGGAAACGTCATCAAGTGTGGTGATCAGCTTCAGGCGCTCCTGCGTTAGTGCAATGCCCAGTGATTTGTGTTTCTTGACGTGCAGGTCCTGGAAATTCATAGACGCTTCCCTGCCGATGCCGTCGTCGTCGATCTCGAACAGGATTTTTCCATCGGTATGCTTCACGGAGATCTTCAGCGTTCCCCGCTCGGTTTTATTGGCCAGTCCGTGGATAATGGCGTTCTCTACAAAAGGCTGGATGAGCATGGAAGGGATCTCGATACAGTCGGCATCGAGGCTCTTGTCGAACTCCAGTATAAAATCGAATTTGTTTTCGAATCGCATCAGCTCGAGGCTTACGTACAGCTTCAGCATCTCAAGCTCGTCGGAAAGCAGCACCTTGTTTTGTACGGCGTTGTTGAGGATGCCGCGGATGAGCTTCGAAAAAGCCGAGAGATAGTTCACCGCGTTGATACGATCGTTCTCGACGATGTAATACTGGATGGAGTTCAGCGTGCTGAAGATAAAGTGTGGGTTCATGACAGAACGGAGCGCCATCATTTTCAGGTCTTCGATCTGCTTGTTGGCTTCGGCCAGCTCGCGCTCCCGGGCCTTGCTTTCCGCGGCGTTATAACAGAATACGCTGACACCCGTGATCTTATGGCCTTCTGTAATGGGGGTGAGCAGGCATTGATAATCATTGCCGAACCGCTCTAAGCTCACGGTAAGCGTTTCTCCGGAAAGTGCCCGCGTAAGGCTGTCGTTCCAGGGGGCGAGCAGCATTAATGTTTCTTCTTTCAGCAGCTGCTCAAAAAGATTGATGCCTTCCCTGACCTGGATCTTATACCACTTCCTCACATATCGCTCGAAAGCTTTGTTGAATGTTATCAGCCTGAACTCGCGGTCGATCGCCCAGACAAATACTTCCGTGTGATCTACGGCTGCCCGGAGGCCGGTATGAGCCTGTCTCAACTTTTTTTCTGCGGTCTTTTTCTCCGTGGTCTCGTTTCCGTAGACAGCCAGTCCGCCGGGAGATGGATAAATGAAGTTCTCGAACCAGCCGCCCAGCTGAGGATAATATTCCTCAACGAATGTGAACTGCTGCCGGGTGTAGGCTTCGCTGTACGCTTCGTGAAACCGGGTGGTTACTGCTTCGGGAAATTCGGTCCAGATGTGTTTGCCGATCAGCTTCAGCGGGTCACGTTTCATGACCCTGCCGGCCTTGATGCTGACAAAAGTAAAACACCAGTTCCTGTCCAGCGCGAAAAAATAAGCATCAGTTCTGTTCGGAGTATCCATGATTGATCACATTCCTCAAAGGTTTATAAGGTGCAGGGTAGCACGCCCAAGACAAAAGCCGAACAACCCGCAAGATTAAAAAATGTTTCCATTGGCCGTATCCGGTGGCTGGTTTTTTTGATTATCATAAAAGATAACAGCGCAGCGATTGTAAATATTATACTTTACTTGTGTTAAAATTGATCTTCGCTCCTCAGGCTCTTCGGTGGGGGCAAAAAGCTGCCTGAACACTGTGCGTAAATGAATGTATGTTGAAACTTCTTATTCCTTTTTGACCCACCGCATTCGTTATCAGAGATAATATCGGTTGATCATAAAAAATACTATACATCAAGTGTAAGATTAAATTATATGTTTAACAAACCCGGGCTGGAGATTTGTCGCAATTTCAGCCGTATATTATTAAATTCAGGCCAAAATTATCCCGGGAGTCTGATGCTCAAAAGCATAATTATCGACGATGAACTCAAAAGCAGGGAGAGCCTCAAGAAGCTACTGCTCACTTATTGCCCCGAGGCAACTGAAGTAAATGCAACCTGTCAGAACATCACGGAAGGTATGGAGGCCATTTACAGGTTCAGACCCGATATCGTGTTCCTCGATGTACAGATGCAGGGAGAGACCGGCTTTGACCTGCTCACCAAATTCAAGCGGGTAGATTTCGAAGTGATCTTTACAACGGCGCACGCCGAATATGCGCTGCAGGCGATCAAGTTCTCCGCGATCGACTACCTGCTGAAACCGGTTGACATCGAAGATCTCAGGAACGCCATCGCCAAAGTAGAGCGGAAACAAAATGCCAACATCGCCTTCCGGATGCA
The DNA here is from genome assembly GCF_018598225.1 of Chryseosolibacter histidinae. GTDB lineage: Bacteria > Bacteroidota > Bacteroidia > Cytophagales > Cyclobacteriaceae > Chryseosolibacter > Chryseosolibacter histidini. The sequence continues at coordinate 16,504 of NZ_JAHESF010000013.1, read as the reverse complement.
GCACCTGCTCCAGAACCTGAAGGTTTCCAATAAAGAAAGTTACAAGCTTGCGTTGCCGACAGCGGAGGGACTCACGTTTATCAGCGTGTCGCAGATCACATACTGCAAGGCATCGGGCAACTATACAGAGATCTTCATGACCGGTGGCACCAAATACCTGGTGTGCCGGCAGCTGAAGGAATATGATGACCTGTTGTTTGAGCACGATTTTTTCCGGATCCACCATTCCTACCTGATCAACCTCAACCATGTCAAGAACTACGTCAAGGGTGATGGCGGATACGTTGTAATGACAGACGATGCCACCATCGATGTGTCGCGCCGGAAAAAAGAATCGTTCCTTGACCGCATCGGATACCGGTCGTGAAAGACATCGCGTACATACCTTCATGGCCCGGTTATACAGCAATGACCTCCTCTTACATGACGAATTTTTCTTCTGGCGAACTTGCAGTAGCAACTGACCGATGAGAACGCTAAACTTAACAAATCACGGATCGTTTTAGTACTACAGGACAATGCAAGTATTCTTTTCCCTTCGGGGGACCTTATCGACAACGGCTATTCTATTTATTCTATATATCATAGCGATTAGATAATGGAGAAACTGATCCTGACTTTGCTGCTCGACATCAAGTCTTTCTTTTACGAGCATTTTCCAGGAACTGTGCAGTTCGAAACAGGCTTCAGAGGCCTGTCTGATGACGAATTTGTTGAATTCGAGATCAGGATCAGCGGCCTGGCGATCAGTGACGAGCAAAAAGAAACGATTGATGCTATCAATTACAACGACCCCGGGCCTGCGCGCATGGGTGAATTTGTGATGCTGCAAAAAGTGAAGGAAACTGTATCGAAGCTGAAGGGAAAACTGCATTTCTCCGTGCTCAGCAAAGGAGAGATCATGGTGCACGTGCTCATCCCGCAACAAGCAAGCTCCCTGAAAACCGGTCTCTGATCACCGGAATCAGTTCCCCCATTTCACGTCCTGAATTTGTGCGTATATCCCCCGGCATCGCAAAAAAGGAGTAGCGACAAGGTGGTAGCGGCCATACCAGTTATTAAACCATGCTCCCCACTTATACACTATTGGCCGTGCAGTGTGATCTTTTTTATATCTTAGCTGGCCCGTCGGTTTATTCACGCAACAAATGAGAACCCTCACCGCCTTACTGACGTTATTTGTTATTGCGCTTGCGACAGGCGCTCCCCGGGCCGGTAAACCCTTAGTGGTAAGTGAAGCGACACTGGAAGGAGTTGTATTTCTGATAATCCTGGGAGGAGTTTTAGGCGTTATTAAAATTATAATAACAGGAAAGAGAATGCGTTAAGGAATCACTGAAGTTCAAGCTATAATTGGTAGACCCCTATGAACAAAGTAGAGAATGAAGTGTATGACGATGAGGAGGAGGCAACGCATGAGGAAATGCGGGGCGTTGTATGGACAGTAGTCTCGATCGTTGTGGTCTTTGGTATCCTCGTTTCCCTTACGGTAATAATTGTTCTTTGAACCTTTTTATTGAAAAAGGTTATAGTAGTTTTTTACTATAATCGATAGTACTTATATACTATAAAAAAATGGTAAAAATTTACTAAGCAAGAGCGACAAAACATGCTTATTTTTGTAGAGATCTTTCCTGTTTTCAAAAATGGGTAAGTTCAACAATAGCCAAAGCAATTGTGTTAGACGGACACAGTTGCTTTTTTTATTTCCGGTCTTTCTCATGGCTCCGAACAAAGCTCCAATACCCTTCCGGTTGCGCGCACGGAATAGCGTTGTTGCCGCAACCCCGCCTTTTTACCAAATTGGGCATTGCTGGCAATTTTTATCCTTTAGAGCACCGCGGAGCTGCCTGTTGTAACTGTCCGATACGATGGAGAACATACAAAAGAGAATAAGAGACCTTTACCCGCTTTCGGAGGCTTCATTCAATAAAATTGCCGGCCGGTTAACCAAGGTGGAGCTGCCCCGGGGCCACGTGCTTTTTCAGGCTAACAGGATCGAGACCAGCATTTATTTTTTGGAGAAAGGCATTGCGCGGGCTTACTGTTACGATGCCGAAAAAGAGATCACATTCTGGTTCGGCTTCGAAGGCGATGTGATCTTCTCGTATAACAGCTACGTTAACAACGAACCCGGGTATGAGAATGTAGCGCTGCTCGAAGATGCGGTGTTGTATAGCATCGATAATACAGTATTGCAGGCCTTGTTTCGCTCAGACCTCGAGATCGCCAACTGGGGGAGAAAGCTTGCCGAACGCGAGCTGATCCGCACCGAAAAACTCTTCATCTCCAGGCAGTTCAGAACGGCGTCCGAGCGGTACCACGAGCTGCTCAAAGCGCATCCGCAGCTGGTTCAACGTGTTCAGCTGGGGCACATTGCTTCCTACCTGGGCATCACGCAAGTCACGTTAAGCAGGATCAGATCAGAGAATAACTGAGCCCGGGATCCGGCAATAGCTGGGGCTCAGGTCAGAGAACCCCTGAGTTTTTTTAACATATGTTAAAGGTTTGCTTCCGTTTATTGCGAAACTTGCAGTTGCAGATTCCGCAGCTCCGGAAGTTATCGGGATCGCAGGTAAACAAAGACTCAATTATGCCTTATCTGCGTACAGCAGCGTGATCTGCAGGAACATCAACTTAGAAAACACAACACGACATGGACTGGATCATGCTCATCATTGCAGGACTTTTTGAAGTAGGTTTTGCCACCTGCCTGGGTAAGGCGAGAGAAACAGCGGGCACAACGGCCACGCTGTGGTTTACTGGATTTTTCTTATGCCTCGTGGCGAGCATGTACCTGCTATATAAGGCCACACAAACACTGCCCATCGGAACAGCCTATGCGGTGTGGACGGGCATCGGCGCGGCGGGCACCGTACTGGTAGGGGTTTTTTTCTTTAAAGAACCCGTCTCTTTTTTAAGGGTGCTTTTCCTGGTGACCCTGATCAGCTCGGTGATCGGCCTCAAAGCTGTCTCACACTAAATTAGATATGAGATATTAGTTCCGATAGCTATCGGGATGAGATTTGAGATTATACCGGCCCAGTCTCAAGTGTCATCCCCATGGCTACCGGGTCTCAAATCTCACGTCTCACATCTCAAATCTCATATCTTTATAATTGGAGAATAAGCCGCCTTTGGTTAACTTTAAAAAAAGCCTATTCAAAGTCGCGCCCCGGTTTCGCAGGGTTGTAAAGTATTGAATTTGATGATATATTCATCAGCAATTCAGATGTAGCCATAACGTTAACGCTGCAGCGCATAAATAAAAACCTTATGAAGTTTACGCTTGATAAAAAAATATTATCAGGTTTTATCCTCTGTTCTTTCGTGCTGTTGTTTGTGGCCATCATTTCATTCCAGAACAGCGAGCGGTTCCTGAATAACAACAACATGGTGAATCATACACAGGAAGTGTTGTATGAGCTGGAGCAGATCATGGTGTATGCGGTGGAGGCGGAAACAGGAGCGAGGGGCTTCGTGATCACCGGCCAGGAAGACTACCTGGCGCCGTACAGCAATTCGCGTTTGAATCTCACCGATCATCTCGATAAAGCAAAAAGACTGACGAGCGACAATGCAGCCCAGCAAAAGATCCTGCATGCGCTTGAAGACCTGATCAAAAACCATGTTGAGCACCTGAACCTTTGTATTGCTTACAGAAGACAGGATCTTGCCAAGGCCGTCGCGCTGATCGCAACAGGAGAGAGCCGAAGGATGCTGAACGACATCAGAGCAACCATTGGCAACTCAAAGCAGATCGAGCAAGGTCTGCTGCTTACGCGAAAACAAGTGGCCGATGAAGACGCCAGGCGTTTTACACTACTCTTCGTTGTGCTGCTGCTGATCATTGTGGGTGTGCTGGTGATCGTTTACGCCATCATCCGCACCAACCTCCGGGCACTGCGCAGGGCTGAATCGGAAGCCCTTGCCAGGAACCAGAGCCTGGCGGCCAGCAGTGACCTGGTGAAAAGCATGCAGGGAAACAAGGAGCTTCCCGAGCTGGGCAGGGCCATCATCAACCACCTCGTTACACACCTCGATATCCCGATCGGCGCTGTTTACAGCGCAGAGAAAAACGGCATGAGCCTGAAGCTCATCGGCTCGCACGCCATGGGCAAAAAAGAACTTACAACGGTCCAGTTCGGTGAAGGAACCGTGGGCCAGGCGGCAGCGGAAAGACAGGTGATCCTGCTGCATGATATCAAGCCACATTATTTTAATGTGAGCACAACGTTCGGCCAGGTGCGGCCACGGCAGATCTTAACGGTGCCGTTCATCTTCGAAGACAGGGTGGTGGGTGTGGCAGAGCTGGGCAGCCTGGGCGATTTTTCAGCGCGTGATAAAGAATATGTGAACCTTGTATCCGACAGCATCGCGATAGCCATCGTATCGTCGCAGGTACGTGAAGAGGCCAAAGCGCTGCTGGAAGAAACACAACGCCAGGCCGAAGAGATGGAAGCACAACAATATGAGCTTCGGCAGGTGAACGAAGAGCTGCATGGCAAGACCGAGCTGCTCGAAAAATCGGAAGCCGAGCTCATTGTGCAGCAGGAAGAGCTTCAGCAGCAAAACATCGAGCTCGAGGAAAAGGCCAACCTGCTGGAGGAGCAGAAAGAGAAGCTCGAAAGCGCGAAAAACGAGATCGAGCTAAAGGCCAGGGAGATCGAGATCACCAGCAAATACAAATCGGAGTTCCTCGCCAATATGTCGCACGAGCTTCGTACGCCCCTCAACAGCATCCTCATTCTGGCGCAATTGCTTTCCGAAAACAAAAACGATACACTGGGTGAGAAGGAGATCGAATATGCGCGTAACATCCATAACTCCGGTAATGACCTGCTGAACCTGATCAACGAGATCCTCGACCTCTCCAAGGTTGAATCCGGAAAAATGCAGCTGGAGATCGAAGAAGTGGAGACCGCGCAGATCGCCGAAGGGCTCGCGTCCATGTTCACTGAAGTGGCCAGGAACAAATCCATCGGCTTCAACATCCAATTCAATTCCAGTGATGTTCCTGCTGTGATGGCCACAGACCGGCAGCGGGTTGACCAGATCCTCCGGAACCTGCTGTCGAACGCTTTCAAGTTCACACCGAAAGGCGGCGCCATTACCGTACGTGTGGACAGGCCGTTGTCAGATGTGGTTTTCAGGAACAAGAGCCTCAATACGGCCGCAAGTGTGATCTCTTTTTCAGTATCCGATACGGGCATCGGCATCCCGAAAGACAAAAGGGAGATCATCTTCGAGGCGTTTCAGCAGGCCGACGGCTCTACCAAAAGACAATATGGCGGCACAGGACTCGGGTTGTCCATCAGCCGTGAGCTGGCCTATGCGCTGGGCGGCGAGATCCACCTGTCAAGCGAAGAAGGAAAAGGCAGCACCTTCACGCTGTACCTTCCGGTGAAATTTGACCCGGGCACGGTAAGCCTGTCCGAGAAGCAGGTGGAAGTGAAGAAAAAAGAAGTCCATGCCGAGCCGCCCAGGGCCCATGTGAAATCGTATGACGTCAACGTGATCGATGACCGCAGCAATATCCAGGAGAACGACAGGGTGATCCTGATCATCGAAGACGACGAGACCTTTGCCAAGGTGCTGCTCAGCCTGGTGAGAGAGCGGAGATATAAAGGCGTGATCGCGTCACAAGGCAATACCGGCATCAGCTTTGCCCGCCACTATAAACCCGATGCCATCCTGCTGGACATGAAGCTTCCCGTGATGGATGGATCGCAGGTGCTGAGTCAAATAAAGAACGACCCTGAGTTGCGCCATATTCCCGTGCAGATCATCTCGGCTCACGACCGAAAAAAAGAAACGCTGGCCCTGGGCGCATTCGACTACATGAAGAAACCTGTATCGTCCGTAGACCTGCAGAAAGCCTTTGACAAGATCGAAGCGTTCAAGAGCAAGAAGTTGAAGAAGCTGCTGATCGTGGAGGATGACAGGCAGCAGAACAAGGCCATTCGTGAGCTGATCGGCAACGGTGACGTTAAATCCTTTTCAGCTTACTCGGGCAATGAAGCGCAGGAGATCCTGGTGTCGGAATCATTCGATTGTATCATTGTCGATCTGGGATTGCCGGATATGTCGGGCTTCGAGCTGCTGGAGAAGATCAGGGCAAACGAAAAGCTCAACAAAATTCCTATCATCGTCTACACAGGCAAGGACCTGGAGAAGGAAGATAACACAAGACTGGGCAAGCTGGCCGACACCGTGGTGCTGAAGACCGTGAACTCGCATGAGCGCCTGCTGGACGAAACCATCCTGTTCTTACATCGTGTGGAGTCGAAGCTGCCCAAAGAAAAGCAGACCATTATCCGCAAGCTGCACCGGTCAGACGAAGTTTTAAAAGATAAGACCATTTTGCTGGTGGACGACGACATCAGAAATATCTATTCGCTGACCAATGCGCTGGAGGAGGAGGGCATCCGTTGCCTAACGGCGGAGAACGGAAAGACCGCCATCGAGATGTTGAACAAAAATCCGTCGGTAGACCTGGTGCTGATGGATATCATGATGCCGGTGATGGATGGATTTGAAACAACGGTGGAGATCCGCAAGATCGAAGCGTTCAGGAAGCTCCCCATCATTGCGCTCACGGCAAAGGCGATGAAAGGCGATAAGGAAAAATGCCTGTCGGTGGGGATGTCTGATTACGTCTCCAAACCTGTGAACATGGCGCAGCTGCTTTCTTTGATGCGTGTTTGGCTTTATTCGAATAATAGTTGATCAGTTAGATGAAGGGCGATATCGGTAACGACGATTACAGGAAACTGCTCGATTCGATCTACCATCAGTATGGGTACGACTTCACGGAGTATGCAGAATCTTCAGTGAAAAGAAGGATCACCCATTTCATGAATGGCAGGCGGATCGGTAGCTGCGATGAGCTTCAGGCCGTGATCCTTGACGATGAAGGTATCTTCGAGGAGTTCGTGCAGGAGATGTCGGTAACAGTGACCGAGATGTTCCGAGACCCGGCTTTTTATAAAGAGATCCGTGAAAAGGTGACGGCCCGTCTTGCCACCTACCCGGTGATCAGGCTCTGGATAGCGGGATGCGCCACAGGACAGGAGATCTACTCCATGGCCATATTGCTGAAAGAGGAAGGACTGCTGGACCGCACCATCATTTACGCCACAGACATCAACCAGAAATCGCTGATGGCAGCGAAAGAGGGAATGTACAGCCTGGAGCACATGCGCGTATACACCAATAACTACCAGCTCGCCGGTGGCAAAGGATCTTTTTCAGACTATTACACCGCCAAATACAACGCCGCGTTGTTCGATAAAACCCTTCGCAACAACGTTGTTTTTTCACCTCACAACCTGGTGACAGACCAGTCATTCAATGAGTTTCAGTTCATCATCTGCAGAAATGTATTGATGTACTTCAATCAGCAGCTTCAGAGCAAGGTGATCAATCTTTTCGACGAGAGCTTGTGCACGTTCGGGTTCCTGGGCCTGGGCGATAAAGAGTCGCTTCTTTTCTCCGGCAGGAAAGACCACTTCGAAAAAATAGACGGAATACAAAAGATCTACATGAAGATTAAATGAGCATAACGGATGGAGCATGAAAAGGTGACGATACTGATCATTGATGACCGGGAAGCGAATATCTACGCGCTGGAAAAATTGCTGGAGAAGCCTGGACGTACATTTTTGCAGGCTACCGATGGCAAGCTCGGTTTGAAGCTGGCGTTGGATCATGAGATAGACCTGATCCTGCTGGATGTTCAGATGCCGGAGATGGACGGATTCGAGGTGGCGCAGATCCTCCAGTCGAACAAACGCACCAAAGACATTCCCATCATCTTTGCTTCGGCCGAGAAGAAGGAGCGAAGCTCGGTGATGAAAGGTTTCGAGGAAGGTGCTGTAGATTACCTTTCTAAACCCCTTGACCCGGAGCTCACCAAGGCGAAGGTATCGGTGCTGCTGAAGATCCAGATCCAGAAGAAACAGCTCATCGAGAAAAATACCTCGCTCGAAAAAGCCGAAGCGCAGATCAAACTTCTCAACGCCAACCTGCAGCAGAATCTGCAGCAGCTCGAGGCCGCAAACAAGGAGCTTGAATCGTTCTCTTACTCGGTGTCGCACGATCTGCGCGCGCCCCTCAGGTCGATACTCGGATACGCGCAGGTGCTGGAAGAGGATCATGCCGATAAGCTGAACGAGGATGCAAAGCAGGTACTCGGCACGATCCAGCAAAATGCTGTGCGCATGAATTCACTGATCGACGACCTGCTCGAGTTCTCCCGGCTGGGAAAACAGGAGCTGCAGAAATCGGAAGTGAATACAGAAAAAATTGTGAAGAGCACACTCCAGCAGATCAGCGCTTCCACCAGGCACAGCGCGGAGGTGAAGATCAATTCGCTGATGCCCGCCTATGCCGACTATTCACTGCTCAACCAGGTGTGGGTAAACCTGATCTCGAACGCCATCAAATACTCGGCAAAAAAAGAAAGACCTGTGGTGGAGATCGGCTCGCACAAGGAAGACAATGAGATCATCTTTTATATCAAAGACAATGGCAGTGGTTTCAACATGGAATACGTGCACAAACTGTTCGGTGTCTTTCAACGCCTGCACAAGGCCGAAGATTTTGAAGGCACCGGCGTTGGCCTCGCGCTCGTACAGCGCATCGTGAACCGCCATGGCGGCCGTGTTTGGGCCGAAGGAAAAGTGAGTGAGGGTGCTACGTTCTACTTCTCCCTACCAGTGATCAGTAATCAGTAATTGGTAATTGGTAATCAGTGATCAGTAACTGGTGTTCAAAACCGATTATCGGTTACCGAATACCGCTTACCAATTTACCGGATACCTTTCACCAGCATCTCCATTACAAAAACGGATTCAGATGCTGTGATAAACAGTTTATTGAGGTGTTTGCCGCCGAAGCATACATTGGCGGTCCAGTTGGCGGGTACGTCGATATGAGCGATCTTTTTGCCGGACTTATCATAGACCGTTACACCCTTTCCCGTGAGGTAAAGATTGCCCCGTTCGTCAAGCGTCATGCCGTCAGAGCCTTGTTCGGCGAACAGCCGGCGGTTTTGCAACGTGCCGTCTTTTTTGATCTCGTACTGATAGGTTTTGTTGCCTTTGATATCGGCCACAAAAAGGTATTTGCCATCAGGTGTTCCGATGATGCCGTTGGGTTTTTCAATATCGCTGTCCACCACAATGGGTTGATGTTTTCCCTCGGGCAGGTAGTAGACGTTTTCATCTTTCACGTGTTGCAGTCCGGGTTTCCACCAGGGTCGCGGGTACAACGGGTCGGTGAAATAAATGCCGCCGCGCGGATGTGCCCACAGGTCGTTGGGGCCGTTCAGGTTTTCGCCGTTGAGATCTCTCAGCAGCACCGTGATTTTTTTGTCACGACTGATGCTCCAGAGCTGGTTCTCTTCGTCGGCACAGGAGAGCAGGTTGCCTTTCCTGTCGAAGTACATTCCGTTGGACCGGCCCGCGCCTTCCATGAAGAGCGTGAGCTTTCCTTCCGTATCGTATTTCCAGATCCTGTTGTTGGGCTGATCTGTGAAATAGATATCTCCCTTTTTGTCAGCGGCAGGGCCTTCAGTGAAGCTGAACTGGTTGGAGACCAGCTGAGGTTGGGTGCCGGGGGCAAAGAGGTCGGATTGGGCGCGAGTCATAGAAGCACCGAAGAAAAGAAAAAAAGCCGTAAAACCGGCAGAAAAGATCCTGTTTAGCATATCCCGAACTTAGAAACTTTCAACGGATAATAAAATTTCTTACATCGTTTAGGGGGTCTTTGGGGGTTGCGTGTTATTACAACGCCGGGCTTTGGTGCCAGGAGGCATCGTTTATAAAAAACAGGAATGAAAACTAAGGTTAAAGGATTGATTTATTTTGCAGGTATCCTGATCGCCTGCTACGTTACACAGCTCAGGCTTTTTTCGTTCGTGCTGGAGCTGGGCTTCAAAACACCACAGACGGATACCCTCTGGAACCTTCTCGTCTACCATGTGCCCGACTTCATTTCCATCATTTTCTGTTTTACCTACATCATCATCTTTTACAGGAAGATCAGGCAGCTACGTCAGGCCAACGTAGGAGGCGCTTCGTAAAATCTTTCGTGTTCGCGGCCCTGAAGAAGTACGAAATACGAGGTACGAAGTACGGGGCGCTCGGTTGAAGCCTTGGCGGTCGCGAAAGCACGTACCTCGTACTTCGTCCCTCGTACCCCTCACTGCATCCTTGTTGGTGTTCTTCACCAACAAGCTCACCAACAAGCTCACCGCGCCCTTGTTCTTCACCAACAAGCAAATCTCATGTTACAACATAAGTCCACAGCCGAAATCCTCTTCGCGCCCACCACTCATCGCGCATGCGTTGCTCAGAGTACCGGAACCACCGCTGCTGTGGACTGTCGCCGTCGACCGTAGTCTTGCATTTAATTCGCCTAATGGATAAAAATGACTACATTTTGACACAAAACATCCTATTTTTGGATATGATCATAATACAGATAGATGGCGGGGCCTTCTCAAGCAGATTTTGAAAAGATCTTCCGGGAGCACAATAGAAGCCTGTGTGACCTTGCCTATAACTTCGTCAGGGATAAGGATGCGGCGCAGGACATTGTGCAGGAGGTGTTTCTCCGGTTGTGGAAGAACAGGGAAGGGCTGAATTTCGGCGATAAGATCAAACACTATTTGTTCAAGGCAACGGCACATTATGCGCTGAACCACCTACGCTACAATAAAAAGATCAGTCGTGTGGGTGACGAACCGTTGCAGCACCTGGTGGCGTCTTCAGGTACGGAAGAGCTTGGGTATAAGGAGCTGGAGCTGAGGGTCAGAAGTGCCATCGACCGGTTGCCTCCCAAATGCAGGGCTATCTATCTGCTGAGCCGGCACGAGGGGCTGAAGTATTCCGAGATCGCTGACACCCTCGACCTGTCCATTAAAACGGTCGAAAACCAGATGGGCATCGCCCTTGAGAAGCTCAGGGAAGATCTCAGGCCATTCCTCACCGTAGAATTCCTCACCATCAGCATCCTGGTAGCCTTGATCATTTTTTCATTTTTTTCCTGAAAATTACGGCTGTCTTTAGGGGTACTAACTCATTTTTGGGTTATAAGGGTAAAATAGTCCCACGTAGCTTTAATCCTTACCTGAAAAACTATGAAGAACGTATTTACCGTTTTGCTGGCGATCGTTGTAACGGTAGTGCTGGCGTCATGTTCAACGTACACCTGTCCTACCTATGCCAAACAACCACCGGCACAGGCGAAAGTTAAAGTATAGATAAAACAACTGATGAGATCTGATCAAGAGCGTTTAAAACTGGTAGCGGCTTACCTTTCAGGGCAACTGGATGCAGCTGAACGGAATGACTTTGAGCTGTGGATCAACGCTTCACCGGAGCATCAAAGGATCTTTGAGGAGGCATCGAGGATCTGGGAGAATTCGGGCGCAAAGCTCAGGCTTCCCGTGGATGAGACCGACAGGCTTTGGCTCGAGCTGAAGTCGCGGATGGAGCAACCCGAAAAAGTATTCTCGCTTTGGGGAATGAGCGCCACCACGCTCAAGGTTGCGGCCAGCGTTGTGCTCGTTTCACTGATCACGTATTTCTTATGGCCAGACACGCGCCAGCAGTTGGCGTCAGACAAAACAACATCGCTCGATGACATCTCGGTATCGGCAGGAGATCACGTGGCAACGATATACCTACCCGACAGCAGCAGGGTGTGGCTCAATGTGAACAGCAGGTTAACCTATGCGAAAAATTTCGGCCAGGCGGGCAGGCGTGCAAGCCTTGAGGGTGAAGCTTTTTTCGAGGTCACACCAGACAAACATTCGCCCTTTACCGTGGCAACACAAACCACATTGGTGACCGTGGTGGGCACAGCCTTCAACCTCAGGCAGCAAGGCAGCGACGTAACACTCACGGTATCGGAAGGCGAGGTGCAGTTCTCAGGCAAGAACAATGAACAAAAGGTAGCGGTGAAGGCCGGCGAAAAAGCCGTCTCCGCCAATGGGAGCGAGCCCGCCAGATCTAAAAACGACGACACACATTTCGAAGCGTGGCGCAGGGCTTCCAATCCTGAATTTGAAAAAGAGAAGCTTGATCCCGCCGCCTATCTCACCGCGCGTTATACGTGGAGAAAAAACGCCATCAACCAGTCGGTGATAGAGGGCACGGTGACAAGCAAGGCTGCGCTGGCTGACTACAGGGATGTGGTGTTGAAGATCACGTATCTCAAGCCTAACGGCAGCCGGAATACGGTGCGGCTGAAGATCGATGAAACCGTGAAGGCCGGTGCACGGGTGAATTTCCAAAAGCGATTATTTGATATTTTTACAAATACACGTTCATTAGAGGTAGAGATTGAATCAGCAGCGGTGGCAACCTCCGTATACTAAAAAGTTTATATGGAAAAATCATCACACTTCACGCCTGCAGACCTCTCGGCAGATCCTGATCAGCTGATTCGTCTTGCCGAAAAGATCATCGAGGAGCACGTCAACAAAGGCGCCGGCAGCACCCTCAAGGCCAACCACATCGCCGACCTTAACTACAAGCTCAAGATGGCCAAAGACAAACACGAAGAAGGCCTGAAGTACAAACGATTGATGGAGAATGCCTGGATGGAGCGCGACCAGTTTCTCGGCTCCGGAGACCATGCCGGCGTATCGCAGATCATTAACCAGATGCTGAAAGTGTAAAGATCAGTCCCGCTGATCCCGCAGATTATCGCAGATTTCTATATAAAAAACTTCAGCCCTTTGAGGGTTTAAGAAGCCATATATAAATAACGATTGCCTTTCGGACGGTTAGTGCTGAATAAATGTCCCCGCCAACCCTCAAAGGGTTAAGAAAGAAACGATTTTTTTTTCGAAACGATCCGCGCATATCTGCAACATCTGCGGGAAATGCATTTAGTTTTGTGTTATGATCACGGAACAAACGCAGGCTCGCCCGGCAGCCGCATCGCCCTCGTTACGGTGGGCGAGAATATCTGTAACAGCTTTCTTCTTCATGGCCGGTCTTTGCTTTTCTTCGTGGGCCAGCCGCATCCCCAACATAAAAACACTGCTGCACCTCAATGATGCGCAGCTCGGCAATGTGCTGTTTGCCTTGCCTGTAGGGCTGATGGCCAGTCTTCCGATATCCGGATGGATGGTGACCCGCTTCGGCAGTAAGGTGATGGTGATCGCAGGGTTGATCCTCTATGCCGCCACACTCTCGATGCTCGGAATGGTGTCGACCGTGCTTCAGCTGGTGATCACACTTTTCGTTTTCGGGCTTGCTGCCAACCTGGTGAATATTTCGGTTAACACCCAGGCGGTGCTGGTCGAGAGCTCCTATGGCAGGTCTATCATGGCGTCCTTTCACGGCGCCTGGAGCCTTGCCGGTTTTACAGGTGCGGCCATCGCGCTGGGCCTTATTTCCATAGGCATAACGTTGCCGGTCCACTTTTACATCATGACCTTGCTTGTGTTCGTGCTGATAGTGCTCTTTCAGAAAAATCTTTTCGCGGCGAGTAAAGCACCGGCGTCGCAGCCGGTTTTTGTGAAGCCCGACAAGCTCCTGTTACAACTGGGGCTCATCGGTTTTTTCGGAATGGCCTCTGAAGGCGCTATGTTCGACTGGAGCGGCGTATACTTTCAGAAGATCGTTCAACCTCCCGCAGTGCTTGTTCCCCTTGGCTTCACGGCCTTCATGAGCACCATGGCCGGCGGAAGGTTCATCGGCGATTATGTGACCAACCGGATCGGCAGGAAACGTACGCTGCAGATCAGCGGCATCCTGATCGCATCGGGGTTGGGAATCGCTGTAGCATTCCCTTCACTGGTCACGGCCACCATCGGATTTTTGCTGGTGGGTTTTGGTGTCTCGTCTGTGGTGCCGCTGGTATATGCCGCGGCAGGGCGTTCCGGAAGTATGCCCGCGGGGATGGCGCTCGCCGCTGTATCGTCTGTGAGCTTCCTCGGTTTTTTGCTCGGCCCGCCCATGATCGGATGGATCGCCGAAACCGCCAACCTGAAATATTCTTTTGCATTAATTGCTGTGCTGGGATTTTGCATCACGCTGCTCACCTCGAAAGCGAAGTTGATCGGGTAGAGCGTACCTTCCGAAAGACGTTCATCCTGACAATTTATCCAACAGAATCTGTAGCGATGATAAGAATGATGTGTGCGTTTGTTTGCATTGCTTGCATTACAAAGAAACGAATTCAGGAGGCTCCTATGGAGCCGGGAGGGTAAAATTAATCCGTTTTCTATAGACAGAACACTCCTACCGGAGTGAAATGCATTTAGCTCCGGATGGAGCTCCCTGCCTATAGAAAAATGGAAAGTTGGTTCTGCATTTTGGCTCCATAGGAGCCTCCTGAGCGTACGTCATTGGGAATGTGCTGGTGTGCTCGCCTGTGCGAGTGAGAGGTTCCGATTTTCGTTTTTTCAGCACTCATAGACGCAAAAACTTCACGTGCTTCGTAGCGGGTGTTATACCTTTGATACAACGAACGGCCTGTTCGCAGGCAGTTCTCCGGATTTACCTGCAAGGGTTTGGGGTTAAATTTGGCTTAAGGGACGGCTTGAAAACACCGCCCCTTATTTTTTATATTCCATGATACAGCTCATCTACCGCCGCGCTTTTTTTGCTCTCCTTGTTCTTGCCTGTTGTTTTGCGTGTAAGCGCGATCATGAAACGCCCGGCACATCAACCGTAAAACAAGTGATGGACGAGGTGATCACACGCCTCTATGCCACCGTGCCGCCGGAGCAATACGATAGCATTGATGATGCCTTCATACTGAATTTTCTTACAGACGAAGAGAAGCAGGTGCTCGCCACACGGTACCAGCACTTTGTGGTGAACGTTCCGGTGGTGGTCTCGCTCATGCGTCATCAGGACCAGCAAACGATCCCCTTCTGGTTAAAGGATGCCGGTTTTGTAAAAACGGATCAGCTCGTCAAAAATGAAGAATACACCTACGAAGTCTGGCAAAAGCAATACGATGCAGGAATTGTCGAGCTGGGCATCAACGGCTTTGACAAACACCGCCCCGTGTATTTCATTGCCGTGGGTGCGCAGAACAATGGCGACTCACTCCACATCACAGACGTTTATCCTGAATACGATATCGTGCCCATGCGCGAAGGTGCCTTCACTTATCATGACTGGTCAGACCTCACGCTCACAGCGATCCCTCAGCGGATGACCGGGCAACATTTGTTCACCACGGTACGCGGCCGTGCCAGGGAAGCACATGTGATCAACGCTTTCCGGAAGACACCTTTCCCTTCAGGCAAAAAACCTGATCAGGTCATGCTCACGTGGAGCGACTCACCCCATACCGGCGTAGACATCCAATGGAGGGCCGATAGTGCCACACCAGCAGGAACAGTACGTTACTGGAACAAGCATACGGATACAGTAAGCATCAACGCATCGGCTATCGTACTTGAAGACCGCATGCTGATGAATGACCGTTACATCAAACGTTTCACAGCGCAGCTCAGGGGGTTAACGCCTGGAACCCAATATTTTTACCAGGCGGGATCAGCTATGGATAACGGATGGTCTGACGTCTATACTTTTCAGACCGAACCTGAGGATCAGAAAAGTTTCTCGTTTGTCTGGCTGGGCGATACACATTGTTTCCCTGATTCAGGCAGACTTGTTGCCACGGCCAGCAAAAGCCATCCCGATGCAGCCTTCTATTCCATTGCGGGTGACCTTGTGTCCACGGGCCTGAACCGTGACGACTGGGACAAGCTGTTTGCGTATGGAGCGCCGACCTTTGCCACCAAACCCTGGATGCCTGTGCCGGGTAATCACGACCGCCAGGATGGCCTGGGTGCACAAATGTACTACGACCTCTTCAGCCTGCCCCGCAACGCCCCGGCTGGTGTAGCACCGGAATCCAGTTATGCCTTCACGTACGGCGATGCTTTGTTTCTCATGATCGACGCCACCTTCGACGTGGCGGACCACACCGCCTGGATCGAAGAAAAGCTTTCCACCAGCAAGGCCACCTGGAAGTTTGTGATGTTCCATTTTCCGCCTTACAATTTTGAAGAACCTTATCCTGAGATCCAGCAGGCATGGGTACCGCTTTTTGATAAGTATCATGTTGACATTGTCATGGGAGGACATATCCATTACTACATGCGTTCGCGACCCATGTTTGCCGGCAAGCCGGTAGGTTCTTTCGCACAGGGCACTGTCTATAACATCTCCATCTCAATTCCATCCAGGCACGAGCACATCACGGAAGAGCCATACGCAGCGAAGCAGTTCGCAGAAGGGTATTTTTATCAGCATGTTCAGATCGATGGAAAAGTTTTGAAGAGCAGAACTTTCGATCATCTCGGAGTGCTGAGGGATGAGTTTGTGATAAAGAAATAGTTTTCACTCCGGCCCTTCCGTAATCCGTCATTCAGAGAATTTATACAGCAGAAGGCTGTAGCGATGATAAGAATGACGCGCGCGTTCCTTTTTACGCTGGCATTTCAAATTACGAATTTCAG
>NZ_JAHESF010000012.1 GCF_018598225.1 Chryseosolibacter histidinae | reverse complement strand
CCTTACTCCTTACTCCTTACTCCTTACTCCTTACTCCTTACTTCTTACTTCTTACTTCTCAACTCCTCTCCTGACTTCTGACTCCTGGCTCCTGACTTCTTCTCAAACTACCTTACGCTAGCTAGTATTTCCGAAAAGTTTATCCATCGCGTCCGCAGGAAATCAATACGATTTATTTTATTATCGCGTTTTTACCAGTAATGATTTCACTGCACAACATCACGTTTTCACGATCAGGGAAAAAGCTGTTTGAAGATCTGAGCCTGGAGATAAAACCCGGTGAACACCTGATCATACGGGGATCCAATGGCTCAGGCAAAACAACGTTGCTCGAATTGATCGCCGGTGTACTTCATCCACAGGCGGGTACAGTGACCTATGATTTTATTGAAGGCGATGATTGGCATGAACGTTATTTGCAACGCCAGGAAAAGATCCGGTATATCGGTGCGCACGCGCTCCAGACCTTTCTCAGCGGTTATCACGGACTGTTCTATCAACAACGGTATTACAGCATAGGTGACACACAAATTCCCAAGGTCAGCGATTTCTTCGGCGATCACATAAGCCGGTTGCAGCAATATGATTTCCCTGAAAATCTCAACATTCAAAAGCTGCTGGGGCTCGAGCTCACGAGATTGTCTAACGGGCAGCTGAAGAAAGTGCTCATTCTGCACGGCCTCATCAAACACATGCCCAGGGTATTGTTGCTGGATTATCCGCTGGAAGGTCTTGATCGCGAAAGCCGCAGGGATCTGACAGACTTCATAGACCACATTGCCGGCACATTCGGTATACAGGTCATCATGACCGATCATCATCACGAGCTTCCGCAGGTGATCAACCGCAGGCTTGTGCTCGACGATTTCAGGATCGCCCGGATCGAGGCGTTTGAACATCGCACGGAAGCACTTCCATCTGATGTTAAGAAAGCGCCAGCAGAGAACAACGGGCAAAACAAAATACCGGTGGTTGAAATGCGATCGCTCACCATTCAATATGGCGAAAAAAAAATCATCGAAAACCTCAGCTGGTCCATCCACCAGGGTGAGCGATGGGCGCTGACGGGAAAGAACGGGTCGGGCAAAACAACACTCTTCAGCCTGATCTACGCAGACCATCCCATGGCGTATAGCCAGCAGGTGTTCCTGTTCGGAAAACGCAGGGGCACCGGTGAGTCGGTCTGGGATATTAAAAAACGGATCAACTACCTCGGCCCGGAACAGATCCATTTCCTGGACTCCAAAAGCATCACAGCCTCCTGCAGGGAATACATCCTTCACCAACATGCGCCAGGGGAAGACCGCCTGAACACCCTTATCGATTTTTTCAACGCAGCCACGCTGATGAACAAACCGGTGCGCCACCTGTCATCCGGCGAACTACAGGTAATGCTGCTGCTCCGTTTTTTCATGAGCGATAAGGAGCTGCTCTTGCTCGATGAACCGTTCCAGTTCCTGGACCCTGTGAACAAGCAGCGAACCACCGAATACCTGAACAATTACCTCGATCGCAATGCCACGCTGGTGCTCATCACTCACTATGAAAGTGACATGATCCACTGGACACAACACCGGATGAGGATTTAGTCGAGGATCAGCCCTTTGAGGGTTTAAAACCCTCAAAGGGTTGTAACCGTCGACTGTGGACTCTTCCCTACTTCTTCAACACCTTATGCGTAGTCACCTTCCCATCACTCATCACCCTGATAAAATGCAAACCTTCAGGAAGCCTGGATGTGTCTACCACCGTGTGATGTTTCCCTGCAGGTAACCGTTCATCTCTCAACACAACCACGCTGTTCTGCACCGTATTGTATAATTGCACCCGCACATTTCCTTCGCGTGTTGTTTCATAGTATACGGTGACCTTGTCCGCTACCGGGTTGGGACTGATAGCGCTCAGGCTTTCTGTGGAAGATCTTTCGAGCGCACCTGCCGCGGGCACGCCAAACACCCTGAACTCGAGAAGGCTTGCCCACGAGCCCGTGTAACCTGACGCCCCGGTGACAGTGATCCGCACAAATCTTGCACTGACAGCCGTGAATGTGTTGGTGATGGGCGCAGCAATGGTGCCGGGTGTGGTGTTGGTACTTCTGTTCACGATCTGGCTATAAGCGCCTGACGACGTGGTTTTGGACTCAACCACAAACTGATACGCGCGGTCTTCGTAGCTGATCACTTCTGTGCGGCTGATATCGTACAACGCTCCCAGGTCAACTTCGAGCCACTGCGGATAGGTGCTGGCAGACCAGCGTGTTGTTGTATTGCCGTCCACGGCGTTGACTGGCACGTTGGTATCGCTTGAAGATGCTGTCACCGTTTTATTGAGCGCCACGTTCTGAGGTGCTGTTCCTGTAACTTCAAGCTGGTCCACGTTCGGTCCCCCTCCCGCGGTTGTAGCGGTTGCCCGCACTGTGTTAATACCAGCGTTCAGGCTTACGGCAAACGTGCGTGTGGTCCAATCGGTCCACGCGGTGGTGGGGCTGAAGCTCAGGCCAGTGTGCACAACAGTACCGTTAACAGCAATATCCATGGGGCGGTCCACACCTGAAGCATTCGCGTACCGGATCGCCAGGTTATAGTTACCGGCGCTGGTCACGTTGATGCTCCACTGCACATAACTTCCCGCGACGTTATCGTAATTCACAAAACCGGTGCCGTTGAATCCGGTGTGATTACTTTCCACCACGCCCGATACAATGGTTGCATCCTCGGCCTGGTAAACAGGTGTAACCGGCGGCGCCTGTGTGGTGGCGTTGGCAGTATTCGAAAAGGCGGAGTTGCCGCCCGTATTTTCTGCGCGTACCCGGTAATGATAAGTGGTAGAAGCCGGAAGCCCTGTGTTGGCGTAGGTGGTGGTGTTGGCGGCTACATCAGCAAGGAACGACCACGTAGATCCACCGTTGGCGGAACGTTCGATCCTGAAACTACTTTCGTTGGTAGAGTTGTCGGTCCAGCTGAGGTTGATCTGGGACGTCGACACGGCTGCAGCACCGAGACCACCGGGTGCGGCAGGCGCTGAAACCAATCCTGCGGCAGGCCCAACATCGGCAGTGGTCAACGGCCTGTTCAACACCGGCGTGGTTTGGTATTCATCTCCGCCTACGTCACGGGCACCACTGCGCGACTGTTTATCTATGTCTTCCGTAACATAAGTGTACGACCCTGTGGAGGCATCAATGGCGGGGCTGTTCGACTGGATGTGGTAAACACTGTTGGCATCTTCCACCAGCTTCGGGTCTGCGGTTGTATATCCGCTGGATGGCATAGCGCCTCCGGTAACATTCCACAGGATATTACCTGACCACGTGGGGCTTGAATATGTACCGCTGAGCGATATCGGATCGCCTCCCTGGATGATGTTGTTGGCAAACACGATGCCCGTTGCTCCCAGGCCTCCTGTTCTTCCGGGCATCCTGTAGTTGGTGGTGTTGTTTACGAGCGTGTTGAACACAACCTGAACCCTGTCGGGGCGGTCGTGGCTGGTGAGCGGATCGCCATCGGCTACTTCTCCATCGCCATTCACGCAGTTGATGGCAAAGCTGCAGCCTTCGAAATAGTTGCTGTAGATCTTGTGATCATCGGCACAAAAACGCAGGCCCTGGCTGCCGAGAAAGAAGTTACCATATACCTGCATCCTGTTGCCATGCCGCAACGACAGCTCCGAGGTTCCGGTACCAAAGGTGTTGTAACGGTAAATGTTGTCAGACGATTTGTTGGCAATGTTCTCGTTCTCTCCCCGGCATTGTACAAACAGGTTGTACTCGATCAGCGAATGGGCTGGCGTGAGACTGCGGCTGCTGAGCCCCGGCTGAATGGCTGAAGAGTTGTTGGCGCCGGAAGGTTCAAAATTGAAGAAGTAGTTGTGATGGATCCACGTGTTTTGCGCCATACCATCGCTGCCCGGGCCTTGTATGGTGACCATACACCCCTCGGTGGATTTGTTCTGAAAAGTATTGTAGCTGATCTCGTTGTCGTCTCCGGAAACGCTCAGGTAAGGTTTATTGCCCGTACCTGCTGCCGCACATTCGTAGACATTGCGGGTGATGGTGCAATGTGTGGCGCCGGTGTTGATGCGCGCGGTGCCCGTGCTGTGCGTGAATTTGAAACCTTTGATGATGATGTACGCTGCCGGGCTGTTGAGCTGAAAGCCGGTTGTTCCGGCGATCTCCACGCCCCCGGTGGTCTGGGCCATGATGGTGATCGGCTGCGAGGCTGTTCCCTGCCTGTTCACCGATATGGCGGTGCTGGCAGTATATACACCGTTGGTTACAATAATGATGTCGCCGGGGGAAGCGCTGTTGATGGCGCTCTGCAGGGCCGACAACGATGAGACGGTGATCGTTTCGGCCGAAAGCACTCCGGGCCTTGTCAACAGGAAGATCAGCAACAATAGCCAGGCCTTTCGTTTGATAAAGAATGATGAGAATGATTTGTTCATGATATTACGGTTAAGGATAGATCGATCTTTTTAAACGGCTTATGGGGTAGCTGGTGACTCTGAGACTTATTTTTTCAGGATCTTGTGGGTGGTCACTTTACCCCTATGCGTCACGCGGATGATGTACAATCCGCCGGGAAGATGACTTAGGTCGACGGTGGTGTTGTGCTCCCCTGCCGGCTGATGCTGATCGACCAATGGGATGGTACGGTTCTGCACCATATCGTACAATGAAATGCTGACAGGGCCGCCTTCTTCCATTTGATAGGTGACAATGGCTTCACGGGTTGCTGGGTTCGGATAACTTTTGATACGCATTGCCCGGGAAGTTTGATCTTCTCGCATCGCAGAAGCTGCTGCAACGCCAGGGTTGAGCGAAAGATCGTTGGTGACCAGGAGCTGGTCAAGCTGCGCGCCATCTTCGCGATAGGCTACCTCGAGTGTATGCGCTCCGGCGCTCAGGTTGTAGGTAATCACGGTGTTGTTATTGGCAAAATCGTGAAGGTCATCCCACACCCAGGTTGTGCCCACCGGCATCTCGTTCCAGTTTATCCAGGTGCTGTTATCCACGCGCACCCAGAATGAATCGTCACTATTGGTTGCACACAGCGATCGTCCCCATACTTTGTAGGTGCCTGCTGATGGCACAGTGAAATTGTAGCTTGCCCGGCCCGTTGCAGGCGCGGAGGCGTTGCTGTTGTTTCCGGCAGCCACGGTAATGTACTGGCCACCCGATGCACTGCTATTAGACTGCACTTGCATGGGCGCAGTGATGGTTCCTGACTCGGCTTCAATATAAATGCTGACAGGAGTAGTAGTCACTGCAGTGCCAAACACCCTGAACTCGATGAGGCTGGCCCAGGGACCTGTATATCCGGATGCACCGGTCACGGTGATCCTCACATACCTTGCATTCACGGCAGCGAAGTTATCCGTGATGGGCGCGGCAATGGTTCCGGGCGTGGTATTGCTGCTCCGGTTCACAATTTGTGTATAAGCTCCCGATGAAGTTGTTTTTGCTTCAACCACAAACTGGTAAGCCCTGTCCTCATAACTGACTACCTCTGTACGGCTGATGTCATAAACAGCGCCCAGGTCAACTTCGAGCCATTGTGGTAAAGGACTGGCAGACCATCGTGTGGTTGTACTACCATCGACGGCACCTGCCGGCACATTGGCATCACTCGAAGAGGCGGTCGCCGTTTTATTCAGCGCTACATTTTGCAGTGTTGTGCCAGTGGGCGTAGTGGCGTTGGCTGTATTGGAGAATGCGGAGTTGCCGCCCGCATTTTCAGCGCGTACACGATAGTGGTAAGTTGTTAAAGGCGACAGGCCCGTGTTGGCGTAGCTCGTGGTATTGGCACCAACGCTGGTAAGCAGAGACCAGGTGCTGCCGGCATCCAGCGATCGCTCTATCCTGAAGGCGCTCTCGTTGTTAGCGTTGTCGGTCCAGGTCAGGTTGATCTGTGTTGGCGACACCGGTGTGGCACCAAGGCCTGTGGGTGCTGACGGAGCAGTTACGCCGCCGATGCTGCTGGGGCATTGTGAAGCGCTGCTCTCGGAGATACAAAAATCTGCGAACCGCACCTGCTCATCGCGCAGCACATCATCGAGCCCGCGGTAGATTCCCCACTTCGGCCTGTTGAAGCTTGCCCCTGTTCGCCACATGTCGATGCCCGTGCGGCTCACAGAAAGCAACGTTGCACCATCGCTGATCCTTTTGATCACCAACGAGAAGGTTCCGGCGCTACCTTCCGAACTTTTGAACTGCATAAAGGCTTCCACCCATGCGCCCTTGAACGGGGCCAGGTCAACCTCGGCGATCTTTCCCTGGCTGCCACTGCCCTCGCCCGAGCTGTGGATCACTTCCATTTTCTGCGGACTGCCTGCCCGTGGCGTGAGCGTCATCAGCGGAGCGCCAGCGTCACCATCCAGCGCCTTGATCTGCATAATGTGGGTGAACCGTGATGAAGGCACAAAACCTGCGTCGAGCTTGAACTTCCAGCGCATATAGGCAGTTTCTCCCTCGGTGTGTTTCAAACCCGCGGGTGATCCGCTGCCGCCTTTGATCTCATTCCGCTGGCGATCGAAGTTCGTGCAACGGTCATTGTCGATGTCGGCATGGATGTGGAAGATAAAAACATTCTTTCCGAGCTGGCTGTCAAATGCCTCCGTAATGTGCCTGCCGAATGCCGTATGGCTGCAATCCGGATCTTCGGGTTCAGCGCCGAACCTGTCGTTGATCAGTTCGTAAGTGTTACCCGCGCCATCAGCTTCAAGCGTGATCTGCGCAAACAAGTGCCCTGTAGCGAGCAGCATGCAAAACAAAAAGGCCAAAGCGATGCTGCCCGGCCTGAGATTGAGTGAGTCTGGTAGTGAATTTTTCATAGGTCTGTTTATTGAGTGGATAATAGAGATCCAAAGTATACTGACCGGTTGATCAGCGCAGGGAAGAACTATGCGGGGCGGGCGTCACATCAGCAACGGTCAGGGTGATCCTCCTAAAGAATATTGCACGGGCATCAGCATAAAACGTTGGTTCTATACAGGTGACGTGATTTTTACCTGACACCCTTTCATGAGATGCAAAAAAAACGGATGGAATGCTGTAATAGCAGGTAGGAAGTACAGGAAGTGATGGCTTGCAACGTTAAGCCCACACTACGATCATCAAATCAGGGATCTATTTTTGTGCAATTGCACATCCAGGCATGCAATTACAGACAACACAGTGCAACTGCACAACGGTTGCCCACAACGTACTTCTAAATAAAAACTGCCCGCATCGCTCTTGCAAAGCCACGCGGGCAGGTATATCATGAGCGCTTGCCTGTCACGGCAGCACGATTACCATCCGAACACCTGCTCGAGGTTAGGATTCAGCAACACCTGGGGTGCCGGCACAGGACGGTAGTAGTATTTCGGCTCCGTAAAAGTACCACGCTCAGGATCGGTGACGCTTGTGCCACTGGTACCATTGCTCAGGTAAAACGATGCGTCACTTCCCTGCGGCCCCACCTGGTAGTAGATCAGCTTCTTGCCAAGGGAGTTCTGCTCCTTGTCAGCTTCCGCGGGAATAGGTTGTGTGTTAGGAATAAGGATGATGTCGACCACTGCATCTCCTGTAAGGTCATACTTACCCAAGCCAGGGAAGTACAGCCCTTCAGGTTCTTTTTCGATCAGCTTGCCCGCATGCCAGCGCATGAGGTCGTCGAAACGGAACCCTTCCAACGCCAGCTCCACACGCCGCTCACGCCGGATCTCACGCAACACATCCGGCTGGGCACCGCTCACGTTCGGGTATTGCGCCTGCAGCACGGGATCGGCCGGCGCATTCAGCATCAGGCTACCCATGCCTGCACGGGCGCGCAATTTATTGACGGAAAGGTCGAGATCGGCCTGTGTAAGCTCACCGAGCTCTGCCCTGGCTTCTGCGTAGATCAACAGGATCTCCGCCAACCTGATCACAGGAATGTCGAGGCTATTCTGCACAGCGGTGCTTGTGTTATTGACAAATCCTTTGATCTGGTGATAACCTGAAAAATTCTTGGCAAGCTGTTGCACATAAATGCCACCACCCTGCGCGTAGGTAGAAGTGTTGATCAGTTCCCAGCCTGGATAAGCATAGGTCTGATACAGGCGGGGATCGCGGTTCTGAAATTCCTGCACAAACTGTTTGGTCTGATAACCAGGTTGGTTGGTGAACGGTGTGCCGTCGGCCATCAGGTAAGTTTGCATGAGGTCGCGTACCGGGTTCACTTCATAGTTGCCAAACATATAAGCCCACCATCCGCTGTTCTGCTTTTCATTTTCGTTGAAGGTTGCCAGGATCACCTCAGGGTTGCTCTCCAGGTTAGTGCTGTTGAACAATGCGCCGTAATCCGCCATCGGTTTTCCGGTGTTGTAAATAGAAAAACCTCCGTTGTCGATGATCTGCTTTGCAGCGTCGCGGGCCAGCTGCAGATAGATGTTGGCAGTACCCTGCAATGAAAGCTCATCATGATATTTTCTGAACGTGCCCTCATGGAGCGCATGCCGTGCCTGGTAAGCCAGCACCACCCACTTGTTCACAGCACCACTACGGTCGTCTTCACGCACGTGCTGGGCGGCAAAAGCATAATCTTCGAAGATCTTGTCAACAACCAATGTTCTGGGGTCTTGTTTTTTGTACAGGTCGGCATCGTTCGTCTCCAGCGCCTTATCATACCAGGGCACGTTAGAATAACGTTTCACCTTGTCCATGTAAAATTTGGCGCGGAAAAATCTGCCCAGTCCTTCATAGTGATTGAGCGCAGCTTCATTGATTTTCGCTTTGCGCATGTTTACGAGGTAATAATTGATGTTCCGCAGCTGCGTCCAGCTCCATCCTTCGGTAACCGTGGCAGCTGTAGGTGTTCCGATCATCATGTTCTTGATCTCCGTTACGCCGGTGGTCGCGGCGTTGTCTGTGGAAAGATCGCTCACGTAGATTCCGAAACCGGGGAAGTCGTACAGGCTGTACACGTAGGTAGCCAAGTCTTCCTCGCTGTTAAAGAAATTCTCCCTGGCAATGGAGGTCTCCGGATAACGCTCCAGAAAATCGTCGTTACAGGATTGACACACCAGCAACGTTATGACAAATAATATGATATACTTTTTCATGATATCGTGTTGTTAAAATTGCAGTTCCAGGCCAAAAGAGTAACGTCTCTGAAAAGGATAGGCATATCCCCAGCCATTGGACGATTGATACGAGGGATCGAGCTTGCCGATGTTGTCGGTAACGGATTCAGGATCGAAGTATTTTTTCAGTGCCGACCACTCCGTAATGTTCTCACCGCTGGCGTAGATCCTCAGCTTCGAGATCTTCAAACGGTCCAGCAGCGCCGAAGGCAAAGTGTATCCGATCGTCAGGTTCTTCAATCGCAGGTAAGCGCCGTTCAGCATGTACTTTGTCTGTGGTATCGCGAGCCCCTGTGCCTCATCGATGCGCTCACCGAGGTTGCGGTCTGCCAGCCACGCCTGCAGTACTGGAAATGCCGCATCGGTGTTGGCATCCGCAAGGCCTGCAGCGAGGTACGACTGTGAATGTTGTGCCCGTTCTACATCACTCTCCGAAGTAGCGCGGTAATAATCCATCAGGTGCACATAACCGCCGGCATAGGGTTGCTGATAAGCGCCCCAGTACAAATAGTGGAGTGGATAATAATCCATCTTGGCAACGCCCTGCAGAAATACACGGATATCGAAACCACCCCATTCCGCACCCAGGTTGAAACCTACCCTGAGCCGCGGCGTGATGTTGCCGATCACAGACAGGTCTTTAGGATTTTTTACTGTAGTTCCTTTTTCGATCTCGTGATTTCCATCCAGGTCTTTGTACCTGGGCCAGCCTGGCACAATGGTCAAAGCGCCCCAGGGAATGATGGAGGTCTGATTCAGCGCATCGATCTCGCTCTGATCTTTAAAGAAGCCATCGCTCTGCAGGCCCCAGATCTCTCCCAGTTGTTTTCCTTCGTAATACTGTGTGAG
Organism: Chryseosolibacter histidinae; assembly: GCF_018598225.1. Lineage (GTDB taxonomy): Bacteria > Bacteroidota > Bacteroidia > Cytophagales > Cyclobacteriaceae > Chryseosolibacter > Chryseosolibacter histidini. The sequence continues at coordinate 213,711 of NZ_JAHESF010000012.1, read as the reverse complement.
GCTGCCGTTGGGATTGTCGAACCTGGTGATGTATGAACGGGAATCCGCCAGCGTGAACCGTGCGTTGAAATGAAGTGGCTTGCTCTTAACCGAAAATTCATTGTCGTATCCCAGTGACAGTTCCCAACCTTTGGTCTCGAGGTCAGCGGCGTTCTCATCAGGCTCTGCGGTGCCCAGCACGTCCGGAAGGTCTCTGCCCTGCGTGAGCATTCCTTTGGTATCGCGTTGATAGATATCGAACGATGCACTGATCCGCTGCTGAAGGAAGCCAAGGTCAACGCCAAGGTTGCGCGTGTAAACTTTCTCCCACGTATAGTTCGATGATACCAGCGGTGCCGCCGATACAACCTGTGGCACGTTTCCACCGATCAGGTATCGTCCAGGCGCTGCATTCATGGTAGCGATGTATCCATATTCTCCCACAAACTGGTTGCCCAGTGAACCGTAGGAAGCCCTGATCTTGAATGTGCTTATAACGGGCCGCAACGATTCCCAGAATTGTTCACCATCGAACTTCCAGGCAGCGGATGCAGAGGGGAAGAATCCAAAACGATCACTCTTTGGGAATTTGGAAGATCCGTCATACCTGCCGTTCAGCTCAACAATATACTTGTCCTTGAAAATATAATTTAGCCTGTAGAATGCCCCGCGGATAGCCCAGTCTGCGATCTCTTCGTCCACACGCGCTTCTCCCGTAGCCAGACCGATGGTGGGCAGCGAAGAGGAGATCACACCGCTCCGTTGAGCCTGAAACCATTCAGACCGCTGATATTCCTGGTTGTAGCCGAGGATAAGGTTCAGCGCATGATCGCCGAATTTTTTCTCAAATGTTCCATAGGTATTGAAGACATAATAAGACAGGTAGCTGGATTGCCGGTAGGCGGTATTGCTCCCTTCTTCGCGCACATCGTTGGGACCAAAACCGATATTGTACTTGGTACGACTGCTATCACCGTTCACATCTATTCTGCGCGCTGTAAAATCAGCATTCAGTCGCAGCGCCCTGTCCATGGCCGAAACCTCGCCGCTGAAAGTGGTCTGCAGCATATTCGTTTTGTTGGTCACGCGACCACCATTTGTAAGGCCAGCCATGGTACGACCCGCATCCGTGTTGGCCCAGGTGCCGTCAGGATTGCGATCCCAGCTGGTGGGGAAAATATTAAAAAGATCCTGGATAGAAAGATGAGAGGGCTTTGACCGCTCTGTCAGCGAGATCGATGTATTGTTGCCGAGTGCCAGCCATGAAAACGGTTTGAAATTGATCTTGCCACGCATGGCATACCGGTCGAATTTGTCTTCCGTCACATTCAGCGCGCCGTTTTGAGAGTCATATGCGCCGGAGAGATAGTAGGATGTATTACCGGATTTTCCCGACACAGAAACATTATGGCGCTGTGATACGGTATAGTTATCGAGAAAATACTTCGTCCAGTCCCTGTTGCCCATGTACTGCCACAATGAATTATCGGTCGGGTTAATCCTCACAGGGCCCGAAGACGAGGGATCATCGGAGCGCTGCCTGGCCCACGCATATTCCTCTGCCGTGTAGTTCACATAATCCCACGGCGTATTGTCAGTCGAGGTCTCGAGCATGCGCATATAGATATAGGGATCGGTGATCTTGTTGGGCAGAACCGTTGGCTTTCCCCATGAAAAGTTGTTGGTATAGTCGATGGTGATGCCGTCACGTATGCCCGACTTGGTCGTGATCAATATCACACCGTAAGCTGCCCGTGCACCGTAGATGGCTGCCGATGAAGCATCTTTCAGAATGGAAATACTTTTGATATCTGAAGGAGCGATGAAGTTCAGCTCGGCGGCATCCAGGGGTACGTTATCAACAAGGATCAGCGGGTTGCCACCATTGATCGAGGTGAATCCACGGATATTGATGTTGGGGGTGGTGCCAGGTTCGCCGCTCAAAAAATCCACGTTCAGATTGGGCACCGCGCCCTGCAATCCCTGGGCGATATTCTGGATAGGCCTTGCTTCAAGGGCTTTGCTATCCATGGCGTCAACTGCGCCGGACAGGTTTTCTTTTTTCTGCTCGCCATACCCCACCACCACGATCTCCTGCAGCGCACTGGCGTTGGCCTGCAATGCCACGTTGATGACAGACTGCTGCTCAACAACAACTTCCTGTGTAACATAGCCGATGAAAGAAATAACCAGAACATCGCCTGGGCCTGCATCCAGCGCAAACGACCCGTTCACATCGGTAATGGTGCCGCGTGTGGTTGATTTGATAAGAACATTCGCTCCCACTAACGGAGAACTATCGGTGGCATCCGTAACAACACCCCGGATGCGGTCTGCAGTACCGCTCTGAACGCTGACCTGCGCCTTTACGAGCACAGGCATGACCATGATAAGCAATATGCCTAAAATGGCCATCCTGAGCTGCTGCAAAAATCTGATGTAGATATGCGTCATATATTGAATGGTTTAGTGTTTCTTAGGTTAGCGGAACCAAATGTAGGCGTTCGGAATATATTGAATGATTGTTCAATCAAAATTTAACACATATTTCATATTGGATGAAATATAACTTCACTTATTTTTGACAGAAGTTTAACATCATTTATGGGAAGAACCAGCCTTAAGCAAACCAGACAAAAAGAGATCGTTCAGGCTTTTTATGAGGTATCGAAAAAGATAGGGCTTGAAAATGCATCGCTCGCCAAGGTGGCAGACCACATGGATATCAACCCAAGCCTTGTGGTGCATTATTTCAAAACAAGAGATGCGCTTTTTTCAGGGTTGATCAGCTTTATCCTGGAAAAGTACAACGACATCTACCAGGCGAACGGAGCCACCTACAGCACACCCAAAGAGCTGCGCGCGTTGATCGAAAACCTGTTCTCACGCAAATGGAACAAACTTTTTGACGACAGCGTATTTTACAGTTGCTATGCGATGACCTATCGCGACAAAAAGATCAGAAAAGCTTTCAAGGCCCTGCATGATTCTTTACGGGCGTTGCTGGTGGATGCCTTGCGGAAGGCAAAACAAAACCAGATCGTTGACATCAGCAATGAAAAGGTTACAGCAGAAGTGATCTTTGCGTTAGTGGAAGGCGCCTATTACTACCTCGGCATGGTTGATTCCAAAGAAGAATACAACACGAAGCTGAAGCTATTAAAGACCCAGGCGCTCTCTATGCTGAAGATAGAACGCAACGGGCAAGGTTGATGTGATGGACTAGTTACTGACCTTGGATCTGCCCCTGTCAGCTTTTTTAAAGCTGATCTTGATGATAGAAATGAAAGCGATGAAGATCCAGGCCAGGTTCACAAAAAGGTTGGGCATGTCAGACATCGTATAGGAGACGATCACCAGGCAGATGCCGCCGATGGCATTGAGCAAATGATAATGCACCCGGTCTGCCCGCATCCAGCCCAGGCTGAGAAAAGCATACGCAACGATGTATACAACAACGCCCGTCCATCCGATAAATTCTGCCATAACCCTGATTGTGTTGGTTCGTGATCAAATTTAATTATTCTATAACAATGGTTTCTTTCCGGTATAAGTTAATAAATTCAATTTTAAACGATCGTTCAATAAATTCGCCTTTAATGTTACGGCTTATTATTCACCAGGCTTTTATGAAAACAATTAAGTTTTCTTTAATTATTCTCTTTCTGCTCATCTTTTCGGTATGCGATGCGCAACGCAAAGCGGTGTTCATCATCGTGGATGGCATTTCTGCAGACGTGATTGAAAAACTGGAAACGCCCGTGCTTCGTGAGATCGCCAAACAGGGCGGATATGCCCGTGCCTATGTGGGTGGGGAAAAGGGCGGGTACAGTCAGTCGCCAACCATTTCCGCTGTTGGTTACAATCACTTACTGACGGGAACGTGGACCAACAAGCATAACGTCTGGGATAACGATATCAAAGCACCCAACTATCATTACTGGAATATTTTCAGGATCGTGGAAAACGCCAACCCGCAGCTGAAGACGGCCATATTTTCGTCGTGGACAGACAATCGCACCAAACTGGCAGGCGAAGGGTTGCCGGAAGCAGGCAATCTCAAGCTGGACTATGCTTTCGATGGCTTCGAGCTGGACGAAAAAAAATTCCCCCATACGGAAGACAGAAAGTTCATGCTTGCCATCGATGAGCACGTGGCAGCCGAAGCGGGACGTTACATCGCTTCCAATGGCCCTGACCTCTCGTGGGTTTACCTGGAATTTACGGACGACATGGGCCACATGTACGGCGATGGCCCCGAATATTACGACGCCATTAAGAAGGCCGATGCACAGGTTGGCAAAGTCTGGAATGCCATTAAGGAGCGCGCGCAAAAGTATGGCGAGCAGTGGATGATCGTGATCACAACAGACCACGGCAGGGATGCGAAAACCGGAAAAGGTCACGGCGGGCAAACAGACCGCGAACGAACCACTTGGATCACCACCAACGTTAAAGATCTGAATCAGCGGTTCAGGCAAAACCTGGCCGTGACAGACATTATGCCCTCCATTCTCCGGTTTATGAACATCGCTATACAGGAAGCCACCGCAGCAGAGGTGGACGGCGTTCCGTTCATAGGGCAGGTTTCCGTCAGTAACCTGAAAGCAAAACGCGAAGGCGATAACCTGACCCTCACCTGGAATGTGATCGATCCCAAAGGAAAGGCAGAGGTCCTGCTTTCTGTCACCAACAACTTCAAAGAAGGAAAAACGGACAGGTACATATCGCTTGGGCAGACTGAAGTTTCAAAAGGGAAGCACGTGGTCAATGTGTCTCAATACAAATCAGCCTTTTATAAAATTCGTCTGAAGGCTCCCGCTAACGAGGTGAATACCTGGGTAAAATAACAGGATAGTCGTCGGACCACTGGTTGGCGCATGGCTAGAGCGCAGTGGTCTGACGACTAAGATCACGACCAAGATCATAGAATTTCAGGCTGTCGTGAAGTCTTTCACCGCAGTATTCAATTTGAAGGATCCGTCTGTTCCGCAATGTTCGCGACGCCTCTGACCTGTGAACCGTCAGTGCTTTCAACAACGTTATGCTTCCTGCGGGTGAAACACACAATAATGGAGCAATCGTCTTTACCTTGTGATCCAGATCTTCATTGCTCAGCAAGCCCTCCTGATGTGTTCCGGGCAATACCTGTAAACCTCCGTTCTCGTCATCGCTGTCGTCGAGATTGAATCTTACGGACAACATTTTATCAAGGAAACGCGGTGGCGGAATTACATGCAGGATGCCCGACTCATTTGTCCAGCCGGAGTAACCCTCCGCTTCCGCAAAGGAATCTACGGCCACCTTGATGTCCTGGTGCCAGGGCAGTGTCCAGTTATTATCCTGTGTCTTGTTGAGAAAAAAAGCGGTGACAGGGATGGCCGCGCCGCCAATAACACTTTTCACCAGGTTCAGGATACGCGGCTCAAAAGCCATGTCTCTGACAACATCGCTGCGATTTAAAAGATTATCCATCGAAGGTGCCCCGGTCTCGATGCGATCATATTCACGCAGTAGATCGTCCAGGGTCTGCGTTGTAAAATACTGCTGCACAACAGCGAAGCCCTGCTGATGGGTCTCCGCTATCGCGCTGGTGAGGTCTGTCATTGCTTCCTGAGATCAGGGAGCATAAATAGAAAGAAATTGTGAAAAAGTCCACAGTCGACGGTCCACAGTCCACGGACGTAACGTTTCAGGATTAAGTGTACCCACCTATAGAAGGTACAAGATACGAAGTACGATCAGCTGTCCAGCACACTACACGGCCGTGGACCGTCGACTGTGGACCGTGGACTACTTATTCAGCATCACCGATGCATGTTGCTCCACCATTTTGCGGCATTCTTCTGCACAGCGGCGACATTCCCGTGCGCACTCCCTGCAATAGATCAGTTCCTTGGAGTCGCTTTCGCACTCTTCTGCGCAGGCTGTACAGATCTCATAACAGGCGCCGCAAAGTAATTGAGCGTTCTCTGCACCGACGCTCATTAGCATGGCCGTGGCGTTGCACACGATGGCACACTCTCTTGTAAGCGCAATGCAACGGGAAAGCATTTCTATGCTATGCTCTTTCAGGCATTCCGTAGCGCAATGCTCGCATTCAGCAGCACAATCATTGCATGCTTCAATACAACGTCTAAAAGTATGATAGTTCATAAGGCTCTTGTTTTATTTTCGATAGTGAACCCGTGTGCAAAACGTCCAGCCACCAGTCACGCATTTTTATCTGACCTGGATGGCTTTTTTAAGCTTTCCCTGAGGCTCCTCTTTTTTGGAAATGGTCAGCTTTAAAATACCGTCTTCGTATTTGGCCTGAACATCTTCATCATTGGTATTCACCGGCAGGTTGAAAGCGCGCGAAAAGGATGTAAAGCCAAACTCTCTCCTGGTGTAGTTATCCTGCTTTTGCTGCTTCTCTTCGCGCTTTTCAGCCGATACCGTCAGCAGTCCGTTGTCGATGGAAATATTAAAATCCTTTTTGTCGTATCCCGGAACAGCGAGCTCCACTTCATACGTCTTGTCAGTTTCTCTGATGTTCACAGCCGGCATGCTGCGGCCGCTGAGCCAGCGTGAATCAAAGAACCTTTCGTCGTCGAAAAAGTCAGACAACAGCGAGCCTCCCAGTGTAGAAGGCCAATCAGAACGTTTGATCAGTGACATATTCCCTCCTTTTTTTAGTGTTTACGTCGATACTGTTATTTGGCAAAATGCACAGGAGGCCGCATACCGGATGCGAGCCTCCTTATTGATCGCTTTATGCTGCCGGTATACCAGATCGGTTGGAAAAAATTTAATTCAAACCAGCCTGGCATGGTCTCGTATCGGCAGTACTGATAAAGGGATCAACTATAAAAAAATCGATAATTTTCGTGCCCTCAGCGCGCGTGGTTTTTTTGCTCAGCACGGGGAAGAAATGTCTACAGTCATTTTTCGGATTCGCCTGACCGTACGCTTTGCGCGGAAGGTAACGGGCAGAACCTTTGCGCCTTTAACGTGCTTATGCTTCAGCAGCACGACACGCGGATCAGGATCTCATGAGGTTGAGGAACGGGAACGGACGCCTTCGTCAGCACAAGTGGTTTATGTGCCACGGCAAGGTCAAAAGTATTATTGAGAGCCATGCCTTCATCAACATATCGAAGCTATTTCAATTTCCCGATAAAGTCTTCAAGCGAATCTTCTTCCGCGAGCGTCAATTTCTTCTTGAGCCGGTAACGCGACTTTTTTACACTCTCAACGGAAATGCCCAGGGTACCCGCAGCTTCTTTCAGCGTGAGCTTAAGCTTGATCAGCGCCGACAACCTCAGCTCTGCGTTGGTGATCTCAGGAAACTGGTAACGCAGGCCGGCGAAAAAATTCGGGTATACTTCGCTAAAAGTATTTTTGAACCTGTCCCAGTCTTCATCTGTGAGGATGTTCGAATGCAGCACCTTATTGAACTTCACAATACGCTCCTGCTCGGCAGACGATCCGTTCTTCAGCAGCTCCAGCTCTTTGGTGATGACGCTGATCACGGTAGATTTTTCCATGATGTTCTGCGTATAAAGATCCAGCTGTTGTTTTTTGGATTCCACCAGCGCATCGTTCTGTGCTGCCAGCTCCTCGCGCTGCCGCACCAGCTCGCCGTTCTGTGATGTGATCTCTTCTTCACGCGACATGAGCTCTTCGTTGGCCATCTGCAACGCGCGCGTCCGCTCATCCACCAGCATCTCCAGCTTCCTGTTCAGCCGGTAGATCTGTCGCACCCTGAGCTTGTAAAAAGTCAGCGCCAGCGCACCCAACGCCAGGGCAGCGGCGATCCTGAACCACAAGGTCTTCCACCACGGAGGCAATATGTGAATGGTCAACGAAGCTCCCTGCTCGTTCCAAAGACCGTCGTTGTTGCTGGCTTTCACCCGGAATACATAGGTGCCGGCATCCAGGTTGGTGAAGGTAGACGAGCGTTTGTTGCCGATGTTGATCCAGTCCTTGTCAAAACCTTCAAGCTTATAAGCATACTGGTTCTTGTTGCTCGAAGAGAAATTCAGGGCCGCAAACTCGATGCTGAAGAAGTTAAAATGTTCCGGCAAGGTGACCTCCGAGGTCTCGCTGATGTGTGCCTGCAGCAGTGAGTCGTGCTCGCCTACTTTCACCGACTGGTTGAAGATCCTGAAATCGGTAAAATAGACGGGGGGAACAAAGGGGTTCAGCGTGATGCTGGCGGGATTGAAGACATTCACACCTTTTCCGCCAAAAAAGAAAAAACCTTCCTTACTCTTGAAACAGGCGCCGGGTTTGAATTCGTTGCTGTTCAATCCATCGCTTACATTGTAATTTCTGACGGCTTTGGTTGCAGGATTGAACCTTGAAATTCCCTGGGTAGTGCTCAGCCACAGGTTTCCCTGATCATCTTCCACGATGCCGTTCACGATATTGCTGGGAAGTCCGTCGCGCACCGTATACGATGCCGTGTATTGCTCTTTCACCATCATGTGCAGGCCGTTGTTCGTGCCTACCCAGAGCCGCCCGTGCCTGTCTTCATGGATGATATTGACGATGGCGTCGAACCTTGTGGAATCGTTATCGTAGAAAAACCGCTTTCGCTTGCGCGTTTTGATATCGTAAAGGTTCAACTCGGAGATGGAGCCCATCCACAGGTTTCCGTTGCTGTCTTCAAAAAGGGTGCGCAAGTAATTGTTGGACTCATGCCTGAGATCAAAATGCCGTTCGAATTTTCCGTTCCTTTCATCCGTCAGCACGTTCAGTCCTTTGTAGCTGCTGACCAGCATCTGACCGGTCTTGTCGTATTCCGCAATGGCATACACGTTGAGGTCCGAGAGACTCTGCGGGTCATTATCTTTCGGCTGATAGGAGATGAACCTGTCATTCACTTCATCGTACCGGTTGACTCCTCCTTCCCACGTGCCGAACCACATTCTGTGCTGGCTATCTTCAAAGATCGTGAGCACGGGATTGCTGCTGAGGCTTCCCTTCCGGTCAGGCTCGTGTTTGTAGTACCGCACATCGCCATCCTGCCAAACGGCAATTCCGCCTTCTGTACCGATCCAGATCCTGTTCCGCGAGTCCTGCCAGATGGCGTTGACCACATCATTTTCAAGTGAAACATCCAGCTCCGAAAATTTTTCCTGGAGGTCATCGATCACACAAAGTCCTTTTGAAAAGGTGCCGGCCCAGATCCTTCCCTGGTGGTCTTTGTACACACACCACACTGAATTATCGCTGAGGGAAAACGGATCCATCTTGTCGTACAAAAAATTCGTGATCTGATCATTGGTTGTGTTCAGCCGGCTCAGTCCCCCGTTCTCTGTAGCGAGCCACAGATAATCACCATCCACGCAGATATCGCGCACCACATTCACCACCATTGAATTCCGGCGGCCTGGCCGGGCAGTAAAGTTCGTGAAGGTACCTGCCTTGATATCGAATTTGCTCAGTCCCTCACGGGTAGCGATCCATAAATTTTCACGCTCGTCTTTGACGATCCTGATAATATTGCTGCCAGCGATGCTGTGGGGATCATTTTTGCGGGGCTCGTACTTTACAAGCGCATTGTTCTCGGAATTCCATTTAAAAAAACCGGTTCTTCGAACGCCGATCCAGAACTCGTGCTCGCCGGCCTGGATCATGGAGCAGATGGACTCGTTGGTAGGGAAGATCTGAAATTCCTTCCATTGTCCGGTGATCGGATCGAACGATGCAGCGTAGGCATGCGAGTACCGGGTGCCTCCGATCCAAACGTGCCCCCTGTGATCTTCTGTGATGCTGATCGTTTCACAGCCGTAAGAAAAACGCTCGTTCCGAATGAAGCGATCCAATCGCCTGTCATAGGTATACAATCCACTGCCCCGGGTACTTACCCAAAGTACACCGCGACTATCTTCAAAAATGGCATTAATGGTATTCTTCAATAAACCGACGGTGTCTGTTTCGCTGCTCCGGTAGGTTTGAAAACCATAACCGTCATATTTATTCAGCCCGTCGTCAGTGCCCACCCAGAGAAACCCCTTCGAATCCTGAAGGATACAGGTGACATTGGAATTGGAGAGGCCGGCGCTCACCTCTATTCGGGTAAACTTCACTTTTTCGGGCGGGGATTGTGCCGAGAGGAATTCACAGCAAAAAGCGCGTATCGATAGCAGGCAAAAAATGAACAAAACCTTGAACAGGATACTATCCACGGATCTTCCAACAGCCATACCTGAATTTACCAGTATTTGTCCTGAAATTCAACATTCGATTGCACAAAGCCCGTAAGCGCTTTTTTGAAAATGTCCACGTGCTTGTCCACCCGATTGACTACTATTTTGTCAGGGTATTTTCTATCGGAATAAGTCATAAAAAATAAATCTTTAATGCACCAAAGACCCGCCGCAGAGAACACGCAGAGGAGACAACCAACCAGGTGTAAAATGAAACCCGATCTGAAATTTCAAGCCGAACAGTACAGTTCCATGATCCCGTTCCTGAAGCGGATCGCAACTGACAAGAGATTCCTTGATGCTTACGTGGAGGCGATTGTGTCTAACATCCGCATTGCAGTGCTCGATAAGAACTATACCATTATTTGGGTGAACGAACGTTTTTGCAGGCTCACCCAATACACACAGCACGAGCTGGTGGGCAATCCCATCGATAAGCTGAAGCTGATCTGCCTTGATTACAAGAGTTTCAAGACGATCTTTCAGACCATTTCAAAAGGTGAAGAATGGTCAGGCGAGATCAAAAGCCAGGCCAAGGACGATTCCTTTTTCTGGACCAAGACCACCATCCTTCCCATCAAAGACGGAGACGAGATCGAATCATACCTGGTGTTCAACTCCAACATCACTGCCACAAAAAATGCACTGGAAGAAAAGAACATCGCCGTTGAGAGCCTCACCAGGAGCGAGGCGCGTTACAGGGCGCTTGTGGAAAACCAGTCAGACCTCGTGTCGTTATGCCAGATGGACGGCACGCGCATTTTTGTCAATAAGAGCTATTGCAGGTTCATGGGGAAGAGCTTCGAAGCGCTGATCGGCACCCGCATCGCAGACCTGCCTTTGAAAGGTGTTCCGCACCACATGATGGTCAAAGTATTTTCACTGACCCTACAATCTCCGGAAATATCCGAAGTGATGGAGCTGGAGAACGCTGCCGGTGAAAAAGTATGGATATCCTTACACGTCAAGGGAATCTTTGATGCCGCCGGAAACCTGTACGAATTCCTGACCATCAGCAGGGATGTAACAGACCTGAAAAACGCGGAGCTCCGCAAAACGCATTACATCGACGCCCTGGAGAAGATCGCCTTTATGACCTCACACAATGTAAGAGGCCCCATCGCCACCATGCTTGGCCTCGCGGAGCTCCTGCGCATGAACGCCATCCATTCAGAAAAATGGAATGAGGTGCTGGACAACTTCAAAAAATGCATCAGTGACCTGGATACTTACACCCGGGAACTGGGAGCTTTCATCTACCAAAGACAATCTTCTAAATAAACCGGCGTTATATCAGAAATATTGTGATCAAAAGCGAAATACAGGTTATGGAAAAGGCGGGGAATGATGTTATGGCAACGGAAAAATACCTGTCTGAAAAAGAAGATCTGATCTTTATGCTCATGCACGACCTTCGCACGCCACTGGCACGCGCGCAGGGGCTGGTCGAGATCCTTGGCGCAACCCAGCTGACCGAAGATCAGAAACAGATCGTTCAAATGATCTTAAAGGCAACGGGCGAAGGTTTTCAGCTGATCAACGACATGCTTCAGATCAGCTCGATCGCCCATCAAAACCAGGAACCCGAAGCTGCATCCATCGACCTCCGCCTGTTTGTACACGAGCTCGTCAAAAACCATTTTGCCATAGCCGCCAATGAAAAAAAGGTACATATCAACATTGCCGTAGAAGATCATCTCCAGGTTCACATCGACGCGCTCGCATTGCAGCGGATCTTCGATAACCTGATCTCCAACGCCATCAAGTTTTCGGGCGCCGGCACCACCGTACACATCAAGGTGCTGAACACAGAACGTTATGTTTATATTTCGGTCCAGGACGAAGGCCCCGGCATCAGCGCGGAAGACCAAAAGAAATTGTTCAAAAAATTCCAGAAGCTTTCACCACAACCTACCGCAGGAGAGTCGTCTACCGGGTTAGGACTTTATATCGTAAAGAATTTAGTGGAGAAGCTCAGGGGAACCATCAGGGTAAAGAGCGAGCCGGGAAAAGGCACTGAGTTCATTATCCGGCTGGACAGTGCGCGATAAGTCGTCAGACCACTGCGGGTCAGCCGTGCGCGAGTCTGTGGTCCGACGACTATGCTTCCTGCTCTATGATCAAAATAATAGCTTCGTTTGAAAGCGCTTCAAATTCTATCACTTCTGCGTGTGTAATGGCAAGTCCGTCGCGCGCGTGAAGAAGCCGGTTTTGCACTTCGAAGGCACCTTCAAGCACAAAAATAAAAACACCATTGGCCGGATTACGCAATTGATACGTTCCTTCTTCCCGGCCCTGGAACGTGCCGAGCAGAAAGGATCCCAAGCCTTGCGCTTGTGGCTGAAACGGTACCAGCTGGTTTTTATGCAGCTCAATATCGAATGTATGACGGCGACCTTCCACCAGATCGCCGCCATGATAGCTAACGGTAAACCTGATCTGAAGAAAATTGATCAGCGCATTTTCATACGGATTGGAGATGCTGAACACCGAGTCCTTCACTGCAAAGAACCCGTATGACTCGCCAACATCCAGGAAACCCGGCGTGGCAGATCCTGTATCATGGTTCAAACCTCCCACCAGGGGAAGCAACAACACAAATGTATCTTCTGCAACCCGGTAACGGATGGTGTGCCCTGCACCCAGCGTCTCGTCATTGAAGGCCTGAAGTCTCCCGAAAGCTTTTCTGTTCTCGTTCGAATACGTTCCGAAATTGAACGTGTAAAGTCCCCGGTACCAGTCCGACTGTGCGCATCCTCTTTGCTGCGCGAGATAGATCGTAGCTTCTGTTTGCATGATCATATTGAAAAGTCCAGGCCGTGTCAGCATTTCCATTTACCAAACAACATTAAGCATTCACAACAATGGTGTGGGTCAGGTCATACCCGGCGGCCACGCTGCCTGTTACCGTACCCAGCTCAGCCGCTGCGGAATCTGAGAAGATGTTGTCAGACCCGTTATAAGTATAACCAGACATACCTTTTGTATAACCATTTTCAGCAGATGCGTTTACCAACATCACAGCACTGTTTGTTCCCTCCGGGAAAGCGATCTGTGTTACCAGCAAGGAAGTGCCTGCGGCGTTGTAGATGTGCACGTGGATGTGCGTTGCCCGGCCCTGATACCAGCCCGGGAATATGGTGGTGAATCCGGCCATGCCATTGCTGTCGGTCACCTGTCTTCCCCTGAGAAAATGTACGGCGGTATAGTTGACGGTTTGCATCTGGGTGCCACCGTACTCGGAGTAATATCCGTCTTTATCACAGTGCCAGATGTCGACGATCGCACCCTCGAGTGCGGCACAATTGTTATTCTTGTTCTGGATGGTGATGGTCACGGAAAGGGGCACTCCTGTTCTGTCGGCGCGGATGTCCGTTCTCACCAGCGACGACGGATCTTTCGTCGGGAAGGGCCCGGCGGTTTCAGAAGGGGTTGTCGTGCAGGAGGAAGAAGCAGACGGATCATCCTCCTCGTTGCTGCACGAACCAAGCAATGGCAACACAAGGCTGCCCATGCCTAACTTTTTCAGGAACTCTTTTCTTTGCATATCGATCTGTTGATGTTTATCAGGGTACTTACCGCATATGGATATTGCTGTGGACTACTGCGCTGCACGTTTTAGATCCAGCATATAGCTGCCAAACTCGTGATCTGCACATGACCACATGACCACAAACACCAGGCAGGCGCCGGTGAGCAGGGAAAATATTTTTGATCGTTCCATGATCGTCATTTGAAACAGCTAACGGCAAAAGTAGCGCTTTAAGTGCCCTGACGATGAGGAGTATAGATAGATCGCCGAAATGTGTCGATTGGCAGGCCAGATACTGCATCAAAGAAATTTTCAAAAAAAAACAAACGTGCCTTGGGGGCATCATTGCGCTAGCGTGCTATTGATGAGGAAAACCGATTTCTTGAATTTTTACCTTTACCTGAAACCATGCACTTAAGAAAAACTGTATTGATCGTCACCCTCTTATCCTGTATAGCATTCATCACATCCTGCGCACCCACGGCTATCGTAGTAGCCCCTAAACCGGCTCCTCAAAAACAGGTCCCTCCAGGCCAGGCAAAGAAGGCCACCGGTAGCAAGTCTGCCAAAGCCTATGCACCCGGCCAGCAAAAGAAAAAACAGCACTAAGAACGAACCTGGATTCCCTGAATATTCCATTGCAGATCCCTGGTGAGGGAAACATTTTCCGGAAATATCCGTCTATCATTTAGTTTGCAGCACAAACTGAATGTTAAACAAGTATATTTATACCATGGAACCGGAAGAAAAGAACATCTCGCACTTGGAAAGCCTCCATGTTATTGCTGACGCCATCAGCAGAACGAAAGACAACTTCAGGGAAAACAGTTTTTATTTCTTACTGTGGGGATGGCTGATCACGGCTGCGAGCGTTGCCTTTTTTATATTGCAGCAATACACCACCGTTCATATCTTTTTCGTACCCTTTCCTATCGCCGCGGCCACCGGGGGCATTGTCACCATCGTGCGGTATCTGAAGCACAGGTCTGTTGCGCCTACAGAAAGTTACATTACCTACTTCCTGAGCAGGTTGTGGATGGTGCTGGGACTGAACTTCGTGGCGGTGGTCTTCATCAATGTATCGCAAAACCAACAGCCATTCACCTATACGTTGATCCTGGCCGGCATCGGCACCTTTGTATCAGGACTCGTAATGAAATTCAGACCGATGACGGTAGGTGGTATTGTCTGCCTGATCTCCGCCATGGTCATCGTTTATGTGCCACAGGATTACCGGGTATTGCTTCACGGCGCAGCGGTCGTCTCAGGATACCTCGTGCCAGGCTATCTGTTAAAGGCATCGAATAAGTAATTCATCAGCATGTATAATGAATTAGACCCGGTACTGAATACGCCTGTACGGCTGGCGGTGGTGTCAACCCTGATCAAGGTGAAGAAGGCCGACTTCAATCACCTGATGGAGATCACCCGCACCACGCAGGGAAACCTCAGCCACCAGCTGAAAAAGCTGAAAGAGGCGGATTATATCGAGATCGAAAAAACATTCAAAGGAAATTACCCCAACACCATCTGCAGCCTGACCCCCAAAGGCAGAAAAGCGTTCCAGGTATATGTGGAATCAATAAAAAAATACCTGCACCTGTAACAAATCTTTTTTTTATCAGTCTAGTTTGTAATACAAACCATATTACCATAGAGAACTAAAGTCGTTTCATTAAAACTGATATTGTATGAAAGCATCAACAGAAAGAAAGCTCTTAAGGTGGATCCATATCGTCACCGGCATTCCCATAGTAGGTTACATTTACGGTCCGGTGGCACAGATGCCCGAGTCAGCCATGGCCGTTAAAGCCGTATTCTTTCCCGTGCTCGCCCTTTCGGGACTATGGCTCTGGAAAGGTTACCTGGTAAAGAACTGGGTACGGAAGCTGAGCAGCGGCAATGCCTGACGTTGGCAAACTGTTTTTTTTGATGATCTGGTTTGTACTGCAAAACCAGATCATCAAAGTTTAAAGTTTAAAGTTTAAAGTTTGAAGTTTGAAGTTTAAAGTTTAAAGTTCCGCTACGAACCTAGGTTGCCCGTTGATGATAAGACTTGAACCTTGGAACTCGAAACTTGAAACCTTAAACTTGAAACTTGAAACCTGAAAACCTGAAACCTTAAACCTGGCCTTCCATGATCTAAATTCTTAAATCGTTCCTAACCCCACACGCCGGTGGCCGCGCTCTTCTTCACATACTCTGAAAAATCTGTCGGCTTTCTGCCCAGCGCGCGCTGAACGCCATCGGTAACGCTCGTATTACGTCCGTCAAGCACTTCACAGAAAAGATACGTAATGAGCGAAATAAGATCGTCAGGCAATCCGTATTCCTTGAGCATGACAGCATACTCCTTTGACGAGATCTGCTCATACCTGATCTCTTTGCCTGTGGCCTTACCGATCTCTTCAACGGCCTCTTTAAAAGAGAGCAGTCTGGGTCCCGTAACTTCATAAAGCTGGCCACTATGACCTTCTTCTGTCAGCGCCGCCACGGCCACATCGGCAATATCATCGGTATCGATGAATGGCTCTTTTACATTGCCCACGGGAAGCGCCACATGTCCTGCGAGGACCGGCTTCAGAAAATTACCTTCACTGAAATTCTGCGAGAACCAGCTTGCGCGGATGATGGTCCAGTCATCGATGGCTTCTTTGATGACCTTTTCACATTCCTGTGCCTCCTCTTCTCCCCTGCCAGAGAGCAGCACCATCTTTTTAACACCACTTTTTACAGCGGCCGCTGCAAACTGTTTGACCGTTTTCACGGCGCCAGGCATGGCCAGGTCGGGCTGAAAAGAAATGTACACCGAATGAATGTTCTGAAGCACTGGCGCCCACGTTGTGCTGTCGTCCCAATCGAACCTCGGTGTAGTAGACCGGGCAGCGCTTTGTACAGGCCAGCCAAGTGTTGTGAGCCTTTGAACGATCCTGCCACCGGTTTTTCCGTTTGCGCCCAGAACAAGGATCCTGTTTTTTGAAGTTGATTTTGCGTTGTTCATAACTTTGATTTTTTTATTCAAAGCTATGCGCCGTGGTCAGCGAAAAATAGAACAAATCCGACAGCCCATCATTTTACGATCTGCGGAAAATTCTCGACCACTTCACGGGATTGTTTGATGAACTCAAGGGGAGAAAAGCCTGTGAACTCCTTGAATACTCTTATAAAATGAGATTGGTCGGCGTAATTGCTCTCATAAGCGAGATCAGAGAGCTTGTCGAAATTACTTTTTCGCATCTGGTTCAGCGACTCCTGAAAGCGGCAGATGCGGGAGAACAGCTTCGGTGAGATACCGATCGCCTGGTTGAACTTCCTTTCAAGACTCCGCTCCGACAGCTGAAGCTTTTGCTGCAGATCTTTCAGCGATATGTTGCCATTGGTTTGAACGATCTGTGCCAGTGCGTATTTGGTGGTTTCATCAACCTGGCGGGTATTGCTTCTGATGTTGTCTGCCATAAAGCCAGACAACGTTGCGATCTGGTCTTTCGCCGACGGAGCCGTGAACAACTTTTCAGAAAAGCCATCGTGTTTCCTGGCGAGCTGGGTAAGGTCTAAACAACCGTTGGTAAGATCGCCGGCATCGAATCCAAAGACGGACTTCAGCGCATGGGGTTGGAAGCAAATACCCACAGCGTTGACATTACCGGCCGACGTGAATGAAACGGGTTTTAAGGTCTGGCCATATAAAAAGATCTCCGGTAATCTTTTATTCTGCTCGTCGCAGAAGGCCTCTTTTTCAGACTGAACCATGATCACCCCGGGGCAGCCATCTACAATGGCACCGAAGGTCTTGGGTTGGTCATCAGCACCTGCACTCTCCAGAGTCCAGAAATACCTGATGAAAGGTTTCAGCACATCCGGAGGTGTAAATGACTGATAGTTCATGAACGTGGCATTTCTGAGATCAATATAATTCATTTCCCGCAGATGACGCGGATTAGCGCAGATATTGCGTCTCAATCGGCGTTCATCTGCGATCCCAATAGCTCTACCAGGACTGCGGGAAACCTTCACAACATCCTGAAATCAAGCGCCGGGCCTTTGAATTGATCCGTTATCAAAGATGCAGGCCATCACCACAAAAAGTATGGTAAGTGCAGAGGCAAGGCTACGGATGCGGTGCAGGGAATTCCATGGCCCTTCAAAAAGTGTGCGCTGTGCCTTGAGCTCATCGGCAGAAGCATTGAGGTTGATCCGGGCAAGCGCATCGTTCAGCGGCACATTTCCAAACATCGTTACGCCGAACACACCAACGGCATAGGTAACAGTAGCCAGCAGCAACAGGTAAAAACGGGCAGTAGGCGTTGCGCTGTAGTGACAATAGGTACTGAGCGGCAGCAGCAACAATGTTCCCATAAAGCTCATCATAAAGAGCGGGTTGATGATCGCCTCGTTGATCGCTTGCATGGCGGCAATGTATTGCGCGTCAGGGAGGCGTCCGAGCCCCGGGTTCACGGAACAGCTATAGGCATAAAACAAGCCGCCGATCAGGGCAGTAGTCATCGCCGTCGTGATAAGAATGGTGGTATGCATAGGTTTTTTCATAATAAATTATTGTTGATTATGGGTTGATCGAAGGGTCTTGACATAGCGGACCACCTGGTGGATCTCTTCCGGTGTAAGTTTTTCTTTCCACGAAGGCATGATGCGCCGGCCTTCACTGATGGTTTCATACAGTGTTTTGTCATCAAGTTTGCTCGTCTGCAGGTTCTTGGCGCCAAACAATCCCCTGGTGCCATCGCGGCCATGACAGCGGGTACATTTGCTTTCGTAGATCTTCCGGCCCATAGGGTCAGGTTGCCGGGCCATTGCGCCAATGCTTTCAGAGAGCAGCAAGGCCACTAAAATGAGGTATTTTGGATTCATCACGCTGATTTTTTAACAAAGTAAACCCCTGTGAACCCGGGGAAATAGAACAAAACCGACACCCCATCTGCCCAGCGGAATAAAAATTCCAATGACCCGGTAGAAATTATGCATCCTGACCGATAACTTTCTGACTACACTAACCCCCTCCTGAGCATGAGACTAATGCTGATCTTTGCCTTCCAATGTCTTATCGGTGCAGCACTGGCACAAGACGAAATCGAATATCCTTTCAGGCACGACCTCAAAGGGCCTGTGCAGGAGTGCAGCGTAAAGAAGTTCAAAGCGCGTTTCGGTGCCGACAAAATTGAAATGGGAGAATACATTGAGGATGATAAATTCGGTATCAAGGCGTTTGACCGCGATGGCCGGCTGATCGAGTTCAGAACCCATCCTGACGCAGCGGCAACCTGTGAGAAAAAGGTAATTACTTACCTGGAGACAGGCTGCTTACAGGAGATGAAAGAATACCACAGAAAAGGTTATGTTGAAGGTAATTCGGTCTACGGGTGTGATGCCAGGGGAAACGTTATCGCGCAAACCGATTACTATTTTGTTTATGAAGACCGGCCCACTGCCAGGATCACTTATAAATACGATGCGGCAGGTCGTATCACAGAAATGCACAAAAAATCAGGCATCCCGAAAAACAAGGCAGCCAAATCAAAAAGCGAGTTTGATGAAGATCATTACGAGCACCGGTATAACGAATATGACCAGAACGGGTTTCTGATCAAATGGACGATCAAACGAGAGGGAATGGATCCGGAGCTCGCCGCCCTGTTCAGCGGAAACGCCGAGATCACCAACGATGCGCAGGGAAGACCGCTGGCTGAATACTCCGTCAACGATCTTGCTGCCAAAGAAGGCAAGACCAAAAAGCTCTCCAAGGAAATGGCCTACAACCCCGAAGGGTTCCTTTCCAAAAAAGTGGATTACAATAATCTGGGTATAACCGTCACGTATTACGAGTACACCTATGACGATCGCGGAAACTGGATCACCAGGCTCGAACGGAAATCGTCAGATGCATCGGGCAAGGACAAAGGTATTCCGGTGAACATGATTGTGAGGGAGATCAAGTACTATTAGTTATCATGAGCATGATTGACTGCACGGTGAGGCTGGCGAACACCAGCGATTTTTCGGCCATTGCTTCATTACACGCTGCCAGCTGGAGAACAGCTTACAAAGGAATTTTGCCCGATCAGTTTCTCGGCGATGGCCTTGAAACAGAACGCGAAGCGTACTGGATAAAAAAAATGAGCGCTTTAAAGGAAAAAGAATTTGTGCTGATTGCCGAAAGTAAAGGTGAGGCGGTTGGATTTATTGCGGTATTGGATAAACCTGAAAACGGAATTGATGCTTTCATTGACAACCTGCATGCGCGGCCCGATATGAAAGGAATGGGCATCGGCGAAAGGCTCATGCGGGAAGCAGCCAAAAAACTGGCAGCGGGCAACAGGAAGAGTGTCTATCTCTGGGTGCTTGTTGGCAATACCGCGGCAGAAGGTTTTTATCTATCGAAAGGTGCGCGCATCGCCGATACAACCACCGTTGTGTTTGGGGGATCAGAGGTATTGCAGCGGCGATTTGTATGGGACACACTTGATCCGTTGTTGTAATTTTCTGCGGTCTACAGAAGCAAACTTCCGGATGAGGCTGGGGGAAGAGGCACTTCCTTATTCGCGCAAAGCATCAAGCAGTTCCGCTGGCAGGCTTTCGATGGGTGTCCATTTAACGTCTCTCTGAGAAGAATAAAAAAAGTACTTGCCATCGGGCGAGAGGTAAGCGCAATACTCATACGTGGGCGTATTCCATTTCCTGCCCATAGATCTTCCCTCCTGCCAGCTACCGTCGTCGTTTCTTACTGACATATACAGATCTCCCTCGCCCAACCCATCCTCCCGGTCAACGGAAGTGTAGATCATGAATTTCTCGTTTGCAGGCAGGCACGCATCATGGTCAGAATATGGCGAGTTTATCTTAGGCCCCAGATTTTCAGGCTTCGTGTATTGTCCATTCACCTTCCGGCTTACATAAATATCTTCCATTCCAAAGCCACCCACCCGGGAGGACGCAAAGTAAAGATTACCATCACCGGCAAAAGAGACATAGTATTCGGTGCTGTCGGTATTGACAACCGACAGGTTTTCGGGCCGGCTCCACCCTCCGCCTTCCTGCGGGCGAACAAACCAGATGTCAAAATCTTTCAACGTA
Organism: Chryseosolibacter histidinae; assembly: GCF_018598225.1. Lineage (GTDB taxonomy): Bacteria > Bacteroidota > Bacteroidia > Cytophagales > Cyclobacteriaceae > Chryseosolibacter > Chryseosolibacter histidini. Next base: position 192,915 of record NZ_JAHESF010000012.1, on the reverse strand, counting down.
TCGGCATCGTCCTTAGGCATATTGGATATAAAATATAGAAACCCATCGGGGCCGATGGCCGGATCGGCTTCTGAATATTGATCTGTATCGAACACTACCTTTTCAGGTTTGCGCCAGCGATCTTCCCGGAAACGGGTTTGATAAATATCCCAGCTGCGATTGCGCGAGCGGGTGAAGTAAAATGTTTTTCCATCCAGGGAAAAGGTTGCATTAAAATCGATCGAGTCTCCATCACTACAAACGACGCCCGGCAGGAACCGCGCAATAGAATCCTTCGGCGGCGGTGGCGGATATGGAACGGAAACAGTGTGAGGCTGTGAACAATTTAAAGCAACCCATAGCCATACCGGTAAGATCCAGAGCAGATGTTTCATGAAATGTTCTTTGTGGCTTAATATCTGAAACTGTATTTATCGCGGTAGTCAGTAACGGAAAGTCCGGTGATCTTTAAAAACAGATCCCGGAAGGTCTTCATATCCGAATATCCTACCTCATACATAATTTCGTTGACGGTGCGGCGTCCCATTTCGATCTCCTTCTTGGCGGCTTCGATGCGCACCCGTTGAATATACTCGGCAATGGAATTTTTCGTGGCCTTTTTAAACCTGCGCTCGAGGGTACGCCTGATGATCGAAAAATCTTCTGCCATTTTTTCGATATTGATCTTATCCCTGTAATTGGCTTCGATAAAAACCTGCACCTTTCGCACAGTTTCATCGCCGTGCTCCTTCTGTCCTTTGAACATCATAAACTCGGCCTGGCTGGTCTTTTCGATGTCGAGCAGAAAAAACTTCGTGACCTCGAGCACTTCACGGCGCGAGCTATATTTCTCCAGCAGGTACAGCAGCAGGTTCCAGTATGAGATCCCGCCGCCGCTGGAGTAGATGCCATTTTGTTCGGTGATGATCTTATCGTCTACCAACGTGGATTCAGGGTAAAACGAACGGAATTCATGCGCATACTTCCAGTGCGTGGAACATTGCTTGCCATTCAACAGGCCGGTAGCCGCCAGCACAAAAGCCCCCACACAATAAGTAGCGATCTCAGCACCACTCTTGTATTGATCGACAAGCCAGGGAAAGTAATGACGATTAAATTGCGTGGCGCGTAACACATCGCCGCTTACGGCCGGAACAATGACCAGGTCGCTCAAGAACGTCTCGTCCAATGTTTTGTCAACACGCATGCAAACGCGGCCCTCTTCCAACAGGATCTCCCGGGTGAAACCGACCAACTGAACAGCAAAGGGATCGTCGCCCCCGGTGGACCTGATCAGCTCGTTGGCTTTTCCAAAAAACCGCAGCGTGTCTGTAATGCTTGCCGTAACACCATGCTCCGGCACGATAACCGAGATCAGCTTTTTCATAGGCACAAACCTAAACATCGACCGTGTCGCAATCAACCCCATATTTTGTCGCTAAACCACTGGTACCGGTCCTGTTTGAGACACCATCTTTGAGCAAACAATTTAAACCAATGATCAAGCTCGACCCGTATTTAAACTTCCCCGGTAACACCGAACAAGCATTCCTTTTTTATAAAAAAGTGTTCGGTGGAGAATTCGCTACTTTTATGCGCTTTGGAGAGATGCCGGGCGCCGACAAGATGCCTGTAAACGACCGAAACAAAATTCTGCATGTCTCCCTGCCAATAGGATCCAGCACCCTGATGGGGACAGATGCCATGGATTCAATGAATCAGAAGCTCACGTTGGGAGACAACTTTCACATCGCCATCCAGATAGACGATGAGCCTGAGACGCGCCGTATCTTTGATGCGCTGGCACAGGGTGGTGTGGTGATCATGCCGCTGGCCAAAGAATTCTGGGCCGACCTGTATGGCATGTGCAAAGACCGGTTTGGCGTACAGTGGATGATCAACTATAAGGCGCAGTAGCCCGAAAATTCTATCGTGGAAGCGCCTATTGGAACCAGGCGTTAATCAGCAGCAGGTAACAAAAGCAGTTTCTGGTCGTGCACAAGCGGTTTCCGGTCGTGCATTGGGTACTTATTGTTGCTGAATAGCGTAACTTTCATCAATTTCCAATTTGAATTTAAACTGGTTACCAAGAGATGAAAAAAGTAGTTCTTGTTTTACTGGGTGCCATCGCGCTGATGCTGACGCCCAATGGATTGAAAGCACAATCTTCTGTAGAGACAAAAAAAGCGAACTCCGACTATAAGCCTGCCTTTGAAGGGCAAACGCGGATTTCGGCGGTTGTCACAAAAATGCCCTATGAAGGCAAGATGCTCACCGCTGCGCTGAAACGGCCGTGGGGTATTGCCGCGATGCCCAACGGCAAGTTCCTTGTAACGGAAAAAGGCGGCACGATGAAGATCGTATCCGCTACGGGTGAGGTGGGTGAAGCCATCAACGGTGTACCTGCGGTGGCCAGCGAAGGCCAGGGCGGGTTACTGGGCATTTGCCTCGACCCGAACTTCAGCAAAAACCGCATGGTATACTGGGCGTTTTCCGAGCCGCTCGACAACGGCAACCTCACCTCTGTTGCCAAGGGAAAATTATCAGCCGATGAAAAGAGCCTGGAAGGCGTTACCGTGATATACCGCGCCACGCCTGCCTACAAAGGCAACCTTCACTTCGGAGGCCGTGTTCTTTTTGCCAAAGACGGCACGCTGTTTCTTTCTACGGGTGAGCGGTCAGACATGGAAACACGTCCCCAGGCACAGGACCTGAACTCAGGCCTTGGCAAGATCATCCACATCACCACAGAAGGCAAGCCGGCAAAAGGCAATCCATTTGCAGGCGATGCCAAAGCCAGACCTGAACTGTATTCGTACGGCCATCGCAACGTACAGGGTATTGCACTGCACCCCGGCACCGGCGACCTGTGGGAAACGGAGTTCGGCCCGCGGGGTGGCGATGAGATCAACCGGGTGTTGCCCGGTAAAAATTACGGATGGCCTACCATCACCTACGGCATCGAATACCGCGGCGACAAGATCGGCGATGCCATTCAACAAAAAGCTGGCATGGAACAACCGGTGTACTACTGGGATCCGGTGATCTCCCCCAGCGGCATCACCTTCCACGACGGCCGCGACATGGCAGAATGGAAAAACAACCTGTTCATTTCTGCGCTCAGCGGGATGCACATTTGCCGCATCGTGATCGAGAACAACAAAGTGGTGGGAGAAGAAAGGCTGTTGTCAGGTGAGAACCAACGTTTCCGCGACATCACCCAGGGAACGGATGGTGCCCTGTATGCCGTGACTGACCAGGGAAGGTTGTATAGGGTTGGAAAGAAATGATCCGTTGCTTGTTGGTGAGGAACACCAACAAGGGCGCAAGAACTGGCCCCGGAGAGACTCAAACGTTTTTCCGGGGCCTTTTAATTCCAAATTAATTTCTCTTTAATATCGCCCTTATCGCGGCCTGTTTCTTTGGGATATCATTATCTGAAATCCCAACATGCTTTTACTTACCCTGTTGCTGAGTATTTTCTCCTTTCAGCCATTTCAAACGGAGATCATCGATGGTTACACCAATAAAATGTCCGCGTTCCCCGGCGATTCGATCGAGCTTTATCTTAACGCCAACCTTTCAGGGAAACACGATGTACAGCTTTACGATCTGTCTGAAAGAATTGTCTTCAGCCGGACTGCCCGGGTTTTTCCGCAATCCGTTACCCATCAAAAAACTTACGAGACCGGGTTCGGGTACAAGCGCACCTGCAAGATCGCGGTACCCGATGTGCCCAGCGGTGTATACTTGTGGGAAAACAAAATTCCCTTTATCGTGAAAACGCGTAATCCGAAAATCACCATCGTCTACGCTTCTAATACTGTTAACGCATATTGTTCTTCCGGCGGCAAAAGCCTGTATGCATTCAATTCAACTGAGAACACTGCTGCGCAAAAAGTTTCTTTCCTCAGGCCGCTTTCATTGCCCAAACATTCGGAAGCCTTTCTGCGATGGGTGGTGAAGGAAAATATCAAGGACGTAGGGTACGTGGTTGACCTTGACATGGAAGACTACAACAACATCAGGAAATCAAGGCTCATCATCATTACGGGCCATAGCGAGTACTGGACGCTGCAGGCAAGGCTGAATTTTGATCGTTTTGTGAACGAAGGAAAAAACGCATTGATCCTTTCGGGCAACACCATGTGGTGGCAGGTCAGGTATAATAAGTCTAAAGACCAGCTTATTTGCTATCGCGATCAAAAAGCAGACCCTGTAAAGTCTGAAAAATTAAAGACCATCAACTGGTGTGAGCCTTCGCTCGGATATCCGATCCAGGCATCAACCGGCACTGATTTCAGGAATGCGGGATATGGACTGAAGCAAGACAATGGTTGGGACGGTTATAAAATAATCGCCGATTCGCCGTTGCTCGAAGGAACGAAATTAAAACGGAACGACGTGCTGAGCTGTCGCAGTGATGAATTGGATGGTGCACCTTTAACATCGTTCACGGATGGGATCCCGGTAGTTGATTATCAGGCGTTGTCTTTTTATAAAGTCGAAATCGTTGGTTATGACCTGGTTCAGCGGGCAGGAAAGGAAGGGGTTGCAACCTGGATCGTCTTTAAACCAGGCCGTTCATCCGGCATTGTGATCAATACTGCATCAACCGATTGGTGTTCGTCACGGGGCATCGGTAGCAATTCTGATATTCAAAAGATCACGCTGAATATGATCACAAAACTGATGAACAACGAACGCGTATTCTCAACGGACGACGAACCTGGCAGAATAGTGAATTAAAATTAACACCGTGTGCGATTTACAAACCCGGGAAGGTTATTTTAGTGCCCGGGTTCGCGAATATAACGCCGATGAGGGAAGTAAGATCAACTTATCCGGTAGGCAGGATATCCTACGACGTAATAAGGCAATTTATAATACACCGCAAGGTCCAGGTGTCGGAAGTCATTCAGCTGAACATGTATGACTTCGACAACCTGGTACTGGATTTTCGGGAGCTCTACAAAACTGCCATGCCCTCAAATGTGAGGATCCTGGGCGTGAGAATCGAGGAACGACGATATGGCATCCCACGGCGAAATGTACAGGTGATCAGTTTTGTAAAGGATAATATCGTGATCCCTGAAGATTATAAAAGTCGCTACTTGACCTTGCGGGAATTTTATCTCACACAGTAACACACGAAAGCACCTTTGCGTGCATTCTTCCAATGTGGCATCAAAACAAAAGGCCCTCACCATTAACGGCGAGGGCCTTCGCATTTCAGCTCAGGTGTATTAAGCTGAACTTAGTTTGCTGTGAACAGTCGTACCGCCGAGCCTGGGGCTGCCGTACGCAGTCCGGCATAAATGTGATGTACATTTCTGCCCACGGTAGTAGTCCAGAAGTCGGCATAGGGCTGTGTGGTGCCACCGGTGGTCCTGGCCTGCAAGCGACCTGTAATATTTCCGTTCGCATCCACTACCTGGATCAGGTAATCCAAACGTGCGGTACCACTGGCATTATAAACCTCTTTAAACACCTTCACCGGCTGCCACCCTGTAGACTCTCCAAAAGCCACCGGAGGTCCGACATCCAGCGTATCCTTGTTAACGATGATCCGCTCGCCTTTTTCATTAAAGTAGCTGCGTGTAAAGATGTACTGGTATTGCAGCCTCAGCGTAGTAGGTACGTTGGTAGTCTCATACAGGAAATTATAAAATTTCACATACGAAGTGGTATCGGTATCGAGCGTTACGGCGTCTTGATATGGAAACCCGTTATCGACCACCACGGGTGGCTGATTGAAATTGTGTACGAAGATATTCTGCTTTCCGGCTACCAGCGTAGCGTTCTGATCGTACACCAGGGTTGTTCCATCCGTTCCCTGATACAGCTTGATGTTAACATTACCCGGCTCTGCAGTGTAAAAAGCACTGGCTGTACCACTGGGAATAGCATTGTATGTGGTGAGTGGTGCGCTGGTGTTGCTGTAAACCTTTCCATTGATCTCAACCCGGTAAATGTTATTGGCAGCAACTGCCGTAACCGGCACCACGTAATGCAGCTGGAATTCCGCAGCACCCGAAACAGGAGCAGCATCATATTCAATGACATGCTCTTCGCACGAAAACGCGCATACCGCCAGCAGTATCCAAACAATATTTTTTAGAATTTTCATATTCATTTATTTAAAAATGCGCTTGACCATAATTAGTTAGTAGTAGGAAGATCGCCAGGATAAGCAAACCAGGGTATAGAACACTGATAATTATCCGCCAGGCCGGAAATAGGCGTCAGAATTTCCAGGGAAGGTTTGTTCCACATGTACTCTGAGTTGTACCTCGGACGGATGCGGAAGCAAGGCGAACCTTGATTGAGAAGATTGTAGGTGCTCTTACGGTTCTGCACCTGGGCAGGCGCCAGGTATAATCCTTTGTAAACCTTTGTAGGATCTGTATCCCATTTCTGATTGAGGATATTAATGGTCCACGCGCCACTTGCCTGAGAAGGATATTCACCCGAATAGCTGATGTCGTAATGATACTTGCGCATATCCACCCAGGCTTCCTGTGCACCCCAGGGATAAAGCGCAACCCACTTTTGCATCATGATGTGCGACAATGAAAAGTCTCCCGTTGGCAGTCCGTCAACAAACGGTCCGGCCGCATATTGATTGGCCAGTGTAGTGAATAAAGCCGTGGTGATCTTGTCTCCTCCCGTAGCGGATCCTTTTGTGCCAGGCGTAATATACTTGGCGGTAAAAGCGATGTCTTCCTTGACGCCTGCTTTGAAGGCTTCAAACGCCGCTGTCTTATCTCCGATTTTCCAATAGGCTTCCGCCAGGCAGAATTTTAATTCGGCGCAGGTCATCAAAATATAAGGAGCATTATCGCGGTATAACCACCGGCCTGTGCCGTCATGTGTTGTGCCGGCGTAGCTTGAGCTGGCATTCCTGCCATAGAATGAAGGTGCTGTTCCGATGGGGCCTGATGTACCTGTAAAACTTCCTCCGAGATATTTGCGCTTTTTGACGGCAAACGCATTGTCGATACCGGAATAAGTGGGATCGTCAGCAGTGGCCAGCTTAACCGCTACCCGGGGATCATAATGTCCGGCCTGGGTAATGATTGCCGTATCGCAGATGATTTGTTTGGCCGCCAGTTCGTAAGGGTAGTAGGTATTACCTGCAACAGGAGTTTTGTTTCCGGTAGCCTGATCATACTTTGGAACTGTGCCTGTAAACACCTGCACAGCATATTCGTGCTGGAAATACGAATAGGAAAGATTGGGACGGAATGTACCCCAGAAATTATTGAACTCAGAATAAGGTGCAGTGGTTCCTCCCCCTGCAATCCGCAGTGTGGCATCGTCAGCGGAGGTCGCAAAAGACTTGGCCGCAGCATCAATCAACTCCTGGGCGTAAGCCGTGTTGAAATTTGTTTTATTTGACAACGAAGCCAGGTTGCGCACAATCACACCATAAGCGAACTTGATCCACTTGGCTTTATCGCCGCCATAGATGTAATCGTTGGCGCTGATCTTTGTACCGTAATTGGTCAGGTCCTCTTTTTCAAGGTATTCAACGGCTTTGTAAGCCCATGCCCGAACCTGCGGATAGATCTCAGATTGATAATCGTAATCGTGCGATAAAAGACCCGGCACATAGGCATCGGTCATCGGCAGATCGCCATGCATTTTTGTCAATTGATCCCACGAAAATGCCTTGATCGCATAACCGATACCGGCAAGTGTCCACTCTCCTGCCGCCTCTGATTGTTTGATGAGGTTCTCCAGGTTCATGCCTTGCAGGAAGTAAGTCAACCTCCACAGCTCCCCTCCTTCATCTCTGCCGGTAGGATAGAAATTTTGAGCATAAACGTTGAAATAAGTAGCTGACGTGCCCATCATTTGCGCAAGGGGCGCTGTGGCACGAACATCATAATATAAGCCCTGGTAAGCCTGCTGAATACCGGCCAGATAGAGGTAGCCATCCACATAGGCGGGTGCGTCAACATTCTTGTTCACATCCAGGTACTCTTCGCATGCTGTTGGCGCCAATAGCAACCAAAGCGCTGCTGAAATAATATATAATCTTCTTCTCATGATAATTCTTGTTAGAATGTTTAAATGTTAAGGGTTAGAAGGTAACGCTAAGCCCGACTGACATTCCGCGGGGATTGGGTATACCCCATACATCAATGCCTTCGCCCCCGGTTCCACCAGCTGCTGCAGACATGGTATTACCTACAGCGTCAATACCCGAGTAATTGGTCCAGGTAAACAGGTCATTACCGGTAACATAGACACTCGCATTGGAAACAGATATTCTCCTTAGCAAGGAAGAAGGCAGCCTGTATCCCAAGCGCACCTCCTGCAGGCGCAGGTAGTTCACGTTCTTCTCCAGCCAATCTTCATCGCCGCCGGTGTAGATCGCAGAACTCTGCGAACCATAATTAACGGAGATATTGTTGCGGGTAGGCGTCTCTGACTCTTCATTGCCATCTTTGAGCACACCATTAAATACCACCGGTCCTCTTTCTCTCAGGTCAACCGATTCCCAGCTCACACCCCGTGTCATCATGAGGCGTTTGGTGCCGTTCACCACAGTGGCGCCTGCCCTTCCTGCAAACACGGCAGACAATGAGAAAGCTTTATACGTAGCGTTGGTTGTGATGCCGAACCTCAGCTTAGGCTCGCGATTGCCGATCACGGTCCAGGTAGCATCCACCAAAGGAAGGCCCGTGGTTGGATTGATCAGGATGTCGCCCGCTTTATTACGTGTATAGGCATTTCCTGAAATGGTTGTAACAGGATGTCCCATGCTGATACCGTTCCGGATGTTACCACTGTTCCAGGTATAGGCATTGTAATATTCCGTAACATTGGCCGGCAGGGAAACAACTTCTGAATTTGTCTTTGAAGCATTAATGCCCACATTCCAGGTCACACCACTGGCGCTCCGGATAACGTCTGCATCAATATGGCCTTCAAATCCCCAGGTATCGAAAGTACCCACGTTCAATGTATTCTGTACAAAACCGGTTGCGTAGCTCAAACGGAATTCTTTCACGATCTGGTCGGAACAATGCGTCCAGAAGTGTGTAAAGTCAGCATGGATCCGGTCATCCAGGAAACGTGTTTCAATACCGATCTCTTTGGATGTGGTCATCTCCGGCTTCAGGTTCTTGTTAGGACCTACAAAGTTGTAGCGGTAGCCTCCACCGGTCAACGCCGTAGGGATCAGCTGGGGATCAATTTCGTTTGGTCCTGCATCCCTACCTACCTGGGCAACAGAGCCGCGCAACTTCAAATAGCCGATGGTGGGCTGGAGCGCCTGCATAAAAGCCAGGTCCGAGATCACCAGCGATCCTTCGATGGCCGGATAGAAATACGAGTTGTTGGCTTTTGGCAACGTTGACGACCAGTCGTTACGGCCACGCAGCGTAATGAAAGCTATGTTGTTATAACCCAGTTCAATCTGTCCGGAGACTGCCTGTATCCTTCGCTTCGTTGTCACCTTCGTTGAAGTCTGGCTGCCAACAGCGGTATTGTTGATCGACTGAAAGTCAGCTACGAGAAAATCGGAGCCATAGGTCGAAACCCTGCTAACACCGTTTTCCAACTGGTGATAACCTGCCTGCGCCGACACTGAAAACTTGTCGTCGAACAACTGCTTGCTGTAGCCCGCCAGTATGTTCACCGTGGGATCTGAGAAGTTGTTTTTAGTAATGTTATAGGCACCGCTGCCATTGTTATTATTGGCGAAATACGGGTGTGTTGAAATCTCATAAGTTGCTACGCCCACGTCCCATCCCAACTGCGCCCGCACAAATGAATTTTCAAAAGGTGTAATAGCCACCGTTGCCGTAGAGAGGATCCGATCGGAAACATCATACAGCTTATTTTTATGCAAACCGAACAGCGGATTCAGCAAGTCGGTGTCAGTGTACAGGCCCGGCAGGCGCATATGTGAGCCATCCGTATCCAGGTAATCGGCGATGTTGTCTACCTGCGGCCACAGCATCGCTCTTCCCAAAACACCGGTTGCACCTTTAGGAGCTTTGGTATTGGTGGTGGAAGTATACTGCATGAACGCCTCGAAGCTCAGCCATTTGTTAACTTCAGCTTTTCCTGCCAGCGACAGGTTAAAACGGGAGTAATCTGTTGTCTTGATCACACCGGTTTGCCCCAGGTACGATGCCGATGCCCGCACCGATGCCTTATCGTTTCCGCCTTCCACTGAAAGGTTGTGCTTGGAGGTAACACCGGTTTGCAATACAGCACCAATGTTATCATAAAGTTTAGTGCCTTCGGGATAAGGAGCTCCGAACTGGCTTGTATAATACTGATTGGTGGTACCGTAAGCACCATTACCATATTTGGTTTGGAACTCGGGATAGCCATAAGCCTTATCCCACCTGAACTGGTTGCTGTACGTCACCTTTCCACCTTTGCCATTTCCTTTTTTGGTGGTGATGATGATCGCACCATTAGAGGCATTGGAACCGTAAAGCGCAGCGGCAGCCGGACCTTTTAAAACGGTCATGGATTCAATATCTTCTATATTAAAATCATTGCCGCGCGAAGAGTAGTCTGTGTCGCGAACAGAATTGGTAGCGGGACCAGCATTGGCCAACGGATCGTAAGTGGAGTTATTCATCGGCACACCATCCACTACGAAGAGCGGCTGGTTATTACCCGAAATGGAGGTAATGCTGCGCAGCTGTATCTGTGTGGAAGAACCAGGAGCTCCGCCTGAGGAGATCACGTTCAGACCGGAAACACGGCCCATCAGCGCAGACGCAAAATTATCGCGACCCGATTCGGCGATCTCTCTACCGGTTACGGACTGAGCTTCCGAGCCCATTGCCCGTGACGCCCGCGCAATACCGAACTCGGCAATGACCACTTCACCGAGGTTGGTGACAGCGTCGTTAAGGGAAACGGTAAGCGTTTGCGAGCTTCCCACCGTAACCTCCTTTGTTTCCATCCCGATAAAACTGAACGTTAATACATCAGAAGGGCGTGCCGTGATCGCAAACTTTCCGTCGGAGTCAGTAACAGTTCCGCTGGTAGTCCCTTTAATGGTCACCGATACTCCCGGTAACGAGCTGTTGTCAGATGCAGCGACAACACGTCCCGTGATCGGCGTTTCCTGGGCCAGACCTTGAAAGTGCAATAGAAGGAATCCTATTGCCCACAAGGTAACTTGTAGATTTTTCTTCATAGTGAACAGGTTTATGATTAGGTATAAAGGGAAAAGATGAGGGTAATCCAAAATATCTACATCACTGAAAATGGTGATTTGGAATTATCACTGTCTTTCGTATTCTAACGGCTTCAAAAGGCCCCGGGCGGGGCTGAGCTGCTGACCATCTGTGTGAGTGGTCGTGGGGGCTATCAGGGAAACGCCGTCAATGATTTTTTTTGGATAAGACTTACATGCTTGCCCACGTGATTATTCAAGAAAAAAAGCCTGCGACTCATTGTAATCGCAGGCACATAGCTTTCCATTTTCAATTCTCTATATTGACCTACCGGTAAGGGAAATGAAGCACCCTCTACGCTCCCTACACCAACTCACTCAATTAATAGTAGTCCTTCACCTGCAATTCTGCAAGGAAGATATGATCAACAATTAATGAGGCGAGCCTTGTAAACAATTGTTCAGGGAAACTGTGACCCATTCCTTCAATAATTTGCAGCTTTGCATTTGGGATCGCCGCAGCTGTCGCTATTCCTCCGCTGACATTAACCATTACATCCGAATCGCCATGTATAACAAGTGAAGGAATTTTCAAGCTGCGAAGCCGTGACGTGCGATCACCCGATTTTAGTACAGCAACAGCCTGACGGACGATCGCAGTCGGGTCATGATCACGATCCCATGCTATACCTGCAATTTCTTCAGCATGCCTTTCGTTAAGGGGATAAATTGGTGAGCCCGTTGCTTTTAAGGATCTAATTCGCCACTTGATATATTCCTGACGATCGTGCATAGGAGGCATTCCAAGTTTTGCCAATAAAGAGTAATCAGTCTGTCCTACATCCTGTGCCCCCGTGGACGACATAATCGAAGTTAAACTTTTAACACGAGATCGGTGCTCGATCGCTATGGTTTGTGCGATCATACCACCCATAGATGCTCCAACAATGTGTACACGTTCGTAGCATAAGGCGTCCATTAGAGCAACAGTATCAGCGGCCATTTCCGATAAGGAATATGGTACTGTTGAAAAATCACCAGCCATGGCAGCATTGAAATCCGGGAGAGGACAATGAGAAAAATGGGTCGATAGTCCAGAATCCCGGTTATCAAAGCGAATAAGGTGAAGCCCTTTGCTCATCAGTTCATTGCATAAGCCTTCCGGCCATGAGATCATCTGAGCACCTGCTCCCATTATAAGAAAAACAGGAACATCCGTTGATTTTCCAAGCCTTTGGAAAGCGATATCAATATCTGAAGCGCCAAAGTTCTGAAGATACGCTACAGTCGATCCAACAATGTTTAATGACATACTATTACTTTGCAATAATGAAGTTTGCTATGGCAGAAAGCCAATAACATTTGTTAATAAATTACTTTTACGCCTCGAGATGCTTATATATACTCACATTGTAGTTTTACCAATGTTGATTTTTGCATGCCGATTTGCGTTCCAAAGAAGGAACCCTACAACTAGTCGTGATGAAAATTGCACACACGCTTTCTGGCCTTGACAAAAAAAATTGACTCGCGTATTTTAATGAAATGCAATCTCTGTTTCGTACTTACCAGAGTCGGCCACTCAAAATTTACATTTTACGGGTGGCCAACTTAAAGCGTGAATATAGGGTCGGCTACATTCGACCAACCTTAAAACCCTGAGCGCTGCTGTTTAATGCTGATCGATTATCAAGCCTATTTTTCTATCCAATTGTCTAATGAGAGGCGTCCGCTACCCAGTAGCATGATTACTAAACAAATTCCGATCACCAACAAGTGATATTCATAACCTTCTCCTTGTTGGGTTCCAAACCAGTTCATAAAAAGACCGTGTTTGTAGTTTGTGGTGATTATTGCGCCAACCATAACTACTAACAGTCCAAACGCCCACACTTTACTTGCAAATCCGGCGATCAATGCAGCGGCTCCAAAAAATTCCAGCGTAATTACCAGCAAACCGATAATCCATGGTAATTTCAGGGTATCAGTAAAGAATTGCATTGTTGGCGTAAAACCATAACCTCCAAACCACCCAAACAATTTTTGCGCTCCATGCGGAAGCATTATTGCCCCAAGCAGTATACGAAGAATAAAACCGGCCCAATCACCCGTTGTTGAAAATAGTAGATGTTTCATAACTTTTTTTTGTTTTGCTTTTTCCTGTACAAAACAACTACCACCAGCAAGAAAAAAGATTAAACTACTTTAAGGAAATTATGGCTTTAGCCTTTTTATTGCGTATCATTTTCAAGTATTATATCATTATGTATCCAAGTAGTAACGGAAACCGAATACCGGTAAATCGTTTTGGACTAAATCCAGATCGGCGGCTCGATTAAAACCAAGTTTCTCATACATCTTCAAGGCTCCGATCATTGCCGCGGAGGTATGAATGATCACTGTCTTTTTCCCTTTCAATCTTGCTTTCTTAATACATTCAAGCGTCAGCATCTCACCAATCCCCTTGCCACGAGATTTTTCTACGACTGCCATGAAGCGAAATCCGGAAGCATTCGGTTCTTGGGTAGCTGTTCCACCTGATGCGTAATATCTCATATTGCCAAAGTAAACAACCGCACCCTCAATGCCTCCCGCTTTATTCACTGCCACCACTATTTCGACTTCCGGCTTTACGCATAATTCTCCAACCTTCAATAACATTGCGTAATAAACTGGCTGATCGGCAGGCCTCGGAAATCCATCAATGCCTGAATAAACATCGACGAGCATGAGCCCCACCCTCGAAAGCTCTTCAAGATGCGCGGTCCTAATATCCATCATGCTGCTTCAAAATCAGATTATGCAAAGAATAGCGTCCAATGATAACAGCGAAACGCCAGTTGTTGAAAATAACAGATGCGTTTTTTGTTTTCTGACACAAAACAACTAACACCTGTCAGCAAAAAAGATAAACTACTTTAAGGAATTCGATGCTTTTGTCTCTTATTTCGTATCATACTCAGAAACTCAGGAGTCACACCGAGATAGGAAGCGATATCTTTTTGAGAAATGCGAAGCTCCAATCCCGGATACTTCCTGGTAAATGCATCATATTTTTGCTCGGCTGTTGAGAACAGGCTTTGGGTCATCCTGTGCTGCAACATAATATATGCGTTCTGATATCGCAGCTTAGCAAACTTTTCTAATTGCGGAACTTTCTCGTAAAGCCAGTCATGGTGCATCTTGCTTATCTGAAAGCATTCGGAATCCTCAATTGCCTGAATGGAATAGAAGGCAGGCATCTGGGTGGCAAAGCTTTCGAGATCCAAAGACCACCAATTTTCAGGGGCAAACTTAACGTTGTGCTGTGTCCCATTGAGGTCAGTATAGAAAACTTTAAGGCAGCCCTTATTGACAAACGTTTCATTCCTGCAAAGATCGCCGCTCTGAAGCACAAACTCTTTCTTCTTGAATAGGCGTACTTCAACCACCGAGAGAAACACTTCGATTTCTTGCTGACTAAGTGACACAACCTCCCGAACATTGTCTAACAAACGTTTATATTTTTCTATTTGGCTCACAAGTCTTTGAGGTTTTAATCCACACTAGAACTTCCTTATCTTAAAAACTGCAAGCGATCACCATTGTTTTTTGCCCAGGGTCCCGCAATTCAGCGTAAAAGATTGTATTCATCAAGAGGTGCCACATAATACGCTCGTGCGTAGACCGAGGCAACAAACTGTTTTTCATAAAACTTGTAGATGAAGTCGCGATCAGCCAGTCTGGTGGCAACAAATTTATTATAGACCTCATCCTCCGTTAATTCCCGGAGCTCTTTCATGAAAGACTGCACAACCTTTAGCCAAAATATTGTAATTGTTTCATGATAACCACGCTCGCCCGTATTCTCGCCACCATTTACATGATTGAATAAGATAATTGCAGCCCTTACACGACAAATGGTTTCTTCAAAAGAGTATCGTTTCAAATGCCAGATAGCGATTTTTACGTGGCCAAGGTGATCAAAAAGATCCTTTGGCAACGTTTGATTTAAAAATCCCTTTGCAAAGCAGTCCACGTCCGGGTACAATGAATTCATAAGGAGTAAAATGTAACGGTTGCAATTACACACATCCCGGGAAGAAAACACTTATTCATTATTGACAATTTTAGCCTTGAGTCCGGTTCACATCCTTAATATGCGCGACAGATAAATAAAAATCAAATCCTGTACTGAGGCAGATGATTAAAGACACCTCACGGTAATGAACTCCGTCAAATCACCAACTTGTCTGACATTGAAGAGGGAGCGTATCCATAAATTTTTTTGAATAGATTACTGAATGAGCCAAGCGATTCAAAGCCAACCATCAGGCAGGCATCCGTGACGCTGTGTCCGTTCTGAAGCAATTCGTAGGCCTTACCGATCCGCACTTTTTGGAAATATTGGTACGGAGTGATGTTGTGAATTTCTTTGAAAAGCCTGGTCATATGAAATTTATTCAAACAAACCTGATCAGCAATTTCATCCAAGGTCAACAAACGCGTTATGTTGTCGTGTATGTATTCTTCAGCGAGCTGAACACGAGAAAACAACTCCTCCTTGGTGCTTTGCCTCATTGCAGACATTTCGTCAAGGCATCGCTGTACGCTAGTCATATTCACAAATAAGAAAGAAGTAAGATTTATGAGCTTTTGCTCGATGTCTGCGCTATTAACTTCGCCGCTCGAAATAGTACTGCTTAAAGCCGCGATTTCATTCAGCATTTTAAACGGTACCAGAGGAAAATTAATTGCTTCAGTTGTCTTTAGCGCTTTGGGATCATCTAATAACGACTGGACACCTGAATTTGCATGATAGGCCGCCTCGTAAAAAAGCCGTTCCGAAAACAATATCAAAAGTGTTTCTCTTTCCAAACTGCTCTGAAAATCAATTGAAAGTTCGTCGCCAGGATTTAAGACATAAAAATGTTTGGGACCAATTTTAACTTGCCTGCCATTCATGCAGTAATTCCCCTGCCCGATCTGATTGGCAATAAGCAAAAAGGGTGTTTCATGTTTAGGGTGATGGTACGCATTGCACGTTCTCGACAAAATAATAGTATTGCCGGCCATTTCCTTTGTGACCAAAGTATTAACAGATGGATCAGGTAATTCATTTACAATCATCCTGGCAACGATTTTATCGTTTTATAATATCTTGATATAAAGGGGCAACCTGGTAATTCCCGAACAGATACTTCGACAAGAAGCATCATCCAAAATAATAGACGCTACAATACATTGCTTCTTATAGACATCTCATCAATCTTTACAGGTTTCATGTACACAAAAAAAATCGACAAGTCAGCTTAGAAAAATAAACTACTTTAAGATTTAAGGGAATCTTGCTCATTCGGAAATCAACGTTCTCAAATCTAATATCACTCAGGACAAGATTTGAAAATGAGCAATTCTGAAAAAGTCACATAATAACATCCTTTTTTTAAAAAGGTACCGATTCGATTTCATCAAATTCCCAGCAATTCTTTTTTCAGTGCCTTGGCCAAAATGTCGTCATCATCGATAATTGCGACCCTGGATCATACCACAAGGTAAGCCCCGTCGGTCAATAGCGCAATACTTCTTTTGGGTACCTGGAGCACCGCCCCAGAAAGAAAAATCATCCTTTATAAGCATTTCTTTTCTTAGCCCTAAGCTGAACTTTGTACCATAGCTGCTACGTAGTAGCGCTTCCATTCGCTTTTAGATACAGTTATCGACCTAAAAAAACTATTATGAAAAAAACATCTTTAATTTCGGAAGCACTCATTGGGCGTTTTAAATTTTGCGCACCGGCCAAATCCAGCACATGGTTTTTTGTAGCTTTTTTCCTGTTTGCATTGTCTTGCAGCGAAGATCCAACTAAAACCTCACCTGTCACAGAGAACGTGTTACCGGAGTTTGTCGCACCCGACGGCATTGATTTCAACGGTGACTACCTTATCATCCCTACACCACAGCTGTATGAGCAAACCATGAAAGCACTGAAGGCATCAGAGCCCGAGTCTGTGTCAAAATGGACTGCCAAACTTGGGCTCACTTCAATGAGGGATATCTATGTTAAGGCTATGAAGGAACAGGATGACTACTTGCTCAATCTCCTGAAGGAGTATGAATCTTTGCCAGCCGATGATAAAAGACTCAAGACAAAACCTGTGATCCCACAAACACCTTTTGTCGCCCAACATGCAGCTTTGTTCGATTTCAATGAATATGGCGCAATTACACGGTTGAAGCTTTCAAATCCGCTGATGGATCGTTTGCTGAACAAAGATGGTATCATTATGGTGGCAGGCCATATTTTTCAGTATAACGAAACAAATACAAAGATCATTGTTGGAGGAAGCAATAGTAAGATAGCCATGCTCCCGTCTGTAGCAGCCACTAACGACAAGTTGAATATCATTGTGAATCCCGTGACAACCCAGCATAAGACTTTGACCGATGCATCGGCGAACGGACGTCTTGCCTACAGCTACAGTAGCAGTGCACAAATTAACCTTCCTGATAAATGGGATTTATATTTCAATTATTCCGTCTCTCTCAGCACAAGCCTGATGCCGATCTATGACACAAACAATCCTGTATGTGATCCTCCTGGTTGCGGTCAGGCACGAGCCTCAAAAACACAGGATTGTTATTGCTACTACCCAATCATTGGCCAACAAGGCTTCACACTGCATTATGCAACCATGGAATGCCGTAAAATCTGGTATAGCGCTATTGATACACAACATCACTCCGACAAAAACCGGATCACTGCAACGATAACAGACAATGTGTTCGGAACCAATAATTATAGCTATACCAACCAATATTCCGTGAACGCGACTCTTTATATCTACGATGGACCTATCCCCAATAACTATGATGTTACATCAGGATCTTACACATTCTACGAAAAGACATTTTGGGATGAGCAGACGTTCGAGGGACAGACAACCCATTCGTGGTAAGACTAACCAATCAGGGTAACCTGGCAGCGATTGAGCAATTGCAAAGGAAAAAACGTAAATCCCGCACGGGGTTCGCAAGCCCGTACTTTACCAACGCTTCGAGTATACGAACTTCAAGGGCAACTGATTCCAAAACGTACGGGTAAGTGGGTGCTTTATAGCGGAGAAGCCATTGAACTTCATAGCTTCCCTCCTGCCATAGAACAAATCAAGTTAATTCAAAGAGAAAGGGGCCTCATACCGCTTCTTTTCAGGTCTGGAAAACTATTTTTCCTCAATTTTGTGACACTGATCGTGACACTGCTAAAATAAAAACCCCGAACACAGGACGCCTGGCGTTTTTTGAAACAAAATTTATCCAGGCGATAAAAAAATCTTTTTCACAACAGCTACAGCGTCTTGCCTCGTCATAAAATGAAAAAACCGCCCGGCTATCGCCGGTGCGGCTTTCTTCGTTGAGGTCCCGAGCGGATTCGAACCGCTGTAGAAGCTTTTGCAGAGCTCTGCCTAGCCGCTCGGCCACGGGACCAGGCTAGTTGTTAGTTTAAAGTTTCAGGTTAAAAGTCCTGAAAAATCGCACTCCGCAAAACTAAAAAAATCGGAGGTGATTACAACATCATAAAAAAAGAAAAGGTGACCGAAGCAGTCACCTTTCTTTTCTTCAATACAATTATTCAGCTTTTGATTCGCCGCCGCCAGACATTTTCTCTTTCAGCGCGCTGAGCGCCTCAAGATCTCCGAGCGTAGACTTCTCAGTCTGCTGATTGATGTTCTGAATGGTTTTGCCTTTGGAAGGAGCTTTCTTCTTGGCTGCTGCCACTTCTTCTTCCACAGACCACATCGCTTTGTGCGACAATACGATCCTTCTGTCGTCTTTAGAGAACTCGAGCACTTTGAAGTCGAGCGAATCGCCAACCTCTGCCCTGGAGTTATCTTCTTTCGCCAGGTTCTTGGCAGAAACAAAGCCTTCGATACCGTAAGGTAACTCGAGCACTGCGCCTTTGTCGTTTTTGCTGATGATCGTTCCTTTGTGAACGGATCCCACGGTGAACACACCTTCGAAAGTATCCCAGGGGTTCTCTTCCAGGTGTTTGTGGCTGAGGGCCAGTCTGCGGTTAGCCGCATCAAGCTCCAGCACCTGAACTTCCATGGTATCTCCTACTTTCACGAACTCGGAAGGATGTTTGATCTTCTTCGTCCAGCTGAGGTCAGATACGTGCACGAGGCCGTCGATACCTTCTTCGAGCTCGATGAAGAGACCGAAGTTGGTAAGGTTGCGAACAATGCCTTTATGCTTGGTGCCAACAGCGTATTTGCTGAGCACGTCCTGTCTTGTCCAGGGATCTTCGGTGAGTTGTTTGATGCCGAGTGACATCTTGCGCTCTTCGCGGTCGAGGGTAAGCACCACAGCTTCCACTTCGTCGCCAACTTTCAGGAAGTCCTGAGGGTTGCGCAGGTGCTGTGACCAGCTCATCTCGCTCACGTGGATGAGGCCTTCAACGCCAGACTGCAGCTCGAGGAATGCGCCGTAATCTGCTACGTTAACGATCTTACCTTTCACTTTAGAACCTACCTGGATATCGGCAGGTAACGAATCCCAAGGATGAGGCGTCAGTTGCTTCATACCCAGGGAGATCCTTTTCTTGTCGCCGTCGAAGTCGAGCACAACCACCTTCACGGTCTGGTCGAGCTTCAGCACTTCTTCCGGATGGTTGATACGGCCCCATGAGATATCGGTGATGTGGAGCAGACCATCTACGCCACCCAGGTCGATGAACACACCAAAGTTGGTCATGTTCTTGATCACACCTTCCAGCACCTGTCCTTTTTCGAGGTTGGTGAGGATGGCTGCCTTCTGCTGCTCGAGGTCTTTCTCGATCAGCACTTTGTGCGATACCACAACGTTGTCGTTGGTGTAGTTGATCTTCACAACCTTCACCTCGATAGACTTGTTCACATAGATATCGAAATCCCTGATAGGCTTCACATCGATCTGTGAGCCAGGCAAGAACGCTTCGATTCCGAACACGTCCACGATGAGACCACCTTTGGTTCTGCGTTTTACAAAACCTTCGATAACCTCGTCCTTGTCCAGGGCTTTCTGTACGTATTCCCAACCTTTCACGAGCTTCGCTTTTCTGCGGCTCAATACCAATTGACCCATGGCGTCTTCACGTTCTTCGATGAACAGATCCACCACATCGCCGATCTTCAGATTGGTCATGTCTTTGAATTCAGCCAGCGGCACGAGGCCATCAGACTTGAATCCTATGTTCAGGATAACATCACGGTCGTTGATACCGACTACTGTACCTGAAACAACTTCACCGGTATTCACGGTGGTCACTGTTCCGGAGTACATCTGGTTCATCTCTTCACGCTTGCTCTTGGAGTATCCTTCTCCAAAACCTTTGCTTTCGAAAGCATCCCAGTCGAATTCGCCCGGTACCTGCTTCGCATAAAGGCTTTTTCTGAGCTCTGTTACGGGGATCGCCTCAGTGGAGATTTCCTCCTCTTCACGCTTGCGGCGTTTTGCTGCTTCGATGGGGTCTTCATCTTCGTTTTCAGATGAGCCTGTTCCTTTAGACTTACTGGTTGGAGCAGTACCCGTGGTGCCGGCAGATCTCCTGGGCCTTTGTTCAGGCCCTTTTTGTGCTTTTGCCATAAAATAAAATATGCCCTGTCAATACATGCAGCCGGCGGGCAACGGATGCAACTTTGGTTTTACATTCCTTTTTGGATGAATTTCATCAAAAAAGCCCGTTCACTTGAACGGGCTGCAAAGATAATAAAATTTCAGGGATTTCTACTGCTCAATAATACTCTGGGGATTAAGCGTTCCCAGCGCGTAGTCAAGCAGCATTTTTTGGAACACGAGCGTAATTTCAGCCTGTGCCCTTGAAGCAGCCGCCTGAACAAAGGTCTGGTTTGCCTGTGCAAGCGCCACCTGTGCGGAAATCCCGAGGATAAAGCTTTCCTGCTGGGTTTTGAGCGCCAGCTCACCGGCCTGGTACTGGATCTGGCTGGCCTCGTATGATTCAATAGCGGTCAGGTAATTATTGTAAGTTCTTTTTACATCGATCTTGATGGTTTTTTCAACGTTGTCTCGCACGATCTTCGAATTCTCGTAGGTCATTTTATTGAACACCCTGTTGTTCCTGGTTTGCAGGCGATCGAATATGGGTATCGTGAGACTTACACCGTAGGACAATCTCGGGAACACGTTACGGAACTGATTGGAGAAGGTACCGTAAGCGGGATCAGGCTTCAGCGTAGATACATACTGAGACCCGTATGATGCTGATGCGTTGAGGCTCGGCAGATACGTATTGATGGATGCCTTGTATGCATAGAGGTTTGCTTTTGCCTGATAGTCTGCGCGCTTCAGGTCTTCCCTGTTGGCCACGGCGATGGCATACAGGCTGTCAACGCTCACACCATTGATATTAAAGGAATTGTCGATCCTTGGAAGCTCAACATCAAAGGGAACCGCAGGATCGAGCTGCAGGGTCTGGGCCAGCAACGCTTTATCATTCTCCAGGGTAACTTTTGCACGTAATGCGATAAGTTCGAGATTCCTGACCTGGGCATCCTGGGTATACTGGTCTGATTCAGCGCGCGCGCCAAGCCTGACCTGCTCTTTCAGCTGATCGAGCAGAACAGATTGAGCCTTGAAACTTTCCTGGGCGATCTTCAACAGCTCCTGGTCCAGCAAAACTTGCAGGTACTGGTTTGTAACATTGAACACAACATCCTGTTCGCTACGTTTGACAAAGGCAGCTTGAGCCTTGAACTGGTTTATATTAGCGTTGAGGGTGTTGATCCTGTTGAAACCGTTGAAGATCGTCACCCCTGCCTGTAAGCTGGCACTCACGTTGTCAACACTAAGGTCTTCCAGGTCTCCCGTCTCAGGACTGGGCTGCTGACCATCTGTGTGATTGACAGACCCCTGAATGCCTAAGCTGGGAAGAAACGCCGCAATGCTCTGATTCCGTTGCACCTCACTCGACAGCAAGAAATTTTTCTGCTGATTGAGAGTCACATTACTTTTCATGGCAATCTTGATCGCCTCATTATAGGTAAGCCTCAAAGGTTTTTCTTCCTGCGCCTGGCCGGAAAACCCCAGTGCCACCAGTATGACTGGGATAAAAAAATGCTTTTTCATCACGTTAGCTTTAAACTCTTTCTAATACCAGATTATCTTCTACAACAGCACCATCGGCCACCTTAATGATACGCTTGCCGTAACGGGCATTTTCTTCTGAGTGCGTTACCTGGATGATGGTAATACCCTCTTCGTTCAGCTTCTTGAAGATCTCCATGATCTGTTTACCCTGGTCTGAATGAAGGTTACCGGTGGGCTCATCGGCCAGCAATAATTTGGGCTGCCCCACAATGGCGCGGGCAATGCCCACCAGCTGCTGCTGGCCACCGCTGAGCTGCTCGGGGAAAAGATCTTTTTTGGCAACCATGTTAAAACGGTCAAGCATCTCAGCCACCATACTCTTGCGCTGGCTGCCACTCACACCTTTGTACAACAGCGGGGTTTCGATATTTTCATACACCGTGAGCTCATCGATCAGGTGATAGGCCTGGAAGATGAAACCGATGTAATTCTTGTGCATATCCGATTTCTGCTTCTCCTTCATTTTATGCACCGGCTCATCGAAGAAGTAGTATTCTCCTGCCGACGGCTCGTCAAGCATGCCGATGATGTTCATCAAGGTAGATTTGCCTGCCCCGCTGGGACCCATAATGGTCAGAAATTCACCCTGCTGCACATCGAGGTTGACGCCCTTGAGGATGAAGGTCCGCTGGAAGCGTGAATCGATATACTTATCAATATCGCGTAGTTTTATCATGGTTGGATGGTTAATTATCGTACAATAAGCGGCTTATTCACTAAAGCATTCCTGCGAATGCCAATAATGGTGCCAATGAAAATATCAGGCTTCAGACCAAAAATAAACGCTTTTTATTGCAATCCAGCCCGTTCGGATATGAAAAATGGTGTCCGGAAACGAACTGGGGGTGGGGAAGTTTAAGATTTAAAGTTTCAGGTTTAAAGTTGGGACGGGCGTGCGTTACCAATGCGGATTCTGTTCAAATGAAACGAAGCAGAATCGTCAACCTGGCACAACTTCAAACTTTAAACCTGAAACTTTAAACTAACGACCGGCAACAGGCAACTGGCAACCAGCAACCTTTTCAAAAGATTATCGGGTATAGAATGACGTCCACCCGCCGGTTCATTTGCATGCCCTCGTAGGAGTCGTTGCTGTAGACGGCGTTTTCGAGGCCCCAGTCTTTGATGGTGATCTTGTGCTCGGGGATGGCTCTTTGCAGCAGGAGGCCCAGCACAGCACCGCTTCTCATGCGCGAAAGCCATTCGTTGTACTCTTTGCCGCCAATGGGATCGGTATGGCTGATCAGGTGGATATCGTATTTCTCAAGCAGGTTGGGAATGGAATCGAGCCAGTGATGGAGGTCGACACCCTGATCTTCGGAGATGTAATAGCTTCCGCCGCCGAAGTAGATGCTCTTGCGGATCTCATCAGCGCTCTGCTGTGCTGAAACAACAAGCGCCAATAACCACAAAAGAATAATGATCCCCAACCGCATGTGCCTAATTTACTAAACAAAATGCAAACTGCTGCGTTACTTCAAAAGATTAACTTTCTGTTAACAGTCGGCGGTTACTTAAAGAGATTGGGTTTAGTTTAAAGTTTCAGGTTTCAGGTTTAAAGTTTCAGGTTTAAGGTTGTGCCAGGTCGACGATCGGGTTTACTTCTTCACCTTGAACAGAGCCCGAAAGCGTAGTTCACACTGCTCCTAACTTTAAACTTTAAATTTCAAACTTTAAACTACCTCCCCGCTTCTGAAAATCTCAACAGTGAATTCAAATCATTCAGTGTGTTTGCCTCGCTCGCCGTTTTGTCTTTCCTCCACCGCGCCATCCGCGGGAACCGGAGCGCGATGCCCGATTTGTGACGACTCGAACGGTTGATGCCTTCAAAAGCGATCTCGAAGACCAGCTCGGGTTTTACACTTCTCACGGGACCAAACCGCTCCACCGTATTTTGTTTTACCCACCGGTCAACTTCCCGGATCTCTTCATCCGTAAGGCCGCTGTACGCTTTGGTGAAAGGAACCAGCTGATCGCCATCCCAGACGGCAAAGGTATAATCGGTATACAGGTTGGCCCTTCTTCCATGACCACGCATAGCGTAGATCATCACAGCATCCACGGTGAACGGGTTGATCTTCCATTTCCACCAGTCGCCCCTCCTCCTTCCGTTCCGGTAAATAGAATCTTTGCGTTTGAGCATGATGCCTTCGCTGAGAAACTCGCGTGACCGTTCCCGTTCAAGCGCCAGCTGCTCCCACGTGTCGAACGTTACAGCAGGCGAGAGCCGTAGCACGGGGTGATTGACGGGGCAGATCGCTTCCAGCCTCGCCCGTCGGTCTTCAAATTTCCAGGTCCTTATGTCTTCACCCTGCCATTCCAGCACATCATAAGCAACGAAGGCAACCGGTACTTCCTTCAGCAATTTCGCCGACAGGTTCTTTCTTCCGATACGGGTTTGCAGGGCCGCAAATGCCATGGGGAGATCGCCCTTGAAGGGAAGGATCTCTCCGTCGATGGCGGTTCCGTCCGGCAGCAGCTTCAGCATCTCCTGGTACTCAGGATATTTGTCGGTGACGAGCTCTTCACCGCGCGACCACACAAAAAGCTGACCGCTTCTGACGATCACCTGCCCGCGGATGCCATCCCATTTACGTTCGGCTATCCACTCATGCGGCTCACCCAATGTGTGAACGTCGTCTTCTAATGCATAGGCGAGGTAGAATGGGTAAGGCTTCGATACATCGGTGCCGTCCGTTGTGTAGAGCAACCCGCTGAATGTATCGAGCTCCGGCGACCAGTTGCCCATGAGCCTGTGCGCCACAACATTTTCCTTTACATCGGCGAATTTGGCCAGTGCCTTCACCATCAGTTGTTGTGAAACACCGATGCGAAAACCTCCCGTGATGAGCTTGTTGAATACAAAACGTTCTGTCTCATTGAGCTGTCCCCAGGCCCAGAGGATCTTCTCTTTTTTCTCGGGTACTTCCAGCGGCTCCAGTGCCTTGATAAAATCGATCCAGTACGTGAGGCTGAAATCCGATTCTTCAAATTCAGAAGGCAACACAAGCGTAATGGTCTCCGCCAGGTCACCCACCACAGTGTAGGATTCATAGAACAACCATTCGGGAAGTCCTGAAAGCTCGTTAGCCCACTGCGCCAGGTAATTGGCATTCACGGTGCGCTTAGGCCGGCGGTGAGAAAGCAGGGCGATAGCCCACAACTTGTCCTGGTCTGAAGCTTTTCCGAAATAATCGATCAGCGCTTTGATCTTGCCCAGGGTTTTGGTGGTTTGATCGAGGTCTGTGAAAAGGCGCGTGAAGTGTTTCATAGAAAGGTTGCCAGTTGCCGGTTACCAGTTGCCAGTTAGACTGGGTTAAGTTTCCAAGTTCGGTTCAAGGTTTAAAGTTTGAAGTTTAAGGTTTAAAGTTGTGCCAGGTCAACGATAGTGCTTTGCCTCATCCTGAACAGAACCCGAAAAGTGGAAGTTTACTCCACACTGAACCGGCAAACCGGCAACTGGCAACCGGTAACCTACCCCAACTTATAACTTTAAACCTGCAACTTTAAACCTGCCCTTCCTCCTTCGCACTCTCATCTATCTCCCCCAACTCTCCCTCGAACCGGGTCTTTACTTCGTAAGCTTCGATGGCCCTGGAGCTGAGCCATTGCGAGAATATTTCTGCATAGCCATGCGTAACGAATACTTTGCTGGCGCCGGTTTCGCGGATGGCGAGGTTGAGGTCATCCCAGTCTGCATGGTCAGACAATACGAAACCCCTGTCTGCACCACGTCTTCTCCGGGTGCCACGCAGCTTCATCCAGCCAGAGGCAACACCCAGCGAATACGGCAGAAACCTGCGCATCCACGGCGAACCCAGCGCAGAAGGCGGGCACACGATCAGGGCTCCCTGGAGGTCGGGCTTTTTGAACTCATCTGTCACACGTGGTGCTTCCGGTAAAACAAAACCTTGTTGCCGCATCACCTCATTGATGGAGTCTACGGCGCCGTGCGTAAAGATCCTGCCGATGGAGGCGTCTACATTTTTCAGGATCCGTTGTGCTTTGCCCAGGGTATAACCCGCGATGACGGAAGTTTTTCCCTGCTGCTGATTGTTCCGCCACCACGCATTGATCTCATCGAAAACCTCCTGCTGCGGTTTCCATTTGTACACGGGCAAACCGAACGTGGACTCAGTAATGAACACGTTGCACTTCACCGGTTCAAAAGGTGTGGAGATGCCATCGTGCTGCAGTTTGTAGTCGCCCGAAAAAACCCACACCTCGCCGCCATGTTCTACCCTGATCTGCGCAGACCCGGGAATATGGCCCGCCGGGTGAAATGAAAAATCCACGCCATTGATGTTGAGTGTTTCTCCGTAAGCAAGGGTTTGAATATTATCCTGCAGGTTGAGGCGGTGCCTGATCACCGGCATGGCGTCTTGTGTGCACAGGTAATGTTTGTGGCCCCAATGCGCGTGGTCTGAATGGCCATGGCTGACGATCGCTTTATCCACAGGCTTCCACGGATCGAGGTAAACACCTGCCCGCTCACAAAATATTCCTCTGTCAGTGAATTGAAGCAACGCCATGGTTAAAGGTACGAAATACGACGTACGAGGTACGAAGCATAAAATACAAGGTACGAGGTACGAAGTACGAGGTACGGATAAAAACCATACCGTTACTACGTAGCCGGCATTCCGTACTTCGTACCTCGTATTTCGTACTTAGCATGACCTCGTACTTAGTAGTTGAGCCACGTGACTTTAGCAGCCTTACCGCGTTCGAGCACGGTAACAATGAGGATATTACCATAGTCTGTGTCGGGGAACGTTTTGTATTCATCCTTGCCTGTGAGCAGGTTGGCGATCTGTGGTATGGTGTTGGAGTGGCCGCCGATCACCACAGTTCCACCGGTATATTTGCTGATGATGGCATCGATCGTTTCGGGTTTTGCAGCATCGTACACCTGCACCTCGAGCCCTTTCTGCTGCGCCAGCGGAGCCACGGTGTTCCTGGTTCTTTTATAACGTGTTGAATAGACGGCGTCTACCGATGTATTTTTGAACAACGCTGCAAACTTCCCGGCGCGTTCGAGTCCCTCAGACCTGAGATCCGGATCATCCGTACCATCACTCGCCTTTTCCGCATGACGCACCAGGATGAAAGTGGTTATCTGGGCCGATCCCTGAAACGCGAGTGCAACCAAGATGAGAAGTAACAGTGTTTTTTTCATAGTATGTGTTTTTAGGTACGAGGTACGAAATACGAGGTACGGACGCGCTCTAACGTACTTCGTACCTCGTATCTCGTACTTATTCTTACTCCTTAATTCTTATTCCTTGCTCCTTTTCTTCTTGATCTCTTCTGGTATCTGACACCCGGATTTCCTTCGGGTATCGGCAAGATGAACGATCTTCCAACCATCCTTGCCTTTGTGCAAATGAAAAGCATCCACGCCGCAGTGACTGAAATTTTTGCCGGCATAGAAGGCGTAGTCGCACCATGCCTGTGCCAGGTCACCGTCCTGCTGGATCTTCAGGTTCCAGATCTCTTCATACCACACCTCTTTGTGGGGTGTGCCCACCGCTTTCAGGAAACCATCAAGTGAATTTTCCTGGCGCAGCACCGGTTCGTTCTGCTGATTGCGGAATACAGTAGCCATTACGGGAGAACGTGTGAACGCTTTGTGCACCATGGCGCTGTCGCCCAGCTCCATTCCTTTGAAAAGGCTGTTGATCACTTCTTTGATGGCAGTTTCGTCAGGTGTTGCCTGTCCATAACTTTGATGGCTAAACATTGTCATGAGAACAAGGGCAACGGTTACCGATAGTCTTTTGATCATATTCAGGATTTTAGCGGAAGTTGGATCATTTCATGCATCAACGCAATTCAAAATTACGTCAGCGGATGATTCTATCTTAATATGCAGAAATATCTTAATTTTAACCCCGCACATCATAGATTTATGATCAGAAAATCGATACTCAACCTTCTTTTGTGGGTTCTGGTGTCTTCCCCCGTGCTGGGGCAGAAAACCGATAGCCTGTTAGCATTGCTGGATACCATTCAGGGCGATAAAAAAGTGAAGACGCTCAACGAGCTCTTCAGGGCCAACCTGACCTCAGATCCCGTCAAGGCCTTGAGCTACACACGCGAAGCCCTCAACCTTGCCAGCGAGATCGACGACAAGCGGGGCATGGCAGCATCGTATAACAACCTCGGCGTTGCCTACCGAAACCAGGGCGCCCTCGACAAAGCGCTGGAGTATTACATCACCTCCATGAAGCTTTACACGGACCTCAATAACAAAGAAGGGATCGCCACCACCAAGAACAACATCGCCAACATTTACTCCATCAAGAAAGACTACGGCCAGGCCATGCGTTATCTTGAAGAGTCGTATAATTTGCTCAACCAGCTCGGCGACCAGTACCGCATCATCGGCTCCATGAACAACCTGGGCAACCTTTACAGCGACATCCAGCTGTACGAGAAAGCGCACAAATACTATTCGGAGGCGTATCAGCTCAGCGAAAAGGCCGGGGCAGCGTTTGCCGATCCCCTGACCAACATTGGCAACATCTTCTTCCGGCAGGGCAACTACCAGAAAGCGGTTGAGCATTACACAAAAGCGCTCAGCATCGAAGAACAGAACAACAACAAGCTGGGTATACTGAACATTGTTACCAACCTGGGCATCACCTTTACCAAGGCACGGCAGCCGAAGCCGGCGCAGCAATACCTGGAGCAGGCCACCAACCTGAGCACGGAGCTGCAGGCCTTCACCACGCTGCCCACCATCTACAAGGCCAGCGCTGAAAATTTCTCCAACCTCGGCAAATGGAAAGAAGCTTATGAGATGCAGCTGAAATACGACGAGGCACGCGAAAAGATCTACGGTGAAGAGAGCAGCCGCAACATTGCACAGATGGAGATGGTGATGGACTTCCAGGAAAAAGAACGCGAGCTCGACATGCTCAAAAAAGAAGACGAGATCAAGACCTTGCAGCTGCGCAACAGCCGGCTTTTCATCATCCTGGTGATCCTGGGCATTCTCGTTGTGCTGGCACTTTTCAACCTCTTCTACCTCGACAAGAAGCGGAAACTCATAACCCCCTGAACCTTCCGATGATCACACTGACTGAAGCGCGTCAGCTCCTGGCAGAGATGACGAAGAGCGCAAGCCTGCTACGGCACATGCGCACCGTAGAGCTTGTTATGGAAGCCTACGCAGATAAATTCGGAGAGAGCAAGGAAGAATGGGCAGTAGCGGGACTGTTGCACGATGCAGACTATGAAGTTCACCCCGAACAACACCCCGGCGTGATCGTGCAGAAGCTTCGCGATGCCGGTGAAGAGAAGATCGCTCACGCCATCTCGGCCCACTACACCAAGTGGAACGTGCCCTACACCAACCAGCTCGATAAAGCCTTGCTGGCATGCGACGAGATCACCGGTTTTATTGTAGCCTGCTGCCAGGTGCGGCCAGACGGTATCGCCACCCTCGAATCCAAATCGGTGATCAAAAGATTAAAAGACAAAAGCTTCGCAGCAAAAGTAGACCGTGAAGAAGTTTACAAAGGCGCGGAGCTGCTCGGGGTTGACTTACAGGAGCACATCGCTTTTATTATCGACGTACTTCGGCGAAACAGAGCGGAGCTGGGAATCTGAGAATAGTAGGCAGTAGGCAAATCCCGATAGTCATCGGGACAATAGGCAAGTGCACAGCTATTGTCAAGGTACGCTACGGTTCTTATTTTTCAGGAAAGCCATGATTCTATTGAAGGTCTCTCCAAACGTGATAGGAGCAATTGCCTACTGCTACGATCGCCTGCGATCGTAATTTGCCTATTGCCTACTATTACAACAGGAAACTAAGATCGTGGTCCGGCTTAAGTTCTTCAACCGGTTTCCCATGTTTATAGAGTTTCGCAACACCGTTTCCACGCAACACAAGGTTGTCTCCATTCCTTTGCAACAGCATTCCTTCGGGCAGGCCGATGATCTTTTTCGAGGGGTTCATTACGAGGAACTCTTCCAGCCTTTCTTTGCGCGTTTCACCTCCCTGTCCTTCGAACTTCAGCTCGTGGTAGTGTGGGTTGATCTGGAAGGGAACGAGGTCAAGCGCTTCAAATGAGGGTGGCCTGACCACAGGCATATCGTTGGTGGTCATGATGGTGGGGCACGCCAGGTTGGCGCCTGCGCTCCAGCCGATGTAAGGTGTGCCTGACTGCACCTTTTTGCGCACAATTTCCAGCAGGTCAAACTCATACATCCGCGCAAGCAGGGCAAAGGTGTTGCCGCCGCCCGTGATGATGGCCTCCGCCTGTGCCACGGCCTGTTTCTTATCTTTCTGACGATGAACACTTTGCACATCATAGCCCAGCGCCTCAAATACCTCCTTCACTTTTTCTTCATATTCATCAAAGGAGAAAGTGACGGCCGCGAAGGGGATGAACAGCAGTTTCCTGATCTCTGTTTTTAAAAATTCCTGAACCCAGGGCCTCGGCCAGGTAAAAAAAGGAGTTCCCGGAAGGGTTGAGTTGCTCAGCATCAATACTTTCGTCATGTTACAATCGTATGCACAATTTTAACTCAAAATTCATTTCTGATTTCGTGTGAAACCCATAGATTTGTCATGAAAATCAAAAACAACCATGTTTCAACAGTATATCGGAGACGGAGCTAATGTTTTTATCGCCATCGTAGCAGTGCTGATTGGTTTTGCCACAGCATTGGGATACGTTGACTTCCTGAAAACAAAAAAGGAACAAGACAAGAAAAATTGATTACCTCCCGTAGCAATATCAACAAAAAGCCTCGTGGTAATCTCCGCGAGGCTTTTTTATTATTTCCACGACCTTAAGGTCGTGGCTATTCGCTCCCCAATTTCAGGGGTTACTCACCGAATACGGTGATTTGTAGATCTTTTCGAATTCTGCTCTGCCGGCATCGCCATTCTTGTAGTAGCCGGTCATAAAATAGCTGAGCATCTTATGGAACTCTTCCCGTTTCTTGAATCCGGGGATCGGAGAAACTGATTTGAAGTCTTCTTCAACAAAAACAATTGACGGGTAGCTGAGCTGATTGTTCAGCAGCACCGCTGCCAGCTGGTGCGTGCCATTATTCCCGTAAGACACAAACTTGTAAGTAGTTCCGCGAAAGACAACGTCTGCTGTCTGCTCTGCATTGAATTTAACGGGATAGAATTTTTCATTGAGCAGCCTGGCCACTTCCGGATCGTTGAAAGTGTTCTTGTCCATCACCTTGCACCAGCCACACCAGTCTGTATAAACATCGATGATGATCTTCCTTTTTTCTGTCTTCGACTTTTCAACGGCTTGCTCGAAGGTCATCCATTTTACCACCGATTCCTCTGCCGGAGCCGGGGTTTCAACCTGGGTCATGGACATCAGCAGCAGGGCGGCTAAAACCATCGATCCTAAAAATATTCTTTTCATCCGCAGTAACTTTTAAGGTCTATGCTCAACAAATTTAACGATAAAAGAGATCAATCGATATGATAAATATTGATTGACGCAAATTGTAACCCTCCGGCATCCGGTGGGTATTCTGTACGAAGGCTGTGATCAGTTGTTCATAACCGTACAACCCATCCGCCAAAACATTGAAATTTCTTCAGAAAACCAACTTCCGGGGAGCTGGCACAACATTCGCCAAGGGCAAGACATGAAACGGGGTATCGACCATAAAGCGCTGACCATGATCCTGGGCATTCTCGTTGCCCTGCTGGTGGCCATTTCTGTATGGGCGCAAACTCCGCCGGAAACACCGGCCTCCCGCGCCAGGCTCATCACTCCCAAACCCGTGCTTCCCACCATTAGCAGAAGCGTGATCAGGACTACCCTCGACATCATGCTGTATAAAAATTAACGCCGTCTTCACACTGTGCAGTGGTGAACGTTCTGTAATTTTAGAGGCACCATTAACCGCGTCCATGAAGAAAAGTGTACTCACAACGGCCATCGTATTCGTTTTCTTTCTCGCTCAGTCGCAGGACTTCAGCCAGTCACAGAACGCGCCGCTGACCGACAGCCTCAAAAGAAACCTGGAACAGGCACAAACTCCGCTTCAAAAGATCTTCTGGCTGGGAGAGTTGTCGGGGTTCTATATGAACATCAACACGCCCCTGTCTGACCAGTACGGAAGCCAGCAGCTGGAGATCGCCGAGCAGAGCCGTGACAGGATCCTGATGCTCAAGGCGCTACTATCCAATGCAGACCGCTACTTCTATTCGAACGGACGTCAGGAATACATCGAGAAGGCCATTCAGTTCGGCCAGCGGGCGCTCGACCTTGCCAAGTCCAGCCACGTAGACGATTATACCGCGTGGGCCTATCTCTACCTGGCCAAAGGTGCAAGAGCCAATGGCGAGAACGACAAGGCGCTGAACTACAATACGCTCGCGGTTTCCATGGCTTCGGTGCTCGACAATGACTCATTAAAAGTAATGGCCTTCAATTCGCTTGGCGACACCTATCTGAACCGCGAAGAAAAGCTCCTTGCCTTCCGGAACTATCTGCAGGGCATGAACCTGGCCGAGAGCCTTAACAATTATTCGCTGATGACGAACTCTTGTTATAACATGTCGGATTTTTATGCCGAGCTGGGAGACTACGAAAAATCGAAGGACTATCTTTTTAAGGTGAAAGATCTGACAACCAGGTTTAACAAGCCCTATGACCGCCTGAATGCCTACCAGTATCTCGGCTACATCTATTCACGCAACAAACAATACGACCTGGCTACGCGGTATTATGAAACTGTTGTGACCTTGTCAGACAGCCTGAAGCTCAACGTTTACAAGCTCAACGCCTATTTCGGTATCCTCAATCAATATCTGGTGATCAACGAAGGAAAAAAAGCGTTTGATTATCTCCGGGAGAAACCTGAGCTGAAACAGTTCCTGCTGCAGGCTGACTTCGATTACTTTCTGCACCAGTTCTACGCATCTGCCCATGCTTCAACCGGTAATTATGACTCCGCCCTTTATTATTACAGAAAGGCAGAAAAAGGTTTTGAGGCCAAGGTCAACAAGGCTAACGTCTCATGGTTCTATAGCCAGTTCGCGCAATTCTTCAAAAAGAAAGGCGACCATCAGAAAGCGCTGGAGTACTGGCTGAAAGCGAAGAAGATCGCAGAAGAAACAAAGAACATAGAAAACCTGAAAGACATTCACGCCAATCTCGATTCTACTTACCAGGCGCTTGGAGATTACCGCAATGCCTATGCGCAAAAGGCCCGGTACCATCATTATAAAGACAGTCTTGAAAAAATGTCGACTGAAAAAGACCTGCTCTTGCTGGAAGTTGACAATGAGAACAAACGAAAAGAGAAAGAGCTGCTGCAGGCTGAAGAGGCGCGCCGCGAACGGCATAACATTCAATACATGGGCATCACGGCAGGCATCGCGGGTGTGTTCATCGTGCTGGTGATGCTGGGGGCCTTCAGTGTTTCCAAGAGCACCATCCGTATATTGGGTTTCTTCGCATTCATCTTCCTGTTCGAGTTCATCATCCTGCTGGCCGATAACCAGATCCACCACTGGACCCACGGCGAACCCTGGAAAATTCTGGCCATCAAGATCGGACTGATCTCCATCCTGCTTCCGCTTCATCACTACACGGAAGAACGTGTGATCCACTACCTCACCTCACGAAAATTACTGACGATGAATGCGAAGGGGTTATTGCAGAAATGGACGCAGAAAGGAGAAGCTGCGCCGGTTGATCATTGATGTTGAAGAGTCCACGGTCCACAGTCGACAGTCCACGGACGAGCGGTGAACCGTCAAGTCGATGTGTAACTTTTTAAATTGCTGCAGACTAATCGTCGATGTGACCCGAATTACTGTGGTCTGTGGACCGTCGACTGTGGACTCTTCACGGTTTCTTCGGTTTCTTCGCGGCGGAGCGCAAATTGAAATAATCCGTATTGATATTAAAGATCAATGAGAAGCGGTTGGGTGAAATGATCTTGAAAGGTTCTTGGGGCGAGAGGTTGATGTTGTAGCCGTAGAACAGGTTGGCAAATCCCAGCAAAGTCACGCCCGCCCTGGGTGTCAGCATTAGTGACTCGTTATCAAAATCAGTGTAGTAGGTCATGTCTGCCGCGAGGCCGAACAATCCTGCGGTGACTTCATATCCGATCTTGGGGCCGAAGATGGGCTCGTCGTCCTTGATCAATCCGTCGATGGTAAAGTACGGTCCTGCGGAAGCCAGGGCGAGGGGATGAACATAGATCTTATGCCATGCAATGCCCGCCTCTACAAAAGCTGTTTCCTGGGCGCCAACGCCGATCTTGGGAATGATGTGGGGTTTGGTCCAGTAACGTTCGAAAGGTTTGATATCTACTGTATCCTGACCGTTCGCTGCGCAGAAGGCCATCAGCAACAGCATCAAGGGGAAGAGCGCCTTCAGTTTAATTTCGGTAAGCATAGTAGTGAAGCACTGTTTCTATGGCCTTGCGGATCGCCTGGTTGACTGGATAAAAATTCCGCGCCAGCTCCGGATCGATCGCATGCAACTGCATATAATATTGATTCATCACAGGTAAAGCCGCTCCCCCTGCAACCTGCTGCTGTGTCTGCTCATAAGCGGTCTGTTGTTCTGTTTTGATGATCTGGCAGGTCACCAGCTCACGGGTGCCATACTTGTTCACCCGGGCCGAATATCCGAAGAGCCGGCAGATCAGTCCGCGGTGTGTGTACTCGGAGCACAATCCAACGCCATGCTGCGAAGGATTCAGGATGTGACATATTTCCTGGTCTGAGGCCTGCAGCTTGTCGAGCCAGGCGTAGGCTTCATCGTGCTCATAAAGATAGTGGGCAAACGGCAGGAACTCCAGCGCCGTTGCTTCGATATCAGGTTTAAAACAACATTTGCCGCACCCTGTTTTGCAATGTAAGGTTGACCACGATTGGAAAGCAGAAATCGCGTTGTCGAGCCCCTGAAACACCTCCTCTACCGCCCGAACTTTTTCAATGAGTGACAATGTTGAAAATGAGATTAAAATGTATTGAGATTAAAATGTAATTAGAGTTCCATCACACGCCGTCGCTAAGCTATGGCGTGCGAGGCAAGGTAACAATAATCCCGTTTGCTTTGTTCTGAAGGCACTGTTCTCAACCGATTGCAGAAGAGAATAACCAGGGCCTGGGAAACGGTGCATTTTCTGCACCTCCACCGCTTATTGAAATTCGGGATTTTCAGCGTGGATTTAAGCAAAAAGTGGGTTTTATTTGTTTTCGCAATTGATGTCAGAATATTGCAGGTAATAATATTTTGTACTGAAAATTAAACTTAATTTTGGCCGCCTTTTAACGTGATTTATGACGAACCCCGGCTTAGTTGACTATTTACCGATTTTGTTGATGTTCCTGCTGGCAGCCGGATTTGTGGCTGTCACCATGGTGGTCACCCACTGGCTGGGTCCCAAACGCAAGACCAAGGTAAAGCTCGAATCTTTCGAATGCGGCATCGAGCCAAGGGGCAACGCGCGCCAGGCTTTTCCTATCAAATACTTCCTGGTGGCTATTTTATTCGTGCTTTTTGATGTGGAAGTGATCTTCATGTACCCCTGGGCGGTGAATTTTAAAGAATTCGGCGTGACGGGCTTCATTGAAATGATCGTGTTCATCGGCTTGCTGCTGGTGGGCTTCTTCTATATTATCAGGAAAAAGGCTTTAGAGTGGGAAGATTAACAGAAACAAGAGAGATGCAAGCTACTTCAGATATTAAACCGATCACGCTCGTTGAAAAGCCGGAAGGCTACGAAGGTGCAGGTTTTTTTGCCACCAGCCTGGAAAAGGTAGTGGGTATGGCCCGCAAGAATTCCATCTGGCCTCTTCCGTTTGCCACCTCCTGTTGTGGCATCGAGTTCATGGCCACTATGGGAGCGCATTACGACCTGGCCCGTTTCGGATCTGAGCGCCTCAGCTTTTCGCCAAGGCAGGCAGACCTGCTGATGGTGATGGGTACCATTGCCAAGAAGATGGGACCCGTACTGCGCCAGGTTTATGAGCAGATGGCCGAACCCAGGTGGGTGCTGAGCGTTGGCGCTTGTGCCTGCAGCGGTGGCATCTTCGACACCTACAGCGTATTGCAGGGCATCGACCGCATTATTCCGGTAGATGTTTACGTGCCGGGCTGCCCTCCCCGCCCTGAACAGATCATTGACGGCATTATGAAAATTCAGCACCTCGTAGAAACGGAATCCTTCCGCAGAAGAGATTCACCGGAATACAAGGCCATGCTGAACAAATATGGCATTGAATAACCCCATGGATAGTACGGTTCAAGAGAAAATTGTCAGCATTATAAAGGAGAAATTCGAAGGTGAGATCCTTTCTGTGGAAACGCCTTACGATTTCCTGACCATCAACCTGAAAAAGGAGAACATCGTTGAGATCATCCAGTATTTGTATGATCACAGCGAAGCGAAGTTTCAGTACCTGACCACACTCTGTGGCATTCACTATCCTGAAGCAGGCCAGATCGCCATCATGTACCAGCTTCACAGCCTGGTGAACAACTGGCGCATCAGGTTGAAGATCTTTCTGCCCGCCGAGAACCCGGTAACACCCACACTCACAACGGTATTCGCCGGCGCAAACTGGATGGAACGCGAGACCTACGATTTCTTCGGCGTGAAGTTCACCGGGCATCCTGACCTGAGAAGGATCCTGAACGTGGAAGACATGATCATCCACCCGCTGCGGAAAGAATACCCGCTGGAAGACCAGACCCGTGAAGACAAAAAGGACTACATGTTCGGACGATAAGCATGGCAAAAGAAGAGATCATAAACACCACCAGCACCGAGGTAGAACAGAAACAGTACACTACCCTCAACCTCGGCCCCACACACCCGGCCACGCATGGCATCTTCCAGAATGTGCTTACCATGGATGGCGAAGTGATCATTCACTCCGAGCCTACCATTGGTTACATTCACCGTGCCTTCGAAAAATTATCGGAACGCCGGCCGTTCAACCAGATCACACCGATCACGGACCGGATGAACTACTGCTCCGCTCCCATCAACAACATCGGGTGGCACATGACCGTGGAGAAGCTCATCAACGCAGAGATCCCCAAGCGTGTGCAATACCTGCGTGTGATCATCATGGAGCTGGCCCGCATTTCTGATCACCTTATCTGTAACACGGTGATCGGGGTGGATACCGGTGCCCTGACGGGATTCGTTTACCTGTTCCAGTTCCGCGAGCTGATCTACGAGATCTACGAAGAGATCTGCGGCGCGCGCCTCACCACCAACATTGGCAGGATCGGCGGCTTCGAGCGCGATTTCTCCGACAAGGCATGGGCCAAGATCGACAAGTTCCTGAAAGAATATCCGCAAGCCCTCAAAGAATTCGAGAACCTGGTGAAACGCAACAGGATCTTCATGGACCGTACCATCGGCGCCGGACCTATCACAGCCGAGCGTGCTTTGAGCTACAGCTTCTCGGGTCCTAACCTGCGTGCCGCCGGTGTCGATTATGACGTACGTGTGATGAACCCGTACTCATCTTACGAGGATTTCGATTTTACAATACCTGTAGGCCTGAATGGCGATACCTATGACCGTTTCATGGTGCGCCAGGAAGAAATGTGGCAAAGCCTGAGCATCATCAGGCAAGCCATCGAGAAGCTGCCTGACGGCCCTTACTTCTCCCCTAACGTCCCTGATTTCTATTTGCCTCCCAAGCAGGAGGTGTATAATAATATGGAGGCGCTCATCTATCACTTCAAGATCGTGATGGGTGAGACCGATGTGCCGAAAGGCGAAGTTTATCACTGTGTTGAAGGCGGCAACGGTGAGTTGGGCTTCTACCTCATCAGCGATGGCGGAAGAACCCCTTACAGGCTGCACATGAGAAGGCCGTGCTTTATCTATTATCAGGCATACCCTGAAATGATCAAAGGCACGAACATCTCCGATGCGATCCTCACCATGAGCAGCATGAACGTGATCGCCGGAGAGCTGGACGCTTAGAATAGTAGGCAGTAGGCAATGAGCAGTAGGCAAGGTGTAAATACGGGCAAAACGTACCTCGTTCCCGAGAGCTATCGGGATCGTACCTCGTACCTAAGAAAGAGTGAATTGAAATAAATAGTGAGGTCCCTGGTCTTCGTACTTCGTACCTCGTAATTCGTACTTACAAAATGGCTGATACCAAACCTGTACAGTTCACCGATGCCGCGATGGCGTTGGTGCAGAAGATCATAAAACGATATCCGGAAGGAAGGCAGAAGTCTGCTTTGCTTCCTGTGCTCCACATCGCGCAAGCTGAATTTGGCGGATGGCTCAGTACCGAGACCATGGATTATGTGGCGGGCATCCTCAACATAAAGCCCATCGAAGTATACGAGGTGGCATCGTTCTACACGATGTACAACCTGCAGCCCGTTGGCAAGTGTGTGCTGGAAGTTTGCCGTACAGGCCCCTGCTGGCTGCGCGGCTCCGACGACATCATCCAGTATCTCGAACAGAAGCTCGGCATCAAGGAAGGAGAAACGACAGCCGACGGAATGTTCACCCTGAAAACAGTGGAGTGTCTCGCCTCGTGTGGCAGCGCGCCGATGATGCAGGTGGGCAACCATTACATCGAAAACCTCTCCGTTGAAAAAATGGACGAGGTGCTCAACAAATTAAAAGAAACGCATAATGTTCCATCACCGGATTACGGATCGCCGTATCCTGTGACCCCTGGAAAATAACGGTATATAAAAATGGGAAGGAAGTTATTATTAAAAGACATCGACGTACCCGGTATCAGATCGTTTGAAGTATACCGGAAGCAGGGCGGTTATGCCTCCGTAGAGAAAGCGCTGAAGACCATGACGCCTGACGCCGTGATGGAAGAAGTGAAGAAATCAGGACTCAGGGGACGCGGTGGCGCAGGTTTCCCTACCGGGATGAAGTGGAGCTTCCTCGACAGGAAGTCTGACAAACCCCGCTACCTCATCTGCAACGCGGATGAAAGCGAGCCCGGCACTTTCAAAGACCGTTACCTGATGGAGTACATTCCCCATGCGCTGATCGAAGGCATGATCGTATCGAGCTATGCGCTGGGAGCAAAAGCATCTTACATCTACATGCGCGGCGAATTCCGCTGGATCTTCCCCATCCTTGAAAAAGCGATCGAAGAAGCACGCGCTGCCGGATTTATCGGAAAGAATATTCTCGGCACCGACTACTCGCTTGAAGTATATGTTCACTCCGGTGCAGGCGCTTACATCTGCGGCGAAGAAACAGCGCAGATCGAATCACTGGAAGGAAAACGCGGCAACCCAAGAAATAAACCCCCGTTCCCTGCCGTGGTTGGTCTGTATAACTGCCCCACAGTAGTAAACAACGTTGAGTCCATCGCGGCGGTGCCTCCCATCATCAACATCGGTGGAGATGAATACGCCAAGATCGGTGTTGGCAAAAGCACCGGCACCAAGCTGATCTCCGCCTCGGGCCACATCAACAAACCCGGTGTGTATGAGATCGAGCTGGGACTTCCCGTAGAAGAATTCCTGTACTCGGATGAATACTGTGGTGGTATCTGGAAAGGAAGAAAATTGAAAGCCGTTATTCCCGGCGGATCTTCCGTACCGATTCTGCCGGGCGACCTCTTCCTGAAAAATGCGAAGGGAGAACCACGGGTGATGAGCTACGAATCGCTCGCCGACGGTGGTTTTGCCAGCGGCTCGATGCTGGGCTCCGGCGGATTTATTGTGATGGATGAAACAGCCTGCATCGTGAGAAACCTCTGGACGTTCGCGCGCTTCTATCACCACGAATCATGCGGTCAGTGCTCACCCTGCCGCGAAGGAACAGGCTGGATGGAAAAAGTGTTGCACCGGATAGAGACCGGCCATGGAAAAATGAGTGACATCGACCTGCTGGTGGATGTTGCCAAAAAGATCGAAGGAAATACCATCTGCCCGCTGGGCGACGCAGCAGCCTGGCCGGTAGCCAGCGCGATCCGTCACTTCCGGGAAGAATTTGAATATCACATCAAGTATCCTGAGAAAGTAAAGGATCCGAAACATTTTGAAAAGGAACCTTTTGTATCGGAGCGGAACGCGGTAGTAGCGGCATAGAATAGCCGCGAGCTACAAGCTTTGAGCTGCGAGGGAGCGCTTCAATTGGAGCTACTCGAAGCTCACAGCTGGCAACTCGAAATTTATATTTAAACTGATATCAGAATTAAGGAATGATAAAAGTAACAATAGACGGAATAGTAACTGAGGTACCTGAAGGCACAACCATCCTCCAGGCTGCCCGCCAGATCGGCGGAGAGATCGTTCCTCCCGCCATGTGCTACTATTCCACTTTGAAGAACAGCGGTGGAAAATGCAGAGCATGCCTGGTGAAAGTGGCTGCGGGATCGGCGAAAGATCCGAGGCCTATGCCCAAGCTAGTGCCCTCATGCATTACCATGGCCCAGGATGGAATGGTGGTAGAGAACATCACCAACCCGTCGGTGCTCGAAACAAGAAAAGGTGTGGTTGAATTCCTGCTGCTCAATCACCCGCTGGACTGCCCCATCTGTGATCAGGCTGGCGAGTGCGACCTGCAGAACTTTGCCTACGAGCATGGCATGTCCAAAACACGTTACGAAGAAGAGCGCAGAACTTTCGAGCCGATCGATATCGGAGACAAG
Source organism: Chryseosolibacter histidinae (assembly GCF_018598225.1). Taxonomy (GTDB): domain Bacteria; phylum Bacteroidota; class Bacteroidia; order Cytophagales; family Cyclobacteriaceae; genus Chryseosolibacter; species Chryseosolibacter histidini. The sequence goes on along the minus strand of NZ_JAHESF010000012.1, from coordinate 152,026 downwards.
ATCAAGCTGCACATGAACCGCTGCATTCTCTGTTACCGGTGCACCTATGTGGCTGACCAGCTCACCGACAACCGCGTTCACGGCGTACTGAACCGCGGCGATCATGCGGAGATCAGCACCTACATTGAAAAGGCGATCGACAACGACTACTCGGGCAACATGATCGACGTGTGTCCCGTGGGCGCGCTGACCGATAAAACATTCCGCTTCAAGAGCAGGGTGTGGTTCACCAAGCCGCTGGATGCGCACAGGGATTGCCCCAAGTGCAGCGGCAAAGTGGTGCTGTGGACAAAAGGAGAAGATGTATTGCGTGTAACGGCGCGCAAAGACCAATACGGCGAAGTGAAGGAGTTCATCTGCAACGAATGCCGCTACGATCACAAAGACATGAAACACTGGGTGGTGGAAGGCCCGCGTCACATAGACCGCGGCTCCGTGATCGCACAGAACCATTATGAAAAGATCGATCTGCTGAAGCTGAAGCAGGATGTTGAGCGCCAGCTCAAGTTTCAGGCAGGAAAACAACTTGACGCCAATAACACACTTTCAGCATGAGTGAAGTTCTGACCTTTAAGCTAATTCTCGTTTTCGCAGTGTTCGGTATCACCCTGCTGGTGGCCATGTACTCCACGTACCTGGAAAGGAAAGTGGCCGCCTTTATCCAGGACCGCGTGGGTCCTGACAGGGCCGGTCCTTTCGGGCTGCTCCAACCGCTTGCCGACGGTGTGAAGATGTTCATGAAAGAAGAGATCATTCCCAACGTATCGAACAAAACGCTGTTCATCATCGGCCCGTGTATCGCCATGCTCACCGCCATCATGGCCGGGGTGGTGATCCCGTGGGGCGGAACGCTGGAGATCAATGGAACACAATACAACCTTCAGATCGCCGACCTCAACATCGGCATCCTCTACATCTTTGCCGTTGTTTCTTTCGGTGTCTACGGCATCATGGTGGGAGGCTGGGCATCGAACAACAAATTTTCACTGCTGGGCGCCATCCGCGCTTCGGCACAGATGATCAGCTACGAGCTGGCCATGGGCCTCTCCATCATTGCGCTGATCATGATCACCGGCACCCTGAGCCTGAGCGAGATCAGCAGCATGCAGGGCGGTGGCATCGGCGACCAATGGAACCTGTGGAACATCGTGTATCAGCCGGTAGGTTTTATGATCTTCATCATCTGCGCTTTCGCGGAATGTAACCGGATGCCGTTCGACCTGCCCGAAACTGAAACGGAGCTGGTGGGCGGATACCACACCGAATACAGCAGCATGAAGCTCGGCTTCTACCTGTTTGCCGAATACATCAATATGTTCACATCATCTGCCGTGATGTCGACACTTTATTTCGGAGGATACAATTTCCCGTTCATGAACGACCTGGGGCTCGCGCCGAACGTGGTGACCATTCTTGGCACCGTGGCGCTGTTCCTGAAGATCGGGTTCTTTATCTTCTTCTTCATGTGGGTGCGCTGGACACTGCCGCGCTTCCGCTACGACCAGCTCATGAACCTGGGCTGGAAAGTACTGATCCCGTTGGCGATCCTGAATGTTGCCATCACAGGACTGGTAATGATTTTGACACAATAAAAAATAACAAGGAGAAATTGCCATGCAATCCCTATCAGGAAGATCGAAAGTTGTAGTTAAGAAAGAGATGACCTTTGCGGAGCGCATCTACCTCCCGGCTATTCTGGGCGGGGTCATCATTACCCTGAAGCACCTGTTCAAAAGAAAGGCCACGATAAAATATCCTGAAAAGAAAAGAGAGTTCAGCCCCGTATGGCGCGGCCACCATGTGCTGAAACGTGACGACAAAGGTGCCGAGCGTTGCACCGCGTGCGGTCTCTGCGCCGTAGCCTGTCCTGCCGAAGCCATCACCATGACCTCGGGCGAGCGCAAAAAAGGTGAAGAGCATCTGTATCGCGAAGAGAAGTATGCAACCACCTACGAGATCAACATGCTGCGTTGCATCTTCTGCGGTCTCTGCGAAGAAGCCTGCCCCAAGGAAGCGATCTTCCTTACCGACAGGCTCGTGACCACCGAGTACGGAAGGGACGAATTCATTTACGGAAAAGACAAACTGGTAGAACCTGTTGATAAACGAATTGATGTTACCAAACGGCAGACCCCTGCTGTGCTGGAATTTAAAAAACACAAAGAGTTCAGCCACAATAAGTAGAATTTAGAATATAGATTTAGGAGTTAGAATCCGGAATGGACTAATTTTAGCCCCGCCTTTCAAGGCGGGTATCCAAAATATTAACTACAAAGTATCGTGACTTTATACGCGTTTTATTTCCTCTCCTTCCTGGCAGTGCTGAGCGCACTGATGGTGGTATTTTCGAGGAACCCGATCTATAGTGTACTGTACCTGGTGATCACCTTCGTTTGTGTGGGTTGCCATTACCTGCTGCTGAGCGCAGAGTTCCTGTTTGCCGTGCACATGATCGTTTACGCGGGTGCCATCATGGTGCTCTTCCTCTATGTGATCATGCTCCTGAACCTCAACAAAGAAGATGAGGCGCACAAAAGCAATTACCTGAGGTTTGCCGCCGTGATCTCCGCCGGCCTGCTTATGATGGTTGTAGTGGCTGCCCTGCGTGGTGCAGAAGCTTCACAGGTTGACTTCAGCACCGTCAGCAACATCGGCAAAGTAAAGGTGCTCGGCAACCTGCTGTTCAACGAGTTTCTCCTGCCCTTCGAGATCGTTTCTATCCTGCTGCTGGCTGCCATGGTAGGCGCTGTCATGCTGGCTAAAACACACATGAAAAGAACCGCCGAACCCACGCACAAGAAGAACGGACGGGCAAGCGTTGCAAACCAGAACATTACCACCAACATAAAAGAACTTACCAAATGAACGAGAACATAACGCAGGCCGTTCAGGGCATCCCGCTGAACTACTACATCTGGCTGAGCACTGCCTTGTTCGTGATCGGCGTGCTGGGTGTACTGTACCGCAGAAATGCCATCATCATCTTCATGTGTATCGAGCTCATGCTGAATGCCGTCAACCTATTGCTGGTAGCGTTCTCTGCTTACCACGGCGACGGCTCCGGACAGGTATTCGTTTTCTTCATCATGGCCGTGGCTGCCGCGGAAGTTGCCGTGGGCCTGGCGATCCTCATCGTGATCTATCACAACACACGCACAACCGATATTAACGTACTGAATAAACTGAAATGGTAATGAGTGATTTGATTGGTCTTATACCGCTCGCTCCCCTCCTGGGTTTTCTCTTCATCGGACTGGTCAACAGGAACCTGACCAAAGGATGGGTCTCATTCATCGCCTGCGGATCGGTGTTCGTTTCGTTTGTGATCTCGATAGCACTGTTCATCGGCCTTCTGAACGCACCTGAAGGACAGTCGTCACTGACCTTTACCGCCTTTGACTGGATCAGCGCCGGCAACTTTTCGGTATCGTTCTCATTTCTCGTAGATCCGCTCAGCTCCCTGATGATGCTGATCATCACCGGCGTAGGATTCCTGATCCACGTATACTCCGTAGGTTACATGCATGACGATGACGGTTTCCACCGCTTCTTCATGTACCTGAACCTCTTTATCTTCTTCATGTTGTTGCTGGTGATGGGCTCCAATTATCTGCTCATGTTCGTAGGCTGGGAAGGTGTAGGCCTCTGCTCTTACCTGCTCATCGGCTTCTGGTTCAAGAACCAGGACTACAACGATGCCGCCAAGAAAGCCTTTATCATGAACCGCATCGGTGACCTCGGGCTGATCCTGGGTGTTATCCTCATCTTCATTCATTTCGGCAGCATCAACTATCAGGATGTATTCGCCAAAGCCGGAGAATTCCCGGCAGGCGCTGAGTTCATCACGTGGATCACGATCCTGTTATTTGTAGGCGCCATCGGAAAAAGCGCCCAGATCCCATTGTACACCTGGCTGCCTGACGCGATGGCCGGTCCTACACCTGTGTCTGCGCTCATCCACGCGGCAACCATGGTTACGGCAGGTATCTACATGATCGCCCGTAACAATGTGTTGTATACACTGGCGCCGTTCTCGCTTGAGATCGTTACCATCATCGGGCTCGCTACTGCGGTATTCGCTGCCACCATCGCCATTGCCCAGACCGATATCAAAAAAGTGCTCGCGTATTCTACCGTGAGCCAGTTAGGATTGATGTTCGTTGCCCTCGGCGTGGGTGCTTATACCACTGGTATCTTCCACATGGCGACGCACGCGTTCTTCAAAGCGCTGTTGTTCCTCGGCGCGGGCAGTGTGATCCACGGCCTGAGCGGTGAACAGGACCTGCGCAACATGGGTGGACTGAGAAAATATCTTCCGGTCACTTTCCTCACATTCCTCATCGGCACGCTGGCCATCGCGGGTATTCCTCCGTTCGCGGGTTTCTTCTCTAAAGACGAGATCCTGGCAAACGCCTTTGCACACAGCCCTGTCATCTGGGGATTCGCCGCCTTCGCATCGCTGCTCACAGCCTTCTATATGTTCCGCCTGTTCTTCCTCACATTCTCCGGAAGCACCAGGGCATCGGAAGAAGTAAAACATCATATCCACGAATCGCCGAAGAGTATGACCGTTCCACTGATGGTGCTGGCCGTGCTTTCACTCGTAGGTGGATTTATGGGCGTACCTGAAGTGCTGGGCGGAAGCCACGCGCTGAACCATTTCCTTGATCCGGTTTTCGCGCAGTCAAAAGCATTGTCTGAAGCACACCATCATCTTGACCACAATACCGAGTTCACCTTGATGGGCACGATCGTGGGCCTCACGCTGGTGATGATCCTCATCGCTTACTTCATGTATGTGAGAGGCCGCCGGGTACCTGCTCCCGATACCGTTACACTGAACGCAGCCCATAAGCTGGTGCGCAACAAATACTACATCGACGAGCTCTACAACGCCGTGATCGTGAAGCCGCTCAATGTGCTCTCCAAAGTATTTGACTCACTGGTGGAGAAGCTTGTGATCGACAACATTGTGAACGGCACCGGCAAAGTGGTGACCTGGAGCAGCAAGACCCTGCGCCTGATCCAGACCGGAAACACAGCCTTTTATATTTTCGCCATGGTGATCAGCATCATTATCCTGCTGGCCGCCAAAAGCCTGATCTGATCCGATTGTATTTGAATTGAACCGATATACGCAACGATGTTAACAACTGCACTTATTTTCTGGCCTCTGGCAGCAACCCTGATCCTGCTGGCGCTCGATGCGCCGCTGGCAAAAGGATGGGCCCTCGCGGCTTCTCTGGTTGAGCTTCTTCTGACCATTATTGTGGTGGTTCAGTTCGAACCAGCTGCGGGCAACCAGTTCGTTGTAAATTATCCCTGGGTGGCTTCGTTGGGTATCAGCTTCTATGCGGGCATCGACGGCATCAGCCTCCTGCTGGTACTGCTTACCACACTGCTTACGCCGTTGATCGTGCTCTCGTCGTTCAAGAACAGCTACGACAAACCAGTTTCGTTCTACAGCCTCATCCTGTTCATGGAAGCGGCTCTGGTTGGCGTGTTCGTGGCACTGGACGGATTCCTCTTCTACATCTTCTGGGAGATGGCATTGATCCCGATCTACTTCATCTGCCTGCGCTGGGGAGGTGTGAACCGCGGCGCCGTAACATTGAAATTCTTCATCTATACGCTGGCGGGAAGCCTTGTGATGCTGGTGGGACTGATCTACCTGTATTTCCAGACACCGGGACAGCATTCTTTTGCAGCAGAAGCGCTCTACGCTGCAGGTCAGGCGCTGCCTGCATCAACACAGGGGCTGATCTTCTGGGCGATGTTCCTCGCTTTTGCTATCAAGATGCCGATATTCCCTTTCCATACCTGGCAGCCTGACACTTACAACACCGCGCCGACACAAGGCACCATGCTGTTGTCTGGCATCATGCTGAAGATGGGGATTTTTGGCGTGATCCGCTGGTTGTTACCGGTGGTGCCACAAGGGGTAAACGAGTGGGCCTCCACAGCCATCATCCTTTCCGTGATCGGCATCGTGTATGCGTCATGCCTGGCCATCGTGCAGAAAGACCTGAAGCGCCTCATTGCCTATTCATCCACCGCCCACGTTGGCCTGATCGCCGCCGGATTGTTCACGCTGAACAAGATCGGCATGCAGGGTGCCATGATCCAGATGGTGAGCCACGGCATTGTGATCGTAGGTTTGTTCTACATCATCGATATCATCTTCTCAAGAACCAGCACGCAGGAGATCGCATCGCTGGGCGGCATCCGCAGCGCGGCACCTTTGCTCACCACCGTGTTTGTTGTGGTGATGCTGGGCAGCGTAGCCCTGCCACTCACCAGTGGTTTTGTAGGCGAGTTCCTGCTCATCAACGCGGTGTTCCAGTATAACCACGTGGTAGGCGCCCTGGCGGGACTTACCATGATCCTCGGCGCAGTTTACATGCTGAGAAGCTTCCAGCAGACCATGCTGGGCGAAACCAACACCCGCACCAGGAACTTTATCGACCTGGGCACGAACGAAAAAATTGTTCTGTACCCGATCGTTGTGCTGATCATCATCATTGGCATCTATCCCGCGCCGCTCCTGAAGATCTCGGAAGCCGCCGTGGATAGCCTCTGGAATGTGATCGCGAACTACCAGGCTGTAAACCAGTAATGAAGTAATTTTAACATGAACGCAGTATACATACTTTCAGGATTAGGCATCTTCTCACTTTTGTCTGAGATCTTCAATATCAGGAAGGTCCTGTTCCCTATAGTGCTGCTGGGATTGGCGGCCGCCGCCCTGCTCCTGATCATGGACTGGAATAGTGTTCAGTCGTACTACAGCAACATGCTCACGTTCGATAACTATGCGGTGGCGTTCAGCGCCGGCATCTCGATCGTAGCGCTGCTCTGGTTCATGATGTCTAAAGACTATTTCGAAAACAATACCCACGTTACCGACCATTTCGCGCTGGTGCTGTTCTCGCTCGTAGGTGCCGTGTTTATGGTCTCTTACAGCAATCTGGCCATGCTGTTCCTGGGCATCGAGATCCTGTCTATCTCACTATACATTCTCGCAGGCAGCAAAATGAAAGATCTTTTTTCCAACGAAGCTGCTTTCAAATATTTCCTGATGGGATCTTTTGCCACCGGCTTCCTGCTGTTTGGCATCGCGCTCGTCTACGGGGTAACCGGATCGTTCGATCTCAACATCATCGCCGAGACCGTGGCGGCTCCTTCCGTCAACTTCCCCTCGCTGCTTTACGCCGGCGTGCTGATGATGATGGTTGGATTGGCCTTCAAGATCTCCGCTGTACCGTTCCACTTCTGGGCCCCTGATGTGTATGAAGGTTCACCTACTGTGGTTACTGCTTTCATGTCTACCATCGTGAAGATCGCTGCCTTTGCCGCTTTCTTCCGGTTGTTCTCAACCTGTTTCGCTGCTGTCTCGTCGCAGTGGGTAGATGTGGTGCAGGTGATCACGGTGCTCACCCTGGTGGTCAGCAACATTACTGCGGTATACCAGAACAGCGTTAAAAGAATGCTTGCTTTTTCAAGCGTTGCCCACGCAGGCTATATGCTCATCACGCTGGTGGCATTGAATGAAGTTTCTGACAGCGCCATTTTGTACTACGTTGTATCGTATGCTACAGCTTCCATCGCTGCATTCACCATCCTTCATAATGTGGCCTTCGAAAATGAAAATGTTACCGCAGAAGCTTTTAACGGCCTGGTAAAACGTAATCCGTTCATGGCCTTTACAATGACGGTAGCGTTGTTGTCGCTGGCAGGTATTCCGCCGCTGGCTGGTTTCTTTGCCAAGTACTACATCTTTACAGTTGCCTTCGAAAGCGGGTATGTAGGCCTTGTGCTGCTGGCGATCCTGACGTCGCTGATCGGTATCTATTACTACTTCAGGATCATCATTGCCATGTACCTGAAGTCGTCTGACATCATCACCCCGATCGAAACCCCGCTCCTGCACAGGGTACTCATGGTGATCTGCCTGCTGGCAAGCATTATCCTGGGGGTTGCACCGGATCTGATCATTAGGTTGATTTAGGGATGGTTGTTGTTGGTGAAGGGCCGTTGTTGGTGAAGAACACCAACAACGGCGGGTATACGGTAATCGACTTGAGATTTTCTGTTGGGTAATGCACTGATTACTGATTACTGATTACCGATCACTGCTTACTATAAATTTCTCCAACCTTTTCCGCGCGGTCTTTCTTACTTTATTCCTGATCAGCGGACTCCATCCCAGCAGCACACCGGGCATTCCCAGCGCCATTCGCGACCATCGCCAGAGATCAAAATGATCGTTGTGCCGGTAGATCTTCCCTTCCTTAAATTCAAATGAAGCGTGAATGATGTTATGGACCTTCCGGCCTGTAGCGGTGAATGTATACCACGCCTGCCATACGCACCGGCCGGTTGTTTCGTCTGCAGAAATATCGCTGCAGCTGATCTCCAGGTCTTTTGCCGACGTGATCAGCATTTGCCACATGGCCTTCACTTCTTTCGAGGAGAGCTTCTGAAATACCGGATCGCTGAACATCGCATCAGCGTGATAGGCCTGCTGCATGGCGCGGTAGTCTTTCGCTCCGAATGCTGTGTAAAATTGCTGAATAAGCGCTGCGTTGGGGTGCATATTTTAATTGTCAATGTTCAAGCGGGTTCTTCGAGAGTCCGAATCCTGGAACGTGCTACCGTTCCTGGTTTAGTCAGTCCCCTGCTGAGAGACTCTGACGTGACTATCAAATTTGCACATTTGCACATTGACAATTGACCAATTCCTCCACTTTTCGTAACTTTTAAACACCAGAGCCGGTGATTCACCATCCTTAAAACTGGACTCCTATGAAAACCCTTATTTTTGCCGTCGCCACATTGCTTGGAACAACCGCGTTTGCCCAAAGCTGGGAGCTGGGATCGGGCTTTAACCTGGCGCAGCCCGTTGGAAGCATGACCAGAACCATGAACAATGCTTTTGGTATCGACCTGAATTTTTCACGAAGCTTCAAGGCTCCCTTTTCACTGGGCATCGAGCTTGGCTTCGGCAGCTACGGATCAGAAAAATCGCGGCAGAAATATACCTTCGATGATGGCACCGTAACCGAAACGGATGTGCTGGTCAGCAACGATATCTTCAACGCCCGCATCGCCGGCAGGTATTTTCTGCGCAACGGCAAGCTGATCAACCCCTACCTCGTCGGTAAGCTCGGCATCACTACTTTCAGCACAACCCTTACCATTCAAGATCCCGAAGATGAGTTCAGCTGCCATCCGCTGGAATCAGATGTGCTTTCCAGGGACCATACGTACACCGCTTCTGGTGGCGCAGGCGTGCGTGTAGACTTCAGCTCCATCTTCCGAAAAATGGATGCGGAGCGATTTTATTTCGATCTCAACGCAGTGGCTACACAGGGTGGCAACGTCCGCTATATGAATTCGGAAGTGGATCCGTCGCAACCAGCGCCCGACCAGGATGTAATGGCCAAATTTATCAACACGCAAACACAGGTCATTCACGAGCACCACGTTGGGTATGTTTACAGCAGCCTGCTCAACATGGTCGAGTACAGGTTCGGTGTGATCTGCCGCCTTGGATGGCAGTGATCAGCTGATCACATCATAAGAAAGGTAAACCAGCCCGGTCGAATACGTTTTGGCATCGATCAGCTTCGTTTTGATCCGTTTCTCTATTCCTGAGAACAAGGGCTTTCCCTGTCCCAGCAGGATCGGGTGAACGGCCATACCCAGCTCATCCACCAGTCCGGCGTTCAGCAGGCTCGCCGTGAGCGAAGCGCCACCAAACAACCAGATGTCTTTCCCTTCCATGCTTTTGATCTCTTTTACCTTCTTGACGATATCTCCCGATACAAGCTCAAAGTCCTTGCCTTCCTTCTTCAGCGTATTGGAGAACACGTAGCTCCTGATCCCTTTCCAGTCCCAGGGATTGCCACCCTCCGGCGCTTCAGCGCTCATCATCATTTCATAACTCTTGCGTCCATAGAAGATCGCATCAATACGTTTCAGGAAATCGGTCATGCCGTAATCCTGGTCCGTAAAGCACCAGTCATACTCACCGTTGGGTCCTTCAATAAAACCGTCGAGGCTGACGGCTAATCCTAAGATCACTTTTCTCATGTATTACAGGTTTGATGTATCGACGCCTAATTTTTTAAATTCCCGTTCTCCCTTCGGTGTGATCAGAAAATGTTTGCTTTCCGGGTCTCGTGAGATCCAGCCTAGTTCTTCAAAGCGGGTGGTAAGCCTGTTCCCGAATTTACCACCCATGTGACTGAAACAACTTTTTATGACGTTGGGAGAATCATTTTTTTCTTTCATAACCTATCCGGATTTCGATTTAATACAATGATGATGTAATTGGCATACACTCACATATATAAACGTTTTCATAAAGTTGTAAAAGCATGCGCTATCGACTGCGCGTTGCTCTCAGCAGCGTACGTGAGCAGCAAGGCAAGAAGCCCGATGATGATGCCGACCACAACCAATATTATTCTTTTCATAACACGCCATTGAATTCCCAACAGGCTACTCAGTTTTAATTGATCCCGATCTGGATCTCGGTGACATTGGCTTCCGGATGTTTGAAGTCCGCATTCACATAGATCTCACGGTTAGACGCCAGTGGCGTTAAGTGGTTCGCTTCAATGAATTGCATCAGCTTGCCGTAGCTCTGCGGCATATCCAGCCAGCTGCCTTCATGAATGGCCGATACACATTTAAATGAGTCCGTGCGTTTGAAGTGGAATTTACCGTCGTAAGCTTCGGGCACCTCTCCCACCGGCAGCGCGATCTCCAGCGTAAATGGCTTGGTTAAATCACCTTCAAAACCGAAGTAGTGCCAGTGAACGGGACCTGTGATCGGTAAATTGTATGCTACAGCTTCCTTAAAGAGCTCCTGGCCAACAGGCAGGTAATTCACCAGCTCAGCAACGCTCGCTTCCGTGCGGAAAAAGAGGAAATTAATGGGTTTTACGGCCTTGATCTGCATAACTGTCAATTTTTATGCTAATCAACGGATGACCCATGACAGCCTTATGTCAGCAGAAAACAGGAATTTTCGAAATTTTTTCCCGCGGATCACGCAGATGAACGCAGATTAAAATCCATACCACCAACATCTGCGAAAATCAGCGAAATCCGCGGGAAATGTATTTAGATACCAGCAGCTATTTTAAAACTGCAGTCTTGTAGTGTGCCGTCAGCTCTTCCACCACATCCTCCATCATCTCTTTCAGTTTTTCAGGTCCTTCTATTTCCACCTCGCTGCCGTACATGAGCAGCCACCGGCAGAAATAGCGGAAGTTGCCGATCAGGAAGGTCATTCGAACCGTGTCTTCATGTTCTTCTTCAGAAACAAAGCCGTAATAGTACTTGGCGTTCCTCAGGTATTTCGCTACCGACTTAGTGAAGGTCACCACAACCTTTTCCATATCCTTGTGGGCTTCCATCAGGCTCTGAAAATACTCTTGCAGCGTAAAGAGGTTGCGGGCATCGAACGTTGCGCCGGTATTCTTCAGGGTTTTGATCATGTCTACCCTGAAATCGCGGTAGCCGTTGCGCAGGCGGCACCAGGCTATCATGTGCCAACGTCCGGTGTAGTGTACAATGCCAATGGGCTCCACTTCGCGGGTGGTATGCTCCTGCGTTTTGGAGCAATACTCCATGTGAAGCACATGCTTATGCGATACAGCCTTGGTGATATCGGCCATGAACTCGTTCGGGTAATCCGTGGGCTGATCGGGCAGGCGCCATACCTGGATGGATGACTGAAGGTTTTCAAGGTGATCTTTTTCAGAATCGTTCAGTACGGACTTGATCTTCAGCAGCGCTGACTCATAAGCTTTACGGATGGAATCGTCTGTCATTTTTTCCACCAGCTTCCCCGCTGTGAGCATAGCGCTGGCTTCTTCCTGGCTGAACATCACGGGCGGAAGATGGTAGCCATCTACAATGAAATAACCTTTACCCGCCTCCGAGCCAATGGGCACACCGGCTTCCATCAGCGCTTTCACATCGCGGTATACCGTACGCAGGCTGATCTCGAAACGCTCGGAGATCTCCTCCGCCCTCACAACCTTTTTGGTTTGAAGCTGGATGAGAATAGCGGTGAGGCGGTCGATGCGATTCATAGGCTAAAAATAAAAAAGCCACAGTACAAAAGATACTGTGGCTCTTATAATCTTATGCAGACCTACCAGAAAACGATATAAAGCGCTGCCAGGATACCGCAAACCAACGCAGCACCAATGGCAAAGGCTCCCTGGGGTTTGAACATTGACGGGTCTATTTCCAGTCCTTTCGGATTGTTTTTGCTCTTCTTATCGGCAAGGCTGATGATCACCATGGCGGCTACCACGATGAGGAACACAAAGCCCATCCGGTCGATGAACGGGATCTCGAAAAGGGCAGACTCAGGGTTGAGCACTGCAAACCCGAAGTCACCCAAAAACGACAGGTCCGTCCAGCGGGGCAGAACCTTGAGCAGCAATGAAAGGGGGAAGGTGATCACTGCGCCTACGAGTGCTGCAGTGGCGGTGGTGCGTTTCCAGAAAAATCCGAGAATGAAGATGGCAAAGATGCCGGGGGAAACAAACCCCGTATATTCCTGGATGTACTGGAATCCTCCTTTTTTATCGATACCCATGAAAGGCGCAATGACCATTGCCAGCAGCATCGAGACGAAGATGGCGATGCGGCCTACGTACACCAGCTGTCTTTCGGAGGCGCTGGTATGGAAATATTTTTTATAGATGTCGAGCGTGAAGATCGTTGAGATACTGTTGGCTTTACCGGCCAGCGAAGCTACAATGGCGGCGGTGAGCGCGGCGAAAGCAAGACCTTTCAATCCAACAGGCAGAAGGTTCAACAGTACAGGATAAGCCCTGTCGGGATTCAGCTCGTTGCCCATGATCATTTCCTGCTGGAACATACCTTCCTTGTGCAGCACAAAGGCGGCGATCCCGGGAAGCACCACGATCACCGGCATCAGCAGCTTCAGGAATGCAGCGAAGAGAATTCCATTACGCGCTGTCGGAAGATCGGCACCCAAGGCGCGTTGTGTGATATACTGGTTGCATCCCCAGTAGTTCAGGTTCACGATCCACATACCACCGATCAGGATCGACAGGCCTGGCAGGTCGAGGTAGTTCGTATTCTCCTGGTTGAAGACCATGTGGAAGTGGTCATCGGCATGATTCAGCATCAGTGAAAAACCGTTCAGCACCCCCGTTGTATTATAGTGCTCTGACACGAGGTCGAGCGCCAGGTAAGTGGTGGCAAGACCGCCGAGGATCAGGAAGAACACCTGGATCACGTCAGTGTAACCGATCACTTTCATACCGCCCAGCGTGATGATGATGGCGAAGATGGAAAGCCCTGACATACACACCCAGAAGTTGATACCCGAAATGGTGCTGATGGCCAGCGCTCCCAGGAAGAGGATCGACGTAAGGTTCACGATCACATAGAGCAGCAGCCAGAAGACAGCCATGATCGTGCTCACGGTACCGTTGTAACGATGCGTGAGAAACTGGGGCATGGTGTAGATCTTGTTCTTCAGGTAGATCGGCATAAAGAAGATCGCCACTACCAGCAGCGTGGCCGCGGCCATCCACTCATACGTGGCAATGGCAAGCCCCATCTTAAAGCCGGAGCCTGACATACCGATGAACTGCTCGGCAGAAATGTTGGAGGCGATCAGCGATGCACCGATAGCCCACCACGTGAGCGCGCCCTCTGCCAGGAAGAAATCTTTTGAATCAACCTGTGCTTTCTTCTTTCGCTGGTAAACCCAGTATCCGTAAAAGGCAACGATAAAGAAATAAATGAGAAAGACAATGTAGTCTGCGGTCTGCAACTGCTTCATAGGTTTTAAAACTGGGTTAGGATTGGCAGGGGTTTGCTTTTAAAAGTTTAACTGATAAAAATGAAGCTTTTTTCGAAAGATGCAAAATATTCTATCGTTTGAACTGCAAAAATAATCAGTAAATTGGTTAACGGTAAATGGTAATCAGTATTCGGTTTTGGGAGTCCTGTTACCGGTTAAACTGACGACCGATCACTGATTACCATTCAAAAAAGCGGGAGTAGCTCAGTTGGTAGAGCGGCAGCTTCCCAAGCTGCAGGTCGCGGGTTCGAGACCCGTTTCCCGCTCGATAGTCGTCTAAACCCTTTGAGGGTTTTAAACCCTCAAAGGGTTGTCTTGAGGTTGTTGATCCTTTGCGACACCTCTTCCTCTTTCATAGACGAAAGGATGATCCATCGCACGTCCGGGATGTTCAGCGGCGCAAAGGCATTGAGCGTGGCAATGCCGCGGCTGTTGGTCTCGATCTGTGTATTGGTGATGCCGTTCAGCGCCTTGCTTACCGACTCGAGCTGCAATCTCTCCAGCAGGATGCTCGTACCGGTTTTCCTCACCTGCCGGATCACATCATCGCTATAACCGGTTTTCTCCAGCGACGACAAATATCCCTCCTCATTCTCGATCAGCTCACGCGACACCGTACGAAGTTTGTAATCGTTGCCCACGATCAGTGTTTCACCACTTTCGCCGAGGCCATCCTCCTTCCATTTGTTGTCGCCCGTCAGGATCTGGTTGATCTTGTTGATGGGCATCTGGAAAACCAGAATGCCGATCTTGTGTGCGCCGTCATAGACAGGACACGCAATAAAAGATGCCGGGGCGCGGTATGACGGATCGTAAGGTTCGAAATCAACAAGCCGCACAAACCCTTCGTCGTCGCTCGCCATGGCCTCCTGCACCAGCCGGCCGAAATTGGTGGTGTGATACAATCCTGTGGCAAGGTTGGTGGCGAAATCAACTTCCTTGAACACACTGTAGAGCATATCGCCTGTTGCGCCATCGAGCAGGAAAATATCGTAGTAGCCGAACTTCTCTAAAAAATTCCGGAGAATAGGATGAAAGGCTGCATGTGCCCTGCTGTATTCGCTGCCGTCATTTGCGTCGTTCAGCAGCGATTTCTTCCCGGTAGGAAATGGGTTACCCGAAATGTAAAGATGTTGCAGCACAACCGTGGCGGGCTGTTGCGGAAGAAAATGGTCTGCGGGCAGTGCATGGTCCGTCACGTCGTTCAGCCTGGGCATAAACTCCTGCTCGTAATAATTTTTCAAATTTCCATGCATCACTGAAAGCTCTTGCGCCGAGATCTGCTGGCCGATGGTACCCACCGCACGCCTGAAAGCTTTGATGGCCTCTATGATCATCCTGTCTTCAGAGAAGGTCAGGATCTGGTTGCGGATGATGTCGAAATAATATTCGATGTTTCTTTTTTTGGTAGACGTGATGGACCTGAGCTGATCGAACCTGGAACTGTGGTTCAGCTCCGTAAGCTGTTTGAACAAAGCATTGTACTTGCGGCTGATCTCCTCCTGTGTTGCCTGCAGCTCTTCCTGGTTTTGCCGCAATTCCTCTTCCTGCGAACGCATCTGCTGCGCCTGCACCTGTGATTCTTCCAGGAGTTTTTTTGTATGCTCCGTTGTGCGGAACGACAAAATCGTATGGGCTATGCTCTCGCTGATCTTCTCCACAAAAGCGACCTCATGCGCCTCGAACGTTTTGAACGAGGCGAGCTCCACGATACCCACCACCACTTCCTCCACCTTAAGGGGCACGATCAGCACACACCGTGGATTTTCGTCGCCCAGGCCAGACGTGATGCGCACAAAATCATTGGGCACTTTTTTCAGATAGGTGGTTCTCTTTTCCAGGAACACCTGCCCTACAATGCCCTCTCCTACCGCAATCCTTTTGGTCAGGTGTTTGGTTCGCTTGTAAGCGTAACAGGCCTGCATGTCGAGGTATTCTTCTCCCGTTGTTTCTTTGCTCACGATGAAGATGGCGCCCTGGTTGGCCTTTACGGTCTGCACCAGGTTGATGATGATATCGTTCGACAGGGCTTTCAGATCCTTATGAACGCGCAGCACTTCCATAAAAGCCGCGAGCGATTCGGTTGCCCACTTACGCCGCTGATCTTCTTCCTTGATCCTGATCAGGTTGTCACGCATCGCCAGCAGGGAGTGCCCCAGTTTGTCAGTACCGTTCACGGGCTGGTAAGGCGCATCGAGGTTTCCGGCGCTGATCTGTCCGGCAAACTCGGTCTTGTTCGTCAGCTCCTGGTTCAGCATGTTCATGGCACCTGCAATGGTTGCCACTTCATCATTTCGGGTCACCGGTATCGCAGGCACAGGTTTACCGTGCGAAATATCAACTGCGGCCTCTTTGACGGCCACAATGGAGTCTGTAAGTTTTTTAATAAAAAAAAGTATAATCAGAAAGTAGCCCACAGGCAGTGCCAGCACCAGCGTAAGCGGTACAGGTTTCCGGAGGATATTGTCTTGTGTGTAAAAAACGTAAAACAGGATCGAAACAATCGTTACCAGAAGGGGAAGGAAGGTTATGGCGATCAGTTTTTGCGAAAGCTTTAACCTGCTGGAGCGTGGGATCATTGTGTTTAAAAGACACTTTTTTACAAAATAGAATTTTTTCTGATTTTCCAAAGTGCCCTCAGAGGCTGGTGTGTGTAAGGTCGATAGTCGTCAGATCACCGTCCAGCGCGTTTAGCCCAGCGCAGTGGTCAGACGACGCGCCAAAAAACAAAAATGCCAGGATCTCTCCCGGCATTTTGTTATACGATCACAGATCAGTGCTTATCCAAGTTTGTCAAGCACGTCCATTACTTCTCTTACAGCTTTGCGGCTGGCTTCCATCAATGCTTTCTCTTCCTTGTCGAGGTCGAGCTCAATGATACGCTCCACGCCATTCTTGCCGAGGATTACCGGCACGCCGAGGTAACAATCTTTGATGCCGTATTCACCTTCAAGCTTCACGCACACAGGGAAGATCCTGCGTTGGTCGCGAACGATCGCTTCCACCATCTGTGCTGCTGCTGAACCAGGTGCATACCATGCAGAAGTTCCCATCAGCTTCACCAGCTCGCCGCCGCCTACTTTTGTTCTTTCGAGGATGGCAGTCAGCTTGTCTTTATCGATCAGCTCCGTAACAGGAATGCCTGCTACGGTAGTGTAGCGCGGGAGTGGCACCATGGTGTCGCCATGACCACCCAGCAACATGGCCTGAATATCTTTCGGTGAAATGTTCAGCGCCTCAGCCAGGAACGCGCGATACCTTGCTGTATCCAGGATACCTGCCATACCCATCACCTTGGTGCGGGGCAGTCTCGAGGTAATGTGCGCCTGGTAGGTCATCACATCCAGCGGGTTCGACACCACGATGATGATGGCGTCAGGAGAATTGCGTACGATATTTTCGGTCACCGACTTCACGATGCCTGCGTTCGTGTTAATAAGATCATCGCGGCTCATGCCCGGCTTGCGGGGCAGACCTGACGTGATCACCACCACATCGGAGCCGGCAGTTCTCTTGTAGTCGTTAGTGGCTCCAACAGTGCGGCTGTCATAAAGATCGATGGGAGCTTTTTGCCAGATATCAAGCGACTTGCCTTCGGCCAGACCTTCCTTGATATCGATCAGAACAATTTCATTGGCTATTTCGCGATACGCCAATACATCGGCACAGGTAGCACCAACATTACCAGCGCCAACTACAGTTACTTTCATAAGGATATAGATTTAAGTTTACAGATAGCGGGGTTTTTAAAAGGTCCACAGTCAACACAGGAGAAAAGTAAGCAGTAGGCAATCAACAGTAGGCAAAAAGCTGCTTTCGAATGACACGGCTGTGAACCATGGACAGCGAACTCCGAAAGTTTATGTATAAAGTTGAATATCAAAACGTTACAAAGACAGAATACGTCTTCTCCGTGAAACCGGGCGCCAATTTATCAAATAGTAGGCAGTAGGCAAAATTAGTAGGCAGTAGGCCAATCACGAATCGCTTCGCGATCATGCAGTAGGCAAAGTTTAGGTTTGAAAGGTCATTTACATGCACCGATCATTAGTGCAAACCTGATGGTCTTAACTCCTATTGCCTACTGCTTATTGCCTTATTGCCTACTGCCTACTATTCCCTGCTGCCTACTGTTCAATTGAACGGTCAGAATACGGGAGGTCCCGGCTGTGATCTTATAATGATCATGGATCCTCAGGCCCACCACCCACACAATAACACCCGCCGATTCAAGCACCGTGATCTTTTCTTTTTCAGGAAGCGGGATCTTCAGGTCGATGAAAAAATCACTGAGCTTTTTGGAATGCTGCATGCCCAGCGGAACAAAAGAGTCGCCATGCTGCCAGCACCGCCACACCAGCGGATAGGTGATCTTGTCGAGGTCGAGCTGCGCCAGCAACGGATCTTTAGACAACGTGAACTGCGACCTGGTCTGTACATCAAAATGTAATTCACCATGGCCATTGCTCACCAGCGGCGCCTGTGCTTCGATGGTTACGTCAGCAACATGCGTGTTACTTTTTTCCTGCAGTATGTAAGCCTCGCGGTCTGTGAACAGCTCGTGCGTGGACGAAAAGAATTTTTTCCCTGACTGATGATCTGTTACGATCTCCTGGCACTGCGCAAAGTTGAATCCCTTGTCTTTGATCAGCTCCCATAACATCACGGCCGGCGATGCGGTGCTGTCGATCTCTTTTTTACGGATGATGATGCTACTGTCCGAGGTGGTGATCGCTTCCGCAGCCACGCTGTCGATGTAGTTCCGGGCAAACTGTACGCTGGCGGTAATTCTTTCATTCGTGCTGCGATACGTATGCTCCAGGCCTGGGTTAAGCTCTTTCAGCCGTGGAATGACCTGGTGCCGGATAAAATTCCGCTGGTAATCTTCGGAGGCATTGCTTACATCTTCACGCCATTGTAGCCGGTGCAACCTGGCATACGCCACAAGCATTTCTTTGGTAGCGAAGAGCAGCGGCCTGATGATGCTGCCATTCTTTACCGGCACGCCCTGCAGCCCATCCATGCCTGTGCCTTTTACAAGGTTCAGAATGGTGGTTTCCAGCACATCGTTGAGGTGATGGGCCGTGGCGAGGTAAACATATCCGTGGGCGTGTAACAGGGTATCGAAAAAATCATATCGCAATTGCCGGGCAGCCATTTGTATGGAGAGCCCTGCGGCCACGGCATAGGCGCCTGTGTCAAAACGTTTGTGATGGAACGGCACCCCGAGGGTTGCACATTCCTGGGCCACGAGCGCTTCATCGGCAAGTGAATCGTCTCCCCGCAGCTGAAAATTGCAATGCGCCACACCAACATCAAAGCCCGCTTGCCTGAAAAGATGAAGCATCACCATAGAGTCGATGCCTCCGCTTACTGCCAGAAGGATTTTATCTGTAGTTTTGCAGAGCTCATGGCGGTGGATATGGTTTAATAATTGCTCTACCACGCCCAAATTTACAATTTACGATGTACGAAAAGCGATTTACGCGTCTGATTATCCACAGCCTGGTGCTGATAGTCCTGATATCTTCAACAGGTTCGGTGCTGGCCCAGAAAAGGGTGCGCCTGAAACAGGCCGACGAGGTCCGTGGCGGTGGAAAAAAAGACGATGAAAAATACCAGCGCGTGATCGGCAATGTGATCTTCACCCAGAACAAAACCACCATTTATTGCGATTCCGCACACTTTTACAAACAACGCAACTCCGTGGAAGCATTCGGTCACGTTCATATCGTGGATGGCGACTCGGTTGACATCACCGGTTCCAGGCTGGAGTATGACGGCAATACTAAAAAAGCGAAGCTGCGGAACAAAGTGGTGTTCACGAAGCTCGCCACGGCAACCCTGTACACCGACTACCTCGATTTTTCACGGCCCCAGAACCTGGCCCACTATTTCAACGGGGGAAGACTTGTTGACAGCATCAACGTGCTCACCAGCAGCAAGGGTTATTACAACCTGAACTCGAACCTCGCGTCGTTCAAAAGAAATGTGCGTGTTACCAACCCGGATTATGTGATGACCTCCGACAGTCTCCAGTATAACTCCAGAACGAAGATCATCTATTTCGTTACCGAGACCACGGTGGTGAACAAAGACAGCAGCACCTTTGTGTACAAGGGTGGCTATTACAACACCCAGACCAAGGTCTCGGATGTAAAAAAAGGTACGGGTGAATCAGCCGAGTATACCATCGTAGGCGACAAATACGACCTTGACGGGATCAGGAACATCGGTAAAGTGCGGGGCAACGTGGTGATGACCTCCAAAAAAGAGAACCTGAAAATCTACGGACAGTCTTCCGACTATTTCAAGAACATAGGCATCACCAAGGTTTACAACAACGCCTATGTAGCCAAGGTCACCGACGATAACGATACCCTCTACATCAGCGGCGACACCCTGGTATCCATCGACCATGAAGACGAAAAAAAGAAAAGGCTGCTCGCCTATCACAACGTAAAGATCTTTAAGAAGAATATGCAGGGCGTTGCCGACTCCATTGAATACCGGCCCTCTGACAGCACCATCTACTTTTACAAAAGCCCTATCCTCTGGTCGGAAGGCAACCAGATGACCGCAGACTCTATCCGGATGCTCATTGAGCACAACACCATCAGCAAGATCTTTATGGTGGCCAATTCGTTTGTAATCTCGCAGGATACGGTGCTGAACTTCAATCAGATCAAGGGCCGCAGAATGACGGCGGAGTTCGCCAACAGCAAGATCAACCGGGTATATGTCATGGGCAATGGAGAAAGCCTTTATTATGTGCTGGACGACAAGGACCTGTCGTTTACAGGTATGAACAAGGTGATCTGCAGTAATATGACCATCCGTTTCAAAGATGGCCGGGTGAACAATCTGAGCTTTTATGTAAAGCCCGATGGCCTGTTCATTCCGCCGCACGAGCTCAAACCTGAGCAGCGGAAGCTGAAGGGTTTCAACTGGAAGGGCGATCAAAAACCAGAGAAGGAAGATGTGGTGAAAGGCGCAGCAGCCGTCAAAAGTCCGCCACCTGCTACTTCTACCCCGGTACAAATAAAAAAGGCTGTTCAATAGAACAGCCTTTTTAAATATCCTACACCTTGAAGGCGTAGGATATTTTTTTATTTCCTTCCACCACCGAAGTAGCCACCGATCCTGATACCGATGTAGCTGTTTTTGAATTCAGTGCTAGACACAGTAGAACCGTCTGTAACAACGGCTTTAGTAGCGCCGATGAGGTTGTAGTCGAGGTTCAGCGTGAAGTGACCTGCGTCAAAACCAAGTCTCGGATAGAATCCGAATTTAGTTCCGGCAGATTCAGCGACAGAGGTGCTTGAACCTGCATCGATTGAAGCTTTTGCAATGGAGAACATACCGAAGCCAACACCAACGAAGGGACGGAAGCCGCCATTCATCAGATAGTACTGGCCGTTCAGTGTGTAAGAAGAGATACCTGCAACGTCAAGTGATGCCGAAGTTGCATCAGCAGTTCCCCTGATGATCGCAGCACCTTCGATGCGAAGGTTAGCGAGGATCTGGTCGTTGATCCTGTAGCCAGGTTCTAACGCCCACAGAACACCACCGCTCGCACCTTCACCGCTAGCTTTTGCATAGCCTAAGCCGGTTCCAACGCGAAACTTCTTGTACTCCTGAGCATTCACGGCAACAGCCGCTAAAAGTAAAAAGCAAAGGACACTTGTAATTTTTTTCATAGTCGATTTTAGTTAGTTTATGCAAATGTGCGTGGAAGCGGCAAGGATTAAAAACTAAGTTAAATGATAAACTTACCTGAGGAAATTATGCCCCTTTAGGAGTATTCTCCGCATAAAAGGCTGCTAAAAACGCATTTCCAGCACCGCAACTACCTATTATTCCCCAAATCCTTACAGTAAAAATGGGTTTGCGAACGTTTTCAGCGAAAAAATATTGTATGCCGCCGGAAAAACTCCGCCATAAATTATGAGAAACGGCCGGAATGTTTAAATTTTGTAAAAAACTTCTCTGACCCCGTAATGAGAAAATGTCTTTGGCTTGTTGTCTTTAATCTAATAGCCGTCAGCCTGGCTGCACAGTCATTTGAGATTTCCGGCCTTAAAGACGCCTATAAAGGCCTTATCGGCGAAACCATCAAGGTCCCCCTCCATATCCATAATACATCCGACAAGCCACTGACCCTGGTAATCCGGAAGGTACATGCCCAGATCGGCGGTACACAGAAAAACTACTTTTGTGCAGATAATAACTGCCTGGACCACCGGGTCGAGGACTATACCCTGAAAATAGACGCTTTCCAAACCCTGAGCTTTTTACAAGTAGCGCTGGATGCGGGCCTGGCAGCTGACCATAGCGCGATCCGCTACGTTGCCTTCAATAAGGCCAATCCCGGCGAAAATTTCGAATTTGAGCTGAATTTCCAGGTTGAGGAAAGTCCTAACAAGCTGGATATCTACTCCTCACGCCATATCACCCTCCACGATGTGTATCCCAATCCGGTATCCGAGCATGCCTTCGTGGACTATAAGGTGCTCGATGAAAAGATCAAGGCCAAGATCGTGATCCATAACCTGCTGGGCAATTCCATTGAAGAATACGCGCTGCCCTCCAACGAGAACCGGGTGAAGATTCGCGCCGACGACATGAGCGCCGGGATCTACTTTTACACGCTTTACATCAACAATGAAGGTGTGGTGACCCGCAAGCTCATCATCAAAAAGTAGTTTTCCGTCGCATCAGGAGGCCGATTTATCATATCCGGCCCGAAATCCCGTTTTACAGTTCACACGGCTTATATTATATTTGCGGGCTTATGCGAAATGTAAAAGGATTCGGCTTATTCAGTTTGATACTACTTCTGGCGATTTCCTGCGGGAAATTCAGGAAAATAGAGAAAAGCCCTGACTGGAGGGTGAAGTATGAAGCGGGGCTGAATTATTACGCTAAAAAGGACTATTACCGGGCTTCGGTGCTGTTTGAGCAGATTCTGCCCATCGTGAGGGGGTTGCCTGAAGGCGAAAAAGTGCAGTTCTACCTGGCCTACTGCCAGTTCTATGACAAGCTGTACCTCCTGGCCTCAGAGCAGTTCAAAACCTTTTATGAGACCTATGGCCGCAGCAGCCTGGCGGAAGAAGCCAGGTATATGTATGCTTTTTCGTTGTACGAGTCTTCACCCAACGCCAACCTTGACCAAACCAGCAGCATTGACGCCATGGCAGCGATGCAGGAATTCCTGAACCGTTATCCCAGCAGCAAGTTCAGGGACAAAGCCGTGGAGATCATCGTTTCAACACAGGAGAAGCTGGAGCGCAAAGGTTTTGAGAACGCCCGGCAGTACCACAAGATGCGCCAATACAAGGCGGCGATCGTGGCGCTGAACAATTTTAAGAATAACTTCCCCGACTCGAAATTCCTGGAGGAGGCATATTTTTTGGTGATCGACGCAGAATATGCGCTGGCCCAGCAAAGTATCATCTCCAAACAGGGCGAGCGGTACAAAGCAGTAATTGAATACTATCAGGAATTTCTCGACAAATATCCCGAGAGCAAATTTCTGAGGGAGGCTGAAAAGCAATACGCCGACAGCCTCGAAAAAATGAACTCGTTAAAGAAAACAAACCTGTAGAATTATGGCAGTACAATCATCCGTTATCACACGTGACCTTGATAAGATCGCGGAGCAAACCGGCAATGTTTACGAATCTGTGGTGGTCATTTCTAAACGCGCCAGGCAGATCGCCGTTAACATCAAGGAAGAGCTTAACAACAAGCTGGCGGAGTTTGCCACCACGGTAGATAACCTCGAAGAAGTTTTTGAGAACCGCGAGCAGATCGAGATCTCTAAGTTCTACGAACGTCTTCCCAAACCGACAACAACCGCCACTGAAGAGTTTCTGGAAGGCAAGCTCAGCCACCGGATGCGCAGCGGCGACGTGGATGAGAAGCACGATTAAGGGCTGATCCATATCGGCGTGCCCTTTCCATCCAGAAGCTAACCTGGTCTCTAACCATGCTCAGGGAAAAGAAAATATTATTAGGTGTTAGCGGCAGCATCGCGGCCTACAAAGCGGCTATGCTGACGCGTCTTCTGGTAAAAGCCGGAGCATCGGTCAGGGTAGTAATGACACCTTCGGCACACGACTTCATTACACCGCTGACCCTTTCAACACTCTCCAAAAATCCGGTGCTCACCCACTTTTCAAAGGATGAGACCGGTCAATGGAACAATCACGTAGAGCTGGGCCTGTGGGCAGATGCCATGGTGATCGCCCCTGCCAGCGCCAACACCCTCAGCAAGATGGCCCACGGGTTGTGCGACAACCTGCTGCTGGCAAGCTACCTGTCTGCCCGGTGCCCGGTGTTCTTCGCTCCGGCCATGGACCTCGACATGCTGCAGCATCCGTCAACCAGATCGAACATCGAAAAGCTTAAAGAGTATGGCAATCACCTCATCGAGCCCGCGTATGGCGAGCTGGCCAGCGGGCTGGTGGGTACAGGGCGGATGGCCGAGCCTGAAGAGATCACAGAATATCTGACAACGTTCTTTGCTGCCGGCACACCGCTGGCCGGTAAAAAAGTACTGGTCACCGCGGGCCCTACTTATGAAGCCCTGGATCCGGTGCGGTTCATCGGCAATCACTCCAGCGGCAAAATGGGATTTGCCATCGCGGAAGCACTCGCCGCCAAAGGAGCTATGGTAGACCTCGTCGCTGGCCCCACGCAACAGCACACCACCCATCCGAACATCAGGGTACAACATATTACTTCGGCCGAAGAAATGTACAAGCTCTGCGCCGGCCTTTTCCCTTCGGCTGACATCACCGTGTTATCCGCTGCCGTGGCCGATTACAAACCCGCAGTGAAAGCCGACCAGAAGATCAAGAAAAAAGATGAGACCCTGACCATCGAGCTCACGCGTACGCATGACATTGCGGCCTCGCTGGGCAAGATGAAACACAACGGACAGATCATCGTGGGGTTTGCCCTGGAAACAGAACAGGAACAAGCCAACGCGCTGAAGAAACTTGAATCGAAGAACTTTGATCTCATTGTGCTCAACTCGCTGAACGACCAGGGGGCTGGGTTCGGACACGATACGAATAAAATTACGATCATCGACAGGAAACAACAAACGAGAACGTTTGAGTTGAAGAGCAAGAAGGAGGTAGCCAATGATATCGTCAATGCCATTATTGAAAAATTACATTAACATCACCTGCTCGCTGGTATTGCTGCTGGTATCGCTGACAGCAACAGCACAGGAGCTCAAATGCTCCGTGACCATCAATGCCACGCAGATCCAAACCTCTGACCGCGGCATTTTTAAAGACATGAAAAACGCCATCGAGCAATTCATGAACGGGCGAAAATGGTCCAACGACACTTACCGCACCCATGAGAAGATCGACTGCAACTTTCTGGTTACCATCACCAAGATGCCCGCGATCGGCAACTTCATAGCCTCGGTACAGATCCAGTCGGCACGCCCCGTCTTCAATACGAACTATTCGAGCCTTGTTTTCAATTTCGCAGACCGCGATTGGGAATTCGACTACATCGAGTCCATGCCGCTGGAATACAACGACAACACGTTCACCAACAACCTCACGTCCATGCTGGCGCTGTATGCCTACCTGATCATCGGGCTTGACAACGACACGTTCAGCGAGCTGGGAGGTACCCCCTACTATCAGCGGGCACTTACCGTGGTGAACAACGCACAGCAATCTAACAGGCCCGGATGGCAGCCCATCGGGAGCAACCGGAGCCGGTACTGGCTGGTGGAAAACCTCAACAACCCACAGACGGCCGACCTGCGCAAAGCTTTGTACAGCTATCACCGCCTGGGGCTCGATACTTTTGATCAGACCCCCGACAAAAGCCGCGAAACCATTCTGAAAGGTCTGCGCGACATCAAAAAGATCCGCGACATCAACCCCAACTCTATACTGGTGATCAGCTTCTTCGACGCCAAGGGAAAAGAGCTGGCCAATATCTTCTCCAGTGGCAATATCCAGGTAAGGCGCGAGGCTTACGATATTATCACGGCCATCGACCCTTCGAACCGGAGCAGCTACGAAAAAATTCTTCAGAACTGACCGGCTTTTGATCCGGGATTTTATGATTTTTGATCCAGAAGACCTGTTGTCAGATCAGTATGCCCAGCACCAAACAGCTTCGTTTAAATAACGCCCAGATCCGGAGCAGGATCAAGGAGTTTCTGGGTAAAAAAATTAATATTGTGCTGACTGACAACCGGGTTATTATTGCCGAGCTGCAGGCAGTCAGTGCATCGGGAGTGGAAGTTACCAACATGCGCCTGAAGAAGGCCTTCTTTCCCTTTGAGCAGCTCTATGAAGTTTACTTTGACGCCATCGTATAAATGCTGAAGCACCTCACCATCAGAAACTACGCGCTGATCAAACACCTGGAGCTGGAGCCTTCGGGTCACCTCAATGTGATCACGGGTGAGACCGGCGCCGGTAAATCCATCATGCTTGGCGCGATCGGTTTGCTGATGGGCAACCGCGCCGACACCAAAGTGCTGTGGGATGAGGAAGACAAATGCATCATCGAAGGCACGTTCAATATCAAGGATTATAAGCTGAAAGGGGTCTTCAAGGCCGAAGACCTCGACTACGATGACCAGACCGTGATCCGGCGGGAGATCAGTCCCGGCGGAAAATCACGCGCGTTCATCAACGATACCCCGGTAACACTGGAGGTCATGCGCCGCATCGGCAGCAGCCTCATGGACATCCACTCGCAGCATGAGACCTTACAGCTGGGAAACCAGTTCTTCCAGCTCCAGCTCATCGATGCCTACGCCGAGAACCAACCGCTGCAGGATGAATACCATGAAGCGTGGAGCGCCTTTCTGAAAGCCAGGAGAGAATTTGAAACGCTCAACGGCCAGGCTGAGACCCTGAGACAGGAAGCAGACTATACACGGTTTCAGCTCGACGAGCTTGTAAAAGCAAACCTGGAAGATGGCGAGCAGGAGAAGCTGGAGTCAGAGCTGAAGATCATGGAACATGCCGAAGAGATCAAGAACAGGTTCAACGGTGTGCTCGACCTGATGAGCAACGCTGAGTTTGCCGTCAGGAATTCTCTGGCAGAGATCAGGGGTCAGCTGCAGGCCATATCGTCTTACTCGGCAGCTTACGGTTCATTGTACCAGCGTGTTGAAAGCCTGCGCCTGGAGCTGGAAGATGTTGCCGCCGAGATCGAAAAAGAAGAAAGCAGGATCGAGTTCGACCCCGAGCGCTCACAGTGGATCAAAGAACGCATCAGCACTTTATACCAACTGCAGAAGAAGCACCGGGTGAATGATACCAGGGAGTTGCTGGCCATCCAGGAGACACTGCAGCACAAAGCAACCCTCACCACTAACCTCGACCAGGAGCTGGCGCAGGCGAGGGAACTGTTCACCACGGCCGAAAAACAAGTGAAGAAGCTTGCCGCACAGCTCAGCGAGACCCGCAAAAAAGCATTCGAGCCGTTGAAAAAACAGCTGATCAAACTGCTGAAAGAGCTCGGCATTCCTGACGCCACCCTGTCTGTTGAAACGCAGATCACGGAACCCACCGCTTCGGGCATCGACAAGATCGATATACTCTTCAGCGCAAATAAAGGCATCTCGGCACGCCCCCTGGCACAGGTTGCTTCGGGAGGCGAGTTCTCACGCCTCATGTTCTGCATCAAGTATGTGATGGCGGAGAAATCGGCCATGCCAACGCTGGTGCTGGACGAGATCGACAATGGCATCTCGGGTGAAATTGCCATTAAGCTGGGCACCATGATGAAAGGCATGTCTAAAACACACCAGCTGATCACCATCAGTCACCTTCCGCAGATCGCCGCCAAGGGAGACACCCACTATTTTGTGTTCAAGGACAACTCCGCGAAAAAAACCGTGAGCAACATCCGCCTGCTGAACGCAGACGAGCGTGTTGAAGAGATCGCTAAAATGATCGGCGGAGCCAAACCCTCTAGAGTGGCGTTGGAGAATGCTCAAGAGCTGCTGGCGCAGTAGTGGTAATCGGTAAGTGGTGATCAGTAATCGGTAAGCGCTCACACCGATTACTGATTACTGATTACCGATTACTAATCTCACCCCGGGTTTCCGGTTGCTGCTTTACTTGTTCAGACCGCGCTTCTTCCTTAACCCGCTTACCCATCGTATACTTGAAACGTGTCCAGAAAGACTCGCGCTCTTTGATGGAGACAAAGTTTTCAACGTAGGCAATGGCAGGATCGATGGCGGGCAGTTTTTTATCGTCGATGTCTTTCAGCTCGTCAAAAACGATGGGTACGGAGCGCATGCCGGGGCAATATTTTTTCAGGAACGATCGCAGCATGCCTGCCTGAAAAGGATCTGTGGCCAGCGCGATCTTCTTAAATCCCAGCTGCTGTGCCATCTTCCAGGAGTAGTAAGCATTCTCGGTGCTGTGCTCCGCCCTGGTTTCAGAGAAAAGATGCTCAGCCGGCACACCCAGGGAATCGGCCATCATCTTCATCACAATGCTTTCCACGTAAGGCGAGTAGACAGCCGATCCTGAAAAAATGATATTTCGTGTAATACCGCTGTCGTATAACTGCTTGGCCCAGAAGAGCCGCATCTTCATCACACTGGTTGTCTTCTCTCCTTCATAGGGCACGCCCGGCACGATCACTACATCGTATGGCTTTTCTTTATTGGCCTGGAGGTACGACCGCTTGGCATAATGTGTAAAGGTGCATCCGGTGAATATCAGCGCCACAACAACAAAAACATATGCATGTTTGAAGGGGTTCGGAACCCTGGCGCCTATTTTCTTTACCATGATTTGACTATTAAAAACTAACACTCCGCTGCAAATTACTGCAACAGTCAATCCGCGCCTAATTTATTGCCGGCCAGCCGCAATTTCCAGGTCTTATCATATTCGAGCCTGCCTTCGTCGACCAGCTCGCGAACAACGTCTACGAACAGCTCTTTGTCGTCAGGCGACACCTGCTGCTCAAGCTCCTCTACTGAAAGAGACCGGGCCTTCATGATCATGAGCACCTCCTCCTTCAGCACATCAAACGCTTTGGTATTCTCCTGCTTGCGTTTGCCGATGCAGACGTCGCAAATACCACAGATCTGATATGTTGTTTCATTGAAATAATCCTGTACCACCTGCATGCGGCAGCGGAACGTATTCTGTGTGAAATCCACAACTGCCTTCACCTTGCCCATGATCAGTTTCTTGCGGGCTTCCAGTCGTTCTCTGTCGATGGGCAATCGCGCCGCATCCTGGCGTGGCAAAACAAAAGTGATCTGCGGCTTGTCTTTAGCCGGAATATAGTTGATGGTGTTCAGCTGGTGGAGGTGTAGAAGAAGCGCTACAACGTCTTTTTCAGGAAGCTTCATCGCCCTGGCAAGATAAGACTCGGATATTTTCATAAATCCTGAAAAGAGCTCTCCGCCATAAAGCCGCAGCAGCATTTTGAGCAAAGGATCGAACCTGGCGTTTGCTACCTGGAACTGATAAAGCTCCGTATGGTTGAGCGGTATGTGAAGCGTGGAAGGGCTGTAATAACTTTCATTGAACTGGATCAGGCCTTCCTCCTCCAGCTTCTTCAACGCATTATACACTTCGATGGCGCTCAGTTCGAAACGTTCGGCCAGCGTATGCACTTCAAAGTCGAAGCTCTCGCCCGCCGCGCTTCCCAGTGCGAGCTGGTAATGGTTGGCAAGGGCCTGGTAAACTTTTGCGATGTACTCCGGTGAAGGTTGCGACTGCTCCGCTTTCAGCTGCAGGTTCACCAGGTCGGCATCCTGGTAAAGGATCACACCGAATGAACGAAGGCCATCGCGCCCTGCACGCCCCGCTTCCTGGTAATAGGCTTCAAGGTTCTCCGGAAGATCGAGGTGGATCACGATGCGCACATCAGGTTTATCGATGCCCATACCGAAGGCGTTGGTGGCCACCATCACGCGCGTTTTGTTATGGATCCACTCGTCCTGCCGTTTCGTACGGTCTTCGAACGAGAGGCCCGCGTGATAGAATGAAGCACTGATATTTTTTCTTCCCAGCCATTGCGCCAGCTCCTGGGTCTTCTTGCGCGAGCGCATGTAGATGATGGCCGATCCTTTTACTTTCTGAAGGATCTCGAGCAGCATCTTGTCTTTGTTTTCCGTTTTTCTGACAACGAAGGAAAGGTTGTCGCGCGCAAATGATTTTTGAAAGACCTTTGCATCCTCGCGGAAGGCAAGCTTTTCCATGATATCATCACGCACCTCCGCGGTAGCGGTGGCGGTGAGCGCGATCACGGGCACTTCCGGTTTTATTTCCCGCAAGGAAGCGATCTGCAGGTACGGAGGCCTGAAGTCATAACCCCATTGTGAAATGCAGTGCGCTTCATCCACGGCAATGAGACCCACCTTCATCTGTTTGAACCGCGCCACGAACATCTCTGTCTGGATGCGCTCCGGCGAAAGGTACAGGAACTTCACACCGCCATAGAGGGCGTTGTTGAGCAACAGGTCTATCTCCTGCCTGCTCAGGCCCGCGTGCACAGCCGCAGCAAGGATACCTTTCTTCTGCAGCTGTTCCACCTGGTCTTTCATCAACGCAATGAGCGGCGTGATCACAACACACAATCCATCGCGCAGCAAGGCAGGCACCTGAAAACAAACCGATTTACCACCCCCCGTAGGCAATAGCGCGAGCGTGTCGTTCCCTTCCAGCGCAGACCGGATAATATCTTCCTGCAACGGCCTGAACTGACCGTGTTTCCAATAACGCTGAAGAATGGATAATGGAGTCTCCAAATTATCTTGTTACTACCTCTAATATAAGGGAAGTTTATGAGGGATTGCAGAGCCGGAATGCAGAGTCCACGGTCCATAGTCGACGGTCCACGGACGGCTGTCCATGCTTTCGAAGGCCGTCATCCTGAACGGCGCAGGTGCGAGGGACTTGCGGGAGTGAAGGATCCCATTGTAACATCGTGCGAACGCATCGTACAGATGCCCGTATCAGACTCGCAGTAACCGTCGGGGGGATCCTTCGTTCGCTCAGCACCCGCCGCCAGACCACCACTCAGGAAACCGGTTCCATAAGGGGGAAGTGCCGTGGATTGTCGTCAGTGGACTGTCGACTCTTGAGTAAGAGCGCTCTACTTACTAACCAGAACGGCCTGATCGAGAATAAAATTCACATGATCCACGTTGTCGGCGTTGAGCTTGAGCTTGCCTTTTACGGTGATGAGGTCATCTACCTGGAATTTGCCAGGGCTCTTCGCGAAGTTTACTTCGGCAATGGACTCAGGGCCACCACCGCCGCAGAAGAAACACTGGCTCATGGGGTATTTTGAAATGATGATGTATTCGCCGTCTTCAGGGGCAAAGGGAACGTAGAATCCCTGGATGGTGATCTCCTTTCCTTCCATTGCCTTCAGATCGGCAGAGAAATTGGGGTAGAACAGGTATTCGCCCAGCTTCTCGTGGTATTTGGGCTCGAACTTGGTTTTCGCAAAATCGTTCCAGGTATCCGGTTTTTGGGCGAAAACAGTTCCCGCAGCCACCAAACATGCAATCAATAACAGTGATCTTCTCATAATTTTCTATCCGTTACCTGCCAGCACTTTTGAAATATCGGTGCGATACGCTTGAACGGCAGGGATAATCGCACACAATAAGCCTAATAACAAACTTCCGACCAAAATTATCCATTCTTCCGGATAGAAAACAATACCGCTTATCCCAGCTTTCTGTGTTTCTTCAACAAAAACTGACATCACCTGCAGCACCCCATGACCGAACAGGAGCCCGATAGCGCTGCCCATCAGGGTAAGCACGCTGCCTTCCATCAGGATGGTCACTACCAGCGTGCTTCGCGCCGCACCCATAGACCGCATGATGGCCAGGTCGTATTTCCTTTCTTTCAGCGAGTTATACAAGGCTATGAATATGCTGAGCGCCGAGATAAAGATCAGCACATAGGCAAACCCTTTCAGGATATCGACACCAACACCGAGAATGGAAAAAAGCCGGGCGGTCTCGAAAGCTGGTGATGCAGCCTGCAGACTGCTCTGCCCATTGACCCAGCGCGGCATCTGAATAGCGCCCATGGGCGACCGGTACTGAACCAGCAGTGACGTGATCTCCTTAATGGAATCGCCGGCAGCCACGGAAGGGATCAACGACGAAGGTTTAAAGTCAGCATCGTGCGCATGATCGTGATCTGCCTCACCATGCGCTTCATGCTTCTCCTCTTCATGCTGGCCGTCTGTTTCATGATGCACTTCATGCACCAGCCAGATACTCTCCACGTTGGTGAGAATGAGGTTGTCGAGCACGGAGTTGGATCTTTTCAGAATACCTTTCACCACAAACTTCTGCTCATCGTGGGCGTGGCCATCCTGGGTCAGTCCATGCTGGCTGGTGAAGCCATCACCCAATTTCAGCTGGAGCACATCGGCTACGTTAGCGCCGATAGTCACTTCCATATTTTTCTGCCACCACTCACCTTGCGCTATCTCGGCTCCGTAAATGGCGGGGTATGCTTGTGTGGTGCCGATGATGCGATAGCCATTGTAGCTGTCGCCCAGGGCCATCGGGATTGCTTTTTTCACAAGCCTGTTCCTGGCTACCTTCTCCGCCTCCGAAAGTTTGATGTTACCCGTCGGGAAATCGATGTGAAAAATATTGCAGAGGATGAGCTGCAGCGGACTGCCCTTGGCCCCTACCACCAGGTCTATGCCCCGCGCGTTCTCGGAGATCTTTTGCTGCAGCTGATTGTTGAACAGTAACAATATGGTGATCACTGCAATGCCAAGGCTCAGTAAAACGATATTCAACACCGTGTTCAGTGGCCGCGCTTTGAGGTAGTTCCAGACCAGGATAAAAAGATTCATTCTTCTCAGATTTGTAAAAATATCGTTGAGGCTACAGGATTATTTGTTGTGCGATCTTCGATTTGAGTCGCTGATCGTGGGTGGCGATGAGCAGCGTGGACTGATTTTGCTTCGCCACGCTGAGCAACAGCTCGATCACGCGGTCGCAGTTCTTGTCATCGAGCGCCGAAGTGGGCTCATCCGCGAGGATCACATCGGGTTTATTCAGCACGGCCCTGGCAATGGCTACGCGCTGCGCCTGTCCGTGACTGAGCTGACGAACATCTGCATTCGCTTTTTCTGCCAGCCCCAGCTCCTGCAGTACGGTTTGCACCCTGGCCTCATCATGACTCACCCCTGCTAGAAAAGGTGCCATCAGCAGATTTTTTTTAACGGTCAATGCCGTGATCAAATGGTTCTTCTGAAAAACAAAACCGATGTGCTGACCCCTGAAGTGATCGAGCTTGTGTTCGGAAAGTTTTGTGATATCTGTATCGCCGATCCGGATCATCCCCTGGCCCGGCTTCAGCAGTCCGCCGATCAGGTGAAGCAGCGTGGTCTTGCCGCTGCCCGATTCGCCCAGCAACAGGCACTGCCCCCCCTTGTTTACGTGGAGATCCGGAAACCGGAGCACCTTGTCAGTGGTGTAGCTGTAAAGAAGATTGCGAACTTCAATAGCAGGAGCAGGATTTGCTGGATTCACAGGATTAACAGGATTTAACCAAGATTTAAGGATTTACAGGATTACGGGATTAAATGCAAATCACACGCAACGCTGGCTGTTATTAGTCGACAAATTAAGAAACTTAAGCTTAGCGATGAAAGTGCTTTTACCGAATACTGATTACCCGGTTACCTGATGAACCTGATCTCCACCCTGCGGTTTACGGACCGTGCCTGGTCGGTGGTTTCGGGGATGAGCGGTTTTTGTTTGCCGTAGCCGAAGACCTCGATGCGGTTGCGATTGATACCCAGGGTCTTCAGGTATTCTCCCGCGGTTTTTGCGCGGTTGTGGGAAAGGCGGAGGTTGTACTGGTCACTGCCCTGGTCGTCTGTGTGACCGAAAAACTGCACTTTCAGCTTGGGGTTCATGATGAGCACATCCGCCACCTGATCGAGCTCATAGAAGGAAGACGGTGTGAGCTTATAGCTGTTGAGCTCGAATTGCAGGTTCTTCAACACGTACGTGGTGTTGAGCGTGGCGCTGGCCGGTGAGAACTCGGGCGGCAGCTGCGCGATCACGTTCTCAGACAACCTGTATTTGGGAACAACGCTGACGCCGTCAATGTAATAATAGGCGCTGTGGGCCAGCATGACCTGCGATACGGGCCTGAAACGGATCTCGTATCGCCTGGTGGCCTCGTTGCTGAAAAAATTTCCGATCACCAGGTACTGTTCTCCTCCCGAAGCTTTGTATTCCATGCTGGCCGTTTCCCAGAGACCGGTTGTTTTTGTCAGCGCTGAATCGCGGACCACCGAGAGCGTTGGCGTGAAGCGCAGCTCGTCATCATGCCTTTCATTCAAAGGCTTTCCTGTCAGCAGAAGGCCGATCCTGTCGATGGAATATTTTGAATAGGACGACAGCTTGTAATGGAACTCGATGTGATAAAGGGAGTCTTTCACCAAAGGTTGCAGCAACTGGCACTGTAAATATTCACGATAGGGATCATCACGGTCCATCCATGCGTAGATGCCCGCATAACCATGACCGTCATAAGCATCGGAGACTCCGGCCCAGTTGTGCGGAACGTTGGCTTCACCGTCGCTGCATGCATTGAAATAATCAGGAGTACCGGTACCTGCCGCACGCCACGGCGCTACGCGAAATTCATGCGCAGCTTCGCTGAAGTTACCAGGGCAGGCTTCGTATTCTTCAAAACCCGGATTGGGCACCAGGTTCTGTGCCTGCGCGCAAAAAGCACCCGCCAGCATGAGCAACGGTATCGTCTGTTTCATGCTCTTTATAACGGACGCGGAAGCACAAAATTATTTATAGTAGGTGACCTCCACCCTGAAGCGCTGATCGATGGCGCCGAGACGGTCGTAAGCGGACTTTGAAATACGGATGATCACCTTGTTGGTCAACGCCGTGTCAGGCAGCTTGCCCATCACACGCACGAACACTTCGCGGTTGTTCATTTCGTTCCGCACTTTCAGAATGGTTCCGATGGGTGCCGTGCGATGCAACGCCAGGTACTTGCGGTTCCCTTCTGTGCCTTCGATCAACTCAGCTACACCACCTTCAACGGTTTCAGAACCGTTCTTGATGGACTCGGAGATGCGGATGGTTTGAGGTTGCACGGGAGGATCCTGTACGGTGGGAGCATCTTTCTTCACATCGGCAGGCGGATCTTTTTTGACATCTGCCACAGGTGTTGTTGACGTCTGTGCCGTTGAGCTTGTGGACCTGGTAACAACGGGTTGTGTAGTGGTTTTGACAGAGTCGGGTTTCTTGGCGATCGCTCCCCGCTCCGGCTGCGTTACGTACAGGGTCTGCCCGACCTTCAGCTCCGATCCTTCCAGGTTATTCCAGTCTTTGAGCTGGTCAACCGTGATGCCATATTGTTTTGAGATGGAGAACATGGTCTCCGCCGCGCCTACGGTATGAACGCCTTTCCGGCTTGTGCTCTCCGAAGAGGTTCTTACCGGAGTTGTGGTTGCTGTGGTGCCGGTGGATCTCTTTTTGATCACCAACTGCTGCCCGATCGACAGTGTATTGTCGGAAAGATTGTTCCATTGCCTGATCTCGTCGATGCTCACACCATATTTTTTCGAGATCGAGAACATGGTCTCTTTGGCCGCTACTTCATGAACGATGCCATCGGCCGGCCGGTTAACGGATGTTTTTGGAGCATAAGGAACCTTGAGGATCTGTCCTATTTCAAGTCCAGCGCTGGCGCCGGAGTTGTATTGAACGATCGCGTCAACGGTAGTGTGATAACGCCTGGATATGGCAAACAGCGTCTCCTTTTCATCTACTTTGTGGATCACGAACAATTTTCCGTTGATGGTTTCCACACCGATAGAATCCAGGGGGGCACCTGAACCGTAAGAGAGACCCAGAACAAGCAATAGTTTAATCATACCAGTTTATAACTAACCAACTCACACTTATTTTTTACGAAAATTAAATATCCGGAGAAAATGAAAAAAGTATCCAGCGCTATTCCGTTCAAATGCTCGCCGAGGATTTCTTTTAACATCAATTCACCCGACGAGTTAAAGACAAACAAATAATTAGCCAAATCATTCTGCCCTGTAAACGCTGAAATCAGGATCAACGAATGATACTCGCAATATTCTATCGAAATGATCGGCGAAATATCGCATTTTCTATTCAAAAAGGCCCTGATCGAATCAAAATGAGCCGTTCCTTCCCGGTACTGAAACGGACGGGTGATCAATAAATTTTGTTCGTCCGGTAAAACCGCTGGCTTCTGCAGTGTCTTACCATCCGCAAGGTCAAGGATCTCTTCCCTGGCGCCCATCTTTGTATCAACACCCCATACCCGCCCACCTGCAACGGATGTAATGGTGAAATTGTTTTTCCACCACAATACCTGCCGGGTGTTCACATC
Source organism: Chryseosolibacter histidinae (assembly GCF_018598225.1). Lineage (GTDB taxonomy): Bacteria > Bacteroidota > Bacteroidia > Cytophagales > Cyclobacteriaceae > Chryseosolibacter > Chryseosolibacter histidini. Next base: position 115,732 of record NZ_JAHESF010000012.1, on the reverse strand, counting down.
AACGGCCAGCGCACTTTTTTTATCCGGGTTGTTGGTGTCCGTATAGATCGTCAGCAGCAGAACGTTGTCAGCGATCGCCTGCAGGCTGATCCACCACGGCTCTTCAAAAGTCACATCCTTCCACAGCCAGGTTGCCGATACCAGATCGACAGCTGAAAAGGAAACCTGTTTACGGTCTGTGTCCCGAATTTCGAGATATAACCGCTGGTGAAGGGGATCGGCAAGTGTTTTCCAGATCACCCCGTTCACTTTTCCGGAAAAAGAAAGTTGTATGGTCTCAGACAAGTTGTTCCGTGCGCAAATTAATTGATTACCCCATCGGATTTTTTTAGCTTTAGGGGATTTGCCCATGAAAGGTATGAAAAAAACAGCCCTGTTGTTTATCGCTTTTCTCTGGATGACGGTGGTCATCGCGCAGCAAAAGAACGTAATGGTGTTGGACATCAAAAGCGAGATCGATCCGCGCATGACACGTTACGTGGAGCTTGCCCTGAAAGAAGCGGAGAAAACCAATGCCGATCTGGTGCTGATCGAAATGGATACGTACGGCGGTATTCTCACTGATGCCAAAGAGATCGTAGACAAGATCATGGGTTTTAAAAAACCGGTGTGGGTGTTTATCAACTCCGATGCTGCATCGGCCGGCGCCCTGATCTCCATTGCCTGTGACAGCATCTACATGGCCCCCGGTGCAAGCATCGGCGCCGCCACGGTGGTGGATGGCTCAGGTGAAAAAGCGCCTGACAAATATCAATCGTACATGCGTTCCATCATGCGCTCCACTGCCGAAACCAACGGACGCGATCCCCGCATCGCCGAAGGTATGGTAGACGAGCAGATGGAGATCGACAGCATCAAAGCCGCTGGCAGGATCATCACATTTTCCACAACAGAGGCCATACGGTATGGCTATTGTGAAGCGAAGGTTGAGTCCATTGAAGAGATCCTGAAACGCAACAACATCAGCGATTATACGCTCACCCGTTTCGAGCTCGGCGCCCCGGAAAAGATCATCAGCTTTGTGCTGAACCCTTTCATCAGTGGCCTGCTCATCCTCATCATCATTGCCGGCATCTATTTCGAGATGCAGTCGCCGGGACTCGGCTTTGCAGGCCTTGCCGCGCTGGTAGCCCTGATCCTCTACCTTGTTCCTTACTATCTCAACGGCCTCGCCGAATATTGGGAGATCATCGCGTTCTTCATCGGCATTGTGCTCATCGCCTTTGAGATCTTCGTGATCCCCGGGTTCGGTATCGCCGGTGTGTCAGGCATTGTGCTCACGGTAGGATCGCTGGTACTGATCATGCTTAATAATGACTCGTTTGATTTCGAGTTCGTCAAGATGAACGACATTCTTGTTTCGCTGGCAGCGGTCATGGGAGGAATGCTCGGCGGTGGTATACTTTTGTTCGTGCTGGGCGCCAACCTCGACAAAACACGTTTTTATAAAAAAGTGGCCCTCACCGATACACAAGACAGCGGAAAAGGATACACATCAAACCCTGTGGAAATTCCTTTGGTCGGCAAAGCGGGTGTAGCGCAGACCGTTCTCCGGCCCAGTGGCAAGGTTATTATAGATGGGAAGATCTATGATGCTTACACGCAGGGAGATTTTATTGACAAGGGCCAACGTATTGAGGTTATAAACGACCGGGGCTCAACCCTGAAGGTAAAATTGCTTGAATCCTGAGCCGGAAGCTGTAACTTTGCCTGACCTGAACCGGCAAATTCATACCTTTACCGAACATAACAGAGGGACAGCCTTTTCTGCTCAGTAACTGCTCTGCACAATCCCTGCCTCTCGAAATTTTAACGTAAACCAATTCTTATGCAAATCACGAAAAACAAAGTGGCCTCTATTCATTATACGCTGCGCGATAACGAGGGTACTGTTATCGATTCCAGCGAAGGCCGCGATCCGCTTAATTACCTTCACGGTGCAGGCAACCTGATACTGGGTATGGAAGAAGGACTGGAAGGTAAATCGAAAGGAGATAAATTCGACCTGAAAATACAACCTGAAAAAGGCTACGGCGAAAAAGACGAGAACCTGGTGCAGAAAGTGCCCCGCTCTGCTTTTGGCGATCAGGAAGTAAAAACAGGCATGCGCTTCTCCACCAACCAGGGCGGCGTTGTCACTGTAACCCATGTTGGCCTCGATGCCATCACCGTAGATGGCAACCACCCACTCGCCGGCGTTGAGCTGAACTTTGCCGTAGAAGTGATGGACGTACGCAACGCTACCAGCGAAGAGATCGCCCACGGCCACGTACACGGCCCCGGTGGACACCATCATTAAACAATAGGCAGTAGGCAAATGGCAGTAGACAACGGTTGGTGAAGTTTTACCAGCTTGTGTTTCAATCAAAGATACTCAGTCGAGTTAATCACACATCACCATTGCCTACTGCCACAATCGCGAAGCGATTGTGATTTGTCTACTACCTACTGTCTATCTCACCAGCACGATCTTCCCCTGACTACTCACTTCCTGATCGTGTACACGCAGTGTTAGCTTGAAGACATAAACACCATTGGGTAGCGGATTGCCGGCGGGGTCCAGCGCGGGCCAGGCAATGGTATTGGTACCGATGTGAAAGGTACCGGCATCCGTTTCAGAGAACTGATGAACCACCTGCCCCGTGAGAGACAATATTTGTAAGCTAAATGCAGTGGGTATATCCTGTCCTGATACGGTGAATGAAAAATTCGCTTTGTGATTGAACGGGTTGGGATATGGCGGCAGGATCGAGACGGTTGTCTCCGTCTTTACCTGGAACATGATCTCGTAAGGTGTAGCACCGCTGGGATTTCCCTTGACATCGCGTCCCTCAACACGTAAAATATAGGTGCCGTTCTGAAGATCCGCAGGGCTAAAGTCCACCATAAAATCCGATGTATCGGTTTCTGCTTTCCAGCGCACATCCGGCCGCGAGAAGTGAACAGCCTTCAGCGCACAGTCTTCGCCCTGGCACGGTGAAGATAACAAGATAGCCATGCCTGTGGTATCTTTCTTCAGCATGAAGGGATTGCTGTCGCGGAGCCTGATGCGTATGTCAGGCGATGGCGACACAAATTCATTCCTGTAAATATGCCTGCCGTCAAAGGTAACGTCCAGCACCGGTGCCTGCGTATCGCCAGTGATGTTAAAATGCTTGCGAAGCACAATGAAGTTATTGTCGTAGCTCTGCTCAGCCACCACCCTGGGGTTTACAAATACCTCGGCATTGTTCAATCCCTGCTGCCCTGCCGTGTTAAAGGTTACTGTAAATCGTGTGGTGTCGCCGGGCGCCGGAGCACCGATCTTCATCACCTGGCGCCGGGCGTTGAAACTTTCGGGGTCCACTACATTGTAATTCACCGTAAGGGAGTCACGGAACGCATAGTTGCTGATGTTGATGAAGCTGTACTGGCCATCCCATTGCTGGCCTTCAAAAAGTAACTGCTGGGCTACTGATCCGCGGTATAACAAAAGGCCTTCCGCCACGGGCTCGTAGGTCACCAGCCAATGGTCGAGCTGCGCGGCGGTGAGAAAAGTGTTGTCTTCAAGCTTGAGCGCGATCCTGATGTACGGATATTCCTGCGCGTCGATCTGTGTCAGGTCGTGGTCGTCCGTGATATCTTCCATCAGCAACACTTCGTGGCCATCCAGTTTTATTCCTGTAACATCGAACAGCACTTTATCAGACGGGCCTGCTTCCGTGTAACGGACCATGAACTGACTCCACGCTTGTGCCGGACCGATCACCGCCGTGCGCAATGTTCCGGACGAAAGCCTGCCCGTGATGGTGCCGGTATGTTTCACACGCTGCTGATTGGGCGGGTTGGTCATATCGCGGTAAACTTTCGCTGAACCAGGAGCCGTTCCCTTGCGCGCAAAGATCACCACTGGCTCACCCGGTTGCAGTGCGTCGATCTGCGCTACCGCGATGCCCAATTCACCAAGCTTGTTCTTCGCCGCGGCAGGCCAGGATGCATAACCGGCATCACCTATATTAAAGAGCACTACGGAATCGCCGACAGGAATATTATCGACATATCTTATCAGGTCTGCGTTGTTGCCCACCGCCAGCTCTGCCGGCATGAAGCTGTTGATCACATACGGCTCGCGTCCGCAGATCAGCTTCCTTCCGCCATGGCTATTCTGGATCTCGTACCACGTCAGGAAAATTCCCGGGTAGGCCTGGGTGGTTTTTTTATCGAACGCCACCAGGTTGATGGTGTTGTTACGGCAGGCAAAATTTCCGATGCCTGCCTCCTGCTGCAAATTGTATTCAGCCCCGTTGATTTTAAGACTAACGGAGTCGATGGGTTTACCTGCCGCGGCGCTGAAAGTTTTGATCGCGATATCAGAAGCTGTCTCTTCAAACTGCAGGCGTCTTAACAGTGGATCTTTCACCAGGCCCTCAGACGGGTTGGCACCGTACTGGGGAAAATGAACCTGGGCCCAGCCTTCGGGTCCATCGGCAATGTACGTGAATGAGTTAACGTCCCATTCCTTGCTTTCATTGGGCAGCTCATTGACCAGCTTCGTTCGCCAGTAATAGGCCAGCGTATCGTTCGGCAGCAGGTTGATCTTTTGTGTGGCCAGCACGGTGCCCCTGAGGGTGTACTGTTGTTTGAATCCACTGTTAAAAGCATCAGTGGTATCCACTTCCAATAAAAATTCACGTTCGCCAGAGAGCATGTCTGTGTGCTGCAGCGAAAGGTTGACCTCCCTTGAATTCACGATGGCATAGTTGGAAGGATACAGGTTCTTGGTACCGTTGAGCGGAATAAAAAAGGTTGCCGAAGCCGTGTTGTTGTCTTCACGCAGCTCATCGATGGCGTGGTCTGCATCGATCTCGATGGTAAAGGTGTTGTTGCCAAAACCGCCTTCCACATTTCCGGGAATGGTAAAGCTGATGGTATCCTGGTAATAGATCGGGCGGAAAGTTGAATCGTAGGTAACAACGTTTCCATTGCCGAGGGTGCGTGACACCGTGACGCTGAAGTCTTCATTTTTAACGTTGCCGTAATTGCTGATCATAAAATTCAACACGAAAGAACCTGAAAGCGCGGTGACAGGCTCTCCATCGAGCGAGTTGATGGAAATATTCTCTGCGCCAATCTGATAATCGGGTTCCAGGGCGCCGAACAGTTTGATGGCAGGGTCGCCCAGCAGTATCATCTGTTGCGTCTGGGTAGTCGGTTCGGGCTCCGTGCCAAACATGCTATGGAATCGACGGGCCACTTCCTTCTGAATGTCGCCCACTCCCTTGTTCATGAACTGGAGGTCTGCATAACCTACCTGGTAAAAAAGCGACGAGTAGTTACGCAGCGATGAAGCAAATCCGAACGAGCTGTGCGCGATCATGCCAATAGCTCCCTTGTTGGAGCTGTTGACCCAGTTCTCTCCGAAATTGGTGACATTCAGAAAGAACGATCCGGCAGCGCACCCATTCATCAGCAACAGCGGATATTTTCCTTTGTTGTTATATCCCATCACAGGGTCGGTAACATACCCGATATCGAAGTCAGAGGTGTTGGCGGCAGAATGACCGAAAAAGGTGATGAGGTTCAGCCCGCTGTTCACTTCGTCTGCCACGTTGATCACTTCAATATCAGTAGACTGTTTGGCAATGGCTTTTACTTTTCCTCCCAGGTACAACGCGCTGGCCACGGTTCCGAACTGCTCCAGGAACGTGCGGAACTGCTGCGGCTCGCCCGGAAAAATACCTCCGCTCAGGTGAAGCACATTCTTTCTGCGGAGATTGTCATAGGGCAAAGCCTCTGTCTCCTTGACCTTGTTAAGGTAGGCGGCAACATCTTCAGGTCCCATGGCAGACAGCCTTCCCGTGGCAACGGCGGCAGCAGCCGTACCAGCAGAAAGACCGGCCGAGTATATCATATCTGAGCCAGGAAATCCTCCGGTTGGAACAAGATCCTTGTGCGCGGTAAACGGACCGGGGTTCCTGTAATAATTTGTGTTGATGTCTAACCCCTTGCCGACCAAAAACAGGTAGTCTGGAAGCTTTCCTGTTTTTAAAAATTTAAGGAAACGGTAAATGGCCAGCGGTGTGGTTTCGCCATAGCTGAACTGATCGTAAAGCTGGTTGATATTGACGATCAGGGTATCGTACTGCCCACCCTGGGGCAAAGCCCGGTACTCGGCATAAGCTTTCACAGGATCGGTATATCCCGAGGCGGGTTTTCGCAGCAACGGGTGGGTGATGATCACAAAATCCTGCTGTGACGGATTGATGTTACGGAAGATCACACGTTTTACAGGCGGCGTAAATGTTGCGCTCGTCGCCAGGATCTTTCGCGACACTGCCGCAGAATTGATGACGGCATTCAGCGTGGTACCAGGTTGTGTGGTGAAGATCCTCCTTACGTTCTGGGGATCGGTGATGTCATACAGCCGGGTGCCCGCCGCCGGATTTTTGATCTCGATATAGGCAGTACCGCCAGCGTTGGGGGCGAGCGTAAAGATCTTGTCAGCCGCCAGGGCCATATCTGTTTGCTGGGAGTAACGCAAACGGATGTAGCCCACGCTGATCCGGTCCGGCGATCCTGTAACCTTTGCCCTGATGGTCACCTTTCCATCGCCACTGATATCGCTCCACATCAGCTGCTGTGTATGCTTATAAGACTGATAGGCCGGAAAAGTCACGGTTGTGAGCAGCCTAGCCCCTGCGTATATCTCCACGTTGTGATTCATGGGGCCTCTACCTGTCAGCAGGATCTCGACCGACGGCTCGCCCGCTGCCGGCACTGTGTTCATAATTCCTTCCAGCTGGTAACTTCCTGTTTGCCCCTGGATGATCTGACCACCCATCCAGCCTTCTCCTATATCAAATGTGGAGGCCATGATATCGCCGTAGTCCATTCCTGGCGAGTACTGATCCTTTAAAACGAGCAGCTTCTCATCAATGTGATGGGCTTGCGGAGAGAGTCCGGGGTTTGACGGCGCTGAAAACGGCATTCGTTTTCCGTTGTTGAAGTCGAACGTAAGAAAGTAAGCCGAGGCGTCAGCGTAGAGGTTGTAGAGTGTATGGGGCTGCGACGAGGGATCGTTGTAAAGCTCTGTATCGAGGGTGCCGTCGTTATGCCGGCCGTAGAATTCAATGTAGTCGCCGGCATCGAACAGGCCATCTGTTTCACCCTCAACGTGAATGGCAACCTCCACACCCCGGTGAAAAAGCCGGAAAGTACGTGGATCTACTCCGGACGGGAAGCCGGCATTCTGCAAAGTGGCGGGAGTAAGCCGGTACAGACTATCGTGGGCGACCTGGATCTTGAAGTATGGCTGGCCGAAATGGATCCATTCATTACCTACCTGGGCAAACCCGGGTAAAGCGATAAAAAATCCTAGAATGGCAAGAACCCAAACTCTCATGGATATGCGCAGCAGCCCCTTCAGTTAATCGGTAAATATACAAAAACGGAACGTCTTGTTTAATACTGGAAGAAGCAGTAAAGTAAAGGTCTCGCTGCCAAATTTAATGCAGATAACCGCTGAGGACGCAGAGGGCCGCAGAGGTTTCTTTGCGGTCTTTGCGCCTTCTTTGCGGTCTTTGCGTTTTGCATTTGTTTTATATCTTTAACCAAGTATATCTAAGTGATCTCAAACCTGCTGAAATATTTCCGTTTGCTGTATCTGATCGCTCGTCACGGCAGCTTTATGCACAGCGGCCACGATTTCAGTCGCAAACGGCACGACAGCCTCCAGGCCCTGAGAAATTTTACTCCCGGCCGAACGACAAGCCGCTCCGCATTTGGGTTAAAAATACGATCGTTCTTCTGGCGGTATGCGCTCACAAGAACCGTGATGTCTGAAGCCGCCTTTGTAAAAACGAGTCTCTTCCGGCAAGGCGGGCACCTGCACAACCCCTTCCTTAATATTTCTTACGTACGCATCCCGAAATCGGCAAGCACGTCGCTGGCCTTTGTCATGCTGCGCACCATCTATAAGGATATCAGCGAAGGCAACCTTTCAACAGCCGAGATCAATTACCTGGCGGATGTCAACTTGAGAAAAACCATTCCCCTGCAAACCTCCGAGATCTTTTTCACGTCGGTGCGGAACCCTTTCGCGAGGATCGTTTCTGTTTACCGTGATTTTTTTGAAAACGCAACCGATGAGTTCCTTTACGAAGATTATCTCTTTGGAATCCTCGCAAAAGACCTGTCGTTCAAAATATTTGTGAGGCGTCTGCAGCAGATACCGGATCTGCTCAAAGACCAGCACCTGAAGCCGCAACACCTGTTCCTGGACTATTACAAAAAAAGACAACAGCAGATCGTGATCCTCAAAATGGATAAGCCTGGCGAGATCGCTTCTTTCCTTTCTATCTACGACCTGGAGATCCCCACGCTCAATCAAAGCACCGATCCCTACGATTACCGGTCATACTACGACCTGGAAACGTTCGACACCGTGGCGCGGATCTATGAGAAAGACATCAAAATGTTCCACTACGAACAGGAGGTGCAGGCGCTGAAAGTTTTTTTGTACCAATCTTTAGTCGGCGACCGGTAACCGGTATTCGGTGATCGGTATTCGGTAATCGGTTTTTGAGAAGTTGTGCTTGTGTGTTATTGATCATCCTTTATCCGTCACAGACTATTTCTTACTCATCTCTCATCACTTATTGCTCATTCCCCATCACTTATTACTCATCCACTATCACTTGCTAAATAATTATTGGTTACGGATCACTTTTTACCGGGCACTGATCACCTGATCTCTGATCACTTATCAATCATTGTCCATCACTTATAACGCATTGCGCGTCACTTGTTGCTGATCTCTCATCACCCAATCATTTTTTTCGTTTCGCCGGTTACCAAAGTTTCACTTTGAAGTAACATCGAAGATGAAGTTCTCCATTTGTAGTTGTCGCATTTCTTTTTTTTGTGCGCTCAAACGCGTCGACTCATTCAAGGTTTGACAAAATCACAATTTTATTTTTCAGTGAGTCGTCCTCTTAAAAAAATCCAAATAAAAAGCATCGTCTTTTCTAGGTATTTGAAAAGGTTACATGAAAATAAATTTTGTGAAGCGTGCTTTGAAGCGCTGGCGCTTTTAACAAGTTTTGCATCGTCTTAAAAATGGCTATGGTTAAAAATTCTATTAATCTCTTAATTGTTACAGCAACACTTCTCTTATCGGGTTCAGCAACCGCGCAGATCATGTTAGGTGCGAAAGCCGGTGCTAATCTTTACGACAACTATCAATCCGGCAGCAAGTACTACGTGAGCAAACCTCATACGGGATTTCACGTAGGCGTCTACGGTGATTACCTTATTTCTTCTGAGATGTCGGTGCGGGCAGAAGCGCTGTTCTCCACAAGAGGATCTTACCTCAGCGAGTATGTCAATGGCGAACGTATCGATTATGAGCAACAAGCTTCTTACATCGACATTCCTGTCTCGCTGAGTTACAGGGTGATGCCTGCTGTGAGCGTTCACGCCGGCGTGCTCTCTTCCCTGTTCGTAGATGAGTTCCGGTCGATCACAAAAAATTCCGGCGGATTCGGTTTACCTGATAATGACCAGCTCAAAAGTTATGAGCGCTGGCAATTCGGCGCACTGGCCGGTGCTTCGTACAACTTCACTTTAATGGATCACGGCCTGGAAGCAGGTGCCCGTATGAGTGTGGCGCTCACCAACACGCATGAGCCGGTACGCCAGGCACGCGCAAGCCGCGATCCGAAATTCATGATGATCCAGTTATATCTCGCGTATAACATCTTCACGTTCTGATCATCTTCTTTTTTTTCGAGTAGTAACTCCATTTTTATTTATTAAACACATATGATGAAAACTAGACTATGTGCCATGTTATTGGCATCCATGGTGTTATTGTACACCAGCTGTTCAGAGAAAGAGGTTCCTCAGCCTGTTGAGGACACAGAAAGGGTTGACCAGCTCAGAAATGAATTGAGAGCATTACAGGAAAAGATCTATGGCAAGCAAGTGGCGAATGAGCTGTTGACTGTTGACAAAGAAGACCTCGAAAAATTACAGACCGAGCTGCAGGCAGAGATCACCAAGCTGCAGGAGCTTTACAGCAAGGCTGTTACCTATACCGTGATCGCGCTGGATAACCTTGGCAACCCTATCCAGGGAGCCTCTGTTACCCTGAACCAGAACGGAACGCTCGTAACCAAGACCACAGATGCTAAAGGTTCTGTTCAAATCGAGAACGTGCGGGCTGGGATCCTTGGCGCCGTGGTAAAGGCAACTGGTTATACTACCGTGAACTATTATGCTACGCTTGCCTTCGCGCAAGACGCCGGTGTTAACACAAGGATCGTGATGATCCCCAAATCAGGTGCAACCAACACGTATGCTGTAAAAGGATTTCTGTATGCCAATACCAACCTTGCCAACGACACGGCTGGTGGCGTTCATTACAACGGTCTGCCTTTCATCGGATGGAAAGGTAGGAACCCCGCCACAAACGTTAAAGGTGCGCTGGGCGACAACAGAACCTTCGAAAAAGTGAACAAAAAGATCACCGCGAAGCTCTGGGTGAACATCAACTATGTTCCTTTCTCAACATCAACAGGCAACGGCGGAAACTCCGCTGACCTGGTACAACTTGCTTATGAAGACGCATCGGTTACCGCTGTTTTTGATGCCAACAATCAGTTCACCATGAACTTCCCGGTAACTTCTATCTACTCTGATGCCTACGGCGATAACGTAGCATACTGGTGGGAGATCGCGTTTGAAGAATTCGTTGCCGACCAAACCCTGGTGGATTACGATCCTAACGGCATTCTCGATGGCGGCGCTCCCCGTACTGCATGGCCCCTGCCCAAGACGTACACTGCCAAGAGATTGTTCAAAGCCAATGATTGGGAAGGATCTGATGATACCGACAGGTACGCTGGCGAAGTGATCAATCGCGATTTCTATTATTATGCTTCAACCTACTAATCAATCAGAGTAAGAAAATTTAAAATAGCAAAAAATGAAAAAGAGTCATATATATAAGATGTTGCTTCTTGCCGGCGGTCTTACGTTCGGTCTTACGGCGTGTGAGGATGAAGTGCTTGTAGAAACAAAAGACGACACCAAGGTGAATGAGCTTCTGGCTGCCATCGCGGCCGCAGATCAGCAATACGCCACCCTGAATACCGAAAGTAACACCCTTGTTGTGGGCAACGAAGAAGCCGAAAGAAAGATCGAGGAGCTGGAAGAGCTGAGAGAAAAGCTGCTGGATCCTTACAGCCAGCCCACAGAAGTTCACTACACAGTGACCGTATTATCTTCTTCCAACGCAACGTTGAGCGGAACGGATTTTGAAGACCTCAGCCTGGGCCGCAAAAAAGGTTTTGAAGGCGCAACTGTAGTGGTAGAACAAAATGGTCTCGTGCTGGAGCCGTCTTCTGTTTCTAATGGCTTATACCTGTTCAAAGGGCTGAAGCAAGGTTATGTGTACGTTCGCGTTTCAGCGCCCAACCACACTTCAGTAGAGTACAGAGCATACCTGTATCAGTTTGACGGCTGGGATGTTGCTGCGGCAGAATCATTCAACGCTCAAAACCAGGTGATCCTTTACCCGATATCCGGCAACCTGGCAGCCAAGTTCACCGGTAAGGCTTACGCCAATACTTCGGTACTCAACGATACACTGAATCGCAGGTACGGATCTGTAGCAGCATTCGGTGCAAAAGCCAATACCTACATCACTGCTCCGGCTTACAATTTCTACGACTATACTTATTACTGGGACAATCCGAGCCCCTATAATATCTATGGTCAGTCTATCTCAGGTAACAACTACGTAGCCAACAACGAGACCGCCCTGGCCGGACATAAGATCTATGCCCGCCCGGAAGTAGACCGGTTTGCCAATAACAATTTCACAGGCGATAACTGCTACATCTACGAGATCATCTACAAAGGACTCATCACTTCTACCACAATCGCTGCTGACGGCTCTTTCACATTGCCCGTAGTTTCTGCGGCACAGTATAGCGATGATGATGAAACATCGCTTGTTGACTGGATCCAGATCTACAGTGATAACTACAAAGCCAACCATACTCGCTTCACAACCCACGGTGGCAACTACTATGGCCAGACCAATGAAGCAGGTTCCGTTGAAGTTGATATTAAATATTATAACAACGCCAACACCGCTGCTGGTATCTACACCGGAACGGGCACCAATACCGTTTCAATTCCTTCAGCAACTGCAGCTGTAGTGAAGCGCAGGGTGATCACTGAAGAGTGGTGGTACTTTATGAACACTGAGAACAATTATCAGTATGAGATTCCAGTAGCTGGCGAAACAAGGAATTTCAATATCTATTTCCATCCTCGTTACAGGGATTAACAGATAATCGCATAACGTAGTCGTTAGTTAGGTCAAAAGGCTGTCTTTCAAAAGGCAGCCTTTTTTTTGTCAATACCAAACGCAGACATAATGCTCAGACTCTATAAATTAGATGTGATATGCCAGTAAGTCAGGTATGGACTTATCCGGTTATTACCCAAGACAAGCGATCGTCATTTTCAGTAGCACACATTTGTACATGTACAAAAAGCATATCGCAAAAAACATGTACAAATTTTCAGTGCATTTTTCCGGCCCCGCGAGTTGTACATAAAACAGAAGCCCATGAAAAACACCAGTTTACACATTCAAAAACTGCTCAAAACCGTACAGTCCACCGTATAAAACCGAACAATTTTAAGCCCTCCTCTCCAATTTTCCCAAACCGTCGTAACACCTCCACCTTCGTTTTTACGCCAAAAAAGCCGATTTTTAACTTTTTTCTTCCATTTTTAACCAGTACTTGGTCATGCATAGTACTTTTGCCGTTGTTATTGGTGTATTGAGTTAATAACCGGATGTATGAATCTTGAAAACACGCAAGTACAGATGAGAAAAGGTATTTTGGAGTACTGCATCCTCCACATTATTTCACGGGGAGAAGTATATGCATCGGATATGCTGGATGAACTGACAGCTGCCAAGATGATCGTTGTTGAAGGTACATTGTACCCACTGCTCACCCGTTTGAAGAATGCAGGGCTGCTGGAGTATAAGTGGATCGAGTCGAAATCGGGCCCGCCAAGGAAATATTACAAGCTTACCGACAAAGGAAGCAAGTTCCTGGAGAAGCTTGCTGAAACCTGGGACGAGCTTGTACACTCCACCCAAATGATCACCACTAAATCAAACGCTTAATTTCACGACACGAACGTTATGAAAAAAAATATCAGCATTAATATCAGCGGCATCATCTTTCATATAGAAGAAGACGGTTACGAAACCCTGAAGAAGTACCTGGACTCGATCAATAAGTATTTTTCGACATTTGAAGACAGCAGCGAGATCCTGGCCGACATTGAAAGCCGCATCGCGGAGATCTTCCTGTCAAAGCTGAACGAAGAGAAACAGGTGATCACCGCCGAAGATGTGAACGCACTGGTAGCAACCATGGGTAGTGTCAGTGACTTCAGGGCGGCTGAAGACGACGAAACAACAACTGAGAAAACAGCACAGGCCGACCCAGCCAGCGACACCGGCAACACCACATCAGCCAGTGACGAACAAACCGCACGCCCGCCATTCACCGGTCCCAAACAACTGCTGCGCGACCAGAAACGAAAAGTGTTCGGCGGTATCTGCTCGGGATTAGGCGTATACTTTAATATAGACGCGCTGTGGATCAGGCTGCTGTTCGCACTCCTGTTCTTCGCCACCTATGGTATCGCGGGACTCGTGTATATTGCCATGTGGATCGTGATCCCGGGCTCGTATGACCTCGAGGAGCCCGCCACCGGAAAAAAGATGTTCAGAGATCCTGAGCGCAAAGTGATCGGCGGCGTTTCAGGCGGTGTGGCTGCCTTCCTTGGAATAGACATCCTCGCGGTGCGTATCCTCTTCATCATCTTCGCTTTCGCAGGTGGCATCGGCGTGCTGGTGTACATCGTGATGTGGCTGGTATTGCCCGAAGCACGTTCCCTCACCGACAAGATGCAGATGCAGGGGGAGCCCGTAACCCTCTCTAACATTGAATCAAGCATAAAAAAAAGCCAGTCTGAAAAACCGGGAGAAGAAGAAAGCACCATCACCAAGATCCTGCTCTTCCCCTTTCGCCTCATCGGAATGATCCTGACCGGCCTGGGCAAGATCCTGGTGCCCATCATCGATATCATCCGTGTAGGCATTGGTGTGATCATCTCGTTCACCGGCCTCGGGTTTGTGTTTTGCATCGTGGTGACGGCCGGCATCCTGTTCGGGATCTTTTCGGCAGCAACCTTTTCCTTCCCCTGGGTGGCAGAATTGAATGAATCAACGGTACCGGTAGATGCTTTTCTGCGCGCCTTCCCGGGCTGGATTGCCCTGGCTGCGGTGATCGGCACCATCATTCCCGGAATCTTCATCATCCTGCTCGGGGTGTCCATCATCGCCAAACGGATCGTCTTCGGCGCCACCGCTGGCTGGACCCTGTTTGTGCTGTTCTTCGTGAGCGTAGCCATGCTCGCCGTGGGCATCCCCAAGATCGTGTTCTCCTTTAAGGAAGACGGTGAGTACCGCGTGGAGACCAGCTACCAGGTGAAAGCTAAAACAGCAAAGCTGAAGATCAATGAAGTAGGCATGGACGACTACCACGTTACACATCTCACGCTGAGAGGTCACGAAGGCACCGACTTCAAGCTGGTTCAGGACTTCGAAGCCCAGGGCACCACCCGCGCCAAGGCCATCGAAAATGCCCACATGGTAGATTACAACGTTAACTTCATGGACGATTCAGTCTTTGTGTTCGACAGCAACCTCAGGTTCAGACCCGACGCTGTATTCAGGGCACAACGCCTCAACATGACCTTGTACATTCCCTATAACTTCCCGTTCACCATGGACGAAGGTGTGAGCAGGTTCATCTCCCAGTATATCGATTACGACGACATGGACAACCAGACCTGGATCATTACCGAAGACAGAGGACTGGAGTGCACTTCCTGCGCCGATGCAACGGTGGATGAAGAAGGTAACAATGCCCTGCGTGATTTCGATGAAATTGAGGTCAGCGGCAAGTTCGACATGCGGATCATCAATGGCCAGGACTACGCCGTTGAGCTGATCGGGCCGGAGCGTGAAAAGGAGAAGTACAAGATCTACCGTTCAGGCGAAACACTGGTGATCGATTACCAGGGAAGGCGAAACTTCAACTTTGAGGTCAGAGACCTGAACGTGGAGGAGATGCGTATCAACATCACCATGCCCAACCTTGAAAAACTGGAAGCCAGTGGCTATGGTACCATCCGCTTCGATAATTTTCAAACCAATGACCTCGACATCGAAGCCCGGGGACCTTTGCGCATCCGGGGTGATGTAAACTCCCAGAACCTCTCGTTGAACCTCACCGGCAAAACAGAGGCAGAGCTTTCGGGCAATGCCACACGGCTGACCGCCCGCCTGGAATTTGCTTCGAAACTGAGGGCCTACAACCTCGATGTGGTAGATGCCATGGTGGAGGTTTCAGGTGCATCAAACGCCAAGGTGAACGTAACAGGCAACCTCGAAATAGAAGAAGGCGTGGCCAGCAAGGTTGATTACCGGGGAGCGCCCAATGTAGTGAAACGTGATTAAAATACAGAGTGGTTGTAACATCTGTCATGAACGAGCGTCCTATGTAAACCCCTAACCCCCTCAAAGTCATGATCTCTTTATTGCTATTGATCCTGGTTTACCTGATCATTACGATTATTTCGATCATCTAAGCCCAGCAAAGGGCCGTTTGGCACACCCAAATGGCCCTTTTATACCCTTCCCTCAACAGGGCCATCCGCAAAACTGGCAACCGGCAACTGGCAACCAACTTGAAACCTTAAACTTCAAATTTTAAACTTTAATTTTCCCCCCAAGCAACCCCAGGCTTCGTTTACACATCTTAGCACCAGAACCTTAAATGGAATTCAAGATTTACCGGGCTAAGGAAGAAGAACTGATCAAGGGTTGCCTGAGGCGTGACAGAAACGCCCAGCAGCAACTTTTTGACCTTTATTCCGCAAAAATGTACGGCCTTTGCTACCGGTACGTACGCCATTCCATGGAGGCGGAAGATATCCTCGTTACTGCTTTCACCAAAGTTTTCGAGCGCATCGCACAATTTAAGGGCGAAGGAAGCTTTGAAGGGTGGATCCGGAGGATTATGGTAAACGAAGCCCTCACCTACCTGCGCAAAAGCCGCTCCATGTATCTTGAAACCGAGCTCGAACAGGCAGACCGCGAGCCTGATTACGACCGTCTGAGCGACCACCTCGAAGCCGAAGACCTCTTGAAGATGATCCAGGAACTGCCCGCGGGCTACCGCCTGGTATTTAATATGTATGCCATCGACGGTTATTCTCATAAAGAAATAGCCGAACAACTTGGCATCAGTGAAAATACATCCAAGTCACAGCTCAGCCGTGCGCGGGTGTACTTACAAAAAATGTTAGCAGAAAGTGATCTGCAGCCCTGGGCTAAAACGGCTTCGGCTGGCGGATCATCGAACCCTAAACTGAACAACGATGAATCAGCAACCTGACAGACTGTTCCGCGAGAAGTTGGAAAATTTTCAGAAGGCAGCTCCTGCACATGCCTGGAGCCGCGTGGAAGCAGGCCTTACAAAAAAAAATAACAGAACGCTTTGGCTGAAAGTAGCTGCGTCGTTGCTGTTGCTCGTTGCCGCCGCGTTGTTGTTGTTGTTGTGGCCTCAGAAAAATACGGCACCGATGCTCACACAAAAAAATACAGGCAACGCAGCAGTGGAAAAGATCAAGACTCCGGAAAAGAACGAAGCTGCACCTGCGCCTTCGACTGCAGCGCCTGAAAAGAAGGCAACCAGTGAAACACCGGTCACAACAAACAAACGATCTGTTAAACCACACACGAAAAAAGAACAGGCGGTCAGTCCTTCACCCGAAGTGGCCACACCCGAATTAATTGCTGAAGTTCAGGAAGAGATCACAGAGATCATTCCTGAAGAAGTTACTACGGCTGTAACAGCACCCACTGCAGAAACCTCCGCTGCAGCGGCAGATGCAGGTGTAACGCTTGTATATACGGCAGAAGAAGTAAACAAAAAATACCTCGATAAAAAATCACTTGCAGAAGCAACCCCGGCCGACAAGAAACCATCTACGTTGAGAAAGCTGCTCGACAAAGCCTATGACCTGAAACACAATCAGGATCCTTTCGGCGATCTCCGGCAGAAGAAAAATGAAATTCTCGCGCTGAATTTTAAGAGTGAAAAGCAACGTAGTCAAAACAAGTAAAGTATGATGAGAAAAATGGTTTCACTTGTGCTCGGCATCACAGCCGTGATCGCAGCACAAGGTCAGCAGAAGAGTGACACAGTGATTGTATCGTTGGGCAAAACAAGCAAGCTTATTTTCACGATGCAGGACCGCAGCGATCTTGAAATACTCCGTCACTATAATTTTCAGGATCTCTTTCAGGATATTCTTACCAAGATAGAACAAAGCGATACCACAAAGGCGCCGGCTGAAGCGGAGGCGCCCGTGGTTGCCGAAGCGCCGCAGGAAGAATCTCCCGCCGTGGAGCAGCCTGAGAACAACGACCCGGGTGAAATGAGGTCTGATGATGATAACGATGATGACGACGAAGATTGGGAAGAAATGGTTAAGCGCAAGCACTACCGCAGGATCGGACGCACCTGGCAATCGTTTAACTTCGACCTGGGCACCAACAACTACCTCCAGAATGGAAAGTTTCCCGACAGCGACGGCGCCGTGTACTCCGTTCGCCCCTGGGGCTCGTGGTACATTGCTACCTCGTCTACCCAACGTACCCGTGTAGGAAGGAATTTCTTCCTCGAATGGGGATTGGGTCTGAGCTGGTACAATTTCAAATTCCAGGATGATGATGCCATGCTCGTGAAGAATGACGACCGCGTTGAGTTTGTGACAGACACGCGTGACGTTGACCATCAGAAAAGCAAGCTCACCGTCAGCTACATCAACGCATCGTTTGTTCCCGTGATCGACTTCGGTGACCGCGGCCGCAAACCGAGAATGTGGGATAACTACGGAACCGCTTTCCGCATCGGCCTCGGCCCCTATATCGGTTACCGTGTTGGCAGCCATTCCAAGCTCGTCTATAAAGACGACGGTGATAAGGAAAAGGAAAAGAACCGGGATAGCTTTTACCTGAACAACTTCCGCTACGGCGCCAGGTTACAACTGGGCTTCTACGGCACCGACCTGTTCTTTAACTACGACCTCAACGAGCTCTTCGCAGCCGGTAAAGGTCCGAAGCTGAATGCGTTTAGCTTTGGAGTGATCTTCTAGAAGGTACGAGGGACGAAGTACGAGGTACGTGAATGCCGGAGCGCTGCCTTACGTACCTCGTACTTCGTATTTCGTACCTGATTCATGATCCTCAAGTCATTCAAAACTTGTCCTTCTTATAATAAACCATCTCCCGCTCATCACCTCTCAGCCGCAGATCATTGCTAACCCTCGAGGGTACTGGCCACACCAGACCAGTAAGCATCAGGTTGATCACGAAGAACACCGTGAACAGATCGTTGCGGGTGATGAACAATCCAGCGGCAAGCACCACACAACCCGAGGCAATGAGTGTGTAACGAACGATTGTTAAGCGAAAATATTTTTCAAGTTTTAGCCTCAGTCCTTGATGTTGTCGGATTGATTTGATTTTTTTATTGAAGGAAATCAGAATGATCAGCCAGTCGCTGACAACAACTACAGATAGCGCCAGCAAGAGCGGTAGTGAGTGTGATGAAGATCCTGCCGGCACCGGAAGCACATAAGCGATGCTGAACATCAGAACGGGCAGCAGCACGATGCATAGCACAGTGCTATAAAGTTTGTGAAAATATTGTCCGATCGAGATGAACTCCATAGCCCAGTTCCCAAAGGTAGGGAAGTTGACAGGATGATGTTCTGATATATTTTGTATATTTTTGTAGTACATTATGACAGAAGCCATTGCGAACTTATCGAGGAAGGAACAAGTGATCCGGAAAGCTGCGGAGCTTTTCAGAGAGAAGGGTTATGCGGCAGCTTCTATGAGGGACCTTGCTCAGCTGCTGGGAATCGAAGCCGCAAGTCTTTATTCCCACATCAAATCAAAAGAAGAGATCCTGCGGAGCCTTTGTTTCGACATGGCCGCGGAGTTCCGCAAATCGCTTGAAGAAGTGGAGAAGCAGAATGTGTCTTCGAGCGAAAAACTGCGGAGAGGCATCATCGGTCACATCCAGGTGATGGCCAAAGACCTTACCGCTTCCGCTGTGTTCATGAATGAGCACCGCCACCTCAGCCAGCCCTATCTGCGCGACTTCCTGTTGTTGCGCATCAACTATATCAATCGTTTCAAGACCATCATCGAAGAAGGTGTCAAAAATGGTGAATTCAAGAGCACCATCGACAAAAAGCTGGCGGTGATGACCCTGTTCTCGTCCTTGAACTGGATGCCCATGTGGTACGATCCGTCAGGCGGGATCATCGAACCCGTGGAGCTGGGTGTACAGCTGGCCGATATGCTCGTAAACGGCTTGAAACAAACTCCGAAATAGTACTGTTCCTGCTAACAAGTGTTTGGTTTTCCTTATCTTTGAAAAGATCAGGGATGACATCCTTTTGAAGGATGTCATCCCTTATAAAACCACATTGTGTATGTACGGAGGAGGAAATACATTCGAAGGTGTAAAGACCGACAGTATCGCCCTGGAAGATCCCGCCAGGTTAGCGGAATTTGAAGCCCGCATCGACCGTGGCGAAAAGATAGAACCCGCCGACTGGATGCCACAACTTTACCGCAAGCAGCTGATCCGCATGATCGAGCAGCACGCGCACAGTGAGATCATCGGCGCATTGCCCGAAGGCACCTGGATCACCCGGGCACCCGGTTTCAAACGCAAGCTTGCGCTTATGGCCAAGGTACAGGATGAAGTGGGCCACGCCCAGCTCCTCTACAGTGCTGCCGAAACCCTCGGCAAAAGCCGCGAACAGATGATCCAGGACCTGATCTCTGGCAAATCCAAGTATTCCAACATCTTCAACTACCCGGCCTTTACCTGGGCTGACTCCTGTTTCATTTCATGGTTGGTGGATGCAGGCGCCATTGTGAACCAGCTGGCCAATGCCAAGGGCAGCTATGGTCCTTACTGCCGCGCGCTCGACAGGATTTGTGCTGAAGAATCGTTTCACCTGAAGTTCGGCCACCATTGTGTGATCTATCTCGCCACCGGCACTGAAAAACAACGACAAATGTTCCAGGAAGCCATCAACCGGTGGTGGACCCCGATGATGCATTTCTTTGGACCTGCAGACAAGATCTCCACCCACACCGAAGTGCTCATGAAGTGGAAGGTAAAAATGTCCAGCAACGACGATACGCGAAACCAGTTCCTCGACATGTACGTGCCGAAAATATGGGAGCTGGGATTCACTATACCTGATCCCAAGCTGAAGAAGAATGCTGAAACAGGTCGCTGGGATTATACGGAACCCGACTGGGAAGAATTTAAACGTGTGATCAACGGCGATGGTCCGTGTAACAAGGAGAGGCTTGAAGTAAGGCGGATCGCTGAGGAACGCGGACGGTGGGTAAGAGAAGCCCTGCGTTCACCCAAGGCTGCCTATGTGACGCCGTTGGCTTAATTCGGATGAAGGTGAGGCCCGGCCATGAGCTGGATCTCCTGCCAGATGGCTTTCCAGGCTTCCGTGGGAGAGCTAAAGCAACTTTTGAGGTATGCCAGGGTGCTGCTGTCTTCCGGCAGCTCATTGTTCAGCCACTTGAACACATCTTCCGCCAGCGAGATAAGCTCGTGACTATAATACCTCGGATAATATTTGGCCAGGAGGTCAAGCGCCAGAAACAATTCTATGTATTTCATATCCTCACAAAAAACAAAACGACTGCCTGCAGGTTTTAGTTTTTATTTTACGGGAATTCAACCCGGAATTATGCTTTTCAATCGGTTGCGAACCGTATATTTAAACCGGAAAACAAAGTGATGACCGTGAATTCGCTTGATCCCAGAGTAAACAGGCTTCCTGCAATCGGTGTACCCGGGCAGATCGTGCCCAAAGCGCCCCTCGACCAATTTGGTACTTTTGAGGTGTTTGTACAACCGAAAGAGGGTAAATCATTTCAGCATGAAGGCATCGTGCATGCCCCCAACCTGGAAATGGCCTATGTGCTGGCCAAGGAAGCCTTTACGCGCAGGTTCCTGTGCACCTCCCTGTATGTGACCGACACCCGCAATGTTTACATTTCGCCTTTAACCGAAGGGAATACCGATGCTTATGACCTGATCCCGGAAGTGCCGTCGCAGCCCGGCGAGAAAGTGAGCTTCGAAATCTATCACCTGGTAAAACGCGGCAAGCAGCACACGCATGCCGGAACTGTTCTGGCCTCCACCCCGCAGGAGGCCATGCACCTGGCGCGAACTGCGATCAAAAAAGATAAGACCGTTTACAATGTGTGGGCTATCCGCACCAGCGAGATCCGCTTCACCACACCGGAAGACAGCGACCTGTGGCTTACCCTGGCTGAAAAAAAATTCAGGGATGCTTCCGACTACAAGGGCGGTGACAAACTGAAAGAATTCCTGGAACGTGCCAAATAACCGAAACGTATGAACGCATTAGCCATCAAGGAGCTTTTGTATAAGATCGCTGATGACCAGCTGATCATTGGCCACCGTAACTCCGAGTGGACAGGCTTCGGTCCCCTGCTGGAAGAAGACATTGCTTTTTCTTCCATGGCCCAGGATAAAGTGGGGCAAAGCCAGGCGCTGTACACCATCCTCCACAGCATGGGAGAACAGGACCCCGATACCATTGCCTTCACCCGCAACGCAGCACAGTTTCACAATTGCATTTTTGTGGAGCTGCCCAACGGCGAATATGATTTCAGCCTCATCCGCCACTTTTTATACGATACCGCGGTGGCCTTCCGGTTCGAGATGCTCAGCGCTTCTTCGTTTCAGCCACTGGCCGAGCTGTCGAACAAGATCAGGGGCGAGCTGAAATATCACACGCTTCATGCCAACACGTGGGTAAAACAACTGGGCTCCGCTACGGAAGAAAGCATCGCACGCCTGCAGCAATCGCTGGTGTATGCCATGCCCTATGCCCTTGGGATGTTCGAGCCCTCAGCCTTTGAGCAGGAGCTTATTGCCGACGGCGTGTTTGAAGGTGAAGCGGCTTTACGCGAGCAGTGGATCAAACGCATCGAAGCGATCATTGCCCAGACCAGTCTCCGCCTACCCGACCTGAGAACGATCACAGCGATCCAAGGTGGGCGCGTTGGAAAACACAGCGAGCATCTTCAGCCGTTACTCGATGAGATGTCGGAGGTTTTCAGGATCGATCCGACAGCGGAATGGTGAAATGGCTGCCAGTTACCGGTTACCAGTTGCCGGTTTAGGTCAGTGTAGGCTTACACGTTGTAAATTTCAAATTAAACTTATATTCGAGGGCTGTAATAAATTTAGTATTGACGTACCAACCGGCTACCCGGCAACTGGCAACCGGCAACTAAACCCAAACCGGCAATTGTAACCCCCAGCGAGTTAAACCATGAAAAACACTGTTGAAGAACTTAACGCCATTGTGAATTTGTTTTCTGCGAAGATCGGCGGTATTGCTGATCAGGAATTTTCGGCGAAGCCGTTGCCCCATAAGTGGAGCAAGAAAGAAGTGCTGGGACACCTGATCGACTCAGGGCAGAATAACCTGCGAAGGTTTATCTGTGGTCAGTATGAGAATAAACCGCAGATCACTTACCAGCAGGATTTCTGGGTAACGGCCAATGGTTATCAAAGCATGGATAAGGACGACGTGATCCGCCTGTGGGTGCTCACCAACCAGCGCATCGCGAAAGTGCTGAGCAACATGCCCGTTGAGAACTACAACCGCACCTGTAATACCGGCAAAGAGAAGGAGAACCTTCACAGCCTGCAGTGGCTGGCGGAAGATTATGTAAAACACATGAAGCACCACCTGAACCAGATCATTGCCGGTTCGTTCGACATCGTTTACAACTAAAAATCAATGACGGCGCTTTCATCATCCATGATCTACCACTGGCTTGAGGACGTCAAGGATCCGGAGATCCCTGTGCTGTCGCTGGTAGACCTTGGTGTGATCACGGAAGTGAATGTTGAAGGCAGTGACGTGAAGATCGTGATGACCCCAACGTTCGTAGGATGCCCGGCGCTGGACCTGATGAAATCCGGGATCACGGAAGTATTGAAAAGCAAGGGCGTGGAGAAGGTGGACATTGAAGTCTCTTATCGCAAGCCCTGGCATTCTGACCTCATCTCCGATAAGGGAAGACAGGCACTGAAGCAGTTCGGGCTGGCACCGCCTCCTTCCGGGGAATTGTTCACGGACCTTGATGTGCTGGAGCATGTGCCCTGCCCGCGATGCAATGGTACCGATACCGAGCTCAAAAACGCCTTTGGCCCCACGCTGTGCAGGTCGATCCATTATTGCAATACGTGCCACGAAGCTTTTGAGCAGTTTAAACCCCTGTGATACCCCCTTAAAACACTGTAAATTCGTTAAAAATGGTACATCGTCCCGGATTTGTCCCGGCCCAGTCAAAACATTTTTCACCCTGTGCCGTAAGTCACGTTAAGGAGCCCTTGTCATGAACTTTAAGCTATATTTACCGGGTATTGTATTGTCTTGCAGCATTTTCTATCTCTGCTGCAGCTGCGAAGAGCGGCAAAAGACTGATGCCCCCCACTTTACAAAGGTAGATTCGCTTACAGAGACCTATCTCAACCTCAAAGACAGCATGCTGGAGACCTGGAACACCATGATCACGGACGACAACCAGAAGATCAAGGCCATGCACAACCTGCTTCACGAGCTCAAAGTTTCAAATCCCGCCAACCGCGACGCCTTAAAAAGCTATGAAGAGCGGCTCGATCGCCTGGTACTTTCACGTTATACACAAAAATCGATGGAGAATGCGCACGTCATTGAAGAATATGACTTTGCGTCGAACTCGCTGGTGACCGAGCTCATCAGCCTGGCTGAATCACAAACGGAATTTGCTTATAACTCCACCCTGCAGAAGCTTGTTGAATCGATCCGCACCGCCGATCAGCGCGTAGATAACTACCGCGAAGAATATGACCGCATTGCCACGGAATACAACAAGTTCCTGGATGAAAATAAAATGCTGCTGAAAGAGATCGATCAGGATACCTTCCTCGAAAAAAAGCCACTGTTCCAGATGGTAGCGGAAGACTAGTAGGCAGTAGGCAAATCATGATCGCAAGCGATCATGGCAGTAGGCAAAGTACAGGCGATGAGATACAAGACTGTGCTACGCTCTCAATACATTCGAAGCTTATCTGAATTTGCTGTAACTCGTCCTTTGCCTACTGCCCCGATTTATCGGGGGTTGCCTACTGCCTACTATTTCACCAGCGTCTTCTATCCCGCCCCTTACTTTTTCCTCCGAAGCTCTTCTTCTTACTGGAAGATTCACTCTTGGAGTCAGTCACTTCTATGCGCACAATGCGGCCTTTGAATTCGAAGCCATGCAGGTTATCCTTGACGAGGTCGGCGTGACTCTTATCCACTTCTACAAATGAATAGGCGCCTTTCAGGTCGATCTTGCCGATATGGTCGCGCGAGATATTGGCGCGGTCACATACCAGTGCCAGCAGCTTGCCGGCATCCAGGCCATCCATTTTGCCGAGGTTGATGAACAGGCGGGCACCGGTAACGTAACGGCCGCTTCCACCGCCTGCCTCTCTCTCGTGGCGCTCTGCCTTATCACTCCTGTTGAGGTCAGGGGCATCGCGGTAGTAGTCGAGGAAGTGGTTGAACTCGAGTGATGTAAAACGTTTGATGATCTCTTCTTTGCTGAGGTCGTTCAGGGCTTCATAGACAGAAGGCAAAAACGAAGCGATCTCTTCTTCGGCGAGGTGAACTTCGCGCAGCCTGCGTACAATATTCAGTACCCTTTTTTCACACACCTCTATTCCGGTGGGCACCTGTTTCTTTTCGAACTTGGCCTGGATCACTTTTTCGATCTGTTTGATCTTGGCCACTTCCTTGCGGGTGATCAGGGCGATGGAGATCCCGGTCTTACCGGCACGTGCAGTACGGCCGCTGCGGTGTGTATAAAATTCTATTTCATCGGGCAGGTTCATGTGAATCACGTGTGTGATGTTGCTCACATCGATGCCACGGGCAGCCACATCAGTAGCCACCAGCAATTGCAGGGCTTTGCTTTTGAAATTGCGCATCACCCTGTCGCGCTGCTGCTGCGTAAGGTCACCGTGGAGTGCATCGGCATTGTAGCCGTCCTTGATCAGGTGCTCGGCCACACGTTGCGTATCTACCTTGGTGCGGCAGAAAATAACACCAAAAATATCGAGGTTGATGTCGACCACACGCTTCAGCGCGGCGTATCGGTCTTTCTCATCCATCACCATATACTGGTGCTCGATGTTCCGGTTGCTCTGG
Organism: Chryseosolibacter histidinae; assembly: GCF_018598225.1. Classification (GTDB taxonomy): domain Bacteria; phylum Bacteroidota; class Bacteroidia; order Cytophagales; family Cyclobacteriaceae; genus Chryseosolibacter; species Chryseosolibacter histidini. The sequence goes on along the minus strand of NZ_JAHESF010000012.1, from coordinate 90,247 downwards.
TTCTTCTCTCCTACCGTGAGCTCGGCAGGGTTGTTCATGTACGTGTTCGCGATGTTACGCACCTCGCGGGGCATTGTCGCGGAGAACAGCCACACATTCTTTTCATCAGGTGTATGGGAGAGGATGTGGTCGATATCTTCTTTGAAGCCCATGTTGAGCATCTCGTCGGCTTCATCGAGCACTACGAAGCGAATGTCTGCCAGGTTGATCACTTTGCGTGAAAGCAGGTCCATCAGACGTCCGGGCGTAGCCACAATGATCTGGGCTCCTTTTTTCACCCGCCTGATCTGCTCGGCGATGCTGGCGCCACCATAAACCGGAACGATGTTCAGCTGTTTTACCGATTTCGAAAAATTTCCGAAATCGTTGGTGATCTGGAGGCACAGCTCACGCGTGGGAGCCAGCACAAGCGCCTGGGTGGTGCGGTCGAAGTCGTCGATCAGGTCAATGAGCGGCAGGCCAAAAGCGGCGGTTTTTCCGGTACCTGTCTGGGCCAGGGCTACTACGTCCTGATTCCCCTCTAACAATACCGGTATAGCTTTAAGTTGGACTGGCGTGGGTTGCTCAAAGCCTAGTTTGCGGACGGCCTGAACCAATTCCCCGGATAATCCCAGGGTTTCGAAAGATTGCATGTATAGATGTTAAGGCGCAAAGGTAGACTAATTTTGCGAGAATCTGTTACGGAGCCCAGTTACCGGTTGCTAGTTACCAGATGAGTTAAGGTTTAAAGTTACAGGTTTAAAGTTTCAAGTATAACCCAAAGCCGCATCGAACCTTAAACTTTAAACTTCAAACTTTAAACTAATCGCCAGTTACGAAGCATAAAAAAGCCGCCTAACTCGGGCGGCTTTCGTAGCACTTAGTAGTTCCTTTAAGCATTCTCCGACGAAGCCTTCGCCGAGAAGTATTCGCGGTTCATGCGGGCGATGTTGGTGACGCTGATACCTTTGGGGCATTCAGCTTCGCAAGCCAGGGTGTTGGTGCAGGCGCCAAAATCTTCGGCATCCATCTGGGCCACCATATTCTCCACCCGTGTTTTACGCTCAGGCTGTCCTTGTGGTAACAGGGCAAGTTGTGAAACCTTGGCGCTCACAAACAGCATGGCTGAAGCGTTCTTGCAGGCAGCAACACAGGCGCCACAACCGATACACGCCGCAGCATCGAAGGCCTTATCTGCATCGATCTTCGGGATCGGGATCTCATTGGCATCAGGGACACCTCCCGTGTTCACGGAAATGTATCCGCCCGCCTGCTGGATGCGCTCAAACGAAGTTCTGTCTACCACCAGGTCTTTAATGATGGGGAACGCTTTGGCTCTCCAGGGCTCCACCGTGATGGTCTCGCCGTCCTTGAAGGTACGCATATGAAGCTGGCAGGTAGTTGTCTGGAGCGGCCCGTGGGGGCGGCCATTGATGTACATGCTGCACATGCCGCAGATACCTTCACGACAATCATGGTCAAACGCTACGGGGTCTTCACCCTTTCTCACCAGGTCGTTGTTCAGCACATCGAACATCTCCAGAAAGGACATGTCCTGCGACACGTGGTCGAGCGGATAGGTTTTGAATTCACCTTTCGCGTCTTTGCTTTTTTGTCTCCAGACTTTGAGCGTGATTTTCATATTACTTGTAACTTCTTTGACTCGGTTTTACATTTTCAAAAATCAGTTCTTCCTTGTGGAGAACTTCGGGCTGGTTGTCGCCTTTATATTCCCAGGCAGACACGTACGTGAATTTCTCGTCATTGCGGAGCGCTTCACCATCCGGGGTCTGTGATTCTTCGCGGAAGTGTCCGCCACAGGATTCAGAACGGTTCAACGCATCGTCTACCATCAGCTCACCCAGCTCCATGAAGTCGGCAACACGTCCGGCCTTCTCGAGCTCCTGGTTCAGCTCGTTGTTGCTCCCGAGCACGTTCACGTTTTCCCAGAACTCTGCGCGCAGTGCCTGGATCTTGGTTTTGGCTTTCTTCAGGCCTTCTTCCGTACGCGACATGCCGCAGTAGTCCCACATGGTGAGGCCCAGCTCGCGGTGCAGCTCGTCAACGGTTTTGCGTCCTTTGATGCTCAGCAGCTTCTGGATCCTGCTCTGCACATTTTCAAGCGATTCCCTGAAAGCAGGGTGGTCAGTGCTGATCTTGTCGCTCCATCCGAGGTTGGCCAAGTAATCGCCGATGGTGTACGGGATCACAAAGTATCCGTCGGCAAGGCCTTGCATCAGCGCGCTGGCGCCGAGGCGGTTGGCACCGTGATCGGAGAAGTTTGCTTCGCCCAGCGCATAGAGGCCGGGTACTGAGGTCATCAGGTTATAGTCAACCCACAGTCCGCCCATGGTATAGTGAACGGCGGGGTAGATCATCATCGGCATCTCGTAAGGATTATCGCCGGTGATCTGCTGATACATATCGAAGAGGTTGCCGTACTTGGCTTCGATCACTTTTCTGCCGTCGCGTTTGATGGCATCGGCAAAATCGAGGAACACGGCCAGGCCTGAGCCCACGCCCCTTCCTTCATCGCAGGCATATTTGGCGTTGCGTGAAGCCACGTCGCGGGGAACGAGGTTACCAAACGACGGGTATTTTCTTTCCAGGAAGTAATCTCTGTCTGCTTCGGGAATGGCTACAGCATCTTTTGCTTTCAGTCCCGGGCGCGCCACTTTAGGAACCCACACACGACCGTCGTTCCGCAGCGATTCAGACATCAGCGTAAGCTTCGACTGGTGATCGCCAGAAACAGGAATACAGGTGGGGTGGATCTGTGTGAAGCAGGGGTTGCCGAACAACGCTCCTTTTTTGTGTGCTCTCCAGGCAGCGGTCACGTTAGAACCTTTTGCATTGGTGGAGAGGAAGAATACGTTGCCGTATCCGCCGGTACACAGGAGCACGGCATGGCCGCTGTGCGCTTCTATTTTTCCGGTAATGAGGTCACGTGTGATGATGCCCCGCGCTTTGCCGTCTGACACCACCACATCCAGCATCTCCGTTCTGGTATACATCTTCACTTTGCCATTGGCGATCTGGCGGTTCAGGGCGCTGTAAGCACCGAGCAGCAGCTGCTGACCGGTCTGTCCACGGGCATAAAATGTTCTCGATACCTGCGCACCACCGAACGAGCGGTTATCCAGCAGGCCACCATATTCACGGGCAAACGGTACACCTTGCGCAACGCACTGGTCGATGATGTCTACACTGACTTCGGCCAGGCGGTATACGTTACCTTCACGCGCCCTGTAGTCTCCACCTTTGATGGTATCGTAGAAGAGGCGATAAATGCTATCGCCGTCGTTGCGATAATTTTTGGCTGCATTGATACCTCCCTGGGCTGCTATACTGTGCGCACGGCGGGGGCTGTCCTGAAAGCAGAAGGCCTTCACATTGTAGCCAAGCTCTGCCAGCGACGCAGCGGCAGAAGCACCGGCCAGTCCTGTACCAACCACAATCACTTCATACTTGCGCTTGTTGGCGGGGTTAACCAGCTTGAGATTGAATTTATGCTTAGACCATTTTTCGGCTAAAGGGCCTTCAGGGATTTTAGAATCTAATTTCATAAAGGAAGGAAATGCTTAACCTATTGTAATATCAAGAAACATCAGAATCGGGATCAGTGCAAATAGCACAGGCACAACGATAGAAAACGCCACGCCGATAAAGCGGATGGCCGGATTATATTTTACGTGATTGAGGCCCAGTGTCTGGAAAGCGCTGCCGAACCCGTGATATAAGTGGAAACCTACGATGGCCATGCTTACTACATAGAGCACCACAAACCAGAGCTGGGTATAAGCCACATCCACTACGGTGAAAAGATCTTTTACGGGTGAACCATCATAATCTACCAGCGGAATGTTTCCAAAGTGAGTCTCATACCAGAAGCTCCTCAGGTGAATGACGATGAACACCAGGATCAATGTTCCCAGTATGCCCATGTTACGGGAAGTGAGGCTTGAAGAATTATTGGTTACGGCATAACCCACCGGGCCACGCGCTGCACGGTTTCTCCTGGTCAGGATAGCAGCCCATATAATGTGAATGGCAATGAATGCGAAGTTGACAACAGAGATGGTGACAATGAGCGGGTTGTGCGTCATGAAGTGCGCATAAACATTGAACGCTCTTCCACCATCGCTTTTCAGCAACTGAAGATTACCGGCCAAATGCACAGCCAGGAAAAGAATGAGGAACAGGCCAGTCAGGGCCATCATGAGTTTTCTCCCGAGTGTGCTGGAGAAAAAATTCGTAAACCAATTCATAGTCTAGTTTTAAAACCGAGGAGTTTGAGGTCGGCGCCAAAAATACTCTCCGATGGTTTACCAAACAATGAAGTCAGTTTATTTTAAAGATTTCTAAATAAGCCTGTCCTGGGAACTAATGACCCGCTCAGAGGATCTCGAAAAGGAAAAAGATCAAACCAATTGCTACAAGCATGATCAACAAAAACCACTCTTTTTTAAAGAATAAAGTGACTTTTTCACGAAACGATTTCATATGCGGTTTTAAGAATTTGACGGGGATAAATCAATAATCAGGCCCTTTTAATAACTTATTGATTAGCAATAATTTAAGTACTTTTAGTTAGGCCAATGGTAGATAGATGCTGCTCAATTGACAACTGGAATTCTCAATATGGGACCAGGATTTAAACAGGATTTTAGGATTAACAGGATGATGAGAGACCGGGTACCTTGCGTATTTTACCAGCTTCATAGCATGGATGTTTTTAAGACAAATTGTGTTCAGAATACAGGCAGCAATTTTTTTAACGACGCCTGTTATAAAGTGGTGAGAGTTTAACTGGAAAATCTCTCAGCCGATTAACTTTACACTTTTACACCACTACAGAACACCGCATGTATTTGATCTTCGATACGGAAACCACTGGTATTCCGCACAATAAAACTGCACCCATCAGTGACCTTGACAACTGGCCCCGCGTGGTACAGCTTGCCTGGCAGCTTCACGACTCAAAAGGCAAGCTCGTTTCGCGGCAGAATTTCATCATCAAACCCAACGGCTTCGACATTCCTTACAAAGCCGAGCAGGTACACGGCATCTCCACCAAACGCGCGCTGGAAGAAGGCCACGACTTCAACAAGGTGCTGGAGATCTTCACGCAAGACCTCACCAAAACCTCGCTCCTGGTCGGTCATAACATAGAGTTCGATATCAGCATTCTGGGTGCAGAGTTCCTCCGACATCAGCTGACCATTGACGATTTTCTGAAACTGGAGAAGATCGATACAGGCATCGCATCAATCGAATTCTGCCAGCTCACTGGGGGTATTGGCGGCAGGCTGAAAATGCCAAGGCTGGTGGAGCTGCATGAAAAACTTTTCGGCAAAGATTTCGGCGATGCGCACGATGCATCGTATGACGTTGCCGCCACCGCGCGATGCTTCTTCGGGCTCATCACGCAGAAAGTAGTTAAACCTTTTGACGTCACACCGCCGGAAGAGATCGTTTACGAAGAGCCGAACCTGGAAGCAGCCAACTTCACCAAACGCGAAAAACGGAAAGAAGCCGGCTACTCTCTCACCGAAGAGAATGTACCACTCTCAGACAAACCCTTCGTTCACCTTCACGCGCACTCGCAGTTCTCAGTACTCCAGGCAACACCCGATATCAAGGCGATGGTGGCCAAAGCCAAAGAGCTGGGCATGTCGGCCATCGCTATCACGGACCTGGGCAACATGTACGGAGCCTTCAAGTTTGTGCGCGAAGCCATCAACCATGAGCTCAAGCCAATAGTGGGTTGTGAATTTTTCGTCGCCGATGAGCGCAAGAAACTGAAGTTCACAAAAGACAATCCTGACAAACGTTATCAGCAGGTATTGCTGGCCAAGAACAAGAATGGTTATCACAACCTCGCCAAGCTGAGCTCGCTGGGATTTACGGAAGGCTTGTATGGCATCTATCCACGCATCGACAAAGAGCTCATACAGCAGTACAAACAAGACCTCATCGCCACCACCGGCAACCTTCACAGCGAAGTACCGCACCTGATCCTGCACGTGGGCGAGAAGCAGGCGGAAGAAGCATTCAAGTGGTGGCACCAGACGTTTGGCGACGACTTCTATATAGAGCTGAACCGTCACGGCGTAGCGGAAGAAGACCACGTGAACGAAACGCTGCTGCGCTTTGCCGCCAAATACAATGTAAAGTACTTCGCCGCCAACGAGTGCTTCTACCTGGATAAAGAAGAAGCCCGGGCGCACGACGTTCTGCTCTGTATCAAAGAGGGCGAGTTCATGTCAACACCCATTGGCTATGGGCGCGGCCACCGGCTTGGCCTGGCCAACGACCAGTATTATTACAAGTCGCAAGACGAGATGCGATCGATCTTCCGCGATCTGCCGGAAGCCATCGAGACCATCAGCGAGATCCTGGGTAAAATAGAGAGTTATACGCTGGAGCGCAACGTGTTGCTTCCGAAGTTCGACATTCCTGCCGAGTTCAACACGGAAGACGAGTACCTGCGCTACCTCACGTACGAGGGAGCGAAAAAGAAATACCCTGAGATCACGCAGGCCATTGCAGACCGTCTTGATTTTGAGCTGGCCACCATTCAGAAAACGGGTTACCCAGGCTACTTCCTCATCGTGCAAGACTTTACGTCAAAGGCGCGTGAGATGGGCGTGAGCGTTGGGCCGGGCCGCGGATCCGCCGCGGGTTCTGCCGTAGCGTATTGCATCGGTATCACCAACGTTGACCCGATCAAGTATGACCTCCTGTTCGAGCGTTTTCTGAATCCCGACCGGGTGTCACTGCCCGATATCGATATCGACTTTGACGACGAAGGACGCGATAAGGTACTGCGCTACGTGATCGACAAATACGGCAAGAGCCAGGTGGCCCAGATCATCACGTACGGCACCATGGCCGCCAAGTCATCCATCCGCGACTGCGCCAGGGTGATGGAGCTTCCGTTGACCGAAGCCAACCTGCTGGCCAAGATGATCCCCGAGAAGCCCGGCACCACACTCGATGCCGCCTTCCAGGAAGTGAAGGAGCTCGCCGACATAAAAAAGGGAAGCGACCTCAAGGCCGAAGTGATCCAGCAGGCGGTGGTGCTCGAGGGATCGGTGCGCAACACGGGCGTGCATGCCTGCGGTGTGATCATCACCCCTGACGATCTGACCAAGTTCGTGCCTGTATCCACCGCCAAGGACTCTGACATGCTGGTGACCCAGTTCGACAACAGCGTGGTGGAGAGTGCCGGCATGCTGAAGATGGACTTTCTCGGTCTCACAACCCTCAGCATTATCAGAACAGCCTTAAAGAACATCAAGAAGAGCCGCGGCATCGACATCAACATCGACGAGGTACCGTTGAATGATGCCACTACTTACCAGCTCTTCCAACGCGGCGAAACAACAGGCACGTTCCAGTTTGAAAGTGTGGGAATGCAGAAGTACCTGCGCCAGCTGAAGCCCGACAAATTTGAAGACCTTATTGCCATGAACGCCCTGTATCGTCCGGGGCCCATGGAATATATTCCGGCATTCGTAAACCGGAAGCACGGGCGCGAGCCGATCAAGTACGATCTTCCGGAGATGGCCGAGTTCCTTTCCGAAACGTATGGTATCACGGTTTACCAGGAACAGGTAATGTTGCTGTCGCAGAAGCTTGCGGGCTTCAGCAAAGGTGACGCCGACGTGCTCCGTAAAGCGATGGGTAAGAAGCAGAAGGCCGTGCTTGACAAGATGAAGGACAAGTTCATCCAGGGATGTCAGAAGAACGGTCACGACCAGGCTATCTGTGAAAAGATCTGGACAGACTGGGAAGCCTTTGCGCAGTATGCGTTCAACAAATCGCACTCCACCTGTTATTCGCTGGTGGCTTATCACACTGCTTATCTGAAGGCGAACTATCCGGCCGAATATATGGCGGCGGTGCTCACGCACTCCCAAAGCAACCTCGAGAACGTTACCTTCTTCATCGAGGAATGCCGCAACCTGGGCATCCGGGTACTGGGACCGCACATTAACGAATCGGGTGTTTATTTCGAAGTGAACAAGAACGGCGAGATCCGCTTCGGTCTCGGAGCTATCAAAGGTGCCGGCGATGCTGCTGTAGAGGCCATCATCCAGGAACGCGAGCAGAAGGGCCACTATGCCGATATCTTCGATTTCGCGAAACGCCTGAGCCAGCGCGCTGTGAACAAAAAAACATTCGAATGTCTTGCGCTCTCGGGTGCACTCGATTGTTTCAAAGACATTCATCGCAGACAGTACGTCTATGCGCGTGAAGGTGACATCAGCCTCATCGAAAAGGCCATACGGTTTGCGGCCAAAACACAGCAGGAAGAACAAAGCGCCCAGGCCAGTCTTTTCGGCGGCGCTTCAGGAGCGGCCATGCCCAAGCCGAGGATCGAGAATGTTGAGCCCTTCAGTGAGATCGAAAAACTGAACCTGGAGAAGGAAGTGGTAGGCATTTATATTTCAGGACACCCGCTCGATAATTTCAAGTTCGAGATGGAGACCTTCTGTACAGCGGCCTGCAATCAGCTGAACGAGCTGGAGCCGCTGCTGGGCAGGGAACTGAAGCTGGGCGGTATCGTTTCCGCCGTAGAGCACCGCACCACAAAAACGGGAAAACCTTTTGGGAAATTTTCGATCGAAGACTACAGCGGAAATGCATCGTTTGTGCTCTTCGGTGAGGATTACCTGCGATTCAAAAATTTCATGACCATGGGCTGGTTCCTGTTCATCGAGGGAATGGTGGTGAAGAACAACTGGGGACAGATGAACCTTGAATTCAAGATCCGGAACATAGACCTGCTGGATGAGATCGGCCTCAAGAGAACGAAAGGAATTACCCTGAACCTGAATACGGAAGATATTACGAAGGACTTCATCGGTAAGATCGAAGATCTCGGAAAACAGCATAGCGGTAAAGTATCGCTCTACCTGAAGCTCAGATCATCGGAAGAGAATATTGTGACCGAGCCGATCCTGGTGAGAAAGATCCAGGTTTCACCGGCAACAGAGTTCATCAAAAAAATTGAAAAGGTTCTCGGTGTCGACTACGAAGTGATGCGATAACGGTGCTGGTCACCGGCGGCAATGCCCTGTGGTCACGGGTTTTGCGGCTTAAAGTAATAGCACCCAAACCTTGTTTTTGCCGCGATTTTTTTGAACTATTGCGGTTGGCTTAATGTTTGAATATTGAACCTTTAAAATTATTAAAATAATGGGCAAAGCAATTGTACTGAATGACGCCAATTTTGACGCCACCATCAATTCAGATAAACCTGTTCTTGTTGATTTCTGGGCCGAATGGTGTGGCCCTTGTAAGATGATCGGTCCTGTGGTGGAAGAGCTTGCAGGCGATTATGAAGGCAAAGCCGTGATCGGCAAACTGAATGTGGATGAGAACCCTTCGGTTACTGCACGTTATGGCATCCGCAGCATTCCAACCCTGTTGGTATTCAAAGCCGGACAAATTGTTGACAAGCAGGTAGGCGCTGTACCCAAATCAGTACTGGCTCAAAAACTCGAGGCTCAGGTAGCCTAATTGTTCATAGTTAGTTTACAGAAAGCAGATAACGTCTGTTATAAAAAGGCACTTCATGGGGAGTGCCTTTTTTTGTACGCAGCGCGAAGCCTCCTGACTCCTGGCTTTTTACTCCTGGTTCCTTGTCACCACACCTCAGAATATTTTTTTGAGTCGCTCCACCATCTCCAGCACAGCAGGGCACACTTGTGTATTCTTAAAGGTAAGGTCAGTGATCTGCACCATCTTCTTTCTGTCGGTGTGCGGATATTCGCGGCAGGCTTTGGGACGACTCTCATATACGGAGCAATAATTGTCGCCATCCAGGAAGGGGCATGGTGAAGACTTCAGCACATAGTCACGATCTTCATCGATGCGCAGATACTTTTCAATGAAGTCACCCGGCTTCATGCGCAATGCTTTTGCGACCCGCTCAATGTCGTTCTGATAGAAGATAGGACTGGTAGTCTTGCAGCAGTTGGCACAGGTGAGGCAATCGATCTCTTCGAACACTTCGTGGTGCAGTGTATGGAACTCATCATCCACTTTGCGGGAGTCCTTTTTCTTCAGGGCAGCAAGAAATTTAAGGTTCTCCTTTTCCTTATTTTTAGACAGTAACTTAAATTGTTCCAGGTTCACAACACTTGACGGTCAACTTCAAGATGCAAATAACGTAAAAAAGAGTCTTAAAAACGCCACCATGACAACCCTGACTGCCCCAGCTGATGTGCTCACCGAGAAGCCGCGCATTTCGTCTATCGACCTGATGCGGGGAATTGTAATGGTGATCATGGCGCTGGACCACGCCCGTGATTTCTTTCACCTGGGCGGCTTCGCCTACAATCCTACGGACATGAACACTACCACGCCGGTGCTGTTCTTCACCCGCTGGATCACGCATTTCTGCGCCCCCACGTTCGTGTTCCTGGCTGGAACCTCCATCTTCATCAGCGCCCAGCGTAAGCCCAAAAAAGATCTTTCCATTTTTTTACTGACGCGTGGTCTCTGGCTCATCCTGCTGGAAGTGGTGGTGATCCGCTTCAGCTTCTTTTTCAATCTCTACTATGATGTCACCATATTCCAGGTGATCTGGGTCATCGGCGCCTCGATGGTATGCATGGCTGCGCTGATCCACCTGCCTTACCGTGCTGTGCTCGCCATTGGATTGCTCATCGTTTTTGGCCACAACCTGACCGACGGTATCCAACTGAAGCCTACTGACTCCTTGTTCCCCGTATGGGTCATGCTGCGGCAGACCGGCTTTTTCAATGTAACTGCCGATAAGTCGTTCTTTGTAGTTTACCCGCTGCTCCCCTGGCTGGGCATCATGATACTGGGCTATTGTCTTGGCAGATTGTACACACCTCAGTTCCGGTCGGAAGAACGAAACAAGCTGCTGTTCAGGATCGGGCTGGCCGCTGTTGCGTTGTTTGTAGTGCTGCGTTTCATTAATGGTTATGGCGATCCCGCGCCCTGGAGCACACAGAAGAATGCAATATTCACTTTTATGAGCTTTATCAACACCACCAAATATCCCGTGTCATTGATGTATACCCTCATGACGCTCGGTCCGGTGCTGATGATCCTTTCGTGGATGGAACGCGCCCGCACCGGTGTGCTGAAACCCTTTATGGTTTTCGGCAGGGTGCCCTTGTTCTATTATGTGCTGCACTTTTACATTATCCATGCCGTTGCGCTGCTGTTGTATATGAACAAGTCAGGACATTCATGGTCAGAGCTCGATTTCCATTTCAACAAGTCGTTCGGAGGCATTACAGCGGAGGCGGGCTATTCTCTCTTCTGGGCCTATGTTGGCTGGATCTCTGTGGTGATCTTCCTGTATCCGCTCTGCAAATGGTATAACCGCTACAAGAGCACGCACAGTCACTGGTGGCTGAGCTATCTTTAGTCCATGGTCAATGGTCCATAGTCCATGGTAGAGCAGTGTGAATTCTCAACAGCCCATAATGTTATTTAAGACACTGAAAACAAAATTCAGCACAGCAGGCCATGGACCATCGACTATAGACCATGGACTATTCATTACTTCGAAGCAACGTAGTTGAACTCATCCTGCACCCACTTGCCGTCTTTGTCCTGTCGTTCGAGGATCACTTTCATTTTGTCGGGCGCCAGTCGCTGAAACGTCAGTGAAGTTTTCTGATCGGGCCGTTCGAACCTGGCTACGTTGTCATCCAGGAAGATCAGCGGATATTCATAAGGTTTGTCCTTATCTTCCCATGCAATGTTGCCGGGGCTAAAGTGACGGAGCTTCATCACGGGGCCGGCAGGCATCTGTTCGACGACTATAAATTCATAAAAGACAACTTTTCCATTTTTCACACATCGGTATGAGCACATCATGGAGTTGCCCATCGGCTCGCTCCAGTTCTCTTCCATGTCGCCCCATACACCTTGCGTTACCCACTTGCCCGCCATAAACGACAGGTCTTTGATGTTCCTGACCGGCGCCTGACCGAAAGCCGATGCAGATACCAGCAAGAACAGGAAACAACCTATTGACACATTTTTCATAACACAAAATCTTGGTTGGTTCAATATACTCATTTTCATCAAGGGATGTCTAAACGGGTATTAGCAGCTTCAGGAAAGAGAGTCCATGGTCGACGGTCCATAGTCCATGGCATAAGGGGCAACCTTCGTATGTGGAGCGCTCCGGAAAATGGCACTACCCGGCTATGGACCGTGGACTATGGTCTATGGACTCTTATCGGATTGCTCCATGTTTTTGGAGGATCTTCAGCGTCTCGTCTACCGGCAGGGCTTTAATCACGTGTCCTTCGCGGCCTTCCATGGTGCTCGCCATAAAGAGTGAATTGATGATCGCTTCTTCCGTGGCTTCGATCACGGCCATGAACAGCGGCGACATTTCATCGTTCCGCAGCAGCGACACTGTCTGTGTTTTCTCTTCAGTGTTGTGGGGTATCCTTACGCCCGTGTTAGTTGAGAATGTGATAACATAATCTCCGCTGCCGTTAGAGGCGATGCCACCTGTCTTTGCCAATCCCATAACAGCTCTTTTCGCCATCCGCTCGAGGTTGCGTGCATCTACCGGTGCATCTGTGGCCACCACCATCATGCATGAACCATCCGCGTCTTGTACCTGATTGCTGAGATAAAACTGTTTCAACGTCTCTCCTACGGGCACACCGTCGATCTGCAGCACACCGCCGAAGTTCGTTTGCACCAGCACCCCTACCGTAAAACCTCCCGAAGCTTTCGGCAATACACGCGATGAAGTTCCAATGCCGCCTTTGAATCCGAAGCACACGGTGCCGGTGCCTGCCCCCACATTACCTTCGTCCACAGCGCCGGTCTTTGCACGCTGTATCGCTTCCAGCACGTGCGCTTTCGTTACATGCCTTCCGCGGATATCGTTCAGCCACCCGTCGTTCGTTTCACCTACAACGGCGTTCACCGACTGAATATTCTCATTTCCTTTTTGCCGGAGGCTGTGCTCCACCACGCCGTCGATACCGGCCGCCACGCTGAGCGTGTTGGTAAGTATCACAGGTGTCTCAAGATTTCCCAGCTCCTTCACTTGTGTGGTGCCGGCCAGTTTGCCGAAGCCATTGCCCACATAAACAGCGGCCGGCACTTTTTCCTGGAAGATATTTCCGTTATGCGGAAGGATGGCAGTTACACCAGTCCGTACTGTTGCGCCGGAAGTAAGCGTTACATGTCCCACAAGAACGCCTTCAACGTCTGTGATGGCATTCAGCTTTCCCGGCTGAAGTACGCCGATCTTAATGCCATGGTCACGGGCTCTTTTCTGTGCATACACGGGCACACATCCCAATAAAACGATCAGCAAAACAATATTGAATCTGTTCATAATATTTCTATCTGTCTCTAAAGATAGAAAATTACGGTAATGGAGAGGTCCGATTCAGGATACAGCACCGCGACTGTTACCGTTGCCTGTGAAACCGCCCTGCGCCCGTGTTGGTGTTCTTCACCAGCACGACCAACACGCTACCATCAACGTTTCTACCGCTGTTAGCCCTTTTACGGTGTGCATTTGAAACCTTCTGCCTGGGCGATGGTGACAAGATCGCTTACCAGCGGATCGGCGTTTCCCTGTACGTAAATATTCTCGAGGATACGTTCGCCACTGCAATTGTGAACGGGGATGACATAATTGCAGCTGGCACAACAGATATTGAAAGCAAAAACGGTTTGTCCTTTATACGTTCCCTGCTGGATAAACCAGTTCTTTTGAGGCGATTGACGATAGACTTCGATCGTTTGGCGGAGCCATGGAAGATCTTCAACGGGATCCTGTACGGAGCAGGTGTTGGATAACTGGGGTTCAAATGTGTGATCGGTGCAGCCCATCACTGAAACGACCGCCAGCAAACAAACGAGATATTTTTTAAACATGCGCATATGGCTTGGGGCATTGCTCTTGTTTTTTAGACAGCATGGCTGGAAAAAAGGTTGGAACGTTATTCCATTCAAGAAACGTCATCCATTCATAACATCCGGCCTTTTGCGGCTCGCAAATATTCGCGTTATTTAGCGCACATGAAAAAGATCGTTGTACTGCTGGCAGTGATGCTGCAGGTGGTTTTAGTTTCGGGCCAATCGCCCCGCCCTTATGTTATTCTCATCTCATTCGATGGCTTTCGCGCCGATTATACAGAGCGTTTTGACCTGCCCAACTTTAAGACGTTCATAAAAGAAGGAGCCGCTTCAGAAGGATTGATCCCCTCCTTTCCGTCCAAAACATTTCCCAACCACTATACACTGGTCACCGGCCTATACCCCGGGAACCATGGCCTCGTGGATAATTCGTTCTTCGATCCGGACAGGAAAAAACCATACGGTATGAGGATCCGGGAAGCGGTGACAGACCCTTACTATTATGGAGGCGTTCCGTTATGGCGCCTGGCCAAAGAGCAGGGCGTACGCTCAGCTTCCTATTTTTGGGTGGGTTCGGAGCTGAAAACAGAAGGGCTTCATCCCGATTATTACTATGACTATGATCAATCTGTTCCCTTCGACAAAAGGGTAGACCAGGTGATCGCATGGCTCGGGCTTCCTGAAAAAGAAAGACCGCACATGATCACGCTTTATTTCTCGTCGCCGGATTATGAGGCACACCGGTATGGACCATGGGCTGAGGAAACGAAACAAAACGTGTTATCGATGGATTCGCTGCTCGGCAACCTGATGCACCGTGTTGACAGCACGAAACTTCCCGTCAACGTGGTCGTCGTATCAGATCATGGCATGAGCGAGCTAACAGAATCACCCGAAACTTATATTTTCCTGGACGAGATCGTCACCACCCGCGAAGGTTCTGTTACAGTCTCGAACGGCGGCACTCAGGCGCATCTTTATACAGCGTCGCCAGCAAAGAAAGACTCGCTCTACACGTTGCTCAAATCCAAAGAAAAAGATTTTACGGTGATCCGGCGGGAAGATTTTCCAACGCAGTGGCACTATGCGCATCCACGCGCCGGCGATCTGCTGATCGTTGCCAGGCCAGGCAAATACATTGTTACGGGCGATCCTGTGAAATTCAGGCAGGAGATGAACCTGGGCGCAAAATTCGGCGCACATGGATATGATCCCGACCAGGTAAAGGACATGCATGGGATCTTTTACGCGAAAGGTCCCAACATCAAGCCGGGAAGTAAGGTAAAGGCGATCAGGAACATCCACGTTTATCCGCTGATCGCAGAGATCCTGCAGCTCCGGATCCCGCCGGTGGATGGGCAGCTGAAAGAGCTGAAACCCATCTACAGAAAGTGATCATTTGAAAAAATCCACGGTCCACGGTGGACAGTCCACAGCCGTTGAAGCGTCAGGCAGTGACACCTTCTACGATGCCTGTCAATCGCTTGTATTGATGTAGCTCTTTTGTCTAATGCCCAATGCCTTAAATCCGATCGAAAACCAACGGCCATGGACACTTCGTATATTGATCAGGAATTAATCAGTTCATATCATTGTTAAACTAAAAAAGCGACATTATGTACCGTTATTTCGCACTCATCCCCATTATTTTTTTCGCCTGCACCAGGCCAAACGCAGCGCAGGATAAAAAAGCATCACTGGTAAAAACATCAGCTATGGATACGACACAAAAGATAAACCGCACCGAAGAAGAATGGAAAAGCATGCTCACCCCTCAGCAGTACCATGTGCTGCGTGAGAAAGGAACCGATGCCCCATTTACAGGCAAGCTCACCTACAACAAGGATAAAGGCACCTACTATTGCGCCGCCTGCGGAAACGAGCTCTTCACCTCCGATATGAAATTCGATTCTTCCTGTGGCTGGCCGAGCTTCGATAAAGAAATTGCGGGCGGAAAGATCAAAACTGCCCGCGACCTGAGTCATGGCATGGTAAGAACCGAGATCATGTGTGCCAAGTGCGGCTCACACCTTGGCCACCTGTTCGATGACGGCCCCACCTCCACCGGCTTGCGGTATTGTGTGAACTCTACGTCGCTTGAGTTTAAGAAAGAACAGAAATAGTCAAGGTACGAGGTACGAAATACGAAGTACGATGAATACAAATCGGGCTATCGTACCTCGTACCTCGTATTTCGTACCTTGTATTATCCCCTTACCACGCCGCCCATAAACCTCACGTTGGTATAATTTTTTTCCACGAAGCGGCTTTCGTTAACCTGTGTACACTCACCGATGTATGCAGCGAATCAAAGAAGATAAACGCTGAGGCCGGCTTCCTGCTTATCACTTTTTTGCTTTCACCGTTATCTATAGGAACTAATCTTCATAATGGAGTATAAAATAAACTTTATTATCGGCGATATTCCTGACGAAGAGATGGAAGCGTTGACGGAAGGGCATACGATCATCACCAAAATGATCCTTACTCCTGACGACTTCAAAGTGTTTCACTATAGCAAAGGCGGTCGCATTCAGGTTGAAACAGATCACGGCAACCGTCTCTGGTGCACCATAGATGATCTCGAGGTTGTGGAAAGCAACGACCGGGTTATCCTCATTTTTACGCTGACGCAGGAGCGTTAGTTGCCGGTTGCCAGTTACCAGTTAATGCAGTGTGACTTTCACTGTAATGTTTCAAACAAATGAGGCGAAGCCCTGAAACAAGTTAGTATTGACGCACGAAGCCGGCTACCCGGCAACTGGCAACCGGCAACCCAACTCAAAACTATTTCTGAAGAGCGCTCAGAAAATCACTCCGGTAGGTCTGCCCTATCGGGATCTGCGTTTTATTTACGATCACCATATTGCCTTCCAGGTAATCGATCCGGGACAGGGAGATCAGATAAGATTTATGAACACGGAAGAATTTTGACGCGGGGAGCTGCTCCTGGATCTTTTGAAGGGTATAGTGAATCACGAGGGTCTTATCGGCCATGTGCACTTTAACATAATCGCCCATGCCTTCAATGAAAAAGATATCATCGAAATTCACCTTGTGCATTTTTTTATCGGCCTGCAGCAATATAAACCCCGGCGATGCAAACCCACTGGCTTCAGGCGCATGCAACCGGTTCACTGCTTTCAGGAAACGGTCGAACGGAAACGGTTTCACAAGGTAATCCACGGCGTTCACCTCGAACCCCGTCACAGCATACTCCGGGTAAGCGGTGGTGAAGATCACATCCGGTGGCGCCGATAACGATTTGTAAAAATCCAGTCCGGAGATCTTCGGCATGGTGATGTCAAGGAACATCAGGTCCACAGGATCCGTTCGAAGCTTTTCATTGGCTTCGAGCGCATTGCTGCATACTGCCACCAGTTGCAACTGCGGACAGTCCGCGATGTATCGTTTCAGGATCTCCTGCGACACCGGCTCATCCTCCACGATCATACAGGTTATCTTTTTCATGCCTTCACATCCACTTTTAATTCAACCGAAAACATTTTTTCCGACTCATTCACCTCGAACGAGTGCCGGCCGGGGTACACCAGCGCAAGGCGATGTTGAATATTTTTCAGTCCTATGCCTCCCGCAGGTTTCTCCACAGACGCCATGTCGCTCTTGTTATTCCCGATGCGGAAGGTAATCACTCCATCCGCAGATTGCAAAACGATGTGGATGAAGGTGCCGGAAACATCACTTTTTACACCGTGCTTAAAGCTGTTCTCCACCAGGGGAAGGAACAGCATGGGAATGATCCGAACGTCCTCATCTTCGATCTCTGTTTTGAACTCGATCCTGGCAGAATCATCAACACGGTGCCGTTGCAGTGTGATATAATTGTTGATGAGGCTCACCTCAGACGCCAGGGGCACCATGCCCACTGACGATTCATAGATCACATACCGAAGGATGTCAGACAGCTTGATAATGGCTCCCGGTGTTTCAGGAGAACTCTTGAGCGATAATGAATATAACACGGTAAGGCTATTGAACAAAAAATGCGGATTCACCTGGTTGGTGAAAGCCTTCAGCTCCGCATCGATCTTTTCTTTTTCCAGAATGGCCATCTTATGCCGCGTTTCCTGAAGCCGAAACCACTCCCACGACAGGTGCAGCAGCGTGGTGAGCGTCACAAACGCAAAGAAGAACTTCAGCAGATCGGTGTACTCATAATAAGAGATGAAATAATAATCCGGAAGCACGTAATCGATCAGCTTGTCGAACAGCAATTGATTGAAGAACGTAAAAGCAAGGATATTGACACCATTCAGCAGCGCGAACAACGAGTATTTTTTCCGGTTGAGAAACCGGGGAACGATGAACCAGAGGTTCACCGTCACGGGCATGAGCAGCGTCACCAGGAAAATAGAGGTATAGAGATGGTCGATCTTCTTCCATTGTCCCGGGCCGGAAAAAATATTCAGCAGAACGAAATAAGCTACTGTCCAGAACAGTAGCTGTGCTAAAAGTTTACCGGCAATCCTGAAGGTAAAAGTGCGTTTTTTCATTAAACGGACTTTTTGAGCGTGAGCCATACTGAATTGTCGTTGCTGAAAGCCGTTGCATCATGGCCATACTTGAGAATAAACTTCTGAAGCTCTTCGGTTGGCGCGGTCAGCACATACCATTTATCGTCTTCGTCTTTGGGGTTTTCATCCATAATAGCCTCGTGCGCGATCCTGATCCGGTTCTGCTCGAAAAGTTTTTTCAGCCATTCTTCGTTGAACCATTTGATCTGCACTTCTTCGTTGTTCAGTTTCACCAGCTTGGCTACAGAATGGGTTGGCATCAGGTGCAGCTCGAAGATCGGAAGGTTGCTGTCCTGGTTATCCGTCAGCGGCATAAAATCGAAATACAGCTCGCCTTCCAGGTCGAACAGGTAGGCAAGGAATACAACATCCTTGTCACCGTTTTGCAGCCAATGCATCTCATAGGCATTAGGCAATAACTTGTGACGCCTGATGCTCCATTTGTTGCCGTCCTGGTCTGTCCAGTTATCCAGCAGGCCTTTTCTGAAAACGACGTTCTCGGGTTTATAGAACGGATGCAGTGATTTAACAATACAACCCTGAAACAGCACGGCCATCAGCGCGATCACGAAAATAAATTTTGGTCTCATAATGCTTTTATTTTTTAATGATGGCGAAAGATGAAGCGAAAGCCACAAACCCTGAAATTTTTTCGATCAACACCCTTTTCGAATAGGTGAACCAGCCTTTTGCCTACTGCCTTTGCCTACTGCCTACTATTTCACCTGCTGCTTCAATGATACCAAAACCGACGCAATTGACCCAATAATTACACATTTCCGCGGGTACATAATTTTATTTCTTAAGTGCGGGGATTCGAAATAACTGGCGGCGTATGGAAAATGATAAAAACGGGCTCGATGATACACTGCATTGGTATAAGGATGCGGTGATCTACGAATTGCATATCAAGGCTTTTCGCGATGGGAACGGCGATGGGATCGGCGACTTCAAGGGGCTGTTGGAGAAGCTCGATTATCTTCAGGATTTGGGTGTGACGGCAATATGGCTGCTGCCTTTTTATCCTTCACCGCTGCGCGACGATGGCTACGATATTGCCGACTATTACAACATCAATTCATCCTACGGCGACGTTGCACAGCTGCAGCAGCTGCTGAAGGAGGCCCATGACCGCGGCCTGAAAGTGATCACCGAGCTTGTCATCAACCACACGTCAGACCAGCATCCATGGTTCCAGCGCGCCCGCTACGCACCCAGGGGATCGGATGAACGCAATTTTTACGTGTGGACCGATGACCCGAAACAGTACAAGGATGTGCGCATCATTTTCCAGGATTTTGAAAAGTCGAACTGGACGTGGGACCCCGTAGCCCAGCAATATTACTGGCACCGTTTCTTCCATCACCAGCCGGACCTGAATTATGACAATCCCCTGGTACAACAGGAGGTGTTCCGCATCATTGACTACTGGTGCGCCATGGGTGTTGACGGATTTCGACTCGACGCCGTGCCTTATCTTTTTGAACGCGAAGGAACCAATGGCGAGAACCTGCCCGAAACGCACGCGTTCCTGAAAAAATTACGCGCACATGTAGATAAGAATTTTCCCGGAACCTTGCTGCTGGCAGAAGCCAATATGTGGCCTGAAGATTCTGCTTCTTACTTTGGCAACGGCGATGAATGCCATATGAACTATCACTTCCCGGTGATGCCCCGCATGTTTATGGCGCTGCAGACGGAAGACCGTTATCCTATCACCGATATTTTCGAACAAACTCCCGAGATACCATCAACCTGTCAATGGGCGATCTTCCTGCGTAACCACGATGAGCTCACCCTCGAAATGGTTACCGACGAAGAACGTGACTACATGTATAAAGTTTATGTGAAAGATCCCAAGGCGCGCATCAACCTGGGCATCCGTCACAGACTGGCCCCGCTAATGGGCAACAACCGGAAAAAGATCGAGCTGCTCAACTACCTTCTCTTTTCCCTGCCCGGCACGCCGGTGATCTATTACGGAGATGAGATCGGCATGGGCGACAATTTTTACCTGGGCGACCGCGACGGTGTACGCACCCCCATGCAATGGTCATCTGACAGGAATGCAGGTTTTTCTGACGCCAATCCCCACAAGTTATACCTCCCGGTGATCCTCGATCCTGAATATCACTATGAGGCAGTGAACGTGGAGATCCAGAGCTGGAATACATCATCGCTGCTGTGGTGGATGAAACGGCTCATCAGCAAACGCAAACAATACAAGGCTTTCGGCCGGGGCGATATGAAATTCGTGGGCGCCGATAATCCGAAGATCCTCGCTTTCACGCGTACCTACGAAGAGCAGACTATGCTGGTGGTGGTCAACCTCTCGCGCTACACGCAACCCGCCACACTCGAGCTCGGCGCTTATTCAGGGTATGTTCCCGTGGAAGTGTTCAGCAGAAACAGGTTTCCTGTTGTCAGGGAAGACAGCACTTATTTCCTGACGCTGAGCGGGCACGACTGCCAGTGGTTTGTGCTGGAGAAAGAAAGGGTATCTGCCGGTGCGGACAAGTTGTTGCCCGTGCTCAACCTCCGGCGGCTGGAAGACCTGCTGCAGAAAGACAAACGTGAAATGCTGGAGAACAGCATCCTTCCGCAATACATGACCAACCTTCGCTGGTTTGGCGGCAAGGGGCGTGTGATCGAAGGTATGAAGATCATTCATCATGCGGGCCTGAGCTTCGGAGAAAACGCTGTCATGCTCCTGCTCATCGAAGTAACTTATCAGAGCGGGTTGCCCGAGATCTATCACCTGCCAGTAGCATTTGCCAAACAACAGCTGGCGTTCAAGCTGCGGGACCTCTGTCCAAAATCTGTTATCGCGCAGCTGATCACGGAAAATGAAGAAGGTGTGATGTACGACGCGTTGTATGGCCTTCCTTTCCAGGAATTTCTGATCAGCAATATGGCCAGCAGCGCCCGCATTGACACCACCGGTGGCCAGATCGTTTTCTCGGGTAGCCCAATGCTGAAGGCGCACGTGAGCCAGCAAGAGAAGGTCAAACCCAGGGTACTCTCTGCGGAGCAAAGCAACACTTCGCTGGCGTATGACAACCGTTTCTTCATGAAGCTGTTCAGAAAAGTAGACCGTGCTATTAACCCAGACCTGGAGATCACACACTTCCTTACCGAGCAGGCGAAGTTTCCGTACATTCCTGCCTTTGTCGGCTCCGTGGAATGGCGGTACGACAAAGGAACAATCGTGCTCGGTATGATGCAGGAGATGATCGAGAGCAGCAGCGATGCATGGACCTACATGCTTGAAAGGCTCAGTGACTTCAATGAAAAAATACTCGCCAGGACTGTGCTCAACATTTCGCCTCCACCATTGCAGGGAAGCCTGTCGAATCCACTGCGGTATGAAGAGATCCCCGAAGAAGCGAAAGAGCTGATCGAGGGGCCTGTGGCAGAACTGGTGCGCGTGCTTGGCATCCGCACCGGGCAAATGCACATTGCCCTGGCTTCGGGAAAAGATCATCCAGATTTCAGGCCGGAAGAATATTCGCTGCATTATCAGCGCTCGCTTTTTGCGGGACTACAATCGCTGGTGCGGGGAACATTCGCGAATCAGAGCAAGAACCTCGACAAACTTTCCGACGAAGTTCACCAGGAGGCCATGGAAGTATTGGGAATGAAGGATGAGATCCTGAACGTCTTAAAAGGCATCTACAAAAAGAAGATCGATGTCACCAAGATCCGCATCCACGGCGACTATCACCTGGGCCAGGTGTTGTTTACCGGAAAGGATTTTGTGATCACCGATTTTGAAGGAGAACCTGCGCGGACGTACAGTGAACGAAGGCTGAAACGTTCACCCCTGCGCGACGTGGCGGGCATGATCCGTTCATTTCACTATGCTGCGCATGCGAGCCTTTTCCTGGATAACGAGATCAGGAAGGAAGACTTCGGCAAGCTGATGCCTTTTGTTGAGCGGTGGTATCACTACGTCAGCGGGTTCTTTATGAGGGCCTACCTCGATACGGTGCAGGGCCAGCCGTTCATTCCGCAGAGCCAGCAGGACCTCGATACATTGATGACCACTTTCCTGCTGGAGAAGGCTATCTACGAGCTTGGTTATGAGCTCAACAACCGGCCGGGCTGGGTGATCATTCCACTCAAAGGCATAAAATCGCTGGTACGAAAAGAACAGCCGTTCAAGTTGTCATCCGCCAGCCTGTACACCGAAAAAGCAGAAATACACTAAAAATGCACTTGCGCATGACCCACCGGTTTCCGTAGTTGTCGCCGCCTTGTGCAGTTGATCGTTTTACATTTTTTTTCCACTCAATGCAGATCTTATGTCAGCGAATTTAATAGCAAAAGCATCCGTCAACATTCATGCACCCCTTAACAAAGTATGGCAGGCACTGACCGACCCTGAAATGATCAGGCAATACTTTTATGATACCGAAGTGATCACCGACTGGAAAGTAGGCAGCCCGATCGTATGGAAAGGTGAATGGGAAGGGAAAGAATACCTGGAGAAAGGTACCATCCTGAAGTCAGAGCCGCAGCGATTGCTTCAGTACACCTATCTCAGCTCTTTCTCAGGCCTCGAAGATGTGCCCGAGAATTATGCAAACATCACTTACGAGCTCGAAGAAGATGATGGCACCATAACGCTCACCGTGAGGCAGGAAAACATCGCAGATGAAAACGCCCGCGAACAGTCTGAAAAAAATTGGGCAATGTTACTCAGCAACCTGAAGCAGCTGCTGGAAGGAGTTGAGGTTTAAAGTTACAGGTTAAAAGTTACAAGTTTGAAGTTTCAAGTTGAGACCGTTTCACCAACTTTAAACCTTAAACCTTAAACTCTCCGAGTCGTAAGGATCCGGACGGAATTTGATCTGTTCCCATTTTCCTGTGAGCACGCTTTCAATGTTGTATTTGAGTTCAACGAGCTTGCTGGGTTTGGTGAAAAAAGCATCGGCGCCCAGGTGTTTCAGCTCGCGTTCGTCGCTGCTAAGTGTTGAGGTAGTGTAAATGATGACGGGGATATTGCTCACCGAAGGCATTGTCTTGAGCTGACGCATAAACTGCCTGCCATTGATACCGGGCATATTCAGGTCCAGGAAAATAAAATCGGGTTTCTTCTTGCTCTTCAGCAAATCGAGCGCTGTTACACTTCCTTCGGCCTGGAGACACAGGATAGAATCGTCTACCTGTCTGACAGCCTCACAGAATAAGATGCGATCGTCTGCATCGTCGTCAACGATCATGATGGTTACCGGCATAAAACAGGGGTTTTTGATTCTAAACAAGATAAAGAAAAAATGCCTATGATTAAGGTTAATTTATACAACCGATCTTTTTCGCGGGTTGAGTGATGTGGTATAATTTTTTTCGCCGCTGCGCAACATTGTGCAACAAAAATAGTCCACTGTCGACGGTCCACCGTCCACCCCGAAAATTCTACCGCCATCCTGAACGATGCAAGTGCGAAGGGCTGGCGGGGAGTGAAGGATCCCGTTGTAACAGCGTACGAATGCATGACACAGAAGCCCGCATAAAGTTCGCAGTAACCATCGGGGGGATCCTTCGCTCGCTCAACGCCCCCGCCAAACCACCACTCAGGATGCCGGTTCAATGAGAGATTGTCGTGGACCATGAACCATTCAACTCTCCCACTTTTTTCGTAACTTCGACCTCCATTCATCTATGACAACAGAAAAGGACTCATCATCTCCCATGAGTAAGGGCGTCATCATCAAACTCGTTGCCGAGACCATTGCCTTCCTGTTCATCTTATTATTTATTTATGCCGCGCTGGCAAAGCTGATCGATTATGAAAAGTTCAGGGCACAGTTGGGACAGTCACCGCTGCTCACGGCTTTTGCGGGTTGGGTAGCGTGGGGTGTACCTGGTATCGAGATCGTCATTGCTGCGATGCTGGCCATACCACGGCTGCGGCTGGTGGCATTTTACGCTGCATTCAGTCTGATGGTGATGTTCACCGCCTATATCGTTGTGATCCTGAACTTCAGTGACTACGTTCCCTGCTCCTGCGGTGGCGTACTGCAGGATATGACGTGGACACAGCACCTTATTTTTAATATCTTTTTTGTTTTACTGGCAGTCACGGGCATCCTTCTCTACGCTCAGAAGTCGCACCGGGAGACCGTGATCGCCTGATGCGCACTGTCTTTTTTGAAAAAGTTTTTCTTACAGACAATCAGGCAATTATGCGCGTAGCCTGGGGGTGTTATATGTGTCCACCCACCCCGTTGTGCAAAGCAGGTTATCGTTTGTTTATTGCTTTCACCGAAAATGCCGGCTGGCGCTATACAATAAATAAAATAGGCCGCAAAACAGGAAAATGACTTTATAGAATATGATATTACTTTTGTAATGATTCATAAAAATATAGCATGAAATGATCGTGAATGATGGCGAATTTCCAGTATAAGTGCCGTTGCGTTACGATTCAGGGGCCTCAGCAGGGTAAATGAATTGTCAATGGCTTTGTTTTTTGTTCAATTTTACCAACAAAGTTACATATGCTTCTGTGGAAAGGCTATTCTTTGGAATGGTCGATTCGGTAAGGTCGTCTACTTTTTCTACATTAGTTGCTGAGCCCATCAACCTGCGTATGTTATTAACGCATGGCGCGGTTGATGTTTTTTTAGAGGGGGCAGGGTAGCTGCGTAGGTTATTTCCAAACATGCAAATACAACCCAAGATGATATCAATAATAAGTAACTGTTTTTCCGGGATGCCCAGCAGGTGGTGTACGGATGTTTTGTGGAACACGTGTGACAGCAGAAGTTCCGTGGTCATACTATCCACGGCAGGCGGACGTCTTACGTCAACAGGCTCCCGATAGCCTGCGCTGAAGTCATTCTCCACCTAACCTCACTGCATGAACCCGGCAGATTACATGCTTTACAAATTGTCGTTGCACTCCAGGGAGCATGGAAATATCGTGTGTTCTCCGTATACAGATGCACCCATCGACATACCAGGCCTTTTTGAAAACGACGAGGATGCATTATCGCTACAGGCTACCGGTCCGTTCGGGGCTATGGTTTTTAATGAGCTGAAAAACGATCATTTCACCATTCACCATAGCTACTATGCTCCGGAGCAGGACATCAATCTCATCATGTCAAACGAAGAGTCGTTCCTGGGCATCCACGTCAACCTGAGAAATAACCTACGGTACGTCTTCGACGATTTTCCCGGTGCCTTCCCGGAGATACCAATGCTGAAGTATCAATACAACATGGTGTTCACGCCCCGTGTCCATACTGCATACACACTGCACAAAGGTCATGAGTATGGCACCTTCGCGATCCATTATTCACGTGGTTATCTCGAGCGTTTCATCATGGCGATCCCGCAGCTGTCGGAGTTCCTGAAAAAAGTTGAAAGCAATCTTCCTGCCGTGATCAGCCCGGTGAACCTGTGGTCAACACTCGAGCTACGGTCGATCATTCAGAGCATCCTGTATTGCAACTTCAAGGGCATACAGAAGAAAATGTATCTGGAAACAAAAATGCACGAGCTGATCCTGCTGGCGTTCCAGAACATGCCTGATCTTGCCCTCAAACCAGGGATATCGCTGCGACAGTCAGACCTGGAAAAATTACATCAGGCAAGGGAGTACATTATTCAGCATCTCGATAATCCCGGCACCCTGCTGGAGCTGGCCCATAAGGTAGGCATCAATGATTTCAAACTCAAGCAAGGGTTCAAGCAGATCTACGGCACAACGGTGTTCGGATTGGTGCACGAAGAGCGCATGCAGAAAGCGCTTACGCTGCTGCGCGAAACAAACATGAGCATCCTTGACATCTCTATGCTGACGGGATACAAGAACGCCTCGAACTTCACGGCAGCCTTCAGGAAAAGATTCGGATATCCGCCCAGCGACCTGAAGATCTCCAATACTTAAATTGCAGGCTTCTCTCCTCAGACCTTAAAACGAACCGTCATCACTTCAAACTCTTTGGTGCTGCGAATGTTTTGAAGATCCTGTTCGGTGAGCAGATCGCCGGGGGTTTTGTAGCCTTTTTTCAAAGCTTCTTCGAGACAGAACAGCGCTTCTTTGGTTTTATAGGACAGCGAATAAAAGCAGGCAAGATTAAAATAAAGCTGTGGATCGTCAGGAGCCACGGCCACCGCGCGTTGGGTAATGCGTATAGCCTCCTGGTAGCATTCGGCAGATCGTTGTTTCAGGGTTTTCAACCTTGAATCGATGGCCAGCTGGTATAACTGACGTACCCGGTAAACAGATGCCCTGATCTCATCACAGGCTTCCTGTGCACCGGGGTTATATGCCTGATACAAGGCTACGTACCGCAGCGAGGCTTCAAAATTACAGAGACGGAAGCAGCAGAGGCTCAGCTGCATATAAATATCGACAAACAGCGTAGTACGATAAATTTGTGACTGTGTCACGATCAGCAGGCTGCGCTCCATCCATGCGGCGGCTTCGGCATAACGCTCCTGCCGCTTCAATGATGTGGCCAGGGAACAATAAAGTTTCACCAGCGCACAGAAGGCACTGTTGAGGTGAGTGCTTACCGGATGACGCAGCAACCGCAGCTCGTACTGATGAAGCAACGCCCGGGCCGCACGCATTTTCTCTGCATCGGGCAGGCTTTCGATCTCTTCTGCCTGGGCTACAAAGCTATCCGGAATAAAATCAAGACAATCCCACAACCTGTCATAAGCTTCGGCGCTGCCAAAGGTATCGGTCTCTGGGGGATGATGCAGGTATGTCGGCAGGTTGGGTTCAATATCGCTCCATGTGACACGGGGAAAAATATAAAGCTGCTGGTTGACCTGGTCCCAGGTGCCATAGAATCCGGCCACGGGAAGCCACACCAGCATTCTTTGTGAATCTTCGTCGACCACCAACGCATAGGCGGTAGTGCAGAACATACCATTCTTTTCCACATCCCTGCTTTCATGGCGGATCACTACACTGACCAGCCTGATATCTTCCAGTGGGTCCAACGCGAACATGCCGCGGCGGGTAATGATGAGCCGCTGTTTGGCGAGCACTTTTTTCACATCCTGCGGCGGTTCAAATCTTTTGATGTAGCCTTCGCACTGCTCGATATAGCCGAGCTCCATCTGCCGGGCGATCAGCAAGCCAGCCTGCTCCAGGCACTCTTCTCCCGTGTCGAAACGAGAAACAGAGGTCTGCCCCACGGTCCCTTCCCAGCCTTCTACCACTGTGAACGAGCTACCCGTTACCTCGATCTCCCAGAACCGGCAAATATCCTGATCAGCATACCAAAGACTCTTTCTCATGCAGTACAATTTTGATTCGAAAAATCTCTGACCTCCGGATCTTTCGATCAGAGATCAGAGATTTGAAATTTTCAGGAACCGGCGGCCAACATGCTAGTTTTTCTATTAACCTAAAATCATGAAGAGATCCTACGTCTTAGGATTCCGGCCACGGTCCTGAAGCCTATTTTTACCCGTTTATCTTGAATGCCTTTGCATTTTTTCCATTGATCATGTTACGTGTCTTATTACAGGCCCCCTTCCAGCGAAGCAGTGAACATTAAGGTGGGCTCCGAGCCTTTTGATGTCACTGCTTCGCAGCGCTGCTTACGGGGTCATGCCCCTGCGCATATGCCTTCCCGGGCTTCTACAAGCATACAGGAAGAGGGTATTCAACAATAGCCAACTTATAATATCGAAACATTGGCGGTCCGCGCTCCACTCACCGGCTTGCACTCAGCAAGCGCAATTTCTGCGGAGAGGTAGCCATTCCTTGCCGGTTCTTCTTTTACCAGGTCTGTGCTCAGGTATTTCTTGTTACTGTCGGGAAATACCGTGGTCACACATGCATGCGCGCCCAGCATGTTCTGCACTTTTACGGCACCGATGAAGTTGGCTCCCGATGAGATGCCCACATCCAGTCCGAGCTGTGCGGCCAACATCTGCGCTGCACGAATGGCGTCGCCATCATGTACCTGCACAATACTGTCGAGGTTGCCTAACTTCACAATACCGGGCACGAACTCGTCTGAGATACCACAAATGCGGTGCGTTCCTGTTTTGCTGCCTGTTGACAGCGCCGGCGACTCTACCGGCTCCAGCGGATGCACCATGATAGACCGGTCTTTCATCTTCAGGAACCTGCCCACGCCCATCACTGTGCCACCAGTACCAACACCTGCAACAAAAGCATCGGGTCTCAGGCCTCTTACTGCCAGCTGACCCCAGATCTCCGTTGCAGTGGTCTGCTCATGCGCCTCGGCGTTCAACGCGTTAGAGAACTGGTGGGGCAAAAAGACGTTCGGGTCTTCTGCCGCCATCTCTTCGGCCAGGCGGATGCTGCGCTGAAAGCCATGTCCGAGATCAACGGAGATCACTTCAGCGCCCAGGCTTTTGATGATATCAGTCCTTTCACGCGTAAGCGAGTCTGGTATGATCACCGTTACCGGGTGTCCGAGGCGTCTGCCAATGGCGGCCAGCGAAATGCCGGCGTTGCCCGTAGTGGTCTCAACGATCGGATCACCGGGGCGAATCTTCTCTTCGAGGTAGGCATGCTCCAGGATATAGAGCGCCATCCTGTCTTTGATGCTGCCGGTAAAATTGTGGTACTCGCACTTGGCAAAGATGGAACGTTTGCTACCGCGATAAGTGTAGATAACCTCCACCATTGGTGTGTTGCCCACAAGGTGCCACAGCGAAGAAAACTTCTCCCCTGCTATACTACCGGCACCGGACATCGGAACGATCATGCGCCAACGGTTTATACCTCAATCATAAGAGTGGAATTTGTTACACGATAACTAGAGCCGGAAGAAGTAATTTTTTCATCGCGGTGGATCTTGCGATAGACGTCAACCAATAAAGTGTAGGCCGATCGTTTGAAATGCCCTTCAGATTGATTATATTCTGTGCAATCGATGAACCGTCGTCGCTTCCAGCCGTTCCGTGGGCGCATCACATTGAACCTTCCGAGACATCACCAGGTACTGTGGAAAAAACTCCATCCCGATTCGATCGGTGATGCCTGAATTTCTCTCCGTATTGCGATGAAAAAACTCCGTTAAACGTAAGTAGGTGTGGCTGCGCTTGTCGAATTTTCAGTGTAGGGAGAAAACGGATCCCATCCTGTTTTCTCGACGGCTTTAATCAGGAACACCTGTGAGGTGCCTCTCATCTTCGGCATCCCTGCCCCGATGAGCATCCCGGATTCCCCGGGCTTAACCGGGAAGGCATCACACAGGTTTCCATTTTTTATTTGACCCAAGGTCTTATGGACTCCCGTCCCTTCGCGGAGCACGTTCAGACCGCGCCATTGAGCTATTGTCTGACTACTGTTGAAGAAAGTGCTTCTGGTTATTAACCAAGGTTAAACAAAAAGCGCTCGTCCTAAAAAAACTCCGTCCAGCATAAGTAAATACTCCGTCTCGCATAAGTGTAAATCCGAAACGAAAACGAAATTAGTATTATCAACAACGGAGCCGCTACGTGGACGGCGTAGCGCAAATTCGATCAACTAACCTTTAATGGTAACCAGGAGGGGAAGCCCTCCTGGTTGCTGTTGGGTGTGACACTTAAGTCACTTTGTTTGGGTAAGCCCCGTCATCTCAGCGCTGTTGCCCGTATCTGGCAACCCTTCGATCAACGGATATCTTTTCTGCCGTATTGCCACGGCTCGTTATCTTTTTACCGGCAGCCTTTTCCCGTCAACGTCGCGGTGCTTCCGCTGATGTTGAAATCGCCCTGCACCAGGGTGCTGATGATGCGCAGCACGTCTTCCAGGTTTTCATTGTTCATGAACGTTGAGCTCACAACACACGGCTTCATCTGTGCATCGGCAATCACTACTGTTACATTATACTTGTTACCGATCAGGATGGCGGCTTCTTCCAGGGGTACGCGATCTATGATGAGAAAACTGTTTTTCCACTCCAGGCCGGTGTCTGCGCTGACGGTGGTTTTCACAAAGCTGTGGGTGACGGTGTTCACGGCCAGCTGCTCATTGGGCTTGATCACATCGAATTTGTGCTGCTCATTGCTCACCTGCACTTTGCCGCGGGTACAGGTAACCACCACTTGTTTCTGGTGTGGCCTGGCGCTGATATTGAAGGATGTACCGAGCACGGTTGTTTTAACATTGCCAGAGCGCACCACAAAAGCTTTGGTGGTGCTGGGCTTCACGTCGAAGAAGGCTTCACCGGTGAGTGTTACTTCGCGGAATCCTTCTGCTTCCGACTCGCGGTAGCTGAGCTGGCTGCTGTCGTTGAGCAGCACGGTGCTTCCGTCGGGCAGGCGGATAAATTGTTTCCCTGAAAAGGCAAGGAATTTTTCACTACCGGGTGCCGTGTTGTTTTCCTGGCTGACCAGGCTGCGCACCACCCAGGCGGTAACGATCACGGTTATCAGCAGCACAACCGTAGCGGCGGGGATCCAATAACGTTTTTTGACGCGGCCCTGAACAGGCGCAAGCGCTACTTCCGTAATGTTCAGCTTCTGGTATAATTTTTCCAGGATGACCTTTTCGTCATCCGGTGCCATTCTCCGCATCTCATCCTCCATCATTGAAATAAGGCGGCCGTCGATCCCGTAGTCGTATTCTCCTGACAGGATCAGCCTGAAGAGCTGAATGCGTTCTTCACGGGAAGCAATGCCGTCCAGGTAGAGCTGAAGTAACTTATCAAAGCCGTCCATAGCACAAATACAAAAGCCAAAAACAATTATAAGCTACGCTAAAGTTGACCCTGAGTAAATATTCGCAGCTTATTTATTTATAAGACGACCAATAAAGTAGGGATAACTAGTGGATGGCGTAAAAAAATTAAATGAAGAAAAATGAAGATCTAAATTAAAATGGCAGGTCAAAAGATCAAAGCATCA
Source organism: Chryseosolibacter histidinae (assembly GCF_018598225.1). Classification (GTDB taxonomy): domain Bacteria; phylum Bacteroidota; class Bacteroidia; order Cytophagales; family Cyclobacteriaceae; genus Chryseosolibacter; species Chryseosolibacter histidini. The sequence continues at coordinate 58,997 of NZ_JAHESF010000012.1, read as the reverse complement.
TCACAAAGACGCGTGTGCTTTTGCGCTGAACATGACTGTTTGCTCATTCAGCATAAAATCGATGTTTGCAGTAGTGCATACAACCGTGAGCACGTTCGAGATCTCCATATCCTCATCCTTCACAAAGGAGGCTTCAATAATGATCGACTTCAGCGCTTCATCGGAAAATTTCACGGCTACATTGAATCTTTCTTCAAGGCGCTGCGCGACCTCCCCGAGGGAGATCTTATCAAAAAGGATAAATTTTCCTTTCCATGCCAGCACCGTGTCGATATTCACTTCGTGTTTCAGCGGATCATGGCCGGCGCTCAGCATGATCTGCTGCCCGGGCGTAATGTAGGCACGGCGGTCGTCTGCATCTTTCACTTCAACCTTACCTTCGCTTACCGTGACGCGTTTATCTTTCTGAGGCCGTGAGTTGACATTGAACGATGTACCGAGTACCGTGGTAGTCATCTCCTCCGAGCGCACAACAAAAGGCGCGGTGGCATCGTGAGTCACTTTGAAGAAGGCCTGACCGGTAAGGGCAACTTCACGAATGCCTTTGCCGAATGTAGCTTCATTGTAAGTGAGTATGGTGTTATTGTCGAGCAGCACACTGCTTTTGTCGGGAAGCTGGAAGCGTGCCGGTCCTTTGATCTCTGTGAGCTTTTCAGATGTCTCTGTGCTGCCGATCGAGAGCCATACTACGGGTACCAGCACAATGCTGATCATGGCTGCCACGGCCAACCACCGTTTCAATACACGTTTCCGATCTACCACAACAAGCTCCACTTCAGGGCTCAGGGTGGCTTCGGCGCGTGCTTTGAGGGCGTTGCGATAGACGCGTTCCAGTGCTTCCTCGTCCTTACCCAGTATAATTTGCGGTTCTGAGACAAGCGACCCGAACAGCTCGTTTCCCCAGTACTCGTCATAGAGGCCTGAGTTCAGCAACTTGCGGAACTCGGCATCTTCTTCCGGCGTAATGGTCTGGTCGAGGAAACGCTGCAATAGTACTTTGAAGTCGTTTGTCATACAAACCTGGTTTGAAGGTCTACTGATACCAACGGTGCCTACATCGCAAATTCGGGGAGATTCTCAATAAAGAGTACCGGGACCGCGATAATAACTAGCCTTACCGTGAGAATATTATTTTTTTTCTGCGAACTACCTTTCTCAGCAGGCGGTAGGCAAACCTATTGCCCTTTGCCTACTGCCTATTGGTCAAAAAGGCGCTGAATAAACGCAAGCTGAATGATATAACGGGGTACATGCTGGCGAATGAACTTGAGGGCTGCAACCATGTGGTTATTGACGGTGCTGGGCGAAAGGTTCAGTTGCCGGGCAATATGCTCGTGGCTCATGCCATTTACCTTGGCCATGTTGAAGATCTGCTTCTGCTGCGGCGGAAGCTGTGCTACAGCCTGCTGGAGCAACTCTTCGTAGCGGTCGAAGTTAGTACTGTCTATACCCTGACGGTCTGAAAATTCCTGGTTTACGAGCGATTGCCGGGCCATTTTTTTAAGGTATGTGATGGCCAGGTTCTTAGCCATGGTGAACAGGTAAAACCTGAACTCCTGCACCCTGCAAAACTCCTCCCGTTTTAGCCAGAGACTGGAAAAGATCTCCTGTACAAGGTCTTCGGCCAGCTCGGCAGACTGGAAATACCGTGTAGCCACCCTGTAAATCGCAGGTGCGTACTGGTCATAGATCTGCCGAAAAGCGGTTTCGCTACCTAGCGCCAGTAGCGCAAGGGCTTTCTTTTCATCGTAGGGGGCTTGCATGGCGAAATAAGTTGGGCTCCTAATTTTATCCTGACATTCCCGCGGTCTGCCAGTTTTTCATGACAACCTACTATAAATTTAATAAAACAGTTAAACATTTTATTTACCCGGGGCAAAACAAACTTTGCGCGGCAACCCCTGGGATGGTGCTTTTATCGAAAAATACGTTTTGTTACCGGTAAATTCGGGTGTCGGGAATCGATTGAAAGGCTGTATCATTGTATGGATTAGCCCAAAAAACCTGCAAAAAACGGCAAATACCGCTACCGTAATTTCTACTAAAACGATGTAAGAAAAGGGAGTATTCAGTATAATTTTTTACTGCAGCGGCGCAGGGAAAAAAAACAGATAATACCTAACTTAACCCATGTAAGCCAAATACTCTTTCCCTCCGAGTTGATCGAAGTCTATTTTCTAAACTTAAAGTTTTCGTTGCCTTTTGAAGCGAAAAGGCATCCCGTTGTTATGAAAAAAATCCGAATCGTCATGACCATGACGGCTTTCGCGCTAGCTGTTGCCGGAGCCGTTGCATCGACCGCGTCCAGTTCTGCAGAGACTGGTGTTTTCGGCTACACCTATGAAGGTTTGTGCATTAGCGAAGGAGGAATTTCGGTTCCGAGCGGATGTACCAACAGCTCCGGTTCGCAGATTTGCACCGCCTATTTTCCAGGATACGATGGCGTTCTGGAAATATATAGCGTCCGGATTGGCGGTACTTGCCTCACGCCGTATAGGAAGTGGTAAAATTTTTTAGCTCATAGCCCACGGTCTGCGATCTGCAGATGAAATGAATCATAATTTCTGCTATAAGATCAGGATCGTGGGCTTTCGCCACACACATTCAAAATGAAAAAGACTTTCGTCTTAATTTCCACTGTCTTCTTCTTCAGTCTGCTTGTTATTTTTGTTCTTTATCTGGTAGCTGGTAAACTGAATCACCAGCACAACACGTTCACGCGACTCTTTCCGCCACATCCCGTGGCATTTCACAAGGCGCTCGATATCAAATACAGCTCCTATTATATTGCCGGCGCAACTCCCCATCATTTTTATCTCAGCAATTTTGCAGCGCCCCTTCAGTTGCTGGAGTTGAACCCAGTATCAGTCGATACACAGCGCGTGCGTCTTTCTCTCGAAGATGCTGACGTTCAAAAATTCAAAAGCATCAGGGTAGCAGTAGATTCTCCTTTCTTTTATATCACCGATGGCATACGGCCAGCCCTGCTGAAAGGTCACGTAGGACAATGGCGCGCAAGTCGGTATATGTATGACAGTGCTTACTTCAGCGAGGCTGTTCCTGTCAGCCCAACATCGTTAATAATTCGTTCTGCGAATCCCACAAAAGGATTTTTTTTAAGCAAGGAGACCAGTACATACCCTCACCTAAAGATGGACACAACATTACTCGTAAAACAGGTAGACGGGCTCTTCTGCACCGATGGCATGATGCATTTTAACCAGGAGCTGAACATGCTGATTTACCTTTACTACTACCGCAACCAGTTCATTTGCATGGATACCAGCCTCAACCTGCTCTACCACGGAAAGACGATCGACACAGTAAGCCACGCACAGATCAAGGTAGCCACCATCCGGTCAGATAATTCTATTACATTGGCAGCGCCTCCACTCATGGTGAACAGAAAAAGTGCAACATCAGGTAACTATCTTTTTGTGAACTCAGCCCTGCAGGCAAAAAATGAAACCGATGAAGCCTTCAACACGGCTTCAGTGATCGACGTCTACAACTTACAGGACGGGACTTACCGGTTTAGCTTTTACCTCTTCGATTTTAATGAAGAGAAGTTAAGGGAATTCAAAGTTGCCGGTGACAAACTCGTTGCGCTATATGATCACTATGCTGTGATCCACCGCCTGGAACAGAAGTATTTTCAGCCCTTAAACCGGGATCCGGGAACGAAAGATCACCAACCCTGAAGCATATCCTAGTGGCCCCTGGGAATGGCTGGGCGGTATTTTTAATTAAAATTGAACGCCAAATGCCGGTTTGTCCAGTTTTTTAGATAAAATGGGCAAATTTTTAGTACATGTCCATTTTTTTAAAAAAAATGAACATTTAGGCGTTTTATGTCCAGTTTTAAGCAATATCTTTATGCCGGTGTCCAGATTATCGAAACAAATGGACATTTGAATGGCTAAATACGACAGAACGCTACCTTACAATGAGCTTCCACCGCTGCCTCCGCCAGCAGAAATTGAGAGTGACCCGGAAATACTCAAAAAGTTAATCACAACGTCGCGGGTTCTGGCAACTTTCGGGGCTAATGTACAACGGCTTCCAAACCCTTCGATGCTGGTTAATACGATCGCCCTTCAGGAGGCAAAAACTTCAACGGCCATCGAGAATATTTTTACAACAGAAGATGAACTTTATAAAGCCATATCAGACACCGCCCGTGAGGAGAGAGCGAACCCCGCCACGAAAGAAGTTTTAAAATACAGAGAAGCACTGTGGGAAGCGTACCGTCAGTTGCAAAACGATGATTCAATTTCCATGAATCTTGTCGTTCAGATCTTTCAGCAGATCAAAGAAACAACCGCTGGCCTTCGTCCACCGCAGGCACAGGTTGTAATTCGTCAAGGCCAAAGCGAATTCAGAACAGGAGAGATCATTTACACCCCTCCCAGAGGCGAAGGAATGGTGGAAAATCTGATGAGCAATCTATTGGATTATCTTAATGATGACAACAGGTATCCGGCTGACCCTATCTTAAAAATGTGTATTGCCCACTATCAGTTTGAAGCCATACACCCGTTCCAGGATGGCAATGGACGGACGGGTCGTATCCTGAATTTGCTTTACCTGGTACAAAAAGGACTGCTTTCACAACCCGTTTTATACTTATCGAAGTATATCATTGTTAACAAAACAGACTACTATTACAATCTTGCAGGCGTAACACAGCGAGGTGCGTGGAAGCCCTGGATACTCTATATGCTCGATGCTGTGGAAGTCACCGCCAAGTTGTCTAACGAACTGATCAACGAAATAGTCGCGCAGATGAAGGCCACGCTCGAGCATGGCAAGAAGCATATAAAATGGTATACGAAGGAAGTGAATGAAGCGCTGTTCCATCAGCCCTATAGCCGTTTAAAAACAATCGGTGATGCGGTGAAAAAAACATCACGAACAACATTGACCAAATACATGGATGAGCTGGTGCAGGCCAAAATTCTTACACCAAAAAAGGAAGGGACAGAAGTATTTTATCTTAACGATGATCTGATCCGGATTTTGCAGCGCTAATCAGTGCTTCGACTCAATACCCTTCGTTCTGCGGTTGAAGGTTCGGATTGTTATCGATCTCTGATTGTGGGATTGGATAGAGAACATCCGTAGGCTGCCAGTCTGCTTTTACAGAAGACAATACAGCATCTGCTCGTAGGGTTCGTTTCAGGTCAAGCCAGCGGTGGCCCCACTCAGCCATAAACTCTACTCTTCTCTCTTGCATGATGGCAAGTATCAACTCTTCTTTGCCTATGCCGGGATTGGTATTCTGAATAAGCGGCAACCCCGCACGATGGCGGATCGTATCTACATCTGCGATGGCTTCGGCGAGCTTATTTTGCTGTGCCCGGGCTTCGGCACGGATCAGGTATTGCTCAGCGAGACGCAATACCATGGAATATTCCTTTGCCGCCTCAGATGCATTATCACCTGCCTTATACTTAGACGGGAAAAAGTATGACCGTTTATCAACAACTGCACTACCGATCCAGTATTTTTTGCGCTTGTCCCCAGCCTCGAAGGCATTAACAGCACTACCGCACAACAAATTGGATGATGTAAGATTCTGGCTATCAAAATTAAAGAGCTGCTTTTCAAAGGTATAGCTGATGCTTACCGGCGCCAGCTGCCAGAGCGCCTCACGGTTCGGTTGTTGCTTTACCTTAGCAAGAAAAACTTCATACACGCTATCTTGAAGACTGTACAATTCGGTATTATTGATCACCGAAGTGGCTGCGGCTTCTGCTTCCGACCACCTATTCCTAAACAGATAAACCCTTGCCAGCAATGCAGTGGCAGCACTTTTGTTGGGCCTTATTCTTTCATTGCCATAAATGGAATAGTCAGCCGGCAAAAGGCCTTCAGCATCTAGCAAGTCGCTGACTATTTGCTCATATACTTCTGCTTGTGGCGTACGGTGGAACATTTCATTTATTTTGTAGTCTGTTGTTGTGACCAACGGCACATCACCAAACAGATTGGTAAGGTAAAAGAAAGAAAAAGCACGGATAAACTTGGCTTCGCCTTCAAGCTTTCTTCTAACGCCAAGGCTAACATTGGATGACGTTGAAATGCCTTCCAGCAATGAATTAGCATAATAGATATATTTATAACCAGGCTCCCACAAGCTGCTTTTGAGTTCCGGGTCTGTAGGCAACAAGCTGTTGGTCTGGAAGCCGTTTACATTAGATTGATTGATTTCATCTGCTGAAAATCCCGCATGCAATGTGATGCTTCCACTGGCGAATGCCGGGGCTTCCATTATTTTTGTGTAGATGCCGATAATGGCTGATGTGGCCGAGGCATCGTCTTTGTAAGCTGCTCCGCCAACAACCTGGTTTTTAGGTTCATCTATGTTCAGAAATTCCGCGCAGGCAACACAGCATGTTAACATAAACAGTAATATCACGGTTATGCTTCCACCTTTGCCTTGGTGTTTCCCCCGCGCGTTATTGAATAGTATCAGTTTCATGCGAGTCGATTAAAAAGTTAGCTGTATTCCCGCCATCACAATGCGTAAAGGTGGCAATGATCTGGAACCCACTGGAATCTCAGGATCATAACCCGCATACTTTGTAAAAGTTAACAAATTCTGCCCCTGCACATAAACGCTACCTTGCTGCAGGCGCATGCTCTTGAGCCAGCTTGATCTGAGCTGCCACGACAGTGAAACATTCTTCAGCCTGACAAAGGAAGCATCGCTGATGGCATAGTCACTGTACTCTCGTGCATTGTTATAAGCAGTTGCAGCGACTCCAAGTGGACCACCACCTCGTTGAGTGAACTGCTGAATGCCGGTAATATCACCCGGTTGCTGCCAGCGGTCCAACACTTGAACAGGTTGATTGGTAAGCCTCGAACCAGGCGTGTTCAGGAACATCGACAAGTAATTAATGCCAGTCTGTTTCACAAACTGAAAAAAAACATCCAATTGCCAGTTCTTGTACCGGATATTATTCTGTATACCTCCGTAAAACTGCTGCGTGACCTTTTTGAGGGATTGGTAATCGTTAGGCGCCGACATGTTGCCATCTCCGTCTACGTCCTCGAATGTATAAATACCGGTCTCAGGATTAACCCCGGTATAATGGTATTTTTGTCGAATAGATAACGGCTGGCCGACGACGTATCTTTGATCATAATCGGATCCTTTAAGGTTAGGATAATTGATCAGCTTGTTTTGAGGAGCAGTGGCATTGATGTAGGTCTTCCACGTAAAGTTGCTGTTAAAAACATTGACGGTGTTCAACATAACCTCCACACCTGTATTCTGCACAACAGCGCCAAGGTTACTGTTAATAGACGCCTGTCCGGTGATCACCGGTAGGGAATGCCCTACCAACTGGTTAGACGAAAGGTTATGGTAATAGCTTGTGCTTAATAGTATTCTGTTTCCGGCAAAGCCCAGTTCGATGGCGGCTTCTGTTTTTTTGTTACTTTCCCAGGAATAATCTGGATTATACAATCGTATGGGTACGGTGCCTTTTAACCCGTTGTATGTATTGGAAGTTGAAGAGTAAGAGTCGAGGTACTGGTAATCCCCTATCTGATCACTGCCCGTGATGCCGTGGCTGGCTCTCAATTTTCCATAGCTAAGAAATGGGAAAACATGCTCTATAAAAGGCTCCGATGAAAAAATCCACGCTGTGCCTATTGCTCCAAAGTTGGCAAATTGTTTTCCAGGACCAAACCTGCTGGAGCCATCCCTCCGGCCGGTGAGATTTATAATATACTTTTCCTTCCAGTTGAAATTGATGCGGCCAAAAATGGCATTGTAACGATACTGTGCATAGGCATTTTCCGCGACCTCAATCTCAGGAGCTGACAATGGGTCCTCCAACAGATCATCGTTCCTGTAACCTTTTGCCCACAGCGTTTGCCCCTTGCTTATGGTTTGCTGAAATGTTGTGCCAACGAGCATTTTTAGTACGCCATGTGCACCTATGGTGTCCCGATATTCCAATTGAGGCTCTGCTATCCAGGTGTTCACTTTGTTGTCGCCAAACATGCTCGAGCCTGTCCGATCAGGTGCTGTCGGATTTAAAGAACTGATCGGGTTCTTTTGTAGCTCATCCACCTGCACATTGGTGTAGCCCAGGTTATTGTTCATATAAAGCCCCGGGAGTACTCTATAGCTGATTATCGAATTTACCACAACCGTACCAATGTTACTGGTATAGGTTTGCCTCAGCGCACCAAAAGGATTGGCCCATGTTCCATTTTCCCAGTTAAGCTCCCCTTGATCGTCATAAACGCGCGGAGCCACTGGTGCGAGCTGAATGGCAGCGCCAATGGGATCAGTCTTTGGAAGGTTGTTACCAGTGCCTGTGTAGCTGGCCAGCAAAGAAAACCTGAAGCCATCGTTGCGGGTGGCATGATTAAAATTAAAATGAGCCGAGCCTTTTCGGAAGCTGAAATCACCAGGAAAGACTGTTGACTCCCTGTAATAGTTAGTGCTGAAGAGATACCGCGTAAATTCATCTCCACCTGAGACTGAAGCCTTGACATCTGAGACCCTTGCCGTGCCACCAAGAAGCACCTTTTGCCAATCGGTATACCGTGTGGTGTCCCACCGCAGCAAATCAGGGGCATTGTTAGCTGTCATCGTTACGCCATCATTCCTGAACGCTTCCTTCCTCATCTCGAGCCACTGTTGTGTGTTAAGCAGATCCATAGTACGGGTAATTCTGCCAACGCCCTGGCGAAAATCAACATTCACCTGCATGCTCCCGCTCGCTTTTCTACCGGCCTTTGTGGTGACCAGCACCACGCCATTGGCACCACGTGAACCATAAATGGCTGTGGCATCGGCGTCTTTCAGGATCTCGATGCTTTCGATATCTGCGATATTGATGTTATTAAGCGGATTGGCATTAGGAATAATCGCACCACTTATGAAAGATGAAGAAACTTGCGTTGATGGAAAAGGTACCCCATCGATAATATATAAGGGATCATTGGCATACTCCCTCAAACTGTTTGTACCCCTGATCTGAATAGAAACACCGCCACCTGGAACACCTGAATACTGATGGATATACACCCCGGGCACCCTTCCCTCCAAAGCAACCAACGGATTAGATACCGGTTGATTCTCGATCTCTTTCGCTGTCACCTTTGAAATATTACCAGTTTGCTCACGCCCCTTTACTTTCCAGTAACCCGCATTGACCTCCACTTCCTGCAGCAACGGGACCTCATATTCCATGGCAAGATCGATGACTTTGCGACTGTTCACATTCGTCTCTACAGTTTTATAACCTACAAATGAAAAGACCAGTACATCGTGATCTAATACTTCAGCCGTATATCGGCCATCGAGGTCCGTGGTCACGGCATGAGCTCCTTTGATCTGCACGTTTGCCTCAGGGACGGGCTCGCCATCAGGGCCTGTTACTTTTCCGGTGACAACATGCAGCGCCGGTACTGCCATCTCCTCCTTTGCGTCTGTGGTCTCTGATCGCGATGGCGTGGGCTTCTCAAAGATGACAATGCTGTTGTTCATCTGACGGTAGGTGAGCGAAGTATGCTTCAGCACAAGGTCAAGTGTGGCGCTTACCGTGCGCGTTGCTTTCGGCAGGGTAATAGAAGTGTAGGGATCGACCTGGCCCGGAAGGAATGCAAACAACAGACCGGTTTGTCTTTCAATACTTTTAAAGCAGCTCTCCAGCGACTCGTCATTCAGCTCTACAGTAACCTCAATAGTATGTATGCCGCCCTTGGTGGTGTTTTGGGCATTGCCTTCAAGAATCATTGAAAGCATCATGCCGACGATCAAAAAGAAGCCGCAGTAGAAATTTACTCGCATCACTATTCTTTAGGTCTTATCGGGAGAAGGCTCTGATCTTCTTCCCTCGTCAACTAACAGTTTATTAAGGTCTACTTATGGGGTTATTCATTTTTGGCGTCTGTTGAAAACCAGGAACCCGGCTTTACGCGGCGGGCTCAACGCAGGTCTTTGCTATTTACAATTCGATCCATCACCGTTGATGGATACATTGCCGTCTTTCATGGTATACGATGCACCGAGCGGAACGCTTACCACATCCAGCACCTGCCTGAGCTGCTCACTCTTCAGGAACTTGGCAGAGATGGTACATTTCTTCAGGGCGTCGTTTACAACGGTAACTTTCACATGGTACTTTGCTTCGATGAGCCGCGCGGCCTCTTCCATAGTTACCCGATCGAGAATAAGGTATTTGTTCATCCAGGCGAGCGCCATCCGGGCATCTACGTCTGTCTTCACAAACTCGCCGGTGAGCGCGTTTACCGTGATGCATTGATCGGGAATGATCTGATCGAAGGTCTCCTGGTCGTCGCTAACCTCCACTTTGCCGCGTGTGACAGTGACCACTATCTGCTTGGCGTTCGGAAAAGCGTTGATATTGAATGCTGTTCCCAATACAGTAGTGGTAACGTTATCCGTATGCACGAGAAAGGGAGCGGAAGCGTCGTGCTGGATATCGAAGTACGCTTCTCCTTCGAGCGTGACCTCCCGGAAGTCTCTTCCATAAGATGCTTTGCTATAGTAGAGGGTACTGCCTTCGTTCAACACCACGTTGCTGCCATCGGGGAAGCTAACATATTCGGGGCCGGCAACGATCATCCTGTCTGCGCTCACACGCTGCCGGATCATCCATACCCACGCCACTACAGTCATCAGCACTACAGCCGCTGCGGCCATCCACCAATGCGCCCGTATGGCCGCGGGTTGACGGATCTCATACACTTCGGCAGGGGGCTCGTTGCCTGTCATTTTATGGAAGACGCGTTCCAGCACAGCTTTCTCTTCCTTAGCCACGGGGTTGCGAATCTCGGTGTGCAGCAGGTCAATGAAGTTTTTATCCAGATCGTGATCATGCTCGCCAGACCTTACCAGTTTGAAAAATTCATTCCGCTCGTCACCAGACGCTGTTTTGTCGAGGTAACGCTGAAGCAGCTTATTGAAATGGGTCGGCATCATACGCTGTAAATTTCAGAAGATCCGTTGTTTTCCCAACCTGGAACAAAAACTATAGGGTTTACGAAGACAAAGTGTGTCATGACCAGGGTCAACAGATTTCACATTTTTTAGTACAGTCTCCTGGAGGCTTGAAACACCTAGTTCAAACTAAGAAAAATTATCGCATAAAACAGGTTTCAGGTAATATAATATAAGAAAAAAAACTGAATACACCTCCGGGATCGTCTTTATCGATTTTCAAACCGTGAAATTTTATCCGTCTGGCATAACTGCAGCCGAAAAATATTGCTATGTGGCGCCAACGTACAGGCTAAATGAAAACCCCTATACCTGGGGTTGTTACGCACTTTTCAATGGATGTTGCAACATATTAACCGGCGGGACAGCTGTTTTCAGAACCGAAGTTGTTTCATTGCTGACATTCTGTTGTGCAGTGCTGGCGGATAACATTTCAACGGTCATCTTCTCGAGGTAATGTATGGCGAGATTCCTGGCGGAGATGAAGAGCCAGCTCCTGAGCTGCACGACATCGCTGTACAAGCCACGTTCACGCCATAGTGTTGAGAACAACTCTTCCACCAATTCTTCTGCCAGGGCCGACGACTGAAAATAACGCTGCACAACCCTATAGATAGCCGGCGCATAACGATCATAGATCTGCCGGAACGCCGGCTCGCTGCCATGCGAGAACGCGCAGACGATGGCTTCACTGATGTCATTGTCTACTGTAATACCAGCACCGTGACTTGTCCCGGAGCTTTCGGTGCGCCTGCTGAAGAGCAAGCTGAACCGGTTTGAAACATTTCTAAAGAGATGGGGCATTACTCGGCGCATAAGTTTATTGAAAATACTTTCGTGTTTAACATTGAGAAAAATCCTGCCACCCTACCGGCTTATGCGCCAGCACACTCCAGTTCCAGACTAAGGCTGAAATGTGCCGCGCACAGCCTATGGGACTCCTTCTTACCAGATCAAACAGGTTAACAGCACATTACTTCCCCCCTTCATAACGCCAATGTCCTGGCTGGTACCCCGGGGGTGATGTAGTATAATCATCGGGTTGTCTATCATATATAAATTCCGATTTTAAGAACAATTATACCCAATTAATATCTAAATACAAGTACATTAATCCATATTTTATGATCAAAATTCCTTTTTTTATAACTTAATGTTTACAAAAACATTTTAAATGATCAGAATATTGGAATTTATTTGCACAAAAAATGGATCGGAGGGCCAAAATATTATGACCAAACTGGGTGAATACCTGGCGAAGAATAAGATCAACAGGGCAAGCTTGTCTCGTCAGACCGGGATCTCGGAACCGAGGCTTACGAGGCTTTCGAATAGCATGACTGCTAAACTCCAGGGCAATGAGCTCTACCGGATAGCACTGGCTATCAAAACACCTCCGCCGCGACTTCTGAAATATATATATGTCGGCCTGACGCTGAAGGAAGACCCTGTGAATGGAGACAAGAAATCGATGAGCAAAAAAAAGAAACGTCCCCCAGCTGCCTCCACTGATCATAGAGCGGAAGGATGATCTTCATGTCATGGCTTCACGCTGCAAAACAAACCTGCTAAACCACTTAATCATTCAATTCAAATGGCCAAACCTAAACTGACCAAACTCGGAATTTTGTTTGCGAACAAATCTGTCAACCAGGCAAGCATATCAAGAAGAACGGGCATCTCTAAGCAAAAGCTGACTGCCCTCGCCACACAATCCACTGACCGAATCCTGGCGATCGAAATCGTTTCAATCGCATTGGCTATTGACGAAGAACCCGGTGACTTGCTGGACCTGTTATGCAATCATGTGCAGATCAAGGAAGACACGAAAGTAGACGGAAGGAGAAAAAGAGGGAAAGGGCCGGGGAAATAAACCCGGTCAGGTATTTCCCTCTTCTCTTCTTGCTTCGAGGTAGAGCTCGATGTTCACCGTCTCAGAAATGAATTTATCTCCCAATGTTTTATCATTTCCGTAGTTCATCTGCCATTGCCTTCTATCGATATCAAAGTTCGATTTTGCTTTGAGCGAATGTCCATCCAGGTCTACATGAGCAGGGAAGCTTACATTTTTGGTCACTCCCTTCAGCGTCAGATTCCCGCTGATATAGAAGTTGGCTCCTTCCACCAATGACCTTTCAGCGTCTTTCGGTTTATACGGAACAACGTTGGTGATCTCGAAGGCGGCTGTACCAAATTTTTCAGCATCGAAGAAATCACCACTCAACAGGTGGGGCTTCAGCTTGGTGGTGATATCCGCACCCTTCTGCTCCATCTGCATCGACTTGATGTTGATCACAAAAGTGCCGCCTGAAAGTGAGTCTTTGTCAACGGCCACAGCGCCGTAGTTGAGCTTAAATGTTCCGGGGTGGTTTTTGCCCACGCCATGACCTGTAAATTTTACATACGATCGGGCTGTATCAACAACGAAAGCCTGGCCGGTAGGCACCACTGCTTCTTCCTTTTCTGCGATCTTCGCTTCGTCTCCTTTGGGCGCTCTCTCGCAGCTCACCAGCATTAAAGCAGCAATACTCATTAGCAGGATCACTGATCTGCGCACTGTTTCCATGTTCCGTTTCATTTTTATCTTTTCAGTTTTAGTACGGGAACACCATGGAAAAATAATGTACCGAGAAAGAGCCCACGGTCCACCGTCGACATTCCACGGCCGATGTGTGTATCCGGATAGCTGCTGCCTTGAAGGAACAAAGTAACGAGGTACGATTAGTCGATGTCACACCGCACTACCGTGGACAGTGGTCTGTCGACCTTGGACTATTTGTCAATTGTCAATTTTTCTTCAGAAGTCAGTATCAGCATTTTTCAGGTCAAGCTCTTTGATCCAGATGTTGCGGTAGAGCACATCGTGACCTTCGGCTTGCAACTTCAAACCACCGGGAGTATCTGTAATTCCTTTGCCACCGTCGTTCCCTCCGTCGATGCCTGAGTTCGGACCGCCCCACACCTGGTTGATGGGATGATTGGTGTGTACTTTCTTGCCATTGAAGTAAATCGTAACCATTGCTTTTTCGGTGAGCGTTCCGTTATTGAACCGCGCGGCACGAAAAACAATATCGTAAGCGTTCCATTTGCCAACTCCATTATAGGCATGATAAGGTGACTCTGATTCATTGATGATAGCACCCATACCGTGTTTAGTGGAGTCGCCATCGAGCACCTGGATCTCATAACGGTTCTGAAGGTACACGCCGCTATTTCCGCCGGGCTTCGAGATCAGAAATTCAACATGCAGGCGAAAGTCGCGGAATGCTTTTTTGGTAACGATATCAGCAGAACCATATTTGCCGCCGGCAGCAGTAGGGTCGTTGCTGTTAACGGCGCTCCCTTTGCCAACGGGGTCTTTCACCACAATCCATTTGATGGGAAGTGTTGCTGCCAGCCGTGGTCCTTCCCAGTAAGTCCATTTTTCATCCAGCATCTTCCGCGTGCCGTCGAGATACATCACGGCACCTTTCTCGGGTTTGGTCCCAACACCCACCTGGGCAACAACAGTTGAGATTGTACCTGCCAACACGATGATCAAAAGGCTCATGAAGGTGCTAACGGTAATGGAGCTTGTATTTTTCATAGTTACGCTTAATTTTTACGGTGACTAAAAATAAGAAAGTTTGTGGTTGCACCCCATCAAGGGCACACATATTCCATAAAAGGCGGCCCGACGCCAGCGGATCTGTTCAAAATATCTTCTAACTTTAAAAGTCCATATCACCTCCATATTTTATGAAAAAGATCAAAGTTGTTTTTTATGCTGTTATCGTAACCCTGTTTATGTCTGTAACAACCACTCATGCACAAACCAGAACCGACAGCCCCAAAGTGTTGCGGCATGTTGTACTGTTCAAATTCAAGGATACTTCAAGCGCCCAGGATGTGAAGAAAGTAGAAGATGCTTTCCGCGCACTGCCTGGCAAGCTTCCGCTTATCAAAGATTTTGAATGGGGCACCAATACAAGTCCCGAAAACCTGAACCAGGGATTGACACATTGTTTTTTTGTAACCTTTACCTCCGACAAGGACAGGGATGCTTACCTGATCCACCCGGAGCACAAAGCCTTTGTCGAAGTATTGAAACCACATCTCGATAAAGTCACGGTGATCGACTACTGGACAAAATAACAAGCATACATTGCATTCACATCAGGTGAATTGACCGGTTGCTCCACTTCCGGTCAATTCCCCGAGGTGATAATTGAAGATCACTCGAAACCTCTTTCATCCATTTCCTTCTCCACGGTATCGAGCCACTGAAAAAGCAGCAGGTAGTTTTCTGCCGTCTCTTTAAAACTACCGGAAAGATTCTCGCAGTCGTGCGAGAGATACAGCAGGAGCACTTCGATCAGGTCTTTCTTAAGCCTGCGCGGGTGCACAAAGTCAAGCAATATGTCAAGCTGGTAGATGATGGGTTCGTTCACCCTGCAGTTGGGTGGAAGCTTGATCACAACTTCTTCTCCTGGAGAAGTTTCTGCATCATCAACTTCATCAACATCAACTGCTTCGTTGACGTCGTCGCCGTTGATTTCTTCTTCATTGAGTGGGCTCTCTGTTTTTTTTGCCATAATGTTGAGAGAATGCGATCATCCGGAAAAAAGCACATACGCTGTGCAGTAACGTTGAATAGAGCGATTCACACTTTGAGCTGCGACACGCGTTCGCTCTTTACAGAATGATCAAGGTTAAATGGTAGCCTATACCCGTAAACACCTCCCGGTTTACATGTTGCTCCAAAATGACTGGAACAAACTTTCAGCTACCGGTCGCTGAATTGTAAACCCGCAATGCCAAAGAAAAGGCCGGTGGGAAACACCGGAACATTGCGCGAAAAAATTATTCGTTAACTACCAATGTGCCGGCAAGTAAAAAACTTTACAATGAATGCCCAATTTTTTTCAAAAAACTTCTGAAAAAAAGTGTTCGTAGAGAGAGAGATAAGTCGCGAATAGTGTGGCGTTATATATAACGCCACACTACCAACAGCTTATTCTATTCGATTGGTGGGAATTGACAATGCTCAAAATAAAACCGGCCCGCGTAGCAACACGGGCCGGTAAAAAACGTCAACCGATCTGCAGACCGGAACGCTGTACGGTTCATTAGTATCCTTTCTCCTTCAGCTTCTCCTGAAACTGCTGACCGATCTTCATGCCCCACTGCTGGCCTACCTGCATCGACTCCTGCATGATCAGCGGCGTGTTAGCAGCATACTTTTTTCCCACCGGCGTCAGGTAAAACTCTGTCATCTTCTGCAGGTCATCTTTGGTCATGTATTTCTGGTAAACAGGAGACAACATATCCACAAGACTGCTCAGTGACGTGCTCGAGAATTCCTTTTCAAAATCAGTCCAGACTGCTTCCGGTACGTTAGGCTTCTGCTGTTTAAACATTCCTATAACCTGTTTCAACGCAGCCTTATAAGTCTCTTCCGTTCCTGATACTTCAAACATCTTTTTCAAAGCAGCCTTGTATTGTGGATCGTCCTGGCCATAGGATAATCCCGTTGCTAACAGCACCAGTAAAAAAACAGTCGTGATCTTTTTCATAATTGGGGAATTTAAGCCCACAATATACGACAATCTGCGATTTCAAATTTTGATATGCGATTGAAGGGAATCTGATCCGAAAGCCAGCGGGATTAAAAATCTGCAATTCGCAAATTAACCTTTACGTAACACAAGCTCGTATTTCCCTGCCAGCGATCTTGCCCTGCCGCCCTCGTATGTGGTCTGGTCCCAGGTCATGGTCAGTTTCAGCTGTGAATCTGATATCGACACAATGGTAATCTCCTTGCTGTCCTGGCCGCGTACGATCACGGTTGCCGTTTCATCCTTGAAGCTCCAGGTATCCTGACGCAACCACACCGGGCTTGTACCCGTGGTAGTGAAAGTGTTCTCCGAAAAAGTTATTGAAAAACCGGCAAACAGCTCCTGCGTTACATCGATGCCATCGGCTGTAATGGCAGCAGCGCCTGATGGCGACCACGTACCTCCGTTGGCAGTGAGCAGTTTGGTGACCCTTTGTGTTTCGGTTTGACGCGGCTTCGGATCGTCTTTACAGCCCCACAGGGAAACAGAGAGGCAGATGACGGCCATCATCACCAGGATGCTGACAACCAGTGTTCTTATCGGATTTGTGTTCATACGAAACGTGTTTAAAGCGGGGAAGTGAAACACCACTTCCCCTTGTTCAATATTATTCAATGCTAACCTTGAAAGTCTTTACAGCAACGCCCTTCTCTTTCACCAGAAGCAGATAGATACCCGGATGCGCTCGTCGCACATCTACCACTGCTTCCGCATCCTGCGATGCTGTTGTGACCACCGCGCTGCCATTCAGATCGACCAGTGAGATCTGGCGGTCTGTGGCGCCTTCAAACTTCAGATGGATGAAGTCTACCGCCGGGTTCGGATATACCTGTGCGTATTGCCGAGTCTCGGCGATGCCGGTGATCACACGCTTGCGCACATTGATCTTACCATTTTGCACCACGGCTTCAACGCTCACCTGCGATTGCAGCGCAGTGCCCAGCGGGATGGTGATGAACGAGCTTTCATCCATGGGATATCCGGGATACTGGATGTTGAGGCGATACTCCGCCGGAGGCAGGTTGGGCAATGTAAACTCGCCGTTCTCATCGGTGAACACGTAGGCTACCAGCACAAGGATCTCTTCCTTACCACGGCCGGTGCGTTCTACCCTCCGTACGCTAACACCAGCACCTTCTATTCGTTTTACCCGTTGTGCTTCGCTCAGCCTTGCGTTGCCATCATCCTCTTCGAGGTATCCACTGATGGAGCCGCGACCCGACGCCGGCGCGGGCTTGAGGGCGGAGACGATGGTAAGACCGTTTAAATTGTTTTCAACCGGTACCACGTCCGCCTCTTCCCAGAAGATGGTGTTCCTGTAATAGGTCGGCAATGCGCGTGAATAAGCCAGCGTATCGGCAAATCCCAGGAGCTGGTAATCATCCAGCACCACTTTCTGGAAGGTGTAGCTTCCGTCTGCCTGTACCTGCACCGTGCCAATGGTATCATAGGCCGCCGGCGTGACCCTGAACAATGTAAGCGATCCCTTCGTGGCGGCTTCATTCTGCGCTACCATCAGCTTGCCACTGACATTTGCGTAGGCCAGTGCACGCTGCGGTGCTGACTTCAGCGTAAGGCCGGGAAGCAACGGGTTGGTGACTTCAGCAACATACTCACCCATATTCGTCCTGCTGATGGACGCGATGGCATACACAGGCGCAGTTGCACCGGCGACGGCCTGGCCATTTCTCTTCCACTGATACTGACTCTTGCTACCACCCGCGTTCACCGTTAACTGTACAGGCGCTCCTGCTGCGATCAGCGACTCACTAGCCGTTCCAAGAGCAGCCTGGGTACTGTAATTCAATCCGGGCACCGATGCATTGGGCTCGAGCGATGCAAAGCTCAACTTGTTGTTAGAAACATTGAGCGCGCTGATCTGATCATTGAGGGTGAAATCAGGGATCGCTGTAATACTATTGCCGGAAAGATCAATGGTTTGCAGTGCATCGATATCCACCAGCGCGTCAGGTATGGCGCCTGTGAGCTTGTTAGCAGGCAGACTGAGGGCCGTGATGCTCTGGCCGTTGACGGTTACACCAGACCAGGTGTCTATCTTGCCAGTGAGCCAGTTGTTCTTCAAGGACCACGAAGGACCACCTGTAGATTGATACAATGCTACGAGCGCAAGGGAATCGGTGACGAGGTCAACCTTGAATCCATTGGCCACGGTAAACATGCCGGTGAGTCTTTTTGAGTAGCTGCGAACGGTAACGCGGCCTGAGGTATTGGAAGTGAACCTTGCACCCATGCTCGCATATTTCAGTCCTGCTACCTCACGCACAACAATAGGGTTGGCGCCGATGGGAAGGGTGTTGGGATAGCTGACCTCTACGTAAGCTGCCGTATCGGTCTTCGCCTTCTCGTGCACTTTCCATGCGTACGGGAAATTAATGAGCGAATCAAGTCCCGGTCCTGCCGAATAACCGGCAGGGGCATCGATGAGGGATACGGTAGCGCGTTGTGCCTGCATGCGGTAAAGCTTCAACGGAAGATACATTCCATTTCGCCCCACAGGAAACACGAGATCGCCATTGCCAGCCCTGGCTACGAGGCCTTCCACATATGACGATGGGTTAGACGACACCCGCGCGCCGGGCCCGGCAAATACTGTGTCTGTAGCGCTGAGCAGCCTGGTCAGTCCGTTCTTTAGCACGAGGCTGTCGCGCACAGAAATGGTTCGGCTAACGAGCGCGGTACCGGCGCCGTCTTTCACGAGAAACCCCATGCGAGAGCCACCGGCATTAAAATTCTTATCGGTAGCGAACCGGAGAATAAAACCGCCGGTACTGACGGGATCAAGCGAACCATTGTTCACAAAACTCTCTGTGGTGCTGATCACGCCATTGTTCACGATCACTGTTCCCGCATCGCTGGTCCAGCTTCCGTTCGTTGTGACCAGGGCACCGTTGGTGATCGGGATGCCACTGTTGGTGATGAACTGCGCGTAGCCGTTCAATCCTGCGAGCAGAAGTATGAGTATTAATAAAGATCTTATCATGCCTGTGGTTTTAGAGGCCCTTGAATGTGCCTGCGAAGTTGATGAGGATCTTCCCTTCACCGTTGAGGATGGATATCCCCTCTACGGTAATGGTAGACCCGGTGTCGTTGAATACCATGAACATTTCGCCGTCAGTTGGGCCGAAACCAAAACTAAATGCAGTGCCTCCCGAAGTGATACGATATGCAGCTGCGCGCGTAGTGATGGACGTAGATGTAACCACATTCGTGGATACCTTAACACTTCCGCTGGAGATCGTGAGCGCATTGCCATTGCCGTTGTTTGCCACGCTGAGTCCTATCCCTGTACCGGATGTGGTCACAGCCCTCAATGCAGACTCAGTGCTTGAAGCATTTGTGATCTGGAACTGACCTGCGCGTCCTGTTCCGATCTGGTTAGCAAAGATCGCCGGGCCGCTGCCATTGTGCTCGCCATAAAGCGCTGACACGGCGCTGGCTGGATTGTTCACCCTGAACACACCTGCGGGATCACCCGTGCCAGTGTTCAAGCCATAGATCGGTGTTGATAAAGGTTGATTGCTGTTGGTCTGCACCCACAACGCCGGTGAGCCACTGTTCACGTTATTGATCTCAAACCTTGCTGCATTGCCGGTACCATTGGTCTTCGCTTCGAGGGCGGGAGAAGGATTGGAACCATTGTCAATAGTAAAGAGCCCCGCCTGACCCGATGAGCCCAAGTGATCTCCGAAGATGGCAATGCCCGTGCTCTCGGGCAGGGACTTCTGTGCCCAGATGGATTCACCGGAGCCTACAGATTCTGCGAACAATGCGCTTCTCGGGTTAGCCGCATTCTCATTCTGGAAGATACCTGCATATCCTGAAGGGCCAATGTGTCGCGAAAAAACCGCGGCCACGTTGGGCGATCCGCCACCATCCTTGACCACATAGATTCCCCCGCCGTTCCCGTTCTGCCTTGCAGAAAATGCCGGCCCGTTTCCGTTGGTCTCAGCAAACGCCGCGGAAAAATTGCTGGCGGGGTTATTGATCCTGAATACACCTGCAGCATCGCCGGTGCCGGTGTTCAATCCATAGATGGCTGCTGACAAAGGTTGGTTGCTGTTGGTCTGCGCCCATAGCGCTGTATTTCCGCTGTTGGGGTTCGCATTTTCGAAATGTGCCACGCTAACTTTCCCTGCTCCGGAGCCTGCATATACAAGCCTTAAGAGGTCCGATCCGTCAGATGCTGAGGTCACCGTGTCCGCATAAGGCAGGGTGAGTTCCGGTCCACTCCATGCGGAACCATCCCACGTGAAAACTGTGCTGAGGTCAGTATCATAAACCAGGAGACCATTATCAGCGGGGCCGAGCACACTGACAAAACCGGTCGCCGTACGTTGTGCGGTAGTAAGCCTGGGTAAAATAAATCCCTGATTTCCTGTAGGAGACTCAACATGCAGCACAGCGTTGGGATTGGGTGTAGCCACGCCAACGCCCATGGTTTTGTTCTGCGCCAAGGCACACACACAGCCGGCCACCATTAAAAAGCCAAAGAATAGAACACGTTTTTTCATGAAGTAAGAATTTGAGGTTAGATAATTTATAGCTACAAAGAGATTAGGGTTGCGCTTTGATGGAGTAATGATAGCGCGCCGTGGCCCGAACCGTCAATCCTTAGTTATGGGTATTTTGAAATGTGGCGGATATTGTTATGTAGTTAGTCCACGGTCGACAGTCCACAGACCACAGCCGTGTAGTGTTCGGCATCCGATATTGGCCTCAGATTGTGATCACTTCATCGTCCTGAGGGTTATTGACGAGACCTAATGGCCGCGATCAATTTTGAGGAAGTGGACTGACCACCTGCACAGCTAACAAATTCATTATGACGGCATTCATTGTTCGAATGATTGTTTAACTTTGTCTTAAATGCTCGGAGGTAAGCCCAACGTAAGACAGACATGCATCATTGTTTCTCTTTGGCTGTTGCCACTTGTCTCCTTTGCACAAAATCTTCACCTGATCGACAGCCTCAGGCACCGGCTGCGGGGCAAAACGGGAACGGAGCGCTTCAACCTGCTCAATGACCTGGCCTGGGAACACCGGTTCGCGAACCCTGACAGCACCATCTTTTACAGCAACCGCGCCTACGCCCTGGGCGAAGACCTCAACCTCAGCAAAGGGCTGGCAAAATCGCTCAACTTCATGGGCCTGGCCTATAATTACAAAGGGGAGCGGATCAAAGCTTTTGAATACTACAGCCGTGCACTGGATCTCTCCATTCTGCAACAGGATTCCCTGCAGATTGCACACTCCAATAACAACATCGGCAGGTTGTTCTACGAGCAGGGGCTGCTCTCAAGATCGTATGACTATTTTGTAAAGGCGCGCCTGCTTTTCACAGCGCTGAACGATTCATCAGGACTGGCCTATGTCTATCAGAGCATCGGCAACCTGTATCAAAGCCAGCGCGACTACGCCAAAGCCGAAGACAGTTTCCTGAAGGCTTATCAGATCAGGCTATCACTGGGCAATCCGCGCGATATCATGTCGGCCATGGTGTACCTGGGCCGAAATTACCTGGAATCGAACCAGCCTGAAAAATCCGTCAGCTTCTTTAAACTTGCCGATTCCACTGGGCATGTGATCAACGACGAGATCAACCTGGCCGAGATCAAAACCTTCCTGGCAAAATCATACATGATCACGGGCATGCTCAATGAAGCGGAGGCCATGTGCAAAGAGGGACTGAAGGTGATCCAGGCCAAGAACAACACCCGCATGCTGCCAAATGCCTATGGCACCATGGGCCAGGTACTGCTCAAGCGAAACGATCTCAATGGTGCCAAGAAATATTTCTCCATGTCGCTCGACATCGCCACCCGCACCAAGGACCTCAACGCGAAAATGGATGCCAGCTATTTTCTATGGCAGATCTCGGACAAGCAACACAACAGGAGCGAAAGCCTGGTGCACCAGAACCTTTACCTGCTTTTGAAAGATTCTGTCAAGGACCTGGATCTTACCCGGCAGGTGGAGCGCATGCAGTTTGAGATCGAGATCGCCCGCAAGGAACAGGAAAACGAGTTGCTGAAGGCCCGGCAGGCGCGGAACGATGCCATTATCCAGCAACAAAAACTGCAGAACATAACACTTGCCGTGATTGTGGTGGGCGTAAGCCTGCTGGGTGTGCTGCAATGGCTGAACGGAAAGAAGCGCAGGGCCATCAATGAAAAACTTCTGCAGCAGAATGTGGAGATCCAGCAGCAGCGTGAGGAGATCATCCGCCAGAATGAAAAGTTGTCTAAACGCAATCATCAGCTCTCGGAGCTCAACCACGAAAAAGATACACTGATGAGCATCGTGGCGCACGATCTTAAATCGCCACTCAACCGCATCGATGGCATCATTTACCTGCTCGAGACAGACGGGCAGCTCAGCAAAGAACACCTTGAATATGTGGCCATGGTCAAAGCCGCCACCCGCTCCGGCCTCGGCCTGATCACCGACCTGCTGGATGTGCACATGCTGGAGGAGAACGTAGAGCCTAATTATTCATCGTTCGATATCAGCAAATTCCTGCTCGAAAGAACAGAAGCATTTGCGCCCGAAGCTGAAGCCAAGAAGATCCATCTCAACATCACACGTGTAGAGAATGAAGAGGTGCACATCGATAAGGATTACCTTGACAGGATCTTTGACAACCTGCTTTCTAACGCCATCAAATTCTCTCCGAAGAGCTCAACCATAGATATCTCCGCAGACCGCACAGACCATGAGTTCTGGATCCGCATCAAAGACAAAGGGCCTGGCTTCACCTCACAAGACAAGGAACAGCTCTTTCAGAAATTCAAAAAGCTCAGCGCCAGACCCACCGCAGGCGAAAGCTCCAATGGATTGGGCCTCGCCATCGTAAAAACACTGGTAGACCGCCTCAAAGGCAAGATCGAGCTTCACTCCGATCACAAAAACGGCAGTGAGTTCGTTGTGAGGTTTCCGCAGGAGAAGCAACAAGTTTAAAGTTTAAAGTTAGAAGTTTAAAGTTGAGGTCACCCTTCGTTCGAAGCACAACTTTAAACCTGAAACTTTAAACCTTCCCCTCTCTTTGTTGTCAAAGGGGCAACAAAACTAACTGAACAATTATGAAAACGATCATGGTATTAGGGGTACTGTTGGTGCTGATCGGGTCGGGTGTGGCCTATGCGCAGGAAACGCCTCTGGTGGATGCACGCCAGCAAAATCAAAATGCCCGCATCCGCGAAGGCGTGGCGTCAGGCGAGGTAACGCGTGCTGAAGCCAAAAAACTCAGGGCTGAACAACGTAACATCCGCAGAACAGAGCACAGGGCCGAGGCAGACGGTACGGTAACAGACCGCGAACGTGCCAGGCTGCAACGCAAACAAAACCGCGCCAGCCGTGACATCTCACGCCAGAAGCACGACAGGCAGGATCGGCCGCGCGCCAACTAGCGCATTGGTTACCAGTTGCCAGTTACCGGTTGCCGGTTTAAACGCGTGTCATGGAATGAACGGAGAGTGTTTCTCCAGTCCACACTGAAGAAACCGGATGGTGAAATTTACACCGCACGAAACTGGCAACCGGTAACTGGCAACCGGCAACTATTTAAACCTTCCCGAGTGCCTGCTCTAAATCCGCGATCAGGTCCTCATGATCTTCCACGCCTATGCTCAGGCGGATCAGCGAGTCTACGAGACCACTCTTGATGCGTTCTTCTTTGGGGATGCTGGCGTGGGTCATTGATGCGGGGTGGCTGATGAGCGATTCAACACCGCCCAGCGATTCTGCCAGCGAGAACAGCTCAACACTTACCATCAGTTTATTTGCTTTTTCAACGCTATCGTCTTTAAGGGTGAACGAAAGCATTCCACCGAAATCGCGCATTTGTTTTTTGGCGATCTCGTGGTTGGGATGATCGGAGAATCCCGGCCAGTAAACCTTGCCCACCTTCGGATGTTTCTTCAGGTACTCAGCCACCTTGCGACCGTTGATGCAGTGGCGCTCCATGCGGAGATGAAGGGTCTTGATACCGCGCAGCACAAGGAACGAGTCCTGTGGACCGGGAACCGCACCGCACGAGTTCTGAATGAAGGCCAGCTCCTGGTAAAGCTTTTCATCATTCAGCACAAGCGCTCCCATGATCACATCAGAGTGTCCGCCCAGGTATTTGGTAACAGAGTGCATCACAATGTCTGCCCCCAGGTCAAGGGGATTCTGAAGGTAAGGCGATGCAAAAGTGTTATCTACCGCTACCAGGATGTTGTTCTTTTTGGCGATGTCGGTGAAGGCCTTGATATCGACAATGTTCATGAGCGGATTGGTGGGTGTCTCCAGCCAGAACAGTTTGGTTTTGTTGTTGATGAGCGGCTTGACGTTGTCGGCATGGGTGAGGTCCGTGAAATGGAATTTGATGCCGTACTTTTCAAACACGCGTTTGAACATCCGGTACGATCCGCCATAGAGATCGTTGCTGGTGATTACTTCGTCGCCAGGGTTCAGCAACTTGATCACTGCATCGGTGGCGCCCATGCCAGACGAAAAGCAGATGGCGAACTTTCCATTCTCCAGTGCTGCCAGGCTTTGCTGCAGCGTGTTGCGTGTAGGGTTTGCCCCCCGCGCGTAAGCATACCCTTTATGTTTGGCCGGAGCCTCCTGAACATAGGTTGAAGTTTGAAAAATAGGCGTCATGATGGCTCCTGTTGAAGGATCTGGTGCTACGCCTGCATGCACTGCTTTGGTTCCGAATTTCATGTGTTCGATCGTTTAGAAGGCTCAAAAATAGTGGAATTTTATCAGCACAGCCTGTTTATCTCCGAATCCGGTAAACCCGGCGAAGCGGCTTTTGCAATCACCTGCTGTTTTGATATTTTTTCCCGTTTGTTCTTAAATAAATAACCCAAAAAAATGAAGATCTCCGTCCCCCTCATTCTGTTGTTCAGTATTATTTTCTTTAGTCGCCATGTCGCGGCCCAGGTGGGCATCGGCACCATCACCCCCAACCCCAAAGCTGTGCTCGACCTGAGATCTCCCGGAAACAACCAGGGTTTTCTCGTTCCCAAGCTCACCACTGCGCAGCGCAATGCAATTGCAGGATTAAGCGCCCAGGACAACGGACTTATGGTATACGACACCGACGATCAGAAATTCTACTTCTGGCAAACAAACCAATGGCTGCCCCTGCGCGTTGGCAGTGATGTGGCGCTGACTGCCGGAACGGGCATCTCCATCACCGGCAACACCATCTCCGCTGTAGATACCAGCCCTACGAACGAGATCCAGGACCTGCAGCTCGTGGGCGGCTCGTTGAAGATCACCGGCAACACCACTGCTACCAGCATCAATCTTGCGCCGTTCTCGGGCACCAATACCGATGAGCAGACCCTGGCGTTCAACGCTACCTCCGGACAATTAAGCATCAGCAATGGTAATAGTGTGACAATCACCGCAGCGCCTACAGGTCCGGCAGGCGGAGTCCTTTCCGGAACCTATCCGAATCCTGCCATCGCCAATAACGCGATCGCGCCAGGCAAGATCACACCCTCCACGGCCAATGGTCAGGTGCTCACCACCGTGGGAGGTATCACTCAATGGTCAAATCTGCCAACGACCAGTACGCCTTCGCTGGATGCCGTGCTGGGAGCAGGCAACGACGCGGGCGGACGATCGGCCCTAGGACTCTCCGCTGTGAGCATTAATTGGGGAAAAACTGATCCCGCGTCCGGCGCCTTGAATGTAAGGGGTGCCCAGTATGTAGGCTTCACAACCATTGCCACGGATATTTACGATGTCAAGGACAACGATTACCTTATTATCACAGCAGTAACGGCCAAGCCCATGGAGATCCGTCTTCCAAAAGCTTCAGGTTATACTGGAAGAATATTGATCATCAGATCGACTGCCCGTAATTCTGGCGAAGCGGTAAGGGTGACCTCCTCCGAATTGATCGACGGCTCCTCCGCTTCAGAGGCTTTATATTACCAAACCAATATTGCCTACTCAATCACCGTGATCTCAGATGGTACAACGTGGCTCACTATCAATCGCGCGGTAACACCGATCAAAGGTTAGTCTATGAGAACTGTAATAACCATGCTCAGCCTGGTCGCGACCTTCTTCGTGCAGGCACAGAGCCTTCATAACAGCTCGGTCATCAGCATCACTGCGGGCAGCGTATTGTTTGTGCGCGACAGTCTTGTGAACAACGGCACGATCGTTAACAACGGTGATATGCAGATCGGCGGCGCCTGGATCAACAAGAACCAGTATGATGCGGGCCAGGGACAGATCACGTTCAACAGCAGCCTGCCGCAAGTGATCAATCACAATGACCAATCGTTCAGCAAGCTCACCATCAGCGGTGGCGGCGAAAAGATCTTTCAGGCCAATATCACCATCGAAAATGAGCTCAACCTTTCAGAAGGTATCCTGGTATCGGCAAACAACGCCAGCATCATTTTCAACAGTGGCGCTGCTGTAACCGGCGGCTCGGACCAGGCACACATTGTCGGCACCGTATATCACCAGGGTACTGGCAGCAAAACTTTTCCGCTGGGAAACGGAACCCTGTACCTGCCTGTAACACTTACAAACATTGAAGGCTCGTCGGCCGAAGTAGGTATCAGTGGCTATGAGCTCAACGGCACCACGCTGCGGTACACAGAACCGCTCAATGCTGTCTCCAGGAGTCGTTACTGGAAAATCGATCTTGTTTCAGGTTCACTTGCCACCGCCAAAATCATACTTCCCTTGCGGGATGAAGATATTGTGACCAACCTTGAAAAAGCCGTTGTGACACAATCCGATGGTGTTGCCTCCCCTTTCAGGAGCCTGGGAAAAACATCATCTCCATCCAATGATTTCATCACCAGCAGCGGTGCCGTTATGCTGCCCTTCGTGGCCATCGGTACTGTAGAAGATGACGGCTCCATCTTTGTTTATAACGCCGTTTCTCCCAACAGCACCGATCATCTCAATAGTTTTCTCCGCATAGAGAACATCGAACGATTTCCTTCCAACAAAGTAAGGATCTTCAATCGCTGGGGCGATAAGGTATTCGAGATGACAGGCTACGATAACCAGCAGCACATCTTTACAGGAAAGAAAAATATCGGCGGTGAAGAAGATCTTCCCGAGGGCACTTACTATTATGAGGTGGACAGGAACAACGGCGCTGCGTTGGTGAATGGATATTTGTCGCTGAAGAGGTGAGAAGAGTCCATGGTCCATGGTCGATAGTCCATGGCAGAGCAGGTGAAGATTCAATATGGTGCGTTGTATTCCGATAGCTATCGGGACTCACCGCACCATGAATAGTCGGCAATACAAGAATCAGCAATTCACGTCCATGGACTATGGACCATCGACTATGGACTATTTTTCTTCCTCCAATATTCCCTGATCGAGTCCTGCCACTGATCACCGCTCTTGAGATACAACGCTGTGTTGATCAGCATGCGGTCTTCGGCTGAAAACTGGTTTTGTGATTCTACTGACCTGATGATAAGATCATATAACTGATGCCTGAAACCGTGGCCTTCTTTTTTTGCAAAGGCGCGAAGGTCGTTCAACAGCTGCTCGGCTGACACGTGATGTCCATTCTGCTGTATTGGCGCTTCTTCTTGTGGTTCCGGAGCTTCTTCCTGAACGGTTTTCTGAACCGGTGCCTGCACTCTGTCGCTCAGCTTTGAAGGAGGTGCCAGTGTGGCTGCCTGTTGTTTTAAAAATTCGTCGAGATCTTTCAGCGTATTCTTCTTCTTGCTCATGACAGGTGCTTTAAGATTTCGTTGGCGATGGGCTGGTATTCTTTCTCAGGTTCTACGGTGCTGAAGTTGACGAACAGGTTTTTTTGCGGAACGATGATCGGCAGAATGATGGCATCGAGGTTCTTCAGGTTGTCCCTCACGGTATACAGGTTGGTGCCGCTGTGAATGCGGTTGGGAAGGATCAAGATCTTCAGCCTGGGGTTAAGCTCACGTGCCGGGGCAAGGTCCGTTACAGTTTGGTAAGTTACGAGCAGGTCGTTCTGGGTAAGACTGGTAGGCACTACTACAACATCGCTCACCAGGCAAAGCTTTTTAATACCCTCGTCGGTAGTTTTGCCGGCGCTGTCTACTATCACCACATCGGTCTTTCTGCTTTCGCGGATGGCGGCCAGCTCGCCTGCCACCTCATTGTCTTGCGAGCCCAGTATGTCAAAGCCCTTCCCGTTTTCTTGCGATTTGCCGTTCTGAGCCTTGAATGCCTCCATTTTACGGAGGGTATTGAGGGTATAGTTGGTGTCTGTTTCCACCAAAATGACCCTTTTGCCCAGCTGATGCAGCGTGGTTGCAAGGTTGATAGCGTTGGTGGTTTTGCCTGTACCACCTTTCCTGCTAATGAAAGAAATGACCTTAGCCATCCTTAAAAATAGAAAAAGCGGCCTGGTTTCAAAAACTATTGCAGGTTGAAATGGAACTGATGTAAGGAATTGAATGCATTTCCCGCTGATTTCGCTGATGAACGCAGATGGTCTCCTATAGTCTTATCCAGCAGAATGGATGTTATGCTGGCTCTGTTTCCACTTTGATTTGACAGACAAGGTGGAGTGCTGTTAGCATTCTGCGAAAATCTGCGGGATCTGCGGGAAAAACCAAACCCAATCAGATCGATCGGTTCACATCAAATTTCTCGAGGTAATCGGCCACCCTTCTTACGAGGCTTCCACCCAGCGCACCGTCTACCACACGGTGATCGTACGAGTGAGAGAGAAACATCTTGTGGCGGATGGCGATGGCATCGCCGTAAGGCGTTTCGATCACGGCAGGTTTCTTCTGCACGGCACCCAGCGCCAGGATGGCCACCTGGGGTTGCATGATGATGGGGGTGCCCATCACGTTGCCGAAAGAGCCTACGTTAGAAACAGTGAAGGTACCACCTGCGAGGTCGTCGGGCTTGAGCTTGTTCTCGCGGGCACGTTTGGCCAGGTCGTTCACGATCTTGGCCAGTCCACCAATGTTATACTGGTCGGCATTCCTGATCACAGGAACGATCAGGTTTCCGGTGGGCAGTGCCACGGCCATGCCGATGTTGATGTCTTTCTTCTTGATGATGCGGTCGCCATCCACCTGTACGTTGATCATCGGAAAATCTTTGATGGCCAATGCCACCGCTTCGATGAAGATGGGCGTAAAGGTGAGTGCATCGCCTTCGCGCTTCTGGAATTCGTTCTTCACCTTGTTTCTCCAGAATACGATGTTGGTGACGTCGGCTTCCACAAATGACGTAACGTGCGGGGAGATGCGTTTTGAGTCCACCATACGTTCGGCGATCATCTTGCGCATGCGGTCCATCTCGATGATCTCGTCGCCACCGCTGATAGAGACCGGCACACGCTGCGGTGCGGCCGTGCTGCCGACACTCACATGATGTTGTACCTGCTGCACCGTAGCCCCTAGCTTGCGATGCTGCACATAATTAAGAATATCTTTTTTTGTAACCCGGCCTTCGGAGCCGCTGCCCGCAATGGTCTCGAGCTCGGCAACAGGTATGTTTTCTTCTTTCGCAATGTTTTTCACCAGCGGCGAGTAGAAGCGGCCGGACGACTTATAATCAGTAACGTGAACGCCATTAGCGCCATTCGAGCCCTGTGCGGCAACAGCCACGGTCTCTTTTATTTCCTGCTTCACAGGCTCTGCTTTGCGCGATTCAGCAGCTGGAGCGGCTGGCGCTTTTACATCATCGGCATCGGTAGTGATCACGGCGATGGGCTTGCCCACCTTTACTACTTCACCTTCTTTGGCGAGGATCTCCTTCAGGATACCGGCATGGGTAGAGGGCACCTCGGTATCTACCTTGTCGGTTGCCACTTCCAGAACGGATTCGTCCTGCTCGATCTTGTCACCTGGTTTTTTAAGCCAGTGCAGGATGGTAGCTTCCATGATACTTTCGCCCATTTTAGGCATCACCAGTTCTACTAGAGCCATGTTTCAATCGTTTTCTGAGCCCAAAGTTAATCAGGATTTTCAGATTCTTAAGTTTATGACTGGCGGGAATTTCAATTTCTGAAAAAAGGAATTGTAAGGGATAATATTCGCCTCGGTGCCAGGCTCACCAAATATCATATTTCAAACGTGAGCGAGGGCAGCGTTATCTTTTTTACGAACGTTATTTCGGAAGAACCGTGCTCAATTTTTCTCCGGCAGCCTTTCACTGACCGGTCATTTTTATTCGTTTCTCGAAACACACGCTGTTCTCTATACCCACATACTGGCCATAGTTTGGTGTCACGTTGTATCCATTCTTTTTGTAAAGCTCTATGGCTTCGGGTTGTCGCTTACCTGTCTCCAATACACAACGGGCATAAGACAACTCAGCGGCCCAGCGCTCGAGCTCCGACAGGATGATGGTGGCAATACCTTTATTTCTGTGCTCCGGTAAAATGTACATGCGTTTCACTTCCATGGCATCGGGCGCAAATTGTTTGATGGCCCCGCAACCCACCGGAGTTTCATTTTCATAGGCCAGCACCACATGTCTGATCTTGTCTATCTTGTTGAACTGCGCATAGAACGAATGGTCTGCGCCATCTCGTTTGGCCAGGTCAGCATCGAGCAGTTTTACCAGGGCTACGAAGTCAGGGTTGTCGGAGTCGGTCCTTGTCAGGTTTATCATAAAAAATGTATCACCTTTCTAAGTTCCGATTTTTTTTACTGGCCTGCAAAAAGAAGCCAGGAGCCAGAAGGCTTTACCAACCCTTTGAGGGTTTTGAACCCCTCAAAGGGTTGCGTTCAACTTTTGGGAACTCGTGCCAATGAGAAAAAGTGTGAGATGGTCTTTTTCATGGGATCTTACATTGCACTCTGTCTCAATTTACCGACTGCCACCAGTTGCTCAATATTATCTTCGGCCTGCATGTGTTTGAGCAAATCATAAGTTGCCTTAACATCTTCTCTCAGGCTAGGGGTGCACTTGCCCACCTCTATCTTACTTAGTATGCCAAGAATACCCAACTGGTATCTGAGTATATCATCTTGTGTTGAAACAGGTATTATGATCTTGCGAGGGCGGTTGTTTTTATCATGTTCTATCATAGAAGGGTATAGGTTATTATGTGAAAATGTACTACGGGAAGGCCAGTGCACCGGCACAACGCCACCCTTACCGATAATTAAGTATGGGCTGCACCGGGCACGGCCTATGGGCTCCTTTACAGGAAGTTTTCAGGTAGGTGGGCGCCTACAGAGAATGAAGATGTGTTCGGATGGACTCATGTTGCGTTACGGTTTGGTGTACATCAAAATGAGTGTCAGCGGAAGGCAACCAAAAGCGTTGCAAAAAAATATGGCGCGGCCCTCAGCTCGCCGTAACTGGGTACCTAGGAGAACCCTGACCACGACAAGTGAGAGCTCACGCCAATAGCGTGAGCCATTCTCACCTCGTCTCGTGGTCGTTGAAATTTCCTAGGTTTCAGTTACGAGACACTCGGTGCGAATACTCTATAATTTCGTTAGAGAATCGCTAAAATATGTATTTATCTAACCCTATAGTATTGGGCATTAAAATTAACTCATGAGCAATTTAGGAAATTCCAACACATGCGGTAATATATTACCGCACTTTTTTTTACTATTTCCTTCACATTGCCCTAAAGAGGGCGAATGAAACCACGAGATAAAAAGCGGCTTCAAAAATTCAGAGATAATCTTGTTCGACTCAGGCAAGAACGAGGCTTGAGTCAAAGGGCGCTGTCTTTTCTTTGTGATGTGGATTATTCACGGATTAGTAAGATTGAAACAGACGAAAACATCAATCTAAATCTTACTACACTTTTTGAACTAGCTAAAGGGTTGGGAGTGCATCCGAAAGAGTTGATTGACTATGATTTTGATTTTGTGAAGAAAGACTAACTTTTCCTTTTCTGTTGCTCCTGAAAATACTCTAATACTACCGCATCGGGCACCCTACATGTTAATACTCTATTCTCATCTGTAATTGCCTCATAGCTCACCTTAAATATTCTGGATTCGTGCCTTTTTAGAACATCGAAATTATTTCTAAGCCAGTAATAAACCTGAAGCATGTTCTCATAATCTTCCGTTTGCGGTCTAGGCGCACAGTTACCCAAAATGTGCAGTCTTTTGCTCCCGAATTGGGCATCTGATTGACGAATGGAATTCATCAAAGGTAATGTCGTCATAAAAGTGCCTTCACAAAAGGCATGAATTGCCTTATACAGTATTGGGTCTGCATAGATGACGTGCCTTTCCAAAAATTTGTGCCCCTTCTCGGTCAATTCCTCCCTATGTTGTCCGATCCATGTCCACCAGTCTCTTGGCGGCGTCACGTTAGGCTGTGAGTCCAACCATAGATTATGAAACACCTTTCCTATTCCTTCGTCTGAAAAGAAGCGTTCTATTGTGGGAGGGGCCTTGTCTGGTACAGAAATTCTATATGCTTCAACCCAGAACGAATAGAATCTGATAAAGAACCTTTGAGCGTCATGATAAATGGCCAGTCTAACGGGGATCAATTTTCTCTTCTCGCGCTGTTCTACCAAATAGTCGATTATTAAAACCGTCACAAATACCCCAAGAATTTCCGTAAAAAAATTCAGGCCAAAATCGCTTAAACCACCGTTACCATACCTCCAAACAAAAAACGAAATGAGTTCCATGGTCAGCACAACGCCGATTAACAATTTATTCTCTCTTAAAGCACTTCTGAATCCCTTCATCGTTTTCAACTACTAAGTATTTCAGTGTTAGGTCTATTCACCCGTAAATTCGGCAATGTTTAATTGAGCATTTGCGAATTGTTGTGTCCAGAATCCATGCAGCTTTCCGTTCTGATAATTTTTTTTCATTTCCCGGATCTCAATAATTTTTTCTCTTGCTGTATTACTCAATGATTTAATGGCTGCTAATCGAGATTTTTCATCTACTTGCATTAAAAGTCTTTTAGGAATTCGGTGTGCTTTTAACCTACCTTCCTTTTTTTGGCTAAAGGAAAAATCAATATCCCTTTCGGTGATTTTGAATAATTCTTTCAACTGCGGCGTATCCAACACCAAAAAACCTTTTTGATAAGCCTTTTCGCCAACCGGTATTTGATGATCCTCAACAAGCAATAGTACTCCATTCTCACTTAAGAGGTTTGATATCATACCATCAGCTCGGAATAATTTTAGCCAATCTTTCGGATCAATCTCGTGAAGAACATTGCACATTACAACAACATCAAAGCTCTCCTTGTCATAGACTGACAAGAGTTGTCCCATATCATTGAAGTATCGTCTTTCACTGTTTCCATACGCCTTGCTTAAAGCATTTTCACAATACTCCTTATCTGTTGGGTATTTATCATAAGCAACGTAGTCTATTTTTTCTACCAATTTCTCATGATTGGCTTCATCCAGATCTACAATATTTGAAATTAAGCGTCCCTTACCAGCTCCAAACTCGAGAACTCTAAGCTTGCCGGCCGACACCAGATTTAACAAGTCCGTTCTAACCTGCGATGATTGAGGATCTTTTCCATCGGTCATAACTACGCCCGGATCCAGCAGGCATTCGAACGCATAACGGCTAGTGGCGAACTGAGCAGGCAAACTGATAAAATCTTGTAGCCTAGCAATCTCATTTTCGTCACCCAACAGGCTTTGCAATACTTTTTCGGGGATTTTTCCAGCGTGCTCTATTTTGCCATCTTCCACGTACCAAATAAGTGATGGGTCAAAATGAGCGAGCAAAGGAACCGAATGAGTCGCAATCCAAATTTGCCCTTCAAAAACACATTGCTGTATTCTTTCAATTGTTTCAATGATGACTGAAGGATGAAGGTGATTTTCCGGTTCGTCAAGGATTAGAATTAAATCTTTCAATGCGGTTTCCTGGCTATATATTGCCAAACAAAACTGAAGCAGAATTCTCTGACCATCCGATAAATTAGACTGTCCCATTGGAAGGCCAAATAATGTAGGCTCATCATCAATATTTCGGCCAATAGAAGTACCAAGAAAAACGCCAACAATTTTTGTCAATTTCTCATAGTCCTCTATGGCCTTTAATTTTTCCTTCTCTGGAACTTGAGAATTCTGATGAGTTGAACTAAACCAACGATCTTGAATTACTTGGATTTTGGCAAAAGAGCCTTGGGGGAGGCTTTCCACACCTACTGAATTTATGCTAGCTGCATAACTAGTAATTTCCTTCCTTGGAAGTGCGCTACAGTCGTGCAATTTTAATATTTTCGGAACAAATCGAACTGCAACATAAGAATCTCCGATTTCGCTAGTTTCAATTTGCTTCCAGCCTAAAACTGTCTCACATTGAGCAATTACCTTTAATGTCATTTCCCTTGATCTAATCTCGTCTGATATTGCCTTATTAATTGCCTCAATACGAACATTGTCCTTTTCTTTTGATAGAATCTCAGTGAAGTTCGTTATCGCTCGATCACGATCGGCCAATTGGTTCATACCTTGTTCCAAATGGGTTTTGGCATTATCAATTACCTGTTTTACGGGTTTCGTATTAAATGCTCCAAAAATTTTGTTCAAAATCCTTGTCTTACCTGAACCATTCTTTCCTGCTATTAAAACTACCTTACCTAATTTATCCATTTTTATTTGATCAATCCCATCTGCGGATTTTGGTATCTCTACTTTGGTGATTCTCATTCCTATTAATTTTGTAGTTATTCTTATAACCTCAACTATACCGCACGGAGCCCATTTATTCCATTGCCCTAATGAGCCCTATCTCGCTAAAATAACTATCTTCTTTTAAAAAAAGATTAGTTTTCTACGTATGGGAAACCGGCCCGATATACATAGTGGGCAGTTTGTAACTTTATTGCGGATATTGATGATTATACTGGACACTAATGTAGTGTTGTAAATTTCAATACCGACTTCTACCACAATTATCACCACTACTGATCTAAATACACTTCCTCACAAAAATTCGCCTCTCAAAAACACAACACTCCCATCTCCCATCGTTATCTTAATCAAATGATCCTTGCTCTCTCAGAGAGTAATAACGCGTTGCAAGGCTCATGCACTTTAAATAATTGTTCAACTAAAACCCTTTCTTTTATGGCATCTAACGAGTCAGGCCACGCTATTAACGTGGCCAAGTTTGAAGAGCTCATCGGCCTCTGCACCAGCTACGGCCCCACGTACAATCCTGTAAAAGGATCACTGAAGTTAACCGCGCTCACGGCACAACTCGCCGAAGCAAACACAGCGTTGCAGGCACTGAAAGCAGCAAAGACGGCGCACGACAATGCCACCAACGCGCGTGAAATTGCTTTCAAAGACCTGAAGCCATTGGCAACCCGAATTGTCAACGCGCTTGCTGCGACAGATGCAGCACGGCAGACCCTGGACGACGCAAAAACAGTAAACAACAAGATCCAGGGCCGGCGGGCAGTGTCACTTAAAAAGCCCGCTGCAGGCGAAGACGCATCGGCAGCCGAGGCACCTAAAACGGCCTCTGTTTCGCAGCAGGGCTTTGACAACACCATCAATCATTTTGCGCAGCTTATCCAGACGCTCACAGCGGAGCCGGCGTATAAGCCCAATGAAGACGCATTGAAGGTGGCAACGCTCACCGCTATGCTTGAAGATATGCGGGCAAAGAACAGCGCCGTGATCCTGGCCGCCACCGCTCTCAGCAATGCTAGAATTGCCCGTGACAAAGTGCTATACGCCCAGGGCACCGGCCTGTATGATGTAGCCCAGGGCACGAAGAACTATGTTAAATCATTGTTTGGCGCCACAAGTCCGCAGTTCAAGCAATTCGGCTCCTTAAGGTTTACGGTAAAGCGTGATTAAGACCTGAGAGCAATTTGTTAAACATTAAAAAAGGCAGGAGGCTATTACCTTCCCTGTCTTTTTTATTTATAGAAACCCCCGAAGAAATAAAGGTGGTGGCCGCAAGGCTTAAAAACTCAGCCGATAAACATGAAACTTCCTCCGAAAAGTTTGCTTGGTCCTCCGACGAACATAAAACTCGTTCCAAAAAAGTAGATTCAAGCAAGAAGCAACATGGAACATACTCCGAATAATCAATTTCTTGCTCCGAAAAAGAAATAACCAGCACCGAAAAAATAAAGTCAGTCTCCGAAATTCATAAAACTCGCTCCGAAGCACTAAATACGCTCGCTCCGCATTGTGCCAACCCTTCCAGGGTCCGAAACCCTGAAAGGGTCGATCCAAAGGCGAGCCCTGAAAGGGCGCCATAACTAGCGTGGGGTGTAAGCCCCACGCTAAAGGCGCAATACACACCATGGTGTCCTCCCCCCACGCCATCCACACCCGAGTTGCCAAACACGCACCTCTCAATCGAAGCACCCAGCGTTAGGGATAGCAGCGGAAAGCCCGCACCCGATGGCTCGCGCGCCGGCGGAGGACTTGCAGCGGATAGCCCGGGCCGAGGCACGAGGCAACGCCCAACGATTTACAATTTATGGTTTAGAGCTGGGCTGCCTGTTAAATAAAACAGTCCACCGCAAGACGTTACACGCCCTACCGTGGACCGTGGTCCGTGGACTCCCCTACCTCCTGTTACCGAGGAAGTAATACAAGATCGGGCCGAGCACGGGAAGAAATACTACGGCGATGATCCACAGGATCTTCTTTTCGGTGTCTTTGTTGCTGCGAACGATGTCGATGATCACGATAACGTCGATCACCAGGATGAGTAATGATATGAGCCTGCTCATGGTGTTTACAGGTTAGTTTGATTCAAGGATCTTGAACAGCTCGTCGAGGTCAGGTGTGATGATGATCTCCGTTCTCCTGTTCCGTGATTTGTTCTGCGGCGAGTCGTTGGCCATCAGCGGCGAAAACTCTCCCCTGCCCGAAGCCGTGATCTGCTGCGAAGCAACACCTGCTTTTGTAAGAATGCGGGTGATGGACGTAGCACGCATCACGCTCAGGTCCCAGTTGTCGCTCATGTACTGTGATTTCTTCGAGATCGGCACATTGTCTGTATGACCTTCCACCATGATGTTGATGTCGCGCTGATCTTTGATGGCCTTTGCCAGCTGCTGCAGGGCGGTAACACCTTTGGCGTCCACCTCCACGCTACCGCTACCGAACAACAACTGCTCGGCCAGCGAAACATATACTTTTCCGTTCTTCACTTTTACGGTGATATCGTTCTCTTTAAAGTTGAGCAGGGCGTTGGTGATCTTCGAGCGCAGATCCTGCACGGCCTTGTCTTTGTTAGCCAGCACGGCTTCGAGCTCATGCACTTTCTTTTCGCGCTCCGCCAGGCTGTTGCTCAGTGAATCGTTCAGCTTGCGGGTGTTCTCCAGGTTTTGCTGGATGGCCATAAGCTGCTCCTGTTGCTGGGCGATGTCGCGGTTCAGCTTGCCGCTGCTGGTCATCAGGTTTTTGTAATAGGTGTTGAGCTGCTCGTGCTCCTTTTCGAGCGATGCCAGCTTCTGGCTGGTGTTGCGTACGTCTATGCCGAGGTTGGTGGTATCTTCCTTCAATTTCTTGAGCTTCTGGTCAAGGTCTTGCAGGTCTGTATTGGCTTTCTGCAACTGCGCATCGCGGTCGGCCAGGTCGGCTTCCGTGCGGACCTTTTGCGCCAGCAGGTCATCGTACTTCTTTTTGGTGACGATGCACGATGAAAAAATGGTTACCAAACATGCACCCAACAATAATTTCTTCATAGGTTAAAAAATGTTATTTGTCCGAAAAATAAAGAATTATTAGAACAGTCCATAGTCGATAGTCCATAGTCAATAGCCGCGTGGTGCCCGGCCTCAATGCAAGCTCCGATTCCAGAGGCAAATGATGTACGGCCATGGACCATGGACCATAGACCGTGGACTTTTTTACCTGCGTATACTAAAACGGAAACCCCAAACGTTATCTCCGCACCTAACCCCTCAACCTCTCATGAAATCACTTTGTGTGATCACCCTCTTCATGGTACCCCTGTACCTGCAGGCGCAAAAGCGCACCATCAGCGGATCTGTTAAATCACGGAACAGTGGCGAACACTTGATCGGCGCCAGCATCTACAGCATCGGCACAACGCAGGGAACCACCGCTAACAACTACGGTTTTTACAGCCTCACCCTACCCCGCGACACGGTACACCTGCGGGTCTCTTACGTTGGCTATGAGCCCCTCACGCTTAAGTTTCTACTAACGCGTGACACCACCATTAACCTTGAGCTCAACGATGGCACGCAACTGAAGGAAGTAGAGATCACCGCCACCGCCGAAGACCCGATACAGGAAAGCACCCGGATGGGAACGATAGATGTGCCCATCGAGCAGATCAAAGCGATGCCGGCGCTGCTCGGTGAAACCGATGTGCTCAAGGTGCTGCAGCTGTTGCCCGGTGTGCAGTCGGGCGCCGAAGGCAGCAGCGGTCTTTATGTGCGCGGTGGTGGCCCTGACCAAAACCTGTTGCTGCTGGATGGCGTGCCCGTATACAATGCCTCTCACCTCTTCGGTTTTATTTCTGTATTCAACGCCGACGCCATCAATCACGTGGAGCTGGTGAAAGGTGGATTTCCGGCGCGATATGGCGGCAGGCTCAGCTCCGTGATAGACATCAGCATGAAAGAAGGCAACACCAAAACGCTGAAGGGCGAAGGCTCGTTTGGCCTGGTGGCGTCGCGCTTAACGGTGGAAGGCCCCATTAAAAAAGACAGGACCTCTTTCATTGTCTCTGCCCGAAGAACCTATATCGACCTGCTCTCGAGGCCCATGGTGAAAGCGCTGTCGAAAGGTGACGTTACAACAGGTTATTTCTTCTACGATCTGAACACCAAGATCAACCACCGTATCAACGACCGGAACCGGATTTATCTCAGCACTTACCTGGGCGATGACAAGGCGTATTCGCGCTTCAAAGATTCTTATGACAACCAAGCACAAAACGGCAAAGAACATGTGAGCTATGAAGATGAGTTCAGCCTGCGCTGGGGCAACATCACCACGGCGTTGCGCTGGAACAAGATCTTTACCAACAAACTTTTCAGCAACGTTACGGCCACCTACAGCCGTTATCGCTTTGCTGTGTCGGCCAAGTCTGAAAACAAAACCACCGATGCCTCAGGCACCACCACTGAGTTCTTTAAAGATGAATATACCTCCGGCATCCGCGACTACGCGCTGAAATGGGATATGGACTACATACCCAACCCCAGCCACTACATCAAGTTCGGCGTGCAGGGCATCGAGCACCTTTTTACGCCAGGCGTGTACAGCTACCATGACACGGAAAAGAAAGACACCACCTTTGGCGCGCGTAAGATCTTTGCGGAAGAATTTTACGGATACGTTGAAGACGATTTTCTCATCACCGACAAGCTCAAGGTGAACGCAGGTTTGCATGCCTCAGGCTTCTACGTACAGAACAAATTTTACCATTCCTTGCAGCCGCGGTTCAGCGCACGTTACCTGCTCACACCGGACGTATCGCTCAAGGCTTCTTACGCACAAATGACACAATACATTCACCTGCTCACCAACGCAGGGCTGGGTCTGCCTACAGACCTGTGGGTACCTGCCACACCACGGGTGAGGCCCGAACGATCATACATTTCGTCAGCGGGACTTGCCTACAACCTGAACAAGACATACGAGGTGAGCCTGGAAGGTTATTATAAAAAAATGAAAGGTTTGATAGAGTACAAAGACGGCGCGAGCTACCTCAACATTGAAAGCGACTGGCAGACCAAAGTAGAGACAGGCTCAGGCGAAAGTTATGGCGCGGAGCTCTTTCTGCAGAAGAAGACGGGAAAGGTAAGCGGATGGGTGGGCTATACGCTCTCGTGGACAAACCGCACGTTTGCCAACCTCAACAACGGAAAAACTTTCCCCTACAAATATGACCGGCGCCACGACGTGGAAGTTGCCCTCACCTATTCGTGGAAAGAAAATAAAGATCTTGCTTTGACCTGGGTGTATGGAACGGGCACAGCGGTGTCGCTGCCGAAATCTTCTTACGCACAGAACGTGTCTGACGTACCTGCCGAGCGCACCTTCTACGATGCAGGTGGCTCCATAGATTACTATGAAAGCCGCAACAACTACAGGATGCGCGCGTACCACCGGCTTGACCTGAGCTATACCACGAAGAAAAAAACAAATTGGGGAGAACGTGCCTGGAGCATTGCCATTTACAACGTGTACAGTCGCAAAAATCCTTTCTTCATGGACATCGGGTACGACAAACATGGACAGAAGAAATTCATCCAGTACAGCCTGTTCCCGCTGATCCCCTCTGTTGCTTACCGATTCAAATTCTAAGTATGAAAAAATATAGTTTCATAGGCATGGCAGTGCTTTTCGCCGGATGCGAGCTGGTGGTTGATGTGGATGTTCCCGTTGAACCTCCCGTGCTTACCCTGAATGCATTCATGATCCAGGATAGTATATGGAGCGCGAAGCTTTCCCTGAGCCGCCACATTCTGGACGAAGCAGACCATCAGCCTGTGACGGATGGCCTGGTGGTGATGTATCAAGGTGATCATGCTGTTGATACCCTGGTGGGTGATGGCAACGGCTTGTATACCGGAGACAATACACCTGTGCCGGGCGAGGCTTATGAGATCAGGGCCACCTCGGCAACGTACGGCGTTGTTCGCGGCACTTCTTACATACCGCTACCGGTGGAGATCGGCAGTGTAGAAGTAGACCTGCCGGATGGCCCTGGCCCGGGAGGGAGCTTTGTAGACAAATTTTTTATCAAACTGCGGATGAAAGACAGGGCCGGAGAAGAGAATTTTTACCAGATCGCGGCATTTGTGGAGAAAAGGTGGCGTGATGGGCGAACGGGGGAAACACAAATCACCAGACGCATGCTTCTGATGAGCAGCAAGGATCCATCGATCGATAATGAGAACGTTGGCAGCTCCGAAGGCATTTTCTTCAAAGACCTGTTGTTCGATGGAAGAGAGATCACCTTATCGCTGGAATCAGAGTATTGGCAGATCCAGTCGGGGCCGGCGAGGGTGTTTTTTTTCCTTCGCACCATCAGCGAAGATTTTTATCGTTATAAAACCACGGCGCTCCTGCAAAATGAAACCTCCGGCAACCCGTTTGCGCAACCCGCCGGGGTGTACAACAACATTGAAAACGGTTTCGGGATCTTTGGAGGCTTCAGCCAGTCCTTTTTTGTATATGAGAAGAAGTAGTTGAAGAGTCCACAGTCGACGGTCCACAGACCACAGCCAGGTTAGTGTTATATTAGTTCGGAGCTGGAAACAGGAATTAGACATTAGGAATTGGGAAATGCAGTGGGTCAGGAATCCCTTGACGTGACATGAGAGATGGTCCCCCAATACCACTGGCACTGCCGTGGACTGTCGACTGTGGACCGCGGACTCCCCCGATCAGAGGCACCCTTTTTTGATCCGTCGCAAAGCCTTAATCCAGGCCGCAACACATTGTCCCCAATTTGTCCCCTCGCTGAATTAGGCGATTCGGGGTGGTAGCATCAACTTTAACGTTGTACGCATTACAATTAAAAAAGACTAATTTTACTACCTAATACCCCATTATGAAAAACCTTCTGACCTCCATTTTGCTGGTAACAGCCCTGTTATTGGTATCCTGTAAAGACGATCCGAAACCCGTTAGCAAAGAAAAACAGGTAACAGCACTGTTAACCGAAGGCGGACAATGGGCTCCCTCAGGCACGGCAGCCATTACTATTGACGGCCTGGACGTAACAAGCGATCTTTTTAAAGATTTTACGATCACCTTTACCGCCGACAAGCTATTTACTACCGGCACCACGCCCGTATGGCTCAGGGAAGATACCTGGAGATTTAAGGATAACACAGCCACCGTGATGCTCAGGGGCCAGGACGACAAGGAGATCACCATCGAAACCGTGAGCAAGACAGAGCTCAAATTGTCGTTGCAATGGGACAAAACCACTTATGAAGGCGGAAGGCAGCGCTCGATTCCCGGGAAAGTGGTCTTTACACTTAAAAAATAGGTAATCGGTAATTGGTATTCAGTAATCGGTTTGGGTTTATACCATGCATTACCGGTCACCGATCACCGATTACTGATTACCGGAACTACCTGATGTCAGGTATTTTTAGCCCCTGTTCTTTCCACTTAATTTGAAAATAATTCGTCGTTAATCCACCCGGCATCCGTGGCGTTGGATTCGGGATCTTAAACCTTACTGCTTTAATCTTATCGTTATGTTCAAATTCTTTACACTCTCTCTGCTCTGCTGCGTTTGCTTTTGCATTGAATCGCAGGCGCAGGTCACCATTACCCCTGTCACCGATCAGGCTTGCGTAGGCGGTTCTCCTGCCACCCTGGCTGACATTGTGATCCAGGAAACAACCAACACCGATTTTAATATTGATGGATCAGGCCGTACCATTGTTTTAACACCCCTTTCGGGAAACTTTCAATACGGTGTGGGTACCGTGAGCTTCAACTCCCCGAATGTTGATGCGCAGATCAGCGTTACCAGCTCGGAGATCACTGTTACGATCAGTGAAAC
Source organism: Chryseosolibacter histidinae (assembly GCF_018598225.1). Taxonomy (GTDB): domain Bacteria; phylum Bacteroidota; class Bacteroidia; order Cytophagales; family Cyclobacteriaceae; genus Chryseosolibacter; species Chryseosolibacter histidini. The sequence continues at coordinate 15,945 of NZ_JAHESF010000012.1, read as the reverse complement.
TGACGTTGACAACGAATCAACCCTGGAGAAGCTCACTATTTCAGGCATTGGGTTCTTTGCCTCTGCCGCAGGCCTTGCAGAGATCCAATATACCAGCGGCGATCTTCCTGTGAACGGGCTCATCCTCAATACCACAGTAGTTGCCAGGGTCAACGGCAATGACAATCCTATGCCCACAATTTCAGGCATCTTCGAAGCATGCCCTGGAACTACAAGGACTTATTCTACAGAAACAGGCAAAACAGATTATACATGGCTTAAATCGGGGTCAGGTACAATAATAAGCGGTGGAACTCCCTCTGATCCCTCCATTACCATTCAATGGGATGCAGGCGTGGAAGCAAGCATCCGCGTAAGCTATACCCATGCCAATGGTTGCGTCTCTGGCGAAAAATACGAGAGTGTCGGCATCGGCCAGTTCCCGTCAGGGAATCCCGCCAGCGTAGATGCCTGCAGCGGCTCGGCGATGAAACATATGCTTGCTTATGATATCAACGGGCTTGTACCGTCTACGTTTGAGTGGTCAGCCACCGATAATCCAAATGTGACAGGCGAAAGCACTTCCACGCAGACAACCGCCAGCATAGAAGAAGCATTGACCAATACGACGAATGCTGTACAAAATGTTGTTTACAACGTAACACCTACAAGTGTAACCGGTGGATGCGTAGGTTCATCTTTTACAGTAACCTTCAATGTAATACCGAAGCCTGTGGTAGTGGTGAACAACAACAAACCGGTGATCCCTGACGGAGGCACAACAAATATTACATTCTCCAGCACCTTACCGGGCACCACGTTCTTCTACAATTATTCTTACGATGGTTCCATAGATGGTGTAACGTCAGGTTCGGAAAGCCCTATCACCCAGACCATCGACAACCTTGTTAGCATAGCGCAGCTTGTCACCTACACCATCATACCGGAGAACAACGGTTGTTATGGACAATCTGTTGATGCCGTGGTCAGGATCAACGGCGTGCCTAGTGTAATCACAGCAGATTCGCTGGCACTCGTAGCCTTGTATCAGGCAACAACACCACCACCGATTGAAGGTGGAGAAAACCTGTTGGTGGTAGAAGAGCCAACATCGGGCTGGCTGAGGAAAAGTAACTGGCTTACCGGAGCCGTGAACAGCTGGGAAGGCGTTACCATCAAAGGTGTCCGTGTATCGGAGCTTGACCTCAATGTAAACAACCTGACGGGAACATTGCCACCGGAGATCGGCAACCTGACTGGCCTTACAAAGCTCATTTTGAATGGCAATAAGCTGGACGGCGAAATACCTGCAGCGTTGGGCAACCTGACCATGCTAACCTTTGTGAACCTGAGCTTCAACGAGCTGAGCGGATCGATACCTTCGTTGCAGAACCTCACCTTGTTGACCAACCTCTCGTTCAGGAGCAATAACCTGACGGGCTCCATCCCCACCACCCTTGGCAATCTCTCTGCGCTTCAGCAGCTGGATCTTTCTGCCAACGACCTTACGGGATCTATTCCCACACAGATCGGCGATCTTTCACAACTTCAGTTCATGGACCTGAGCGGCAACCAGCTCTCCGGCCCCATACCTTCTGAGATCGGGAACCTGACGGCACTCGCACACATGAACCTGCACAACAACCTGCTCACCGGATCGATCCCAACTTCTCTGACATCACTCAGCGCGCTGGAGGTTTTGACCGTGAATGCCAACAAGCTCAGCGGCAATGTACCTGACTTCTCGGTGATACCTGCGCTGCACACACTTTACCTCTTCAGTAATGAATTCACCGGTCTGCCGGACCTGAGCTCAAAAACTTTTACAGAGCTCAACGTGACCGAAAACTACTTCACCTTTGAAGACCTCGCCCCCAATGCTTCGATCGAGGGCATCCTGTTAAGTCCCCAAAAACCCATTCGCACCGGTGGCCAAAGGGTGGTGAACCTGGGAGAGACCTTCACGGCATCTTTTACCGTGGGAGGAACAGGCAATGCATACCAGTGGTTGAAAAATGAAGAAGATATCCCCAGCGCAAACACGAACACTTATAGCAAGCCGGATGTTTCGTATGCAGATGCTGGCATTTACAAGCTGAAGATCACCAACCCCCTTGTAAGTGATGTCACATTATACAGTGAGCCATTGACCGTGGTTGTTATTGCGCCGACCAATACAACTGACTCCCTGGCCGTAGTATCTATTTACAATACCACTGCAGGCGCTTCATGGACGAACAAAACGAACTGGCTTACCTCCAGGCTGGAAAACTGGCATGGTGTAACGATGAAAGACGGACGTGTAAGGAAGATTGTGCTGGCAGGAAACAATTTAACAGGTACCGTTCCCGCAGCGATCGGCGATCTCGCCAAGCTGGATACGCTGGACCTCTCGAACAACCAGCTCAGCGGCGAGCTTCCCACCGCCATCACCAATCTGACACTGCTGCAAAGAATTAACGTCAGCAACAATCAGCTCACAGGATCGCTGCCTCCGGCCATCGGAGCGCTTCCGGCCCTCAAACAATTGTTCGTGCAAAAAAATAAGTTCAGCGGCAGTACACCTACCTCGCTGGCAACCTGCACCACACTGCGTCAGCTCAACCTGAGCGATAACCAGCTCACGAGTCTGCCTAACCTCAGCAGCCTTGCGCTGACCACGCTCGACGTTTCGAAGAACAGGCTCACCTTCGGTACCCTTGAACCTAACAAGACCATTTCGGTTATGATCTATGCGCCGCAAGACAGCGTAGGGCTCAAGCGCACAGAGACCATCCAGACCGCCACAGCTTATACGCTCACGGCAACGGTAGACGGCACATCAAACCAATACCAGTGGAAAAAAGATGGTGTGGCCATCAGCGGTGCAACCACATCGACCTACACCATAACGTCTCCGGTATTTGCCGATGAAGGTGTTTATTCTTTTGAAGCAACCAATACCTTTCTGCCCACCCTTACACTTCAGGGACGCCCCGTAAACCTGAAGGTATCTTCGCTGCGACGAGATTCGCTGTCGTTGGTACAACTCTATCAGGCAACTGGCGGCACCGCATGGACCAACAAAACGGCCTGGCTTGAAGGCAGGCTTGCAAACTGGAACGGTGTTACCGTTTCTTCCAACCGTGTTACGGCCATCAACCTCGTGAACAACAACCTCACCGGCAAGGTACCCGTTGCCATCAGCGATATGCTGAGCCTCACGAGCATCAACGTATCGAACAATAAGATCACCCAGCTGCCGAACATCACCCCGCTCACGCAGCTCACCGCCGTCAATGTATCAGGCAACAGGTTGGATTTCGCTTCACTCGAACCAAACGCGTCGATCCTGAACGTGATAACTTATAACAACCAGGCTAACCTGGGAACGTCTGGCAGCGAGCTTCGTCCCGCCGGCACATCATACGCCGTGAACGTGACAGCCGGAGGTACCAACAATGTTTATCAGTGGAAACTGAACAATGCTGCCGTGAAAGGAGCTACGGCCAGCCAGTATAACATAGCATCACTCAACCGCACCAATATGGGTGAGTATGTCTGCGAGGTCACCAATTCAGTAGTACCCGGCCTGACTTTGAAATCAGCACCGAAGGTCATCCTGGCAACCTCCGATCTTTCCGGAAAGTTGCTGATCAATGCTACCACTCCTGCCACCCAGGGCATTGTCACCTTGCTTCGCATAACGGCTTCAGACGGCTATGACACCATTCAGGTGAACAACGTCAATGCTGATGGCTCGTACAAGTTTGAGCAGACCGTGCTGGCCGATTACCAGATCCTCGGTTTTCCCAGCCCTACTGCCTATGCGAATGTGCTGCCTACTTATTACAAACGAACCACGTTGTGGGAGGAAGCCGACACCATCTTCGTGAATAACCCTGTGAACGGACTCGATATCATAGCGGAGTTCAAACCCACCGATGCGCCTTCAGGAAAAGGTGTGATCAGGGGATTTGTGGAAAAAGATGACGGACAACCTGCAGGAAGGGTGATGAGGGCAGAACGTATCAAAGGCGCAGGTGTAAGTGTGAGAAGGGTTGAGCGTTCAGGACGCACCAAGGAAGAAAGACTGATACTTGTGGCCTATGTGTTCACTAACGAGAACGGTGAATTCGAGATCCCCAATCTGCCGGAAGGCGAGTACAGGCTCAACATTCAGTATCCCGGATACCCGATGGATGAGAAATCGTTCATCACCATTCCGATCGGGCCGGCGCTGCAATCGCAGGTGCAGGTTGAAGCCCGTGTAGAAGAGGGTAAGATCACCGTACGACAGGCCATCGTTACCGGTGTTGCCGGCATAGAACAATACGAGGCATCGGTGTATCCCAACCCTACAAGCAATGTGATCAACCTCCGGTTTGGAACAGCATCACCGTCGCGTACCGTCACCTTGCTTGACATTTCTGGTAAAGAGATACGGGCACAGGAAGCTCCTGACAGTGAAACTTCGTTGGATATCCGCGCCATGCGCACCGGTAATTATTTGTTGAATATTCGCGAGAAAGGTATTATTGTAAAAACCCTTCATGTAGTCATCAAATGATCACGTAAATGGCTTCCATATGATTAATTTTTTCGGGAGATCAAATCGCTATTTCTGGGTATTCGTGGCATCTGTGAACGTATGTTTCGCACAGACAACACCAAAAGTTTACCAGGAGCTGGAACGGAACTATGAAGCGCAGAATTTCGCTGCCTGCATCAAGCTGGCGAACGATGTTGAGCTGATGGCAAAAAATCAGCACGACACGCTGGTGGCCAATAGTTTCTCTTACCTCGGCAGTGCACACAATCAGCTGGGCGACCTGAATAAAGCCATTGCGTGGTTCGAACGTGAGAAAGTATTACGGGCAGACCTGGGACTCACCAGCACCGATGCCTTCAGCAGCTCGTTGTATAACCTCGCCTATGTTTACCTGCAGGCGGGCAACTATCGGCAGGCAGGCCTCATGGCCGATCAGCTCATCGAGAACGACCGCAAGATCTATGGTGCCGCCAGCGAAGAATTCATATCGTCTGTGATCAGCACCACTGATATTTACATCCAGCTCGACAAGTTCAACGAGACAGAAAAATTGCTGACGTCCACCATCAGGCAACAGGAAAAGAATTCAATCAACCACGGCCTGCTGCTGAGCAAGCTTGGCGACCTGTATACGCTTACCAGCCAATATTCAAAAGCTGCGAAAGCGTTGAATACCGCGCTCACCATCCTGGCAAAAGCTGCCGGAGAGAGCTCAGCGGAGTACATCAGCGCGTCGATCAACATGGGCATCCTCTGCATGGAGCAGGGAAAATTTCCACAGGCTGAAGAAGCGTTTGACCATGCGCTTGCAGAGCTCACGCCCGACAATGTTGCTTACCCCGCAACGCTCAACAACCAGGCCCTGGTCTATCAAAGCCTCGGCCAGCTCGAACGCGCTGAAAAGACCTTCCGTGAGATCCGCGCTACCGACAGCGTTGTTATCGGCACCACGCACCCTGACTTTGCCATTACACTCTCTAACATGGGCCTGGTGTACAGCGATGAAGGTAAATTCAAGGCAGCAGAGAAGTCGCTGACACGCGCGCTCGAGATCCAGAAAATGAATGACGAGACCAATACAGCGTCTTACGCCCGCAAGCTCAACAACCTTGCCCGCGTATACAGGATGGCAGGTGCGCCTGACAAAGCTATTCCGATGCTGGAACAGGCGTTGGCCATCTTCAAAAAAACGCTGGGTGATAAAAGTCCAGAATACGCATCCACCTTGTATAACCTGGGCATCGCCTGCTGGAAAACCGGCAAGGGTGCTGCCGGACTGAAGTATCTGAAGAGCTCAGCCTCTATCCGTGCTGAAAAGCTTGGCAAAAAACATCCGCTGTACGCACAGAGCCTTCAGAAGATAGCCGAGTATCAATGGGAGCAGAAACAATTGAAAGAAGCGCAGCAAACGTTCGGTGCCGTGTTTGAAAATTACTACAATCAGATCGGCATGTCGTTCCCGGTGCTCACCGAAGAAGAGAAAGCGAAGTTCTATTACACCAACATCAAACCATCGTTCGAGATCTTCAACTCGTTTGCCATGGAGCTCCGCAAACAAGACCCGCTCATCACAGGCGAAGTGTACAACCATCACATCAACACCAAGGCGTCTATCATGTACGCCTCTGAAAAAGTGAAGGAGGCCATCCAAAACAGCAAAGACACCACGCTGTTGCGCGATTTTGAGCTGTGGCAATCACAAAAAGAACAGATCGCCAAACTGTACAGCCAGAACCAGTCTCCCGCGAAGATCGATTCATTGCTGCAGTCGGCAGATCTCCTGGAGAAAGCGCTGGCCCGCAGATCGGCAGTTTTTTCAAGCCAGTTCATCCGCAAAAAAGTTGACTGGCGCGACATTCAAAAAACACTGAAAGAAAACGAAGCTGCCGTTGAGATCATTCGTTATCAGGCTTACTCACCCGCGGCCGGCGGCAAATTCCAGGACGACGTTGTGTACGCTTTCCTCATCCTGACAAAAGACACCAAAACTCAGCCCGACCTTGTGTTGCCAGGAAGCGGTAAAGAGATGGAAAACAAATTCCTCAACTATTATCGCAACAACATCACGTTCACACTCGAAGACAACAGGTCGTTCAAAAACTATTTCGGCTCGCTGAACGAGTACCTGAAGAAAAATAAGATCAAAAAAATATACCTCTCACCCGATGGCGTTTATAACCAGATCAGCCTGAACACCATCAGAGATCCTGAAACGCAGCAATTCCTGCTAGATGCCTATGACATCAGGCTGGTAACCAACACCCGCGAGGTGGTGGAAAAGAGAACAACAAAATCGAACAGCCAGTCGTCCGTGCTGATCGGCTTCCCGAAATTCAATTTACAAACCGAGGAGTCATCGGCCACCGGTACCGCCACACGCTCCCTCACCCGTGGCGATAACTTATCGCGTGGCCTGCGCGGCGGTCTGCTGCGTTACATGCGTGGAGAAGATGGTATAACAGTGCTGCCGGGAACCCAGGTCGAGATCAACCAGATCTCGAAGCTAAGTCCTAACCCCGAGGTTTTCATGGAAGACATGGCGTCTGAAGGTTTGATCAAGCAGGTGATCAGTCCCATGGTGCTGCACATTGCCACGCACGGATACTTTTTGGAAGAGGAAGAAAACAGTCAGCTCGCCCAGGAAGGTAACACCGGTTATGTACCCAGCCCGCTGCTGAAGTCGGGCATCATCCTGGCCGGCGCAGAGAACTTTCTAAAAACAGGAACGCCCGTGAACGATGATGGTGACGATGGCATTCTCACCGCATACGAAGCCATGAACCTCAAGCTTGAAGACACAGAGCTTGTGGTGTTGTCGGCCTGCGAAACAGGATTGGGTGTGGTGAAAAACGGCGAAGGTGTTTACGGCCTGCAGCGTGCGTTTAAAATGGCCGGTGCCAAAAACCTGATCATGAGCTTGTGGAGTGTTGATGACGCTGCAACGCAGGAGCTGATGTCAAACTTCTATTCAGAGAGATCGCGGCAGGAAGACCCGCACACGGCCTTCCGCATCGCCCAGCAAAAACTTAAGGAAAAATACCCCCATCCATTCTACTGGGGTGCTTTTGTGATGGTCGGGATCTAAGAGTCGATGGTCGATAGTCCATAGTCCATGGCATGCGTGCAAATGTCGTGGACTGTGGTACGATCTAAGACTGGAAACGCTAGATGATCAAATACTATCCTACCATGGACTATCGACCATGGACTATGGACTCCCCTTTGCCTACTGCCTACTTTTCCACTACCTTTCCCCAACTAAAACAGCTAGTTATGGAAGGTATGCTCAAACCAGGTGCACTCAAAGACAAGACCATCATCATCACCGGAGGCGGTACGGGACTGGGCCGCTCCATGGGAAAATACTTTCTTGAGCTTGGCGCCAACCTCGTGATCACGAGCCGGAAAAAAGATGTACTAGACAAAACTGCCAGCGACCTTTCTGCTGAAACCGGCGGCAAAGTACTGGCAGTGGCCTGCGACGTGCGCAAATATGAAGAGATAGACAATGTGATCAAGAGTGCCGAGGCAACCTTTGGCCAGATCCATGGTGTGCTGAACAACGCCGCGGGGAATTTCATCAGCCCTACCGAAAGGTTATCACACCGCGCCTTCGATATTGTAGTAGACATTGTGCTGAAAGGAACCTACTACACAACACTTGCTGCCGGTAAGAACTGGATTGCAAAAAAACAACCCGGCACTTTTCTCAACATCGTTACAACCTATGCGTGGACCGGCTCCGGTTACGTTGTTCCCTCTGCGTGTGGCAAGGCCGGTGTGCTGGCGCTTACGCGATCGCTAGCCGTGGAGTGGGCCAAGTATAAGATCAGGAGCAATGCCATTGCACCGGGACCATTCCCCACAGAAGGCGCCTGGAGCAGGTTGCTTCCCGGCGACCTTGTGAAAAAATTCGATCCCGCAGAACGTGTTCCATTAAAACGGGTGGGAGAGCACCAGGAGCTGGCCAACCTCGCGGCCTACCTGATGTCAGATTACTCGGCCTATGTGAACGGCGAAGTGATCACCATCGATGGAGGCGAGTGGCTGCGCAACGGCGGAGAATTCAGCCACCTTGAAATGATCCCCGACACCATGTGGGACATGATCGAAAAAACCAGGGGGAAATGAGCGGCTTAGAAAATTTCCTGACACAAAAAATTGCCAGGAGAACGGAAGAAGGGTTGCTGAGAAAGCTTACCACCAGCCAGAATTTGATCGATTTTTCCTCTAATGACTACCTGGGGCTGGCGCGCTCGGAAGATCTTTTCAACGCCATCAGCAGGAAGATGGATTCGCTGCCATTGAAGCGCAACGGCGCTACCGGATCGAGGCTGCTGTCTGGCAATTCACTATATGCGGAAACGCTGGAAAAAAAGCTCGCCGAATTTTTCAGGAGCGAGACTGCTTTGCTTTTCAACTCAGGTTACGCCGCCAACCAGGCCGTGCTTTCATCCATTCCTCAAAAAGATGATACGATCCTCTACGACGAGCTGGCACATGCCTGCATCAAAGACGGTGCACGACTCAGCCTGGCAACACGGCACCCTTTCCGCCACAATGATCTTCACGACCTTGAAAAAAAGATCAAACGTATAAAGTCAGGGAAGATCTTCATTGCAGTGGAGTCCATCTACTCCATGGACGGAGACGAGTGCCCGTTACAGGAGCTGACCACACTCGCTGAAAAATATGATGCAGCCGTGATCCTTGACGAGGCCCACAGCACGGGTGTTGCAGGTAGTGACGGCAGCGGGTCGGCCATCGCGCAGGGCCTTGAGAAAAAAATAGACATTCGCATCCACACCTTTGGCAAAGCACTGGGTATACATGGCGCCTGCGTGGCCGGATCAACCGCCCTCGTTCAGTACCTGATGAATTTTGCGCGGCCCTTCATTTATACTACGGCGCTGCCGCCCCACAGCCTCGTTTCCATTGACTGTGCCCTCGATCATTTAAAGAACAATCCCGGCCTGCAGCAAATGCTCCGCGGCAAGATCGCCATGTTTCTCAAGCACGTGGATTTCAGCAACAGGGTCGTTAGCAAAAGCGCTATACAGACGGCCATCTTCCCGGGCAACGATGCGGCCAGACAGGCAGCTTCCTCCTTGCAGCAACACGGGTTCGATGTGCGTCCCATCCTTTCTCCCACGGTACCCCGGAACTCCGAGAGGCTGCGGATCTGCCTGCACAGCTTCAACCGCGACGAAGACATCGTCAATTTGGCCGAAGCATTGAAACGTTGCTGAAAAGCAAAAAATCTTTGCGCCCTTTGCGCCTTCTTTGCGTTCTTTGCGTGAACTGTATTGCATGAGATACTTTATCACGGGCATCGATACCGATAGTGGCAAAACGTTTGTTTCGGCTATCTTTTGCGAAGCACTGAAGGCAGATTATTGGAAACCCGTGCAGGCCGGTTTGCCCCGCGATGCTGACACGGTGAAAAAGCTGATCACCAACCAGCAGACCCGGATCCATCCTGAAAGATTCCTGCTGAACACGCCTGCCTCACCCCACGCGTCAGCGAAAGCGGATGGCGTACACATCGCGCTCGATGATTTTAAATTGCCCGATACCAATAACACTTTGATCATTGAAGGTGCCGGTGGATGCCTCGTTCCGCTGAATGACAACCAATTTGTGATAGACCTGATCAGGGTACTCAACACGGAAGCGGTCCTCGTGGCCGATCTTTACCTCGGCAGCATCAATCACACACTGCTTACCGTTGAAGCCCTGCGCAAGAGAAATATCCCGCTGAAAGGAATTGTGTTTAATGGCGACGCGAATCCTGAAAGCGAGCGCATCATCCTGAAGCACGCTGAGGTTCCTTGCCTGCTGCACATCAGCAAAGAAAAAGTTATAGACAACGCCGCCGTGATTAAATATGCCGACCTCCTTAAAAGAAACTGGAATGGATGAACGACTGATCAAAGACAAGAACAACATCTGGCATCCCTTTACCCCTTTGCGGGGAGCAGATGATCCGCTGCTGATCACATCCGCTTCGGGAATTTATCTTCACACCCATGACGGGCGAAAGATCATCGACGCCGTTTCTTCATGGTGGGTAAACATTCACGGTCATTCTCATCCGCACATCGCGGAAGCGCTGGCAACACAGGCAAGAAAGCTCGAACATGTGATCTTCGCAGGTTTCACGCACGAGCCCGCCATCCGCCTGTCAGAGAATCTGAAAAAGATCCTGCCGAACAATCAACAGAAGATCTTTTTCTCCGACAACGGAAGCACTGCCGTGGAGGTGGCGCTGAAAATGGCCATGCAATACTGGCACAACAAAGGCATCGAAAAGAAAAATATCATCGCGCTTCAGGGGGCTTACCATGGCGACACTTTCGGGTCGATGTCGGTGGGCGACAGGGGAATCTTCACTGATCCATTCGCGCGTTATCTTTTCAATGTTATACCGGTGGATTTCCCGGATGAAGCGTACGAAGAAAAAGCATTCGAACAGTTCAAGTCAGCGATAGACGGCGGAAGTGTTTGTGCTTTCATTTTTGAACCGCTCGTACAAGGTGCAGGCGGCATGCGCATGTACCGGCCCGAGATCCTCGACAGGATGATCGCTTATGCCAGGGCCTATGATGTGATCTGCATTGCCGACGAGGTTTTCACCGGCTTCGGGCGAACGGGAAGGATGTTTGCCAGCGACTACCTTGAGCACAAGCCCGATATCATGGCGCTATCAAAAGGTTTAACGGGCGGAACACTGCCGATGGGCATCACTACCTGCTCGCAACAGATTGTCTCCGCCTTCGAGACCGACGATTTTCTGAAAACATTTTTTCACGGCCACTCCTACACCGCCAATCCCCTGGCCTGTGCCGCCGCTAACGCCAGCTACGAGCTGCTCACAAACGCACAATGCCAGCAGAACATTGCCCGCATTACACAACAGCAGCATGCTTTCAAGCTGCGATTACAAGGTCATAAAAACGTGAGAACGGTCAGAAGCCTCGGCACTTTAATGGCATTGGAAGTACAGACCGATGCGCAGACATCGTACACCAGCACTGCCAGGAAAAAGATCTATCATTATTTTCTCGAGAAGAACATCCTGCTCCGGCCGCTGGGAAATGTGATCTATGTTCTGCCACCTTATGTGATAACGGCGGAGGAGCTGGACCATGTTCACAATTCGATCGAAGAATTTCTCACTACGTTGTAAATAAAAAAAGAGGCTGTTTCTGAAAAACCGCCTCTCTATGTAACTAAATGTAGCTGATTAATCTTCTTTGGTTTTGAACGATCTTGTTTTGCCGAGCATGTAGTGGAGGCCCAGCTGAACACCCACCAGCAGGTTTGCACGCTGCCCGAAAATACTTCCACCGTCACCGCTCTTCAGCTTGTCGATCACATCTCCGTTGCGCATATCCGTCAGACTATAATTTGCGCGTACCTGTGTGGTAAGAAAGAGATGTTTAGAAAGATCGATGTCCAGTCCGAATGCTGCTGCAATGGCAAACTCCTGGTTCTTGAAGTCGTTGGCTTTTTTGGTGAGGATATCCCTTGAGGGCACATCGTTCGGCAGTGTGTAGGTACCGTCACCGTTGTTCACGGCTGAAGGAAACTCCTGCTGGATCGATGCGAAGTCGACATCCTGGGGAATTGTAAATGTTCCGGCCTGTGCCTTTACAGACTCAACGGCATCGGTTAACAGCGAGATCTGCGGACCAAGATTAAAATTGGCGCGCGCCCCGCCACTGCCACCGCTCATAAATTTCATCAGCAACGGAAGCTGCAGGTAGCTCATGTCAATTCTCCTCTCGCCCTTGATCTTTTCTGCGGCGTCGATCATCTTATAGATCTGTCCCTGCTTGGCCATGATAGACTCCAGCGAAAGACCGAATTTCCTTCCCAGGTCGATACCGAAGTTAAAACCTACGGGCGACCATTTGTACGTATACGATGAATTGTAACGAGGATCTTCAGAGAGGCCTTTATCCAAAACGAAGGTTGCGTTCAAGGCTGTGGTAGCCCCCAGGTGCACTGAAACCTGCGCGATGGCCGGGGTCATCGCTAGAATAGCCAAACATAACAGCAGAAAGCGATTGGATAGTTGTTTCATGACGGAGTTAGTTTAGTTTAGTGGTTGTAAATACCTCATTTACAGAAAAGTAACCGTTCACTAAACTTACAGGGGCTGGATCACCAGCGACTTGCCATGTATGAAAAATACCCGGAATTGCTCCGAATTTATGGGCCTGACCTCAATTGCGGTGCTCTCGAGCGGGGGCTCGGTGAGCAGGTTGCCGCGGCTGTCGTAGATGTAGGAAAGGCCCTGCGTACGGTCTATCAGCCCGATAAAGGCATTTCCAGCGCCAAAGTCAAAATACTTGATATCTGACGGGCTTAATCCGACAATATTGTTGGAAAGGATCCTTTTCCCCGATTCATCCGCAATAGTGAGCTGCTTGCCATCTTGTTGCAGGATCAGGTAAGATTTATTGGATTTTTCACCGATGAGGCTGAAGTTAGATGTGACCGAGGTCTTTAACAGCGTTTCCCGTCCCTGGAGCTTACCCTCAACAGTAAACCTGATCTTAAAGCCATCACGCGAAACGAGCACGAAATAAGTATCCGATATCGTGCTGCCCACCTCGAGCGCATAATCGCCGGATGGAATTGCCTCGAGGTTCAGCGGGAATTTTTTCAGGTTCTCGCCTCTTCTGTTCATAAGAAAAACCTGCCCGTCTTTGCGCACCGCCAGTATGTAATCTTTTCCTTTGATGCGATGATGTCGCGGTGGCATGGCGAGGCTTCCTCCCACATCTTTGGGATTCCATCCTTCCAGCAGCGCGCCCGACTTATCATACATCATCAGTTTTCCTTTTTTATCCGCGATCAGGATCCTGTACCTTTTACTGTTATCGTAATCGATCACGCTTACGTGCTCGATGTCGGCCGTGGGAAGATGTAACGGATACGGATCTACATAATTTCCGAGGCGGTCGATGATATGAATGGCGCTGGAAGTAGAGAAGAAATACTGGAGCTTGCCGTTGTTGAAAAAATCGATCTGTGTTACATCGCTGATGATGCGATCACCGATGGGCACCTTCCAGAACAATTTTCCTTCGGAAGAGAGCAGGCTCAGATCGTTAAGCGAATCCTGGATGAGGATCTCGTTGCTCCGGTTCACATGACTCCTTACAGCATGCAGGCTGGAGATACCTTGCTGAAAATTGGTGATGAACTTGTCGCCACCCTTTTCCGGTTTAGCCGTTGCAACAAAAGGTTTATACGTGAACAACGCGTTGGTGTAAAAGCTATTGTTAAGGTGGCTGAACTGGATAGACGACATCTGAAGCGATTGTAACAGCGGCTGATTGTCCCTCACAAAATTGCTCCACCGTGGCTGAAGATCCGCGCTGAGTACGTTCCATGCTTTCGCAGGATTGAAATACAGGCTTACGTTCGATTCCAGGAGCGTTGACTCGAGAAACCTGTTTTGCGATACCGACTTTCCCCAGGTATCTTCTGCTTCGATATCATCGAGAAATCGTTTGAGCTCCTCGAGGTTGTCTGCAATGATGATCACCTGGCCCACCGATGTATAAAAGTTCTGATCGAACCCGCTCACGAAGGGCCACAATAACTTTTCTGAAAATCTGAAAACGGGTACCTCCCGGATCTCATACTGCGAATATCTTTCAAAGAACACTGTATCAACGCTCAACTTTTCAGAGACGGTATTCAGTGTTTGCAACCACTGCTCCGGTTGTTTGCTTTCAACGAGCAGTATTCTGGAAAGCTTCCTGCCCTTCAGCGATTCAAGAAAGCAAACACTGAATTCGTCGGAGATAAGCTTGTATAAATTTTCAAGTTTCAGGTTATGGGTACTGGAGAGCTTCAGCAGTGTATCGCTCAATGCCCGGTTTTTCTGCTTGACAAATTTTTGGAGATCGCCATAAAACGCCGCGCCATCGCTGATACCATAACTGCTTACTGCGATGGTGCGGTTGGAGACCACGTGCTTCAACCCAAATGAAACGGGAGACTGGTGACGAAAGGCTGACAGCATGTACGTTGACCGGTCGAGGCTGTCGTAGCTGAACCCATTCAGCACAACGCTGTTCCCGTTAGATTTCAGGTCAAGCAAGGCAGATTCTCCAAGCGCGAAGTTCAGGGGCTTCGCCGTGAACAGCGAGAGCCAGTCGGAAAAGATCTTCAGCCGCACGTATACATTACCACCATCATCCTGAATGCTGGAGAATCCCTGTTGTGACGGACGATTCTTCTTGCGCTCGGATGCAGGCGTGGTTTCATAGGTCCTGATCACGTCTTCGATCAGGAAGGGTGTGAAGCTTCCGATCCACACTTCGCCAATGGTGGCGTATGAGAATACCTGTCCGGAGAACCGGAGCTCCTGGATCTGAACCGAATTGAACTCGCGTGTGCTGCGCCTATAGTTGCCTTTCGGAAAAGCGAAGGCATCTTCGGTTGTGGCGCTGCTGTAAGGCAGGTAGTAAATAAAATCGAAGTCGTCTTTTTTGGTGATGTGCACCGAGATGAGAAAGCCCTGCTTGTCTTTCAGCACGGCCCCGATCCTGTTCCTGATAGAGTCTACCGGTTTTTTATAAGAGGCTGCAGTTTCGATGATGTTGAACAGTGATGACTTGTTCACTTCTTCCAGGCACGCATTGCAGTTGTTCTTTTCGTAAACGATCATGGCATCTGCGGGCACCAGGTCCCAGGGTCTTACGGGATCCTTCACGAGGAATACGTCATAAGCGTAATATCCCAGTATCACGAATAGTACAATTCCTGCTGTTATTAGTAATGGAGTTCTTTTCAAATCAGACCCGGTATTTCGAGGGATGAAGATACGGAAAAAAAGAAGCCAGAAGTCAGGAGCCAGAAGTCAGAAGGAGGAGTAAGCAGCAAGGAGTAAGAAGCGAGGAGTAGGAGCGTGTGACAAATGCGATCTAAGGAGCTGTGTCCTTATTGCCTAAGTTTCATTGAAGAATTGAGGGAATGCTATAAAATAAAAAAGCCTCGTATTACTACGAGGCTTTTATGATGAAGAAAGGCAACGACTTACTCTCCCAGGTGTTATCCTAGTACCATCAGCGCTGGTGGGCTTAACTGCTCTGTTCGGAATGGGAAGAGGTGATCCCCACCGCTATAGTCACCTTAAGATTTGCCCGCCGAAGCTTCAGCGAAGGCGGGTCTTAATGCTATAGTCGATAGTTGTTATACTGTCAACTTCAATGTGTTCGACATGGATGATGAAAGAGCAGTACAATAGTTTTTGATAAGTATAGTAGCGGAACGAGCACATAGTGTTTCGTTGTAGTCCCCCCCGACTTTGCGCAAGCGCCTTGTCGTGTCCCTCTTTTCAGGGGGACAGAATCTTCGATGAAGATTCAGGGGGTTCGAAGCGTTCGGGTAATTAGTACTGCTCAGCTTTG
>NZ_JAHESF010000122.1 GCF_018598225.1 Chryseosolibacter histidinae | reverse complement strand
GGACTGATCAATCTCCCGACAGGCAATTTGACGGCGAACACGACCTTCAATGTATTTGCTACCATCACGGCTACAGGTTGTGACACGGAGATGAACAACACGATTGGTGTGACGGTCAATGCTATTCCTTCGATCACGACACATCCAGTAAGCGTAACCCAATGTGCAGATAACGGAACGACGTTCACGGTTGCAGCTACCGGCACCAC
>NZ_JAHESF010000121.1 GCF_018598225.1 Chryseosolibacter histidinae | reverse complement strand
GTCCACCTCGACGGCAAGGCCGTGAAGTCGTGCACCACGCTGGCGGTGATGGCGGACGGGCACGAGGTCAAAACCATCGAAGGTCTCGCCGCCGACGGCGCTCCGTTGCATCCGCTGCAGGAGGCCTTCCGCGAGCATCACGGATTGCAGTGCGGCTTCTGTACACCGGGCATGATCATGACGGCAGTCGATCTCGTGCATCGCAAGGGGCACGATCTGAGCGATGAAG
>NZ_JAHESF010000120.1 GCF_018598225.1 Chryseosolibacter histidinae | reverse complement strand
GATTTCCGATTGAGTGACGTAATATATCGAGACGCTCGAAATTGAATGTTGAAGCTCTGAGCTAATTCAAACGACAATAACTTTTTACTCGGATGTCTGATTGAGTCCCGTAATATATCGAGACGCTCGAAATTGAATGTTGAACCTATGAGCCAATTCAAACGACAATAACTTTTTACTCGGATGTCTGATTGAGTCCCATAATATATCGAGACGCTCGAAATTGAATGT
>NZ_JAHESF010000119.1 GCF_018598225.1 Chryseosolibacter histidinae | reverse complement strand
ATCTAAAATTAATTGTTCTATAGAAAAATACTTTGCAAAAGAAGAAGATAATTTTCATATAAATTTAGAAAATCTTATAAAAACTATCAATGCTAAAGATTATGATTTGGTAGTAATCTGTAATCCTAGTAATCCAACTGGATTTGCATTTACTAAAGTAGAAGTGAGAGAAATTTTAAAAAATACAGACTCATTTTTAATGATTGATGAGACTTATGTAGAGTTTACTGATAC
>NZ_JAHESF010000011.1 GCF_018598225.1 Chryseosolibacter histidinae | reverse complement strand
GACCAGGATACCGAAGAAGCGCGCCAGAAATACGGCAGGCCACTCAACGTGATCGAAGGACCGCTGATGGCCGGCATGAATGTGGTGGGCGATCTGTTCGGCGCCGGCAAGATGTTTTTGCCACAGGTTGTGAAGAGCGCGCGTGTGATGAAAAAATCCGTAGCGTACCTGACCCCGTACCTCGAAGAAGAGAAGAAGAAAAACGGAAGCGTCGGCAAGGCTGCCGCCAAGATATTGCTGGCCACTGTTAAAGGCGATGTGCACGACATCGGCAAGAACATTGTTGGCGTGGTGCTGGCCTGCAACAACTACGATATTGTAGACCTCGGGGTAATGGTGCCTACCGAGAAGATCATCGAAGCGGCTAAACGTGAAAAAGTAGACGTGGTAGGTCTTAGCGGACTGATCACTCCTTCGCTCGATGAGATGGTGCATGTAGCCAAAGAGATGCAACGCGAGAAGCTCGGGCTGCCACTGCTGATCGGCGGTGCTACAACCTCGCGCATTCATACCGCGGTGAAGATAGACCCCGCCTATGATGGCCCCGTGGTGCACGTATTGGATGCCTCGCGTTCGGTGCCCGTAGCCAGCGAGCTCATCAACCCCCAGACCCGCGATGCCTTCAAACGCAAAGTGAAGGAAGAGTACGATAAGATGCGGATCGATCACGCCGGCCGCCAGCAGACCAAGAGTTATATTACGCTGAGTGAAGCGCGAGGCAACCGGACCAAGATCGACTGGAGCAGCACCCGTTTTACGAAACCCGCTTTTGTGGGCCGCAAAGAGTTTGTAAGCTATCCGTTGGAGGAGATCCGGAAATACATCGACTGGACACCGTTCTTCCAGACCTGGATGCTGGCAGGCCGTTACCCCGGCATCCTGAAAGACCCGGTAGTAGGTACGGAGGCGAAAAAACTTTTCGACGACGCCAACCGCATGCTGGATGACATTGTGAAGAACAAGAGTCTGCAGGCCAATGGTGTTGTTGCTTTCTACCCGGCCGCCAGCGACGGAGACGATGTGAATTTGTTCAGGAAAGAAGATGACAAGGAAGCGTTTGCCACTTTCCACTTCCTGCGCCAGCAGAATAAGAAGGCACAGAACCTGCCCAACTTTTCACTGGCCGACTTCATCTCGCCCGAAAAAGGAAAAGATTACTTCGGAATGTTCGCTGTCACCGCCGGACTGGGACTTGAGAAGCTCATCGAAAAACACAAAGCGAACCACGACGATTATTCAGACATCATGGCCAAAGCACTGGCAGACCGCCTGGCCGAGGCCTTTGCAGAGTGCCTGCATGAGAAGGTGCGCAAAGAGCTTTGGGGATATGCGAAAGATGAAGGGCTTACCAATGAGCAACTGATCGATGAGGAGTACAAAGGTATTCGTCCTGCGCCCGGCTACCCGGCCTGCCCTGACCATACAGAGAAGAAATTGTTGTTCGAGCTGCTGGAAGCTGATAAGGTAGGCATTACCTTAACAGAGTCTTACGCCATGTATCCCGGCGCGGCGGTGAGTGGTTTTTACTTTTCTCATCCCGAGTCGAAATACTTCGGCCTCGGCAAGATCGAGAAAGACCAGGTGACAGATTATGCGAAGCGCAAAGGTATGAGCGTTGAAGCGATAGAACGATGGCTGGCGCCGAACTTATCTTACGATATTTAAACCACAAAGGGATGACATCCTTCAAAAGGATGTCATCCCTGTAAAAGACCCAACTAAGCGAAACGGCAAATGAAAGTTACAGAGCATTTAAAGAACGCCAACGGAAAGACATTATTCACCATCGAGATCCTTCCCCCGCTGAAGGGTGAGAACATCAAAGTGCTTTTTGACAACATCGATCCCCTCATGGAGTTCAAACCGCCCTTCATTGATGTGACCTACCATCGTGAGGAGTATGTGTACAAGAAGAAAGAGAACGGGTTGCTGGAAAAGCGGTCTACACGCAAACGTCCCGGCACCGTAGGCATCTGCGCGGCCATCCAGAATAAATACAAGGTCGACACCGTTCCCCATATCATCTGCGGCGGATTTACGAGGGAAGAAACGGAGAATGCGCTGATCGATCTTCACTTCCTGGGCATCGATAATGTGCTGGTATTGCAGGGGGATGCGATCAAGAGCGAATCGAGGTTTGTGCCGGAGCCCGATGGCCACCGTTACGCTTCGGACCTGTTGCAGCAGGTGGTGAGCATGAACAAGGGACTCTACCTGGATGAAGACATGCAGAGCGCCACACCCACTAATTTTTGTGTGGGCGTTGCCGGCTATCCTGAAAAACACTTCTCAGCGCCTAACCTGAAGAACGACCTGAAATACCTCAAGCTGAAAGTTGACCTTGGCGCCGAATACATTGTGACGCAGATGTTCTTCAACAACGAGCGATACTTCGAGTTCGTGGACAAATGCCGTGAAGCGGGCATCAATGTACCGATCATTCCGGGCATCAAACCCGTTACAGCCAAAGCCCAGAACACCATCCTGCCAAAAACCTTCCACATCGATATTCCGGAAGAGCTTTCGGAAGCCGTGGAAAATTGTAAGGACAATGCCGCAGTGAAAGAGGTCGGCATCGAGTGGACCATCCAGCAATCCAAAGAGCTGATCAAACGGGGGGTGCCTACGCTGCACTTCTACTCCATGGGTAAATCCGATCCGATCTACCGCATCGCTAAAGAGCTGTTTTAACTTGAAATTGGCAAACCGCCCACAAGGCCCAAAGGCTTTTTTGGCACGTCTATCAAAGGTTAGAATTGTGCAGGCTAACCTTTGATTGGCGTAATCAAAGGTTAGAATGAAGCGATCGAACCTTTGATCGAAGTAATCAAACCCTTGAATGGAGCAATCGAACCTTTGAATGGGATGATCAAACCTTTGAATGAAGTAATCGAACCCTTGAATGGAGCAATCGAACCTTTGAATGGAATGATCAAACCTTTGAATGAAGTAATCGAACCTTATAATGAAGTAATCAAAGGTTAGAATTCTACTTCTGGTTCTTTTTAACTGTTCGCACGCGGACGTTGATGTTCATTCAGGTACATACGAATGCCCTTTTCACGCAGATTCTGAGGGATTTTACGGTCAATTGCACGTATTTTTTCGTGGCACTGTCATTGTAATCGGCTGTCCGGTTCGTCGTAAACCCGAATCTCTCGTCCCTTCAAACGCGTGAATGCCTATGTTTAAGAACTACCTCATCACCACTTTCAGGAACATTTCCAGGAGGAAAGGTTTTTCGATACTCAATGTGCTGGGCCTTTCCATCGGGCTGGCCGCCAGTATCCTCATTCTCCAGTACGTGAAGGATGAATTGAGCTTTGATGATTTTCATAAGAATGCAGCGCGGATCCACCGGGTGAGGTTCGATGCCTACCGCGGTGGTGAGCAGATCTTCAAGTGCGCTACGGCGTTCCCGAAAGTGGCACCCATGCTCAAGGCCGACTTCCCCGAAGTGGAGGATGCTACCAGGCTTTACCTGCGTTATGGCGGAGGCGTGGTGCGGTATGAGGATGTTGCCATCAAGGAAGACAACCTCTTCCAGGCCGAGCAGAATTTCTTTTCCATTTTTTCATATCCTCTCATCGAAGGAACAGCGCGGCTCAATGAACCGAACACCGCCATTGTAGAAAAAGAGACGGCGCGCAAATATTTCGGAGAGGCGAATCCCATCGGCAAACGTGTCAAGTTCGGCGACCGCGAGGAATACGAGATCACCGGTATCATGGAGTCGCCGGCAAACTCACACCTGAAGTTCACATTCCTGTTCTCTTATCCCACGTTGGTTACGCTCTGGGGCAAACAGTTTGACGAAGCCTGGGGATGGTATGATTTCTATAATTACGTTTTATTAAAACCGGGCGCCGACCCCCAGGCACTCGAGGCAAAGTTTCCTGCTTTTATCGACAAGTATGGCAACGGAGAGAAAGAAAGTGAGCGCACCAAATTTGTGCTGCAGCCCCTCGAAGACATTCATTTATATTCAGACCTCATCCAGGAGGCGAGCGTCAATGGCAACGGCGATGCGGTTTACTTTCTCATGGTGATCGCGCTGTTCATCCTGGTGATCGCCTGGGTGAACTATATCAACCTGGCTACCGCGCGCGCTATTGAACGCGCCAAGGAAGTGGGCATCCGCAAATCGATCGGCGCCCACAAGGGACAACTGATCTGGCAGTTCATCGCTGAAGCGGTGGTGATCAACTTTGCCGCGGCCGCTTTCGGACTGGCGATGGTCTACGCGGCCATCCCGCTCTTCAACGAGATGGCAGACAAACATCTTAGCCACAGCATCTTTTACGACAGCAACCTCTGGCTTTCGTTGGCAGTTCTGTTCATGATCGGGTCTTTCCTGTCTGGACTTTATCCCGCATTTGTACTGTCATCTTATCAGCCTGCCAAAGTGCTGAAGGGTGCCATGAAGGGTTCGCGTGAAGGAATGTTCTTACGCAAGGCGCTGGTGGTAGGGCAGTTTGCCGCATCGGTTTTGTTGATCACCGGCACCATCATTGTGTACCGCCAGCTGCAGTTCATGCAGAATCGCGACCTCGGTATCGACATCGATCAAACCCTGGTGATCAATGCCCCGGGTTTCCTCGCCATCGATTCACTTTACGGCAATTACCTGCAGGGCTACCGCAATTCCCTCGAGAACCATCCCGATATCAAAAACTTTACAGCAACCACCGAGGTTCCCGGTAACCTCGTCTTCTGGACCAACGGTGCAAAACGTGTGGGTGACGATGATTCACAGCGGAACATGATGTACCTGATCGGCATCGACCACGAATTCTTTGCCACCTTCGGCAATGAGTTCCTGGCGGGACGCGGATATTCAAAAGAATTCACGGGCGACAACAAGAGCGTGATCGTCAACCGTAAGGCGGTGGAGATCTTCAACCTCAAGTCTCCCGAGCAGGCTGTGGGCCAGCAGATACAGATCGGACGCGATACCCTGAACGTTGTGGGTGTGGTGGAGAATTATCACCAGGAAGGACTGAAGCAGGATTTCCGGCCAACGGCATTCCGGCTGCAAAGCGATGCGCGAAGTTATTTCTGCGTGAAGCTCAATACCAGGAACCTGCCGCAGACCATGGCGTTCCTGAAAGAGAAGTACGCCGCGGTGTTCCCCAACAACCCGTTCGATTATTTCTTCCTCGATACTTTCTTCAACCGCCAGTATAAGAACGAAAGACAGTTCGGAAGTGTGTTCGGCTTTTTTGCGGGGCTGGCTATTTTCGTGGCATGCCTGGGCTTGTTCGGGCTGGCCTCTTTCACGGCCGTGCAACGCACCAAAGAGATCGGCATCCGCAAAGTAATGGGCTCATCGGTGCCCAATATTTTCCTGCTGCTCTCGAAAGATTTCCTGAAGCTTGTGCTCATCGCCAACCTGATCGCCATCCCCCTCATCTGGCTGGTGATGGACCGCTGGTGGCTGAATGCATTTGTGTTCAGGATCGACATCGGCGTTTCGGTTTTTGTGATCGCGGCGCTGCTTACAACGCTGATAGCTTTGATCACCGTCAGTTATCAATCGCTCACGGCTGCAATGGCGAATCCGGTGAAATCATTGCGGTATGAATAGTTGCCAGTTGCCGGTTACCAGTTGCCAGTTTCGTTCGGTGTTATCAACCAAACTGATTAACGACTCGAGTGTACGAAGCTCGCAAATGATACGAACACGATCCCAACCGGGAACCGGCAACTGGCAACCGGCAAACAATTACACAGAACGTTTTGACCATACTTAAACTTCGCCAACCATGTTCAAAAACCATCTTCGTGTAGCTTTCCGGAACATTCTCCGGCAAAAAGTATACAACCTGCTGAATGCGGCGGGCCTTGCCACGGGCATCGCCTGCGGTCTTGTGATAGCACTGCACATCCGCGAGGAGCTGAGCTATGAAAAGGATTTCGACGATTACGAAAAGATCTACCGCGTGCATGAAGATGGCTGGGCGAAGAGCTCTCCCCCGATGGCGCTGGAGATGTCTGCAACCCTTCCGCAGATCCAGGCCATCACCCGGTTTGCCGCGCATGGCACACACGTTGTCAACACAGACGAAAACAATCCCGGTGAAGCGCACGGTTACTTTGCCGACTCCACGGTGTTCGATGTTTTCAGCTACCGGATCGTGGATGGTGACCGCAAGCAGGCCCTCCGAGGTGTCAATACAGTAGTGATCACTGAAAGTATGGCCAGGCGATATTTTGGCGACCAAAGTGCTGTTGGAAAGACCCTCAAGTTCGATAACCGTTCGGAGTTTCCCGTGATTGCAGTGATTCAGGATCCTCCCGTGAACTCTCACATCCGGTTCGACTATCTCATGTCCATGCCTACGTTCTACAAAGAAGTTTCTCCGGACTGGGTCAACAACCGTGGCTGGATGGTGACGTACACGTATGTGAAGTTCAGGAACGAAGCTGACCACAAGGCTGTGCTCGACCTGTGGCCGCAGTTCATCAGAAAATTTTATGAGGGCTACGACAACCTCGACCAAATGGTGGCCAACCAGGTACTGAAATTCACGCCGCTGGCAGACATTCACCTCCGCTCGAACCTCGAACAGGAGATGGGCGCCAACAGCAGCATCCTTTACATCTATATTTTCATCGCGGTGGAGATCCTGATCCTTGTTATAGCCTGCGCCAATTTCACCAGCCTCTTCACCACCCAGGCTATCAAACGTATGAAAGAGGTTGGCATGCGCAAGATCATGGGTGCGAAGCCGCGACAGCTTATGGCGCAGTTCTTCACTGAAGTACTGTTGCTGACCATGGTGGCGCTGGTGCTGGCGATCATCTTTTACCAGGTACTGCTTCCGTTTTACAACACACTGTCAGGAAAGTCGCTGAGCGAATGGCAGATCTTTGAGAAGAAAAACCTCGTGGTGATCGGCAGTATCCTTTTGTTCATTGTGATCGTGTCGGGCGTGTACCCCGCGTTTTTTATCGCCCGTTTCAGGGCCGGCTCATTCCTGAAAGACGACAAGCTTCCGAACTCGATGTCAAGCCGGGTACGTTCGGGGTTGGTGGTATTCCAGTTCATTGTATCCACTTCCCTGATCGCGGCTACCGTACTGGTACAACAGCAAATGGACCTGATGAAGAACAAGGACCTCGGCTTTGACAAAGACCAGGTGATCAATGTCAGGCTCAACGGCTCAACCTTTGCTGAAAGGACTGTTGTAAAGAATGAGCTGCTGAAGAGCGCCGGCATCCTGGCGGTGGGAAGAACGGGAAACATGATCGGCGATAATTTAAGTGTTGAGAGTGTTGTGCCTGAAGGAAAAGAGCAGGAACGGAACGACATTTCGTCGGTACGTGTGATGCGGATCGATGAAGACTACCTCGACGCGATGAACATCAAGCTGGCGGCAGGACGCAATTTCTCTACGGAGTTCAACGACTCGTCTTCGTATATCCTGAACGAAAATGCCGTGAAGGTGCTGGGTCTCACCAACCCTGTAGGACAACGCGTGAACAACGTGACCATGAATCGCCCGGGATATGTTGTCGGCGTGGTGAAAGATTATCACTTTGCTTCGCTTCATAATGTGATCGAGCCTCTGGTGCTGGAGTATAAACCCGAATGGACCGGACTGCTTACGGTGAAGCTGCGCGCCGGCACTACGGAAGAATCGATTGCGTACATGAAGGCAACCGTCGATCGCGTAGCACCGGATGCACTGTTTTCATATGAGTTCCTGGATGAAAGATTAAATATACTTTACAAGTCTGAAGACAATATGGGCAAAGTGTTCAGCTTCTTTTCGTTGCTGGCCATTGTCATTGCCTGCATGGGATTGCTCGGACTTTCGGCGTACACTGTAGAAAGCAGGACCAAAGAGATCGGTATCCGGAAAGTGCTGGGTGCCACGGTTTCGGGCATCATCGCCATGGTGTCATCACAATTCTTCAGGCTTGTGGCCATTGGCTTTATTGTGGCGGTGCCGTTAACGTGGTATGTCATGCATCAGTGGCTGCAGAACTTTGCTTACCACATGGAGATTCAATGGTGGGTGTTTGCCCTTACGGGATTGATGATCTTTATCATTACCCTGGGGGTGATCAGTTTCCATACCGTGGCTGCCGCGGTGAGAAACCCGGTGAAAGCGCTGAGATATGAATAGTCCACGGTCCACTGTCTGTAGACCATGGCCGGGCAGCGCTATGATCCATGCACGGTGCGTTGAGACAGCACAAGTATGCCATGGACCATCGACTATGGACCATGGACTTTAAAGAGAACAAGAATTTCAAATACTAATATGATTTCAAACTACATCAAAATCGCTATCCGTTCACTGCTGAAATTCAAGGGATACGCATCTATAAACCTGATAGGGCTTGCGTTGGGGCTTACGGCTGGCATTATGATCATGCTGTATGTGATGGACGAGCTGTCGTACGATGATTTTCACAGCAAAAGTGACCGCATCTACAGGGTTGAATCGCAATTCATCAGCAGCGATGCCGGGAGCGGCCCGGGAGGGATGGAGACCAACGCCTGGGGTGTGGGCAACGTGTTACGAAAAGATTATCCGGAAGTGGAGGCCGTGCTTTACACGCAGCGTGCAACATCTTTGCTGGTAAGTTATGAAGGAAGAAGGATCCGGGAACAGATCCACTTCGCCAGCCCTGAGTTCTTTGATATTTTCACTTTCCCCCTGAAGCGGGGCAATGCACAAAAAGCATTGAACGAGCCTTATTCCATCGTGATCACCGAGAACATGGAGAAGAAATATTTCAAGGGCGAGGATGCGCTGAACAAAACGCTGGTGCTGGGCGATACCATGCAGTTTGTGGTTACCGGGGTGATGGAGAACCTGCCATCGAACTCACATATTCAGATCGACATGCTCATTTCGTTTTCCACGTTCACCAACGTATTGGTTCCTCAATTCAATTATGAAGATGGGTGGGGAAACATCAACATGCGCAATTATGTATTGCTGAAAGAGGGCACTGATGCGGAAGCCTTTAAAGAGAAAGCGAAAGGCATCTATACAGAACGTGCCGCGGGCATGCTCAGAGATTGGGGCGTGCGTGCCAATGTTGTGTTCATGCCGCTGAACAAGCTTTACCTTACCGCTGCGTCGAATGGCCTCGGCCCCCTGGGAAGTATAGACAGGGTTTACCTGGTCTCGGGCATTGCCGTGTTCGTGATCCTGCTGGCCTGCATCAATTTCATCAACCTGACCACAGCCCGTTCGGTATACCGTGCCAAGGAGGTGGGGTTGCGCAAGGTGGTAGGCTCAACGCGCGAGAGCCTGATCAGGCAGTTCCTCAGCGAGTCGTTTGTGCTTACGCTGATGGCGCTGATCATTGCCATCGCTTTCGCCGGCTTGCTGCTGCCGTTGTTCAATCAGCTGCTGGCCAAGAATTATGTAGTGACGTCGCTGATGCAACCTTCCGTAGCGCTGGGTATTGTTGGGCTGATCCTGGTGGTAACGCTTCTTTCGGGTTATTATCCCGCGCTGGTGATGTCAGGCATGCGCCCTGCCGAAGTATTGAAAGGAAAAATGCAGGCAAGTGCCCGCGGTGGGCAGCTCCGCAGGGTACTCGTGATCTTCCAGTTTGTGATTTCGGTGAGTCTGGTGCTGGGCACACTGATCGTACTGGACCAGCTCAGCTACATGCAACAACAGGAGCTTGGTTTTGCCAAGGATGAGATCTTTGTGGTGAATGCCGCGCGTGCAAAAGCAGCGAACCCCGAGAGCCGGGAAACGTTCGAGGAACAGCTCAAGTCGCTCGCCGTCGTGGAGGATGTTACCTTCACCAACTCGGTGCCAGGCAACCCCGGCTGGGTAGGGCAGGTGGCGTACCCTGAAGGGCGCTCCGGGGAAGAAGCCGTCAGCGTGGAGTACATGGCCATTGACGATCATTATATGAAAACCCTGGGCCTGCAGCTTGTAGCCGGACGTGGCTTCGACGCGCAACGTGAAGCGGAGCTCAAAGACGGACTGGTGCTGAACGAGACTGCCGTATCGATGTTCGGCTGGGCTTCACCTGAAGAGGCGATCGGTAAAAAGATCACATCACCCTCGGGCTATCCGGAAGGAGAGGTGATCGGCGTGGTGAAAGATTATCACCAGCTGGGACTGCAGCAGAAGATCGGCCCCATGGCCATGGACTATGCGCCACGGAACAGCTACCTGTATGCTGTTCGTTATAAGGCGGCCAACACGCAGCAGCTCATTTCGCAGGTGAGCGACCTCTGGCAAAAACATTTCCCGGGCAACGACTTCAACTATTTTTTTCTTGACCAGGATTTCGAAAGGCAATATCAGTCCGAACAAAGGCTTGCGCGTGTATTCGGGCTCTTTGCCACCATTACCATCGTGATCGCAGTGATCGGTTTGCTGGGACTGGTGTCGTTCATGGTGTCATCGCGCACCAAAGAGATCGGTGTGCGGAAAGTTTTGGGTGCTGATGTATTACACATCACCTCCCTGCTCTCGAAGGAGTTTCTCATTTTGGTGGTGGTAGCGAACGTGATCGCTTTTCCGCTGGCCTGGTATTTCGCCGATCAGTGGCTGCAGCATTTTGCCAACAGGGTAGACGTTGACCCGCTGGTATTCGCTGTCACCCTGTTCATCGCTGTCACCATCACGCTGATCACCATCAGCTTCCAGACGGTAAAAGCCGCGATGGCTGATCCGGTGAAGTCGTTGCGGTATGAGTAGTCCACGGTCCACAGTCGACAGTCCACAGCCGGCGATCAACCCTTTGAGAGCTATTCAGGTGGCACGCAAGTCAACCTAGGATGCCACCTCATGAAAAACTCTCAAAGGGTTTTGTCGAGTCTGCTGCCGTCGACTGTGGACGGAACCGCAACCACTTCGTGAACTGAACTTATAATAAAAAACCCATACTGATTCCATGCTACTGAACTATCTCAACATCGCTGTCCGCAACCTGCTCAAGAGCAAGCTGCATACGGCAATCAACGTCCTGGGACTTTCGCTGGGTATTGCCAGTGTGTTCCTGATCACGCTTTATATACGGCATGAGCTGAGCTATGACCGGTTTCACGCGGGCGCGGAAAACCTGTACCGCATCGCGTGGGTCAATAACAATCCACAGACCCGCACACCACACCCGATGGCGCAGGCGCTGGTAAGCGATTTTCCCGAAGTAGAGAGCGCGGTGAGCCTTACACCGCTGTGGGCAGCTGGCCTTACCCGTGCAACGCATGCCTTCCGGAATCCACAACGGGCAGAACGTTACGATGAGCGCAATATCCTGGCCGTTGACACCACGTTCTTCGATGTATTTGATTTTCCACTCGTCAGGGGCGATGCGAAAACCGCCCTCAAGTCGATCAACGGGCTGCTGATCTCCGAATCGATGGCTAAAAAATATTTCGGTGATGAAGACCCCATGGGCAAGCAACTGATGGTGGATTCGGATACATACATGGTGGAAGTAGTGGGTGTCTTTAAGGATGTTCCTGAAAACGCTCATTTCCATTTCGACTTCCTCGTATCATACCTCCGGGAGAAGTCGCTCGACGAGGATAACGAATATTATTCGTGGGCCGATTTCGGTCATTTTAATTACCTGAAGCTCAGGCCAGGCACCGACGCCAAAGCGCTCGAGGCCCGGCTGATGGCGTGGAGTAAAAAATATATCGACTGGTCGGAAGAATCCCTCCGGTACTATGCCACCAACAACCTCGGCTTCAAGCTGCAGCCTGTTACTGACATACACCTGCACTCCCGGCTCAGGTGGGAGCTTGAACCAAACGGAAATATCGAGTATGTCTACATTCTGGCCATCGCTGCGCTGCTCACACTGGTGATTGCGTGCGTCAACTTTATGAACCTGAGCACAGCAAGGTCGGCCGAACGTGCAAAAGAGATCGGTGTGCGCAAGACACTGGGTGCATACAAGGGACAGCTCTCCGTGCAGTTCCTCGCCGAATCGGTTGTGCTGGCGCTGATCGCCATCGCTGTGTCTGTGTTATTCATTGAGGTGTCGCTTCCATTCTTCAACCACACTACGGGATTATCTTTTCAACTTCAATACGGAAAGCATCTCATCGTGCTTGTAGCTTTGGGCACTGGCATCGGTATAGTGGCGGGAGTTTATCCTGCCCTTTATTTATCCGGAATCAGACCTTCACTGGTGCTGAAAGGCAGACAGGCGCAGAGTCCCGCGGGCGCCGGCATGAGAAAGACCCTGGTTGTGTTCCAATTCTCCATTTCCATGGTGCTGATCTCGTCTGCCGTGATCATTTTTAACCAGCTCGAATTTCTCCGGAACAAGAATCTTGGATTCGGGAAGGAGGAAGCGATCGTCATCCCGCTGAAGAATGAGAACAACACCGGTGACTTTCAGACGCTGCAGACCGAGCTGCTGAAGATCAACGGAGTTTCAGCGGTCTCCGGAACTACCAACATTCCCGGCATGCAGTTCAACCAGAACAGCATCTCGGCGGTAGACAGGCCGGAGGATGACATCGATGTATCTGAGGCATATGTCGACTACGATTTTCTTCAGGCACTTGATATAAAACTTGCACAAGGGCGTTTCTTCCTGCGCGAAAATCCTTCTGACAAGTCGGGTGCTTTCGTTCTCAACGAGACGGCAGCACGTCAGCTTTACCCTGAAGGTTCGCCCCTCGGCAGAGAGCTGGTCTGGGACCGCGACGGACATGTCAGCAGGGGTACCATTATCGGCATTGTGCAGGACTTCCATTTTCAGTCACTCCATGAGCCGATCCGGCCATTGCTGCTGTCACTCGGCCGAAAGAATTTCAACTTTGTGGTGATCCGAACCAGCCTGCAAGACCTCGATGCGAAGCTGGCCGCCGTTGAAAAAGCTTACCGCCAATACGAGCCGATGTTTGCTTTCGAGTTCTCGTTCCTGGAAGATCACCTCAACAGGCAATATGCTTCCGAGATCAGAACCGGAAACATCATGGCTGCATTTTCGGTCATCGCCATCTTTATTGCATGCATCGGATTGTTCGGCATGTCTATGCTCACGTTCCAGCACAGGGTAAAAGAAGTGAGTGTGCGCAAGGTGCTGGGCGCTACAGCGCTCAACCTGCTGGTGCTGCTGCTGGGCAACTTTACGAGGCTGATCGTGATCGCCGTTGTTGTGGCCACACCTTTTGCCTGGTGGACGATGGACCGTTGGCTGGATAATTTCAGCTACCAGGTTAGCATCAGCCCCCTGGTATTTCTGATCGCTGGCCTTGCGCTGGTAGTCATTTCGTGGATCACCCTGAGCTATTTCACCGTGCGGGCTTCGAAACTGAATCCCGCGGAGACACTTAAGAATGAGTAAAAAGGAGTAAGGAGGGACGCCGTGAACCGTCATTCTGAACGATGCATGTGGGCCAGGCTGAGGGAGTGAAGAATCCCCTGATGACGGAGTGGTCACGGCAAGGCGTACGCTCGAATTAAATTCGCAGTAAGGTTCCGGGGGATCCTTCGCTCGCACAAAACCATCGCTCTTTCACCGCTCTGGATGACGGTCTCCGAATGGAATTGTCGACCTTGGACTGAACCTAAAACTTTAAACTTTAAACTTTAAACTTTAAACTGTAACCATTCACCTGATCCCAAGTACTACTTATCACCATACTTCCATCTATGATCAAGAACTATCTTACCTCAGTATTCCGTTACATTTCGCGGAACAAGGCGTTTACGGCGATCAATATTTCAGGACTCGCCATTGGCATGATGGCTTGCATGCTCATCACCCAGTTTGTGCTCCATGAGTTCAGCTATGACGACTATCATGAAAAGAAGGACCGCATTTTCAGGGTACAGCTGGACCGTTATAACAAAGGCGAGATAGAAACGCGGTGGGCCGCCGGATGCCTGGGCATCGGTCCTGACCTCAAAGCAAATTTCCCCGAGGTTGAGAAGATTGTGCGCATGTACAAAAGGAATACGGTGATGTCGTACGGAGATGTGTTCTTCAAGGAAGAGGGTGTATACTATGCTTCGGAAGATTTTTTCGAGGTGTTTACGGTTCCCCTGATAGAAGGACGTGATTCTTCGGCACTCCGCGGACCCAACAAGGCTGTGCTATCGAGATCGATGGCTAAAAAATATTTCGGTGCTGAAAATCCGGTGGGCAAAACCATCCGTGACAACGGCAGAAGAGAATACGAAGTGACGGGCATATTCGAAGACCTTCCTACCAACACCCACATGAAAGTGGATGCGCTCTTCTCGTTCGATACCTGGATCGCCAACCAGAATCCCCAGGGGCTTACCTCATGGCAGTGGGATGGCTTTTTTACCTACCTGCTGCTCACCGAGAACGCTGATGCCAAAGCACTGGAAGCCAAGTTACCTGCTTATGTCGAAAAACGGGAAGGTGAGAACCTGAAGCAATGGAACGCGGGTATGGTCTTTCATCTGCAGCCGCTCACAGACATCCACCTGGATTCGGATTTTATGGGCGAGTTCAAACCGAATGGCGACAGACGGTCAGCTTACTTTCTCTCCATCGTAGCAGTGCTCATCCTGGTGATCGCCTGGATCAACTATATCAACCTCTCCACCGCAAAATCGATCGAGCGCGCCAGGGAGGTAGGGGTCAGGAAAGTGATGGGCAGCTTCCGCACACAACTGGTGCAGCAGTTCCTGTTCGAGTCACTGCTGCTGAACACGGTGGCGGTGTTTGTGGCCATCGCGTTTGTTGTCATGCTCACGCCATGGTTCAGCGAGCTTACCGGCCGCGAGCTGGGCTACCTGCTTTTCAAACAAAAGATGTTCTGGGTCTGGATGGGCCTCCTGATCGCCGGCGGTGCCCTGCTCTCAGGATTGTACCCGGCATTTGTGCTTTCAGGATACAAGCCTGTGGAAGTGCTGAAGGGAAGATTCAAGAATACCGGCCAAGGTGTGCTGTTCCGCAAGGGAATGGTGGTGACACAGTTCGTGGCCTCCATCACATTGATCGTGGGTACGTTCACGGTTTACCGCCAGATCCGTTACATGCAGGAGCAGGCCCTGGGTGTGAACCTCGACCAGACGCTGGTGGTCTATTCCCCCAACGTTGTTGACTCAACGTATCAAAAGAAGTTTCTCATTCTCAAAGAGAAGATCAAACAGTATCCTGAAGTGGCGAACATGACCGCTTCATCGGCTATTCCCGGAGCACAACCAGGATGGAACGCGGGAGGCATCCGCAGGCTCAGCCAGCGCGAAGACGAAGCCAACCAGTACCGCGTGATCATGATGGATCATGACTTTGTTCCCTTGTTCGGATTGAACGTTCTGGCCGGCAGAGGTTTTTCAGACGAACCCAACGAGTATAAAAATGTTCTGCTGAACGAAGCTGCGTGCCGCCAGATGGGTTTTGAAAAAGCAGAGGATGCCATCAATGACGAGATCTTTTTCTGGGGCGATACCTTTCGCATCGTAGGTGTATTGAAGAATTACCACCAGGAGTCGCTGAAGAAATCACATGAGCCGCTCGTTTTCCGTTACTCCTCATCACCTGGCGGATATTATTCCATCCGGTTCAATACGGCTAATGTGAAGGAGTCCATGAGTCGTTTTGAAGAGCAATGGAAAGCCCTGTTCCCGGGCAATCCCTTTATTTCGTTCTTCCTCGACGATCACTACAACAAGCAGTACCAGGCCGATCAGCAGTTCGGAAAAGTGTTCGGCATATTTTCCACCATTGCCATCTTCATTGCCTGTCTCGGCTTGTTCGGACTTTCTTCGCTCACTGCCATCCAACGCACCAAAGAGATCGGCGTACGCAAGGTGCTCGGCGCCTCCATTACCAGCATCCTG
The DNA here is from genome assembly GCF_018598225.1 of Chryseosolibacter histidinae. Taxonomy (GTDB): domain Bacteria; phylum Bacteroidota; class Bacteroidia; order Cytophagales; family Cyclobacteriaceae; genus Chryseosolibacter; species Chryseosolibacter histidini. Next base: position 215,781 of record NZ_JAHESF010000011.1, on the reverse strand, counting down.
ACGCTGATCAGCCGCGATTACCTGGTGCTGATGCTGGCTGCCATCACGGTGGCGGTTCCGCTGGCATGGTGGGTGATGAGCGCGTGGCTCGAAGCTTTCGCAAACCGCATCCCGCTGTCGTGGTGGATCTTTGCCATCCCCAGCCTGCTGGTGATCACGATCGCGCTGCTCACGGTATCCGTCCATACCTTGAAAGCCGCGAGGACGAATCCGACGAAGTCGTTGAGATACGAATAGTTACCGGTTGCCAGTTGCCAGTTACCGGTTCGAGCGAGTTTCAGCTTTCAAGTACCGGGTACTGAAACTTTGTAAATAGACGAGACTCGAATGTCACACCAGTCTGAACCGGCAACTGGCAACCGATGACGTACAAGATTTCGAAATGAAACTCGTATCCGTATTCATACTCTGCATCGCGTTCATCGCTCCCGCCCAGGGACCGACCATTTCTGCGTTTACTCCCAAAAGACCAGACGCATCGCAGAAGTATCTGTTCTATCTGCATGGTGGCATTGTGCAGGAGCAGGGTATCAATGCAGTGAGCCCGCGGTTCGGTGCTTATGAATACCTGAAGATCCTGGATACGTTAAGGAGTCATGGCTTTCATGTGATCAGCGAAGCAAGGCCCAAAGGCACGGAAGATCTGGATTATGCCGTCAAGGTCTCGAAGCAGATCGATACGTTGATGAGCCGGGGAGTGTCACCCGAGAATATCATTGTTGTAGGAGCATCGCAGGGTGCCTATATCGCCATAGACGTGGCGCGCCGTATGAAGAACAGCCGCATCAGCTATGCCATCCTGGCGCTGTGCAGCGAATATGCGCTGGACTATTTTTTAAAAGACTCCGTTGCGCTGTGCGGCAATTTCCTTTCCATCTACGAAACCTCCGATTCCAAAGGCTCGTGCAACAAGCTTCTCAGCGACAAGCTTTGCAAGACAGGATACACGGAGATCGGCCTGCGCATGGGCAACGGCCATGGTTTCATTTATAAGCCTTACCGGGAGTGGGTGCTGCCATTGGTGCAATGGGCCGGAGGCAGTCTGCGCTGATTTTTTTTATACAGGATTAAATCCGATAATTGCAGATAAGCAATTAACGAAGTAATCCCATGATGCAAAAGATCTATCTCAGCGATGCCGGTCCGAAAGTTTCTCCCGCGGTGTATGGCTTTTACCGGTGGGAAGCGGAAAACAACGCTTCGGCAACGATGGAAAAGATCGTTAACCTGTGTATGGAGCTGGGCATCAATACCTTCGACCATGCAGACATCTATGGTAACTCCCAATGCGAGGAGCTGTTCGGTAAAGTGATCAGCAAACGGTCTTTCAAACGTGAAGACCTGGTGTTGTTCACCAAGTGCGGGCTGCGCATGCCGAACCAGGGTCAGCCCGACGTTCGCGTACAGCACTATGACACTTCCGCTGCGCACATCACCCGGAGCGTGGAGAGCTCGCTGAAAAAACTGAATACCGATTATATCGATATCTTTCTGCTCGACCACCTCGATCCGATCTCGAACCTGGAAGAAACTGCCATGGCGCTGGAGAAGCTGAAAAAATCAGGCAAGATCAACAACATCGGCGTGGCCAATTTCTCGGTGTTCCAGCATCAGCTGCTGGCTTCGTATCTGCAGACACCCATTGTAACACACCACCTCGAGCTCAACCTGCTCAATACGTCGGCGCTGGACAATGGCCAGATCGATTACATCAAGCAGCGATACATGCGGCCGCTTGTATCGGCCCCGGTAGCCAGCGGCAGAATTGCTTCAGGCAACGACGTCACCGCGTCGCGTGTACGCAAAAAGCTCCAGGAAATCAGTCCAAAATACAATGTTGATATTGAATCCGTTGCCGTAGCCTGGCTGATCAAGCTCGGTGCGCTTCCCCTCATCGGCACCAGAGACGAGCAACGTATCCGCAACATCGCCAATGCCTTCAACATCCAGCTCGATCACCAGGACTGGTATGAGCTGTATACGGCTTCGAAAGGGGAGATTTAGATCCGTTACCGGTTGCCAGTTGCAGGTTGCCGGTTTCGCGTGTGCACGCCTACACTTTTTGAACTTCGATTCACGCTGAGATTTTGCGTCACGATTGCCTTCAGTTTTGAGAGAAGCCTTGTTCCATAACCCGGTCTTCGTGTACACACCACATGAACAGGCAACCTGGCAACCGGGTAACCGGCAACGATAACCATTCACCCCCCAATCGGAAACATTTGATGACCATCGCCTTTTTGAAAGCGTTGTAGATTTCAGTGTTTAAAACGATTGCGCGAGGTGAAAATTAAAATTATGATTGCCAGGAGTTTACATTTTTTTGCAGCGTGGTGTATTTCGATACCCCTGTTTTCGCAGGTAGCCGTGGAGGTAGATGTTTCAGGGACCGCACATGCGGTATCGCCTTACCTGTATGGAAGGAATAATTCCTTGTCTGACGACCCTTCCAGGCCATTGAGCGCTGCAGAATGGCAGAAGCTGAAAGATGCCGGGGTCACATTCCTGCGCGAAAGCGGTGGCAACAATTGTACTAAATACAATTGGCGCCGCAAGCTGTCGAGCCACCCCGACTGGTACAACAATGTTTATCCACACGACTGGGATTTCGCAGCCACTTCGCTTCAGCAACACCTGCCGGCAGCGCAGGGAATGTGGTCGTTCCAGCTTGCCGGAAAAGCAGCACGCACTTCTGCCGCCAATTTCAACGACTGGGGCTACAATCAATCGAAGTGGTGGGATGGCGTGAACCAGAACCTCGCCGGTGGGGGCGTACCACAAACGTCGGGTGGCAGCAAGGCCCTGCAGGAAGGAGACCCAACGCAATACCTCGAAAACTGGACTCCCGACTCAACAGTGAACATCCTGGATCACTGGTTCGGCACGGGAGGCATCGGTCTCGATAAGAGCAAGGTGCGCTATTGGAACATGGACAACGAGATCGAGATCTGGTCAGGCACCCACGATGACATTTTACCTGCTCAGCCCGAGGCGGAAGCTTTTATGCAGCAGTACTTCGCTGTGGCAAAAAAAGCCAGGGCTGCATTTCCTGCGATCAGGCTTGTTGGCCCCGTTACAGCCAATGAGTGGCAATGGTACAACTGGTCTAACGGACCTGTTACGGAGAATGGCGTCAAGTATGCATGGCTGAAATTTTTTATCAAACGGGTTGCCGAAGAACAGCAGGCCAGCGGTGTGCGACTGCTCGATGTGCTCGATATTCATTTTTATCCTTCCAGCACGGTGGTGAGCAACGTGGTTCAGTATCATCGTGTGTTCTTCGACAAGCAGTACGTTTTCCCCGAAGCCAACGGCGTGAAGAATGTGAATGGCAATTGGGACAACAATCAGAACAAAGAATATATCCTTCAGCGATGCCGCGAATGGCTGGAGCAGTACATGGGGCCGGGGCATGGTGTGACATTCGGTGTTACTGAAGTGGGCATTCCCGATGTCGGCGCCAATGCTATCGCTGCGTGGTACGCGGGAACCCTGGGTGAGTTCATGCGGCAGCCCGATATGGAAGTGTTTTCGCCATGGCACTGGTACCCGGCCATGTGGGAAGTGCTGCACCTGTTCAGCAGGTACAACAAAACTCAATACGTTGGCTCCACGTCATCGGAGGAAGAGCTTGTGTCCGCATATCCTACCATCAATGCAGCAGGAGATTCCGTTACCGTGGCGCTCGTGAACCGCGCAACAATATCCAAGACCGTGAATCTGCACCTGAAAGGTTTTGTGCTGGCAGATGGAGATTTTAGTGTATTGAAGCTGGCCAATCTGCCATCGACTGAGACGTTTGTGTCCCATCAGGTGAATGCGTTACAAAAAACCACTGTGCAAAAAAATGGCAATGGAATCAGCGTATCGCTTCCGGCAATGTCAGTAGCCTCCGTGCAGCTGAAGGGTTCCAAAGGCGAGGTAGTTACATCGCTCGGCGACGAGAGGAGTGAAAAACCTTTGCTGGAAGTGTATCCCACACCTTCAACCAGTGGCTCATCCCTGAAGGTGAGCGTAAACAAAAGTGGCCATGCCGAGATCAGCCTGCTCGATGTGAACGGCAAGCTGCTCTTCACACTTCATAAAGGAGTGATCAAATCAGCACCTTTTGTGAAAGATGTCGATACATCGGCGCTGACTAAAGGAATCTATTTCATCCGCCTGAAGCTCGAGGATCAGGTGGTGGTGCGGAAGGTTGTTTTCTGATAGCGCCTGAGGGTTACGGAAGTAACTTCCGTATCAAGGTTGCGTCTTCGAAAATGACTCTTCGGGAAGGGGCGGAAGAAACTTCCGCCCCAGTGGGTCCTGGCTTGGAAACTCTCCCTCGCGCGGAAGTTACTTCCGTGCGCAATTTTCTCCTTTGATCGTAGCACGATCCCTGACGGTGGAACTTAGTTCCACCAACCGAAAGAATTTTCGGGATAAAATAAACTATCTTCGTTCTTTAAAAGAACGTCCATGAACTCTACTTCTTCGCCTGAAATGGTCAGGATCAGTGCCCGCGAGATGACCGCGACCTATCAGCGTATTCTGCAGAAGTATGGCTTTTCTCCTGAGAAGGCCATGACCACTGCGCAGCTTTTTACAGACAATGCGCTGGATGGCATCTACACCCATAGTGTGAACCGGTTCCCGAAGTTCATACAATATGTCAGGGAAGGGCATGTTAAACCGGGGATGGAGTCTGTTCGAAAGAGCAGTAGTGGCTGCGTTGAGCAGTGGGACGGACAATCGGGTGTGGGCGTGCTCAATGCGTTGCAGTGTACAGACCGGGCGCTGGCACTGGCGCAACAACACGGAATGGGATGCGTGGCGCTGGCCCGCACCAATCACTGGATGAGGGGTGGCGCTTATGGCTGGAAGGCGGCTAAAGCGGGCTTCGCTTTTATCGGCTGGACCAATACCATTGCCAACACGCCGGCATGGGGCGCCGTTGACGGTAAGCTGGGCAACAACCCGTTGGTGATGGCGGTGCCGCACGAGGGGGAAGCGATTGTGCTCGACATGGCCATGTCACAATATTCCTATGGCTCCATGGAACTGTACAAGCTGAAAGGTGAGCGCTTGCCTGTGGCCGGTGGATACGACAGCAACGGAAAACTGTCTGACGATCCGGAGGCTATCATGAAGTCGCGCAGAACGTTGCCCGTTGGATACTGGAAGGGCTCGGGTCTTTCGCTGCTGCTGGATATTTTTGCGACGATCTTATCGGGCGGGCTATCTGTTTCCGAGATCACCAAACTTCCGGCGGAGTGCAACCTGTCGCAGGTGTTCATTGCTGTAAATCTTTCGGCGCTCAGCCATCATCAGACCATACCCGCGCTCATTCACCAGATCATCGATGATTACCATCAGTCTGTTCCTGAACCTCCTTTAAAAAAGGTACGCTTTCCAGGTGAGAAGATCCTGCAGACAAGAGCGGAGAATAATGAGAAAGGTGTTCCCGTGCTGAAGCAAGTTTGGGAAGAGACGCTGGCACTGTGAATGCAGAGTCCACGGTCGACAGTCCACGGTCCACAGCAAGACCCCGTTGTGAAGGTGGTACCTCGGTGTGCAAGCCAGCTTCAATAGATAAAAAGGACTAGTCGAGCACGGGATTCTGGACCAGGAGCGCTGCATTTTTTGCATAAATACTACATGAGAGCCCGGGTTCGGGGTAAATCATTTATCTTAAAAATGCTTTAACCCCTTTCAAAATGAAAAAGTCTTTCATTGGACTCTTTTGTGCGCTCATGGCCTTTCATGCAAATGCCCAGGACAAACCATTCATGTTCGGATTCAACGCCTCTCTCGACTGGAATTCATATGCACTGATCGATGATTTGGGCGTTACAGACTTCCAGGGAACCTTGAATTATTCATCTGGTATTACGGTGAGGAAGTACCTGTCACCGCGGTTGACCGTGTCGGGTGCGCTTAATTATGCTACACGGAATTTCCGCGAGTATCTTGATTACAGCAAATTCAGATTTTTAGAGCCGATCGATCCGAGCCTGATCGAAGGGCCCACCTATACCTATAAAAATGGTTTTATTGATATCCCGGTGACTGTGGCTTACAGCATTGTCAGCAACGACAAGCTGGAGATCTTTCCGTCGGCGGGCATCGTGAATTCAGTTCTCATCCATGAGAAAATGGAAAGAGCAGGAGAAGAATCGCCAGAGCATCGTCCGTTGAAATATAACCGTTACCTGATCGCTACACAGATCGGCTTTGGCCTGTTATTCAAACAGGAAACGTTCGGTATACTGATCGAGCCACAAGCCAGGGTTTACGCCACCCAGGCTCACAACCGTGGTCCGGAACAGAATCCTTTCCAGCTGGGCCTCTCAGCTTCCTTCCTCTGGTGGAAACAGAAATAAATATGAGATGTGAGATAGAACCACCTGATCGCGATGGTACCGGGTCTCAAATCTCATATCTCAACTCTCATGTCTAATTAATACCCTGCTACACCACCATCGGCACTGCGCGAGTCGGCTGCGCCGGAACGTAATCCGCTTTGAGGGATCACGATAATGCCCATGGCGTTACCCTGCATGTTATGGTTGAGCTCGTTGATGTTGTGTCCTTTTATCTTGAGCTTCTCCTGGGTGTCGGGAGAAAGTCCGTAAAGCTCGAAGTTGAGTCGGTCGGGTAACCACTGGTGGTGGATACGCGGCGCTTCAATGGCTTGCGCGATGTTCATGTCGTGGTCGACCACGTTGAGAATTACCTGCAGCACTGTGTTGATGATGGTGCGGCCTCCGGGAGCGCCGATCACCATGAAGAGCTTGCCATCTTTTTCCAGTATGGTGGGCGTCATGCTGGAGAGCATGCGTTTTCCCGGTTTGATCTGGTTGGGTTCGGAGCCGATCAATCCGTCGGTCCTTGTTACACCGGGAACAGGGTTGAAGTCGCCCATCTCGTCGTTGAGGAAGAAGCCCAGTCCTTCAGCCACCACTTGTGATCCGTAGCTGCGTTCCAACGTATAGGTCAGCGATACTGCACCACCTTGTTCATCTACCACCGAAAGATGGGTGGTTGAAGTGCCTTCATACAATTGACCGTACCGTGAAGAGTCGCTGGCGGAGGCCAGGTCCATGGTGATGGTCTTGCGCAGCCTGGCGGCATATTCCTTCGACGTTAGTTTTGCGATGGGAAGATCGGGATTGAAATCGGGGTCACCCATGTGCTCGGCGCGGTCGGCAAAAGCGCGGCGCATCGTCTCCGACAAAACATGGATATAGTCTGCAGATTTGTAACCCAATGCTTTCAGGTCGTATCCTTCAAGAATGTTGAGCATCTCTACCAGCGCGGTACCACCACTGCTGGGTGGCGGCATAGTGAAGACCTTAACATTACGATACGTACCTTCCACCGGTTTTCTTTCAACAGCCTGGTATTGCTCCAGATCTTGTGTAGTAATGATACCGTTGTTAGCCTTCATGAAGGCCGCCAGCTTCTCGGCGGTCTCACCTTTATAAAATCCGTCGCGTCCGTTTTTCTTGATACGTTTCAGGGTTTTTGCAAGCTCAGGCTGCTTCCAGGTTTCGCCCGGCTCATAGTATGACTTGTCACCTTTGTACATCACGGCCATGGTGGAAGGAAATTGCTCCCACGTTTTGCGCATGTTCTTCGCCTGTTGATTGAGCGCATAGCTGATGGGAATTCCTTTGTCGGCAAGCTCCACAGCAGGCTGAACCAGTTTTGCCCACGGCAGCTTGCCATACTTGGCGTGCGCCTGATAAAGTCCTGCAACGGTGCCGGGAACACCGACGGAAAGCAATCCCGTATGATTAAGCTCGTCGATGAGCTCACCTTTTTCATTCAGGTACATTTTGGCGTTGGCAGCCAGCGGTGCTTTTTCACGGAAGTCGAAAGTAGTTACCTTGCCCTGGTGATCGCGGTAAACAATAAATCCACCACCGCCGATGTTGCCGGCAGCGGGCCAGGTAACGGCGAGTGCAAACGCTGTAGCCACAGCAGCGTCGATGGCATTGCCACCTTTCTTCAGGATATCGCGCCCCACTTCAGAGGCGATGGTGGAAGCAGAGACCACCATACCATGTTGTGCATATGACGGGATCCTGCCTCCTGTGGGAGTCAATGCTACGAGCGGGAGTAATAAAACGAGCAGAAGTATACTTGCAATTCTATGCTTCATATTCAGGTTTAGCTTAAAGCATTAAAGTAACGAATACAGCCGGTGAAATAAAAAAGAATTGTGTGAGCGGATGCGAAAGAATTCGAGCTGCGCCTCCCATGACAGTCACTGTTTCTGGTGACGGCAAAAAAAAACAGGGATCGAAGCGAGCCCTGTTTGATCAATCATTCATTTTCAAGACCGGTTACTTTCGTGAGTATTCCTTTGCACGTAAGCCATATTCGTCGAAGATCATGTTAACAGCTTCGCGGATCTTGCCTTCATCCTTGATGAACTGGTTGTTATCGATCAGCCCCGAGGCGAAACCCTGCCAGACGATGGCACCTTCTTTCCGGTCAACAAGCGAGATCAGCAACGTACCGGCTTCCACGGCATAGGAAGTGGTATCGGAGATCGACCTGTACTGGTCGTTTCCCCAGTAGCTGGTGCCATAACCTTCCGTGCCCCTCAGCCGCACCGGTTTATCGAACACCCGGAAGTTCACCAGCAGATCAGGCGAATCGGGATTCAACTTATATCCCAATCCCATTAGTTCGGCTTTTACGGCGTCCCTGACCTGAGCTTTCAGGATCAGATCATTTAAAAAATTATATCCTTCATCCAGTTGGTTGTCCACCTGTGATGTCCAGTAAAACGTTTTGAACTTGCTGAAGTCTGTGTCCGCTGCCTTGTCAGAAGCAACCGTAATGCGCTGCGCATTAACCACCACCACGCTGACCATGACCAGCAATCCTGTCACTAACCCTTTCTTTCTCATCCTTCCTAAACTTTAAATCTTAAACCTTAAACTTTAAACTAATCAGCTTACGCATGAATTCCCTCTGCCAGCTCTTCGAGCAGCTTTTTGTTGAAGGGACCGAGATCTTTTGGCGAGCGGCTCGTCACCAGGCCGTGGTCAACCACTACTTCCTTATCAACCCAGTTTACGCCGGCGTTGATCAGATCGGTTTTTACCGACGGGTATGAGGTCATGACTCTGTCTTTCAACATCCCGGTTTCTATCATGGTTTGCGGGCCATGACAAATGGCAGCCAACGGCTTCCCTGACTCCAGAAAGTGTTTTACAAAATCCACAGCCTTTGTATTGGCTCTCAGCTTATCAGGATTCAATACACCGCCCGGCAGCATCAGTCCGTCATAGTCTTCAGGATTCGCTTCGTCCAGGGTAACATCCACCGGCAAGGTGATGCCCCACTTGTCCACATCCCACGCCTTCACCTCCTTCTTCTGCGGCGATACGATATGTACGGTCACACCAGCTTTTTCCATCGCCTCCTTTGGACTTGTCAGCTCCACCTGCTCAAAACCATTCTCTGTAAGAATAGCCACTTTAAGATCTTTCAGTTGTGCCATAGGTATTTTATTTAGTTTTTCAGTATTGGGAAATGTTAAGCATTTAAAAAAATATGCCTTTAGCTTCTCCGCGCCCTCCTTACTATTTACTTCTTGCTCCTTTACTCCTTCCCAAGAGCTGGCAAGCCATTTTTATCCTCGATACACCAAATAACAGATGAGCTTATGGCCCAAGCGTCTTTTTCAGAACTGGTGAACAGTGAGAAGCCAACGCTGGTCGACTTCTATGCCGAGTGGTGTGGCCCATGTAAAATGATGAAACCTATTCTGGAGCAGTTGAAAGGTTCAGTGGGGGAGAAGGCCCGGATCATCAAGATCGACATCGACAAAAATCCCGCGCTGGCCAACCTGTTCCAGATCCGCGGCGTACCCACGCTCGCGCTGTTTAAAAAGGGAGAGTTGAAGTGGCTGCAGGCAGGCGTAGTGCAGGCGAGTCAGCTGGAGCGGGTGATTGACGAATATGCGAATTAGTCCACAGTCGACTGTCCACGGCAGAATGTGTATGATTACCCCATTCGTACTTCGAAAAATCGCGCCTTATAGCTTGTCGAGCATAGCCTAGCCGTGATACATACACCGGGCGTCCGTGGACCGTCGACCGTGGTCTATGGACTCTTCATCTAAGATGGTAATTATCAGAAGGATACCACACATCAATTTCCCGGATAGAAAAAACGCCTTCCCAAATTGAGTAAAAAATGCTCCAGGCCTTGCCACGCCCGGGCGTGAATGCAAACCATTGAAATCTGTTTAAACACGCTTTTTTACGTCATTTAACGGCATTTACTACCGTTCGACCCCTGTATTAAGCGTTCTGCCGGCAACGTTTGTCAGCCTATTTGTCGAGGCTGTTGCGCCCGCTTAAGCCCGGGAGAACATGAAAATCAAATTTTACAGGATCATTTGTTTGCTTTTAACCAGCACCAGTGTGGCGTGGGGACAACAGCAGGACTCTGTTGACTACCATGACCTCACCCTTGAAGAATTAATGAACATCGAAATTGTTTCTGCATCCAAAAAATCGGAAAGCCTTTTCGATGCGTCGCTCTCTGCCTCGGTGATCACACGCGAGGAGATCAGAAACGCAGGCGCTACTTCCATCATGGAAGCGTTGCGCCTGGTACCCGGCGTTATTGTTCGTGAACAGACCAACGGGAACTATGACATCCACGTGCGCGGCCTTGACAACGTGCCGCCTAACTCACTGACGCTCTCATCAACCAACACCACCACGCTGGTGATGATCAACAACAGGCCGGTGTACAACTACCTGCAGGGCGGAACCTTCTGGGAAACACTTCCCATCGACCTCAATGACGTGGAGCGGATCGAAGTTGTGCGCGGACCGTCGTCAACGCTGTACGGACCCAACGCGGTGTCTGGTGTGATCAACATCATCACCCGCGAGGCCGGCAAAGACGGATTGAACGTGAACGGAAGCGCGCAGATGGGATCGCTCAATACCTCCATCGTCAACGCCTCGGGCATGTACAGGTTCAATGACAAATTCAACCTCGGTGTTTCCGGCAACTACCAGCATCGCGACAGGAGTGAAACACGTTATATGGATTATGCCACCAACCAGTGGGTGAACACACCGAACGAGCTTTCAACTTCCAACCCTACGGAGCGTTACCCGCATCCCGAACGATCGATGGCCAAATATGGCTTGAACTCCTTCCTTCAGTATACACCGTCTGAGAGAGTAAAACTGAACCTCGCCGGCGGATGGCAGGACTCACAGGTGCAGAGCATCATGTTCGATAACTCGGTGAGCAACCTGAGCACAACTTCTACCAACTCGCGTTATGCAGACCTTCGTGCCACTACCTATGGTGTAACCACGCAACTGTCATACACCAATGCAACACAGGCGCCTGCGCAAGGCCTGGGTGGATCACGGTACGAGTACAGCGTGATCGATGCCAACATCGAATATGAGTTTGTGGTGAACAAGCTCTCGATCAAGCCGGGCATCACGTACAGGGACGCGGTATATGACGACAGCAAGTACTGGGACATCGCCAACTACAAGGGTTCCATCAACGGCAAAGAAAGTATGGAGACCCTGGGCGCCGGTGTGCGGCTGGACTACCTGCTGCTCAATGAAAAACTGAGACTGGCAGGCGGTATCCGTTTCGACAAGTTTACGTATCCCGACAAGGTATTTACCTCTTACCAGGCTGCTGCCAGCTATAAGCTGAACGATGCAAACCTGATCCGCGTAGTATATTCCAAAGCATACCGGTCACCCTTCATCTTTGATACCTTCATCGATTACAGGTCGATCCGGCCTACCGCTACGCCGGGCGTATCGACGGTGAGCATTGTTTCGGGTAACAAAGACCTCGCGCTTCTGAATTCAGGCATGATCGAACTGGGATTCCGCAGCAAGCTGAGAAGCAACATCTCGCTTGACATCGAGGGATATTATACACGCACGAAGAACTACACCGCCATTATCCAGGGCGCTACCCAGCTGACGCCGGCCAATTATCCCATTGTGGCGCAGACCGACATCAAGGTAGGGAACCTTCCTTTTGAAGTTGCTCAATTGGGAACCAGCATTTCACTAAACGTGGTGATCGACAAGCTCCAGCTGAAGCCGTTCATCACGCTGCAGAAAACAACACTGGAAGACTATGCGCCGTACTTCTCTACCAGCGCGGCCGCACCCAACTCGCTTAACAACTTCGATCCGGCAACCTACAACCTCAATTCCGGCATCGGCACCGAAACCGAGCATCAGTTTACGCCGAAAGCCTATGGCGGAGCGTTCATCAATTACAGCATCAGCCAGAAGTTCAACATCAACGTGAACACCTACTGGTTTTCGAAGCAGACCTTTCTGCACCGGCAGAACATCGAGTTCAAGGATGGCGTGCGGGGCATAGAGCACATCGAAGGCAAAGCCATCGTCAATGCCAGGGTATCGTATGTACCGGTAAAGGCAGTGAGCATCTTTGTCACCGGCAAAAACCTGCTGGGTAAAAAATCAATTGAATATTTCGACGGCGACGCCACACCCTCCATGGTGCTGGGTGGCGTGACGTTCGATTTTTAGAATATTGGGTTAGGTTAGGTTTAATGAAGAAAGCTCTGCGGCGAAAGCTGCGGAGTTTTTTTTGTTTCTAGCATGTTGAGCTTGGCTGAAAACACTTTTCGACTGCCAGTGCAGCCGTGGACCGTGGACTACTCACCTTTCGTACATATACCGCTTCAATATGAACTCCACCTCTTTATAGAAGAGCTGCTCATCCGTATCTGTGAGGGTGGGGTTATCGGTGCTGCGGATATGGCGGATCAGGGGCTCATAGTGGTTGATATTGACGGGTGAGATCAGCAGCTCCTTAAGGTCTTTGCGGATGAGCTCGATCACAACGTTTGAGAGTCCATGAACCCTGAACTTGGTGTCTATATATTCTTTCAGGTAACGTTCATCCAGAAAATCCTTGATGAGGTCGTTCCTTTGCTTGCGTACGAGATCGATGATCCGTTCGTCTGTCCATTGCGTATTGACGGCGCCTAATTCCATGACGGCGAGTTGAGAGATAGTATATCAACTTTTTACAGCGATTAATATTATGCCAGCTTGCCGCAAAAATCGGCGGGTATTGCAGCCAGGCGTCCCTGAAACTTTTTCTCGAGGCATCCGTGTTATACCTAAGTAGCTGATTGAGTTTCTGTTGTACCCCATCCCGCTGGATTTTGATGTTAAACTTTGTTAATTTGTTGACCCTTCCCGGTAAAACTTCTAAATAGAGTTATGGACAAAGCTTTTCTGGCGAAACTTTTTCGCACCCACCAGGCATGCCCCATTTGCCCCTCACCGGCAGAAGTTTCATCCTTTTTTTCGGATCTGCTGGGAACATTGTTCGCGGACTTTTCACAGACGAAATTTCCATCGCCCGAAGACTTCGAGCGCCACATCGAAACGCTAAAGGCAGACCTGATCCGGATCCTCCAATACAATCCTGAAAGAGAGAACGGTGACGCTGCCCGCATTGCAGCGCAGTTCTTCGACAATATTCCTGCGCTGTATGATACGATCAATGACGATGTGACGGCCATGTACGAAGGTGATCCGGCCGCCAGGAGCAGGAACGAGGTGATCCGCACCTATCCCGGGTTCTACGCCATTGCCGCCTACCGCATCGCCCATGCCTTGCTGACCCTGCGCATACACGAGATCCCCCGCATCATTACAGAGCACGCCCACAGCAGAACGGGTATCGACATCCATCCCGGCGCCACCATCGGCAAACACTTTTGCATCGATCATGGTACCGGCGTGGTGATCGGAGAGACGACCGTGATCGGCGATAACGTCAAAATATACCAGGGCGTTACCCTCGGAGCGCTGAGTGTGAGCAAGGAAGACGCCGAAAAGAAACGCCATCCTACGCTCGAAGACGGTGTTGTGGTCTATGCCGGCGCAACCATTCTCGGGGGAGAGACCGTGATCGGCCATGACAGCGTGATCGGCGGAAATGTGTGGCTCACGAAGAGCGTTCCCCCTTATTCAAAGATCTACTACCAGGCAAAAATGTATAACCACGACTCGGGGCATACAGACGTTGTAGTATTCAGATCGGATGGTACCGGTCCCCGTTATTGACCTTCCCGTTCCAGCATCAGCATCCACCAAAAAATCACACACTAATTTAGATCATCCTTTTAACATGAAACTCGAAGAGCTCATCGGTAATACACGTTTGGTAGAACTTCAGCACATCCCTGAAAACAAGGCCGTCAGGATCTACGGCAAGCTTGAAGGCGATAACCCTGGTGGCAGTGTCAAGGACCGCGCCGCTTACGGCATGATCAAGGGCGCGCTTGACCGGGGCGACATCAAAACCGGTGACAGGCTGGTGGAGGCAACGAGTGGTAATACAGGCATTGCGCTCGCCATGATAGCCCGCATCATGAATGTTCAGATGACCCTCATCATGCCCGATAACTCAACCCGTGAACGCGTGCTGGCGATGGAGGCTTACGGCGCCAAAGTGATCCTGACCCCGGCCTCTAAAACCATTGAATATTCACGCGAGCTGGCAGAATCCATGGCGGCCAAAGAAGGCTATTACATGCTCAACCAATTCGGCAATGCCGATAACTACAAGATGCACTACCGCACCACCGGGCCGGAGATCTGGCGCGATACCGAGGGAAAAGTAACACATTTTGTATCAGCCATGGGAACAACAGGAACGATCATGGGCGTGTCGCGATACCTGAAAGAGCAGAATGCGGCGGTTCAGATCGTGGGCACACAACCCACCGATGGCTCCTGCATTCCTGGCATCCGGAGATGGTCGCCGGAGTTCCTGCCCAAGATCTTCGAGCGCGACCGGGTAGACCGTATCGTGGATGTGCGTGAAGCCGATGCCAGGGTATTTACAAAACGGCTCGCCAAAGAAGAAGGAATACTGGCAGGCATGAGCAGCGGTGGTGCATTGAGCGCGGCCATGCAAATTGCCAGCGAGATCACCAGCGGCGTGATCGTCTTTATTATCTGCGACCGCGGCGATCGTTACCTGAGCTCCGATCTGTTTACATAGTGGAATAATATCTACAGGGCAGGCAGGCTACGGCATTGCGATCAGTATTTAATCCTGTTCATCATGTGAATCCTGTAATCCTGGTCAGGATTGAGATTTTTATGTCTTCATGGAAAATTACTTCATGAAGGAGATTTTTACACGCGCCAACCAATACCTGTTGTTCATTGTTCTGTTGGTGCTGATCTTTTACTTTGGTCGCACCTTTATCATTCCCATTATTTCTGCAGCGTTGCTGGCGATGCTCATGGCGCCGTTATGCCGCCGTCTTGACCGGTGGGGCTTTCACCGTGCGCTGTCTTCGTTTGTCTGTGTTTTTATCCTCTTGCTGGTGGTGCTTGGCATCCTGGCCATCATCACTGCGCAGTTCGCAGCGTTTGCCGAAGATGTAAGCCTTATCGAAAAAAAATCCAAGGAGATGATCCTGCAGGGCCAGACCTTTATTGAAGAACAGTTTGGGATTTCATCGGAGAAACAGGAAGCGGCAGTAAAGGAACAGGTGAAAGGTGCCGGCAAGTCGGTGGGGAATTTTGTTGCTGCTTTCTTCGGAGGTCTCACATCTGCCATCGCCGGAATTGTGATCACACTGGTGTTCACCTTCCTGTTCATTTTCAGCAAGGAGAAATACAATGCTTTTTTTTTGAAGCTTTTCAAAGACAAAGATCCTGATAAGGTAAAAGAGGTAGTGGAGAAGGTCAGTGATGTTTCGCAGAAATACCTGACCGGTCGCGCAATGTCCATTACCATTATCGCTGTGCTGTACGCGATAGGTCTTTCCATTGTTGGTATCAAGAACGGTATCCTGCTGGCCGGCATCGCTGCCATCCTTACGCTGATCCCGTACGTGGGCACAGTGCTTGGCGGATTGTTTCCCGTGACGATGGCCCTGGTAACAGAAGATTCCATGCAGCCGGCATTGCTCGCCATTGTAGTAATGTTCAGCATCCAGACCATCGACAATTATTTTATTGAACCCAACATCGTAGGAGGGGAGGTGAATCTCAGCGCGCTCGCTTCCATCATCAGCATTATTGCCGGCGGCCTGATCTGGGGGGTTGCCGGCATGGTCCTTTTTCTTCCGATGACAGGCATCGCCAAGATCATCTGCGATCATGTGGAGAGTCTTAAACCTATCGGCTATGTGATCGGCGATCCTGGTGGAAATAAATCGTCGCGACTGAGAGAATGGATCAGGGAGAAGTTTTCAAATAAAGCCGGTTCACGTCATAAAGGATGATGGATTGCACCAAGCCACGCAGTGTAAAGTATGAAGTACGATAGCCCGATCTGCGTTCATCGTACTTCGTACCTCGTAAATCGTACTTCGCATTTTCCATACGTATTTCTGCGTACATCATATAAGAAGCGTCTGTGAATTGGCTGTTCGCCAATTTATTTTGAAACATTGTTGCTAAAAATTACATCTTCTTTTTTTAGCTGCTGTAGAATATTGACAACAAGTGTTGCCGGTTGATCTTTAACGAAGCAGCTATATGCTTTAGCACCGCTGGTGTCTTCAGCGATCGTGTGACACAGCGCTATTTTTTTCACCGGCTTTTTCGTGACGGTCCACGTTCCATACAGTCGTTTAACTTTCGAAAAAAACATCAGCGGACAGCCCGCAGCACGTGACCTGAAGTTGAACGCGGGTTAAAATTATTCTTACATCTATATAAACTGCCGCTTCATACGTTTTGAAGTGAGAAGCATTTTCTTACGCAAGAGACCATTCTATTTATTATCACAGAATTAAGTTCCCGGCGACCTGCATTTTTGTAACGTGATCATTAAAACAAATTGCCTATGCCGAAGTAACCAGTCTCTACCGCCGAACCCCACGCGTCTGTTGTTAGCCGAAATCATTTCAAAAATAAATTACCAACCTGAACGATCCGGTCCCTGCTGAGATCACGATCGTTCCCCAATACCTGGAAGAGCATGAGAAAACGAATTAATGTATGCATCCTGTGTCTGTTCTTATGTCTGGCTATTTCATCCGGATATGCACAACAGGTTTTCAAGACCACTTCAGCTTCTGTCATCGGATACCTGGAATATGTTCCCCAGGGCTACAACAACAACTCCGACAAATACCCCATCGTTATTTTTTTACACGGCATTGGTGAGCGCGGCGTCAACTCTACAGACCCTGCCACGCTGAGCACCACCATTCAGAGCGTGGCTAAGCTCGGCCCGCCCAGTTACGTTAAGAACGGTACACAGTTCCCGTTCATACTGATCTCCCCCCAGCTTAAAAGCAATTATGGCAAATGGCCTGCTTCCTATGTGATGGAAGTGATCAATCACGTGAAGACCTATCTGCGCGTTGATGAAAAAAGAATTTATTTAACCGGATTAAGCCTCGGAGGCGGGGGCGTATGGATGACTGCTCAGGATTTTCCTGAACTTTTTGCAGCCATTGCTCCGGTTTGCGGCGGCTACAACACACTGTCGCTGGCGTGTAACATCGCGAACGAGAACCTTCCGGTGTGGGCTTTCCATGGTGATGCAGATACCACGGTCCCGTTGTCAAGATCCGTTAACATGGTAAATGCAATCAACGCCTGTACACCCAAGCCCAATCCGCTGGCCAAGATGACCATTTACCCCGGCGTTGGCCACAGTGCATGGAACAATGCGTATAAGAATGACAACACCATCCACAACCCCAACGTCTATCAATGGATGATGTCGTATACCAATACTCTGAACAATGGCAACAAGATCCCTGTGGCCAATGCGGGAGCCGACCTGAACATTACTGTTCCGAGCATCATCATCAACGGATCAGGAACCGACAGCGATGGATCTATCGCCTCTTACACATGGACTCAGATCAGCGGCCCCTCTACTGCCACGCTGGTGAACAAACTGACCAAGGCACTCACAGCTTCGACCCTGCTGACGGGCACCTACGTTTTCCGCCTCACGGTAAAAGATAACAGCGGTAACACCGACTCTGATTATGTGAAAGTAGTTGTAGGCACCGGCACCAATACGCTGCCCGTTGCCAGCGCTGGCGCGGACAAAACCATCACACTTCCCACCAACAGTGTTTCTATTTCCGGTAGCGGTACCGATGGCGATGGCACGATCGCTTCGTATGCCTGGAGCAAGGTTTCAGGTCCCGCAGCAACATTAGCCGGTGCTTCCACACAAACCCTGCAATCATCAGCTATGGTTGAAGGTGCGTATGTATTCAGGCTCACGGTAACCGATAACAAAGGTGGAAAGGATACCGACGACGTAACGGTTACGGTGAAGGCCGCCGCCACATCAGGACTTACCGCGAATGCCGGTGCAGATAAAACGATCTCGCTTCCTACCAACGCTACTTATATCAATGGCAGTGGCACCGCCACCTCGGGACGTGTGATCCGGTACTATAAGTGGTCAAAAATAAGTGGCCCCGCCGCCAGCCTCAACTATGTGAGCAAACCTGCATTGTATGTTTACAATATGAACGCAGGCACGTATACCTTCAAGCTCACGGTTACAGATGACCTGGGGGCTACGGCTTCAGACAATGTGCAGGTGGTAGTAGGTACGGGCTCAACCACGACCAACGACCAAACACCTCCCCCGGTAGAAACCGGAACGCTGGCAGCGAACGCCGGTGCTGACAAAACGATCACACTCCCCACCAGCTCATTGAACGTCACTGGCAGTGGCACTGCCGCCGCTGGAAATGTGATCCGGTACTACAAATGGACAAAAGTAAGTGGCCCGGGATGCAACCTGAACTACGTGAGCAAGCCGACGTTGTATGTGTACAATATGAATGCGGGTACCTACGTTTTCAAACTCGTGGTAACCGACAACGAAGGCGCCACTGCTTCTGACCAGGTTACGGTGACGGTGAAAGATGGTGTGGCATCGGCTGCGTCATTTACCGAGCCTGAGATGGCAAGGATCGCTGCGGCGGAAACCGCTACCACGGAAGATCAAACCGCAGTGCTTGGGAAC
This sequence comes from Chryseosolibacter histidinae, assembly GCF_018598225.1. GTDB lineage: Bacteria > Bacteroidota > Bacteroidia > Cytophagales > Cyclobacteriaceae > Chryseosolibacter > Chryseosolibacter histidini. Next base: position 196,755 of record NZ_JAHESF010000011.1, on the reverse strand, counting down.
ATGACCCGCGCTGACCTCGAAAATTCAACGGTAGTGATCTACAACGATTCAGGCGAAACGCTCTACAGCGGAGTCTGGAACGACAATACTTATAAGGATGTAATGAACAAAAGCGGACTATATATATATAATGTCATCAGGGATGGAAGGAGAATGGATGCAGGGAAGATTTACATCCGTGGTTAGTTAAAGTATAGTAGTTTTGGTTTGCAGAAGCCCATCGCGCAGGTCTCAAGGGGAGGCAGGCCGGTGGGTTTTCTTTTTTGGTTGCTAGCTGGTTGCCAGTTGCCGGTTACCAGTTGCCAGTTTTGAGTGAGTTTCAACTCTCTTAACGTGGAGTGCTGAACTAGTGTAAGTAAACGAGTGGTGAAGCTTACACCGTCCTGAACCGGCCACCCGGCAACTGGCAACCGGCAACTATTCAGCAACCGCCAACTTTAAACTTGAAACTTTAAACTTTAAACCTTAAACCTTAAACAACTCCCTGGCTCTTTCCAAGAGCGGAATCTGCGCAGGATTGATGTACTTAATTGCCTGCTCATAACTCATCCACGCAGCTTTGTCTTGTTCGGGAAATTCCTGGAATTTGCCTGAGCGTGGAGGCCACTCGAGTTTGAAGGTGTTGCACGTGATGCCGGTGGCGGGATCCCACTCGCCCAGGAACCCCCAGGCGTGAACGATCTTTCCTGCTTTTTGCTGTACGGATCCCAGCGGCTCAAACGGTGGGTGTGCCCTCAGTCCGGTTTCTTCATGGAACTCGCGTTGGGCTGTCTGGAGAAGCTCTTCATCATCGTTGGGCAAACCTTTCGGGATACTCCAGGTGCCAAGGTCCTTGTTTTTAAAGAACGGGCCTCCGGGGTGAACCAGGAAGAACTCGAGCTCATGGGTTTTCCGGCACATGAGTAAACCGGCAGAAATATGTGCAGCCATGGTGCTGTGATAGTATACGGTAATTTATATATTCGCTTCCGTTATTCAATACTTAAACTATGCCCCATATTGCGATCATTTCTGCCAGCGTGCGTACCGGCAGGGTTAGCCACCGCGTGGCGTTGTACTTCAGCAACTTTCTCAAGGAAAAAAACCTGGCGACGTCAGAGATACTGGACCTGAATGCCTATCAATTTCCGCTTTTTGAAGAGCGACTCAAATATCAGCCTAATCCTTCGCCAGGGGTGATCGACTTTGCCACCCGCATCAAAAAAGCGGACGGCGTGATCATCGTTACGCCGGAATACAACGGAGGTTATCCTGCCGCGCTTAAAAATGTGATCGACCTGTTGTATGACGAATGGCACCGGAAGCCGATCGCAATATCCACGGTGTCTGATGGTTCTTTCGGTGGCACGCAGGTGATCACTTCCCTGCAGTTCACCTTGTGGAAGATCCGCGCCTGGACAGTTCCCGCCATGTTCCCTGTGCCTCACGGCCCGAAAACTTTCGAAGCGGATGGACGCCTGGTAGAGACCTCGATGGAAAAACGCGCGGTCAACTTCGTCAATGAGCTGCTGTGGTGTATTGCCGCTAAGCAGAAGATGGAGAATCCGTAGCTTGCTTCGAAGCGAGCTTAGTGTCACTGTGTCGCTTCGATTTGAAAAAATTGACAATTGACAATTGACAATTGAGCAATTGAAGTTCAGAAGCGTGTTGTTGGTTCAGATGTTGTCAATTGCCGCTTTGTCAACTGTCAATTGATTAAATTTTGTCCAATATTCACCCCGTTGTAACGGCTGTATCCCGAAAAAGAAATCGTTTGCGTTATTTTTCGTGAAAGCTCCTCCCCAAACAGTAATCGCTGTTATCGTCCGGTCTTCGAAGCATACTGGAGTTTATCTTTTTTTCAGATGGATAGTTGAGATTAATCTGCTTCTTGCCTGCGCAAAAAAAAGAAGCATGCGGCGGTTATCCATGGCGGGATAACATTCAGTTGAGCAGATCAATCAATCTTCATTTTTTTAAAAACCTTTGACATGAGATAAAATATCATGCCCGAAAATCTATTTGTCTATCCGTTAGCATCGATCAATTTAATTATTTACCACCTAACACGTGGGGGCAGAACCCGCGGTTGAAATGAGAAGAAGAATGAGAAGAAATTTCTGTTACCTCTTGGCGGTTATAGCAACCATTATGGTCACGCAAGCAAACGCCCAACAGACAGCCAAAGTTACCTCCAACGGCATCGGGTATCTTGAGTACTTACCTCAGGGTTACAACAACAACACCAACAAATATCCGGTAGTGATCTCGTTGCACGGCATCAAGGAACGCGGCACCACCTCCACAGATCCAGCAGCGATCAAGGAGAGCGTTCTGAGAGTAGCGAACGTTGGTCTCCCGAAATATGTCAAGTACGGACAACAATATCCGTTCATACTGATCTCTCCTCAGTTAAAAAGCTCTTATGGCACATGGCCTGCAGACTATGTGATGCAGGTGGTGAACCATGTGAAGAAAACACTGCGCATCGATGAAAGCAGGATCTATCTGACAGGGCTTAGCCTTGGTGGCTATGGCGTTTGGAAGACGGCCGTTGCTTATCCCACCGTATTTGCGGCCATTGCGCCGGTCTGCAGCGGCGGAAATGCTGTAAGCCAGGCGTGCAATATCGCAGCAGAAGACCTGCCTACATGGGCTTTTCATGGCGACAAGGACGGAACCGTTTCTTACCAGGTGAGTGTGAAAATGGTCAACGCAGTGAATGCCTGCACACCCAAGCCGAACCCGCTTGCCAAGCTTACCATCTATCCGGGCATGGGTCACTCCATCTGGGATAAAGCCTACAAGGAAAGCAACGTGCTCAACTGGCTGCAGAGCTACAGAAAAGGTACTGTCACCCCAAGCCCAGAGCCGACCCCTGACAATCAACTGCCGGTGGTAAGCGCAGGTGCCGATAAAACCCTCACGCTTCCTACCAATTCGGTGGCGATCCAGGGTACTGCTTCAGATCCCGATGGAACGATCGCTACTTACGCATGGTCAAAGGTTGCCGGTGGCTCCGCTTCGCTGAGTGGAACAACAAGCTCGAAGCTGAATGTGTCAAGCCTCGCTTCAGGCTCCTATACCTTCCGTCTGACGGTGAAAGACAACAAGGGCGCATCGAAGTCTGATGACGTGGCTGTGGTTGTGAAATCTTCCACGACCACTACTGCGCCCGTTGCCAACGCCGGTGCTGACAAAAGCATCAGTACACGCTCTACTTATCTCTATGGATCGGCTACGGCAGCCACAGGACGTACCATCCGTTATTATAAATGGACCAAGGTATCAGGCCCCGGTAACAGCATGAACTATGTAAGCACGCCCAAGCTGTATGCCTATAACATGAATCCGGGTACTTATGTATTCAAGCTCACGGTTACCGACGATAAAGGTGTGACCGCGTCAGATCAGGTGACAGTGAAAGTTACCACCAGCACCGCGCAGATCATTCGTGAAGATCTGAAGCCAGCCAACCAACTGCTTACTGATCCACACGGCGCTCCGAACATCAGGCGCGCAACGGCATCGCTGGAAACATTTGAGTTACCGAATGGCCGTTCAGCCTCTGCACAAGGAGCCGTTGTATCGGAGATGATCCAGGAAAGAAGGCGTTTCAACGCTGGATAGATACTCGATCAAGAAATATAGACCAATCCCGATCCAAACCCACTGTGCTTTCGTTGCAGTGGGTTTTTTCGTTATAACCCCACCCTTCAAAAGTTCTTCAGGTGAAAGTGCCTGATGAATTAAATTGCAGCCCCCTGAAAAGCTTTTGAATAGTTTACTTCGCGGCACGATAGTTTTCGCCTGTCCTCACTATCCCGTCGGATATGCTGTTCACTTCCACAACAGCGATGTTTCATTTAACCCGTGTAAACTTATGATGCTGAAAATGGACCGGCTACCCATTGAGTTGCCAACCCCCACCAACCCTTCACCCAACGATGCAGCTGCCGTGCAGGAATTGCTCGGTGGAAAATTCGGAGAAATGTCAACCCTGATGAACTACACTTACCAGTCGTTCAACTTCCGCGGCCGCACGCGCCTTAGACCTTACTATGATGTTATTTCAAGCATCGCAGGCGAGGAGTATGGTCATATCGAAGCAGTGTCCTACGCTATTAACCTGTTGCTCACAGGCACAACCAAACGCGGTTTCGATCCGGAGCCGGGACCGTTAAGAAAAGTAGTGGACGCACGCAACACCAGGCATTTTATTGCCAGTGGACAGGCCGCGCTGCCGATGGACTCCATGGGCGATTTCTGGACGGGGCAAAATGTATTCAGTAGCGGAAACCTGAGGCTCGACCTGCTTCATAATTTCTTTCTCGAATGCGGCGCCCGCGGAAACAAGATGAGGGTTTACGAAATGGTGACAGACCCTACTGCGCGGGAGATGGTCGGCTACCTGCTCGTGCGGGGTGGCGTGCACATTGTAGCGTATGCCCGCGCCCTCGAGCACCTCACCGGTGTGCAGGTGACGAAGCTTGTTCCCGTTCCTGACCTGAGCAACAAGGCATTCCCCGAAACACGCAAGTACGAGCAGATCGGATTGCACCGCAGACTGTACACCTTCAGCCTTGAAGACTATCGTCAGGCAGGGATCATTTTCAACGGACCACATCCCGAAGACAATTTGCCGCTGGAAGTAGTGTTCGGCTCACCCGAAGGTGTTCCCGCTCCGGACCTTGAAGAAGAACCTCAGGTGAACGCCGCCGGAGCCATGGACATCGATCCGGATATGTTTAAAGATATCGCGAAGAAGATGGGTGTAGAGGTGTAGAATAGTCCACAGTCGATGGTCCATAGTCCATGGTAATCGGTGTGTTTGAGCGTACTCTCCGGCGATTATCTTGATATTTAATCAAAGTGATAAAATGTGAGCAGCAGGCTCTGCTATGGACCATGGACTATGGACCATGGACTTATGCACGTTCCCAGTTCTTAATCAGTGGACCGTCCATTCCGTAGACAGGATCTGCTTCGGGTAGGGGTAGGTTCCTGATGTTTTCATCGGCACGGGGTCGTTCACCTTCTTTTCCGTAGTTCATGTCGTATTGCTGACCGTCAGGGTATGCGCCGATGCATTCAAAGTCAGTATTGTCTCCGATGTTTTTATGCGCCACGCCGGCAGGAATGATCACGACATCGCCTCGCTCCAGCAGCAGCGAGATCCCTGATGGACCACCGAACTGGATCCTGGCGCTTCCGCGGATCACACACAATACCTCATGCGCTGTGCTGTGGTAGTGATGGTAGTCGTAAACACCATCCCGCCATGCATTTGTCCATCCATTGCTTTCCAGGATCTCTTCCACCGTTTTGGCAGTGTCGCCGGAGAGGTGAAACACATTCCTGTATACGAGAAGCGGCAGCAGCGCATTGTTCGGAAACGTTCCGTCGTCCGGCAACAGATGCCTGATAATATTGATATGCTGTACAGCACCGATCACATCCGCGAGCGCTTTCATCCTGTCAGTATTTTATGGCTGATTCAGTACACTATAAAAAGCATTCCGCCGGGATCCCGGAAACCTTCGCTATCGGCATAAACTGCATTGCTGCCGTGAAATGTATTTTTACAATTGTAAAGGCAGGGAAATATGTTCTACAGTTTTTTCGCTTTTTGTACGAACGCCATTTTCCAGGGCATTAAATTTGGACCTGACCCTTTCAAATGACAGGACTGAAAACAGAGATCTGGACCATTGGCCACTCCACCCGCACACTGGAGGAGTTTATCGCCCTGCTGAAGTCTTTCGGCATCCAGCACCTTGTGGATATCCGCACATTTCCCGGATCAAGACGGTACCCACATTTCAACAAAGAATTTCTTTCAAAGGCGCTTCAGGAAGAAGGGATCCATTATACGCACATGGTGGAGCTGGGTGGCAGGAGGAAGCCGTTGCCTGAATCGACAAACACCGCCTGGCGACATGCCTCTTTCCGTGGATATGCGGACTACATGGAAACTCCGGCCTTTGCGGGAGCTATTGAAAGGCTCGAAGCGCTTGCTTCCGCCGAAGCAGTAGCCTATATGTGCTCTGAAGCCGTGTGGTGGAAATGTCACCGCGCCCTTGTTTCGGACTACCTGAAAGCCCACGGCTGGACCGTTTGTCACATTATGGATGAAGGCAAAAGCCAGGAGCACCCTTATACCAAACCTGCCCGTGAAGCGCAAGGGCGGCTGTTTTAATTAGTCCACAGTCGACAGACCACGGTCCACAGCCGCGAGGTGTTATTTTCTAAAAATAGGCAAGGGATCTAAGCACAATAGGCAAGTTGAGTCGCACTACACTGCCGTCGACTGTCGACCGTGGTCCGGCGCCTACCAGCATCTTTGATCAATAACCGGTTTGAGTCGGCCACCGTGCGCTACGATGTAAAGTCGGGCGCCGTATATTGCAGGAACATGGCGTTGGAAGAAAACGAATGACTCCAGACAAAGCAGCGCGATGAGAACGTAACACCGAAGCCATAACCCCGGATATGCGTTGTTTTTGTTGGCGTTCTGTTTTCAAGCAAAAACTGATGATTGCCGGTTTTTGCTTTCCAGGGTGTCAGCAAGTATTTCATAGTGGATTTCGATTAAAAAAATTATGCCGATTCTGGGGCAATTGACAGTTGACAAAAAGGCAATTGACAATAGCTATCAATACTGGCAAGTGTTATTGGTTAGGAGGGCCACTTGCCAGTATTGCCTGGTCGTTGTCAACTGCTTCATTGTCAACTGTCAACTATCTACCTCACGTCCCAAAACAGCTTCGTTGTTACTTCGTCGCCGCCGATGGCAGTGGAGGCAGCGTCGTAGTTACGGGTGTTCAGATTCTGTTCGTTGACGGGATAAGTATACCGCAATGGAAAATCGGCGATAGGATTGGCTACCGTATTGAACGTAGGAGCGTCCAGTCTCCGGTATTCTGTCCATGCCTCGTGTCCCCGGTTGTACAAGGCGAGCCATTTTTGTGTTCCGATCTTCTGCCTGAAATCGCCGGCCGCCGTACCGTATGCAACCTTCGGATTGGCAAGGTAGAGCTGCGCATCTTCTTCTGTGCCACCCCAGTCCAGAATAGAGGCCGTGATGGCATTGTTGTAATGCTCTTCGACTGTACCTGGCACGTTGAAGCCACGGGCGGCAGCTTCCGCCAGCAGGAATTCAACTTCGGCATAATCGAGCAGCACACCGGGAAATTCCGGGTCGGTGATCGTTGTTGAAGGTTTCGAGAATGCCGAGTAGCTGTTGCTGGATCCGTAGATGCCTCCTGTGTATCCGCCGTTCCTGTCGGTAGTGAAATACAACGGCACGCGTGGATCATCCAGCCCGAGCATCATGTTCACGATGGTGTTGGCCGCTACAAAATCCCTTCTGCCGCTCTGCACGAGGTCTACCCAGATCGGGTTTGTGTTTGGCGCGGCACTCAGGTAGGGAAGTTTGGCGTTGTCGTCGTTGCTTTCAAAGACGCCTGCCGCCGCTGCTTCTTCCGCTACACGCCCCGCGGTAGTGGCATCCACATCCGCCAGTATGATGCCCAGCCTGAGCTTGAGAGAATTGGCGAACTTCATCCACTGGGCAACATCGCCTTCATAGATCAGGTCAGCGCTGCCATAGCTTTCTGCGTCCGGATCGAGCTTGGCCATGGCTGCATCCAGGCGGCTGATGAGGTCCTTGTGAATGGCCTGGTCATCTTCGTATTCCGGAAAAACATTATCAACGTCGAGCGCTTTGGAATACGGGATGTCGCCATAGGTGGTCTCGAGCACTGAAAATGCATACACTTCGAGGATCTCTGCGATCTGCCACTGGTTCTGATCCACTGGCGGATTGACAAAGGCAGGCTCGAGGTTTTCAATGATGCTCTTGGCTTCGCGCAGATCGCGGAGCACGTCCCTGTAGAGAACGTTCCAGAAATTCTGCGTGATGTTGCGCGTGCTCAGGTCGTACCGGCTTTCGTCGGTATACGTGGTCTCTGTCCACTGCTGTGCCAGCAGCCTGAAGATATTGGTGTTCACGTTGGCCGAGCTCATATGGTCAACGAGGTTGCGCTGCGCGTTGGAGAACAACGTGCTGGCTGGTGCTTCTGTCGACCGTTTCTTGTCGTCATTAAGGCTTGTCAGGTCATCGGTGCACGACGTGATGACGCTGAGGCCGGCGATCAGTAAAAGTATCTTTTTCATAGTGATCTCTTTGTTTAAAATCTGGCCCTGATATTAAATCCCATCGTACGGAAAAGCGGGTAGGCGCCAACCTGGTACCCCTGGATGTTGCCGGAGCTTAAATTGTCTTCCGGATCAGCGTAAGGAAGATTCTTGTGAATGATCCAGAGGTTTCTTCCGATCAGTGAGATGTCGATGCCCGTCAGGGGCCTGATGTTCTCCATGATCCTTGCCGGCAGCGAGAAGGTAATGTTGGCTTCGCGCAGTTTCACGAAGCTGGCATCGTACACAAATGCCTTCGCCGGATTATACACATAACCAAAGAGGCCGTAGTCTTCGGCGCTTACCGCGATGTCATTGGGTGTTCCGTCTTCTTTGACTCCGTCAAGCACCACGCCACCGCCTTCATCCACGGGGCTCCGCACCGGGTTTCCCTGCGCGTTGACGCCGGCGGTCTCAGGATACAAGCCAGTAGCCAGTCCGTAATACATATCGAGCGAGAACACATCGCCACCGTGTTTCATGTCTATCAGGAATCCCACGCTGAAATTCCTGAACTTGAAGGTGTTGTTGATACCGCCGATCCAGTCGGGGTTCACATTGCCGATGATGGCGTTTGAGGTCGACGAGATCTGGTAGTAGCCGTCTTCGTCCACGAGCTTCCTTCCCTGGGCATCGTACACGAAGTCGTTGCCGCGGATGGTGCCGAAAGGTTGTTTCAGCGCAGCGTTGATGGATACGCCACCCTGGAAGGAACCGAGCTGCAGGTTTTCAATATCGAACAGCTCTTTTACAAGGTTCCGGTTGCGCGTCCAGTTCACGTTCACCGTCCACGTGAAATTGGGGGTTTTCACCGGCGAGCCGAACACCGAAAGCTCGATGCCCTGGTTCTGCACGTTGCCGGCGTTGATGTATTTGTCATTGTATCCCGTGGCCCGCGAAATGCTTACCGGGATGATCTGGTCTACCGTGTTCTGCCGGTAGAACGTAAGGTCAAAACCGGCGCGGTTGTCGAAGAAGTTCATCTCCAGGCCGGCTTCGTAGCTCTTGGTCCGCTCGGGCTTCAGGTTGGGATTGTTCCGCGTAGGGGTCACTGAGAACAACGCCTCCTGGCCGAAAGGTGCGGGCTTATCGAAGTAGTTCAGCAGGCTGCTGGTGGGCGCTGTATTTCCCACCTCGGCATAGTTCAGGCGCAGCTTGGCGCCCGTCAGCACATCGTTGTCGCCGATCAGCTCCGAGAATACAAAACTTGCCGATGCCGAAGGATAGTAGAATACATTGTGCGCCTCCGGTAAAGAAGAAGCCTGGTCGCGCCTCAGGGCAAGATCTACAAAAAGCATGTTGAGCAGCCCTATCGTTGCGTTGGCATAGATCCCGTTTACCTGCAGGTCTGAAAATGTTTCCTTGGGCGGTGTCAGCGCGCTCTTCGAATTGGTCAGCGCGTAGTACCGGGGCACCACGAGGCCGCCGTTGGTCTCCGCGAGCACCGATTCAATGGTTGTTCTCCTGATATTCGTTCCCAGCACGGCGCGTAACATGAAGGCGTCGCTTAGCTTGCGATCGATGTTCAGCATCAGGTCGTAATTGTATTCGCGGAAGGAACGGTTGAAACGACGATACCTTGAAACACCGATGCTTCCCACGGCAACTCTTTCTTCCTGTCTTTCATCATACGAGTCGAGCGAGACACGCCCCATGAGGTTGATCCAGTCTGCGATCTTGTAATCGAGCCTGATGTTGCCAAAGTAGCGCGACCGTCCGTCTGTCTCGTAATTCTCGTGACGGGTCCAGTAGGGGTTGTCCCAGTAAATAGGAACGAGATCTGAAGGATCGGCCCAGTTCCAGGTAACATTTTTCCGGTTCCTGAAATAAGCGTCTTTCTGTTCCTGAACGTCCACGTTGGTTTGCCACCATTGTCTGAAGTTGGTCATCACGTTCTTGTCATCGTAACCCGAGCCGTAACGTCCTTTGCCTGCCTGGCGGGTGAAGTTCATGCCGACGGATACCTTGACTTTTTCAACCACGTCGTACGAGGCGCCGAAGTTCACAAAGTCTTTCGTCAGCTTGCTGTTCGGCAGAAAGCCTTTGTCTTCGGAGCGCGAGTAACCGATCTTGAAATACCCTTTATCTCCGCCACCATCCAACAGCACGCTGTGAGAAGTGGAGACGGGCGTTTCGAGAAATGATTCAGGGCCGTCCTTGGCGGCAACCCATGGCTTGCGCTGGTTGAAGAAAGGCGATTCAGGATCGAACGCGTCCCAGTGGTATACCATCAGGTTGGGATCGAACGGTGCGCCATACGATGCATCTTCTGAAGTGGGCACTACCTTGTCGGGCTGGCCGTCACCGTCGATATCCGGGTTCAGGAAGAACGGATCGAATGCATCGGATTCCGGCTGGCTCTCGTAATAAATGGGCTTACCATTGGCGTCGGTGCCGATCTGGTCCACATAATAAGCGCCATACCCGGCACCGTAGCGGTTCTGATATTCCGGAAAGGTGTTTTTGTCAAGCACACCTACGTTCATACCTGTGTTCACCGTGATGCCGAGACCTTTGCGGGTTCCTTTCTTCGTGGTGATCATCACTACACCGTTGGCAGCGCGTGACCCATACAACGCTGTGGCTGCTGCGCCTTTCAGCACGTTGATGGATTCGATGTCGTCAGGATTGATGTCTGCACCGTAGTTTCCGTAGTCGTACCCGCCACGTCCTGTCACCTGGTCAGCGTCGTTGGTATTGGAGTTGTCGATCGGAACGCCGTCAACAACGAACAGGGCCTGGTTGTTGCCAGTCAACGATTTGAAGCCGCGGATGACCACGTTGGTGGATCCACCCAGCCCATTGTTACGTTGGATCTGAACACCCGAGACCTTTCCGGAAAGCGAGTTCAGGAAGTTCGCATCCCGTGTCTTGTTGAGCTCATCGCCCGTTACTTTTTGAGCAGCATAAGGAAGCTCGTTCTTGGTACGTTCAATTCCCTGTGCTGTCACAACAACTTCGGTCAGCTGCTGCACGTCTGCAAGCATCGATACGTCTACCATCGTCCGGTCGTTGACAGCAACTTCCTGCGATTCGAGACCGATAAATGTAAACACCAGAATGGCATTCGGCCCTGGCACACTCAGCGTGTACCGCCCCTCTATATCGGTCACTGTTCCTGCTGTTGTTCCCTTCACCAGTACATTTACACCCGGAAGTGAAGCTCCTTCACTGTCTGTTACTTTACCGGTGACCTGTCTTTCCTGCGCCCAGACCTGCAATGAGATCAGCATCCAGACGCATAATAATCCAGATAGAATTCTCTTCATACACTAAAGGTTTGTGAATAAGAACGGGTGCCAAAAAAGCATACCTCCCGTTTACAGGAGTAATTTTTTCTGTTTTAAGTAACGTTAAATTGGTTAGTTGTACTCATGTTCAGCAAAGGGCTGGCCGTTGGCTTAGTACGACGCATGAAATGCTCACTACAGTTTTTTAACCGTTCAGTACACCTTTTATATCGGTGACGTACGCGGGCTTTTAATGCTGTCATGTAAAATGCATTTTATGAGAGCGTCAACAATCAAACTTCAAAGCCATGATCAGAAACTACCTGAAGATCGCGTTCCGTTCGCTCTGGCGGAGCAAAGGACATTCGTTCATCAACATCACAGGGCTGAGCCTGGGCATCGCCTGCTGCATTCTCATCATTCTATTCGTTACAGATGAATGGACGTTCGACAGGTTCCATTCAAAAGCCGACCGCATCTACCGTGTGTTTGCGCGGGAGAACTGGGGTGAGAACCAGGAGTTCTTCTATACCAATACGCCCTTCCCCATGGGGCCGACGCTGAAAGACAACATTCCTGAGATCGAAAGCCAGATACGCATCGACAAGATGGGCACACTGGTAAAGGTGGGTGACAGCCAGTTCAGCGAAACACTCACCATTGCAGGGCAGGACTTTTTCAACGTTTTCGATTTTCCGATCATCACCGGTAGCAGCGAAGCGCTGGAGCAGCAGAATCATGTCGTGATCAGCAACGAGCTTGCGAAGAAATATTTCGGAGACGCCGACCCCGTCAATAAAACGGTATCCATTCAATTGGGAGAAGTGTTTGAAGATTTCACGGTGGCTGCGGTGGTGGCCCCTACGCCTACCAATTCGAGCATCCAGTTCAATCTGATGATCTCCGAGCTTAATTTTCCGAAGCTGTACAGCGAGCAGCGACTGACCTCGTCATGGTTCTCCATCTCACCGGAGACTTATATTCTGCTGCGCGAAGGTGTTGTACGCGAAAAGGTCACTGCTAAATTTCCGTCTGTGTTCAGGGCTGTACTCGGGGAAGAGCGATTTACCAAGAGCAAGTACTCCGCCGGGCTTCAACCGCTCACGTCCATTCACCTGGATACAAGTTACCCTGTTGGTCTTGCACCCGTGAGCGACCCGAAATACGCGCGCATTCTCGGCGCCATCGCCATCCTCATTTTGACGGTTGCCTGTATTAATTTTGTAACCTTATCTATTGGCCGTTCCATGAAACGTGCGAAGGAGGTGGGGGTGAGAAAAGTTGTTGGAGCAGCTCGGCGGCAACTGATCCTGCAATTCATCGGCGAAGCGGTGATCGTTACCCTGATCGCAATGACGCTGGGCCTTGCGTTAGCTGTTTTAAACCTGCCTGTCTTCAACGCGCTCGCCGGCAAACAACTGGTGTTCCCCTGGAACGGGTTCATCGTTATGATCGTGCTTTCATTATTGGCAGTGATCGGACTCATTGCTGGCAGTTACCCGGCTTTTGTGCTTTCAGGTTTCCGGCCCGTCACCATCCTGAAAGGAAATATCCAGCGCAACAGCAGCAAGCAAAACCTGCGGAAGGTTCTCGTAGGCGTGCAGCTTGTTCTCTCCATATTTTTGATCTCCAGCACATTGCTGATGAGAAACCAGCTCGAGTTTCTGCAAAATAAAAACCTGGGATTCAGCAAGGAACAACTGGTGGTTATTCAGCTCAACGTGCCGCGTGGCGGAAGAATGGCAGAACGTGTGAACAAAGGTTTCGAGAAGGCGGAACAATTCAAGCCCGGACTCACCAGGCTTCCCGGTGTGTCTGCGGTATGTGCATCGTCTCATGATTTTGCCAATGGCAACTGGGTCAATGCAGGTTTTACGGATGATAAAGGCACTTACCGGACTTTCAATATGAATGTTGTGGACGAAGATTATATCCCTACACTGGGTATGAAGCTCGTTCAGGGGCGTAATTTTTCAGGAGACAATGTCGCAGACCGGAAGCGTTCGGTGATCGTGAACGAAGCATTTGCAAAGGCTTACGGGTGGACTGATGCCATTGGTAAGAAGATCCCCGGCAAGGAATTTCCTGACCATGAGGTGATCGGTGTCGTGAGCGATTTCAACTACGCATCGTTGTATACAAAGGTAGAGCCGTTGGTGCTGGTTTACGAACCCTCCATTATACTGAACGGCATTGAGAACATCAACGTAGACAACTCACCGGTGCCAAAGCTGATGATCAGGCTGCGGCCCGGCAACATGCAGACTACCATTGATGAGATCCGTTCGGTGTGGGAGAAAATTACGGGAGGAGAGGAGTTCGTGTTCACTTTCGTGGATGAAGCGATCAACACGCAATATCGCGCAGATCAGAACCTCGGCAAGATCGTGAGCATTGCCACGGTGCTCGCCATCATTATCGGCAGCCTCGGCTTGTATGGCCTCGCTTCACTGGCGATGCAGAACCGCACCAAGGAGATCAGCATCCGCAAGGTGTTGGGCGCCACAGAGCGGTCGTTGCTGGTGCTGTTGTCGAAGGATTACATTTACCTGATCTTGGTCTCGCTGGCGCTCTCGGTGCCCGTGACCGTTTACCTGATGAATAATTGGCTGTCGACCTTCGAGTACCGGATCTCCATCGGAGCAGAAGTGTTCCTGATCGCGGGCGGAATTTCATTGCTCATCGCATTGATCACCATCAGCTACCAGGCCGTGAGAACAGCATGGAGTCAGCCTGCGGAGACCTTGAAATACGAGTAAAAGGAAGCCAGGATCCATACCGCCCTGAGACCGATATCCTGAGTGGTGATTGTGTGAAGGCATGTGGGAACGAAGGATCCCCTTAAAGCAAAGTGCGCTGGTAAAGGCATGCGTTCGAACTAAGTACGCAGTAAGATTCCGGGGATCCTTCGCTCGCACAAAACCATCACGCATCCATCGCTCTGGATGACGGTCTTCAAACGAGGGGGCCATCGACGAAGGGCCAACTGCCGTGGACCGTGGCCCGTCGACCGTGGACTAAAACAAAAAACCTGACTATTCAAGCCAGGTTTTCTTTTTTCAGGTAGGTAGGTACGAATTAATATTCGCTTGCGCCGATGTCGTAGGCTGAACCTTTGAGGCGCTGTTGCTTATAGAAGTCTTGCAGAATGCTTTGGGTCGTGTAGGTTGAAAAGCTTTTGCCTTTGTTGATCACAGGCGAGCCGCTGGCCAGGCGATAGTTGTAAGCGCCCGCATTCACAAACTTAAGTGCCGTAATGCTTCTTGTGAAGTAGTTGTTCGACATCTGTACCCTCACATCCTTGCTCAGCTTGTACACATAAGCGTCGTTTCCGGTGCGGGGCGCCTTGTAAGTTGAGTAGCTGCCCGGGTTCACAATGATGTTGTTGATGATAACATTCATGGGAACGAGCTCGGCATAAAGCCTGATACCGTCAACTTTAGGATTGATAATGGTATTGTTGATGAACTTGAAGCCGGGGCCCGGAGTATAACGCTCATCACAGAAGATCCCTGAGCCACCTGCGCCAACGATGATGTTGTTGTGAATGACGTTGTCACCAAGGCCCATCACGATGAGACCATTTCCGGGGCCGTTCTTGATAAAATTGTTGTAGCACAGTCCGCCGGTTCCGGCACCGATCTGCATGCCGTTGTTCTGGGCTTCGCGGTTTGCCGTGCCATAGTTTTCAATGCTGTTGTTGTAAACCTGTGCGCCCTGGGTGGCACATCCAAGCTGAATGCCTTCCCATCCCGAGTTCTTCACAATGTTGTTATAGATCTTTACACCATGGATCTCGTGCGGGAGCCGCGAGCCGCAGCTTGTTTTTGCACCGTCTTCATAGAACGAATTGCCAACATAGAAGCCCTCACCACCGGTATCGAAAACGTAATTGTCGTGAAGGGAGATATCGTTCATCACGAAGTTGCCGCGAATGGTAGCATTGTCGCAGGAAGGATCGGTCTTCGCCATGATGCCGGCGAATCCAACGTTGCTCACCTGCACGTGGTCTACTTCAAAGTTCGTGCTGAGCTTGTCGAGCGTTATGCCGATGTGACTGCCGTTCACTTTGATGCCATATGATTTGCTCACATCGCCGCCGGTAATGCGGAAGTACTTGCTGTTCTCCGTTTTGATGCCGTAAGACAATCCGGTGGCAGTGATATAAGCGGTTCCGCCGCAGTTCTTGATGATGATGGGCTGCGAAGCCGTGCCCACGATGTTGCGGAACAAAAGATTTTTGTATTTGTAAGCTGCATTCAGGCCGATGATGGCTCCGGGTTTCAATCCGAGTGCCTTGCCGTCGATCACGTTGGCAGTGGCAGGCACGATGTACGTGCACGAAGAGCAGGTGGCCGTGGCGGCGGCAGTAGTAGCGGGGTCTGTTTCAGCTTCAGGAACAGCGGTGACGGTGTCGTCGAGGATCTGTTCATCCGAACATTGAGCTAAAACGAAAATGATGGAAAGTGTCAGCGTCAGTCTTTTGAGTACGGTGAAAAAATTTTGAGTTTTTATCATGCGTGACATTGAGTTTAACACCGGAAGCTTTACCCGTAAAGTGCTCCGGCAATGGGTTAAAAAATTTTTTAAAAGATTATGCAACAGCAGACGAGCGGTTATTCGACGAATGATCTCTTATGACATGTGGCATAGCGTTAGGTGAATGTTTGATTTCGGTTACAAAAAAACCGGAATGGATCTTCACCAGGAGTTTACATTGCCATGGTGAGTCAGGCATGTAAGAAATCGGCGGTATTGAAAAATAAAGGAGGAAAAACGGAGAATTGTTAATCCGGGTTAGAGTTTAATAATCGACTCAACCGATGAGTGGTGACACATCCCGCCATCCGGCGGCGTGCTTTGCACAAGTGAAGGAGTACTTTCTGTTTTTTTTTGGAATTGGTACGTAAGCCGGTTAAAAATAAGTCAGGAGCCAGGAGTCGAAAGCCAGAAGAGCGTAGTGCAGATTCGAAGCTACACCTCCGCTCGGCTGCTAATTTTAAAGGATGACATCCTTTAAAAGGATGTCATCCTTGAAGATCAATACTCCACGGCACCGATATCGTACGCAAGGCCTTTGAGCCTTGCCTTCTTATAAAAGTCGGTGAGGATGCTGTAAACAGAGATGTCTCTCCCCATATCGATTACGGGTGACGTGCTTTGCAGCCGGTAGTTCGGTACGCTCAGATTTACAAAAAGTACCGGGTCGGCGGTGGTTGAGAAATAGTTGTTAGACATGTCGATCTTCACATCCTTGCTCAGCTTGTACACGAAGGCGTCATTAGGAATGCGTGGATAAACGTATGTTGAATACGTTGCAGGATTGACGATGATGTTGTTGATGATCACATTCATTGGCACACGCTCTGCATAGATCCTGATGCCATCAGACGCTGTGTTAACGATGGTATTGTTGATGAACTTGAAGCCCGGACCGGGTGTATAACGCTCATCGCAGAAGATACCGGCGCCACCCGCGCTTTCGATCACGTTGTTATAAATGATATTGTCGCCGAGGCCCAGCACATTCATGCCGTTGCCTGTGCCATTCCTGATCAGGTTGCCATAACAGATGCCGCCCGTACCCTCTCCAAGCTGGATTCCATTGCGCTGGTTGGCCACGTTGGCGGTGCCGTAGTTCTCAACGGTATTGGCGTAGATGCGCGCACCCTTGGTAGCGGATCCTACCTGGATGCCATCCCAGCCGGCGTTCTTCACGATGTTGTTATTCACTTTGAGATAATGGATCTCATGCGGAAACCGCTGGCCGCAGGTTGTGCTTCTGCCCTCAGCATAGAATGAGTTGCCGATGTAGAATGCCTCGCCGCCGGTGTCGTGAACATAGTTGTCGTTGAAGTAAACATTGGTCATCACGAAGTTCCCGCGGATGGTGGCATCGTCGCAGGTTGGGTCTGTTTTGGCCATGATGCCGGCAAAACCAGTGTTGGCGATCTCCACATGATCAACCTGAAAGTTGGTGCTGAGCTTGTCAAGTGTGATGCCCAGGCTGCCGCCGTTGATCATGATGCCATAAGTACCCGAGGTGTTACCTCCTGTGATGCGAAAGTATTTGCTGTTTTCGGTCTTCAGCGCGAACGACAGCCCCGTGCCGTTGATGTGGGCTGTGCCACCGCAGTTCTTGATGATGATGGGATTATCGGCCGTACCAACGATGTTTCTGAACAACAGGTTGCCGTAGTTGATCGTTGCGCTGAGCCCGATGACACTGCCAGGCTGAAGTCCCAACGCCGCGCCGTCGATCACGTGAGTCTTGTCGGGAACAATATACGTGCATGCGGAGCAGTCCGTAACATCCGATACAGCGGCCGTTGTCAGTTTGGCATCCGTTGCCGGGATCACCGTTTCATTCAGCAGCGCTTCATCAGCGCACCGGATGAATGTGGAAAGCAATACAAGAAGCAGGGCGCCGCTTTTAAGCGGGCTTGAAAAATGAAATTTGCTCATGGGTAAAAGAACTAGTGGGATTTTCTTAACAGGATCAATGGGCAACTACAGACAGACGGACGGGCGTTGTGTAACTATGTGATCATCTTTTGCCAGGGTTAGGTGAAATACAAAGGACGCTTAATCGCCAATGACAAAAGTATGTTACTGCCGGTCGGAAGCAGCTGTGTAAGGATTAAAAAGTTTTTGGCTTAAGACAGGTTAACGATGAGCAGAGAGAATTGCCGGTTGAATTGCCACTGAATGGCTGGTTGTCCGCTAGTCATCGAACCACTACGCGTAGTCGTCGGAGCACTTCCTCGCGCGAGAGCCGGCGCGCAGTGGTCTGACGACTATGGGCATAAAAAAAGGCCTGCGTGTGCAGGCCTTTTTAATCGTTAATAAAATTTGTACTCAATATTCATACGCCCCGATATCGTAAGCAGCACCTTTGAGCCGTGGCTGCTGGCGATAATCAACAGTAATGTTATAAGAAGCAATGTTGAATCCTTTATCGATCAACGGCGATCCGGCGCGTACACTGTAGTCGCCCGCCGGGGCATTGGTAAATTTCACCGAAGCGATGTCTCTGGTAAAATAATTGTTTTCGATCTTGGCCTTTACCGTTTTGCTCAGCAGGTACACATAGGCGTCGTTACCGGTTCGCGGATACTTGTACGTGCTGTAGCTGCCCGGGTTCACAATGACGTTGTTGAGCACAACGTTCATGGATACAAGGTCGGCGTAGATCCTGATGCCGTTCGTTCCGGGATTGATGATGGTGTTGTTGATGAACCTGAAGCCGCTGCCGGTAGCGGTGCGCTCATCACAGAACATGGCATCCTGTCCTGCGTTTACGATCACATTGTTATAAACGAAGTTTTCGCCATTACCCAGGATGAACAATGCGATGCCTTTTCCACCTTTGATGTAGTTATTGTAGAACTTTCCCGGCGCACCTTCGCCGAACTGAACGCCGTTGTTTTGGAACTTCACATTCTTTACACCGTAGTTCTCGATCCGGTTGTTGAACACCTGGGCGCCCTGCGGTGTCGAGCCAACCTGGATGGCTTCCCAGCCCGTGTTCCTGATCACATTATTGTAGATCTTCACACCTTCAATAATGTGCGGCAGCTTGATGCCGCAGCTGGTGCTCATGCCAGACAGGTAGAATGTATTGCCCACGTAGAATCCTTCGCCACCGGTATCGTGAACATAATTGTCGTGAAGCACAACGTTCCGCATCACGAAGTTGCCCCGGAGGGTTGCATCATCGCACGTGGGATCGGTTTTGGCCATGATGCCTGCAAAACCAGGATTGGAAATCTCCAGGTGGTCTACTTCAACATCTGAGCTGAGCTTGTCCAGCATCAGGCCCTGTGATCCGGCATTGAGCCTGATGCCGTAGGTAGTGCCTGTACCGCCGGTGATCCTGAAATACCGGCTGAGCTCTGTCTTCATGGCGTATGGTTTCCCCGTTGCATTCAGGGTTACGGTGCCTCCGCAGTTCCTGATGATCACGGGACTTGCCGCGGTACCCCTGATATTCCTGAACAGGAGGTTGGCATACGCGGCGCCGGCTTTCAGGCAGATCACGTTGCCTGGCTTGATCGCCAGTGCCTG
Source organism: Chryseosolibacter histidinae (assembly GCF_018598225.1). GTDB lineage: Bacteria > Bacteroidota > Bacteroidia > Cytophagales > Cyclobacteriaceae > Chryseosolibacter > Chryseosolibacter histidini. The sequence goes on along the minus strand of NZ_JAHESF010000011.1, from coordinate 177,280 downwards.
CCCGTCTACAAGGTGCGTTCCTGCGGGAACAGTATAGGTGCAGCCGCAGTCGGTCGTTGCTGAAGCTGAAGTTGCCGGGTCATCGGCACGCTGCAATACCTCGTCTTCCGAACATTGCAGCAGCGCAGACAACGCAACAACAGCACACAGCCTGCCGGTAATAGAGGTTACCTTGTTCATTGATTTTTTTAAACGTGAAAATCCGGTCACAGCAGCGTCACCTTATTGGCAGGTGCCGATGGTGATCGGTGCTTCTTCAGTACCTTCCAGGTTCACAAAAGTGAGATCGCCGTATTTCAGCGCGGCCTTCAGGCAGATCACGCTTCCGGGTTTCAGACCCAGCTTGGCGCCGTCTACTACTTCACTGTTTTCATCCACTACAAAAGTGCAGGTGCTACATTCAACCTTTTCTGCCAGCTGCGTATAAGAACCCGAAAAAGTAAGACTCGATATGTTGGGTTCAGCAACGCTGGCCGCCGCAGTTTCAACATCTTCAGAAACAGCTAACATCTCATCTTCCTGGCAGCTTGCCAGCAGGCAAACAGCTACGAGTGCAGAAAACACTTTTTTTGCGATTGAAAAAGTTCTTTGGTTGGTCATGCTTACTTTGTTTAGGCCTTGGTCAGGCGGTGATTAAAAAATTAAACTGATTAAAAGAAAAAAGTCGCTACAGACGGGTCAGTGGTGTTCATTCATCTCATACTTACAGCCGTTTAAGTTCAACCTTCATCATTTCGGCCGGCAACCTAACGACAAGTGTTTACATTTCGCATATCGTGGACAGATTTAGACGATTGTTGGCGTTTATCCCCGATAAGCGAAAAAATTTTCACAAAATTCAGTGATCTAAATAGCTGGTTAACAGACAGATACCAGGCGAACAGCCATTGCGTTGTGCGATTACTTTAACAAAGTATAGACTAATGCTGTATATTAGTCTTACAATTTATATACAAATGAGCAAAGAATATCTGGGCGAATTCGAAGAGCTGGTGCTGACAATGGTCGGCATTCTGCAGAACGATGCCTACGGAAACGCTATCGTAACGGAGATCAAAGAGCGGGTGGGAAGAACAGTGAACCTGAGTGCTGTGCACGTTACGCTGTACAGACTCGAAGACAAAGGATATGTGAAGTCGCACATGGGTGGCGCCACCAACGCCAGGGGTGGACGGAGGAAAAGGATCTTCACCGTGACCAACGCGGGCCTGGCCATGCTGCGCGCCATGAAGGAAGCGCGGATGGACCTCTGGAAACTGATCCCTCAGCTGAAGTTCGGTTAATAACGACAGGACTAATGTTCAGTTATCAAACCCAGCGTAGCGAATCATGATGATCCATCATCCGCAAAAAAATAACCTTGCACTCCGGTTCCTTTCGTGGTTCTGTCCACCGGCGTTGTACGAAGGCATCGAGGGCGACCTGCTCGAGCAGTACGATCAGGATGCGCACGAGATAGGAACCAAAGCGGCACGCCGGCGGCTTGTGCTGAACGTGCTGCGGTTTTTCAGACCCGGCATCCTCTTACGAAACAGATTTTCATTACAGCTTATCAACAGTGTTATGATCGGAAATTACTTCAAGGTAGCCTCGCGCAACATCCTCCGGCGCAAATTGTATTCTTTCATCAATGCGTCCGGCCTGAGCATCGGCATTGCTTTCTGTGTGCTGATCTATCTTTTCATTCAGGACGAAAAAAGCTTCGACCAGTTTCACGCCAGCAAGGAACGGCTCTATATGATGCACGGGTTCGAGTACAACAGCAAGGCTTCCGGACCCGAAGACCAGTTCCACAAGATCGCACCCATGCAAATGGCGCTGCCACAGGTAATGAAGTCGGAATTGCCGGAAGTGGAGTATGCCACGCACTTCGCCGGGAATTCAGGCCTGATGAAATATGACGACAAGGTATTCCGGGAAAATGTTACTTACGTCGACGCTGATTTTTTCAGGATGTTCTCGTTCCGGCTTATCAATGGGAATGCTGAAAAACTTTTCGTCACCAACGATGAAGTGGTGCTGACAGATGCGATCGCCCGTAAGTATTTCGGAGACAAGGATCCCATGGGTGAACTGGTGATGATCGGAGAGCGCACCTTGAAAGTGACCGGCATCATCGAATCGCCACCGGCCAACTCAAGCCTGGACTTCCAGATCCTTACGCCGATCCAGGGATCGCGTGGTTACAATCAGCACAACCTCAACAGCTGGCTCAACATGGGATGGAGCGCCCTGGTTCAGCTCCACCCGGGAACCGATCTTGCCAACCTGGAGACCAAGCTCGATAAGCTCGCGGAAAAGTACATGGGCGAGCACCTCCAGCAATGGAAGCAGGAGCGGAAAGTACCTGACGGGATCATGCCTTACACGTTCCGTTTCACAAACCTGGCCGATATCCATTTCGACAAATCACTGGGCGGACGCAGGGTCAGTGACCGTAAATATTCCTGGATCCTGGGCGGTGTTGCCGTATTGATCCTGCTCATTGCCTGTATCAATTACATCACGCTTGCGCTCACCACGTCGGCACGACGCCGTATGGAAGTGGGCGTACGCAAAGTGGCGGGCGCGTATAAACGCCAGCTGGTGTATCAGTTCAGTGTTGAGTCGGTGCTGCTGGCTTTCATTTCAATGGTCATCGGCATCGGACTGACCGTGCTGTTCCTGCCTGCGTTCAATTCCTTCACGGGAAAGGGTATCACATTGGATCTTATGGAGATCCCTTCGCTGGCGGTGGCGTGCCTGGGCATTGCCCTGCTCGTGGGCCTGCTGGCGGGAAGTTATCCTGCGTTCTTCCTCTCAGGCTACCGGCCGGTTGACGTATTGAAAGGTGGATTCACGACCCGGCTGCAGGCTGGTTTTACAAAACCCCTGGTGGTGTTGCAGTTCGCATTCTCCGCTTTTCTCATCATCAGCTCTGTAACCATGTACAGGCAGATGGAGTATGTCTCTACAAAAGACCTTGGCTACGATCAGCATCAGCTGGTGGTGATCCGTACCAATGCCATGCGGGGTGAAGATTCGCTGAAGATCGGTGAACGGCTCCAGCACCGGGCCATGCTGAACCCCGCCGTGGTATCGGTAAGCGCAACAAACTTTCCTTTCGCAGGAGGTGATGGCATGATCTACAATATCATGAACAATCGCGATGGAAAGAGTGTGAGCGGTTATGTGGTCGATGCCAACTTTATCAAAACCATGAACATGAAATTGGCGCTGGGAAGGGATTTCGACATCAACAACGCTGCCGACGGGATCAATACGATCATCGTGAACGAGGCACTGGTGAAGGAGCTGAAATGGAACGACCCGTTGCAGGAGCGTTTGAAATTCAGCCACTCCGATACCCTTGGCTCGCGGATCATCGGTGTGGTCAGGGATTTTCATTTTAACTCCTTGCTGTCGGATGTGGGGCCTGCGTTTCTCTCGATCGATACGCATTACGGACGACTCGACCATATCCTGGTCAAGATCGCTCCTGATAATATTCCCGAAACCCTGGCACGTCTTCAGAAAGATTATACCATGGTAGCACCAGGCAAGCCGTTCGAATACAGTTTCCTCGATGAAAATGTTGCTCAGCAGTATGGCAAATTTAATCGCTGGATGTCGATCATGGGGCTTGCCACGGTGTTTGCTATTCTCATCTCGTGCCTTGGACTGTTCGGTCTTGCCGGCATCAACGCCGTGAACCGTACGAAGGAGATCGGCATCCGCAAAGTGCTGGGCGCGGATCTCGGAGCGATATTCGTGATGCTCAATAAACAGTTTGTATGGCTTTCCGTGATCGCATTCCTGATTGCTGCACCGTTGTCATGGTATGCCATGGACCAGTGGCTTTCCAGTTTCCATTTCCGGATCGAGATGGGTTGGCCGCTGTTTGTGACGGGTATGGTGATCGGGCTGTTCATAGCATTGTTGTCCGTGAGCTATCATGGCATCAAGGCAGCGCTGATCAATCCTGCAGAGACATTGAAGTATGAATAATGTAAAGATACCGGCCTGGCCTTTCCATTTGCTTGCGTGGTTCTGTCCGCCCGCCTTGTATGAAGGCATCGAGGGTGACCTGATCCAGCAGTTTGAGTGCGACGTGGAAGAGGCGGGGGAGAAGATCGCGCGCAGGCGACTCTTCCTGAACACGCTGCGCTTTTTCCGGCCGGAGATCATTTTCAGGAACAAGTTTTCAACTCAACTAATCGATACGGTTATGTTCACCAATTACCTCATCATCGCTTACAGAAATGTGCTGAAGAACAAAACATTCTCGGCCATCAACATCATAGGGCTCTCCATCGGCCTGGCGTCATGCCTGCTGATCTTCCAGTTCGTGAGCTTTGAGCTCAGCTATGACAAATTCAACGATAAGTTCGAGCGCACCTATCGCATCACCAACGACCGGTTCCAGAACGGCAAGCTGATCCAGCACGGCACCATCATGTATCCCACCATCGGGGGAACCATGCACAAAGACTATGAAGAGATCGAGGAGCATACGCGATTGATGCCGGGTGGTGAAATGAATGTCAAGATCAACGACAAGCTGTTCAGGGGCGATGTCTGTCATTTTGTGGACGAACATTTTTTGTCGGTCTTTTCGTTTCCGCTGCTGGCAGGTCAGCGGGCAACCGCACTGAAAGACCGTTACAGTGTTGTGCTCACGGAAAAGGTGGCAAAAAAATACTTTGAAGTGAACGATGGCGATTACGCGTCACTCATTGGAAAGACCATCTACTGGGGCCTCGATCCGCAGCCTTACACGGTAACAGGCATTTGTGGTGATGTGCCTGCGAACTCGCACATCCAGTTCAACGTGCTGGTGTCATACGCCACGCTGATCCGTCCCGATAACACAGGCGCCGACGACAGCTGGCAGTGGTCTGATATGCGGCATTACCTGGTGCTGAAGCCCGGCGTCGATTACAAAAAGCTTGAAAGCAAATTCCCCGCGTTCAGCGAACGTTACTTCAAGGGCGACAAAGTTTCGGGCAGTGTTGAAAAATTCTACCTGCAGCCGTTGCGGGAGGCGCACCTGTACTCCGACTATGAATACGACATCGCCAAAAAGGCCAGTGGCAAAGCTGTTTGGGCTATGCTGGTGGTGGCCATTTTTATTCTCTTCATCGCCTGGGTGAACTACATCAACCTGACCACGTCACGGGCGCTCGAACGGGCCAAAGAAGTAGGCCTGCGGAAAGTAATGGGTGCATTGAAAAGCCAGTTGATCAAACAATTCATTTTCGAATCGATGCTGCTCAGCGTCATTGCCTTCCTCATCGCGTTACTCCTGGCGCAGCTCCTCCAAACATCATTCAATCAGTTGGTAGGCACAGAGCTCTCGTTGTGGAAGGTGATTGGAGAGGCCGATGCCTTCACCATCGCTGTATTATGCACGGTGCTCATAGCGGGCATCCTGTTATCTGGATTTTACCCCGCTTTCGTATTGTCCTCTTATCAGCCCGTTACGGTGTTGAAGGGTAGGTTCATACGGTCTTCATCAGGCAACCTGATGCGAAAGGCGCTGGTGGTGTTCCAGTTCACCGCTTCCGTGGCGTTGATCACCAGCACCCTTATTGTCTCAAAGCAGATAAAATTCATGAATGAAACGGACCTTGGTATCGACCTTGGCCAGATCCTGGTGGTGCGCAACCCTGAGCGCACGCCCTATGACTCCACTTTCATCAGCAGGGTAGAAAGTTTCAAGGACCGCCTTACGCAGCTCGACGGCGTTACCTCTGCCGCTACGTCGGGACCGCTGCCAGGCAGGAGGTTGGGAAGGACGTTCGACATCCGGTTGAAAGATGGTGCCGGAACGGAGCACTATACCATGAGCCAATTCCAATGCGACTATGACTTTTTCGATACGTATAAAATTCCGCTCCTGGCTGGCAGGAAGTTTCTGGCCAGTGACCACAACGTTAACTGGGACAAGATCAACACGGTGGTTGTGAACCGTAACGCAACGGCCCTGCTGGGCTTCGAACGCCCGCAGGACATCGTTGGGCGGCAGATGACTTTCTGGGGGCGCGACTGGAACGTGGTGGGTGTGGTCGGTGACTTTCACCAGGAATCGCTTCGCAGTCCGATGGAACCCTTGTTTTTTATACCTGCGTACGGAAGGAACGCTACGTCCATACGACTGAGCACCAATGACTATCAACAGCTGATCCCCGCCATCGAGTCGGCCTTCAAAGAATTTTTTCCCGATAACATCTTCGAATATTTCTTTATCGAGGACCGGTACAAGCAACAGTACAGCGATGAGGATCGTTTTGCCAAAGTGGTGAACATTTTTACAGTGCTCGCCATCATCGTCTCGTGCCTTGGTCTTATCGGGTTGTCATCATACGCCGCGGTGCAGCGCACGAAGGAGATCGGGATCCGAAAAGTACTGGGCGCGTCGGTAGCCAACATACTTTCCATGCTCTCGCTCGATTTTGTAAAGCTTGTCGCCGTCGCCATTGTGCTGTCGATCCCGATCGCCTATTACTTCATGCAGAACTGGCTCGCTACCTACGCCTATAAGATCGCGTTAAGCTGGACAGTTTTTATCCTTCCCATTGTGCTGATCCTGTCGATCACCATTGTTACCGTGAGCTCACAGATCATCAAGGTGGCGTTGTCGAATCCTTCCAGGAGTTTGAGGCATGAGTAAAAAAGAAGTCAGGAGCCAGGAGTAAGGAGTCAGGAGGCCTTCGAATTCAGTGTTGTGTGTGATAAGCTGCGGACTGCGAATTAAGCAGAATGCAGGAGCGCTCTTGAGACGCTGGTGGTCAAAATAAAAAGGGTGGAACCAGTCCACCCTTTTTATTTTCCGAAGCTTCTAAATTATTTCAAGCTAAGTTTTTTCACAAGGCTGCCGTGGTGATAGTTGTTGCTACCCCTCGCCATAGTGCCCTTCGAATCACGCGCAGTGCTCATCCTGCTTCCTGCAGTAGGTTTTGTGATAGGTGAAATATTGGAGTATGCTCCGCCGCTTGTGACAAAGGTCTGAACAACCTGTGTGGTGCTCAGGTCTGTCCACTTGTTCTTGTTGGCAGCAGTATAGCTACCGGTAAAGACCTGGAAGCCGGCTTCCGGTTCAATGGCACCGTTAACAAGGTCGATGAACCTTACGGTGAAATTAAGCGGGTCAAGTGTTCCATCATAATACGTATAGCTCATGCCGTATGCTGCATTGCCCCAGGCTTTGGGGAAGAACACAAACTCGGGCCCCGAGTTGGTTTCCTGCACCGATCCGTTGAAGATATCAGCTTCCCAATTGTTGACCGTGGCTCCAATCCTTACCAACAAGTCCATGTCAGCGTAAGCCGTACTGGTGGGTGCGGGCCAGTAAAGGGCAACGATCAAACCATCTTCCTGGTTAATGGTGATCTTTACTTCGTCGTCGCGGGTAAGCTCGATGCCTTCAGTGGCGCTTTCGAGCTGGATCTCGATCGTTTCAGGATCTTCGATAAACGAATCAGAAAGCAGGTCTATTTTTATAACACCTTTTGATTGGCCTTTATCGATATTGATCTCTCCCGGATCCTCGGTGATCTCATAATCGTATGCCTGATTGCCGCTGATAGTAGCCTTGTCGACGGCAGTTCCGTCAAGTGTATATTCGATCGATATATCTTTGGGCGCGGGCTTATCAAGTGAAACTTCGACTTCAATGGTTCCGTCGGATTCCTTCACCGTCATCGTGGCAGCGGAAACAGAGACCTTCGGCTTCACCGGCGGGTCATCATCCTTGCAGGACGACAGCGCTACACCCAACACAACGACCGTAGCCAGGGATGATAAATACGTAATTGATTTTTGCATGACTGTATGGTTAATATAAAAATGGAGACTATTCAATGTCTTTTCTGATGAAAGCAGTGTGTTTTTAATGCAAACAGGATCAGAAATTAGCTTATTTCAATTATAAGTTATTCGATTTCGGCCTATAAAACAAATCCGTCAATCACCATTAATTTTTTTATCAGATCCGCTGGAATGCAAAGCTCCATCCGCTGCAGGGGTTGTACAGCTCGTAGAACTGGTCGTCCAGCTTATATATATAGGCCTTTCCGCCCTGCATGAGCAGATCAAGATACTTCTGCATGTTGTTGACATCGGCGTCTGTATCAGGGTTCCGCACAAAGAAAACATCCGGGTCAAACACCAGCTCCACGGCATTGCCTGCATACGTTGCCGTATACCTTTTTACCGCGATGGAAGTTGTTTCGTCGTCGTTCTGGAACAGAAACCCGACAGCGCTCAGGTTTTCGGTGGTGGAGATCGCGTAATCATTGTAGATCACCATCACCAGTGCGCCTTTGAGATCCTGCACGATCTGGCTGGCTGCCCTCTGGCCGTTCTCGTTGATGATGTTCTGGACGTCGGCAATATAGATCTCGGCGCTTGTTTTGAACGAGGCACCGTTGTTGTTGAACAGGGTGGTTTCCATTGAAACCTTGTCGTTGGATGACGTCACGCCGCTGAACACCGGGGCCGCCTGGGTGGCCGGAGGGCAGTAGCTCGCCATGGTCTCCGTCAGTGTATTCAGGTACAGGCTCTTGAGCACAATGTTATTGCCGTTGAAAGTGGTGCGCAGGGGTGTATCGAACACAATGGAATCCCTCCTGAGGGTATACGGTGTGGTCAGGGTCAGCGCCTGGCCTGTTGCTGTGCTGCTCTTGAGCGATATGTAGTTGAACTCCGCCACGCGTTTGAAGGCATCGATGGAAAAATAGATGGCAAGGTCCTTATCGGTGTACGCTATTCTCACCGAAGAGAATGATCCGAAGAAATTCAGTGGCTCCCCGAACTTGTCGAGGTTGAGAGACATGTTTTTCGCCAGGAATGACTTTTCATTCTGGGCCGCTTGCTGGAAAACGATTATGGTAGGATTGGCGATGTCAGTTTTGCTTTTGAATACCAGGGCATTGTCAGGCGTCTTGTTCACGTAGTTGAATTCGTACTCGGCGCCGAAGGTTGCCTGCTCCTGCTCGAACAGGAAGCTGAAGAACGAATAGGTCTCGAAGATCAGCTCCAGGCCCAGTGAACTGTCGATGCGATAGCTGATGGTCTGCGTCTGGAATTCTCCACTGTTGGCACCGAGGTCGGTCTCGATGGTCACCTTATTATTGGCTTCGAACTTCATGATCACAAAGTATGACCCGGCACCGTCAACGGGCTTGTAGCTTACTTTCCATCCGTGGGGCGGTGCGATGAGGTCTGCCTTCAATGCAGCGATTGCTTCCGCGGCCCTTTCATCAGCGGTCTTGTCGAATACGTTGATGTCGTCATCATCATCGCACGAGATCATCATGATGACGGCAAACAGGAGGATATTGTAAATTACTTTCTTCATGACTATAATTTTGCCTGGATCAACGCTCTTACCTGCAGCAGGTCAACGCCGGTGTTGGTTTTGTAATGGGCAAGGATCGCGTTGTATTTTCTTCTCAGCTTGGCCCTTCCTTCGTTCCGCGCGATACAATCGACATCGGCGCAAACTTCATCGTTGATGAACCGGTCATAAAAATCGGGACGGAATAACAGGAAGGCCACTACCTCGGCGAAATCTTCGTTGAATGTGCTGGTGCCGTAGGGTGAAACAAAACCTCTTTCGAGCGCTTCGTCGTCAGTGAGGTTGTACCATGAGCCCAGCGACGTGTAGCCCTGGGGAGAGATCTCCTGCCAGTTGGGCGGCAGGTTGTAACGCTGGTGCATGATGTGTGCAAACTCGTGATAGATGGTGCCCAGCTGCCGGAAGATCCACGCTTCGTTATCCCTGTCGATAAAATTCACTTCCGTGAGCGTGATCCGCGCGCCCGCATCGGCGGTTCCCAGTGTAACGGTACCGTCGGCGTTGTAAATGGTAGAGCCGATGAAGATCACCTCCGCCGGCACGTGTGCCCTGAAGAATGCATTGCCGCTGGGAACGCTCACAAAAGGTTGCACCCAGAACTCCGTAAGGAAATTGAGCATGGGCTGCACCACCTCCAGTCGGGGAGGAGCTACCCGCTTGGTCTGGTCAACGTACCGGTCTACATATTTATAACGCACCGCCACACCATACTCATCGATAAAGTTGGTCTGTATGTACTGGTCCAACGGCTCTTCCGAGAAGGGCTGTTCCTTAACGGGACTCTCCACACTCTCATCAGGGTAACATGACATGGCCACGCCAAGCACCCCTATGAAGAACATTGATATAATCTTTCTTTTCATTTTCGTCTTCTCAATTTTTTTTAACAACAGCCCTTTGAGGGTTCGGAACCTCAAAAGGGTTGGTTTAGTTACCTCGGATTAGGTTTCAGCCCTCCGATATCAATAGCCGCCTGCGGGATCTGCAGCACTTTCCTTTCGTCGTCCTCTTCCAGCGTGATCGTGCTTCCATCCTGCAACACGTGTGTCACCGGGATCTTGAAACGTTTTAAGTCAAACCATTTCAAACCTTCGTGCATGAACTCCTTGGTGCGTTCACTGTAGATGTATTCCAGCGTAATGGCCCGGTCGAAGCTGCTGCTGCTACCGGCGCCGTAATATTGTCTTAGCCTCTGGATGGTGAGTGTAGGGACAGTGGTACCGTTGGGCCTGTAACGTTTGGTAGCCAGGTACTGAAGGTCAGCGATCGCCTGGCTCACCCGGTTTTGGTTCACGTAACATTCGGCCCTGTTCAGCAACACCTCTTCGCCCCTGAAGGCCAGGGCAATGGTGTAGTTCAGCCCTACGTTAGAGGTGAGGCTGGAGCGCTCGAACAGGAACTCGAATTTGGTGGCGGAGAGTCCGTTCTCCCCAGCAACCCATGCCGGATCCTGCCGCTCGTCTGTAAGGCCCCAGGGATTACTTTCGTAGATCTCCGAATACAGGTCGCGCGACGGCCAGTGGCCCAGGTTGGGCAAGTGGAAATTAGACACCTGCCTGATCAGTAAAAGATTGCTGTTGTCATTGGGAGAGTGATACAACCTGATGTAGTCTTCGGTGTTGATCCTTTGCTGCAGCAGTGCCGGAATGTCTTTTACGTAAATGCTGGGATCGGCGCCGAGCAGCTCGTTGCTGTACTTCAGGCAATTGGTGTAGTCAGCCTTGAACAGGTAGAAACGTGAAGCGAATGCCAGCGCCGCGTTGCGGGTGAAATGGTATTTACCGGAGTTGGCGTAATAGCTGTCGTCAACAAGGTTCAGGCCTTCCAGCAGGTCGTCTTCTATTTCGTCATACACGTCTTCTACGTTGAGGCGCGTATATTTTTTGATGAATTCCGTCTCGGGTTCTTTCACGTAAGGGATGCCGAGGTCGTCGTCTGCAGTCTGGCGGTTGAAATGTTTGGCGAAAAGATTCACCAGCATAAAATGTCCGTACGCGCGGGTGAGCAGCGCTTCTGCTTTTACAGCGTCTTTCCGTGCCTGGTCACCGGGCAGGTTGTCGATCACGGCCAGCACCTCGTTGGAGTGGGCAATGGCATCGTAGGTCGAGGTCCAGAAGTTGCTCGGTGTATCCTGGTTGATGCCGGTAAAATCCTGCCAGTTGAAAGCCTGGTTGTGCTCTACAAGCTTGGTGGTGCCAAAGGTGAAGGCAACGTTGTCGCTCATCCATTCGGTGAATGAATAGCTGGCGCTGGAGTATGCGTTGGTCAGCAACTGTGCCGCTTTGGTCACATTGTTCAGTTCCACGCGGTTATCCGGATTCTCTTCCAGATAATCACCACATCCGGCAAAAGCCACCAGTCCAATGATTACGAAGACTGTCTTTACGTCCCTCCTGAAGAGGGACCCGTTTTTCCTCCGGAAAAACGAGGGAGTTATGACCTTATCTTTCATCACCTCTTAAAATCCTATGGTTATTGCTGTTGTGATCAAACGGGGTTGTGGCAGCGCAACGCCTCCTGCCTGGAAAAACTCAGGGTCTTGCCCGTTCAGTTTTTTATCTGAATAGAGCAGGGCGAGGTTCTGTGCCTCAACGGTGATTGACGCGTTGGTAGCGCGGATCTTCTTCGCCCATGCGCCCGGAAGACCATATGCCAGCCGCACGGACTTGAGCCTCACGTAAGTACCATCAGCGATCCTTGCAGTACTCTTGTTATACAGATCGTAGGCGCTCTGGTAATCAGGGTTCTCGGTTGTGAGCACCCGCTGGTCGAGGATCACCGGTATGGTTGTATACCGTTCGTCGCCAGGCACCATCCAGCGGTTCACAAAACTTCTCGACAGTGAGCTGAAGTCTGTATACCGCGGGCTGAACGCATCGTCGAGCCTGATCTTGTAATCGAATTTGTACGAGAGGAATACGTTCAGGGTAAATCCTTTATAGCTGAAAGTGTTGTTCAGGCCACCGGCGCCCCGTGGCTCGGCCGGGCCTTCATATTTGAGGATATCCCTGAGGTTGTCCCGGTCCTGCAGATCGTAGTTGTATACTACTTCTCCTGTGCCATCATAGAAGGTGGGGATCCCGCGGGCATCGAGGCCGGCGAAGCGTGTGGAGAACAGGCCTCTTCTCGGACCTCCCAGTATCGCGGCACCACCCTGTACGATGGCGTCGCCGAGGCGGGGGTTGAAATCGAGCCGTGTGATCCTGTCGCGGTTGTAACCAACGTTGAAGCTGGTGCTCCAGGTGAAATCTTTCAACTTCACGTTTACGGTGTTGATGGCAAATTCAAACCCTTCTGTTTTCATGTCGGCATAGTTGCCGTATTTGTAAGCATTGCCACCCACGCCGCTGGTCTGCAGCAAACCGATGAGATCGAAACAATTTCTCCTGTAAAAATCGAGGGTACCAGAGACCCTGTTGCCGAAGATGCCGTAGTCGATACCGGCGTTGAACTCGTTCAGCTTTTCCCAGGTAAGGTTTGAGTTCTCGAGGTCCTGGATATAGAGGTACGACTCTACATCGGTAGGCCTTAACGTGACACCTGAGCGCAGGTTGAGCAGCGCGCTGGTGTTGGGACCGAGGTTGGCGGTTAGGCCGTAGGTAGCTCTCACCTTGAGATAATCGAGCCACGACAGGCTGATGAACGATTCTTTGTCTATGTTCCAGGCACCGCTCACGTTCCAGGTGGGCAGGTAGCGGGCCGTTTTACTTTTTCCGAGGCGGTTCGAGCCGTCATAGCGTACCGTTCCATTGAAGACGTATTTCTCATTGAAGGAATAGGCTCCGTTCAGGAACAGACCCGCAAAACGTTCGCGGTCCGTGCCGATGGCGTAAGTTCTGATACCCTGGCGGTTGAGGAAGTCGATCATGGCCGGATCGATGTTCACGATGCCACCGTTCTCATACACCACGCCGATGCCGTCAACCCTGCGGCCGAAACGGTTGGTGAACTTGATCTCCTGGCCCGCCAGCACGTTGATGCTGTGCACGCTGTTGAGGGTGTGTGACCATTCGAGACTGTTGCGGATGTAATAGTTTTTCAGCTCGTCTTCATTCACATTGTTGAAACCTCCTTCGGGAAGCACCACCTTGGGTTGCGAGCCCGGATCGTCCGGATCGCGGAACAGCAGCGGGTTGGCATCCTGGATGTACTGCGTATCATCTGCCCGGTAAGCTTCGGCCTGGTTCGAATATTCATGGATCACGTGCTCCCGACGCGTGGTGGCATAGCGGCCCTGCAGTGTGCTTCTGAACGTGAGGTTCTCCAGGATATTGAAGTTGAGATCGGCCTGGGTGGCGATGTCGGCCACCGTGATGTTGATGTAGTTCAGCTGCAGCTCGCGCAGGATGTTGAACGGCGCATAGTTACGCCTGAAGTATTCAAGGTTGCCATTGCTGTCGTACGGGCGTATGGAACGACTCGTGTTCAGCGCATAGCTGAGCGGATTGATATCGAAGTCCCTTCTGAACCTTCCGGTGATCGGATCGAAATCGCGGTTCTGTGTGCCGGGCACTTTCTGATCCCTGAAGTTGGCCGTGAGCTTGAGGTCGAGGTGGAATTTTTTCGAAAAGATAAAGCTGTTCTTGGCGGTGCCGGCATACCGTTTCACATTGTCGGCAATGGTCTGGCCGTTGTCGTGCAGGTAGCTGAGCGAGTAGTAGCTGTTGTGTTTTTCCGTACCCGAGGTGAGGCTCACCGCATGTTGCTGCTGCAGTGACATATCATTGAAGAGCACATCGAACCAGTCTGTATTGGCGGTCTCATACTGATTGAGGAATTGTTCGTTCAGCCCGCCGTTCGGTCCCCACGGGATCTGGTGGTCGGAGATCAGCGAGAACATCTTGCCCATGGCGCCGTAATTCTGCGCGCGTACCGAAGTGGTGATGTCGATCAATCCTTTCTCGTACATCTCCCGGTATACCGACATCTCGTCTACGGAGTTCATGATGTCAAACCGTTTGTAGGTAGGGCGCAGGTTAAAAGAAAAGTTGCCGGAATAGTTCACTTTGGTCACACCGCTCTTGCCACGTTTGGTGGTGATCACGATTACGCCGTTTTTGGCGCGGGTTCCATACAACGCGGTGGCAGAAGCGTCTTTCAGCACCTGGAATGATTCAATATCGTCGGGGTTGAGGCCTGCGATGGATGATGCCGTGAGCGTGTTGGCATTGCCGGTGATGATATCGTCTGCGCTCACTGCACTCAGGTCTTCGAGGATCACACCATCGATCACCATGAGCGGCTGGGTGTCGCCATTGATGGAGGTATTGCCACGGATGCGGATCTTCGGTGTTGTGCCGAAAGTACCCGACACGTTGTCTACGGTGACGCCAGCCACGCGGCCTTCCAGCATCCGGCCCGCATCAGACATACCGGGACTCCTGATCTCGCTCATTTTCACATTGGCCGATGAGCCCGTGAACAGCTTGCGCTCAACTTCCTGGAAGCCGGTGACCACCACTTCTTCCAGCACCTTGGAATCTTCTTCCAGCACAATGGAGAGTGATGTTTGGTTCGTGAGCACAACCTCCTGTGTTTTGTAACCCACAAAGGAGATCACGAGCGCGGCGCCAGGATCGGCCTCGATGGTGAACCTTCCGTCAACATCGGTAATGCTGCCCAGCGTGGTGTTCTTCACCACAACGTTTACACCCGGCAGACCGTCAGGGGCTGTGAGTGATGTTATCCTGCCGGACACCTGCCGGCTTTGCGCCAGGGTAACGGAGTAAAAAAGAACTATTAAAAAGGTCAGTAAAGGTCTCCTCATAGGCCAGAATCCAAGTAAGCTAAAGATAAATATTTAGAAAGAAAGAACAAGAAACCACATGGTAACTTCCGGGTTAAATTGAACTTTAAGCTGTCAGGCGATGGTTGGGGTACGAGGTACGGTTTGTGCTTCGCACTGTCTACGATCTGGAGCTACGTACCTCGTAATTCGTACCTTCTGTCTGTCCTGAATCAAAACGTTTGCAGTTCTAAGATTATATAATTTATGATGAAATAAAAGCAATTGAGACGAGCAACCGGTTTATACCCCTGATTGCGTTAAAAATGTCCATCAGTTGGTTGGTGTTGAGTAAAGTATAGCAATGGGCCCGTACGTGGCACTGTGGTGTGCTAACGATACTGTACAGATACAGATTTACCGGGCAAACACCGGATGAAGATGGGATGAATACTGAATGAAGATGGGATGAATACTGAATGAAGATGGGATGAATGTCTGTATAAGGTCTCTATAAGGACTGTATAAGGTCTTTATAAAGTCTGCACAAGATCGCTAAAAGATCTGTGTAGGGCCTGGGATTTTTTGTGGTATTGAATTGATATCCAGGTACTTTATGAAGCATAAGGTACAAAAAGAATTCCGTAAAGCCCGCTGGTATTGGGGAAATTTCCTGCCTTAAAAATTCTCTCCTCGCGCGGAAGTTTCTTCCGTGCGCCTTTAAAAACCTCGTTCGATAGCAAAGCCTCCGTTGGGGAACTTAGTTCCCGCCACCCGAACGCCTTAAGTTGATTCAGCATCCGAAAATTTGCTGCTATTAAATCAAAAAAATTGAAATAGTTTTGACCTTATGTGCTATCACAAATCCCTCTTTGCAACCTATGACGACCTGATGGAGCATTATGCGGCTTCGTTCGAGTCCATTACAGAAGAGCTGGAGATCATCAAAGAACGGTTCAGCATCCTGATGTCGAAGGATGTGAAAACGAGCCCCTTCACAAAAGAGGAGTCCGAAGAGCTGAAGTGGTGTGAACGATCGCTGAAAAGCTTTACGGGCAATGCCTATGAAAGATTTCACGAGAACGGCTACGAATACCTGCCTGCTCCCGTGATCACCGCCGGGGCGCCCGAAACGTTCAAGCTGTTCCGGTGGGGACTGATCCCCTTCAACATCGCCGACAGGACAACAGCCTACGCACTGCGGCAGAAGACGCTGAACTGTATCGCTGAAGAAATGTACGAGAAGCCAGCCTACATGCAGGCAGCAAAAAACGGGCAGCGGTGCCTGATCCCCATCTCCGGATTTTATGAGTGGCGATGGCTCGATCCCAATGGCAACAACAAGATCCCGTACTTTATCTCCCATCGCGAACGTTCACTGCTCTCCCTGGCAGGCATCTACAGTCGCTGGAAAGATCAGAGCACAGGGCAATACTATTATTCGTATTCTGTGCTCACCACCAAAGCCAACCCGATGATGGAGTACGTTCACAACATGAAGAAGCGTATGCCGGTGGTCATTCCCCGGGAGTATGAGAAGGACTGGCTCAGTCGCAATCTGTCGAAAGATGATGTGCTGGCGTTATGTCAGCCCGTACAGAACGATCTGCTGAAGGCGCACACCGTATCGAAGCTGATCACCTCGAAGAAAGTGGAGACGAATGTGAGGGATGCGCTTCGGTTCCATGAGTATGATGGGGTTGTGAGGGCAGAGCTTTGAGGTGGTTGCCGGTTGCCTGTTGCCGGTTTAAGACGTGCGCGGACTACACGATGCGTCTGCATATCAACGTGATGTGTAACACGTCAAATGACGCAGCACCCGCACCAACTGGCTACCGGCAACTGGCAACTGGTAACCATTTTGGTCGCGTGCGCACGATATTATCCGCAGGCGAACGCCAGGTATAGGCTCAAGTTGAATAGGGCGCAGATTCAACCGCTTTTAATGTGGCACCAATCTTGACATAGTGCCCGCACCGAAACCGGTAAATTATACCTATCTATATCTTAAGACCGACGATGATCTTCAATTATTTCAAAATCGCCTGGAGAGGCCTGCGGAACAATACAATCTTTTCTGTTATCAACATCACTGGGCTCGCCGCCGGCGCAGGCGTGGTGATGCTGATAGGCATGTGGATCTACGATGAATTGCATTTTAACCGGTATCACAAGAATTACGAACACATAGCCCAGGTGATGCGGCATTCCACCAGCAACGACGAGATCAGCACCCGCGAGTCAATGCCCATACCACTGCGTGATGCGCTTGGAAACAAGTACCAGGATGAATTCAAACACATTGTTCTGGCAACGCCAGTGGCAGATCACATTTTAGCGTTCGCCGATCAGAAGTTTACGGTGAAGGGACGGTTTATGGAGCCTGCAACGCCCGAGATGCTTTCCTTCGAAATGTTGAGAGGATCCTCCGCCGGCCTGAAAAACCTTTCGTCGATCATGCTTTCAGAGTCGTTATCGAAAACGCTTTTCAGCGACAGGGACCCAGTCGGCAAAACACTGATGATCGATAATAAAATGGAGGCCATCGTTACGGGAGTCTACAAGGACCTGCCTTACAATTCACGGTTCAGGGACCTCGCGTTCGTTGCGCCATGGCAGCTCCATCTTTCAAACAACGAATCGGCACAGAAAGCCCAGCAGAATTGGGGAAGAAACTCGTTTGAGATCTACGTGGAAATTGCTGGCAACGCCCAGATTGCAAGCATCAATGACAAGATCCGCAATATCGTACGCGACCACACAGACCCCAAGCTGGCGGAGATGAGGAAGCCCGAAGTGTTCCTGTATCCCATGAGCCGCTGGCATCTGCACTCTGAGTGGAAAAATGGCGTGAACGTCGGCGGGCGTATTCAGTTTGTTTGGTTCTTCGGGACCATCGCTGGTTTTGTGTTGTTGCTGGCCTGCATCAATTTTATGAACCTGAGCACGGCCCGTTCTGAGAAGCGTGCCAAAGAGGTGGGCATCCGCAAGGTAGTCGGCTCAGCCAGAAGCCAGCTGATGAAACAGTTTTTCAGCGAATCGATCCTGCTGGCCACGATTGGTTTTGTTTTCGCGTTGATCCTGGTGGAATTCACGTTACCATTCTTCAACGAGTTGGCCGATAAGCGGATGAGCCTGATGTGGTCAGAGCCGTGGTTCTGGATTACTGGATTGGGCTTTACGTTGTTCACGGGGCTGATCGCGGGAAGTTATCCTGCATTATACCTGTCATCATTCCGTCCTATCAAAGTGCTGAGGGGAACTGTGCACCTGGGACGTTTTGCTGCCACTCCCCGGAAGGCGCTGGTGATTTTGCAATTCACGGTTTCCACATCGCTGATCATCGGAACCATGGTTGTTCATAACCAGATCCAGTTTGCCAAAGATCGCCCTGTAGGTTACAACCGCGATGGCTTGTTGATCATTCCGATGTCGACACCCGAAACGCATAAGCACTACGAGTCGATCCGGAGCGAGTTACTTGAAACAGGGGTAGTGATAGACGTTGCAGCATCGCAGAATCCTACGACAGAAGTGTGGGATACGAGGAATGGTTTTATTTGGTCGGGCGATGATTCGAACCGCGAGACCAGGTTTGCAACCATGGCCGTAACACACGAATATGGAAAAACCGTAGGCTGGAAATTCAGTGCAGGCAGGGATTTCTCCAAAGACTTCTCAACTGATCTTTCCACGAGCCTGGTTTTGAATGCGGCGGCTGCCAAAGAGATGGGGTTTGAAAATCCGATCGGTCAAAGCGTGTGGTGGGGTGGGGGAGGTGATGAGCTGAAGATCATAGGTGTGATCGACGATATGCTCATGACTTCACCGTATGATCCCGTTGAGCCCACGATCTTTTACCTGAACTACGACAACGCGAACTTTATCAATGTAAAGATCGATCCCGCAGCAGGTGCGCATGATGCCCTCGCCAGGATCGGTAACGTATTCAAAAAATATAATCCTTCCGCGCCCTTCGATTATAAGTTTGCTGAGCAGGAGTATGCGCTGAAATTTGCCGGCGAAGAACGGATCGGTAAGCTTACCAACGTTTTCACAGCCCTGGCGATCTTTATCAGCTGCCTGGGCATTTTTGGCCTGGCCTCTTTTATCGCTGAACAGCGCACGCGCGAGATCGGCATCCGGAAAATTTTAGGAGCCTCCGTATTCAGCCTGTGGAAACTGTTGTCGCGCGACTTCGTATGGCTGGTGCTGATCTCATGCCTGATAGCCATACCGGTATCCAATTATCTGCTCGGCCAGTGGCTGCTCAAATATCAATACAGAACTGAGATGGGTTGGTGGATCTTCGCTATTGCCAGCGCCGGCGCGTTGACCATTACACTGTTAACGGTGAGCTTCCAGGCAATAAAAGCTGCGGTGGTTCATCCTGCCAGGAGTTTGAAGGTGGAATAGTCCAGTTGCCGGTTGCCAGTTGCCGGTTTCGGACGAGCACTGATTACACGATGTGGTTTTGAACTTCAGTCCCTTCAAAATGGGAAGATAATCACGAATGTATACTTGTCTATACCTAACAGCGTGTTGAAAGGAGTTATTTAGGTATTAGTGGTATACGCTTTATTACATGATAGCCATAACGTTGTGTCGTATCATTTTCCGAAAAGTAATAGCATCAATATGACAAAGTAATCTAAGGACGCTTGATGAAAAGCTTTAATACGGGCCCTCGTTTCTGATATGATCCTTTTGTTAAAATTTACCTTCTTTTAGCGCAGACGTAGAAATTATTACCTCGTTAAAAAACAGTAGCCATAGTGTTGTAACTTTTATTTCAATAAAAAACACAACACTATGAAAACAAAAAAACTACTCTTTATCGCCGGTGCAGCGATGATGTTAACTGGCCATCTTTACGCGCAGAATACTGATTATGGAACCGGTGCAGGTAATGCAGGCAATTTTAACACATCTATTGGTTATCAGGCTGGTGACGTTGTAACTGGAACTAACAATACGTTCGTAGGCCATGAGGCGGGAAAGGCTAATACCACAGGATTCGCCAATTCATTCATTGGATTTAGGGCTGGTTTGAAAAATACTACGGGATCAAATAATACCTTTTTTGGGTCTTCAACCGGTATGGAGAACACGACCGGGCAGAACAATTCTGCATTTGGTTCTGCTGCCGGCGTATCGAATACAACAGGGATCGAAAACGCCTTTTTTGGATTTTCTACCGGTACTTTGAATCAAACCGGCAATTGGAATGCATTTTTTGGGATGAGAGCGGGGTTTTTGAATATATCTGGGTCCTATAATGTATTTCTGGGGCGCTATGCTGGTTTTAATAATAATGGAGATGGAAATGTGTTCATTGGTAACGAATCTGGCTACAATGAGACCTCAGCCAATAATCGGCTAATTATCAACAATGGCCCGTCATCCGTTAATCCTTTAGTCTACGGTAATTTCAGCACGGGGCAGTTGGGTATTGGTACAAGTACGCTTGGTACTTATGCATTAAGTGTAAACGGAGATGCTTTTGCTACAGGATTATGGGTAAGTTCAGATAAACGTTTTAAAAAGAATGAACAACGCATTACGCATGCGCTCGAAAAGATCAATAGCGTACAAGGAGTTAATTATGAGTTCAACAAAGAAGTCACGGCTTCGCGGAAAGTGGCAGATGGGATTCAAGCTGGGTTTATAGCGCAGGACCTGCAAAAGGTATTTCCGGAACTGGTCCACGAGGACGGACAGGGATATTTGGCAGTCAATTATCAAGGCATGATCCCGGTACTCCTGGAAGCGATCAAGGACCTGTCTAAAGAAGTGGATGCGTTAAAATCTGAACTATCCGTAAAAGGAGAATTGTCATCATTGAGGCAGGTCGGTACCGTGTTACAGCAGAATCATCCCAACCCGTTCAATCAGAGTACCCGAATTGAATATGAGTTTCCGGAAGGCTCACAGGGCACACTTTACATATTTGATCTGCAGGGCCGCCAGATAAGCTCTTATCCGCGTCTTAGCCCAGGCAGGGGCGAACTAACCATCGAAGGTAGCACGTTACAGCCGGGCCTTTATTATTACAGCCTTGTAGTAGACGGAAAACAGGTGGACACTAAATCTTTGATGCTTACTAGATAATTCTTGGAACGTGTAGTTGCTTGAAAGACACCGAACTAACCGGCCAACCGGCAACCGGCAACCGGCAACAAAAAAGAGAGGCCGCCTTTCGACAGCCTCTCTTTCTCTATAATCACTGATCTTCTTACGCAAGCTCCCTCAGATCCACCGGCACAACTCTCGAGATGCCTTTCTCCACCATGGTGATACCGTAGATCACGTCGGTAGAAGACATCGTACGCTTGTTGTGGGTCACGATCACGAACTGGCTGTCTTTGCTGAAGTTGCGGATGATGTTATTGAACTTGTCGATGTTGGCATCGTCGAGTGGCGCATCCACCTCATCAAAGATACAGAACGGTGCAGGTTTCAACAGATACATGGAGAAGAGCAGGGCCGTGGCCGTGAGCGTCTTTTCCCCTCCTGAAAGCTGGTTGATGGTCAGCGGACGTTTTCCTTTAGGCTTCGCGATGATGTCGATATCGGAATCAAGCGGTTTGCTTGGATCGGTAAGCTTCAGGTCGCATTCGTCGCCTTCGGTGAACAGCGAGCGGAATACGCGGATGAAGTGTTCCTTGATCTTGTTGAAAGCATCCAGGAATGTCTCGCTGGCCACACCCTCGATCTCGCTGATGGTATTGTAAAGTGACTCCTTCGCTTTCAGCAGGTCTTCTTTCTGCGCGAGGATAAAGTCGTTGCGTTGTTTGATCTCCGTATAAGCTTCCATGGCCATGGGATTGATGGGGCCCATGTTGTCGAGCTTCTCACGGATCTTCTTCACGTCGCTCAGCAGCTTGTCCTCGTCGAGTTTGGCGAGGGCTTCAGATTCTTCCGGTGAGCTCTGGCCCATAACGGAGTCGAGGTCCACATTGAACTCAACAGACAACCTTTCTTTCACGGAGTTGAGCTGCAGCTTGCTTTCGTTGAGGGAGTTCTGAAGCTCCATCAGCAGGCTGTCGATGCTCTGGCGGGTATGCGATACTTCGCGCAGCTCTTTCTCCACCGTGTCGATGGTGCCGCGTGATTCGTAGTATTCTTTTTCTGCTTCGCTGAGGCCTTTTTCCATTTCCTCCTTCTCCTCGTACATGCCCAGCAGCTCGTCGTCGTTGGTCTCGGTGCTGTCAGCGATCTTCCTGATCTCCTGCTCGTTTTTGGTGAGCTCTTCTTCGTTCGCCTGCACGCGCTGGCTGCTCTGGTCCATGGACTCCTGCTTGAAGCGGATCTCCTGGTCGATGCTCTTCACGCGGTTCTCCTGCTGGTGGAAGAAGATATTCTGCTCGTTGAAGGCCGCTGATTTCTGGCTCAGCAGCTCGCTGTTGGAGGCCAGCCTTTCCGTGAGGGCTGAAAGTTTGTTCTCTGCTTCCTGGAAATCGTGCTGCGCTTTCTGCGCTTTCGGTTTCAGGTCGTCAAGCTCTTTCAGCAGCGTGTCGATCTTTTCGAGGATATCTTCGCGGCGCAGGTCGGCGTTGCTGAGCATTTGCGAGAACTGCTCGCGTTTGGTGCGCACAGAAACGTATTCTTCATTTACCTGGCGGATGGTGTTCTGCAGCGCTTCGATCTCGTGGCGCAGCTTGTTGTTGCGCAGCTTCTCCAGGTCGCCCTGCTTTTCTACCAGGCTGATCCGGATCTCGTCGAGCTTTACAGTAAGCTCTTTGATCTCTTTCTCGAGCTTCTCGAGGTTCTTCGCGCGGCCGATCTTCTTACCTTCGAACAACCCTACGGAACCACCGGAGATGCTGAACTTGCGGCGTGTGAGCTTGCCGCTCTTGGTGATGAAGGTATTCTCGTCGGTAGCGGGTATGTTCTTGATGTCGCCTTCATAGATATAAACGCGATCGAGAATATACGTCATCAGCTTGCGGTACTTCGGATCGAACTCGATGATCTGCGTGGCCGGGAAAGCGTTGGAATAGATGCGAGACGAGCTCGATTCGAATTTTTCGAAAGCATCCAGGATAAAGAAGTGCGCTTTTCCCTTGGAAGCATCGCTGAGGATGTTGATGGCCTCGTACGCTTCCGATTCGTGTTCAACGATATAGTAGTTAAGGTAGGGCTCGAGGTAGTTCTCGATGGCCACCCGGTATTCTTCTGATGTGGTGAGGATGTCTGAGAGGAGCGGCGCATTCTTGGCCACTTTCTTTTTGAGGAACTTGATGGCCTCGGGAAATCCTTCCAGGTTCTCTACCAGTGATTTGGTGAGGTTGTATTCGTTCTGGCGCGCATCCAGCTTGCGGCTGGTCACGTTCATCTCCTCGCGGATCATGTCGATGGTCTTCTCCAGCGACAGGGTACGGTTCTGCGCTTCCTCTTCGGCCTTCTTCAGGTTTTCGAGCTCTTCGGTCCTGGTGTTGACGTCTTCTTGTAACACTACCAGCTTCTTTTCAAACTCCATGAGGCTGGCGCTCTGCTGGCTGGTGTCGGTGGCGGTGCGTTCGAGCTCTTGCTTGAACGACGACACCTGGATCTCGCGGATCTCCACGCCCTTGTTGATCTGGAAGCTTTCTTCCTGGCGCTCGCGCTGCACCTGACGCAGGCCATCAGACTCTGCCTGCAGCGAAGTGGTCTTCAGCTTCTGCTCTTCGTATTCCGCTTTCAGGTGGTCGAGCTTCTGGTTGATCTCGTTGAGAATGTCCTGGGCGGAAGCTTTCTCAGCTTCAAGGCTCTGGATGCTGAAGCGTGCGCGTTCGTTGCTTTTCTTGTCTTGTTCGATCTGCTCGCGCAGGCCGTTGGCACGGTCGTTCAGGTATTTCAGCCTTTCGTTCTTGATCTGCTTTTCGCTTTCGTAAGCACGGATCTTCGAGACGAATTCGTTGATGGCCTTCTGCCGTGACGACAGTGTTTTCTCTTTAAGGATGAGCTCGGCTTTTGCTTTTTCGATGGCAGCTTCCTTTTCTGCGATGCCCGAAGTAAGCGCAAGCTTGCGGTCGTTCTCGGCTTCAATGCGCTGGCTGATGGTATTGAACTTGTCTTTCTGCTTGTTCACCACCACCTTGGCCAAGTTGATGCTTTTCTCCTTGTAGTCTTCTTTGATCTTGTAGTAGTTCTCGGTCTGCTTGGCCTGCTTCTCGAGACTTTTCATGTTCTTTTCGATCTCGAAGAGCAGGTCCTCCACGCGCTCCAGGTCGGCGTCGGTATCTTCAAGCTTCTTGAGTGTTTCCTTCTTGCGTTTCTTGAATTTCGAAATGCCGGCCGCTTCCTCGAACAACGTTCTGCGGCTGTTGTCACGGTCGTTGAGCAGGTCGTCAACCATGCCGAGCTCGATGATGGCGTAGCTGTTGGAGGCAACACCGGTATCCATGAACAGGTTGGTGATATCCTTGAGACGGCACACCACGCCATTCAGCAGGTATTCGCTTTCACCCGAGCGGTAGAGACGGCGCGTGATGGTGATCTGTGAATATTCTGTTGGAAGGATGTTCTTGGTGTTATTTATGGTCAGCGCTACTTCGGCCATCTGCTGAGGCGAACGCTGGCTGGTGCCATTAAAAATGACGTTCTCCATCTTCTCCGATCGCAAGGCACTGGTCTTCTGCTCACCCAATACCCAGCGGATGGAATCAACAACGTTTGACTTCCCGCAGCCATTGGGCCCGACAATTCCTGTGATCCCCTCGTCAAAATTGATAACAACTTTGTCGGCAAAACTCTTGAAGCCTTTAATCTCCAGTTTCGCTAATTGCATGCTCTTAAGTGGTTGTAGTGGTTAAAAAGTTCTCTGTGAATGTGCCCGCCCTCCGATCCCGTGAAGCACGGAATCTTGCGAGATTCCCGGCTACTTTCTAGAGATAAGTCGGCAAAGATAAGTCACTGCCTCCGGCAATTCAAAATAAAAATCCGGGATTCCGAAACTTGGTGGAAAATCGGCGATAGAATCCAGGAAATAGCGTTTTTCAATTATTTTACTAATTTTGTTTAATGGAACTTCAGCATTGGATATACCTGATCATAGGCATCATCTATCTGGTGAGCAGGGCTTTAAAGAAGTCGCAGGGGCAGCAGCCCTCTGATGTTCCGGACTACAAGCCTGACCGTCAGGTCAATTACGATTCAACGCCACCGCCAAAACCGGTTAATCAGCCCAAGGCGTTAACCTTTGAGGAATTGTTGCGGGAGATCACGGAGGCAAAGCAACCCAAACCACCTGTTTTTGAGCCCGCCCAGCTGAAGCCGACACCTGCCTATGTCGATTATGATGATCAGGTAGGAGAGGAGGAGCAGGACCTGGAAGATGTCAATTACAACTATCGCAAGAAAGACAGGTTGTATGCTGACTATGAAGAAGCAAAACGCCAGGCTTTCTTACGTCCTTCGCTGGAAGAGACGATGAACATCAAAGATACGAAGGTTGAGTTCGGTAAGTTCAAGGTCTTTGAACAAGTGCAGCAACGCAATTTATTGGAAGAATACACAAAAGATTTTCAGGATCCTGAGGGATTCAAGAAAGCGGTCGTCATGAGCGAGATCCTGAATAGAAAGTTTTCGTACTGAAAAACTTATTTTTTAAACTAAATATTACCTGAAACAGAGTAAGGTACTTTTTAAAGGCGGCATGCTGTCAGCAGTGTCCATATTTGGATGATAACCGGTTACTATATTTTTTAATTGGATATCTATCAGCATGCCTGAATAGGATCATGGCGTCAATGTTAACATACCAACTACCAATGGCATCTTGCGTTCGTAAGAGACTTTTTCTACTGGCTGCATTTTTTCTTCTATGGGGCGCAGCGAGGAGTCAGACGATTAATTATAAGAGTTCAACAATGAACATTGACATAACTGTTTTGAATCCCTGCGACGGGTCTTCAAACGGTTCTGTTATTTTTAAAGTAAATGCTGCGAATGGTGGCGTGGCTACATTGGCCTTTGTTTTTGACGGAACGGATGAGTCCACAAGTTTCCCCGTAGCAAGCATTCCTGTTGGAAATTCTTTTACTTATAACCCAGGAACTTCGATAAGCGGTAACTATGATTTCTTTATCTCAGACAATGCGTCAGTAATTCGAACACCGCGCTACGGTGGCAGTTACCCAAGATTTCCATTGGTTAATCTACCAACAATTACCTCTATTACCACAGGTACCACTGACTTATTCAACGAGTCCTGCTCCCCCTTGTCAGGTCAAATAGAGATTCAATTCTCGGGTGGGTCGATCACTTATCCTGGCTTTACACCTCCAGCCATGACACCACCCGCAGCGGTTACTTCAGTTCCTGCTGGCGGATCATTTAAGGTAACATGGAGTTCAGACAATTCACTGACGGGTCTCCCGTTGGTCTCGAACTCGGTTACGGGTACAACGCCTATCACGCTTAACCTCGCCAATCAGCTCACTGCCGCAGGATTTCCGACAACAGCATTGCCAGGCGGCGTCTACACTGTATTGATCGAAGACAACTATTCCGACTGCTCATACACCCAAAACTTCACTGTGGTGGATGACGTGCCGAACCCGTTCACCATCTCAACAGCAGACGCAGCCCTTTGTGAGGGTGAAGACTTTTCGATGCAGATCGATAACCCTTCAGACCCGGGCGTAACGTACGAAGTACTGGATGGAACAGGTCCTTCCGCACCGGTCATTGCCACGGTTATGGGTACAGGCGGCGCAGTGGTTGTGCCTCCGATCTCAGGACTTTCCGTAGGCACGCACACCATCCGGGTAAAAGCTTCCTTGTCTTCCTGTACACCAGTTTTCAATGACGCACCGAATATCACCGTAGTAGTTACGGCGCTTCCCACGGTAGCGGCATCAGGTGCCACCATCTGTAGCGGAGACGCAACCAATATTGCCATCACCACCCCCAACGGCCTGGCGACAAGCTTTGACTGGATCATTCAAAGCAACCCCGGCGGTGTAACGGGCGCAGTTGCCGGCTCCGGCAGCACCATCGCGCAGACGCTGACCAACCCGACCACCACGGCGCAAACCGTTACTTACAGGATCACGCCCCACAGTGCAGCCTGTAATGGTACACCGATCGATATTAATGTGATCGTTAATCCGAGACCCACGATACTGGCTACTCCCGCCGCACAAACGATCTGCTCTGGAGATGCTACCGCCATTGCACTGAGCAACCCCAACAGCGTACCGGGTACTACCATCAGCTGGACTGTGGTACAGTCTGGTGTAACGGGTGCAACCGCGGGTACTGGCACATCCATCGCACAGACGCTGACCACCACAGGAGCGGCTCAAGGCACAGCCACGTATACTGTGACCGCAACTGCAGGAACGTGCAGCAGCTCGGTGAATGTGGTTGTAACCGTAAATCCGATTCCGAATGTTGCAGCATCCGGCGCGACGATCTGTAGCGGAGATGCGACCAATATTGCCATCACCAGCCCGAACGGCCTGGCCACAAGCTTTGACTGGATCATCCAGAACAACCCGGGTGGTGTAACTGGTGCTGTCGCAGGCTCGGGGAGCACGATCGCTCAGACACTGACGAACCCGACCAACGTTGCGCAGACCGTGACTTACAGGATCACGCCGCACACTGCTTCGTGCGCTGGCGCTCCACTTGATATTAATGTGATCGTGAACCCCAGGCCCACGATACTGGCTACCCCGGCCGCACAAACGATCTGTTCAGGAGATGCTACCGCCATTACGTTGAGCAATCCTAACAACGTGGCAGGTACAACCATCACCTGGACTGTAGTACAGTCTGGTGTAACCGGTGCCACCGCAGGTAGTGGTACCTCGATCGCACAGACCCTTACCACCACAGGAGCGGTTCAGGGCACAGCAGCGTATACTGTGACTGCTACCGCCGGAACCTGCAGCAGCTCAGTGAACGTAATTGTAACGGTGAATCCGTTGCCGAACGTTGCCGCATCAGGCGCTACTATTTGTAGCGGAGATGCAACCAACATTGCCATCACCAGTCCGAACGGTCTTGCCACAAGCTTCGATTGGATCATCCAGAATAATCCGGGTGGTGTAACGGGTGCCGCAGCAGGTTCGGGCAGCACCATTGCCCAGACGCTGACCAACCCGACCAACACAGCACAGACCGTCACTTACAGGATCACACCCCACGTCGGCTCGTGCAACGGCGCGCCACTCGATATTAATGTGATCGTGAGCCCGCGGCCTACGATACTGGCCACACCCGCAGCACAAACCATTTGCTCCGGCGATGCTACTGCCATCACGCTGAGCAATCCCAACAACGTAGCAGGAACAACGATCAGCTGGACGGTAGTACAATCCGGCGTGACCGGCGCCACGGCAGGCAGTGGCACCTCTATTACACAGACATTGACCACCACCGCCGCGGTACAGGGAACCGCTACTTATACGGTTACAGCTACTGCAGGATCTTGCAGCAGCACAACGACCGTGATCGTAACGGTAAACCCGTTGCCGGATGTTGCCGCCTCTGGTGCTACGATCTGTAGCGGGGATGCAACCAACATTGCTATCACCAGTCCGAACGGCGTGGCCACGAGCTTCACGTGGGTTATTCAAAACAACCCGGGTGGTGTAACGGGCGCAGCAGCCGGCACTGGCAATACCATCGCGCAGACACTGACCAACCCTACTAATACAGCACAAACCGTTACTTACAGGATCACGCCACACGCGGGCTCCTGCAACGGCGCTTTTATAGACATCAACGTGATCGTGAGCCCGAGGCCTACTGTACTGGCTACGCCGGCCGCACAAACGATCTGCTCTGGAGACGCTACTGGCATCACGCTGAGTAACCCCAATAACGTAGCGGGTACCACCATCAGCTGGACGGTAGTACAATCCGGCGTGACCGGCGCAACCGCAGGCAGTGGTACCTCTATTGCACAGACATTAACAACCACAGGCGCAGCGCAGGGAACGGCAACTTATACTATTACCGCCACCGCAGGAACCTGTAGCAGTACAACTACAGTAGTGGTTACGGTTAACCCGATTCCGGATGTGGCCGCCTCCGGTGCTACCATCTGTAGCGGAGATGCCACCAACATCGCCATCACCAGCCCGAACGGTGTTGCCACAAGTTTCACCTGGATTATTCAAAGCAATGCTGGTGGTGTAACAGGCGCGTCAGCCGGCACCGGTAACACCATCGCGCAAACGCTGACCAATCCTACAAACACAGCGCAAACTGTTACGTACAGGATCACACCGCATGCAGCAGGATGTGACGGTACTTTTATAGATATCAACGTGATCGTGAACCCGAAGCCTACAGTTCTGGCTGCCCCCACGGCACAATCGATCTGTTCGGGAGATGCTACAGCCATTACCCTGAGCAATCCCAACAACGTGGCAGGTACTACCATCACCTGGACTGTAGTACAGTCTGGCGTGACCGGTGCAACAGCAGGTAGCGGTACTTCGATCGCACAAACATTGACCACCACAGCTGCAGTTCCAGGTACAGCGACGTACACGGTTACCGCCACCGCGGGAACCTGTAGCAGTACAACGACAGTAATTGTTACCGTTAATCCGATCCCGGATGTTGCGGCTTCTGGCGCTACCATCTGTAGTGGAGACGCTACCAACATCGCCATCACCAGCCCGAACGGCGCAGCCACAAGTTTCACCTGGATTATTCAAAGCAATGCTGGTGGTGTAACAGGCGCATCCGCTGGCACCGGCAACACCATCGCGCAAACGCTGACCAACCCTACGAACACGGCGCAAACCGTTACCTACAGGATCACGCCCCATAGCGCAACCTGCGATGGTACGTTCATCGACATCAACGTCATTGTTAATCCCAAGCCAACCATACAGGCTACGCCCACCGCACAGACCATCTGTTCCGGAGGCAGTACCAACATTACCCTGAGCAATCCTAACAACGTAGCGGGTACCACCATCACCTGGACGGTAGTACAATCCGGCGTGACCGGTGCAACAGCAGGCAGCGGCACCTCGATCGCACAAGCGTTGACTACCACAGGCGCCGCACAGGGAACAGCAACGTACACGGTGACGGCCACTGCAGGTACCTGCAGCAGCTCAACCACCGTTACTGTAACCGTGAACCCGTTACCGGATGTAGCTGCCTCGGGCGCCACGATCTGTAGCGGTGATCAGACAAACATCGCCATCACCAGCCCGAATGGACTGGCCACAAGCTTTACATGGACCATCCAAAGCAACCCCGGAGGAGTAACGGGTGCGGTAGCAGGTTCGGGCAACACCATCGCCCAGCTCCTCGTGAATCCTACGGGCACGGCACAAACCGTTACCTACAGGATCACACCGCATAATGCAACCTGCAACGGTGCGTTTATTGACATCAATGTTATTGTTAATCCCACGCCGACCATCTCGGCAGTTCCCGGCGCGCAGACTATCTGCTCGGGAGCTAATACCGGCATCACATTAAGCAATCCCAACAACGTAGCGGGTACCACCATCAGCTGGACAGTAGTACAATCCGGCGTGACCGGCGCCGCGGCAGGCAGTGGTGCTTCGATCGTGCAGGCACTGACTACCACAGGCGCGGCGCAGGGAACCGCGACGTATACGATCACTGCTACGGCAGGAACGTGTAGCCGTTCTACCACGGTGATTGTCACTGTTAACCCGATCCCGGATGTTGCAGCTTCAGGCGCCACCATCTGTAGCGGAACAGCTACCAACATTGCGATCACCAGTCCCAACGGTGCCGCCACCAGCTTTACATGGATCATCCAGAGCAACCCGGGTGGTGTTACCGGTGCCGCAGCAGGTACAGGCAACACGATCACCCAGACATTGGTGAACCCAACTGCAGTAGACCAGACCGTAACGTACCGGATCACTCCCCACGCGGCAGGTTGTAACGGTACGCCAATCGATATTAATGTTGTTGTAACACCTGCGCCTGATGCCGGAGCGGATGGCGCGGTCACGGCTTGTAACACGGAGACTGCCCTCGATCTTTTTGCTGAGCTGGGTGGCACACCGGATGCAGGCGGAACGTGGACCGACCTTGACGCCAGCGGTGGCGTGATGACAGGTGACAACATCGACCTCACGGGTGTGACTTCAGGCAACAGCTACAGGTTCCGGTACACAGTGACAGGCACGGCCCCTTGCGCCAACGCGACTGCCATTGTAACGGTGAATGTTGTCAACGGAACACCTGATCCAGGCTCCAATAGCACGGTTTCGGCATGTAATAATATAACAAACCTGAACCTGTTCACCAGCCTGGGCGGTACGCCTAACGGTGGTGGCTCCTGGACTGACCTTGACGGCAGCGGTGCTACAATCACGGGCAATCACGCTAACCTGACCACGGTAACTACGGCAGGCGCCTATCGCTTCAGGTATACTGTAACGGCGGGTTCTTGCGGCACTGCGAGTGCTATTGTAACAGTAGATGTATCCCTTTCACCGAACGCGGGTACGATGGGTAGTCTTACTCAGGTATGTAACAGTAACACAGCATTCGATCTGCTCGCCGCCATGGGTGGTTCGCCAGACAATGGTGGCACCTGGACTGATCTCGATGGCAGCGGAGCCGTGATCACAGGCAATATGGCCAACTTCACGGGTGTGGCCGAAGACTCTTATGCTTTCCGGTACAGCATCACGGTAGGCAGCTGTACAGACATGGCTATTCTCGTCGTGGAGGTGACCGATGCGCCCAATGCGGGTACAGACGATGCTACTTCTGCTTGTAATACTGTGACCGCCCTCAATCTTTTGGCAGAGCTGGGTGGCACGCCTGATGCAGGTGGCGCCTGGACCGATCTCGATGCCAGCGGTGGTGTGCTGTCGGGCAATAACGTGAACCTTACAACGGTAACACCAGGTACTTACAGGTTCCGGTATACCGTTACAGGAACAGCACCTTGTGCCAACGCTTCTGCCATCGTAACAGTCACGGTGGTCAATGGAACACCTGACGCTGGTACAGATAACACTGCTTCGGCTTGTAACAATGACACTTCATTCGATCTGTTCGGCAACCTCGGAGGCACGCCTGATCCGGGCGGCGTCTGGGCTGACGATGATGGCAGCGGTGGTACCATCACCGGTGACAATATCGATCTCACGGGCGTTGCAGCTGGCACTTATGACTTCACCTATACCGTGACCTTAGCGGGATGTGGTACTGCAAGCGCAACTGTTACCGTAACCGTAACGGATGCTCCTGATGCGGGAACAGGCGGAGGTGTTGCCACTGCCTGCAGTACGCAGACCGCGCTCAATCTCTTTAACCTGTTGACCGGAAGCCCCGACACTGGCGGCACCTGGACTGATCTTGATGGCAGCGGTGCTGTGATCACGGGTAACAACGCCAACTTCACGGGTGTAGCAACGGGTAGTTATGATTTTCAATATACTGTGACGGGTACAGGTGGTTGTGCCAACGCAACTGCGATCGTGACCGTCAATGTTACTGCAGCGCCTGATGCCGGAACTCCCGGTGGGGCTACTGTCTGCAATACAGAAACTGCGTTTGATCTTTTCAGCGAGCTCGGCGGTACACCCGATGCTGGCGGCGCGTGGGCCGATCTGGATGCCAGCGGTGGTGTGATCACCGGAAACGCTGTTAATCTTACAGGTGTTACTACCAGTGGCAATTACAGGTTCCGGTATACTGTAACAGGAACCGGACCTTGTGCTAACGCAACGGCCATCGTAACCCTGAACGTGATCATCGGAACACCGGACCCCGGCACCGACAACACTGTTTCGGCTTGCAACACCAACACGGCGCTCAATCTTTTCACCAGCCTGGGCGGAACCCCGGATGCAGGTGGTACCTGGTCTGACGATGATGGCAGCGGTGGTGTGATCACTGGCAATACCATCGACCTGACCGGCGTTGCCGCCGGCACCTATGATTTTACTTACACAGTTACTGTTACGGGCTGCGGAACAGCAAGCGCTACCGTTACGGTGCAGGTGACCAATCCTCCGGATGCAGGTGCGGATAACACGGCAGATATTTGTAGCTCGGAGACGGCTTTTGATCTGCTGGCAGCCCTCAATGGCACACCTGATACGGGCGGAACCTGGGCGGATCTGGATGGCAGCGGCGCCGTGATCACGGGTAACGCGGCAAACTTCAGCGGCGTAACGACGGCAGGCACTTATAATTTCAGATACACAGTGCCTGGCGCAACCGGATGTGCTGATGCTACAGCTGATCTCGCCGTGACCGTTACGATCGCTCCTGATCCCGGAACCCCCGGCAATGTTACCGCTTGTGTTTCAGCAACCGCCTTCGACCTGTTTGGCAACCTGGGTGGCTCACCTGACACTGGAGGAACCTGGACTGATCTGGATGCCAGCGGTGGTGTGATCACCGGAAATAGCATCGATCTGAGTGGTGTTACGCCGGGAACATATCGTTTCCGGTATACAGTGACCGGCACAGCGCCTTGTGCCAATGCTTCCGCCATTGTCACCATTAACGTCATCAACAGTACACCTGATGCAGGATCGAACAACAGTGTTACAGCATGTAACAATGATACTGACTTCGACCTGTTCGCAAGCCTGGGTGGTTCACCTGATCCGGGTGGAACCTGGTCAGACGACGATAGCAGCGGCGGTACGATCACCGGCGATGAGATCGATCTCACCGGCGTAACAGCAGGAACTTATGACTTCACTTACACCATCACCGTGGCAGGTTGTGGAACCGCCAGCGCCACGGTAACGGTAGCCGTTTCCAACGCTCCCGATGCCGGCTTAGACAATACTACTGCGAGAGCTTGCGGCGACGATCCTTCATTTGATCTGTTCGCAGCGCTCAATGGCACCCCCGATACAGGTGGAGCCTGGGCAGACCTCGATGGCAGCGGTGCTGTGATCACCGGCAATGTGGCAGACTTCACAGGCGTTGCTGCAGGAACCTATGACTTCAGATACACGGTAACCGGTACAGGCGGATGTGCCAATGCAACAGCCGTGGTAACTGTAACGATCGGATCCAAACCTGTTCCGACCATCAACACCGGCAGTGCAGCATGTAATGGAACGAACAATGGAAGCATCACCATCACGGGTGTTACCGGTGGTACCGCTCCTTACAGATACTCCATCAACAACGGAACAAGCTTCCAGGTCGGTAACTCCTTCACCGCACTGGCCGCCGGAAACTATACGGTGGTTGTCAGGGATAATAATGGATGTGATTCCGACCCGGTGCCGGTGACCGTGACGGCTAACGTGACCATTATTCCTACTATTGCTAAAACAGATGCTGCCTGTGCTGGTGTTGACAACGGTGTGATCACAGTCACTGCGGTTTCAGGCGGCGTTACACCTTATCAATATTCAAAAGATAACGGCGCGTTATTCCAGACGTCGAATGTCTTCAATTCACTTCAGGCCGGCTCCAACCATACCATAGTGGTGCGCGATGCCAATGGCTGTCTTTCTTCCGTAAGCTCTATCATCATCAACGCCGGAACCACGATCAGTGGCACGATCAATAAGACGGATGCGTCTTCTTGCGCCGGTACCAACGGATCTATCACCGTCACCAGTCCTACGGGAGGCGTGGCCCCTTATCAATACTCGATCGACGATGGTGCAACCTTCCAGGGCAGTGGTACTTTCAACCCTGTGTCGCAGGGAAGCTATAAGGTGGTGATCAAAGATGGCAACGGATGTACATCTTCGGCAGTGACAACCAACGTGGGCACCGTCAGCGGAATAGTGCCTGTGATCGCCAAAGTGGATGCGGGGTGCAACGGACTGAGCAACGGAAGCATTACGGTGACGGGCGTTACCGGAGGACTGGCACCTTATATGTACTCCAAAGACAACGGTACAACCTTCCAGGGGGGTAATTCATTTACGAACCTGGCAGCAGGCAGCTATGCGATCATTGTGCGTGATGCGGCATTGTGCGTCTCGTCTGTGGCTACCATTTCGGTCAATAACGGCGCCACCATTTCAGCTACGATCAACAAGACGGATGCATCTTCTTGCGCCGGCACCAACGGATCCATCACGATCACCAGCCCCACGGGCGGAACAGCTCCTTACGATTATTCCGTCGATGACGGTGCAACCTTCCAGGGCAGCGGCACATTCAGCCCGCTCACGCAGGGAACCTATAAAGTTGTGATCAGGGATGCCAATGGCTGCTTGTCTTCCTCAACCACTGTTAACATCGGCACCGTCAGTGGCATAGTGCCTGTGATCGCCAAAGTGGATGCAGGCTGCAACGGACTGAGCAACGGAAGCATTACAGTGACGGGTGTTACCGGAGGACTGGCCCCTTATATGTACTCCAAAGACAATGGCGCGACCTTCCAGGGTGGTAATTCATTCACGAACCTGGCTGCGGGCAACTATGCGATCATTGTACGCGATGCTGCATTGTGTGTCTCCTCGGTGGCTACCATTTCAGTCAATAACGGCGCCACTATCTCGGCTACCATCAACAAGACGGATGCATCTTCTTGCGCCGGCACCAACGGATCCATCACGATCACCAGCCCCACGGGTGGAACAGCTCCTTACGATTATTCCGTCGATGATGGTGCAACCTTCCAGGGCAGCGGCACATTCAGCCCGTTGGCACAAGGAACTTACAAGGTTGTGATCAGGGACGCCAATGGCTGCTTGTCTTCCGCAGTCACCATTAATATCGGCACGGTCAGCGGTATCCTGCCTGTGATCGCGAAGGTAGACGCAAGTTGTAACGGCCAGACCAATGGAAGCATCACCGTGACAGGTGTTACGGGAGGACTGGCTCCTTATACTTACTCCAAAGACAATGGCGCGACCTTCCAGGGTGGTAATGTGTTCACGAATCTGGCTTCAGGCAATTACGCGATCATCGTGCGTGACGCATCATTGTGCGTATCTTCCGTGTTCACGATCGCGATCAACAACGGCATCACCATTTCTGCATCGATCAATAAAACAGATGAATCTTGTACCGGTGGCGACGGAGTGATCACCATCACGAACCCCGCCGGTGGAGCCACACCTTACCAGTTCTCTATCAACAACGGCACGTCGTTCCAGGCTTCCGGCACCTTCAATAACCTGGCGCTGGGAGTTTACAGCGTCGTTGTTAGGGATAACAACGGATGTACGTCTTCGCCTGCTACCACTGCCATTTCCAAACCTTCAAACTGCAATGGCGGCGGAGGCACAGGTCTATGCTCAACGGTACGCATTGTTCCTGATCCCTCACCGGCGCAGTGTACGTTGTCTAACGGTAGCATTATCTTCCGCATTAGGCCATTTGTGCCCGCTGTGAATAATACCGGGGTCAAGATCTCCATTGTCGGAACATCCACTACCAACCAGACCATTGCACGTACACAATACAACGATTCTGTGTTCACCGCATTGCCGATCGGTACTTATGCCTACGCCATTGAGTACGGTGACGTTTCATGTACTAAAACAGGTCAGGTTACCATCGATCAGTCGGGCACTGTCGGTACACCTTTGGCCAGCAATATCATCGGCCCTGTTTGCGCCGGAGCATCCACAGGTACTATCATCCTGGATGTGCCCGGTGAGACCGGAAATATTCTCGAGTGGTCACTGGATGCAGGCATCACCGATCCGTTCAAGCCGTTTGTTGCCGGAGGATTGGTGAGCGGTATTCCCGCAGGACCGGCACCGACTTTTGAAAGAGTGATCAGCGTAAGACGAAACTCAGCCGATCCATGCTATGCATCGGTACGCATAACGATCCAGGATGCCAATCCTGCCATCAACGCTACGTTCAACATCACGGCAGCTACCTGCAGTGGTAATGACGGCGCCATCACTGATATCGCCGCGTCAGGTGGTTCGGGAAGCGGTTACCAGTATTCCATCGATGGTGGTGTGAACTTCCAGAGTGGCACGAGCTTTACAAACCTCACCGGCGGTGCGTATATCCTGAAGGTGAGGGATGGCCTCGGCTGCGAAAAGGATATCAACGTGAATGTTACATTCCCTGGCTTTATCAACGCCACCATTACGCAGACCAATGCCAGCTGCTCTAACAACGCTACCAGCGGAACGATCACCGTGACGATCACCGATCCGGGAGCCTTCAAGGTGGCGCTGAGCACAGACCAGTTCAATGAACCGGCAGATGCCGATTACCAGAACTATCAGAATCCCTCGGTTACATTCAAAGACCTTTCGAGAAACCAGTACTTTATTTATATGAAGTCGGTGGCAGCGGCATGTCCTACACGGAGCGCGCCGATCACGATCAGTGGCGCATTCGCCCTGTCGTTTGTGGCTGAGCCAAGATGTTCCGGAACCGATCTTTCACTGGCACTGACAGACATCGTTGGCGACCCGGGTGGAGCTTTTGAAGTATGGGTGTACAGGAAGTTCACCAATGTGGTGGTAGAAAAGATCCAGCCGGGAGCAATCCCTGCAACGGGAAGCCTGTTCCTTTCCGGTGCCGATCATTCGTTCCTGACCACGCCGGATGAATACCAACTCCAGATGGTTCAGATCAGTCCTTCGGCGTTCTGCGAGATCAGGTCTCCGCTGGTAGATTTCACCACACCTGACAGGCTCTACTCGCCATTTGCCAAAACACAGGAGTCGTATCCGGATATCCCGACAGGAACCATCCAGTTCACCAACTTCGAAGGTGGAACAACGGCTTACGATATACGCATCGAGCTCGACTCAGCGGCTTCTCCGGCATTGCCGTTCTTCGAAACCAAATGGGAAGAAGTGACCCTGAACAACGATCAGCGTTACGAGAAGATCTACAGGAACCTTCCTCCGGGCCGTTACATCGTTCAGGTGGTAGACTCCTTCGGCTGTAGCATCGAGAACATCGCGCGTGTGAAGCTGGACAAGAACATCTTTGTCCCGAATATCTTTACCCCTAATGATGACGATATCAACGACGTGTTCTTCATCCGTAACCTCCCGCAGGATGACAACACCCCGGTGAAGCTTGTGATCACCAGCCGCTGGGGCAAGAGTGTCTATACCACCGATAAATACAAGAACAACTGGAAGGGTGAAGGTGCCGTAGATGGCGTTTACTTCTACCAGCTGAAAGTTGGAAACGCCGAACCTCTGAACGGTTGGGTGGAGATCCTGAGAGGACAAAAGCCTTAGTTGTGAGTTATGAGCTGCGAGCCGCGAGAAATTTTAGTTTCTCCCAGCTCGCAGCTCACAGCTCGTGGCTACCTTAGCTAGTTCAAGCTACTGAGAAACTTCAACGTATCAACCTGGTCTGCATAGTCCCACAGGGCAGGGACCTGCGCTTCACCAAACGGCACTGCGCCCGGAGTGGTGTGGCCTACAATACACTGGATCTTTTCCCTGGCCTCCGTAAGCTTCAATGCCAGCGCGCCCTCATCTTCATAAGTTTCATAATAGACAACGGCGATCGGCGATACCAGCTTTTCGCTTTCCTGCAGCATGACAAAGCCTGAATCAAGGAAGGAAGTTCTGTTCACCAGCAGGATGGACTTCTGGTAATCGTAGTTGTTGTGGTATTTGTGATGATGGATGATGTCGTGGAAAGGCTCCCAGCTTTTCAGTAGCTGCGGCAGGTCATAGTGGAGGGGTACAAAGATCTTGGAAACATTGCGGCAGCCCAATCCGAAATAGCTGAACACATCACGGCCGAGGGCCTGCAATTCTTCGCGCGTTTCACGGCCATTGAGAACAGCGCACGAGGTTCTGTTCTTGCGGATGATGTTGGGATACTTGCCGAAGTAATAGTGAAAATAACGCGCCGAATTATCACTGCCCGTGGCGATCACCGCATCGAAGTTCTTCAGCTGCTCGGCAAAGGTGATGCGTGTGGCGAAACGTGGCTCGATCTCACCAAGCTTTTTGGCAAGGTGGGAGAGGAGCACCGAATCTTTTGAGCTCGGTTTGATGAGGATGTTGTGACCGCTGATGAGCACCGCGAGAAAATCATGAAAGCCTACCAGTGGAATGTTACCGGCCATGATCACAGCCACGGTCTTTGGATTAACGACCGTTAGTTCATAACGCGAGACCCATTCGCGGAGATGCCCGGGCCTGAGGTAGTGGGCGAGCCCATGGAAGGCAGACCGGATATTTTCTTCCGTAAACCACGAGTTTTCATTTCCTGCGCTGATGGCCAGGTTTTTAAACTCATCTTTATCGATTGCGGAGAGATATTTGCCCAGTTTTTCGAACGCTTCAACTCTATCTTCTGTATTCATAAACTTTTAAACAGCCTGTGGTGTTTTGCAGGATGACATTTTGAAAGTATTTTTGTATTTAGTGATTCAAAAGTAGGAAAAGCATGGCAATAATGATCACGGACGAATGCATCAACTGCGGTGCATGCGAGCCGGAATGCCCCAACACAGCGATCTACGAGGGAGGCCGGGAATGGAACTGGGCTGGTGGCACCAAATTGGAAAAAGTTGAACTGGAAGATGGAACAGCCGTTGATGGCAAATCGCCACAGACGCCGGTTTCCAATGAATTCTATTATATCGTTTCAGGAAAATGTACAGAGTGTACCGGCTTTCACGAAGAACCACAGTGTGCGGCTGTTTGCCCCGTTGACTGCTGCGTGCCGGATCCTGATTACGTAGAGTCTAAAGAAGAGCTTCTTGCCAAAAAAGCGTGGCTTCACCAGGAAGAAGAAGTAGGCAATTGACAATAAGCAGTAGGCAAAGGCAGGTGCCAGTTTTGGTGACCCCGCTATGAAGGAATTGAGAGCCGGTATAATATATCGGCTTTTCTTGTTTCATTCTGACTCACAGCTCGCAGCTATCCTATTACCGCATTTTCGTTCGTTTAATGAGGTAGGTTTGTAAGATCACATTGAAGCTGCTTTGCACATCCGCTTCCACAAAGTCGATCTTGTATTGATTGCATCTCATCTTCAGGCTCTTGTGGAACTTATCTGCTTCGGCCCTGTAATGCGTTTTTACGTCGGCCGGGTTGAGCCTGATCTTTTCTCCTGATTCAAGGTCAATGAATTCCATGGGACGGTCCTCGAAGTCGAACATCAACTCTGTCTGGTTATCCATCACATGGAAAACGATCACTTCATGTTTGTTGTGCTTCAGGTGCTGAAGCGCCTTAAAAACTTCCTCAGGTTGCTCACTGTCAAACATATCGCTGAAGATGATCACCAGTGAGCGCTTGTGGATCTTCTCGGCGATCTCATGCAACACCTGTCCTACACGTGTAGTGGTGTTGACCTGCGCGGGCTGCCGGCCGGTAACGTTATTGAGCACGGTAAACACCTTGTCCAGGTGCGTGGGCGTTGACTTCACCGGGGTCAGCGTTTCAATCTTATCAGAGAAGAGGCAAAGCCCTACAGCATCGCGCTGGCGGTTCAGCAGGTAGCTCAACGCAGAGGCTGCATAAACACTGAATTTGATCTTCGATCGCGACTGCTCCGGGTAAAACATAGAAGGCGAGGTATCCAATGCGATCAGGCATCGCAGGTTGGTCTCTTCTTCATAACGTTTGGTAAACAACCGGTCTGTACGCGCGTATACCTTCCAGTCTATGTGACGGGTGCTTTCGCCCTCGTTGTAGAGGCGGTGCTCCGCAAACTCAACGGAGAAGCCATGGTAAGGTGATTTGTGCAACCCCGTAATAAACCCTTCCACGAGCTGTCGGGCCAGGAATTCGAGGCTAACGTTTTGATGTATTTCACTCAGTTTCGTGCTCACAATAACTTGGAAAATGACGGTAATGATGTACTTTTCGCTTCTTATTGAAGGAAATGTGCCTAGGATTCAAACTAAAATATTTAGCAGTTAGTTTGCAATCATTTGTCAAAATAGTATCTTCGATAGAACCAAACGTCAACCTAACTCTAAAATTGAAGGATTGTGGAAGAAAACAAGACAAACGGCAGGGATGAAATTTACTCAGCGAAAGTAAAAGCTGGAAAAAGAACCTATTTTTTTGATGTTAAATCAACGCGCTCGAATGACTATTACCTGACGATCACTGAGAGCAAGAAGCGTTTTAAGGAGGATGGATTTACGTATGAGAAACACAAGATCTTTCTCTATAAAGAAGATTTCAATAAATTTCTGGAGGCACTCACAGGCACTATCAACCACGTTAAACATGAGTTGATGCCGAATGTGGACTTCTCTCAATTCGATCATGCCCACGAAAGGGAAGAAGCAGAAGCTGCAACCCCCGAAGGCCGCCCCACAGAAATTGACACTGAATTGAAATGGGACTGAAACCTTTTTGTATTTAAACCTATACCTAAAAGAGCCCTTGAGCAATCAAGGGCTTTTTAATGACCACGATTGACCAGGATTGACCAAGGTTAAGGGATTGGCTGGATTAACAGGATTTAACAGCTTTAACTCCGGCTTGCGATGATTCTGCTTATGTCAATCCAATCCTTAAATCCTGTAAATCCCCTCATCCTGATACAATCCTGCCGGATCACAAATCCACATTCCTGTAAATCCTTTAATCCTGCTTAATCCTGTAGTCTCATCGCATCAAAAAATCCAGTAAATCCTGTAAATCCTTTAATCCTGGTTATATTTGCGCCCTTAAATCTTTTATCTGTTTTATGGGACTTCAAGTCGGAATTGTCGGGCTGCCGAATGTTGGAAAATCAACGCTGTTCAATGCCATTTCAAATAACAAGGCGGAAGCGGCGAATTTCCCTTTTTGCACCATTGAGCCCAACGTGGGAGTGATCTCCGTACCTGATACCCGGCTGAAGATCCTGGAAGAACTGGTGAAGCCCCAGCGTGTGGTTCCCACCTCCATTGAGTTTGTTGATATTGCCGGTCTCGTAAAAGGCGCCAGCAAGGGCGAAGGACTTGGCAACCAGTTTCTTGCCAATATCCGCGAAGTTGATGCCATTGCGCACGTGGTGCGCTGCTTCGAGAACGATAACATTGTTCACGTAGACGGCCGTGTAGACCCGGTGGCCGATAAAGAGATCATCGACACTGAGCTGCAGCTCAAAGACCTCGAATCCATAGACAAGAAAATATCCAGGGTCGAAAAAACCGCAAAAAGCGGCGACGCCAAAGCCCGGAAAGAGCTTACCATTCTCCAGTTGTACAAAGAAACCTTGCTGTCGGGCAAGAACGCACGCGCCCTGCAGCTGACGGACGAAGAAGATAAAAAAGCCGTAGCCGATCTGCAGCTGCTCACAGCCAAACCGGTGATCTACGTAGCCAACGTAGACGAGGCTTCTGTCAACACCGGCAATAAACATGTGGATGCGCTTCGCAATCTGGTGAAAGAAGAGAACGCCGAAGTGGTGGTCATCAGCGCCGCCATCGAAGCGCAGATCGCCGAGCTCGACAATGAAGCTGACCGTCAGGTATTTTTACAGGAATACGGCCTCACAGAATCGGGCCTGAATAAACTTTTAAGAGCTTCGTATCACCTGCTTGACCTCATTACCTATTTCACCGCCGGTGAAAAAGAGGTGCGCGCCTGGACCATAAAAAGAAACTGGAAAGCACCGCAGGCAGCCGGGGTTATCCATACCGATTTTGAAAAAGGTTTCATCCGGGCAGAGGTCATTAAGCTCGCTGATTATCAACGTTATAAGAGCGAACAAGCCTGTAAGGAAGCCGGCAAAATGTCGGTCGAAGGCAAGGAATACGTGGTGGAGGATGGAGACATCATGCATTTTCGGTTTAATGTTTAAAGATTCCTTACGGAAGATTACAACCTTTCTGATTTTTTATTAGTTTTATAAACCGCTCAGTTTCAGTCTAAAGCGGGGTTAGAGGTTGAGCATTTTTTTTGCCCCATAAATTTTTTCAGGTTTGAGAACCAGGATCATTTTTTCGCTTAAGAATAGGGGAGCTTATGTTCCGTTCCATCACCAATATTTGTTAGCGCAGGTGATCAAAGGTTTGCTCGTTTTTGGTCCTGAAAAATCTTATCTCGAGTTCAATCAGTTCAATTTCTCCGGTCTGAAAGGCCAAACCAAGGTAAGCCGCAAAGGACTTCACTACTACTCCTCGAAGGTCACCCTGGTGTTTGCATGCTCCGACAAGAAGTTCATGGATTATTTCACGGAGCAGTTGTTCAGGCAGAAAGAGATCATCGTAGGAAACCTGCATCTTGTTCCTGAAAGCGTTGAAGCCGAAGAACCCGTACAGATCGGCGACGAGGCGAGGTTCCTGTGTATTTCACCCATTGTTCTTATCCAGGCTGCCTTCAATGACGAACGTGGAAAAAAATTCGTTCCGCCAGACAGTGATGAATTCTCAGACCTGCTGTATGAGTCGACGCTGGCAAGAATGGAAACTGTAGGCAAGTACACCCCCGAGCAGCTGGCATCGTTCTACAAATTTCAGATCGTGCCTGACCGCGATTATATCCAGCGCATTCAGTCATCGCATAAAAAATTTGCCAGGATTTATCCCCTGTTCGATAACGATATCAAATTCGAAGTGCGCGGTTATAC
Organism: Chryseosolibacter histidinae; assembly: GCF_018598225.1. GTDB lineage: Bacteria > Bacteroidota > Bacteroidia > Cytophagales > Cyclobacteriaceae > Chryseosolibacter > Chryseosolibacter histidini. The sequence goes on along the minus strand of NZ_JAHESF010000011.1, from coordinate 133,796 downwards.
TTTCCCTTTTACGCTGTACGCCGCCAAAGAAGTGCAGCAGTTCGTGTACGACAATGGCCTGGGATATTTTACCCATAAAGGTTTCGGTATGCTCGACATCTCCAGCAACGACTCCATTCATACCACGGCGGAGCAGGAAATGACCTACGCATAACATCTGTTCATTCGATCCAGTCATTCCGCTACGCTTAACGTTCATTCTTCTCCAGCCGGATATACCCGATCAGCAGGTCGGCCCGCGGCTGAAAAGCCTTGTAATACACAAAGATCTCGTAGCTGTTCTCGGTCTCGAAATGACTGCCCTCGAGATAGTAGGGTGGAAGGGTTTTCGACTTGACCACATACTGGTAGTCATACCATCCCTGTTTCAGCAATACAGTGGCCTGATATTCCTGGTGCGCGCTGTCGAAGGTCATCTTATTTTGCTCGTCCAGGTTCCATTGTGAGAACTTGCCCGTCACGTATACGTCGCCTGGCAGACTTTTCGAAGCCAGCGTAAAGTTGATGTTGGCGTAATTGTTAAAGCTCTCGCTGTTGTAATCGAGGTTCGCAGGAATAAACCCTCCGTTGTAATCGACATATTGTGAATAGGCTTCGCCGGCCCTCGACTTGTCGCGTGCAACGAACACGTCTACCGGTTTGGTCATCTTGTTCACCGACGCAATATTCCTTCCGGGAGAGTTCAGCGAACGGATGTCGAAGAAACGGAACTCGTTGCCACCCTTGAACATCTTGGTTTCGTCGAAGAAACGGTACTCGAGCTGTTTTTCGATCTCGCGCACAAAGCTGGGCTTGATGTCAGTAGCGATGTTATCCCAGCGCTGGTTCTGCCGGATGGCCACGTTCACACTTTCAAGCGGGTTGATGATGTCAAGGTTCTTGTAGCTGAGCGTAAAATTGATCTGCTGATTCAGCGATGCAATGTTGCCTGCGCCGATGAGATTGCGTTCGTTCTCAAAGCTCACGCGTGTGTCGTACACCATAAAACGTTTGCTGAGAATGATGTCGTTCTTGTCACCTCCGCGGTAGGCCACCACCAGGTAGTTGCCGGGCAGCTTCACGGCGGGAAGGTTGATCCAATAGTGAACATAAGGGATGTAGGTATCCACGGAGAATTCGGCATTGTTGATCGGCAGCTCGTTGAAGTCGGTCATGAAGTCGAGGTCCTGCAGGTCTGATTTTGTCCAGTCGCGGTTACAATGCACCAGGCGGATATAGTAATTGTCGCGGGCTGTGTGCAGGTCATCGAATTCCAGCATCAGGTTCCATTGCCCCAGGCGGGTAACAGCGGGTTCAAGAAAGGCCTGTGGATCGCCGTAAGCCGGCCGTACTACCACGGTTTTGATCTGCGGCTCGTAGGCATAGTCGATGTTTCTCAGTACTTTCGTAGCTGCCCCGGCGTTGCCCTGGTACTGCGCCAGAGGTGTACAGGCTCCTAGCAGCCAAAGTGATATCAGGGTAAGAAATATTGTGCTTTTCATGATTTTCAGGGCAAAAAGATAAAAAACAATTCCAACCTTTTTAAGTAAGGGTGTATCTAATACAATGGAAAACGGCCGTATATACGGATTCATGCTCAGCGAACAGGAGCTTATAGATGGATGCCGCAAGGGTAACGGGAGCTTTCAAAAGGCTCTGTACGACCGCTATTGCCGAAAAATGACCACCGTATGCCTGCGTTATTCGAAAACAACGGCCGAAGCGGAGGATATATTGCAGGAGGGATTTGTGAAAGTGTTTCAGGGCCTGAAAGATTTCCGCCAGGAAAGCAAGCTGGAAACATGGATCACCCGCATCATGGTGAATACCGCCTTAAACCTACAACGGAAAAAGTTATACCTGTTCCCCATGGTTGACGTGGAGGAGCTCGATCTGCCGGAAGACGAGACCAGTGTGTCCGGCATCCATTTCACACAATTGCTGGAGATGATCCAGTCGTTGCCGCAGGGATGCCAGATCGTGTTCAACCTCTTTGCCATCGAGGGATACAATCATAAAGAAATTGCAGAGCTTCTGGGCATATCAGAAGGAACATCGAAGTCACAGTATGCGCGCGCCCGGAGTCTGCTGCAACAAAAATTATTGAAGGAGTCATCGTACTATGCGAAATATGGAGAGGCGAAAGTTTGAAGAATCGTGGAAGGAAGCTTTTGACCAGGCCGAGATAAGTCCGTCTGAGAACGTATGGACTAACATCGAACTGGATCTTGAGAAAGCCAAGGCCCGCAAGCTCAAACGCAGGCTGGTGTTCTACCAGTTGCTGGCCGCGGCATCAGTGATATTTGCCCTGGGCATAGGGCTGGGCGTATATATCGGAAACACCAACAACCCGGGAAACACGCTTGCATTACAGCAACCCAATTCAGGAGCATCAGCCGATGATCTAACCACCCGGTCTGCGAATCCTGCTTCGAACAATCCGTCAGACAAGAATCAAGAAAACGCCGGAACACAGCGATCAGCAGTAGATCCCGGCACTTTACAGCAAGGCGACGAACAAAACAGATCTGCTGATGGCAACGTTGCTGAAGATATGAACCGGAAAGACCTGAACAGAAGAAATGATCAGCCCATCGCGGCAAGCACAGAATCGACCGCGCCGTCAAATAACAACCCTGCAAATACGGCAGTGCAGCAGGATAACCGTGGCCAGCAGGCATCACAGGTTGATGCACGAAGATCACAAACGGGTATCGCCCGGGCAGAAACGAAGAACGCAGATGGATCGCAACGAAATGCATCCGGTACTGCAACACAGAATAACACATCGGATGTCACCTCATCTCATATCGCTGATAAGCAATCGCGTGAATTGATCGCAGACAACAGTACGCATCGCAATGGCCTGCAAAACAATGCTGCAGCGGATCAGGCATCAGTCACAGAAAGGGACAATGGCAAAGCTGCGTTGTCTACTGTCAATGGAATGACAGCTTCACCCACCGACGTTTCACCGAAGGAGGTTGTAGCCATCTCGGAACATCCATCAAAAGATGAAAAAGAATCCACGGGTGTATTTCAACCTGCTTTTGAGCGGAAGCTGCCGCCCCTGGTGGTGGAAAGAAAACCTGAGCTCATCGTTGCCCAAAAAGAAGCCGAAGCAGACCCTGTGGCGCTGATGCTGGCAAGGCTGGAACGCCGTGAGCAGGAGGTAAGAGCGCAGGACGAAAAACAGGAAAAGCAAAGTGAGAAAGACAAACACGGCGGAAGTGAAAGGCTCTGGACTTCCGTGGGATTTGCAGCGGGATCGTTCAACCCGGTTGTGACAAAAACCTCACCCCCCATGCTGATGGCGGCGAGTAATTTTGCCTCTACCAATGCCAGTAAAGAGATGCAGGCCAAGGGCTCAACCTATTCGGTAGGTGTCAACATGGGAAAACGTTTGTCTGAGCGTTGGGTATTGCAGGGAGGTGTGAATTACCTCACCCAGGCATCTGATTATACACAGAATGGCCTGGTTCCTGATCCCAACAATAGTATGCTAAAGGCACCCTCCAATTTTAGGCAGGACGCCTTCATGAGCTCGGAAAGCGATATCAGGCAAGCTGTGGTGGATACACCGCCGTACAATGTGAATAATAGTGTGCGCTATCTGAGTGTGCCGATGCAGGCAGGTTATATGCTTGTAAACAGGGATTTTGGCTTACAGTTGAACGCCGGGGTGTCAACAGACCTGTTGTTGCAGAATAACATCAGCACCAGCGCTGTTGTGGAAGGGCAGGCAGTAGATGCTGATTTTGAAGGCAGTGCGTACCGTCAGGTGAATTTAAGCGGTTTGATGGGCACGGAAGTGAGCTACCGGTTCGGCAGGCGCTACCGCATTGCCCTGAACCCTGGAATGAGATATCCTTTCACAAATATTTATAAATCAGACGATTTCCGGGCTACCCGCCTGTCTTTTGATGTGGGATTAAGATTCCGGTATATTTTTAACTAGGCTTCCAACCCTTTGACCGGATGTGGTGTCTAACCATCGAAACGGCCCACTATGGAAACATTAGAAACAAGATTGGAAAAACGGCTCCACGTATCTCTGTACGCGCTCCTGTTTCTTACTATCCTGCTCGGAGTCAGCGTGATACTGGAGGGATGTACGGACAAGGGCGGGCCTGCCACCAAATATTCGTACGGAAAACCTGCTGCTAAAACTCCCACACAGGAGGTAAAACGAAACGATAAATAATAGCCTCAAGATATTGCTCTGTGAATAATAGGGCAGTTTTCGATAAGAGTGCAGCCATTGCTCCGGGGAAAGGCTCTGTCCCCGGAGTTGGCGCCTCTGATAAGGATGTCATCGTTATTTATTCAGCTCGTCGATGGCGGTTGCCAGTTTCTCCCATTGTACATTGGCCACGTTAAGCTCACCATTCACCTTTTCAAATTCCTTCTGCGTTTTCTTCAACCGCTCCGCATCGGCATAGATCTCCGACGAAGCCAGGTCGAGCTCGAGCTGTGCTTTCCTGTTCTGAAGGGTCTCGATCTGATCTTCAACCTTCTTGAGATCCTTCTCCAATGTCTTCAGCTGTGTGGTCTGCGTAGGCGTTTTGGGTGCCGTCTCCTGCTTTTTTTCCACCTTTGGTTTCGGAGGTTCCGGTTTTGACGCAGCCGCAGCCTCGTTCTTCTTTTTCCAGTACTCGTATTCTTCGTACGTGCCGGGATATTCCTTGAGCTGCTTGTCTTCGATATACCAGATCTTGTTGGCGATCTGACTCACGAAGTGACGATTGTGCGATACCACCACAAAACTTCCCGCATATTGCTGCAATGCCTGGATCAGAATATTTTCAGAAATAAAATCCAGGTGGTTGGTAGGCTCGTCCAGTAGCAGGAAGTTTGCTTCAGAGATCAGCGTTTTCGCCAGGGCTACCCGCGATTTTTCTCCTCCCGACAGCACCTTGATCTTTTTGAACTGGTCTTCATCCGAAAAAAGAAAACATCCCAGCACATTCCTCAGCTCCTGCTCCGTTTTGCCGGAGCCGGCTTGCTTGAGCTCTTCAATGATCTCGTTTTCTACATTCAGTGACTCCAACTGGTGCTGCGCATAAAAGGCGCGGATCACATTGTAACCCATGGTGCGCTCGCCTTCAACAGGCTCTTCTCCCGCAATGATGCGCAGCATGGTGGATTTACCTTTGCCGTTGGCACCGATCAGCGCGATCTTGTCTGTACGCTCGATGGAGGCCGACGTATGTTTTAAGATCTCCAGCGGTCCGTATGACTTCGAGATATCCTTGAGGTTGATAATAAAACGCCCGGGCTGCTGGCTGAACCTGAATTTGAAATTCACCGCCGCAGTGTCGTCAGTGACTTCCTCGATCATGTCAAGTCTTTCAAGCGCTTTCACACGTGATTGCACCTGGCGTGCCTTGGTAGCCTTCGCTTTGAAACGTTCGATGAACCGCTCGGTTTGCCTGATCTTCTGCTGCTGGTTCTCATAAGCATTTTGCTGGATCTCCTGCCGCAGTTCTTTTTCCTGCAAATAAAAAGAGTAATTACCCTCGTAGGTGACCAGCTGCTGTTGTGTAACGTCCACGATCTTGGTCACAACATTATCCAGGAACCGGCGGTCGTGAGAAACAATGACCACAGCCCCTTCGTAATCGCGCAGATAATTTTCCACCCACTCGATAGAAGGAAGGTCAAGGTGGTTGGTAGGTTCGTCAAGCATGAGCAGCGATGGCTTCTCCAGCAGCAGCTTGGCCAGCATCACACGCATGCGCCAGCCGCCGGAAAACTCTTTTAAGGGCCTGTGCAGATCGCTGGTAGAAAAGCCGATACCCTCCAGCACTTCTTCCGCTTTTGCCTGCATGGAATAGCCGTCGAGGTGTTCGAATTTTTCTTGAAGCTTGGCCAGCCGCTCTACCAGCTCATCAGAATACTCGGTCTCCAGCTTGTGTAATATTTTTTCTATCTGCCGCTGTGTATCAACAGCATCCTTGAAAGCTTCCATGGCCACTGTTACAATGGCATCTTCTGTTTGGTATGACAGCAGATCCTGGTTGAGGAAACCGATGGTGCAATCATTACTCTTGCTGATGGAGCCGGCGTCGGCTTTATAATCTCCGTTGATCAGCTTCAGGAGGGTGGATTTTCCGCGTCCGTTCAGCCCGATCAGCCCGATCTTGTCTTTGGGCTTGATGAACATACTGGCGTTCTCATACAGCGCACGGCCACCGATAAAATATGAAAGATTGGTGATTGAAAGCATGTTTATTTAATTGAGGATCAGAAGGTTAATGTAAAAGCCAAGGGATTGACCAGGACTGGCCTCCATTCCCTCATGATCAAACCACAAAAATAGCTACTTCGCATGATTTTTTCAGGTTTGTTTCCCGCAGATTGCGCAGATCCACGCAGATAAATTCATGACCTTTGCGCAAACCTGCTCCCGATAGCAATCGTGGCGCGGGAAAGGAATTAATGACTCTGTTTGAAGATAAAAATCTCTTAATTTAAGGATGTTAATTACCAGCTATGCATCATCTCAAACATTTTACATACCTGCTGGCGCTGTTGCTGCTGGCCTGCGGCAATGATGGCTCTAATAACAAGGAGAGCCAGGATTCAGATACGATCAAAACCGAAGACGGAAGCGTGGCTGCCCTGACTGACTACGCGAAGTCACTGCCACTGGACAAGATCAAACTTCCTGCGGGTTTCAAGATCGACGTCTATGCCGAAGTTAACAATGCAAGGTCCCTGGCGATAAGCCCTTCCGGGATCATCTATGTAGGTAACAGGGATGGCGATAAGGTTTACGCCATCAAGGATACAGATGGCGACTTCAAGGCCGATAAGAAGTGGACCATCGCATCGGGTCTCAACATGCCTAATGGTGTGGCCTTCAAAGACGGTGACCTGTACGTGGCCGAGATGACCCGCATCATCAAATTCCCTGGCATCGAATCGAAGCTGAACGATCCGGGCCAGCCCGTGGTGGTGAACGATCAGTATCCAAAACAGGATGGTCACGGCTGGAAATACATCGCTTTTGGTCCTGACGGAAAATTATATGTACCTGTTGGCGCGCCGTGCAATATCTGCGAGCCGAAGGAAGAGATCTACGCCAGCATCACACGCATCAACGCTGACGGATCGGGGCGCGAGATCTTCGCCCGCGGTATCAGAAATACAGTAGGCTTTACGTGGCATCCTGAAACACATGAGCTGTGGTTCACGGACAATGGCCGCGATATGATGGGTGACGAGATCCCGAACTGCGAGCTCAACACCGCCCCGAAGGCCGGTATGCACTTCGGTTATCCATACTGTCACGAGGGAGCCATCAAAGATCCGCAGTTCGGCAGCAAGAGACCCTGCAGCGACTTTACCCCGCCCGTTCAAAAGATGGGACCACACGTTGCACCGCTGGGGCTGAAATTTTATACCGGCAGCATGTTCCCGGCGTCATACAAAAATCAGCTCATCGTTGCCCGTCATGGATCGTGGAACCGTTCGAAGAAAAGCGGGCATGACCTCAGCCTCGTGAAGATCGTTAACAACAAATCGGAGGGACTCGAAGTTTTTGCCAGCGGCTGGCTCGATGATGCAACGCAGAAGGTGTGGGGCAGGCCTGTGGATGTGCTGATCTTGCCTGATGGCTCGATGCTGGTTTCTGATGACCAGGCCAATGTCATTTACAGAATCACCTATCAGGGATAAATGAATATCATATGAAAAAGACCTTCTTTGCAGCGATCTTGCTGACAAGCGCAGCTGCGGCATTCGCGCAGCCTCCCGCTGATCACAACACCTTCACGATTGTTAAAAAAGTGGACCATACGTCGGTGAAAGACCAGGCGCATACAGGCACCTGCTGGAGCTTCTCCACCACTTCACTGGTAGAATCGCAAGCCATGCTTGCAAAAGCAGGTGTGTTTGATCTTTCTGAAATGTTTACCGTGCGCAACATCTACACAGATAAAGCGCGCAATTATATCCTTCGCCAGGGAAAGGCCCAGTTCAGCTCCGGCGGGCTCGGCAACGACGTGATCAATGCCATGGCGCGGTATGGTGCCGTGCCGGAAAATGTCTACTCAGGACTTTTGCTCGGTAAAAAGCAGCACGACCACCGGCAGCTCGATGTGAGATTAAAATCTTATCTCGACAGCCTTCTGAAATACAGGCCGGTACCCGCAAACTGGATGGAGGGTTTCCAATCCATTCTCGACGATCACCTGGGCAAGGCTCCTGAAAAGTTCACCTACAACGAGAAGGTCTATACGCCACAGACCTTTGCATCGGAAGTGCTGAAGTTCAAAAAAGACGATTACGTTTTCATCACGTCATTCACGCATCATCCGTTCTATGCGCCTTTTATTCTTGAGATCCCCGACAACTATGGGAGCGAATCTTACTATAACATTCCCCTGAACGATATGATGTCGCTGGTGGAGCTCGCCATCCAGAAAGGTTATTCCGTGATGTGGGATGCCGATGTGAGCAACGCCAACTTCAAACAGGCCGATGGTTTTGCGCTGAACTGGAACGATGGCAAAAAGGTATCACGCCCCATCGATCCGGACGCTGAAGAAGGTGCTTACGATCAGCAGGTCAGGCAACAGCTCTTCGAGACGCTGGTCACGCAAGACGATCACCTGATGCACCTGGTGGGATTGGAAAAAACTCCGGCTGGTAAAAAATTCTTCCTGGTGAAAAACTCGTGGGGGGAGGAGGGGCCGTTCAAGGGATACATCAATGTGTCGGAAGCATATTTTGCCATCAACACCATAAGCCTCGTAGTTCCTAAAGCAGCACTAGACAATACGTTGCGGGCGAAGCTGGGATTGAAATAGTCGCCGGACCACTGCGCTCCATCGGCGTGAAGACAGTGGTCTGACGATTAAGGCTTACAATTCTCTTACCCAGATATTTCTGAAGCTTGTGGGATTGTTATGGTCCTGCAGCTTGATCGATGCTTTGCCGTGCGCCACCACTTTCGGTTTCCCGATGTATTCGGTGGTGCCCTGGATCTCGGTGTTGTTCTGGATCAAGACACCGTTATGGAATACGGTGATCCTGCCGGCGGATTTTAAAGAGCCATCGTCATTGTATTTAGGTGCGATGAAGATCACATCGTACACCTGCCACTCGCCTGGTCCTTTGCTGGCGTTCACCAGCGGAGGCGTTTGTTTGTAAATAGAGCCAGCCTGTCCGTTGGAATAAGTGCGGTTCTTGTATGAGTCGAGCACCTGAAGCTCGTAACGTTCCTGCAGAAAGATACCGCTGTTTCCGCGGCCCTGTCCTTCACCTTCCACTTTGGCGGGTGTTCTCCATTCGATGTGCAGCTGAATATCGCCAAAGGTTTGTTTGGTCTTGATATCGCCTTTGCCTTTTACGGCAGTCATGGCGCCATCTTTCACAAGCCATTGTGCTGCTTTGTTGTCTTTGTCAAGCCAGTTGCTCAGGTCTTTGCCATCGAATAACACAATGGCATCCGAAGGTGCAGAACCGTTGGTTCCCGGTGTAACCACTTTCGGTTCGGGCTCCCAAACCTCGGTTACTTTCGGGTCTGTGATCTCCTGTGAAAAACCATGTGTCATACCTGTCAGAACAAAAACGGCGATCAAAAAATTTCTCGTCATCATATAAGGGTTGGATTTATAAAATGGAATCAATTAAAAGTCATCGGCTATATCCTGTACTTTTTTTCCTTTATCTTCTTTCATGAGGCCCAGCACCTGCATGGAAGTATAGATCATCTCCAGCTCGTTTCTCGAGTAAGACTTGAACTTCAAAACAATGTCCTGGCCTTTCCAGAAATAAGTTTCCTTCTTCATGTCGTAGTTCGATCTTCCATAGATGGATTCCAGCGCTTTCATCAGGCGCGGATCTTTGTCTGTAACAATGTGGATCTGGTAGACGAGGTCCTTGTAGGTCTTCACTTCCACCTTGTTCACATTTACTTCTCCGATCTTGGCGTAGGCGGGATTGTCTACTGTAAATAGCTTGGCCGGGAACTCGTCCAGCTCCTTGAATTCTTTTTTGAGCTTGGAGCCCTTCAGCGAATCGATGAGCATACCCAGCTTGATGTCTTTAAAGCCGTTTCTGCGTTCCAGCTCGGTTGTATTCTGGCCCCGGGCTGTATGCACAAACATTACAATGGAAAAGAGTAAGAGAATTCGCGTCGTCATTTCGGCTAGTTAATAAATTTAAAGGGTACGGAGAGTTTTACAGTATCCCACATTATCAAAAGGTCTGCCAGATCGTTTTTCTGGTCGAACAACATGGTAAAACCTTCAAAAAACACATTATTCCGCTGCACCGGAACGTCAAACCTCATCACGTCGAACCTGGGGTTATAGTTATAGGAGCCCCATAATCCCACGTCGGCGTTTATGATGATGGTCCACCGGTCTTGCTGTGGTATAGTAAATATAGAGTATGTGCCGCTTTTTAATAACTGGTTGTTTACCATAACATCTCCGGTAAGGGTGATCTCGGTGGCTTCATTGGCCCCGGTTCTCCAAACCTCTCCGTAGGGAACCAGCTTGCCGAAGGTTTCGCGCCCCCGTTTTTGCGGCTGAGAGTACGTTATTTTAACATACGTGTTCTGGTACCGCATCTGTGTGAGGGCCAGCGGGCTCGATCGCGTTTTGAAAGTCTCCTGCGCGCAAAGCACTTGCGCTCCGGTTAAAAGGACGACCAATCCCAGCATGCTTATTTTCATACCAGCTTAAATATAGTAATTTAGAATACATCTGAATACTAACATTATATTAATCCACCGCCGCAGGCCAAAGTCATAACTCTTTCAGCAATAGTAGCTTGGCCGGAAGCCATGGAGACCGGGCATGGTGTATGTTAATGATCTGATAAACTCGGCGTGAACACGGGTTAGCACTGGCGCTCTAATTTCGGGCATCAACTAACCTAACTCCATGAATAAATCATTCACGCATTATCTCTTTGTTTCTGCCCTGACGCTGACGGCACTGAACGCATGTGACGATTCAGACGAAGGTTCAGGTACTAATAAGAAGATCGATTTTACAGACAAATCCGTAAACCCATCTTTGGTTTATGCGATGCCCGGATTTGAGAGCAAGCTCAAGATCTCCACGCTGATCAGCTCGGATGATGTATTGCCTGAAAGCCCTGGTTTTATCTTCGGTGCACAGCCCGATGGCGCCGGCCTGATGAAGAACCCCGATGGTAAGGGTTACATCATGATCAACAACCATGAGATCCACTGGGCTGTTTCCAGGATCTATCTCGATGAGACCTTCAAGCCCGTAAAAGGAGAGTATATCATGGATGCCGACGGCGGTGGTTTCCGCCTTTGCTCTGCAACCCTGGCAACACCTGATGAGCATGGCTTTGGTCCGCTGTTCCTCACAGCAGGCGAGTCGAGTGAAGAGTCGCTCGTGCATGCCATCGATCCACTTGCCGCTGCCGACAAGAAGACCTCGAGAACAAAACCTGCATTGGGCAGGGCTAACATGGAGAACGCAGTGCCGCTTCCGAAAGCAGCTTACCCCGGCAAAACGTTGGTTTTTATGGGCGAAGATCAGTCTTTCACCTCAGCGCATCAGAGCGCAGGACAGCTGATCATGTATATGAGCAACACGGTCGGAGATCTTGACAATGGCGATCTGTATGTATTGAAGCGTACCGATAACAACACCACAGAAACAGATATGGTCAAAGGCCAGCAGTATGATGTGCAGTTTGTGAAAGTCAATGCTACCAAAGCTACCAAAGACATGTCAGGCAAGGATATCAATACGGCGAACATCGCGCTGAATGCCATCCGCTTCTCACGTGTTGAAGATGTGGATTACAGGAAGGGAAGCGCCGCCAACAACAGGCAGGTATATTTTACAGCAACCGGACAATCACCTGACAGGGTGAACCCTCAGCCGGGCTTTACCATGTGGGGCCGTGTATACCGTTTAACGATGGATGCTGCTGACCCGTTGAAAGGTAAGCTTGAACTCGCCATCGATGGAGACGCCGACGCAGGAAACGGTCTGATCAACCCCGACAACCTTTGTGTTACGGAGAACGTCGTTTATACGCAGGAAGATGGAGACTCATTTTATACCAATGCGCAGCATGATTCGTACATCTGGCAATACAGGATCTCCACAGGCGAGAACAAAGCGTGGCTGAACATGAACCACCGGCGCGACGATGCCGCGTTCAACGCCAAGTACAATACCGCGGGTGTGAACGTGCAGACCACGAAGGGCTACTGGGAGTTCGGCGCTATGTACGACATCTCCGATATCATAGGCGTACCTGAGACTTTCATTGTCAACATACATCCACACTCGTGGCTTGACAACAAATTCAAGAACCCTGATGTTGATGGAGCGAATAAGCTTACCAACAACACGGAAGGAGGGCAGATTGTTATTGTGAGAGGAGTAGATAAATAAAAAGAAGTAAGGAGCCAGGAGTAAGGAGTCAGGAGGGGTGGTGTGTTGGATGAGGATCGTGTTCTGAATTAGTCACTGGTTGTTACCTAAGTATTTTAAGAAAAAAAAGGCTTCCTGGAAAACACAGGAAGCTTTTCTCTTTAAAAAGAATAGCAATGAAAAATATTCTGATAGTTGTGGGTCTTGCGGTCATTCTTGTTTCATGTCAAGCGCAGCGGGAAACACCTTCGCAGCAATACAAAAAGATAGTGGCGCAGCAGATCGATTCGCTTCTTTCATATACGGAGCATGATTTTCTGTCTTCAGCAAGATCGTCGCAGAATAGTGAAGCGCTTCAGGAAGTTTTTTTTGGGTTGCGTAAGAAGTACAAGCGCGTGGAACTTGTTACGGAATATTTTATGCCTGTCACCAGCAGGTTTGTCAATGGCCCTGCGTTGCCCGTGCTGGATACGGAAGAGCATAAGGTGCAGGATCCACAGGGCCTGCAGGTGATGGAGGAATTTATTTTTCCACAGGTGGATACCGCTTCGAAGGAGGAGCTGGTGCGGCATACTGAAATATTGCTTGTGAACCTGAAACGGATGCGGTCACTATGGAAAACCACGTCTCTAACCGATACCCTGATGTTCGACGCAGCCCGCCTTCAGCTCTTCAGGATCATCACGTTGGGAATAAGCGGCTTTGACTCGCCCGTTGCCCACCACTCCATGCCTGAAGCCGCGGCATCATTGAAAGCCGTGAACCAGATGCTCGGTCTTTTCAAAATACATCAACCTTCCGTACAGCTCGAAGCCTTGCGCGAAAAGCTCACGCAGGCGTCGGCATACCTTGAGCAGCACAACACCTTCGACACTTTTGACCGGGCTGCGTTTATCACGAAACATATTCACCCTGTGCTGAAGCAACTTTCATCTGTGCAGGCCGAGCTTGGTATTCCCTTCGTGAACGATGCCCGCATGTTGAAAACATCTGCTACCACATTGTTCGATCCCGATGTTTTTATACCCGACTTCTTTCTTCCCGGCGAAAAATACCAGTTGACCGATGAAAGGATCGCGCTGGGCAGAAAGTTATTTTATGATCCGGTGATCTCCGGCGATGGCAAGAGGTCGTGTGCCAGTTGTCATCGGCCAGAAAAAGGATTTACAGACGGACTTAAGCGCAGCCCGGCACTTGGTGGAGGCCTGATCGCACGAAATGCGCCCACATTGCTGAATGCTTCACTTCAGAACTCACAGTTCTACGACATGCGGGCAACCACGCTCGAAGTGCAGGCACGTGATGTTGTATCGAACAAAGACGAGATGCACAGCTCCGTTCAACTATCCGCGGAGCGGCTGCAGCGTAACCCTGCATATCGCACGCTGTTCATAGATGCTTACAAAGAGATTGGCAATTCTGTCACGGCCGATATGGTTCAGAACGCGCTGGCGAGCTACGTGAGAAGCCTCGTTTCGCTCAATTCGCGGTTTGATCAGTACATGCGCGGCGATTCGTCACGCCTTTCACGAGAGGAGATCGCGGGATTCAACCTGTTCATGGGCAAAGCTCAGTGCGGCATCTGTCACTTCATGCCCCTGTTCAATGGTACCGTGCCGCCTTCATTCACCCAAACGGAATCGGAAGTGATCGGTGTGCCTGACCGCGTGCAGTGGCAAGATGCTGCCGTTGATCCAGACGAAGGACGTTACAAGATCCATCCCCTGGCGCCACTCCGGTTCGCCTTCAAGACGCCTACGGTCCGCAATGCTGCGCTCACGGCACCGTACATGCACAATGGCGTTTATGCCAACCTCGATGATGTAATGGAGTTCTATAACCAGGGTGGAGGCGCCGGCATCGAGATCGAACTACCGAACCAGACGTTGCCGGATCAGAAGCTCAACCTTTCTTCCACAGAAAAAGAGCAGGTGATCGCTTTCATCCGGTCTCTGACGGATACTACGACATTACAGCGGCCGTAGATATGGCACGTTGCTGTGTGGAGTGCGGTCGCGTCCCACCATGACGGGCTCTTAATGGAGGGATGATGACTTAGATTAAATTAGTCAATAACTTTTGAATTGGGATTATTGTGCGTTTCATTTTTCTGAAATCAGCAACTAAACTCTATTTTTACCGCCTATGAAACGTCCTGCGTTTGATGATATCTACATGGAGCTGGCGGTAAACCTGGCCAGACGTTCACACTGCATCAAGAGACATGTGGGGGCAGTGCTGACCAAAGACACGCGTATTATCTCCATTGGATACAACGGTCCGCCTTCAGGCACACACAACTGTGATGAGGAGTGGCCCGACATCGGTTGCCCCAGAGATTCAAAGGGGGGATGCTCACTGGCGATCCACGCGGAGCAAAATGCTATACTTTATGCGGTGAAGAACAAGACCTCCGTGGAAGGAGCGACCTTATACGTGACACTTTCGCCCTGCCTGGCATGTGCCCGCATTATTTATTCGATGAAGATAGAGCGGGTGATCTATCTTAACTCGTATGCCGAGCACAAAGGCCTCAGCTCAGACGAGGGAGTGGATTTTTTGAAAAAATTTGGCGTGGAGGTTGTCCGTTATGGCGGGCAACTTCAAAATGTCACACACATGATATGACCTGGTCAGCGGCTTTGCACTGCTTTTTCGAGGTCTGATACCAGTTTCGCGGTAACGCCCTTCGTCTTTTTTGCCTGCTCCGCCTTTAAAACACTCAGTGCGCGCTCGGCCATGGCGTACAATCCAACCGGATTATGGTCTGCGCGGTAGCTGCCCAGACACCACTCAATGTCGTTCTGCAATTCCTGTTCAATACCCAGCGCCTGGAGTTTCTTCAGGGCTTCTACACTGGCTTTTTCGATCTGACCCTCCGATGAGGAAATGGTTTTTGGTTTAGCAGAAGATTTTTTTGGTGCCCTTGCTGCTGATTTGGATGCTGTTTTTGCCATAGATGAACTGTTAAAACTGATTATTATAAGAAAGTTACAGGTGCGCGTCAGGTAAGACAAGCACATCAAACACAATATTTATGCAACCGTATGAAAAAATTCTTGCCAATAGTGCCGTTTCAAGCAGGTATCGGGTTAAAATCAGGATAAAAGTTACAAAAGAGCGTGCAGTAGGCGACTGTTTGTGTGGCGATGGACGAGAGATCGGGTGGGTTTGTTGGTGAAGGAACACTGGTAAAGGCAAAGTGTAGGTGATTTGCTGGTGAAGAAACACCAACAAGGGTGGTTGAAACATCGGTTTGTTGTGAAGAACACCAACAAAAGGCGGCTGAGAACACCAGTCAAGGTGGTTGAAGGCAAGTTTGGTTGGATAAGGCGAGACGGAAAGTGATTTGTTGGTGAAGAACACCAACAAAGGCAGCTGAGAGCACCGACAAAGGCGATTGAGAACACCAGCAAAGGCCTTCGTGATCGGTTTGTTGTTGGATTTTGTTCAGTAGTTGATGTTACTGATAAGACTTTGTTGGATGACTGGACCTTGTTTGGGTGGTGAACACCAGTGAGGGCCAGGTAAGTGACACGAATGGGAGGGAAGTGCTCTAAAAAACGAAAGGGAAGTAATTCCAAATTACTTCCCCTCGCAAAGTTTTTAGGATCTACCTAATTACTTCTTCTTCTTAGCAGCTTTCTTAGCAGTCTTTTTTGCAGACTTCTTTGCCGCTTTCTTCGCTGATTTTGCCATAGCGTTTTTAATTTTAGTTTAAAATTTTATTAAACGATACGAAAAGTTATAACAAAATTTTTATTCCCAAAAATTTTTCGCAAAAAATTTTTTTAAGCGAAGATTTCTTCGTGATGACAAGCGCACAAAATTCTGCTTCATCAACGCTCATATGATGTTCACTTCAGCGTGTAACTTGATGTTGAACTTCGCTTCAACACTCGCCTGAATGTCGCGCGAGAGTTGCTGAATTTTTTTTCCATCACCACCTCCGTAGTTCACGAGCACAAGTGCCTGATGCTTGTGAACCCCAATGTTTTCAAGGGTTTTGCCCTTCCATCCACATTGTTCGATCAGCCATCCGGCGGGAATTTTGATCAAATTATTTTCGCCAGGGAAGGAAGGTATCGCTGGAAAATTTTTTTTCAGCGCTTCAAAAACGTGTGGATCGACGGAAGGATTTTTGAAAAAACTGCCCGCGTTTCCGATCAAAACGGGATCAGGAAGTTTACTTTTCCGGATGAAAATAATTGCGTCGCTGATCGCCTTAACACTGAGGTCCCGGACATTTTTTTCCTTCAGAACATCGGTGATGGCACCATAGCTCGTGTTGAACCGATGGTTCCTTTTGGTCAGAGTTAAAGTAATACTTGAGATGAAATACCTGTCTTTGAGTTGTTGCTTGAAGACACTTTCGCGGTAACCGAAGGCACATTCGGCCCGATTGAACACGTGAATAGCGCCTGTGCTGAGCTCGATAGCCTCTACATTGTGGATAACTTCCTTGATCTCGACGCCATAAGCACCAATATTCTGCATCGGAGCGGCACCAACCGTGCCTGGAATGAGCGAAAGGTTCTCTACACCACCCAGATCGCGGCTCACACAGTACATCACAAACTCATGCCAGTTCTCTCCGGCGCCCACGCGGAGGGTTATAACGTCGTCATTTTCATCTACAATGTCGATTCCTTTGATCTCATTCTTGATCACCAGCCCGTCAAAGTCTTTCGTCAGCAACAAATTGCTGCCGCCACCGAGGATCAGCGACTTGTTTTGCCTGAATACATCCGACTTGAAGAGATCTTTCGCTTCCCGCACCGAGGTTACTACCGTAAAATACCTGGCGTTGGCTTTGATCTTGAATGTATTGAAGGGAAGAAGGTCAATATTCTCTTGTACAGCGATCATATCTGCTTGGATTCATCGCCAAAAGTGAGAAAAAATGTTGAGAGCAGCGCGTTGTCGCCTGATCACGTGTTATATTTCGCGATTTTTTTGCCACAGGAACGCCGGAAGATCGTTCAGTCCGCGTCTAATACCTCGCGTGCAGGTTACAAAAGCTTCGCGCCAGGAATAAACGGATCGTGATGGTGCCTCTGAAGTGATCCTGTCTTCTTCTATTTGATCACGGTGCCGGATTCTTCTTCCGATAATTTGATGATGCAGATCCTCGGGAAACGACCAGCCAGGTAGGTGGTTCCGCATACGGCTAGTCCGTTATCGGTGGTTTGCATGACACCGGCCACCTCAAAAGGATTGGAGAACCCAAGGTAACGGCTGCCCAGAAACTTTCCGGTGGCTTCGTCATAAAAGAACAAGCCGATCTGCTTAGACCTCGTATCGCTCGCGTAAACTACCACATTCTTTTTCTTCACCACCGCTTTGATGATCCTCACAGGCGCGTTGCTGACAAGCTCCGGCAGCGTATTTCCACCCATGAGCTCACTCATGCTCGTACCTGTGGTCGATAAATTGACATTCGGCAGAAAGTAGTTGTCGCCAAAATTGAACCTGGAGGCCGCAAACTTGTTACCTCCCAGCGGATAGACAGCGCTGAACCCTCCGTTCTCCTGTTGTCCATTCACAACGCCATCAGCCCCGTCATCGGCAAGGTCTGTGAACACAAGCGAGAAGGTATAATTCTCGAACCCGTTGAAGTAGTACAGGCCTCCAGGGATCCTTCCAACCTGAAAAGGAAATCTTTTACCGGTACGCAGAAAGTGGTTCATGATGGGCTCGTCAACCTCATCGCCGGCGCCGATGCTGAATTTTCTGGGCTCATCCATGCCTGATAACGCGCCGCTGACGTCGTGTCTCGATACCATTGATAACTTATCTACATGGTTGAAGCTCAGCAGCAGCAGGCTGTTGCCGTCCTGTGAAGCTGCCGAAGGATAGGTGATACCTCCTGTCACAGGTATTACAGTAGCCGTTAACGTGGCAGCATCCACGCTCACCAGCTGTGCCTGCTGATCGGAAGCATTCATGCAGAAGAAATAATACAGGTTGCCCACATTGATCAGGTCTCCTACAGGATGAACGTATTGCACATCCATCTCGAGCGCCTTTTCAAATTTTCCGAACTTATCCGTTTTCAGCAGGTAAACACCCCTGAAGTTGGGACCGTCCAGCCTTCTTTCGCCCAGCACAATGTACCCACCGTCTGCGGTCTGTTTGAAATCGATGGGCGTAGTGGCTGCCGAGAACTGGTCGTTATCGTAGATGGACGTAAAGTTCTGGCTGTCGTAATCCGGGTCAGACTTTTCCGAACAGGAGCTTAAAACGGCAAGAGTACATATAAAAACGAAGAGATATATTATCTTTTTCATACTGTCTGTATTGAGTTACGAGCTATAAGCTTCGCGCTACGATTCTTCTCGCAGCTCCGTAGCTGGCGACTCGCAGCTATTTATTGATATCGGTTGACCTGAAGTTCCGGCCGAGAAACCGGAGGGGAAATAAACAACCAGCGGTGATCGACACACTGCTCAGCTTCATATCGTCCATGGTGTCGCCCACACCGGAGAGCCTGTCGCTTCCGAATCGGTTCTTGGTTGAAGCGATGTTGCTCATACTCTGCTTGTACATGATGTCGAGGTTGAAGCGTACATTACCCTGGTTGAGGTAGATGCCCGCGCCGCCCAGCAAACCCCAGTGCTTTTTGGCAAACAGGTCTGATGCGCCTACAATGATACGTTCATTCTTGAACTGGTTCTCACCCCCGGAGGCATAGTCTACACCCGAAACGTCTACGGATTTGTTGGCGTTGATGAGAAAAGACGTGTAAATGCCAGCCTGTATGTAAGGGCTGATCTTGTTGTACATCTTCTCGTATTTGGCCAGAATGGGGAGGTCGAAGTATTCCACCTTCTGCTGCTGAACATATTTCAGCTCCAGGCGGTTGTTGGCATTTTCCGGATTTTCTGAATCTGTCCAGCTGTAATTGTTCGTGTAGCCAAAGCGGTTGTGCCGGTAGGTTGGCTGCAGGCTTAACGACAGCCCCGTGAAATAGAAGGTAGCCTCCAGCGTTGCCTGCGCGCCGAGATCCTTGTAATTGCGGTATTTCTTGGCAATGACAGTAGGCTCATAGTTGGTGGGAGAGATGGCCGAGTAGCTCCTGATCACCTTGGCGCCAGAGAGGTTCGGACCCGCCTTGAAGGCCAGCCACCACTGTTTCTTCAGGAAAACGTTTTTCTCTTTGTTCTTATTGAATTTGGGCAGCTTCGGTGTTTTTCTCGATTGTGCCAGCCCTGCAGTGGCTAACAGCAGGCATAGCAGCAAACAGCAAAAGTTTTTCATGAATGATTACTTTGTGATCACTAATTTTTTTGAATCCTTGAAAAAGCCACTCTTGAGCTGGTAAATATAGTTTCCTGCCGGCAGATTTGTAACATCCACATCCACTTTGTGCTCGCCCGGTGCATAGGTATCATTTACCCAGACGCCTACCTGCCTGCCTTGTTTATCGAACAGGTTGATGGAAACGTGGTTGGCGCTGTTGATCCGGAACCGTACCGTGGTTTTCTCTTTTGCAGGATTGGGATGGCATTCCTCCAGCGAAAAACGTTCGCCGATAAAATCATCCGTACCCGTGATCACTTCACTTACCAGTGGCAGCTGCTGGAATTTCACTCCATCCGATGTTCCGGCAGCGCTTGTGAGGCCGGGGAATACATCGTTGAGCTTCGTCTCGTTTACCATGAACCAGTCTTTCACAATATTACCGTAGATCAGGCGGTGATCGAACTGCATTTCAACGTTGCCCTTGGTCATGTCTGGCACTTTACCCACCACACCGGGCTTCACACCTTTTCCGAAGATGAACATGGGGCCGCCGGTGCCATGGTCGGTGCCGTAGCTTCCGTTGGAATATATTCTCCGTCCAAATTCCGAAGTAGTGATCGTCATCACACGGTCTTCCAATCCGCGGATGCGCAGGTCTTCCTGGAAGGCGCTCATAGCGGTGGAGATGTGATACATCAGCGCCGCATGTGAGCCCATGGTGGGATCGTAACTTTCAACCTGGTCTGCGTGTGTATCGAACCCGCCGATCTTCACAAGGAATACTTTTGTTTTACATCCGCCGGAAAGCAGCCTGGCAATGATGTCGAGCTGCCACGACAGCGGGTTGTGCAGACTTCCTTTCGGAGCATTGAAAGGATAGGTTTGTGGATAATTCTTGTTTCCGGCGATCTTGCTTCCCGCCTGAAACACCTCGGCCAGCCGTGCAGCATAGTCCTTCGATTTATCTTCCAGACTGAGGATCCATTCAAGCTCATTATAATAAGGAGAGTCTTCCAGGTACCCGGGCGGAATGCCCCGCGGGTCTACCGCTTCATCGATAAATCCTTCAAGGCCGCCAACGAGGTCTGCAAATTCCTGCGGACTGTCAAGCGATATGGAGGTAGGGATGTTCCCTTCCTGGTGGAAGATCAACGAAACATCACTTCCCATTTCAATGGCCAGCGGATCGGGCATTTCAGCATTCGGAAAATCTTCCGGATATTTTTTTGGTGCTATTTCGCCCTCAAGGTAACGCCCCACCCATCCAGACTGAAGATACTCATCGGCAGCGCCACCCATGAACTGAATGTCGCGGCCCCTGAAGTGTGAGCCGTTGTTGTTTTTATAGGAGACGCCTTGCACCATGGTAACACGGCCCTGGTCATACATGGCTTTCATCGCCTGCATGTCGGGATGCAGACCCACCTGTGTATCGGGCGCAAGCGTACTGTCCAGCGGAATGTATTTGCGCAGACTGTTCTTGGCTGGGATAGCGATGTTGGCGCGTTTGCTGTAATACAGCTCATACTCTGATACGGGGATCAGACAGTTGAGTCCGTCGTTGCCCCCGTGCATTTGTAAAATGATGAGCACGCGGTCGTTGCCCAGGCTTGCGCGCGCCATTCTGGTGAAAGCATTTTCACCCATCAGGTTTACGGGTACGCCGGCAACGGAAAAGGGTATGCTCATGGCCCCGAGCATGCCGGGGATATTTTTTAAGAATTTTCTTCTGGATCGATTCATGGCTAGGAGAGTTGATATTCGGGTGACTGAAGCATGGCGTTGAACAGAAATTCCAGCTGATCGCGAAGATCGATGGCGCCTTCGTTCCAGCGGGTGGTCCAGTAGGCTTCATCGAACTGTTGCAGGAAACGTTCTTTAAAGTAGTTCAGTCGTTTGGCTGTGAGCGATGATGTGTCGTCTGTGGCATCATCGAAGGTCAGGTTGTCTGTCACCGGCAGGAAGTATCCCGACAACGTAATGATGAGCGTACGGGCATTGGAGGCCACGGCGTCAGTGAAATTGGCCCTGATAAAATTGTATACGTTCACCGTGAACATGCCCTGTTGCTGTGACGACATCACCAGCGAGCGCACGAAGTCATAGCGCCGTGCCAGGTAGTTGGGCGTGATCCAGCTCCGGTGGTAAATGGGATACTGGTGATACGCTTCGTAACCAGCCACGTCATAAGGCTCATAGAACCGCATGCCCAGGTTATCGATGGTGCCGATGATCTCGGCTGTAGCCATATAGAAATCAGTTGTGGCGGTCATGAGGTCCGGCAGCTTCAGATCAAAAATCCTCAGCGAACCCAACACCAGGTCTATGGGCGATTTGATGATGCCCCCGAAGTTATCGTCTTTCACATTGCCGGCGCCTGCTTCGTAAAAGTGCTGGCTGCGCAGCAAATTCTCGATCACAGGTTGGATCTTGTAATTATTGGCCACCAGCGTATTGGCCATCTCCGTGATGATGTTGGTATCGATGGCGAGGCTATCGGCCGGGGTATGCGGCGCGTAGGCAAAAAAGCGGTAGATCTTCCAGCAGATGTTCTTGGCCGTTTCCGGTTTGGCGTAGATCATGTCTATGAGCTGGCGGATCTCGTCCAATGCGCTGGCTTCGGTGGCATTGCTTCCGTTCATCAGCGTGGCCGAGCCCTGGATCACCGTGTTGTTGAACCGCGCGCTGAATTGTTTGGGCGCGTTGTCATGACCCGAAGCGTTGGTGATGCTGCCTCTCACTTTTCCCCGCGGAATGGTGGTGTCGATGTCTGGTGTTTCAAATTCATCGTCCAGCTCCCAGCCCGAAAGCACTTTTGCGGCAGCCTGAACATCGGTTTCTGTGAACATGATGTAGTCGCCGGGCCCCGTGGGTGGGGGCAGTGTACCCTCAAGACCTCTGCCGATGGTATAAAGCTCCAGTAGCTCGCGCGCATAGTTCTCATTGGGACTGCCTTTCACGTTGAGGTTACCGTCGAGCAGCCTGAGCATGGCGTTGTCTACACTGATCTTTACCGAAAGCGCTTTGATGTTGATCTTCGGATCGGGGTTCAGCGCATCGAGGGCAAAACGCCTGAAGAGCTGATTCTGAAAATACATCGCCCTGCTGTTGGCGATCTTCGATTGTATGGCCGTGAAGTGAGTGTGCAGAAAGTGAACCACCTTTTCGCGTGCCGAATATGCCAGTGAAAGATTGGCTGCGATGCCCGTGCTCATCATCTGCCCGATGATCCAGCCTTTTACATATTCCTGCAGATCGCCGTCTTCCCTGTCTTCATTCGCAGGACCTGGAATACACCATGTCTGGTTGCCGCTCTGAGGGTCGGGTGGTGGTAAAGGGTCCGGCAGCGTCTGTCGGAACAGTTGTGTCACAGCCTGGGCTGGGGTAAGTGCGGCAAAGGCGTTGATCTGGCTAACGGTTGCGCCGAAGGTAGCTCTCCTTAATAAATGCGCGGCCCGTTTCTGACCAAGTACGCCTCCATATTCTGGTAACGGCATAGGGGGTTAATTGAAATACTAGCTTAATCCGGTTTCAGTACTAAAAAAATGACAAACAAGGGATAAAATGCCACCTGTAACGATTATTGCTGCTTTTTTTTCTACGATCTTCATTTACCGACCAGGATTTTAAGGATTTACATGATCAACAGGATTAAAGACCGATCAGGATTTTAAGGATTTACTTGATTAACAGGATTAAAGACCGGTGTTGCATTTTAATCCGATAAATCCTGTAAATCTTAAAATCCTGGTTTACTTTTATTTCATGAAGATCATCGAATGCCCGAGGGATGCCATGCAGGGCCTTGCAGGTTTTATTCCTACCGAAAAAAAGATCATGTATATCAACGCCTTGTTGAAGGTGGGATTCGATACCATCGACTTCGGCAGCTTTGTTTCGGCCAAGGCTATTCCGCAGCTGCGCGACACGGCCGAGGTACTGGAAAAGATCTCGTGGCAGGGCAGCCCTTCGAAGCTGCTGGCCATCGTGGCAAACACACGGGGCGCGGAAGAAGCATCGCGGTATCCGGGCATCACTTACCTGGGCTTTCCGTTGTCGATCTCAGAAACCTTTCAGCAACGAAACACCAACAAATCTATCGCGGAAGCGCTCAATACGGTGGAAGAGATCAAAAATATCTGTGGCCGTTCAGGAAAAAAACTGGTGACCTACATCAGCATGGGGTTCGGCAATCCTTACGGCGATTCGTATGATGTTGCGCTCGTCGGCCAGTTTGTAGATATCCTGGTCACCCTTGGGTCAGATGTTGTTTCACTTGCCGATACCATCGGTGTCTCCACGCCTGAAAACATACGTTACCTGTTTGCCAATCTGGCAAAACAATTCCCAAAAACAGAGGTGGGGGCACATCTTCACTCCACACCGCAGACGGCGAAAGAAAAGATCCGTGCTGCGTATGAAGCCGGGTGCCGAAGGTTTGATGGCGCCATCCGTGGTTATGGTGGCTGCCCCATGGCCAAGGACGAACTGGTAGGGAACATCGCTACAGAAACCATTTTCGCCTATCTCGACGAGCAGAACGTAACCTTTTCTGCTGACCGGAAAGCTTTCGCGGAAGCACAGGCTCTTGCGGATGTGATCTTTCCCGGACATTGAATGGCGGAACAAATCCTGGTTTTCAGTAGAAAAACTTACTTCAAAAGGGTTAGGCACGATAAGTGCTTAACGATAAGCGCTTAAGTTTGTATAATTGGTTTTAAATCTTCAAACCCGGCTATGAAGCGTTTTATTCTTCCTGTTTTTTGCATTCTGTTTTCTTTATCCGCCATTGCCCAGCAAACCGCCAAAGACTTTACACAAAAAGGTCGTGAGCTCTATGAGAAGAGAGAGTTTATGGAAGCGTTGCTCAACCTGAACAAGGCGCTGGATATAGATGCTAACTACGCCCAGGCTTATTACGTTCGCGGAAATATCAAAGACAGCTTTGACGATCGCCATGGTGCAATGAAAGATTACAACCTGGCCATTGAAAAGAATCCGAAGTTCGCTGATGCGTTCTTTTCACGCGGCAATGTGAAGATGAAACTTCAGGACTACTATGGTGCCATTTCCGATTACACGTCGGCCATCAGTGTGAACGAAAATTATATCGAAGCCTATTTCAACCGCGGTAAAGCGAAGCAGTTCCTCCAGGCTTATGAGGATGCCATCAACGACTGCTCGAAGATCATTCAGCTTCATCCCAAGAACATCGACGCCTACTTTATGAGGGGTATCCTGCGCATCGATTTCGGCGACACCAAAAACGGTTGTCTCGACCTGAGCAAGGCCGGCGAGCTTGGTGATCTGAAAGCTTATGAAATGATCAAGGAGAAATGTAACCAGCGTACGCAACACGCGGAAGAAGGGAACTAGGAGGTATGAGGTACGAAATACGAGGTACGGATCGTACTTCGTATTTCGTACCTCGTACTTTAAGACGATACTTGATTCAACATCAATCTTTCAATTTGTAGATCTTCCCCGGTAAAGAAACGATCACTCCTTTAAATTCCAGACCTAATAACAGGGAGGCCAGCTTGCTTACGGCGATATTGGTGCGCCAGCTGAGGTCATCGATCATCATTTGCCCGTTGTGCGCATGCAATGTCCTGAGCACGTTTTGTTCTTCTTCGTTGTACTGCTCCAGGTGAAGCACATCTTTCTTTACAGGATTTACACCGGCATCCCAGTTCATGATGTATTCCAGGTCTTTCACGCCGGTGATGAGGTGTGCCCTGTTGGATTTGATCAGGTTGTTGCATCCGGCAGAGTGGCTTTGCCCGATGTTGCCTGGGAACGCGAAGACATCCTTGTTATAACTGTTGGCGATGTCTGCCGTGATGAGCGCGCCGCCCTTTTCAGCAGCTTCAACAATGATCACTGCGTCAGATAACGCCGCCACAATGCGGTTGCGCGCAGGAAAGTTGTGTGCGTCGGGTTGTGTGCCGAAGGGATGTTCAGTGAGCAGGCCCCCGTGTTCCATCATTTTGCGGGCTATTTCTTTGTGTGTGGCCGGATAGATCACATCCATACCGCTGCCCATCACACCCAGGGTAGGCAGCTTGTTCTTCACAGCGTGCTTGTGTGCGTGGATGTCGATGCCGTACGCCAGGCCGCTGATGATCAACGGATGGTGTGGTATCAGCTCGAGGATGAGTGACTCCACACATGCTTTGCCGTATTCCGTTGCCTGGCGCGTGCCTACAATGGCGATGGTTTTTGCATTTTCGAAATCGATGTTGCCCTTGGCGTAAAGCAGTGAAGGCGCATCGCTTACCTGTTTGAGGCGCGAGGGATAATTTTTGTCCGTGAAGAAGATCAGTTGTACCTGCTCCTTCTCCGCCCGGGCCAGCTCTTTTTCAGCTGCGGCAAAAGGTTTACCCTGCCTGATCGATTCTGCGGTGACCTCACCAACACCAGGGATCTTGAGAAGCTTGCCTTTCGGTGTTTTAAAAACTTTTTCAGCCGCGCCGCAATAGCTGATGAGCTGGCGGATCAGGTAATCACCTACGCCGGGAATAAAATGCAGGGCAAGCAGAGAGAGCCTTTTTTCATCCATTGTCTAAATAGTAATTGGTAATCAGTAATCGGTGATCAGTAATCGGTAGTCAGTGAACTACAGTCTTATTAAAAATAAAATGTGAGGGGAAAGTCTTAAAACTTTTAGCGCTAAACCGGTTACCGAATACCAGTTACCGATCACCGATTACTGCAGCTTCTCGCGAAGCTCTACGAGGAATTTTTTGACGTTGCGAAGTGAATCGATCATGTCCATCTTGTCTTTCACAGCACCGGCATCGTTCCGCAGCATTTCTTTGGCGCCCTGCAGGGTGAAACCTTTTTCTTTTACCAGGTGATAGATGATGCGAACGTTATCGATGTCTTCTTTGGTGAACTGACGATTTCCTTTTCTGTTCTTCTTGGGCTTGATGATGTCGAACTCTGACTCCCAGAAACGGATCAGCGATGGGGCTACATTGAAAATTTCGGCCACTTCTCCAATGGAGTAGTAAAGCTTCTCTATCTCTTTTTCTTTGTAAGCCATGTGTTACTGAGCAAGATAAGTAATTAAACCATTATCATCAATCTGAACAGGCGATTCGGGAAAATCTTTTTTAGACAGGTCCTGAATTATTTTGATAACGAGTTTTTCGCTGTCTATTTTAACTCCAGTGCCATAGGTTTGAATGGTAGGAGTAATTTGTGCATAATAAAACTTCCCCGCAACATCCGTATACACCTTAATAATAGGGGCAAGGCCGTTGATACCGTTTACACTAATGCCCCTGTACGTACAAAAATTGCCAAGGCTGTAGGCGATAAATCTTTCTTTATAAACTTCCACGCCCCTGGTTACGTGTGGACCGTGTCCGAAAATAATGTCGGCGCCTGCATCGATGAGCGTGTGCGAAAATTTGTAAACATCGCCGCGGTTTTCTCCGTGAAACAGTTCGTTCGTGCGGGGAACGTGCTGGTATTGAGCGCCTTCAGCACCACCATGGAACGATACGATCACAATGTCAACCACTGAGTCGAGTTGTGCCACAATGGCTTTTGCGCCTTCGATGTCGTTGAGGCTTACACAGTTGGAATTCGGTGCGAAGGCAGCGAGCCCGTATTTCACGCTGTCTTTTTCGAAGATCGCTGTCTTGTGGCTGATCTGGCCCGCGTGAAGGATGCCCGCTTCTTCAAGTGTGCGCATGCTGCTTCTGCGGCCCGCATCTCCCATATCACCGGCGTGGTTGTTGGCCAGGCTCATCATGTCAAATCCCGCCTTTACGAGGTTGTTCACGTACCGAACAGGTGTGCGGAAGGCGTAACATACTTTGGGATCCTTACATTTTTTTGCAACGCCGCCGCTATCGAGCAATGTGCCTTCCAGGTTTCCGAAAGTTACGTCAGCATTACTCAGAACCGGCTCTACTTCCCGCATCAGGAAAGCTCCGTTTTGTGCAGGAAGCTTGTCTTCCGGATAATTGGTCCCCATCATGATGTCGCCCACGCCGATCACCGATACAGTATCGCGCCTGGGCGATAACGTGTCAGCTGTTGTGATATTGGTGGAGGAGTCCTGTCTGTTCTGCGCCTGAGACATTGAAAAAGCGGAAATAGCGAGCAACAGGAAGAAGAAACGCATTGTCACGAAAGAATTTTTTTACGGGATGCAAATAAAAAGATTTCCACAGTGCCGTTGACGCGCAGTCGGGAAATATATTTTTTAACAGGTTTTTCAGTAAATAAATCCGGTGAAGTCAAAATGCGTTTCCCGCAGATCTCGCTGATTTACACAGAAAAACTTTTACATGGATCGGCGGGAATCAGCGTAATCTGCGGGAACCTGATTTTAATCCAGCGGTGGCTGCGGGTGGCTGGCCAGCTCGATCAATTTCTCGTACTCCTGGTTGTTCAGATCACGCTGGAAGAAATTGATAGGATTGATGTGCTCATCATGATAGAGCACTTCGTAATGCAGATGCGGACCTCCTGACAGCCCTGTGCTGCCAACATAACCGATCACTTCGCCACGTTTCACCTGCTGTCCGTTCTTCACGTTGAATTTTGAGAGGTGCGCGTAACGGGTCTCATATCCGTAAAGGTGATCGAGGAAGATCACGTTGCCAAAGCTTTCTGAATAGTAGGCATTCTTCACCCTGCCGTCGCCGGTAGCATACACGGGGGTGCCGGTATCTGCCGAGAAGTCGAGGCCTTTGTGACCCCGGATGAATCCGAGAATGGGATGCATGCGCGATCCGTAAGTAGTATGAAGGTAGGTGAGGTCTTTATTGCTCAGCGGCTGGATGGCGGGCTTCGCGGCCCAGATGGCGATCTTCCGGTCGAGCATCTGGTTGATCTCTTTGTATGACTGTACTTCTACTTCCAGCTGGTGCTGCAGCTTTTCAACGGCTGTGTACTCGCGCAGCACTTCAGGAAAATCTTTCAGGCTTTTGTGATTTATTTTTTCGCTACCACCCACACCGGCTTCGCGAATGCTCTGCGACAGGGGAGGTGAGTCGAGGATCACGCGATAGTTGTGGTCATCCTTGTCGATGAAGTGTGCCAGGTCCTTGCTCACATGTTTCACCCGGTGACGCAGAATATCCCACTCGATCTTCAGGGCTTGATTCTTTTGCTCGAGGAGCAGCTCGTCGATGGTTTCGAAATAATTGTTCAGCCAGAAGTACCCACCGGCGGCGAGCATAAAAGAAAGCAATATGAAAACAAGCATCCGCTTTCGCAGCGTCTTACCCTTTACATAGAAGGGTTCATAACGGCAGGTTTCGGAATTGTATTTGAATTTGGTTCTCGCCATTAATCAAGGGATTGATTTTGTTTTTCACCGGTGAGTTTCATCCGGTAGTGCTCATCACTGCTCAACCCCTCAATCATGTATGGAACAGGGTCAACGGTTGCGCCATTGCGGATAACTTCGTAGTGAAGGTGGGGGGCAATAGAGCCTCCGCTGCTTCCTACAGTAGCCACCACGTCGCCCTTGGTTACTTTCTGGCGATACTTTACCAGAACCTCATCAAGGTGCGCATAACGCGTCACAAATCCGTGACCATGATCGATGTCTATATAGTTTCCGTAGCCCGCCTGAACGGTGCTTCTGTTGATCTCCACTACAATACCTCCTGCGGTAGCCACCACCTCGCTGCCGCGTGGCATGGCAATATCAACGCCGGGATGTTCATACAGTCCTTTATGGAAAGGATTCACCCGCATGCCAAAACCGGAAATGAGGTTATCTGCCTGCCATGGCCTGGTGGGCTGAAGCAAGGGGATGGAGGTGAGCATATTTTTGCGGTCTTTCAGGCTCAGCTTCTCGCCGAAGAATGCACTGGTGCTGCCCGAGGTGGTGAGCAGGTCTGTAGAACGGTCGCTTATCTTTTCAACGGTTTTGCGGAAGAGCGCCGGATCTGCGAGCAGCAGGTGCTTATTGCCGTCAGCAACGGCTTGTGTGGCCCTATTTTCCATGGGCGAACCGAAAAATTTTGCGTGAAGCTTTTTGTCTTCCTCACCCAGCTCGGTTAAGGTCGATTCGATGGCGTTCAGCTGTGCGGTGAGCAGCACATGGTTCTTCTCGAAAGCTTTGTTCTGCTTGCGAAGTGTGACCTCTTTCTCTGAATCGAAGAGGAAATCGTGCAACACCAGCATGCCCGCCAACATCAGCAGGGCAGCCACAATGACGCCGCTGGCATAGAACACTACATCAGGGCCTTTTACCCTGACACGTTCATACTGGCATGTTTCCGCATTGTACCGATACAATGTTTGGCGCATGAGATACGCAGTTTCTCTTTGTTAATACCAAGTTCATTTTCACAAAAAAATCAGCTCCAACTGCGTAATCTCCTCTAACTGCGATTATTTTTGTGGCTTGTTTCCCTGCAGTTTTTAGGGAATTTGCGGGCTAATATAATAAAAAACAAATAGTTGAACGCTTAAACACGCTTTTGGATGGATTCGGGCCTGATCAGACGTACTTTTTTGAAGTTTTTTGAGAAAAAAGGGCACCTCATTGTGCCTTCTGCACCCCTTGTGCTGAAGAATGACCCCACGTTGCTCTTCACCAACTCGGGTATGGTGCAGTTTAAGGACTATTTCCTGGGCAATGCCACCCCAAAAAGCAAACGTATCGCAGACACCCAGAAGTGCCTCCGGGTAAGCGGAAAGCACAACGACCTCGAAGAAGTAGGTATCGACACCTATCACCACACCATGTTCGAGATGCTGGGCAACTGGTCTTTTGGCGATTACTTCAAAAAAGACGCCATCGCCTGGGCGTGGGAGCTGCTCACCGAAGAGTACAAGCTTCCGAAAGATCGTTTATATGTGACTGTGTTCGAAGGAGACACCAAAGAGAACCTGCCCTTCGACCAGGATGCCTATAATTTCTGGAAACAGCACATCGATGAAGACCGCATCCTGCGCGGCAACAAAAAAGATAACTTCTGGGAGATGGGAGATCAGGGACCCTGCGGACCGTGCTCGGAGATCCACATCGACCTTCGCTCCGAAGAAGAAGTGAAAAAACTTCCCGGCAAAGAGCTCGTGAACCAGAGTCACCCGCAGGTGATCGAGATCTGGAACAACGTGTTCATGGAGTTCAACCGCAAGGCCGACGGAAGCCTTGAAAAATTGCCCGCACAACATGTTGATACAGGCATGGGCTTCGAACGCCTCTGCATGGCTATCCAGAAGAAGACCTCAAACTACGATACGGATGTATTCTCGCCGCTGCTCGACTTCATTGGTCAGGCTGCCGGTGTAAAATACAAGCAGGATGAGAAGACAGACATCGCCATGCGTGTGATGGCCGACCACGTGAGGGCGGTGGCATTCGCTATTTGTGATGGCCAGCTTCCTTCCAATACTGGCGCCGGTTATGTGATCAGGCGCATCCTGAGAAGGGCTGTTCGGTATGGTTTTACATTCCTGAATTTCAAAGAGCCCTTCATGTACAAGCTGGTGCCGGTGCTGGGCAACCAGATGAAAGAAGTATTCCCTGAGCTCGAAGCACAGAAAGATTACGTTGGCAAAGTGATCTTCGAAGAGGAGACCTCATTCTTAAGAACACTTGAAAAAGGCCTGAAGCGAATCGAAGTGATCCAGGCTGAGCTTAAAGGCAAGGTGATCAGTGGCCCGATGGCGTTCGAGCTGTACGATACTTTCGGTTTCCCGCTCGACCTTACATCGCTCATTGCACGCGAAAGAGGATTCTCCGTTGACGAAGACGGCTTCAAAGCTGAAATGGAGAAACAGAAGACGCGCTCCAAAGCAGACGCAGCCAAAGAGACCGGCGATTGGGTGCTGACGGGCGATGACGAAAAAACAGAGTTCATCGGCTACGAGCATCTCGAGTCTCCCGTGAAGATCGTCAAATACCGCAAGATCAAACAAAAGAATAAAGAGCTGTATCAGCTTGTGCTGGATAAGACCCCGTTCTATGCCGAAAGCGGTGGACAGGTTGGCGATACAGGCTACCTTTCATCCAACGGAGAGAAGATCAGCATTATCGACACCAAAAAAGAGAACGAGCTGATCATTCATTTCACGGAGAAGCTGCCCGCTGATCTCGGCAAGCCGTTCCAGGCTGTGGTAGACCGCAGCAAACGCCAGCTCACCATGAACAACCACTCGGCTACACACCTGCTTCATGCAGCGTTGCGCCAGGTGCTGGGCAAACACGTTGAGCAGAAAGGTTCGCTGGTGAACGATAAGGTGCTGCGCTTCGACTTCTCTCATTTCGCAGCCATGACACCGGAGGAGATCCTGAAGGTTGAAGACATTGTGAACAGCAAGATCCGTGAAGATATCCACCTTGATGAGAAACGCAATGTGCCCATCGAGCAGGCCAAATCGCTGGGAGCCATGGCGCTGTTCGGCGAGAAGTACGGCGACTTTGTACGGGTGATCACGTTCGATCCGAAATTCTCGGTAGAGCTATGCGGCGGCACGCACGTTTCGGCTACGGGCCACATCGGTCTGTTCAAGATCGTCTCAGAAAGCTCTGTCGCTGCCGGTGTACGAAGGATCGAGGCCATTACTGCAGAAGGTGCGGAGGCATACGTTCGCGCCGAGCTGGGTGTGCTGGATGAAGTACGAAACCTTTTGAAGAATCCGAAAGATCTCGTGGCTTCTATCAAGAGCCTTTCCGAAGAGAAGCATGCGCTGGAGAAGAAGCTCGAGGCTATCAATGCCGAGCGTGCCAATCAGATCAAGGATGAGCTCGTGCGCAAGGCGTCAAAAACGAACGGCCATACGCTGATCCTGGAGAAGGTATCGGTGCCCAGCGCGGATGCTCTCAAGAACATCGCGTATGCGCTGCGCAACCAGTTCGATGACCTGCTGATGATCCTGGCGGCGGATGTGGACAGTAAGCCTCAGGTTGCGGTAATGATCGGCGAAAAGCTCATGCAATCCAACAAATTCCATGCTGGCAACCTGGTAAAGGAGCTCGCTAAGGAAATTGAAGGCGGGGGAGGAGGACAGCCCTTCTTTGCCACTGCCGGTGGAAAGAACCTGAACGGCCTGAATGCTGTTATAGAGAAAGCTAAGCAACTGATCAGTCAATAAGCAGAACGTAAGAAGCAATGAATAAGGCGATACGCGATAAATACATAGCCGTAATTGGACTCGAAGTTCACGCGCAGCTTCTTACCAAAAGCAAGATCTTCAACGGCGATTCAACGGCATTCGGCAGTGCTCCGAACACCAACATCGATCCCATCAGCCTGGCGCACCCCGGTACGTTGCCCAGGCTCAACAAACGTGTGGTGGAGCTGGCCGTAAAGATGGGGCTGGCGTGCCACTCGGAGATCAGCCGCCTGACGATCTTCGACCGTAAGAATTATTTTTATCCCGACCTCCCGAAAGGCTACCAGACCACGCAAGACAGGATGCCTGTCTGCAAAGGTGGTTACGTGACCATCAGGACCAAAGAAGGAGAGAAGAACATTGCCCTCAACAGGATCCACATGGAAGAGGATGCGGGCAAATCCATACACCTCGAGAACGAGCCCGATACACTGATCGACCTCAACCGCGCAGGAACACCGCTGATCGAGATCGTGACAGAACCCGACCTCAGGAGCTCTGATGAGGCCTATGCGCTGCTCACGGAGATCCGCAAGCTGGTGCGTTACCTGGAGATCTGCGACGGCAACATGGAAGAAGGATCTATGCGCTGCGACGCCAACGTTTCAGTGATGCTGACGGACGCAAAGGCGTATGGAAAGAAGGTGGAGATCAAGAACATGAACTCCATCCGTAACGTTCAGCGGGCCATTGATCATGAGATCGAACGCCAGATACGGGAAATCGAAAAAGGCAATGCCATCGTTTCGGAAACCCGTACGTTTGATGCTGATTCCGGCAAAACATTCGGCATGCGCACCAAGGAAGAACTGAATGACTATCGCTACTTTCCTGACCCGGACCTCAGTCCTGTGGTGATCTCGGAAGAGCGCCTCAGTGAGATCAGGGCTTCACTGCCAGCATTGCCGTACGACCTGTTTAAAAAATTCACTACCCAATATCAGCTTCCCGAATACGACGCCCAGGTGCTCACAGATTCAAAGGATGTGGCGTCTTATTTCGAGCTGGTCTGTACCCACACGGCAAACCGCAAGGCTGCCTCTAACTGGGTGATGGGCCCTGTGAAGTCATACCTGAATGAATTCAACCTTGCGGCGGATGAGTTCCCGGTACCGCCGCAGAAGCTTGCAGACCTCATTGCACTGATCGATGCAGGCCAGGTAAGCTATACCGTAGCGTCGCAGAGACTGTTCCCCGAGCTGCTGAAGAATCCGAACCGGTCTGCGCTGGAAGTGGCACAACAATTGAACCTGATCCAGCAAAGCGATCACGACTCGTTGCTTCCTATCATCGACGAAGTGATCAAAGAATTTCCCCTGAAAGTGGAGGAATATCAGAACGGAAAAAAGGGCATCATCAGCATGTTCATGGGAGAGGTGATGAAGCGAAGCAAAGGCAAGGCTGACCCCAAAGTCGCAAACGAATTGTTAACCAGGAAACTTAAAAAATCATGAGAACCACAGAAAGCCAACCCCCAAAAAAAGAACTATTAAAAGCCCGCCATACATCGGGGCTGAAAGCTTTCTGCTTCCTGCTCTGCGCACTGAGCTTCTCATGCTCCACCTCCGGCAAAGATGAGGCGACGGAGAATGCGGAGAACGGTGGATGGACGGTAACGATCCGGGGCAAGGTTGGCTTCCCCCAGGAAGGTCAGATCACCATCCAGGAATTGAAAGAGACTGGCCAGGGTGGCGTATGGCAGGATACCATCACGCTGAAGGGCAACTATACTTTCGCCAAGAGGGTTAGCCTGAAGGAACCTGGATACTATCGCATCAACTTTTACAACAAGCAGGTGCTGAACCTGATCCTCGACAAGAAGGACATTGAAGTGAACGTGGATGGCAACAACCCACAGGGATTCTTTGAAGTGAAAGGCTCGCCAGACCTGGACCTGATCAAGCAGGTGCAGGAACTCCAGGCCAAGATGAACAACACGCCTGAGATCGAAAAATTGAACAGCGAGTTCACCGTGGCTGCCCAGAATAAAGACGAAAAGAAAATGGGCGAGCTGCAGCAGCAGTACATGCAGATCGTTAAACAATACAGCGACCAGATCGCAACCCTGCTCGTGCAGAACTCTCCGTCGCTGGCGGTGATCAACCTGCTGCAGAGTAATACGCTTGACCGCGATCAGTACTTCAGCACGTATGTGACCGTTGCCGAGAAACTGAAAAAAGATTGGCCAGCGTACTCGCAGTCGAAAAATTTTGTTCAGTACGTAGACAAGCTGAAGACCACCGCTGTAGGGCAACCTGCGCCGGAGATCGCCCTGCCGAATCCCGAAGGCAGTGTGGTGAAGCTCTCTTCGATGAAAGGCAAATATGTGCTGGTTGACTTCTGGGCCAAATGGTGCGGACCATGCCGCCAGGAGAACCCCAACGTTGTAAGGGTCTACAACAAGTACAAGGATAAAGGTTTCACCGTGTTCGGTGTATCGCTTGACCGCAGCAAGGAAGACTGGCTGAAGGCGATCAAAGACGACAACCTTACCTGGACGCACGTCTCCGACCTGAAGTTCTGGCAATCGGAAGCCGCCAAAACTTATGGTATCACCGCCATACCTTTTTCACTGTTGCTCGATCCCAACGGCGTGATCATCGCCAAGAACCTGCGCGGGCCTGCGCTGGAGAACAAGCTGGCAGAGATCTTCGGGAAGAAGTAAACATCAGCAAGATAATATCTCATAAAAAAAGCCACGCTATTTCAGGCGCGGCTTTTTTGTTTTAAGAGTATAGTTGGAACCAAGTTCCACATGCTTTATTTATTCTTAGGTGCATAACCGACGGCTACCACTTCCTGGAGTGCGCCATCGGGTGTGAGTGCTTCTGCTGAGGTGTTCACAACGCCCTCGAGCTTGAACACGATGGGCAGCACCATGCGCTGCTCAACGATGGAGCCTTCCTGTTTTCCAGGAACCCACTTAGGTCCTTCCACCACCAGGCGTTTGGCTTCTTCCGCCAGCACCGGGTCAGGGCTCGCGAGGGCCTTGACCTCAGACACCGAGCCATCTTCTTTTACGAGGAATTCTACGAGCACCTTGCCCTGGATGGATTTTTCACGGGCATCCTTCGGATAGCGCAGGTTACGCTTCAGGTAAGTGTAAAAATTTTCCATACCTCCTTCGGGCAATGGAGAATCCTGCGCCTCTGTCGAAGCCGGCATCGGGCGGTTGTTAACCTGGTCCTGGCAGGCAATGAATACAAAACAACCTGCAACAACGGCGGCTGCAGCGACAAACTTCCACGAGCTTGTGCGCTTTTTTATCGTTCTCATCATTTCGATACGTTTTAATGTTAAAGATTGATTAAAGTGATTGGCGAAAGGAAACTCAACCGATCGCAGTGCAACCTTCGCCAGCAGGCTGCAATACGCGTTCACCTCATCACCCGTTGCAGTGCGCGCGTCTGCTTCGAATTCATGAAGTTGAACGAAGATCTTTTTATAACTATTGACAAAGGGATTGAACCAGAAGAAGATACCGGTGATCTGCAACAACAGATTGTCAAGCGAATGAAACTGTGAAGCGTGCGCGCTTTCGTGCAAAATGATCTTTTGCTTTTCGGAAGCCGTGAGCTTCTGCGCGTTGCCGATGTAGATGAAGTGGAAGAACGAGAACGCAGGTTTGTTCTCTGCCGACTCGATGATCCTGTACCTGCCGTGCCGGTAATGCTTTTCGTAACGCATCCTGATCAGCAGTGCGGTCATTCGCCTCACCAGCAAGGCCAGCAGAAAGAGAACAACCATCACGTAAACAATGCCGGTGATGTTCCACACATCGTACCACTCGCGGCGCGTGCTTTCGCTGGCAATACGCTCTACCACAACCGAAGGCAGAAGCTGTACCGGTGCTGCACTGCCCGCCGCGCTGTTAACGAAGGGGCTATAGCTAAAGTGAAGAAAGGGTGCGATCACCGAGATCACCAGGGCGCCCAGCATAAAGGCCCGCTGGAACCTGAAATTAGTTTCGCGTGACAGCAACAATTTATAAAAAGCCAGGAACAGCAGCAGCGCCAGGTTGGCTTCCATCATGTAATTAATGATCTCCCTCATGATCTTTGTTTTTAAGTTCTTCCAGAAGTTTTTCTATGTCAATCGCATTGAGCTTGTTCTCTTTTGCAAAGAACGATACGAGGTTTTGGAACGAGCCGTTGAAATATCCCTTGATCAGGTTGTTGAGGTAGAACCTCGTGTATTTCTCCTTGCTGATCAGCGGAAAGTACTCGTGCGTTTTGCCATACGCCTTGTGGCCCACAAACCCCTTCGTTTCCAGTATGCGCACAATGGTGGATACGGTGTTATAGGCAGGCTTGGGCTCGGGCATCTTTTCAATGATGTCTTTTACAAAGCCCTTTTCCAGCAGCCATAATATCTGCATCACCTGGTCTTCGGCCCGGGTGAGTTCCTTAAGATCTTTCATTACCTATGTATTTAGGTATAAAACTAAAAAATTAGTTATAAGGAAGCAAGGGACGTGTTAAAAGAATTTTCAGTGAGAGTTTACAGGCACGTCAGGTTTCCCGCTGATTCCGCAGATTGACGCAGAAATTATTTGTGTAGGTCAGAGTGATCTGCGGGAGATGTATTTCTAAGCACCAGGATAGAGGTCCGCGCTGTTTGCCAGCGTTGTAATAAGGAGTCGGGCACTCCTGCAGCAAAATCGAGGGCGCCCAGCAGAAGATCTTCATCGCCATCGCGGTCATAATCGGTTGCTTCCAGGGTTAACCAGCGGCCTGCACTCGCCAAAGAAGTGATCTGTGGCAAGAGCTTACCGTTGTTATTCTCAAAATAGAAGAAGCCCTGCTCGGGGTGATCTTTGAGATCGGGAAAGAAAGCAATGGCCGCCACATCAACGTCACCATCCTGGTCAAAGTCCCGCGCCACAGCCTGTGAAGCACCGGGCATCGCATGAAACCAGCTTTCTTTGAAATGGTTGTTGCCATCATTTAAAAAGAGGCGTACGCCATGATAAGGTTTGAAGATGGAGGAATAGTCGGCATTGTCGCCATTGGAATAAAGGATATCGAATTTTCCATCGCCGTTAAAATCGCAGCGCTCGACATAGCTCGATCCATAAACGGGAGGGAAGCGCAGCAGCACCTGGGGACTGAACCTGAAATCTCCTTCATTAATAAAGAGTGTGATCTGCTCGTCTCCCTGGGTGATCAGCGCGAGGATATCGTTCAGTCCGTCATTGTTAAAATCATCGACAATTGTTTTGCGTGTGCCGGGCAACATGTGAACGGTGTGACGTTTGTATCCATCGGCCGATCTTTCATAAGCCAGCAGCGCTCCGGTGTAATTTCCAAATGCGGCTACCACAAGGTCATCAAGACCGTCATTATTAAGGTCTGCCTGCCGCAGGTGAACGGGTCTTTTGATAGAGTCGATGAGGACGGCCTGTTCGTACTTGGCAGTATTCAACCGGATGATCTTTCCTGCGGGCTGATCATTCGGGTCCATGATGCCCATGCACGATATGATGAGCTCGTTATTTTTTCCGAACAAAATGTGGGAGGGAGGACTTTGAAGCTGAAATGAATCTTCCACTGTAAAGTCAGCGCTCAGCCGGTACAGCTTCGAGAGTCTTGTGCCGGCAAAGATCCTGTGCGTGGAGGAATCGTATTGAACAAGGGTGAGCAAGGGGAGAGGGTTACCGGACAACCGCACCGCTGAAGCCGTAAACTGCTTCTGTTCGGGCAGTACTTCGTGCGCAGGTTGTGTGAGCGAATCAGGCGCATGCTGCAAATAAAAATCACGGATGGCGATCCACTCTTCCTGCGTTACCATGGCTTTGTCGGGCAATGCTTTCATCACTTCGGGCATATCCTGCTGGCTCACGTCTTTCAGCAATGAATAGTCAACGCCCATGCGGAACGCCATCTGGGGCAGCACACCTTTTTCCCATGTTCTTTTATCCAGCAGCGCCGGCTCGGGATAAGTATGGCAGCTGCCGCAGTATTGTTTGGCAAGATGCTCGGGGCTTTTCTGCTCGCATGAACACAATAATCCCAGGTTCAACAGCAGCGTAAACATTGACAGGAGTACTGAACGCATATCGGGGTACAAAGGCATCGGAATAAGGCATTGTGGTGTCAATGTAATAAAAACTTTCTTTGCGGCCCTTTGCGCTCCTCTTTGGTCCTTTGCGTGAACCTTGCATTTGACTGTACTGGAAAACTGTTTCAATTTTATTCTGGAAAAATGTATCATTGTTAAAATTCCAATCAATGAAAAAGTCTACCGTTATTATCCTTTTTCTCTCGCTGGTTTCTTATGTGTCGTTGGCGGCGCCTCCGCGTGAGTATTATGAGCTTCGAACTTATCGTTTCAAGAGCACAGCCCAGCAGGAGCGGGTTGAAGCTTATCTCGAGAAAGCGTTGCTCCCGGCCTTGCATCGCCTGGGTTTTAAAAAGATAGGTGTGTTCAAGCCAGTAGAAACTGATACCACTTATGGAAAAAAGCTGATCGTACTGATCCCCTTTCGTTCGCTGGATGACTTCGACAAACTTCCGGAGAAGCTGGCCAAAGACAAACAGTACCTGGCCGATGGCAAAGACTACATCGATGCCACTTATGACAACCCTCCTTATGCACGGATTGAAACCGCCGTTCTTAAAGCCTTTACAGGCATGCCCGAATCGGCAGTACCCAACCACAAAACGCCGGTGAGCGAACGTGTGTACGAGCTGAGAAGCTACGAAGGCCACACCGAAAAGATCTGGCGCAATAAAGTGCAGATGTTCAATGAAGGCGACGAGGTAGGGTTATTCAAACGACTGGGCTTCAACGCCGTGTTCTACGCTGAAGTACTGGCCGGCAGCACGATGCCGAACCTGATGTACATGACCACTTTTGAGAACAAGGCTTCACGCGATGCGCATTGGGAAGCATTCAGGCAGGATCCGCAGTGGAAGCAGTTGTCGTCGATGCCTGAATACAAGAACAACGTATCGAAGAACGTTACACTCTTCTTCAGGCCCACAGGCTACTCTGATATTTAATGCGTTAGCGGGATTTAGAGGGATGACATTTTTTTGAAAGATGTCATCCCTGCTGCTTAATTGTAAAGTTTGATCTTTTGTGAGACCGCTTTCAGGGTTTCATCAGGACCGACCCAGTTTTCAATGCTCTGCCTGATGGCGTCGATCAGCTCGTGCACAGCCTCCTTGCGGTATCCGAACTTGATGGCGAACAGCTCGCACAACCTTAATTCTTCGCTGTGAATATTCTTGTCAACTGACATCATGTGAACGAGATCGTAAAGTTGTGAGAACTTTTCACGTTCGCTTTTAGGAACTTCAAAAGGTACCGCAGACGAATCGGCCTGGAGGTCTTTCAACTCTTGCAGTGAAATATTTTTTCTTTGAGCGATGTACTCGAGGAACCGCCTTTCTTCGTCAGCCAGTCCTCCGTCGGCTGCGGCGATCTCGAGCAGGTTTTTCAGGTGACTGTTGGCAGTAGCCTTGCCCTGTTTAAAGAGGCTGATGATGTCTTTAAAATTCATGCGGAACGGTATAAAATGCGCCTTGCTCCCTTATTTAAGGGTCCTTAACTATTCAGGCTAAAATAAAGGGAAAAAAGAGACCAGGGCGAATTTCAAATCAAAAAATTTAAAAACACCGAGACTGGCATTCACGAAAAAAAACCGGGCTTTTGATAAACCCGGTTTATAAATAAGAATGACCAGGCGCACGTTTCATGCTATTGGTCACCACCGTCGTCTTGGTTTTGATGCCGCAACAGATCTCAGTTACCTTGACTCTGTTTTGGAATAGGGGATGGAGAAGGACTTTGTTTTCATGGTCTTTGCTCGCTCTCGCACTGGGCGTGAAGTTTCGCGGCACACCTCCAACTAGGTATTTGTGGCCAGACCATGCGTTGACCGCCTGGGTGCAGGGCTGGAGCTGTAACGCTCAATCTGGTCGTGAATGCCCCCTTACAATGTCGGATTTGACCATTTCCGGGCCGTTGAACTGCTGTATATTTGTATCATCAACATCAAGAAAAACCGACTATGAAAAACAAAATCCTTTTCGTCTTATGCCTGCTTTTTGGCCTTATGTTCATTAACGCAGGACTGAACAAATTCTTCAATTACATGCCCGTTCCGCAAGACATGCCGGAAGCAACGATGAAGATGTTTATTGCCATGACCTCGATCTCGTGGCTGATGCCCCTCATCGGCTTCATTGAAGTGGTTGGTGGTGTGCTGATCATCTTTAAAAGAACCAGGGCGCTGGGAGCGATCATGATCCTTCCGATCATGGTAGGTATTGTGCTCACACATTTTACCGTTGCACCCGAAGGTTTGCCGATGGCCCTTATTCTGCTCGCCATCCTGGTATGGGTGATCGTGGAAAACAGGGAAAAATATCTGCCGATGGTAAGGGCCTGACCGACACAAGAACGGCCAACGAATAGCGAATAAGGCAGCCCAAAAGAGGCTGCCTTATTGCTTTCACAGCGCATTCAAAAACAATTTACCGGGAAGCTTTGGGCAGACTTTTTCAACGCAGTTGTAACAAACTACACTGCTACTTTACATCCGCGCTGTCATTGACATGGTGTATGGCCACGACAATGTGCCGAGTTGTGAGATCGCACCTGTTGAAGTATTTACTTTCCACAACAATCCGCTATCCACAATAAATACATAACCATCTTTAGCAGTCATGGCTACTGTATTGGGCCATGATCCAGCGCCCAGTGTGCTTACGACGCCGGTGCTTGTGTGAACTCTCCACAAAACGCCGCCCTGCACGGCATAAACGTAGCTTCCTGTGGCAGCCATGGCAACCGTTCCTGCCCATCCGTCAGGATATTGACTGTAGGTGGATACTGCTCCCGAAGAAGTATGAACCCTCCAAAGGGTACCACCTTGCACAGCATAGATGTAAGAGCCAATGGCAGTCATTGCTTCGGTGCCTGCCCATCCGTCGGAGTAGTCACCAAAGGCAATCACATCGCCATTGCCGGCATTCACCCGCCATAATGTGCCAGCCTGAATGGCATAAACATAACCACTCAAAGCAGTCATTGCTTCAGTGCCTGCCCAGCCTGTTCCATAGGGGCCAAATGGCGTATAGGAAGCATTCGTTGTAGGATCACTTCGCCACAGCTCGCCATAAGCAACACCAAAAATGTAACCATTGGTTGAGGCCATGGCAACGAAAGGAGAATTGTCGTGATAATAGGTATATCCCGTACCGGTGTTGTAGTCGATCGCTTTCGCTTCATAACCATTGTTGATGTACAGCTCCTCGGGAACATACGTAGTGGCTATACGCGCTGTGCTTCGCTGACGTTGCTCGTCAGAAAGTTTTTCGGTAAAACCTTCGGAGACAGGGAACTGCCGATCCGATTTCTGCTTGTTGATGGGGCGAATGGTTTCTTTTTCCTGGCATCCCAGCGCAACCAACGCTATGGATACCGCCCATAAGAGGTGTTTTTTCATAAAACTCATTGTTTAATGTGAATAATAATTTTTGTTATGCGGGCAAATACGGGAACGCCGTTGACAACTGCTGTCAGCGGTGTGAACATGAGTTTTTCAAATGGAATTGCGGCAAACACGCTTCATCCCGATGCGGGAAACGGCGTGAGTGGAATGAAGATTAAAACAGGAGCGTGGCGACTAAAACGAATTCGTAAAACAATACGAAAGAATATTGGCACCCATCCTCAGCGCCTGCTGCCGTTTTTCTTCGGGGTCGTTGTGAATGCGCTGATCTTCCCACCCGTTGCCGAGGTCGGTCTCGTAAGAATAAAAAACAACAAGGCGGCCTTCGTAGATCAGTCCGAAGCCTTGTGGTGGCTTGCCGTCGTGCTCATGGATTTTGGGCAGCCCGCGTGTGAAGTTGAATTTCTGATGATAGACCGGATGCTCGAACGGTAGCTCTATCAGCTCGAGCTCGGGAAAAACTTTCTTCAGCTCTATGCGGATAAATTTGTCGAGACCATAGTTATCATCAATGTGCAGAAAACCTCCGGCCATCAGGTACTTTCTCAGGTTGGCGGCTTCGCTGTCTGAAAAAACAACATTGCCATGTCCCGTCATATAAATATAGGGATAGAGAAAAATGTCATTGCTCTGCACCTCAACGATGTCTTCTTCCGGTGCCAGGTTCATGCCCAGCTCCGCATTGCAGAATTTGATCAGGTTCGGGAGCGCCGTTTTATTCGCATACCAATCGCCACCGCCATTGTATTTAAGCTTCGCAATTTTTACCTGTCCCTGTCCGTAAACCAGGGTGGAGGCCGCGAAAATCAGTAAAACGAGCAGAAATCTCACATATCGGGTTACCATAACTCAGTTTTCAAGACTTAAAAATGTAAAATTTTTTGCTTTTATGGCTTAAACCTTGCCAATAAAGGTCCATCTAAGCAGCATTAAAAGAAACAAAACTAACTATGAAAACTAACAGGTTTCTGAAAAGCACAACGATTCTCATGATCGCGGCCATTGCGGTGGTGTCTTCGTGTAACGATGAGGAGAGAATAACCCTCAAGGATACACAGGATATTACCGAAGAAGCGCTCACGGACTCATACTTCCAGGATATGGATGATATGGCCGGTGTAGCGGTTCAGGCAGACGCGGCAACAGCGGGCGGAAGGGTGGCCAGCGGCGCACGTTCCATCACTGTTCAGGACGACCGGTTCAACTGCAGCGGCATCGTGATCTCCATCGAGCCCGATGCGGCATCCACGCAGGAAGTGCCCAAAGGAAAGATCACCGTGGATTTCGGTACCACAGGATGTACAGATGTTCGTGGCAATGTGAGAACCGGCAAGCTGATCTTCACCTACAACGGCAGGAGATTCATTCCTGGCTCAACCGTGGTAACAACCTCCGAGAACTACACCATCAACAGCGTGAAGCTTGAAGGAACCCGTACGCTAACCAACGTTTCAGGCAGCACTGCCGATGCCCCAAGGTTCAACATCAAGCTGCAGAACGGCAAGGCTACTTTCGTGGATGGAACCACAGCCACCCGTACGTCAGACATCACCACACAGTGGGTGAGGGCCACAAGTCCTGTCAATGATAAGCTGTTGATCGAGCAAAGCAGCACAGCAAGCGGAACTACAAGAGGCGGAAGAACTTATGCTGTGTCACTGCTCGCTGCCCTTGAGTTCAAACGCGCCTGTGGCATGGCCGTGACCGGCATCAAGAAATATGTGATCGACGGCGACAAAGAGATCACGATCAACTACGGCGACGGAACCTGCGATAAATCTGTTACCATCACGGTTAACGGCGTTACCAGAAATCTGCAGGTAAACTAAATCTGCAGGTAAACTAAATAGACTTATCCCGATTCAAAGAGGTCCGTTAATGCGGACCTTTTTTGTTGCCAGTTGCCAGTTGCCGGTTTCGTGAGGTGTACACCTTCAAGTTCGTGCTCCGATAGAGGGGGATGGAATTCGTAAAGTTTTTTTTCTCTCTGGAATTGAAGCACAACGGTGAACATTAACATGGCTCCCAACTGGCAACCGGTAACCGGCAACTGGCAACCAGTTCTGGTTTTTAAGAAAGTAAAACCCGATCTTAACGCGGCTATGACCTTCGATCTCAGGCAAAAGCTTTATCGGTGTTACGAATTCTTGTATTATCAGCAGGTAATTTTTGGCAACAGGTTAAAAAAGATCTTTCAAAAAAAAGCCGACAATCACTACCTGTTCATTCTGGCTCCTCCGTTCTCAGGCTCGACGCTGTTGAACGAGCTTCTGTCTACATCTTCCCATGTCAGCACCAACAACGCCCTGGGTACCCGTGAAGGACAACAATTGCCGGGTGTGCGGAAGCTTCTGTGGGAATCGAAAAATAAATACGATCCTGAAACACCGTACGACTGGCCCTTTATCCGCCGGCAATGGCTGAAGTACTGGGATGTTACCAAACCCGTGCTGCTGGAAAAAAGTCCGCCGAACATCGTCAGGGCCACGGAGCTCACGCATCACTTCGTGCCCGCAAGCTTTATCATCATGGTACGAGATCCGTATGCCGTATGCGAAAGCATGATCCGACGCGGACAGAATGCAGCGGAAGCGGCCGCATTTACCGTTCGCTGCTTACGGTTTCAGAAGCAGAATATTGAAAAGCTTCAGCGCTTTATCTTTTTCAGCTACGAAGCGCTGACCGATGCCCCTGAGACC
Organism: Chryseosolibacter histidinae; assembly: GCF_018598225.1. Classification (GTDB taxonomy): domain Bacteria; phylum Bacteroidota; class Bacteroidia; order Cytophagales; family Cyclobacteriaceae; genus Chryseosolibacter; species Chryseosolibacter histidini. Next base: position 88,926 of record NZ_JAHESF010000011.1, on the reverse strand, counting down.
ATCCGGGAAAAATTAATTGCCTTCATGCCAGCGCTGCAAGACCTTGATATACACCGCATCTTCAAAGCCCACAACTTTAAAAACGCACCGATGCCTATCGGGAACATGAACAGTGAGAAGGTGGCCAACCTGGACAAAACGCAGGTAGCGGAGCTCAACAGGGTTTTCAGGCAAAACGAAGATATACTTTCCTATTTTAATTATCACCTTCGGTTGTGAGTGGCTTCGTGCTCAGGATCAAAAACTTATTGTAAGAAGCGTGGAAATCCGGTTTTAAAATAAACAGAACGACCCGGTTTTGTGTTATTACATTTAATTACTTTAGCGGTCGCATATCTTAGAAATAATGGAACAGTACCATCAGCTCCTGAAACACATCCTGGCAAACGGCCACCGGAAAGAAGACCGCACGGGTGTGGGTACACTTTCCGTTTTCGGGTACCAGATGAGGTTCGATCTTGCCCAGGGATTTCCGCTGGTGACAACCAAAAAGCTTCACCTGAAATCCATCATCTATGAACTGTTGTGGTTCCTCAACGGCGATACCAATATCAAATACCTGAAAGATCACGGGGTTTCTATCTGGGATGAGTGGGCGGATGAGAACGGTGACCTCGGTCCTGTATATGGATACCAGTGGCGAAGCTGGCCAGGGCGCAATGGTGCGAAGATAGACCAGATCACCAAGTTGATGGATCAGCTCAGATCTAAACCTGACTCCCGTCGCCATATCGTCACGGCATGGAATCCCGCGGACGTAGATCAGATGGCGCTGCCTCCGTGCCATGCGCTATTCCAGTTCTATGTGGCCGATGGTAAACTTTCATGTCAGCTCTATCAGCGCTCATGCGATACATTCCTGGGGCTGCCTTTCAACATTGCCTCGTATGCGCTATTGGTCCACATGATCGCCCAGCAATGCAACCTCGGGGTTGGTGATTTTGTATGGACCGGTGGCGATGTCCATATTTACAGCAACCACATCGAACAGGTCAACCTCCAGCTTACGCGCGAGCCTTATCCGCTGCCTGCGCTGCACCTAAGAAGAAAACCTGCTTCTATTTTTGATTACCAGTTCGAAGATTTTGAGATCCGTAATTACCAGGCGCATCCTTCTATCAAAGCACCGATAGCCGTTTGAGATTGTCATGAGAAAGACCCTGCCACTGTTCATCGTTGGTATCGTGCTGATTGTTTCGTGTATGCCAAAAAAGGCTGATGAAAAGCCTACGGGTAAACTGAATGGCCTGCACAAGTATTACTTTCCTGACGGCAGCCTCTACCTTGAGGTGAATTACAAAGACAGCATTCCCCATGGTACTTTCAAAAGATATTTCAAGAACGGTAAACTGCTGGAGCAGTCGGAATACGTGAAAGGTGTGCTGCACGGGCCGTCTAAGAAATATCATGAGAACGGCCAGCTCTCCACGGAGACCTCTTATGACAGTGGCCGGGTTCACGGCATTGTAAAAAAATACAGAAAGGACGGAACACCTGCCTATGAAGCACCTTACCACTATGATCATCCCTGTGTGGGATTGAAGGAGTATTACCTGAGTGGCAATCCTGTCAATAATTATCCGAACATTGTGGTACGGGCCGACGATAAACTTTTCGAAGAAGATCTGTACACCTTAAAAATTTCTTTGTCTGATGGGAGCAAGGTCGTAGAATTCTTCAGGGGAAGGCTTACCAATGGCAAATATGTTGGAAAAGAGTGTCAGCCGATCCATACCAAAGAGGGGACCGGGTATATTTACTACACGCTTCCACGGGGTGGTTTTGCGATGGAAAAGATCAACATCATCGCCAAGATCAAGACCGATCTCAGCAATTATTACATCACACAGCTGACCTACAACCTCGCGATCGAGAACCGATAGTTAATTGATCATCCTTTTGCGGCTTTCCAGCTCATAGTTGTCGGGCGAAAGCTCCAGGCCTTTGTTGATAATGACCTTTGCCTTGGAAGATTGCCCTTTCTTGAAGTAGTATACTGCGGCGGCAGAGTAAGCGCGGCCTATCAGGTAAACGTCGTAGCGGGCCTCATTGTGCGCCTTGAAAAATTCTTCGAATACATTTCTATACTTTTCACCCTCCGCAGGCTTGCCCGATTCAAACAAGATCTGCATCTCTCTCACGTATACGTTGCCCAGCATCTCGTTGAAGATATTGTTTTGCAGCAGCGGAGGATGTTGCACGGTATATTGTTCCAGGGTCTTCAGCACTTCGGAGTTTGACAGGTTCCTGAGCGATTGTGTAATGGCGCTGATGAATATGCCGTTGGTTTCCTGGTGTTTGGGTTTGATGGTGAGGCACTGTTGAATGAACGGGATACTTTCCCTGAATCGTGCCTGGTTATACAGCACACGTCCATTCTCATAGTGATAGATGAAGCTGATCTCATCGCGCAGTGTTTCGTCCTGCAGGTTCTTATGCAGCTGCGTGTAGTAGGCCTTCATCTTTTCGGTCTCGCCCTTGTTGAGCAGTAGCTCATCGACCACACGGATGAACTCACCCTGGATCATTTCAGGTGTGATACCATATTTTTTAAAACGCGAAAGCTTGGCCAGGTATGAGGCATGCACAGAATCTTTGTCAGCCCTGTTCTTGAAGGCCTGGTGCATCAGGCTCATCAGCGTGTAGGCCATGCGCTTTGAAGGGTAAAAGAGGTATGCTTTTTCTACCTGACTGGCAGCCTCCTGGAATTTCTCTTGTTCGGCATGGTACAGTGCATCGTTGAAATACTGCAGGCCAACGAGCTGTGAGAGCGTGATGTTCTCCTGTTCGCCGAAGTAGAATTTGTCGAACAGCATATCGGTGCTGGCGCCGGCAAACTCCTGAGCGCTGATCACCTTCTGCTCCCTGAGCACCTTTACATAATTCTGCTTGAATTGCGGATCGATGGTCCTGAAAGCATTGACCGGGGTAGTGGTCTCAACCATGATGCGTTCGGCATCCGGAAAGGCGATCAGGTAAACGTGGGTTGGCTCTTCCTTGATGGTGAACGGAATATTGAAATGCTGGAATGCCAGTCCGTAAAGCGCGGAAGCTGAGACGCAATTGTAGTAGCCATTGTAAAAGATATCCTCAAAATGGTTTTTCATCTCATACTTATTGAGAAACGCCTTGTGAACGTCGTCATAGATGAGCTTGATCTTCTTGTCGTTCTTTTTGGCTTTTTCCGTGCCGATCTTGTCGAGGTGCGTATAGAACCGGGCACGGGCGCCGTCGATATCGGTGTCCTTCAGCAGGTTTCCGTTGGCCATGAAGAGCAGGAACAGATCCGATTTCTGGTGGAGGAAATGATCGTCGAGCACCTTTTTCTCAAAGGCTGAGGAGTGGCTGATGTCTGAATAAGTGACGGGATTTTCCTGTGCGCTGGCGGCCAGGGCAAGCCACAGACCGGTGAGCAGGAGCATAACGATTCTCATACAATGCAGTAGATAGGGCCAGGATACAAAGCTAATCGTTTTGCCTCTATTTATTGGATACGTTGTGGGGTTGCGTGGTTAAACGCTTATTAAACGTTTGGTTTTCAAAATATTAACGGATTCTTTGGCCGGCGCCGCGTGCGTTGCCTGGCGGATGTAAAATGCCGATGAACGGATGCAACCTATTTTTGACAGACTGTTGTAATTTCTGTAACTATTACATCTTTTTACCGACAGATTGCGTATTGAAAACCAAATGGCAGAAAAAAGCAGTGTTTTTGACATGATAGGGCCTATAATGATAGGACCTTCCAGTTCTCACACGGCTGGCGTTGTGCGTATAGCCCGCACTGCGCTGAAATTGCTGGGAGACCGGCCCGATGAGGCCGAGATCGTGTTCTACAATTCCTTTGCCCGTACCTATGAAGGGCATGGCAGCGACCGGGCGATCATCGCCGGGCTTCTCGACTTTAAAACAGACGACAAACGTATCAAAGATGCGTTAGACATTGCCGCCCGGGAAAACCTGGTCTACAAGTTTAAATCCATCGGCAACGCTTCTGCACTCCATCCCAACACCATCCGCCTTACCCTGAAGAAAGGGAATAAGGAGATCGAGGTGCTGGGCGAAAGCAAAGGGGGAGGAGTGATCAACATCGCGGAGGTGAACGGTTTTAAGGCCGACTTCACGGCAAACCTCCATACGCTGATCATCACGGCAGGGGATGTAAAGGGCAGCATCGCCTTCATCGCCGACGTGCTGGCCCATGACGATTGTAACATTGCCACCATGTCTGTATCCCGGAAAGGAAAAAATGATGTGGCCTGCCTTGTTATTGAGATGGATTCCGGCATCAAGACTGTAACATTAGAGTACCTGAGGAGTCTTAGCTGGGTAAAAGAGATCATTTATATACCTGATATTGACCGATAAAGTGTTATGAACAAAGTTTTACTCTTTTTTCTTGTGTGTTTTCTGGCAACCAACGCTTTTGCGCAGACCAGTGAAGGAACGGCCGTGAAGGTCTGGACCCTGAAGGAATGTGTGGATTATGCGCTGGCCAACAACCTGGATGTGCAGCGGAGCCAGTATAACGTGGAAAGCGCCGAGATCAACCATCTCCAATCCAAGATGGCCATGTTCCCCAGCCTGAACGGTTCCATTTCAACGGGCTACAACTGGGGTCGTTCCATCAACCCTGTAACCAACGAATTTACCACCCAGGAGATCAGATCGCTGAGCCCCAATGCCAACAGCTCCGTTACTCTCTTTAACGGGCTTCGGATCCAGAATACCATCAGGCAAAATGCCCGCGACCACGAGGCTTCGGAACAGGACCTGCTCAAAACAAAAAACGATGTAGCCCTGAACGTGATCAACCTGTACATCAACGTGATCTTCAACAAGGAGCTACTGGAGAACGCCAAGTCACAGCTGAGCTCGAGCCAGGAACAGCTTGAGCGTACTAAAAAACAGGTGGCCGCCGGCGCATTACCTTTATCAAACGAGCTGAACCTCGATGCCCAGGTAGCCACCAACGAGCTGAACGTGATCAACAACGAAAACTCCCTGAACTTTTCGCTGCTGCGGCTGAAGCAGGCATTGCAACTTCCGGCATCTACCGCTATGGATGTTGAAGTACCCGACGTAAGTGTAGAAGACCTGGTGATAGATCAGTCCAGCCAGCAGATCTTCGAGATCGCGAAGCAAACAATGCCCGAGATCAGAAGTGCTGAGTTGAAAGTGCGCAGCTCATATTACGCCGCAAAAGCGGCCAGGGGTAACCTGTATCCACGATTGAGCCTCAGCGGTTCCATCAACAGTAACTACTCCAGCGCCAACGATATTGCACGCCTCATTCCTGATGGTGGCAGCGAGATTCAGGTTGTTCAGATCGGATACTGGGATTCTAACGGTACCCCCATGCCCGTGTACAGGAATAATGTGATACCGACGGGGAGCATGAGCGATGGCTATGGATATCGCGACCAGCTTTCGGATAACATCTTCAGGTCTGTGGGCCTGACTTTGACCATTCCGATCTTCAATGGCCTGCAGGCCAGGGCTGGTGTCAGGCGCGCTGTGATCGCCGAACGTGTTGCTGAGATATCGGCCAAACAAGTGCATCAAACTTTGCGTCAGAACGTAGAGACGGCCTTTACCGATGCTGTGGCGGCTTCCAAGAGCTACAATTCGTCACTGCGGCAGGTGCAGGCAAGGGAAGAGGCTTATCGCATCACCAAACAACGGTTCGATATCGGCGCAGCTAATTATGTAGAGTACAGGGTAGCGGAGAACGATCTTTTCCAGGGAAGGAGCGACCTCGCGCGTGCCAAATACAACTTTATTTTCAGGAAAAAACTTTTGGATTTTTATCAAGGCAAACCTCTCGGATTTTAATACACGTACCCCAATGGCAAAGCAAAAACGCAAAGACAACAAGCTTATTTACTGGCTCATCGGAGCTGTAGCAGTTCTTTTAATTTTTATCGTGGTAGGAAAGTCCGCCGGCTGGATAGGAAAGCCCAAGGAGATGGAAGTTGAGCTGGCGAAAGCCAAACGCGCTACCATCATCGAAAAAGTAAGTGCTTCAGGAACGGTGCAGCCCGTTACAGAGGTTAAGATCGCCCCGGAAGTTTCTGGTGAGATCATCGGCCTGCTTATCGAAGAAGGCGATTCCGTGAGAAAAGGTCAGCCCCTGGTAAGGATCCGCCCCGATACCTGGCAAAGTCAGCTCGAACGCGCGCAAGCCGGCCTCAGCCAGCAGCACGCCAACCTCGAGCAGTCTGAAGCCAACCTGCAACGCGCAAAAGCCACCTTTATCAGGGCCGAACAGGAATACAAACGCCAGGAGAAGCTCTGGAACGAAAAAGTAATTTCAGAAGCAGACTGGCAGCTGGCCAAACAAAACTTCGCCGTAGCCCAGAGCGATGTTACCTCGGCAGAACAGGCTGTGGAAGCAGCCAAGTTCGTGATCCGCAGCACGGAAGCATCGTTGCGCGAAGCACGTGAGAATTTCCGCAAGACCTCGGTAGATGCGCCCATGCACGGTGTGGTGTCCAAACTTATTGTAAGAAACGGCGAGCGCGTTGTAGGAACGGCTACCATGGCCGGTACCGAAATGCTGAGGATCGCAGACCTCAACAAGATGGAAGTTCGTGTCAACGTGAATGAGAATGACATCGTACGGGTTTCTGTAGGCGATACCGCGATTATCGACGTGGACTCTTACTCCAACATCAACAAAGAGTTCAAAGGTATTGTTACCCTGATCGCCAATACGGCAAAAGACAAAACGTCGGCCGATGCCATCACTGAGTTTGAAGTGCGGATCCTCATCCTTGCTTCTTCATACCAGGACCTGGTGAAGGAGGGCAACAAGTTTCCCTTCAGACCCGGCATGACCGCCAGTGTTGACATCATCACCACCCGCAAAGAGAATGTGTTGTCAGTACCGCTGGCAGCCGTGACCACGCGTAACCCCGATGACAAGGATGGTTCGAAAGAAGAGAACAAGGGAGGACCGCAGAACGGGAACAACAACAATAACCAGAATACAGCCCAGAAACCGGCTAAAAAAGCTGACGACAAGATCGTAATATTCATCAATGAGAAGGGTACAGCGAAGATGGTCGAAGTGAAAACCGGTATCAGCGATTACGACAATATCGAGATCCTTTCGGGCATCAGCGACAGTACGGAAGTGGTGACCGGACCTTTCCTGGTGGTCTCCAAACGATTGAAAGACGGGGAAAAGATCCGCATGGCCGAGAAAAAGGAAGAAAAGAAGAACGGAGAAGGGAAGTAGCCATAAGGTAATTGGTAATTAATACGAACCCTCCGCGAAATCGGAGGGTTTTTTATTATAATTGCTTCTTAAACTCAACCTTATGGTCCAGCATCCGTGGCACGAAACTTCTACGGGCAATAATCCGCCGGAGTTTGTCAACAGCATTATCGAGATCCCGCGGGGCTCGCGGGCCAAATATGAAGTGGATAAGGAGAGTGGCCTGATCAAGCTCGACCGGGTGATCTACGCATCCATGTATTATCCGCTGAACTATGGTTTTATTCCCCAGACCATGGGAGAAGACCACGATCCGCTCGACATTGTTGTGCTTACCCAGGTGTCAGTAGTACCGCTTTGCCTCGTACCTTCGAAGGTGATCGGCGTGATGCAGATGGTAGACAGGGGAGAAGCCGACGATAAGATCATTGCCGTTGCCGAGCAGGATCCGAGCGTGAGCCACATCAATGACGTCAGGGATCTGCCCGATTATCTGACCGCCGAGCTGAAGCACTTTTTCGAAAACTATAAAACCCTGGAAAATAAGAAAGTGGTGGTAGATGAGTTCCTTTCAAAGGAAAAGGCATTCGCCATCATCGAAGAAAGCATCAGGTATTACAACAAGAACCGAAAAAAGCTATCTTGATCTTATGAATATCGGTTTTGAGGCCAAGCGGTTTTTTACCAACTATACAGGACTGGGAAACTACTGCAGGTTTGTCATTGACTCCTTAAGCCGATACCAGCCACAACACAAATACTTTCTCTATACGCCCCGGGAGAGTGACCATGCCGAGGTGGTGCCCATCGTTCACCGCGAGAATGTGGAAGTCATCCACCCGCACGGATTTTATTCCAAGCCCATTCTTTCGGCCCTCTGGCGCTCATGGCGTATGACAGGGCACAAGACCATTCAATCGCTTTCCGTTTTTCATGGCCTCAGCCAGGAGCTGCCCATCGGTTTGCCCGACCATGTTAAGAAAGTGGTCACCGTTCACGACCTGATCTTTTTACGGTACCCGCGCTTTTATAATGCGATAGACGTCAGGATCTACACCAGCAAAGTGGTCAGGGCCTGCGAGCAGGCAGACCGGATCATTGCCATCAGCGAACAAACTGCCGAGGATATCAAAAACTTTCTCCACGTAGATGCTTCCAAGATCAGGGTAGTGTACCAGGGTTGTCACCCGGTTTTTAAAAAACGCGCATCGCCTGAAGAATCCAGATCGATCAGGCACAAATATGGTTTGCCGGACCGGTACATCCTGAACGTAGGAACGATCGAGGAGCGTAAGAACCTGATCGTGCTCATTCGCGCCATGGCTGCCATGCCTGAGCAGGCGCGGATACCCGTGGTGGTTGTAGGCCGGCGAACTGCCTATTTCAAATTGATAGCGGAGGAGATCAAAAAATACAAGCTCGCTCCGTGGATCATCTTCCTGCACAAGGTCTCGTTTGCTGATCTGCCCGCTATTTACCAGGGCGCGGCGGTATTTGTTTACCCTTCGTTCTTTGAAGGATTTGGTATTCCCCTGATCGAGGCGATTGAATCGGGTGTTCCTGTGATCACGTCGAAAGGCTCGTGTTTCAGTGAGGCAGCGGGACCGGCGGCGGTGTATATTGATCCCAATGATGCCCCGGAGCTTGCAGCGCACCTGGCGAGGATCCTCTCAGACCCGTCGGTAAGCAAGGCAATGGTTGAGCAGTCGCGGGAATTCATCCGCAAATTCGAACCGGATGTGATCGCGGAAGAGCTCAAGCAGGTGTACCAATCGCTTTACAAGGTGCCAAGCACTTCCCTGTAAACGGCCAGTGTTTTTTTTGCCGTCATCTCCTTTGAAAAACTGGATGCCACTTTTTGACTCGCTCCGTTCACAACGGACCCGCGCAGCGCATCATCGCTGAAAATCCTTTTGATATGACCTGCAAGCGCTCTGGAGTCGCCAATGGGAGCCAGCATGCCCGTTTGTTCATGGATCACCATTTCAGGAATCCCTCCCGCGGCCGTAGCCACAACGGGTACTTTCGCCAGAAAAGCATCCAGCACGGAGGTGCCCAGTCCTTCTTCATTGCTGGTCATGAGAAATACGTCGAGGTCGGGCAGTATGCGTGTAATATCTTTTCTGAAACCTGTAAAGATCACTTTGTTCGTCAGCTCCTTTTCCTTCACAAACTCCTGCAGCTGAGTCTTGAGGGAACCTTCTCCGATGATCAACGCCTGCAGGGGAACGCCATCGTCAGCAAGTTTTTTGATGGTCTCGATAAATGTGAAGTAGTCCTTGTGTGCTTCCAGGGCGGAGGTGTTCCCGATCAGCCGGGTGCGGCTATCGATGCCGAACTCTTTTCGTAAGGAATTTTCGGTCCGTTGCTGATGGTTGAATTTGTTCAGGTCTACGCCGCTGTGCACGGTTACGCACAACGAAGGATCTTTGACGTAGTGTTTCATGATGCTGGTGATCTTGTCTGAAACCCCCACGATCCTTTTGATGGCGCTGTGATTGTACTTCCAGCGTGTGAGCATATTCTGCTTCGGAACAAAATCGACCCTTCGGCTCAGGATCAACGGCACCTTGTTGCCCAGCACTGCGGAGAGCACGCCGATGCCGTGCGACTTCGAGCTGTGCATGTGAATGATATCGACCTTTTCTTTTTTGCAGAGGTCTTTGATGCCCAGGGCTGTGCTGAGGTCGAAACTGTTTTTAAAAGGAAAAACCTTTACACTGATGGATTTTGACGTGCAATATTTCTCGAACGCCGAATCTGTTCTGGCAGCCACCAGGTTCTCAATACCCATGGCGTTGAGCTCATCGATGAGGTAGGCGATCTGTTGCTCACCTCCACGCCACGTTTTCTCCGAGCTGAGGTGCAGAACTTTTAATTTTAATTCCATTTAGTTTATATTTCCCGAAAAACAAGTGATTCATGCACATTCCCGAAAACACGTCTAAAAATACACATAATGTTGTAGCAGACCTCCTGCCGAAGCAAAACCTGCAAAAGGTTTTAGATATCCCGAGCGGGGCAGGGGCGTTTACACAACGGCTGATCAAAAACAATACGGAGGTGCACTCGGCAGACATCGAGAACCTGATGCAGGTTTCCAACAAACATTTCAGGCAGGCCGACATGAATAAAGACCTGCCGTACCCCGACGGATTTTTTGACGCTGTGGTTTGCATCGACGGCATCGAGCACCTGGAAAGGCCTTTTGATTTTGTGCGTGAAAGCTGCCGCATCCTCAAGAGCGGAGGCTGCGTGATCATTTCAACCCCCAACATCAATTCACTGAGATCGCGGTGGCGGTGGTTCTGGACCAGTCATCATAACAAGAACAAGGTTCCACTGAATGAAAACAAACCCAGCTTTCTTCATCATATCAACATGATGTCTTACCAGCGCCTGCGTTATATGTTGCATAGCAGCGGCTTCGAGGTAGATGTTGTTACCACCAACCGTGTAAAAGCGATCAGCTGGGTGTACGCTGTCTTCGTGCCCTTCGCATACCTGTTCACTAAGTTTGTTTACAACAAGGAAGAAAAAGATCACCGGCAGCGTCAGGTGAACAAAGAAATTGTAAAGCATCTTTTCGGTAGCCCCTTGCTCTTTGGGGAGACCATGATCGTCCGAGCCGTGAAACGGTAATCGGTGAGCAGAAATCGGTAATCAGTAAATCAGTAATCAGTGATCGGGTGGTTAGCTACTAACGACCGGATACCGATTACCGAATACCCGATTACCGGTTACCCTGTAATTCAAGGTAGAGCTCCTGATAAAGCTTGTCGAATTTAACAGCGGTATCTTTTGTATTGAAGTTGTTCATGATGTGCGCCCTTGCCGCCTGCCCGTATTGTTTGGCCAGGGCCGGATTCTCTGAAAGGAAGATCATTTGATCAGCCAGCGCACGGGGATTCTTCGACCCCACCACAATGCCACATACATTGTTGATCACCAGACCTTTGTTGCCGGGGATGTCGGTGATCAGCGGGCACACGCCCAATGACATTGCTTCGATCACCGATTTGGTGATGGCCTCTCCGTAAATGGAGGGAAGCACGAACACATCGTTTGATTTAACCACCTCGAGAATATCCTTGCGAAACCCGAGCAGGTGAATGTTATTCTTGATAGGGCTGCCGGCAATGAGCTTTTTGAAAAGCGGAAGATCCATATCCTTTCCCGCCAGCATCAGGTGTATGCGGGTATCGGCGGGCAGAAAATAAGTAGCCTGTAACAGGTACTTGATGCCTTTCATACGTCGCGAGTTGGCCCCGCAAACAAAGGTGAAGGCGTTGGCCGGTATCCCCAGCGATGCTCTGTCGAGCGCCGTTACACCATCATACCAGTGAACGTCATGACCTTTGTTGATGGTCACGGCTTTGTCTTTGTTAAAAAGCAGGTTCTTTCTGAAGATCTGCCGGATGGCTTCTACGAGGCAAACGATGCGGTCTACCCGTGGGCTCAGGTATTTCACATACATGAGCGGATCGAGCCAGCTGATATTTCCCGTATATCCCCGGTACACCACGATCTTCACCGGCAAGCCGATGGCGGCCACCAGGCTGTTGACCATGGCTTTGTTATTGAATGCCTGCAGCACATGGTACTTTCCTTCTTTCAGCTCTTTGCGGATGAGCCTGACGTAGTCCATGCTGAATTTTTTTGTGGGAAGGAAATCGATCACCCTGATGCCCGCATCCCTGAACTTTTGTGCATACTCGGCTTTCGCTTCGGTCATCACCGTGATATCATACTGGCCGGTCTTCTGAAGTTGTAAAATGATCTCGGCTTCAGGCCTGACGGTAACCGTGTGGATGTAATTGGAGATGACGAGTAATTTAATGGGCACAGTACAAAGGTGTTAGTAGTTGCAATGATCGCCGGCAAAAATCACCGGCCTTAAATGTATGCTACAGCTCTTAAATGTTAGTAGCGGATTAACCCGAAAAATAGCCTAATTTTTCAGAATATTGTAACCTTGTGAGGTAGGAATAAAATATTAAATTGTTGATCTGCAACATGTTATTAAGTTGTGACAATGGCGTACTTCCTGAAGAACAGTTTTAAAAAATTCTTGTTTAACCTCAGCGCGAATGACAGTTTCCTGTACAGGGCATTCTACAAATTCTTTTACAAGCCTAAAAAAGGATCGCTGGCCGAGGTCATAGACCTGTTTTCGAAGAAGAACGATCCCGTGCATTTTTTACAGGTAGGCGCCAACGACGGTTTTTTCCACGACCCGCTGCACAAGTTCATCAGAACCTATCACTGGAAGGGCGTGTTGCTGGAGCCTCAGCCATTTGTTTTTGAGAAATATTTAAAACGACTCCACCAGCGTACGAAAGATATTCAAACCGTGAACGCGGCAATGTCCAGTGACGATGGCGTTAGAAGCATCTACAAGATCTCGTTCTCCAACTCGCGCTGGGCCACAGGGCTCGCATCCTTCAACAAGTCGGCCATTGAAGAAGCCATCGACTCAGGACATGTAGAACGATGCGCCCGGCGTTATGGCGAAAAATTGCCTGCGGATAAGCGTGACTACATAGCGGAGGAAAAAATAAACTGCCTCAGCCCCGAGACGCTTGTTCAGCGCTATGGACTTCGGCAGATCGACTGGCTTCAGATCGATGCCGAAGGATTTGATTTTGAGATCATCAAGATGATGAAGATCGAGCGCACCAAACCCCGCGTGATCGTATACGAGCATTCGCACCTTTCGGCAGACGACCAGGCAGCGTGTATCCGCCACCTGAAAGACAATGACTATGCTGTGGCCGATATCAGGGAAAACACCATCGCCATGAAGAAACCCCTGGGCGAGTTTGCGCATTTTTTTCAAAACAGCCTCTGATGAAGATCTCTGTTGTTATCATCACCTTTAACGAAGAGCAGAACATCAGGCAATGCCTCGAATCCGTTCAGGCCGTGGCAGACGAGATCGTTGTGGTGGATTCGTTCTCCACAGACAAGACCGAAGCGATCTGCCGGGAGTTCAATATCCGTTTTATTCAGAATCCGTTCAAGGGCCATATCGAACAAAAGAATTTTGCCGCTTCACAAGCCGTACACGATCATGTGCTGTCGCTGGATGCCGACGAGCGGCTCAGCGATACTTTGCGCGATAACATATTAGACATTAAAAAGAACGGGAAAGCGGATGGTTATGCCTTCAACAGGTTGAATAATTATTGTGGCACTTTTATTTATCACGGCGCCTGGTACCCTGACCGCAAGCTGCGTTTGTGGGATAAGCGCAAAGGGCAATGGGGTGGCGTGAATCCCCACGACCAGGTGATCATGAAGCCTGGAGCTTCTACACTTTTTGTAAAAGGTAACCTGCTTCATTACACGTACCGGAGCCCCGCAGAGCACATTCAGCAGATGAACAAATTTTCTGATATCGCGGCACGCGAGGCTTTCAGAAAAGGGAAGAGAACCTATACAGTGTTGCATCTGGTGCTTTACCCCGTGTTCACTTTCTTTAAGTCTTATTTTTTAAAACTTGGATTTTTAGACGGTTATTATGGGTATGTTGTTGCAACACACGCAGCCTATTACCGTTTCCTGAAATATTTCAAGCTCAGATCGCTGTGGACGCAGGCTCAATCCTCAAAGGGTTAAATTTTGCGTAGATGGCGCCAGTTATTTAATATTGATAGTTTTATCCGCTATTGATCCATATTCGTGAAAAGCATCAAAATAAGCGCTACCATCATTTCTTTTAACGAAGAGAGGAAACTTGGCCCCTGCCTGAAATCCCTGGTGGGCGTAGCGGATGAAATTATTGTGGTCGATTCACTGTCTACAGACCGCACCCGGGAAATTTGCAACCAATACCCTGTAAAGTTCATCAGCCACGCCTTTGAAGGTTATGTGGCGCAAAAAAACTATGCGGTGACCCAGGCCACCTACGATTACATTTTGTCGCTGGATGCGGACGAGAGGCTTTCTGAAGAGCTCAAGGAATCCATTATAAAAGTGAAGGAAGATTGGGGTGCCGTAGACGGGTATGCCGTGAACAGGTACAACAACTATTGTGGCAAGTGGATGCGGTTCTCAGGCTGGTACCCGGAACGGAAGATCCGGTTATGGGACAGGAGAAAGGCCAAATGGGGTGGCACCGATCCACATGATCACGTGCAGATCGCCAGGGAAAAAACAAAAACGCTGAAGGGAAATCTGCTGCATTATGCCTACCTCACCCTTGACGAGCACCTGCTGCAGGTTCACCGGTTTGCCGAAATAGCAGCCAAGGCAAAATACAAGAAAGGGGAGAAGGCCAGTTTTTTCATCAATGTAATTTTAAGCCCGTTGTTCCGCTTCGTCAAAAGTTTCTTCTTTCAGCTCGGATTTCTTGACGGGTATTACGGCTTTATCTTTTGCACCACTTCTGCATCCATGACCTTTTTTAAATACATCAGGTTATACGAGTACGGAAGAAAGGGATTGCCGGAGAACAACAATCATCCGTGCGCGTAATGTCTATACGCTCTTTTGCAGGAAAGCCACCAGCTCCATGATCCAGGCAATGCCCATGTGAACGATGATACCACCCCAGATGCTCCGGGTCTCGTAAGCAACAACGCCCAGAATATATCCTCCCGCTATCGAGCTGATAGCCTCGCCTGCTGGCTTGCCAAAATGCAGGAAGCAATACACCACTGCCATGCACACAACAGCGCCCCGTCCGAGGATGCTCATCATGCCGATCACCATAAAACCCCTGAAGAGGTATTCGACCGTAATAAAATCGAGGCCATAGGCAAACTCATATCCCGCCACGGTCACCCACTCCGGCACGTTCATGTATACGTGCGCCTCCGTTGACTTGTACATTGGGTACTGGCGCTGGAAACTTTCATGAAATGACGCGCCGATGATCAGCGGCAGCATGATCAGCAGCATGGTGAAATACGGTTTGGCATCGAATTTACGCGCGCTCAGGCCGTAGACGTGATCATGCTTTCTTTCGTGTAACCAGTAGAAAATGAAGATGGGAATGAACACGGTGAAGAAGCTGACGGAATTGATGCAGACCTTGTAAGCCCAGAAGTACATCTCCGGATGAAAGATACGGCTCACCAGCGGATCGAGAAACGGAACACTGCTGTCTAACGACAACACGGCGATGGCCAGCAGGCTTTTGATCCAGAAGTCACGCCTGCTGAAAATATCTTTCCGCTTCTTGAAAACCGCGTACATGTAAACGGAGAAGAAATAGGGTATGGAATAGAAGAGTACATACGCGAAAAACTTCGGGTACCCTTCCATGGTCTCGAGCTCGTTGTCTTCGAAGTCGAAGGCGTAGTTCAGCGAAATACTGAGGATGAGGAACACAGCGATCACGGCGTAGTACCTGCCGTTGAAATCTTCGCTCACATGCTTTTTGAGAAAGTTCCAGATCTTCTTCATCACCAGTGCTTCAGGTGCTCGTAAACTTTGTGGATGGGCAGCCCCATAACGTTGAAGTATGAGCCTGAGATCCGCTGAATGGCCACCATGCCGATCCAGTCCTGTGCACCATAGGCGCCTGCCTTGTCATACGGTTTGTAATGGTCTACGTAAAATTCGATCTCTTCGCGGGTGAGCGCCTGGAAAGTTACTTCGGTGGTGTCGTCGAAGCTTTCTTCTTTTTCTTTGGATACGATGCACACGCCGGTCATCACGAGGTGCGTGCGGCCTGAGAGGGAAGAGAGCATTTCGATGGCCTCTTTCCTGTCTTGCGGTTTATTGAGGATCTTGTTGAACAGGATCACCACGGTGTCGGCAGTTACTACAATTTCATCGCGGATCTTAAGCCTGAAGTACTCTGCTTTTTTGGAGGCGAGATAACGTGCCACCTGGTCTACGGGCATATCAGCGGGGAACGATTCATCCACGTCAGGTTTTTCGATCACAAATTCAAAACCGGCTTCCTTCATCAGGTATTGCCTGCGCGGCGAGCTCGAAGCCAGTATCAGCGGGCGTTTCAGTTTCATTTTACAAACGGTGAATAAATGGGTTCACGGAATTCCTCCTCCTTCACGGAGCTAAATAAAAATCCGCAGATCACTTTGGGATAAAAGTAGGTTGATTTCTGCGGCATGGTGTACCCGCTGTAACAAACTTTTTTAACATCGTCAATAGACACCTCGTTGGTGATGATGGCCATCTGCGCTTCTTCCTTGATCACTTTTTTCAGGCAATCTGAAAAGCTGCGGTCGAACATGATGTTCTCGCTCTGGCGCTGGTCTTTGCCCGGTATGCCCAACGCTTTTTCAATGATGAAATAGTGCATGATGGTAAGGTCGAGCTTTTTGATCTCTTCCGGAAAAGGCCAGGTTATTTTGTGCAGCGATTCGGGCTTCAGCCTGATCTTGTACGCGTTCTCCCTGAACATAAGACCGAAGGCCCACGGCTTGCCGGCGATGATCTCATTCAGGGTATCGCTGTCTTCAACGGGTTTGATGATAAAGTCGGCTTCTAACTTTTGAAGAATGGTTTCCTCATTGAACGAAGCGATGCCCGTGATAAGGCGGTGCGTGGGAAGGATGCGCAGGTCGTCAGCCTCCGTGTTGGTAAGGTACATGAGGTGATAGTTGAAACCTTCGTTACCCGTGGCGCCGGGATGTGCCTTCAGCATTTTGTGCTTGTAGATCAGCGACCCCTCGTAACGGTGATGTCCGTCTGCCAGGATGATGTTCTTGTCGCGGATCACGTTCATGAATCTGCGGATGGCCTTCTCATCGTGGATCACCGCCAGCACGTCACGTACCCCCTGGTAGTCTTCCGTTTCGTAGATCGGAACCGTGATAGCTTCATCCATCAGCTTCTCCAGTTCGAAATCAGGGTCGGTATAGAGGCCGTGGGTGGCGCTTACCTGGAGCTCTGTTTTTTCGAGCAGCTCGATCCTGTCGTTCACAGCCTTCGGTATGGTGTTCTCGTGACGCAGAATAACGTTTTCAGACCAGTCGTAAGTGCGGATGTGGCAGATGAACCCCTTGCGACAATAAGCTTTCGGGGAATTGGCCAGCTTGAAGTACTGATAATAAACGTAGATGCCCGGCAGTTTATCTTGTACGATAGAGCCATCGTCTTTCCATTGCTCCAGCAGCGCGGCGGCATGCTCAGCAGGATCGGGTTGTACGGGTACCGACAGGTGTATGCTGTTGTAAGGATTCTGATAGAGCGCCTTACGTTGTCTTTCAGAAACTACGTCAAACAGTGGTGACGTGAGCTCGTCAATGTTACGCGACAGCTCGCGGTTGTAACGCCAGGCACGGAATGGCAGGATCTCAGCCATGGGGGGTTGATCGTTTGAAGTTTGAAGTTAAAGATTGGTTGCCGGTTACCGGTTGCCGGTTGCCAGTTTGGCGAGGACAATTATTCAGGAGTTGACTTCGATTCATTGTTTGTAATTTCTTTGATGGGACGCGCCTCCTAATACGATACACAGTACTAACCCGGCAACCGGTAACTGGCAACTGGCAACAATTTAGAGTCGGTTCTTCCTCCAAAGGCTCACCGGTTGTTTCTCCGCGGGCACGTTCTGGCTTGTCTTCGCCTGTTCCGTGAGGTTTACCGATACGAGTGCTGCGATGAGGGCTTCGTAGTCGTTACCTGACAACGGCAGCGCTGCTGGCTTGAAGTAGTTCTCCACAAAACGCGTATCGAAATTGCCGGAGCGGAAGGCTTCGTGCTGCATTACAAAACGGCAGAAGCCCAGCGTGGTCTCCAGTCCGGTGATCTCGTACTCATCGATGGCTCTGATCATTTTTTCGATCGCAGCCTCACGGGTGTCAGCGCGGCAGATAAGCTTGGCGATCATGGGGTCATAGTAAAAGGGAATGTCCATGCCCTGCTCAAAGCCGTCGTCTACGCGGATGCCATTGCCCTGCGGTCTCTTGTATGTCTTTAACGTTCCGATGTCGGGTAAAAAATTATTGGCGGGATCTTCGGCATACACGCGCACTTCAACAGCGTGTCCGCTCATGCGCAGGTCTTCCTGCTTAAAAGGTATTTTCTCTCCTTCGGCAATGCGGATCTGCAGCTTCACAAGATCGATTCCTGTGATCTCTTCTGTGACCGGGTGCTCCACCTGCAGGCGTGTGTTCATTTCCAGGAAATAGAAGTTCATCTTGTCGTCGAGGATGAACTCCACGGTACCTGCGCCGTAGTAACCACACGACCGGGCTACGTTGATCGCCGCTTCACCCATGGCTTGTCTTTTGGCAGGCGTGAGCACGGAAGAGGGTGCTTCTTCCACCACTTTCTGATGGCGGCGCTGAATGGAGCACTCTCTTTCAAACAGGTGAACCACGTTGCCATGCTGATCGCCAAAGATCTGGAACTCGATGTGGCGGGGCCGGGTGATATATTTTTCGATGAACACCGACCCATCGCCGAAAGCAGAGGTGGCCTCGCTGATGGCGCGCTCCATTTGTTCCTGGAAATCTTCGTCCTGCTCTACCACGCGCATGCCCTTGCCACCACCACCGGCGCTCGCCTTGATCAGCACGGGGTATCCGATCTGGGTGGCGATCTTTTTCGCGGCATTCACGTCAGTGATGGGCTCAGATGTTCCGGGCACCAGCGGCACGTTGAACTTTGCCACCGCAGCCTTCGCGGCGAGCTTGCTCCCCATCAGCTCGATAGCTTTGGCCGAAGGGCCGATGAAGATGATGCCGGCATCGTGGCAGGCCTGCGCAAAGTCTTCGTTCTCTGAAAGGAAACCGTAGCCGGGGTGAATGGCATCGGCACCGGTTTGTTTGGCTGCCGCGATGATCTTCTCTATTCTCAGGTACGATTCTGAAGAAGGAGGAGGACCGATGCAGACCGCCTCGTCTGCGTAGCGCACGTGCAACGCCTGGCGATCGGCTTCGCTATAAACGGCAACGGTGCGGATGCCCAGCTCTTTGGCGCTGCGCATCACACGTAGTGAAATTTCTCCGCGGTTGGCTACGAGTATTTTTTTGATTTTAGTCATGTCTGGTTAAAGATCAAAAGGGTTTATGAGATCAAGGCCCGTGATGTCCTTGAAATCGGATTTATTTCGTGAGGTCAGCGTGAGGTTGTGCGTGAGACACGTCGCTGCAATGATGGCGTCAGGCAACTTTACTTTCTTGTTATGCTTTCCGACCAGGATCGTGTTGCGGATAATTTCATCCTCCAGTCCGATGACGTTATCGTTGTCAACGAATTCGTTCAATTGATCGAGTGCTGTCTGTGTGAGGGAGATCCAGGAGAGTAATTCGATCCTTGAAATGACGGATAGATTGGCCTGGTGCATGAGAACTTTGTCTGTAAACTGCCGGGTTGGTTCAGGTAAAACACCTCCTAGATAATAAATGATGATGTTGGTATCTAAGAGATATCTCTTTCCCATTCGTCTCTCAGCGCCTTTAATTCTTTATCTATTTGCTCAACGGTCATCCCTAACTTGATGGAGCCGTAAAAGTTTTTATGATAGCCTGCTTTTTCTTCCTGAACAGTGTAAGGAGCGGAGGTTTGTGCTTGGAATTCATCGACGGGCATAATGATGACTTCAACTTTTTTATTGTTATAGCTGTCTGGCAGTTTAACCAGAACATTGTCTTTCACCGTTACTATTTTCCGTATCGCTTCCATAACTCCCGAAATTATCAAACAAATCTATCATTTTTAAACGAAACCTAACATCCAATAGCCGCTTACTAATCGGCCCGGCATCGATAAAATTATAGCTTTTTTACTTATTTTTGCGGCAATAAATAACCGACTTGTAGCAATGGTAGACTTATTTGAAAAGCTAAGAATGGAAGCCGGCCCTCTGGCCAAATACTCACATCTTCCCGATGATTACTTTTTCTTCCCTAAGCTGGAGGGGGAGATCGGCCCGCGGATGAAATTCAATGGTAAAACTGTGCTTAACTGGAGTTTGAATAACTACCTCGGCTTAGCCAATCATCCCGAAGTGCGCAAGGCCGATGCTGACGCGGCCGCTCAGTACGGCATGGCCCTTCCCATGGGTGCCCGTATGATGTCTGGCAACTCGGTACATCACCTCGAATTTGAACGGCAGCTTGCGGAATTTGTGCAGAAGGAAGATGCCATGCTGCTCAATTATGGCTACCAGGGAGTGGTATCGATCATCGATGCTTTGGTTGACCGCAAGGACGTTATCGTATATGACGCTGAGTCCCACGCCTGCATCATAGACGGCGTTCGCCTGCACATGGGTAAACGTTTCGTGTATTCGCACAACGATATGGAGAGCCTTGAAAAGCAGCTTCAGCGCGCCACGAAACTTGCCGACGAAACGGGCGGCGGTATCCTGGTGATCACAGAAGGTGTGTTCGGTATGTCGGGTAAGCAGGGCGATCTGAAAGGTGTAACAGCACTGAAGAAAAAATACAATTTCCGTCTGTTTGTAGACGATGCTCACGGTTTTGGAACCATGGGTAAAACAGGTGCCGGCGTAGGTGAGGAGCAAGGTGTTCAGGACCAGGTCGACCTGTACTTCTCCACTTTTGCCAAATCAATGGCCAGCATTGGCGCGTTCGTAGCCGGTGACAAAAGGATCCTTAAGTACCTGAGATACAGCGTGCGTTCGCAGATCTATGCAAAGAGCCTCCCGATGACTTTGGTAATGGGTGGTATGAAGCGCCTGGAGCTGCTCAAAACCAAACCTGAGCTGAGGGCAAACCTCTGGAAAGTTGTGAATGCCATGCAAAATGGCCTGCGCGAAAGAGGCTTCTACCTGGGCAGCACTACATCGCCGGTAACGCCCGTGCTCTTCAAGGGTGGGGTAGGCGAAGCTGCCAATATGTCAATGGACCTCCGCGAGAATTTCGGTATTTTCTGCTCTGTGGTGATATACCCGGTTGTGCCTAAGGATGTTATCATGTTCCGGATCATCCCTACGGCGGCGCATACTATTGCCGATGTTGAGGAAACTTTGACGGCATTTTCGAAGCTGAAAGAGAAGCTCGACAGCGGATTTTATAAGGAAGAAGTGCTCGTGTCAGTGACCAAGGGACTGTAAAAAAAACGCCTTTTTGGGTTGTTTTCTAAGGTTTTTATTTAATTTGGCATAGGAAACTAATTTTTAATTTAAAAACCTAATACAATGCAAAAGTTTGAAGAGCTCAAAAGCCTTATTGCTTCACTGGAAGGTGACGCTGACAAATTTTATAACAAAGGCAACAGCGCTGCAGGAACCCGGGTAAGAAAGGGCATGCAAGACCTTAAAAACCTGGCTCAGGCAATCAGGGCAGAGGTTCAGGAGATTAAGAATAAAGCGTCTTAAGGCTGTTGTTCTCTTTTTTTGAGTTTCTATAAAGCATCAAAAAGGGATAGCCCCCGTCCGGGAGCTGTCCCTTACTTTTTCTACTTCTTTAAAGACTGGTAAAGACCTGCAATTCTCTTCTGCAGGGATCCCGAAGCTCCTGCAAGGGGTAATCTGACGTGGCTGCCGCAAATGCCCATTTCTGACAAAAGTGCCTTTAATCCTACAGGGTTCCCTTCTTCATACATGGGACCGTTGATGTCCAGAAGTTTGAAGAGCTCACGACTGGCCTTGCTAAAATCTCCGGAAAAGCTCAATTCCTTCATTTTTTTGAAGATCACAGGGTACGCATTCGCCAGCACTGAGATCACACCCTTGCCTCCGATGGCGTAGAGGGGAACGGTCAGCATGTCGTCGCCGGAGATCAGGAGGAAATCTTTCGGCATATCGCGCGCGATCCTCATACATTGTTCGAGATTGCCCGATGCCTCTTTGATACCAACGATGTTGGTGTGCTGGGCGAGGCGCAGGGTGGTTTCTGCGGTAAGGTTCGACGATGTTCTTCCGGGAACGTTATACAGGATCACCGGCACGGGAGAAGCATCTGCAACAGCTTTGAAGTGTTGGTAGATCCCTTCTTGTGGGGGTTTGTTGTAGTATGGGCTTACAGAAAGCAGGGCGTCAACTCCTTTGAGGTTAGTGGAAGCAATGGCCTCGAGCACGTGCTGGGTGTTGTTGCCGCCAATGCCATAAACAATCGGTAGCGAAGCATCGTTATTATCTTTGACGAAGCTCAGGATCTCTTCTTTCTCTTCCTCGGTGACGGTGACAGACTCCCCTGTAGTGCCCATCACAACGTAGTAATCCGTACCCCTGGCCGTATGACGAAGCAGCTTTTTAAGCGCCTTGTAATCCACTTTCAGGTTTTCATCAAATGGGGTTACGAGGGCCACACCGGTTCCATACAATTTTTTCATTGGGTTAGAGAATTAATGGGTTAGGGTAATAAAATTTCGCCAAGTATAGGGGAAAATCAGGAAGTTACAATGCCTCCTCTTCTTACTACTTACTCCTTAATTCTTACTCCTTTTCATTTCAAAGCCCGGGTGTACTTGTACATTTCATCGATCAGCGATTTCACACCATTGCCGCTTTCGATCATCATCTCGAAGAAATCCATTCCCTGTTCCCAGAATTTGCCGATCCGGCAACGTGCCTTGCTCTGGGCCACCAGGTTTAAAATAAGTGGGTTCGGTGTGGTGTCGATGTAAAACAGGAAATCGAACGGTGTATCGGCAAAGCTGGTAGCGGACGAGGAGGTAATGTTGCCCCAGAACGAGAGGTCTCTTTCTGTGAAGAAGTCGAACATGAACTCATAGTTGTCTTTGTGCCTGGGCAGGAAAGACATCACCTTTACATGTTTGCCATCATGCTCGAGGTGTCTGATGAAATCCTTCACCAGGTCATGCTTGGCCTTGTCTTCTACGCTGAAGATAATACCTATGTTCATGGCCTGTTTATAGGGCAGGCTGATGCGTTCGGCTTTGTTGCGCCGGAGGTGGGCGTTCGTTTTATATTTCAGAAAACTCAGCTTCATCGGCCTAAGTTAGAAGTTTAAAGTTAGAAGTTTAAAGTTGAAAACCGCCGGGGCAAGATTATTGGCCCTTCAGCATTTTTTCAAAATCAGCTTCTGAAATGATGGTCACGCCGAGTTTCTCTGCCTTTTCACGTTTTGATGGCCCCATATTATCGCCGGCCAGCAGGTAGTCGAGCTTACCGGAGACACCTGACAGGATCCGGCCGCCATTTTTCAGGATGAGGTCCTGGAGATCCTCGCGCTCGTAGCGTTCAAATACACCGGAGATCACAAACGATTTGTTGGCCAGGATATCGCTTTCCTTTTCGGGTTCTTTCAGATCACTCTCGAACTTTAATCCCGCTTTGCGCAAACGCTGGATCTCCCGCTGGTTCTCGGGATTCCTGAAGAACTCAAAAACACTCTGCGCGATCTTTTCACCCACTTCGGGTGCCTGCACCAGCTCTTCGTATGAAGCGTTTGCAAGCTTGTCGATATTGCGGAAGTAACGCGCCAGCTTCTCGGCCACCGTGCGGCCCACATAACGGATGCCGATGGCGAACAGGACACTTTCAAAAGGTGTGTTCTTCGATTGCTCGATGCCGCCCAGCAGGTTGGTGACCGACTTATCCTTGAACCCCTCAAGCTTCAGAATGTCTTCCCGTTTCAGGTCGTAAAGATCGGCAGGACTTTTCACCAGGTCGAGCTTGTAGAGCTGGTCGATGGTTCGTTCACCCAGCGAGTCGATGTCCATAGCCTTGCGCTGAATAAAATGTTCGATGCGCCCTTTGATCTGCGGCGCACAGCCTGTAATGTTTGGACAATAATGTGCAGCCTCGCCTTCGTAACGGATGAGCTTTGTTCCGCACTCAGGGCACTTGTCGATATAAGTAATAGGCTGCGTGGTGTTGCTTTTACGCTTCTCATGATCTACACCCGTAACCTTCGGAATGATCTCTCCGCCTTTTTCTACGAATACATAATCACCAATGTGCAGCTGCAGGCGCTCTATCTCGTTGGCGTTGTGAAGCGATGCCCGTTTCACCGTGGTGCCGGCGAGAAACACAGGCTGGAGCTCGGCCACAGGCGTAACGGCTCCTGTTCTGCCCACCTGGTAGGTTACGCCATTGAGCCGCGTGCTGATGCTCTGAGCTTTGTACTTGTAAGCAATGGCAAAACGCGGGCTCTTGGCCGTAAAGCCGAGGCGCTCCTGCTGCTCGAGGCTGTTTACTTTGATCACAACACCGTCAGTTTCCAGCGGCAGCTCGAGGCGTTTTGTTTCCCAATGCCTGATGTATTCAAAGACCTCGTTAATGTTCTTACATTTTTTATAGGTCTGCGATACGTTGAAATTCCACGACTCCAGCATCTGGATGCTTTGCGCATGTGAGCTTGAACCGGTATCGCCCAGCAGGCTGTACACGTAACAATCGAGCTTGCGTTTGGCCACCTCTGTAGAGTCCTGCATCTTCACCGTGCCCGCAGCCGTGTTGCGTGCGTTGGCATATCTTTCTTCACCAATGTCTTCGCGTTCTTTGTTCAGCTGGTTGAAAACATTTTTGGGCAGGAAGATCTCTCCACGTACTTCAAAGGCAGGGGGTATGTTCTTGCCGGTGATGCGCAGCGGCACATTCCGGATGGTCTTCACGTTGTTGGTCACGTTATCACCCCTCACGCCATCGCCCCGGGTAACGCCGCGGGCCAGCACACCATTCTCATAGGTGAGGCTGATGGAAACACCGTCAAATTTCAGCTCGCAAAAGTATTCGTACGGCTCGCCTTCCAGACCTTTGGCCACGCGTTTATCGAAATCCGCCAGCTCTTCTTCACTGTACGTGTTGCTCAGCGAGAGCATCGGATACTTGTGGTATACCGTCTCGAACTCTTTGGTGATGGTTCCGCCTACACGTTGTGTGGGAGAATCCTGTTGCTTGAATTGCGGATACTCTTTTTCCAGCTGGATCAGTTTTTCCAGGAGCTGGTCAAATTCATAATCGCTGATCTCAGTTCTGTTCTGCTGATAGTACAGCGTATTGTGATAATTGATCTTTTCCGTTAAGGCAATAATTTCTTTTTGTGCCTGTGCAGCGGTCATGGGTTTGGTTTCAAGTTCGAAGTTTAAAGTTAAAAGTTTAAAATTAAAAACGCCTCAGTATGGTTGCCGGTTGCCAGTTACCGGTTTCGTTGAGTTAAATCGCCTTCTGAGCTATGTTCCCTCGGGCTGAAGCTTTCATGAAGGCCGTGCACTCCCAACTGGCTACCCGGAAACTGGTAACTGGAAACCATTTTAAACTTCAAACTTTCGACTATTTAGTCGGATCCTGGTATGGCTTCATTGCCTGGGCCATGTCGATCTTGTTATTCTTCCGGTCAATATCGGCCAGGCGAAGGCTGGGGTCGATCTCAACCGATGCAACGTCGGCGGCCCTGCGTTTGATCCTCAGCGTGTACGTGGGATTTACCCAGGGCCATGCCTGGAGATCGTAACGCTGAACGGTCTTATCTTCCACCGGTTTGTTGCCGAGGGTTTCATTCAGGGGCACATAATACATCTCTTTGCTTCCGTCCTTGTAAGTTACCAGAAGGTCTACCGGCATGGGAAACTCACCCACACGTTCCAGTGTTACCATGGTCTCGTCACCGGCAGCCACTACTGCTTTAACGTTGTAGTCGATACGTTTAGTGGTACTGATCCAGTAGTTCAGGTACCATGCCAGTTGCAGGCCCGAAACCTTTTCCATGATCCGGATGAAATCTTCCGGCTCGGGATGTCTGAATTTCCACGCGTTGTAATACCGGCGCATGCCATGGTAGAATTGTTCCTCACCAATGATGTACTTGAGCTGATGCAGAAAAACGGTACCCATATTGTACGCCGCAGTGCCATAAGCCCTGTTGGTGCTGTAGTGATCTGAGTGCTGGCTGGCAGGCTCCTGTAAACCACTTTTCACGAGCGAGAAATACCCGCCGTAACTTCCTTTGTGAGGATCGGTCTCATTGAACATGAAAGCCATCGACTCGTTTGCGGCGAAATCGGTGAAGCCTTCGTCCACCCACGGATACAACGATTCATTGGAGGCGAGCACCCCCTGGTACCAGCTGTGCGCGGCTTCGTGGGCCATCACGCCAACGAGGCTGCCAAAAGTTCTTTCTCCGGTAATGAGCGTGCACATCGGGTACTCCATGCCGCCGTCTCCACCCTGTATGATCGAATAAGTGTCGTACGGATACTGGCCGAAGGTTTTATTCATGAACTCGAAATGGCGCACGCCGTACTCCATCATTTTTTTCCATACCTCAGTGGTCTTGGCGCCCGGCTGATAAAAGTAATGCAGCTCGGGTCCGCCAGGTACCTGGAGTTTCTCGTGCTCATATTCCGGATCTGCAGCCCATGCAAAGTCGTGAACATTTTTAGCGATGAAGTGCCACGTCAGGTTTCCTTCCGGTCTTTTTACCGTGGTGCCTGCTTTTTCGTAACCATATCCGATCTTGTCGGCATTCTGAAGCTTGCCGGTGCCCGCTACCATGAAGGAGGGATCGAGGGTGATCTTCACGTCAAAGTCTCCCCACACGCCATGGAATTCACGCGCCACATATTGGTAAGCATGCCATCCCTGAAAATCATATTCGGCCATCTTCGGATACCACTGTGTCATGGAGTAGGAGATGCCTTCCTTGTTATTCCGTCCCGACCTTCTGATCTGCACGGGCACCTGCGATTCGAACGTCATGTCGAACACCGTTTTTCCTCCGGGCACAAGGGCTTTCGCCAACGTCACCTCCAGCACTGTTCCGTTGATGATGTAGCTCACATTTTTGCCATCCTGCTTCAGGCTCTGGATGTGCTGGTAGCCGATCTCATCTTCTCTTAGCTTCGAGATGCGGTCGGTGACCCGCGGGTCTGGATCCATGATGTTCCTCGACCTTACATCCATCATGCTGCCGGGCTGGAATGCATTGAAGTAGAGGTGATAATATACTTTGGCAAGTGTATCTTTTGAATTGTTGTAGTAGGTGAGCTTCTGCGTGCCATTGACACGGTGTGTATTCACATCCAGGCGGATGTCCATCACATATTCAGCCCTTTGTTGCCAGCGGTATTCCTGTGCAACGGCCTGCTGGAGAACAACGGTTGCGAGGCAGAACAATAATCTGATCTTAAGCATGATAGGTGGTTTGGTGTTAACGTTTGCAAAATATCCAAACCCCACTATTTTACAAAGGGTTTTTATGCCGCCTGAGGTCTATAATGTAGGTGAGGCTGCCAGACAGGTAAGTGCTTTCAGACAGGGTAAGGGTTTCTCCGGGCAGCGCTTTGGGAATGCTGTAAGACCAGGTGAAGGTCAGCATCCATTGTTTGTGGGAGATACTTAAAGGCGTGCTGAAGGCATAATTCATCATACCGAATACATGGTTGCGTACCTGCGCAACACTGAAACGGGTTCCGTACTTCCTGATATTATCGGCTGCCTCGCGTAGTGTTTTCGGCGGCACAAATTCCATTTTTGTGATCACCTCGTCACCCATCAGCGCAAATACCGAAGGCATGAAGGCGATGCGGTCGATGCTCCGGAATTTCCTTTTCTGGAAGGTGAGCGTCAGGCAGGGCATGATCCTGTGCGCACGCTGATCACCAAAATAGAACGAATAGTTCGCGCTCAGCGACAACGGTTTGAGCTCCACGATAGGGCTGACGGATAACGTGTTTTTGTAAGGGATGTAACTGTTCTCGTTCGTTGCGATGTTGTAAAAATATCGGTCATATCCTGCCATCACCGAAAAATGTTTCGAGAGGTCGCGCATATAGCCGAGCGATGCCACGGTAAGGTAATACGCAGGCTCAAAATCCTTGCTCCAGTAGCCCGAAAGATCGCCGTAAAAGCCTGAACGGTGATAATATGAAACGCCTGGCGCGAGCCCGAAATTTTCGATGCCCAGCGTTCTGCCCGCAGACAGTACGTTGCTGTTGTAGGCCATGCGAAGCGCCAGTTGCGAGCCTGATGCGTCTTCGAGACTGAGCAGGCTGTCAATGAGGCTGAAGATGGAGAGTGAATCTGCGGCAGAGAAAGACGAAGCGTTTGTCAATAACGAATCAGCATCCTGGGCATAAGCCTGGGATGCTGCCATGGTGAGCGCTAAAAGCCAACATCGGATCCTGTCCATTCGCTGTTGACGTATATCTAATTGTTTCGTTGCTGCAGGCGTTGGTTTGACCGGTCGCGCATCTGGTGACGTTTTTCTATTTGTTGCTGCCGTTGCTGGATCTGCCGGAGGATCAGGCGCCTGAAATCACCTTCAGCCTGCCGCAGGTTCATCAGCTTCTGCGGCGTGATGATCTTCTGAAAACGCCCCGAGTAATCTTTTTCGAGGTCGAGCTCCTGTTGTTTGATCTTCAGGTCGAGGTCGAGCAAAGCTTTTTCATCCTGGCCGTTCTTCCGGGCGTCCCTGAACTGTTGTCTGAGCTCCTGTCTTTTGCCGGCATACTCACGGTATACGGGCCAGAATTTTTCCGCTTCGTCAGGCGTAAGTCCAAGGCATTCGGTGATGTAGGCGGCATGGGCGGCTTTGATCTTCTGCTGGGCCTTCGGATCTCTGTCGATCTCCATCGCCTCATCTTCCTGGGCGAAGGCCGGCACCACGCAGAGCAGGAGCAGCAATATCTTAAGGGTTTTCATGGTCAAATATCTTCCGGGTTAATATCGTCGTCTATCCCATCTTCCAGCGGCAAGGCGTCGAGGTTGAGCTCATACACTTCGCTTTCGATGGCGTCCAGGTCTGACGTGTTGAAGTCAATGGTTTCGAGAATGTCTTCCGTTGTCAGGTCTGATTCACTCAGGTATGCCATGAGCGCTTCGGTTTGCACGGAGGCGAGCAATGTTTCAGGATCGTTGGTTTGGTTTGAGCTCGCAAACCAGTAGATGCCTGCCGCAAGCAGTACAACAACGGGCAGCACATACTGCAATTTATACCTGAAAACGAAGCCCTGCTCGCGGGCTGGCGTTTCTTTGGAGATCCGCGCCTGTATTTTACCTGGCAGCGTATCGAAATAGCCATCAGGCACGCTGAAGATCTCTTTTTTAGGTATGTTTTCCAGTTTTTTCATGGTCTTTTCTATTGACTTCCCTGAGATACAAAGGTTTAACGCGATGCTAAAAAGTCCTCGATTTTTTTAACGGCGTGGTGGAAGCTCGCTTTCAGGGCGCCCACACTGGTGTTGGTGATCTCCGAAATGTCTTCATAGCTCATATCGTCAAAATACCTCATGTTGAACACCAACCGCTGCTTGTCCGGTAACGTCAGCAACGCTTTCTGAAGCTGCAGCTGGATCTCGTCGCCAGAAATATGCGGTGAGCTATCGAGCTTTCCTGACAGTTCTCCGGCTACGTCTCCGATGGGCAGAAAGAACCTGCGCTTTTTGCGTTGAAGGAAGCTCAGGCACTCGTTGGTGGCAATGCGGTAGATCCAGGTGTAAAGCTGAGAGTCTTCACGAAAGCCGCCGATATTCTTATACACCTTGATGAACACTTCCTGGGTGATGTCATCAGCATCGTCGTGGTCGATCACCATCTTGCGGATATGCCAATACACCTTTTGCTGGTAAGCCCGTACCAGCAGATTGAACCCGTAGTTCAGTGTATCCGGATTCCTGACCTTTTCCAGCAGTTCCTTGTCTTCCAAATAGCGGTGAGGCTTGGTGTTTGAATATAGACATTTCGGCCTGTCTAAGGTTTAAACATGCATCAAATTTTTCTGGAGAAAGAATCTATATTCTAAATTCTAAATTCTAAAAGGGAATCCACAAGCAATTCATACTGCTCTTTGGAGTGCGCCGGGAAGTTAGCAAAGCGCAGCTGTGTTTTTTTGGAAGGACCATAACCGTCTCCCGGATACAAACCTTTCTGCTGCAGGAACGCGGTAGCTTTTTCAGTGTGACTCTGGCAGTCGGCCACGATCACCGTTCTGGACTGAAATTTCTTTTCCTGCACAAACGCAGACAACAGCGGATGTTGTTCCAGCGCCTGATACAAGATCGCAGCTTTGTAGTCTGTCTCTTTCCGGATGGTGTCGATGCCACGTCTTAAAAAATCCTGCACTACTTTGTTCAGCAGGTAGATGCCCAGCACATTTGGTGTTTCGGGCGTCTGGTTTTTGACGGCGTGAACTTTCAGGCTGGGAATGTTGTGGTATGAGCCGATGGAGAAACCTTTCGATAAAAGCTGATCCGCTTTCGCGATGCATTTTTCATTCACGATCCATACGCCCAACCCTGCAGGCAAACCAAATCCTTTCTGAACGGAGAAGAAGACAGAGTCGAGTTTTGTAAAATCGAATTGAGGGTAGGGCAGTGATGATACAGCATCTACGGCCACGAGCGCGTGCGGATTATTTTCTTTCAGCGCGTAGATGGTTTCCAGCGGCAGTGAAACGCCTGTGCTGGTCTCGTTGTGTGTTACAGCGATCAGCTCGGTGCCTTGCGGTATGGAGATCTGCGGATCGAATCCGAGGCCTTCTTTCACTTCGAGCTTCTGTGGCTTTTTGTTCAGCTGCACGGCGGTCTCGTAGAACTTTTTAGAGAAGGAACCATTCACCAGGTGAAATGAACTTTCTGCCACGAGATTTTGTATGATCCTTTCCCATACTTCCGTGGCGGAGCCGGTGAAAAAAATATGGTGGCTTGCCGGTATGCCAAGCAACTGGCGCAATCCTCCGGTGGTTTCGCTGGAGATCTGTTCGAACAATTTGCTCCGGTGCGACAGTGACGGGATGTTTTCCTTGAAGGCCTGCCGTGCGTGATCGGCTACCGTAAAATATAGTTGAGAAGGTCCGGGGGTGAAATTAACGTGGTGTACCATAACGGGTTACAAAGCTATCATTTGCTTACGGAAAAAATACTTTTTTTTCAACATTGCTGCGGAAATGACTTTTCAATATGTTCGTAACGAATTCCCACTCGGATTTGGGACACGTTTGCTGAACCTAACAATTTAAAACAATACCGAGTGTAGCTTTCAATTGAAATCAGGCCTCATCCCTTCCCGGTGACTATCGGGTCGGGCCCTCGCCCAAAAAGCAGGTTAACAGAAGAAGGTTGAGATTGCAGGCAGCTCAAAACTTGTCTTTATGGGGTTCAGAAACACCTCACCAGATCCGATGGGTTTTCTTTTTTTTAATGCATTCGCGCGAAGGCCGTCAAGGCTGCGCAACACGTGCAAAGTTTTCTGAAATTGCCGCCCGTCATTTAGCCTTAGTTCGTAATAACGCTGTCGGCCTGCCATGTTACACGGAATGGATTGTGCTCGCTGTACTGAACGATCTTGTTCGGTGATACGATATGCATGATCCTGAAATTCACCTGCTCTTCCACCCTCTGGTTAGGCGCAAGCGCATTCAGGTATTTATACTCAACTTCATGCAACGTTTCTCCGAAGGCATCGATGAAAACGAATTTGCCTTTCAGCGCCCGGATGTTCTTTTCTGATGTGTTGTGGATGGACACTTTATATGGCAGCGAGCTTGACCATTCTGACTGCTGGATCTTTTTCGGATCTGGCGTCGCTTCTATTTGTACCAACGCATTGCTTTCACTGTGTTTTGCTTTTCCGTTCCGGGTATGCTCGGTCCTGTTCCAGTAGTTCCTGGATTCTGCGAGTATATCGCGATACGTGGCGCCGATCTCCAGCACCTGCGCGCCGATGAGCTCATGTTCAACCATAAAATGCGCCATGATCGAGGCGTCGGTTGAATCGAGCTTTCCGAGCTTCACCAATCGTGTGAAATCAGCTTCAGCAGTTTCGCGGTTGAATTCCTTGTCGAGCGGGTTGCTGCACGAAGCGAGCAGAAATGAAGCGCCGAGACAGGAGAGGGCGAGGTAAAATTTACGGCTCATGGGGTCAGGCTTTTACAAATTCGTTAACGGTGGGTTGGATCAATATTTCGTTCACTGATTTTTTCAGCGATTTGCAGATGGCATCGAAAGGAAGGTCGTTCTCGTCCTGGCCGAACGGATCTTCGATCTCTTCGCCGATCACATCGAGACCTACCATGGCATAGAAGATGAGCATCACAATGAGGATACACCAGTAACCGAGATCGTGAATGAAACCGAACGGCAGGATGAGCACGAACGCGAAGAGAAATTTTTTCAGGTGAATGGCGTACGAAAACGGGATAGGCGAGGTGTGGATCCGTTCGCAGCTGCTTACCACTTCAGAAGCATCGTCGATGTGTTTGCTGAGCTCCAGGAACTGCATGTCGGTGATGACACCTCTCTTGTACAGCTCGTTGAATCGGTTGCAGATGCCTGCTGCAAAATAATTCGGAACGTGGTAGATCTTGTCGAGGTTGTCAAGCATACCCGGCTCGGCTTCCACCAGCTCGTGCTTCTTCACACCATTGCGCAGACTCTCTTTCAGGGAGTAACTGTGGTTGGCGATCATGGCGGCGAAATATTTACGGTTCTCCTGGTCGTTGGCAGGCAGAAACGCATTGAGCTTCAGGGCTACATTCTTCCAGTTATACCCCAACTTGCTGAGCAGCTTGCGGCCTTCCCACCAGCGATCGTAGGCCGTGTTGGTCCTGAACACCAGCAGAATACCCAGCACAATGCCAAGCATGGAGTACACATACGAGGGCGGCCTGAAGTCGATGTGAAGCATTTCGCTTTCGATATAATCCACCACAAAAGCATATGCTCCTACCAGCAGCATACTCACCAAAAGCCTCTTGAGCGTTTTGGTGCGGTGAAAGTCAAAGAGTACAGAGAACCAAACGGATTTTTCTCTGTTTTTAAGTTTTGGGTCGTTCATATTGAGGGGGGTAGGGGGAGGTTATTGCATCTATCCTTTTTTCCACAAGGTCAGTGAGCTGCGCCACGGGTATGTCGTTCTCATCGAAGCCAAAGGGGTCTTCCATTTCATCACTCACCATTTCGAGCCCTGCATAGAAGTAAAAGAACACCACCAGGAACAACAGCACCCATGCTTCGAAATGCCCCATGAAACCGAAAGGGATCATGGCGGCGTAAGCGAGAATGAATCCACGGATGTGGAAGATATACGTTTTCGGTGGCGGTGAGTCTTGTAACGCCTCACAAGTGGATACAATTTCGGTATTCTTATGAATGATCCTGCTCAGGTCGAGGAACTGAATGCGGGTGAGCTTGCCATCGTTGTACAGCGCGTTGACCCGTTGCACGAGCAGGCTGGTAAGCCGGGTGGCCAGATGTTGCGAGCCTTCCATTTTGCTGCTGTAGCCCGGCCTGGGTTCGATCAGGTTTTTAGGATTTTGAAATCCGCGTACGAGGTCGCGCAGGGCACGGTAATGGTTCTTGACCATGGTGGCCAGGAATTTCAACTCCTCCTCATCGCCGCCAAGGTAGGTCCTGGCTTTCATCACGAACGATTCGTTCAGCGCCCGCAGCTGTGCCATGGCCTTGTTACCATCATTCCAGCGGTAGTAGGAATTATTGAGTCTGAAATAGAACAGGATGGCGATCACATAGCCCAGCGAATAGATCACGAAGCCAGGGATCTCAAATTCGAAATTGATGAAATGATTAACCAGGAAATACAGTGCCAGGTAGTAAGCTGAGATCAGCACCATGCTCAGGGCCAGCGCTTTCCAGGTGGGCGTCCGGAAGGCATGCCTTAGATCCAAAAACCAGATCGTATCCTTAAGCCTGGATTTCATAATACAAACGTATTAAACCCGGGCGTGTTATCAATACAGGATGCGGAACTTTATTGTGTGCTCGATCTCGCGCAGCGCTTTTACAACCTCCTTATCGTATTCCTTGTTGATATCAGTGATCACGTATCCGATCGATTCAGTGGTTTTCAGGTACTGGCCCACGATGTTGATACCATGGGCAGCCAGGATCTGGTTGATCTTGGCAAGGATACCCGGCACATTGTTATGGATATGGATCAGGCGGTGTGCATTTTCCAGTATGGGCAATGTCAGGTTAGGGAAGTTCACGCTGTTGGAAGTGCTTCCCGTGTTGATGTACTCCATGATCTTGCCCGGCACGAAATTGCCGATGTTCTCCTGCGCCTCCAGCGTGCTTCCGCCGATGTGAGGTGTCAGGATCGTATTAGGCAGTCCACGCAGCTCCGATTTAAATTCCTCGTCGTTGCTCACAGGCTCGTAAGGGAAAACGTCGATGGCAGCGCCTGCTACTCTTCCGCTGAGAATATTTTCACGCAGGGCCTGGATGTCTACCACATGGCCGCGGCTGAGGTTGATGAAGATCACACCTTTCTTCATGATGGCGAATTCTTTCGCACCGATCAGGTTGGTGTTGGATTTTCTTCCGTCAACATGCAGCGACACCACATCAACCTGCTCGAGCACCTCTTTCATGGATTTGCACTTGACAGCGTTTCCAAGTGAAAGTTTTTCTTCGGTGTCGTAGTAGTAGACCTTCATGCCCAGCGATTCAGCGATCACGGAAAGTTGTGTGCCGATATTGCCGTAACCGATGAGGCCCAGTTTCTTTCCGCGCACTTCGAAGCTTCCTTTGGCCGACTTGTCCCACACACCCTGATGCATCTTCACAGACTTGTCTACGATGTTGCGCATCAGCATGATCATCTCCGCCACCGCGAGCTCTACAACGGAGCGGGTATTGCTGAACGGCGCGTTGAACACGGCGATGCCCTTGCGGGTGGCCTCCTTGAGATCGATCTGGTTGGTACCGATACAAAACGCACCGATGGTCATCAGGCGGTTCGCGTTCTCAAGCACTTTGGCCGTTACCTGTGTTTTGGAACGGATACCCAGCACAGAGACGTTCTTGATCTTTTCACACAGCTCTTCTTCGGTTAACGCCGCGTGATACGTCTCTACATTGAAACCTTCGGCTTTCAGCAGTTCAATGGCTACCGGATGGACATTCTCCAACAGCAGCACGTTGATCCTGTTCTTGGGGTAGGAGATGGCGGTATTCAATTTGTTGAGGTATAAAAATTCGTCGAGGCTGGGGGTAATGTGGTCGGCCTTGCTCTTCACGTTCTCACGCGCCACGTTTTCAGTGAAGGCGTAGAACTTGTTGGCCAGACCGGCGTGTTTGATCTCGTAATCGGTATACCCGTCACCGATCACGTAAACGTCGCCCGGAAGATTAAGTTTCTTCAGCTGTGCCACTTTCCCGCCGTTGGCAGAAAGCGGGTTCTCCACATCGAAACCCACAACCTTACCTTCCTTGTCAAATTTAAACTCATTGGCCAGAATATTCTCCGATTTGATGCCGAATTCCGTCACGATCGGTTCAATGAACTCCCTGAACCCATTGGAGATAATGTAGATGTTATCCGCATACCGGGTGAAGAAATCGCGGTTGCGCTTGAATGATTCCGATACGCTTCCCTTCAGCTCGCTGATCAGCGGGTTGAGATGCTGCTTGCTTGGTGCGAGCAGGTTCAGCCTTCTTTCGAGCGATTCCCGGAAGGAGATCGAACCGTCCATACCCTGGTTCGTGATCTGAACGATCTGTTTTTTACGCTCTTCTCTCTCAGGATGGTCTTTCAACGAGATATCCGCCAGCACGTCAAACGCTTCTACTTTGGTGAATGTGCTGTCGAAATCGATTACGAAGTACTTATTCAGTTTCATGCAAGCTCTATGAACCGCAAATGTAATAAGCCCCGTGTCAACAGTCCACGGGAGAGGGAAATATTAATTGAAGGGCTAACGATTGATAGTTGACGGATGGTCCACGGTCCACTGTCGACGGACCACAGCAGGTTAGTGTGGAGTACCGAAATCGTACTTCGTAATTCGTACCTCGTACCTTCAATTTGAGAGGGCGCACCAGATGGCTGTGGACTGTCGACTGTGGTCTTTGGACTCTTCAATTAATTGGCAATACCATCACCACCGCTGTTACAGGGCACACCTGTGAGAACTCAGAGGAAGCCTTGACGTCGGCGGGGACTTCATCGCGCTGC
This sequence comes from Chryseosolibacter histidinae, assembly GCF_018598225.1. GTDB lineage: Bacteria > Bacteroidota > Bacteroidia > Cytophagales > Cyclobacteriaceae > Chryseosolibacter > Chryseosolibacter histidini. The sequence goes on along the minus strand of NZ_JAHESF010000011.1, from coordinate 52,936 downwards.
ACTTCTGTGAATCCTTTTTTCAGAAAAAAGCCACGGGCAGTTTCGGTGAGCAGGTAGATCGCTTTCAGTTTCTTCTTCCGGGCCTCATCGAGCAGGTACTCTGTGATGGTGGTACCCACGGACTTGCCGCGGATGCCGAGCTTCACTGACAATGATCGCAGCAAGGCATAGTTGCCATGGATCTCGAGCGCACCGGTGCCTACAAGCGAGTCCCCTTCGTAATAGCCCACGAGAAGGTCCCTTTTGTAGTTGAGGTCATCGGCTGGAAGGCTGGAGGCTTTCAGCAGCGAACGGAAAGCTTCGAAGCTCGCCGTGTCATCAATGAGTCTGTACGTCAGTTCCATACCGTTTCAGTTGCAGCATCAAGATAAACCGAGAAAACCTCATTTCGTAGCGTTATCTTTTTTCTTTTTGCTTCTCACCGGTCGCGAACAAAACATCGTTCTTACAGCGGTGACGGATCCTGGCCGCGTTGTCAACCCGGCTTGTATACGCTTCAATGGCCTGCGATACAACAGTGATCTGTTCCTGCGCTCCGGTGCAGTTGCGCTGTTCGGGGCTTTCTGATCCCCCGAAAGGGGTAACACCTGATGCCCAATTCCCAGTGCCTTTAACCGGGCATTAAATTATTAGTCAGTGATGGAAACAATCTTTGACTTGAGCCAGACTACGTCATCCAAGAAAAGCTGGGCCTGGGAAATCAAACCGGAATCGTTCTGGTGGAAAGGGCAGTTTTTGCAGTTGTGGAGCTACCGGCATCTGCTTCTGAGGCTTGTGCGAAGGGATTTCCTGATCCATCACCAGCAAACCCTGTTGGGACCTCTCTGGATCGTTTTTCAACCTGTGATCGTGCTGATCATCTATGTGCTGATCTTTGAAAAGGCGGTGGGACTTTCTACCGATGGCCTGCCACCTTCGCTTTTTTACCTGTCGGGCATCATCCTGTGGACTCTTTTCGCCGAATGCTTCACCGGCACCTCCTTCACTTTTATCCAAAACGGGTCGCTGTTCGGCAAGGTTTACTTTCCACGCCTCATCATGCCCCTGTCAGTGATGCTGGTCAACTTCATCCGCTTCGGCATCCAGTTCTTGATCTTCTTTGTGATGCTGCTGGTGGTAGACCCTCGCCAGGTGATCGACCATCCGCTGCGATGGTTCTCAGCCATGATATTTTCAACGGTTGTTGTTGCCAGCTTCGGCCTCGGCATGGGGCTGATCTTTTCGATCCTCACAGCCAAGTACCGCGACCTGGTCAACGTGATCCACCTGATTGTGCGGTTGCTCATGTTTGCCACACCCATCATTTATCCGTTGTCGATAGTTGACCCTGCTTTCCGCCTTTGGGTAAGCCTGAACCCGATGTGCCCCGTAGTTGAGTTCTTCAGGTTCGGGTTCATGGGGCAGGGCACTTTCACCGGCGTGCAATTGCTTTACAGCGCCGGAAGCACACTGTTGTTGGTGCTGGCGGGCTCACTGCTCTTTAACAAGTTCGGCAACAGGTTGCAGGATGTTATTTAACCATTAAACGTATGGCAGAACCCATCATCCAGGTTGAGGCACTTTCCAAGCTCTATGCGCTGGGAAAAGTAGGTACCGGGTCTTTCCGTCAGGATATCAAACGGTGGTGGCTCTCTTCGGTGCTGAAGAAAAACGATCCGTTCTTTTCGGAGACCGGTGCTGCAGACGATTCGCACATCTGGGCGCTCCATGATGTGTCGTTCGATGTCAAAGAAGGCGAGGTGTTCGGGATCATTGGCAGCAACGGCGCGGGCAAATCGACACTGCTGAAGATCTTATCGGGAATCATCAATCCTACGCGGGGCATCGTGCGCGGGAGGGGGCGCATCAACAGCCTGCTCGAGATCGGCACCGGGTTCAACGATGAGCTGTCGGGTCGCGAGAATATTTACCTCAACGGTTATTTTCTAGGTATGCAGCGCCGCGAAATAAAAAAGAAGTTCGACGAGATCGTTGCGTTTTCCGGGGTGGAGCAATTCATCGATACGCCGGTGAAACGTTATTCATCGGGCATGTATATGCGACTGGCATTTGCCGTGGCAGCGCACCTCGAGCCCGACATTCTCATCGTAGATGAGGTGCTGGCCGTGGGTGATGCCGATTTTCAGAAGAAATGCCTGGGCAAAATGCAGGAGGTGTCGTCGCGGCAGGGGCGAACCATTCTTTATGTGAGCCACAACATGCAATCGGTGATCAGCCTTTGTCATCGCGCCATGCATCTGCAGAAAGGAAAAATGATCGACATCGGTACGTCACTCAAAGTGGTTAACGCTTACATGAGTCGGCATCAGCAGAAACGTTATCGTCAGTCGTGGGATGATATCAACCACTCACCGGGAAATAACTTTATCCGGGTCAATTTCGTGGAGCTAATTCCACATTTAAAAAACGCAGATGACCCTGTCGATATTCGCACACCGATAACGATCCGCTTTAAATTCTGGAATTTGATAGAAGGCCAGAACATCTGCGTGGGGTTACACTTATTCACGCAGAGTCGGGAATGCATTTTTGATGTAAGCTCAACACCACAAGAATTTAGGAAGGGGTTGGCAGAAGGCCAGGTTGATATCCCCGGTAATTTTTTGAACGATGGCAGTTACTACTTTTCATTGATCTTCGTGAAAGACACATCAGTGGAGCTGTTCTATCTGGAGGATTGTCTTTCGCTGGAGGTTGAAGATTACCGGGAAAACATGAATTGGTTTGGGAAGTGGTCAGGACATGTTCGTCCGAAGTTTCCTTTTCGCGTGCGGCAGCTTGCCCACGCCAAGGAAGCGGTGCCAGGATCATGATCTTTAATACATATAAAATTCATCACCTCGATCTCGCAGCAGATAACGTGCGTGTTGACCTGGGCAGTGGCGCGCACTACTGCGTATTCTGGTACAGATCGATACCCCTGGGTGAGCGCTACCTGAGAGCATCCGTTTCAGAAGATCTTTTCTGGCGTGAATGCCTGGATGCCATCTGGCCGGCGTTGTCGTGGTATTACGATGAACAGGGAATATCACCATTACCCGCAAAGCCTTCATCGCCCAACGCAGCATCATTGAAAGCCTTGTGTGATGATGCCGTAGCGCACCTTCATCCCGTTAACATTCCCCGCCAATGCGATGTATCCATCGTCATTTGCACCCGTAATCGTGCTGCTTTTCTGCGCGAATGTTTAAAACACCTGCAGTTGCAGCAGTGCCGGCCCGCCGAAATTGTGGTGGTGGACAATGCTCCCTCCAACAACGACACAGAGAATGTTGTGGCGGAATTTGAAGGCGTTCGATATGTACGGGAAGACAGGCCGGGGCTTGACATTGCACGCAACCGCGGTGCATTGGAGGCGGAGAGCGCTATTGTAGCCTACCTTGACGATGATACCATTCCCGATATCCACTGGACTTACCGCGTCTTTGAAACATTCCGTGATCCGTCGCTGGCAGCCATGACGGGGCTGGTGATCGCAGCATCGCTGAGCACGGAAGCTGAAGTGATCTTTGAAAAGTACTGGCCTTTCAACCGCGGATACATCAGCAAACAATACGACCATCATTTTTTCAACGCAACGCTTGAAGCGGGACCACCGGTTTGGGAGATCGGTGCCGGCGCCAACATGGCATTCCGCAAAGCGATCTTTGAAGAGGTAGGGTATTTTGATGAACGACTGGATGCCGGCGCGGCGGGTTGCAACGGAGACTCGGAGCTTTGGTACAGGATACTCGCCAACGGTTTTACCATCCGGTATAATCCGAAAGCTGTGGTCCAGCATCATCACAGGCATTCTATCCAGGAGCTGAAAGGTCAGCTGTATGCTTATATGAGAGGATTCACCGTTGCCATACTGATTCAGCATCAGCGCTTCGGTCACCGTGGAAACTTACTGCACCTGCTGAAGGTGGTGCCGCTCTATTACCTGAGTCTGATCCGCAAAGGGTTTCCATATTACAAGTTTCAGTATCGCACATTGCTCTCGGAGATGCGCGGCATTGTGAGCGGTTTGTTTTATTACTGGCGCCATCGCAACACGAATTCGAAGATCTATGGATGATTATAGAGAGACAGCTCCGCAGATACAACCCGTGGTATCGGTCATTATCACCTGTTATAACCACGGGAGATACCTGGCTGACGCCATACAAAGCGCGCAACGGCAAAGCTATCCTCACATCGATATTGTGGTGGTGGATGATGGGTCGACAGACAACACACGCGAGGTGGCATCGTCATTCACCGGTGTGCATTACGTTCATCAGCCCAATGCAGGACTGTCAGCAGCGCGAAACAAAGGTATCGACGAAAGCACGGGAAGTTTCCTGGTGTTCCTCGATGCCGATGACTGGTTATATCCCGAAGCGGTTGCCACTCATTTGAAATACCTGGAGCAGCATCCCGGGTGTGCTTTTGTTTCAGGATGGCATGACAAGGTTGACGAGTGGGGTTATCCGCTGGATGATGAAGTACAACAGACGGTCAGTGAGAAACATTATCTGAGCCTGTTAAAAGGTAATTATATCGGCATGCATGCGGCGGTGATGTATCAGCGATGGCTCTTCCAGCACTTCAGGTTTGACACCACGCTGAAGGCATGCGAGGACTATGACCTGTATTTCCGGATCGCTCGCAGGCATCCCGTTGGATCACATGACCGGAAAATAGCGGCCTACCGTATTCACGGCACTAACATGTCGGCCAACGTTGTATTTATGCTGCGGCATGTGATGAAGGTATGCAGAAGGCAGAGATCGCTTCTGAAAAACCAGGAGGAGCGCGCAGCGTACCAGTCAGGGCTGAAGACCTGGCGTGCCTACTATGCATCACGCCTGTTCAGCAGATTGTGGGAGGAGGCAGGAGGAGGCCGCTGGCCATCGTTGCAATCGCTGACTCTTTTGGCCCGCGAAAAACCGAAGAAATTTCTCGTGTATCTGATCAAGAAAGCCGGCGTTTCCGCAAGGAGTGCGCTGAAGGGATCTCTGCCGGATGTATTGTTGAAGTTTTTGCATCGCAAGGGATACTACAGACAATACGTACCTGCGCAAGGGAATGTACAGCCCGGAGACTTTGACCGCATGACGCCGTTCAGCAATGATTTCGGTTTCGAAAGGGGTGGCGCGATCGACAGATTTTATATCGAGAGCTTCCTCGGCGCCAGCAGCGATCACATCCGGGGCTCGGTGCTCGAGATCGGTGACAATGAATATACGATGCGCTTCGGGAGAGACTGCGTTCAGCAAAGTGATATCCTTCACATCGACTCTTCCAATGCAAAAGCCACCATCGTAGGCGATATCAGTCACGTGCCGCAGATCCCGTCAGGCCGTTTTGATTGTATCATCTTCACACAAACGCTGCACCTCATCTATGATTTCAAAAACGCATTGAAGACCTGCTACCGCATTCTGAAACCCGGTGGTTGTCTTCTGCTCACGGTGCCCGGTATCAGCCAGATCGACCGCGGCGCATGGAAAGACTACTGGCTCTGGTCATTCACGGATACGTCTATGAAAAGACTGATGCAGGAAACTTTCAACGGTTCGAAAGTAGACGTCCAGACCTATGGCAATGTTTACACGGCGGCGGCATTCCTCTATGGCATGGGACTACCTGAGGTCAGAAAGGATGCGTTGTATCGTCACGATCCGGACTACCAGGTTATCATTTCAGTAAAGGCGGTTAAAGCTTAAAGTATGTTGTGTAACCTTTGGAACCGGATCAGGAATGCAGGCGCGAAAAAAGCCATTATACTGATGTATCATCAGGTATGCGAGAAGCGAAGTGATCCCTGGGAGCTGGCGGTGTATCCTGACAGGTTCGAGCAACAGCTTGACAGGTTGAAGCGAACGTTCGATGTAGTGTCCATCGACGAGCTTGTGCACAGCTTGCTTCAAAAAAGACTACGAAAAAATATGGTAGCCATTACGTTCGATGATGGCTTCGCAGACAATTACAGCAACGCCGCCCCGCTGCTGGAATGGTACCGGTTGCCGGCAACTTTTTATATCGCCACCCATGCGTTGAAACATCCGCAGATGTACTGGTGGGATGAGCTTCAGGCCATCATTCTCAATAGCCAGCACCTTCCATTCTGTCTCGACATCCGCATCGGCGGTGAGGATTTCAGTTTCCATTTCAGAAGACACTCTCACCTGAGCTGCAAGGTCATCCAGGAGATCAGCTGCTGGCGTTATGGTATGCAGGTGCCCAACGAGCGAATAGCCCTGTATCTTGGACTGTGGCAGCGGATGCAGCCCTTAACACACGAAGATCAGCGCGCCGTACTTGACCAGCTTCGTGCATGGGCGGGCACGTCAAGGGTTTGTGATACACACAGTGCTGTGATGGACACTTACCAGGTGCAGAAGCTCAATGCCAATGGGCTGTTTTCCATCGGCGCACATACGGTAAACCACGCCATGCTCGGGGAGCAGGATGAGGCAGTGCAAGCTTATGAGGTGCAGCAGAGCAAACGCGAAATTGAAAAGCTGCTGGGAAAAAATATCCATGGCTTTGCGTACCCCTATGGCAACTACAATGCCACGACAAAATCATTGCTGCGCGAGGCTGGATACCAGTATGCGGTTTCAACAGAATCGCGTGCAGTAACTTCCGCGGCGGACCTTTATGCACTGCCCCGCGTGCAGGTAAAGAATTGGCAGGCAGCGGAATTTTCTTTCAGGATACAGCAACTCATGAATTGATACGATATGGAAGCGACAGACAAACCACTTGTTTCGGTGATCCTTTGTTTTTTTAACGAAGAGCGATTTATCGAAGAGGCTATCGACAGCGTGCTTGCCCAGGATCATAACCGTTGGGAATTGCTTTTGGTGGATGACGGATCCGTAGACCGGAGCACCGCTATCGCAAAGCAGTATGCTGCGCGTTATCCTGACAAGATCCGTTACATGCATCACCGGGGGCACTGCAACGAAGGCCTCAGCGCAAGCCGGAACCTTGGTATCGAAAGCGCCCAGGGCGATTACGTGGCCTTCATCGATGCAGACGATGTATGGTTGCCCGACAAGCTCAGCGCGCAGCTGAAAATCTTCAGAAGAACCAACGTCACCGTGGTGCTGGAAGCTTCACAGTACTGGAACAGCTGGAACGACCCGTCTAAACCCGACGTGATCGTTCCGGTGGGTGCGCAGGAAGGCATCTACAGGCCGCCGCAGCTGAGCCTTACACTGTATCCGCTGGGGGCCGGTGCTGCGCCGTGCCCATCCGGTATGATGGTGCGCCGTTCAGTGCTGGATAATTATGGATTTGAAGAATCATTCCGGGGCATTTATCAGATGTACGAAGACCAGGCTTTTCTCTGCAAGGTGTATCTGAAGGAGGTTGTATACGTATCCGCCGCATGGCATAACCGATACCGCCAGCGCCCCACATCACTGGTGGCTTCCATCAGCAACGGTGGGAAGTATCACATGGTGAGAAGTTATTTTTTGCAATGGTTCTCTCAGTATCTGAAATATCAGAAGATACCTTACCGGCGGGTGAAAGCGCTGGTGCAGCGTGCCCGAATGCCTTACATTGAGCCGTTCAGATACAAGGTTATGGTTGATTACCCGAAGATGGCCAAAGCGCTGGCAGCAAGGGTGCTGGTCAAGCTCGGAATTCTTAGCTACAGCAAGACATGAGCACACCGAAGGTCACCGTTCTGATGCCGGTATACAACGCCGGACCGTTTTTACGTGAAGCGATGGAGAGCATTCTTCGCCAGACGTTTGCGGATTTTGAATTCCTGATCATCGACGACGGCTCTACTGACGATAGTGTAGCCATCGTTGAGTCGTATAACGATGCCAGGATCAGGCTGTTCAAAAACGAAAAGAACCTTGGCATTTCGGCCACCCTCAATAAAGGGATCGCGCTGTCATCGACAGAGCTGATCGCCCGTATGGACGCAGATGACATCAGCTATCCCACACGGCTTCAGAAGCAGTATGATTACATGTTGCGTCACCCTGCCTGCGCGCTTTTATCAACCTGGGCGAGGGTGGTCACCGAAGACAAAAAATTTGTACGCCTGGAGCGGTACAGAAGCAATTTTTACTACTACAACCTGACGTTCGAGTGCTGGATGTATCATCCCACGATCATGTTCAGAAAAAAGGCTGCGGAGCGCGTGGATATGTACAGCATGCCATACTCCGAAGATTACGATCTGTTCTGGAAGCTCTCCACCCGTTTCGAGATCGGCAACCTGGCAGAACCTTTACTGGATTATCGGCTCTCTTCTTCCAGCCTGAATGCCGTGACGAAGAAGAAGGAATATGACCTGGCCAATGAGCAGAATGTGCTCCGTAACATCCGGTACTATATGGGAGATGATTTTACCATCTCCATGCCCGTGCTGGAATGCCTCAGGCACAACTTCGGGCCGGTAGTTGAAACTGGAGATATGGCCGAGATTCTGGCGTGTTTCTCAGTGCTTGACGCGATCACTGAACGGATCCTGCGAACAGAAAATCCCAACGGGGATCCGCGCTCGATCAGGGCTGCACACTATTTCAAAAAAAGATTTATGCTCATGGAGCTGGGAAAGGCGCTGCCGAAAGCACAATCGGTTGGGCTGTTGCTGCGAACCAACGCATGGCCAATACTGTGTGCGTTAGCCCTGCATTCGCTGCGGTGGCGGATCAAGGAAGCCATCCGGATAGTAGGTAACCCTTTGAGGGTTCTGAACCCTCAAAGGGTTGTTTAGAAACAAAGCAGGAACAATGCGTACAGCAGAAAGAATACCGGACAAACCTCCTGTGATCAGGGCCATTCCACCGGGCGTGAAGAGGCCTACATGGTCGGTGATGATCCCTGTTTACAATTGCTCGGCTTATCTCCGCGAAACACTCGTGAGCGTTTTATGCCAGTACCCCGGTGCAGACCACATGCAGGTGGAAGTGATCGATGATGCGAGCACCGACGCAGATGTTAGAGCCATAGTGGAAGAAGTAGGGAAGGGCAGGGTATTGTATTTCAGGCAGCCGCAGAACGTGGGCAGCCTGAGAAATTTCCAGACCTGCATCGATCGTGCGCGCGGCCACCTGGTGCACATCCTGCATGGCGACGACCGGATCAGAAACGGTTTTTATAACCAGTTTGAACAACTGTTCACCAAATATCCGGAAGCTGGCGCCGGTTTTTGCCGTTACGCTTACATCGATGCCCAGGGTCAATTCATGTACAACCATGAGCAGGAGATGGATCAGGAAGGCATTCTGCGCAACTGGGTTTCAAAGCTCGGCGAGCATCAGCGGATCCAGTATGTGGCCATGGTGGTAAGACGCGCCGTATATGAAAAGCTGGGCAGTTTTTATGGCGTTGAATATGGCGAAGACTGGGAGATGTGGATGCGCATAGCCTCACAGTATCAAACGGCCTACATCCCGAACGTACTGGCGGAATACAGGAGGCATTTTTCTTCTATCTCGGGCAAATCGTTTCTCACCGGGCGGAATATGAAAGAGCTTTCGCTGGTGATGGAAAGGATCCAGCAGTACCTGCCCCCGGACAGGCGTACCACGATCATGAAGCGCAGCCGCAGGTTCTATGCGCATTATGCCCTGCGCACGGCCAACACGTTATGGAAGCATTTAAAGCACAGGGGCGCAGCCGTGGCACAAGCGCGTGCCGCCTGGACCATGAGCAGAGACTTCGGATTGTTCTATAAGATCCTCAAGCTTTATACACGAATGACCTTGAATTTATGAGCTGGCATGGCGTCTCCATCATCATTTGCTGCCACAACGGCGCAGCACGGCTTCCTGAAACCGTCAGGCACATAGCCCGTCAGGCAGTTCCGCGGTATGTGCCGTGGGAGTTTATCCTGGTTGATAATGCTTCCACAGACCAATCATCGGCGATCGTTGAATCGATCTGGAATTCCCTTGATCCTTCAGGGGAGTTGCGCATCGTGTACGAGCCTGCACTGGGATTGAGCCATGCCCGCGCCCGGGGATTTGCAGAAGCCAGGTATGAGTTTGTGATCTTATGTGATGATGATAACTGGATCGAAGAGAGCTACGCCGCCACGGCCTACGAGATCATGATGGGAAACGCCCGTATTGCCGCGCTGGGAGGACTCGGTAAGCTCGTGTTTGAAGTGGAGCCACCCGAGTGGGTCAAGCACGCGGGCATCTTTGCAGCGGGCGAGCAGGCAGACCGCCCCGGGAAAGTGATGAAGAACCGCATCTATGGCGCGGGTTGCGTGATCAGAAGGTCTGCCTATCTCCAGTTGAGGGAGCTGGGCTTCAGAAGCTTGTTGACCGACCGTAAGGGAACGGAATTAACCTCGGGTGGCGATCATGAGCTTTGCTTCGCGTTGTCCATCATGGGCTACGATATTTGGTACGACGACCGTCTTTGTTTTTCGCACTTCATCACCAAAGATCGCCTCACCTGGCAATACCTGATGCGGTATGCGCGCGAGAGCTCGCGTTGTTTTGATGTGCTTACTTCTTACAAGATGATCGCTGCTGACACGAGCACCAGTAAATTCTCCATCATTACCATGATCAGGGATTTCTTCTTCTGCTTGCGGCAATTCATCAGGGTCAATGGCAGGAGGCTGGTGACGGCGCCAATGTCTGTGCAGGGAAGGTTGTTATACTTCAGGCATGTGATCCTGAAATGCAAGCTGGTGGCCTATTTCAAGGAATTCAATGCCATTGTGAGAACGCACGAAGAGATCCTCAAATTCAAGGATGCGTGCGTTGAAGCGCAGGGGATAAAAAGAAAAGAGCCGCAATTTGCGGCCCGTTTCAGAATTACTTTCTTTTTAAAACTCTTTGCACTGCGTCAATGATATTCTCAGGACCCAGTCCGTATTTTTTCAGAAGCTGTGTAGGTGTACCGCTTTCGCCGAAAGAATCGTTCACGGCAACCATCTCCAGCGGAGCAGGAGCGAAACGTGACAGCACCTGGGCAACACTATCGCCAAGGCCACCATTGATCTGATGCTCTTCGCAGGTAACGGCGCATTTTGTTTTTTGTACCGATGCCAGAATAGCTTCCACGTCCAGCGGCTTGATGGTGTGGATATTGATGAGCTCAACGCTGATACCTTTTTCGGCAAGTTTTGCTTCCGCTTCGATGGCCTGCCATACCATGTGGCCACAGGCGAATATGGTTACGTCTTTGCCTTCGATCATCTTGTCTGCCTTACCGATGGTAAACGGGCGGTCAGGCGCGATGAAGATCGGCCAGCTGGGTCTTCCGAACCTTAAATAAGCTGGACCAACGTGATCTCCCAATGCCAGCGTGGCTTGTTTGGTCTGGTTGTGGTCGCAGGGAACGATCACCGTCATGCCGGGAAGCATTTTCATCATGCCGATGTCTTCGAGGATCTGGTGTGTGGCACCGTCTTCGCCCAGGGTAAGCCCGGCGTGCGAAGCACAGATCTTTACGTTTTTACCGGAATAGGCGATGGACTGACGGATCTGGTCATACACCCTTCCGGTGGAGAAATTGGCAAAAGTACCCGTAAAAGGGATCTTACCCCCGATGGTCATGCCCGCAGCAAGTCCCATCATATTGGCTTCCGCAATGCCCACCTGGAAGAACCTTTCGGGAAAATCTTTCTTGAAGGCGTCCATTTTGAGCGATCCGGTAAGGTCGGCACAAAGGGTCACTACGTTCGGATTTTTCTTGCCAAGCTCATGAAGGCCAGCGCCAAAGCCTGAACGGGTGTCTTTCTTCTCGGTAAAGGTGTATTTAGTCATGATTTTGTAAAAATGCTCCGCGAAAGTCGTAAAATAATTTTGAACTGCCAGCAGTCTGCCTGCCAATCTGTTAATGATTTGTTAAAGAACCTAATATACCCCAAAACGGAAGGAACCCGCTCCACCACAGCCCCGTAAAGGCATCCATAAGCGAATCCTTAACCTATGACTTCCACCGATAACACAAACCGCAAATATCTGCTCTGGTTTATTATAGGATTGATCATTATGCTGCTGCCCTGGTTCGTGCTGGATTAGAATGCATTGCCCGCAGATTGCGCAGAAATCCGCTGATAAATGCTCAACAAAATCTGCGCTCATCCCCGAAATCCGCGGGAGAAAATATCAGCACCCTTTTACTAATTAAACATATTCAGATTCAGCGTCTGTCCTGACTTCAGCTCAAAGGTCTTGATGGCGGTGTATTTGCTGCCCGCCGCCTGACGCACCCGGAAGGCGATCTTGTATTTTCCTGGCAGCAGGTTGTAGGAATGTTGCGCGGCTGTTTCTTCGAGGTGGCACACCCACCGCGTTTCGCCCGATTCCAGGATCTCGAACAGGCTGCCGATACCTGGTGATAGCGTATTGATATTCACCAGGCCGGTAGAAGGCAACATAATGGTTTCAGTCTGGTCTGCTTTGATAGAAACGGCAAAGATCCTTCGTGGCAGGGTGAGTGTTTCCACTTCGTATTCGCCTGCCAGGTACCGGTACAATTCTCCACTGCGCTGCTGGTTCAGGATCTCACTTCGCCCTTTCTGCCGAACCACGAACGAGAACGCGTTGCCTCTTCCTTCGGGCCGTGCTACGAGCCTTCCCTGAGGCACCGCGATGGTGATCACGTTATGTGTACCGTTAACGATCTCCGGATTTTTCACGATCACGGGGGGCACGGTGTTTACGGTGATGTCATAGGTAGGCACCGGGTCAACCTGCACCGAGTCGGGGCGGCCCTGCTTGTCGCGATAATGTACAAATTCATAGGCAGCTACATTCGTGATGGCATTGGTAAACGTTACGTTCACGCTGGTCTCCACAGGTTTGCCGTCACCGTTCAACAGCTCAACGCTCACGGTGGTCTTCGCAAGGCTGGTTTCGATGCTTTTGTTCAGCACTTTATTGAACGAGCGCGAGTTATCCGAATCGATATACTTCCCAACGCAGTCGAGCACCCTTCCGCCCTGAAGTCCCAGCCCGATAACGTAAGGTCTTAGAAAAACACCTTTGCGCTGAAGCTCCAGCGACACCGCGCAGGGATCGCCGCCGCACGACTCAATACCATCGGTGATCAGGATCAGGATATTCCGGTACCCCGCCGTAGCAGGAAAATCTTTCGCCGCCTGCAGCAACGAGAAAGTGATCGGAGTGACGCCCTTGGGTTTTATCGCTTTGATCTTGCCGATGATGGTGTTGTGATTCTTCGGCGCAAACGGTACCTCCAGATTGCTGTCCTGGCAATTGTTGGCCTGGCGTGAGAACCGGTGGCCATAGACCCTGAGGCCGAGCTCGAGGTCATTGTTGATGCGCAATGAATCGACCAGCTTCGTCAGGATATTTTTCGCCACATCCATTTTAGATTGCTGACCATGCCAAAGGGCTTCCATGCTGCCCGAGCCATCCAATACAAACAGGATCCGCGTTTTTTCCGGAACCTTCTGCTGCAATTTGTTCTGACCCCATGCGGCAGTGACGGCAAACGAGGCAGAAATAACGAAGCATAAAAAAAAGAAGCGGGGACGTTGTATGGTCTTGTAAAGTGGCTCCATGTTCAAGTATAACTCAAAAATGCGAACATCATTGCGTGGAGCGATGGGAAATAAAGATGCCTTCACAAGATCGGTCTCGTGAAGGCATCAGACTAAAGCAACTAAAACCGACTTTTAAATTATTCCTTTGATGGAAGTGGATACGTTGAGTGATGTAGCGGCCTTCACCTTGATAATGCTTGCTACCGTTCCATCGACACGTGTTTCGGATTGAAGCATGGCATCGAACGAAACCCTTCCTGTGGATGAATTTTTAGAGTACGCGGCAAAGTACAACTCATAATCACCTTCCTGCAAAAAAGCGAGGGTGTATACCTTGCCGGTGAGACCATCTTTCACTTCAGCGCTGGCAACGGCATTTTTAAAGTAGATGCCGTCGGTGCCTTGTGCCTGCGTTTCTGTGGTGGCGTTGAACGTTCCCTTTTTATAAGCGTACACAATGATCTTTTCGGCGTTCACTTCCGAGCTCTCCTGGAAACTTCCCTTCAGCGTGCCCGACTGCTCACGCGCCACCAATCTTACGGCAGCCTGCAGGTTGTTGTCGCTCACAAAGCTGTAACGAACCGCGGCATCATCTGAATAACGGATGGCTTTGCGCAGATCGAAGTCCATCACAATTTTTGTTTTCGTGTCTTTGGCCGCCCTCCACGACTGGTTGAGAATGATATCTGTTTTTCCGGTGGTGGTGCTCTTGAGCTTGTACTTCACGTTATCCTGACCCAGCACGTAACATCCAGGACTGTTACCTTGTGCATCGGCATCGAGGTCAAGCACGAGCGCAACATTGGAATACGCGCGGGCATCCATCACGGCGCTTCCAAGGATCTTGGTGTTGCCGTCGAAGTAAGCTTTCAGGTCAATGGTTTGTTTGGTGAAACCCGCCAGTGACTGGCCATCCACTTTTACATCGGCTACTGTCACCACCACACTCTTAACACTGGCATCGTCAACGGGGGCATCCGTGATCTCGAACTCAACTTCTCCCTGCCCCATGGGCTCATTTGAATCATTATCGCAGGCTGTGAACGTAGCTACTGCACAGCCAAATAAAAGCCCTGTAATCCAACTAAGACTGTTCTTTCTCATAAACATTGTTTGTTTTGGTTGTGTAATATTTATGATCACTTATACGGCAAAACATTGTGGCGTAACTGTGGAAAGCGGGTGCTGAGCGTCGAATCGTTGCTTAAAAACAACTAACAGCCTAAAACAGGCGTCGAGCTGCTGTCAGAAAATGGATGTAATAAATTTGGGGAAAAGTGTGGATATTTTCTACAGGGAAGAGAGGTACGAGGTACGAGGTACGAGGTACGAGGTACGAGGTACGAGGTACGAGGTACGAGATGGGGGCTGATAAGCAGGAGCAAAACAAGGACATGAGAATTTCCCGAGACTGCATTGTCTCAAATCTCATATCTAAAACTCATGTCTAATTTTAGTAGTCGCCGAGGGTTTCTTCGAGCTGTGCGAGGGCTTTCTTCAGCTCTTCGTCGTTGGGGGCAACGCCGTGCCATTTGTGAGAACCCATCATGAAGTCTACGCCGAAGCCCATTTCGGTTTTCATCAGGTTCATCACAGGCTTGCCTTGTTTGGCCAGCGATTTTGCTTTTTCAAGTCCTGCAATGACTTCTTCCATCTTGTTTCCGTTGAACGATTGTACGATCCAACCGAAAGATTCCCATTTCGCTTTCAGGTCGAGCAGTGACATGATCTTGTCTACGGGGCCGTCTATCTGTTGTCCGTTGACATCGATGGTGGCGATCAGGTTATCAACCTTGTGGTGGGGAGCATACATGGCGGCTTCCCAGATCTGACCTTCCTGCTGTTCGCCGTCACCCATCAGTACATAAACGAAACGATCGTCGTTGTTCAGCTTTTTTGCCTGCGCGGCACCGGTTGCCACAGACAATCCCTGTCCCAGTGAACCGGAGGCTACACGAATGCCAGGAAGGTGCTCATGTGTGGCAGGGTGACCCTGAAGCCTTGAGTCGATAAAACGGAATGTCGACAGCTCTTTCACATCGAAGTATCCGGCCCGTGCCAGCGTAGCATACCAGACAGGTGAAATATGGCCATTCGACAGGAAACAAAGGTCTTCGCCAGTACCATTCATGTTGAACTTCGGATCGTGCTTCATCAGGTGGAAGTACAATGCCACAAAATATTCCGTACAGCCCAGCGATCCGCCCGGGTGACCGGACTGGCAGGCATGTACCATACGTACAATATCCCTGCGGATCTGGGTAGCAAGTTTATTCAGGCGGTTCAAATCAGGTTGGCTCATGAATGGCAAATTTTGGCGCGAAGATGGAGGAAATTTAGAAACCACGCAAAGTTTTATGCGGCGAATGCCGTGTATTTCCCAAAATCCCCATCCCGGGGGCTAATCTGAGCCCGTTGCTGTGGCAATGCACAAAAAACTGCTACTTTGGAATAATAAACCACCTCCTCATCATGAAAAAGCTTGTCTTCCTGCTCCTGATCGTTCACGTTTCTTATTCCGGCCTGCACGCTCAGGCAGACCTGAAAAAACTGGATGCCTATTACAGCAAGGCCCTGAAAGACTGGGGCATACCCGGCATGAGCATCGCCATTGTAAAAGATGGCAAAGTAGTTTTCAGCAAAGGTTATGGAGTTAAGGAACTGGGCAAGCCTGAAGCGCCTGACGAACATACGCTGTTTGCCATTGCCTCTAACTCGAAGGCCTTTACCTCCGCGGCCATCGCGCAGCTTGTGGACGAAGGCAAGCTGGGCTGGAACGACAAGGTGAAAAAGCACCTTCCGTATTTTGAATTGTACGATCCCTGGGTCTCGCATGAGGCCACCATCCGCGACCTGTTATGCCATCGCGTGGGGCTCGGTACATTCAGTGGTGACCTCATCTGGTATCGTTCAACGCTCAATGCTGAAGAGATCATTAAACGTGTGAAGTATCTTCCGAGGGCATATGATTTCCGTTCCGGATACGGTTATTCCAACGTAATGTACATCACGGCAGGAGAGGTGATGAGAAAGATCACAGGCCAGTCATGGGGAGAAACCATCCGCGAACGTTTCTTCACGCCGCTGGGCATGAGCAGGTCTGTTACCACAACAAAAGACCTCGCTAAAAAAGGAAACTATGCCACGCCCCACGCTTTGTTCGACAATGTGCACAAGCCTATTTCGTGGGAAGATTGGGAGCACGTGGCGGCTACCGGCGGTGTCATCTCCAGCGTGAGAGACATGGCGCAGTGGATGATGTTTAACCTCAACCATGGTATCTGGAATGGCGATACGTTGCTTTCGAAACAAGCACGCAATATGGTGTGGACTCCGCACAATACCTTCACCGTTGACCATACCGGTAAAGACAAGTCGGTGCACATGAGGGCATACGGGCTGGGATGGACCATCAACGATTACCGCGGAAGGCTGCGGGTAGGGCATACCGGTGGATACTCGGGCATGCTGTCAGCCGTAGCGTTGATCCCCGATGAGAACCTTGGTGTTGTTGTGCTCACCAATGGCATGAGGTCCGTGTTCGCGCCGCTGGTGAACTACACCATCGATGCATTCCTGAAAGCGCCCGAAAAAGACTGGTCGGCGGAAGCCTTGGCCAACGCAGCCAAAAATAAGGATACCCGGGTTGAAGACCGGAAAAAAGCGCGGGTAATGAGCACGAAACCTTCGTTACCGCTTGATGCTTATGCCGGCACTTATATCAGCGACAGCTACGGCAAGATCACGGTGAAGCAAGAGGCGGGAAAGTTGAAAGTGTCATTCGAACATACGCCCGATCTTGCGGCCTCGCTGGAGCACTGGCACTATGACGTGTGGGAGCTCAAATGGGAAAATCCTGAAGTGCTGGCGTGGTTCTCATTTGGAACGGTGCGGTTTGATCTTGATAACAACAATAAGATCACTGGCCTGACCTTCGATGTGCCGAATGATGATTTCTTCTTCGAAGAGCTGAAGGTGAGGAAACAGGAGTAAGAAGCCAGGAGCAAGGAGTCAGGAGGAGCAACAGAACTTTACAATGTGCAGGTGAAATGCAGTAAGTGTTACAGTCACCTGCACATTGCGTTGGTTAATACACTTAGAGGTCTGACGGGTTCACGAGTTTTCCCATGAACAGGATGACGCCGGAGTGTTTTTCACGGATCATGAAGAGGAAGGGTCTGTCGATGGTGATCACGCGTTCTATTGGCGCAGAAGTCAACTGAATGCCTACTGTAGTTACGGCGGCTGCTTCCGTGCCTTCTTCGTTCACATCGAGATAGGCCTGGTGATCAACCTTTGAGATCTCCAGGTTGTCGGAGATGGACTCAAACAGATTCGGGAACCCGTTTATCTTCATTCCCATACTCATAAGCGTTTCTTTGAGGTCCTTTTGCCAGCGCATTTTAAACCGTGGCATCCTGAGCGTTATCTTTGTGCTGTCGGCATGGGAGATCCAGCCTGTAAGTTGTGCTGCATCGAGAACACCTGTCATTTCATTAAGATTTGAAAAGGGTGCCACAATGGTGAAGCTGAACTGTCCATTCCCGTAAGGCACGTCTACAACCTGCACCTCGTCATTTTGATAAAGCTGCACAACAGCGTCTTTCGCATGCATCATGTCTGCTGTAACTGATGTACCGTCAACGGTCTTGAAAGGTGCCACGCTGGTTCGGGTTTTATCGAACTGCTGCGCCCAGCTTCCCTTGAAATAAATAGCGTTGATCAGGAACATCACATCTTCAGGGGCGATTCTCTCGATAACCTTGGTGATCTTTTCACGGGTTTTGTTTGCCACCCAATTGTTGATCGTATTCTTCGCGTCATCCGCGGAAAAATTAAGTCCTTCAACTTTGGCATCGTACTGTTGCCGTACGATGGATACGAAATCCCGGTTTACGGCGTAGTTACGATTGTGCCATACCGAATTGGCAACGTCCATGGTTACTGTCCGATCCATAGAAAGCAGCAGTTCTGTAAGGTCTTTGTATGCCTGGTTTACTTCAGCGGCAGTAAATTCCGAATAGTCTATCGTATTGAGAATGCTTTGCCGGGTTTCATCCGACGTGCCGTTCATAACCATGCCCAGTGCCATGCTCACGCTCAGCGGCGACATGAAAGAATTTTTTGCAGGCTCGTCTATACGCTTGAAGAGATCGAACGTAAAGTCGTTGACGCCTCGGGTTATCTGCACTTCTGCCGCAGACATCGCCCGTAAATTCGGCGTATTGTCTGGCTGGACATGAGCGGACTCGCAGGCCATAACGAAAATGATCAGTACAAATGGAATTATCTTTTTCATGCATTTGGTGTTAGTCTGTTATTAAGACACGGCCGCTTGCTGAAAGGTTGGAATGCCCGCTTCGTTATTTTTTTCTCGCGATGATTTTTCTCATGTGATTCACATCACTTTCGTTTCGCGTGACTCATTTCTGCGGTACAAAATTTTATGCGAATCGAGTTTAAATTATAAATCATCAACTCATGTATTTTTATAAAAACCCTTCGTGGATCGACAAGCGCTTGCTCGCTGCCACTAAGCTTGAAGACTTTCCTGAATCTATTTTTTACGAGATCAATAAAAATCTCGGAACCATTCAAAGTGAGGATCCTATTGTATCGATCGTGATACCCGCGTTCAATGAAGAAGCGAACATCGTAAGAACAATTTATTCGCTGTCGCGAAACAGAACTTCTTTTCCTGCAGAGATCATCGTCATCAACAACAATTCAACCGACCGTACACAAGAAGTGTTGAATCGTCTCAACGTAAAATCTTTTATACAAACAAAACCCGGATGCGGACCTGCGAGACAACTGGGGCAACAGATGGCGAAGGGAAAATACATATTGATGGCTGACGGTGATTGCATGTATCCACCCGGATGGATCGAGAAAATGACCCGTACACTCGAGCGCGACAACACACCGTGCATCTACGGCCGCTATTCTTTTTTGGGAACAAAAGACAAACCGCGCTGGAAGTTGTTTGTGTATGAATGTCTCCGTGATGTTGTCGGCGAGCTGCGACATATCAATCGCCCTTGTATTAACGCCCTTGGCATGAGCATGGGCTATGTGAAGGAACTCGGATTAAAAACAGGTTTTGTCGATCGCAAGATCCGCGGTGAAGACGGAAGGATGTGCTTCCAACTCATGCGCTATGGTAAGATCAGGCAGGTGCGCGATCGCTCCATCCGGGTATGGACGCTTCCGAGAACACTGGATAAAGAGCCGGGACTCATCTACTCCATCATGGCGAGAGTGATCATCGAGCTCACCAGGGTAAAGCATTATTTCTATACACAACCCCAGCATGACGTGAAGAATTCGAAGAACTATGTTCCGCCTGCGCTGAAGTATTTCAAAAAATTCAGGACTATACACAAGGAAGAGCCGGAGACCGTTGAGGCCGGAGCTGTTAAAATGGGAGGGGAGTAAACGTTTACTTCTTTCTCTTTACGGCTGCTTTCCTTGCCGGCTTTGCTTTGGCTGAAGCCTTTTTCACCTTTTTGGGTGCGGCCTTCTTCACCTTTTTAACGGCGGAAGTTTTTTTGGCGGGACGTTCTTTAACCACTGCCTTTACAGGTGCTGTCGCTTCGTTCTTCAGGATCTGTGCAGCATGGTTTTTGGTATCTACTTTGCCAATGATCTCTTCGATGACGCCGTTCTCATCGATCACAAAGGTGACGCGGGCCGTGCCCATATACTTTCTGCCATACATGGATTTCTCCACCCATGTGCCGTAAGCGTCGTGCATCACTTTGTTTGTATCGGCCAGCAGGCGGAAAGGCAGTTTTTCTTTTTCGATGAATTTCCGGTGCGACTTTTCGTTGTCGGTGCTGACCCCCAGCACTTCATAACCCTGCTTTTGCATGAACCGGTAATTATCCCGGAGGTTGCAGGCTTCGGCGGTGCAGCCTGGCGTCATGTCTTTGGGATAGAAATACAGCACCACTTTTTTGCCTTTCAGGTCTGAAAGTTTTACAGGGTTGCCGTCCTGATCGTTCACTGTGAAGTCAGGGGCTTTGTCGCCAGCTTGCAGGGCCATGGGTGTTAGAATATTTTATGGGTATACGTTGCTTCGTTTCCCGCAAGATCGGTTACCACCAGCTTAAAATCACCCCTCAATGGCTCTGCCTTGTTCAGCTTCTCCGACCAGATCGTTGCTGTTTTGCTATCGTAGTGCATCAGCAGCCATTGGCCGTTAATGCTCGCTTCAAAGGTAGCAATACCTGAAAGATTATCACGGATCTTGAACCGTACGGCGGTATTATTCACGCCAACGGGTTTAATGATGGGGGCAACGGTATCGCGCAGCACCACGAACTGGCCGAACTCCCGGGTAGCGAAGTGAATGCCACCATTCTCCCAGCCACCGCCCAGGTACGTATAGGCTCTGCCGTTCACCCGGTAAACTGCCAGCGACTTATCCCACGTCAGTGGCTTCGCAGGCCGCAGCGTAATACTGATGCTCTTATCCAGCGGCGCCGTTCTGGGGCCCACGGTGTATACCTCGTTGCTGTCAGCTGTGATCTGGGTATCCACGTTCAGGTATACCGTATCATACAATGCCTTATCAGGAAACTGGATGTCGATCAGGTCACTGTAATAACTATAGTCACGGCCGGGCGGAACGCTTACCCTGATGTGCGGAACAATGGATTTTCCGCATACCACTATCGAGTCAGGAATATCTTTACGAAGGTCGATCAGATAAACTGACCTGAATGCGTTGGCGTAATCGGGCCCGATGGTTTGCTGTCCTGCTTTTGAGTATACGATGGCCCGGTTACTGTCGGTAGCACAGGGCTGTGCGGAGACCATCATTACGTTTTCAAGGATATCGTATTCAACAGCATTCTTCAGCGGCTCGAGAAGTTTTGCATTCCTGGAAGGAGCGGAGGGCTTCAGGCTGAAGGAGACATTGCTGGTGTTGCCATAGGTATCGCGCATGGTGATGCGTACTTTCGAGGCGCGCGCCGGATCGATCTTTATCTTTCCCCTTCCAGGCGACTTGTCATAGAACTTAAGGTCGTTTCCATCATCCACATACAATTTATAGAAGCGTGTACCGTGGGTGCGCAGCGTTTTAAAATCCATGAGCGTGTAGATGCTGCGGGTCTCGGCAATGTTGATCTTGTCGATCGATTGATTGAAGACCAGCTGGCTGTCTACCATCATCTCGATGTAGTTCACGCCGCCGTAGAACCTGCTCTTCAGGGCCAGCTTATCCTTTGCCAGGATCTCGACCCCGATATTGCCGCTTGCCATGATGGGAACCGGTAAAATGAAGTTTTGACCTACGCGTTGTGCGTAGAACTCGAACCTTCCAAACCTGTCGTTGATCCTTGAATTAATATCGAGGGTCTTGAGGGCGATCTTTTCGATGGCCGGCGGCAGGTTATCTGTGATCTCGGGAAACGACTCTACCAATAAAGGGTTCAGCGCAAAATTGTTGGGATCGCGGATGTCGAAGTGCAGGTGTGGTCCGCTGCTCGAGCCTGAATTTCCCGAAAGGGCAACGGTGTCGCCACGTTTCACCAGGAATTGGTTTTCCTTGAAGAACAGGTCGACATCACCCTGTTTCTGCCGGTACTGTTCCTGCAGCACGAAGGCCGCCACCGGGCCGCTGAATTTGTCGAGGTGCGCGTATAAGGTTGTGTTTCCGTCGGGGTGTGTGATGTAGAGCACGTTACCGTATCCCGAGGGGCTCACGGTGATGCGTGAAATGTATCCGCTTTTGGAGGCAAGCACCGGCAGCCCGATGATGTTGTTGGTTCTGATGTCGATGCCGGAGTGAAAGTGTGTGTTACGGAGTTCGCCCATGGTCCCAGCAAGCGAGCCTGGATATCCCGGATTGATCGGGTACAGGTACTTTTCTCCAGCAGGAAATTTTTCTTCCGGCCGGCTGAATTGTGCTGAGGAAAAAAATGGACAAACCGTTAAGAAAAGTATAACGGTTTTACTTAACGCTAAACTCCAGTAATGTTTCATTTTCAATCGAAGCAGATAAGGTGTCACCGATCTTAACCGGGCCAACCCCTTTCGGAGTTCCCGTAAAAATTAAATCTCCTGACCGCAGTGTAAAAAATCTTGAGAGATACGAAATTATATAATCGAAGTTAAACAACATAAGGCTTGTGTTTCCTTGTTGCCGAAGTTCCCCATTTATCGACAAGCTGAAGTTAATATCTTTCAAGTTCTTAAATTCCGATACCGGGATAAACTTATCAGAGACAGGTGCCGATCCGTTGAAGCCTTTCGCGATATCCCAGGGCAAGCCTTTCTCCTTTGCTTTCTGTTGCAAGTCACGTGCCGTAAAGTCTATGCCAACACCGATGGCATCGTAGTACTTGGATGCAAAATTCTCCTGGATGTTTTTGCCTTCCTTGCTGATGCGTACCACCAGCTCCACTTCATGGTGAATGTCTTTTGAAAAGTCAGGATAATAGAACGGCGCATTGGCCCGGAGCAGGGCGGTGTCAGGCTTGGTGAAGATCACGGGTTCGTCAGGCCTTTCATTGTTAAGCTCCTTAATGTGCTCAGCATAATTGCGGCCAATAGCGAAAATTCTCATCGAATAGGTTTATTTTGGTAAATAATTCTGGCACAAATCTAGTGAAACAATATCTGTATAGATTTGCACTTTAACTTAAAAATAGTACTATGATACGATACGCGGTAATTTTTTCTTTTCTCGGTCTGATTCTGTATGCCTGCGCCACGGTAGCGGTTACCGGCCGCCAGCAGCTCAACCTGGTTTCAAACGAGGAGATCATTCCTGTTGTCAATCACCAATATGATTCAATTGTTAAAACCGCCAAGCTCTCGTCCGACGCCCGGCAGACTGCCATGGTAAAGGAGGTTGGTGTCAAGATCCAGAAGGCCGTTGAAAGGTACATGGCCGAAAAGAACCTCTCTTCCCAACTCGCCGGCTTCCAGTGGGAATTTAACCTGATAGACGACCCTAAAACCGTCAACGCCTGGTGTATGCCCGGTGGTAAAGTGGCTTTTTACACGGGTATTATGCCCATTTGTAAAGATGAGGCGGGAGTAGCCGTGGTAATGGGCCACGAAGTAGCGCACGCGATTGCGAACCATGGCCGTGAGCGCATGAGCCAGGGCATGGTGGCCAATGGCCTGTTGGGCACTTTTGGGGCGGCCTTGGGCCAGAATCCCACATTGACCAAACAACTGCTGTTCCAGGCGGTGGGTGTTGGAGCGCAGGTAGGTATGCTCAAGTTCTCACGTCAGCACGAATCCGAAGCCGATAAGATCGGTTTGATCTTTATGGCCATGGCTGGCTACGATCCCCACGAAGCACCCAAGTTCTGGGAAAGGATGTCGTCTGACAGTGGCGGAGGCGCGCCCCCGGAATGGTTGTCGACCCACCCTTCACACAGCACCCGCATCAAAGACCTGAATGATGCCATTCCTGAAGCGATGCAGTACTATAAGAAATAGTTGACAGTTGACAATGGGGCAGTTGACAAGGGCTGCCAGAATTGGGAAGGGCTCGAGATATTTGCTCGGTCCGTTGTCAATTGCCATCTTGTCAATTGTCAACTTCTTTAATGAATGATAGATCTAAAAACACATATCCGGTCAGGAGCAACCCTCATTCTCCTGGCCTTTTCTTTGTCCGCACTTCATGCCCAGGATGAGGCTATCGCGCGAAAAGAGATCGAAGACCATCGCGAGAAACAGCAGAAAGAGTTTAAGGATAAGAAAGGTTCGCCCTTGCTGCCTGCCGACCGGAGAAAATTTAAAGGACTGAAATATTACCCGATCGATCTGAAATACCGGGTGAATGCAAAGTTTGTCAGAACGGAGAACATGCCACTGTTCAAAATGAAGACTACCACCGAGCGTTTGCCAGAATATGTCAAATACGGTGAGGTGCACTTCTCGATCGACAGCCAGGCTTTCAAGCTTGAGGTTTACCAGAATCCCGAGATCATGAAACGGCCCGGTTATGAAGATTATCTGTTCATTCCTTTTACAGACCTGACCAACGGGCACGAAACGTACGAGGTGGGGCGGTACCTTGAATTCAGGATCCCCAAAACCGAAGATGTTATTGTGGATTTCAACCAGTGTTACAATCCCTATTGCAGTTACAGTCCCCGGTTTTCATGTCCTATTCCACCCGCTCCCAATCAGCTTTCCATTGCCATCCCGGCAGGGGAGAAGAAGTTTAAAACTACCCACTAGTCCTGCGCGCAGAGTCCACAGTCCATGGTCGACAGTCCACAGCCGTATGTTGCTGTGTCTTTAATTTGCCTACTTTTCATTGCCTACCGCCTACTTCGTGGAGGTACGAGGTACGATTTTACGAGGTACGATTCTCCAATGTCATACCACACTACTGTGAACCGTGGACCGTCGACTGAGGACTATTTCTTAAATCCTCTCAACTTGATCTCGGTGAGCTTTCGTTTGGTGTCTTGCGGGAAATCGCCGTTCATCATCCAGTCGTAGTAGGCGGGTTCTTCTTTCAGCACGGCGGTAACTTTTTTGCTTTTGTGCTTTCCGAAGTTGAAGATCTCTTCTCCTTTTTCATTTTTGATCATGCGGCCGGCGAGGTCCACCATGTCTGCGGCGGTGAGCTTGCTCAGCACTTCCATGTCGTTTTTGATCTCGCCGATCTTTTTCCCGGAGATATCGGTCACGTCCTGTCCATCGTACTTTTCAACCTGGGCGAGCAATACCTCCATGGAAGCTTCTGCATCCGCCTCGGCAGTATGTGACTCCTGCAGCTCTTTGTTCATGTAAAAACGATAGGCGGCAGCGAGCGTTCGCTTCTCCATCAGGTGAAAGATCTTTTGGGCGTCGATGATCTTCTTGCGCTGGTAGTCGAAATCAACTCCGGCGCGCAGGAACTCCTCTACCAGCATGGGCACATCCATTTTCAGGATGCTGAAACCTGAGAGGTCGGCGCCTTCAATGAACTTCGCATATTCTTTCGCCACTTCTTTAAAGGTGGGCTTGTCTTTCACATCCTCATCGTAAATGCCGTGAAATACGGAGCTCTCCGGCGGAATGGGAATGCCCGGGTTCAACAGGTTGGTTTTGCGATGAACCTCTCCGTTGGGCATCACCTTGATCACGGCAATTTCGATGATACGGTCATGTGTGATGTTCACGCCCGTTGTCTCAAGATCAAAAAAGCAAATAGGGTTGCGTAAATTCAGTTTCATTCCTTCGTCAAAGCGATGATGCCGTTATTTTATGAAGCCAACAGGTTTAATGTGTCATTGTGTGAGTCTACGTTCAACTGGCCCGGTGCTCAGGAAAGTATTTTTTCAGAAAGCTTGCCGATGTCTATGCCGCCGAAGTTTCCGGAGCTCATCATGAGCAGGTTCTTATTCTTCCATGATTGTTCCATCAGAAAATTCTCCAGCTTTTCGGTATTATCAAAAACCCTGATGTTCGGGTTGGCAAAGGCCGATTTGATGTCTGACTCAGCGAGTGGTTCGAGCTTTTTCGCTTTTACCTTCTCGGGGTTGTAGTACACCACCGGCACCTGGGCGTTCTTCAGACTGTCCTTGTACTGGGGCAGGAATTTTTTATTCAGGCTGCTGAACGTATGAAGCTCCACGCATGCCAGAAGCTCGCGTGAAGGATGGATCTCTTTGACAGCTTTCACGGTGGCCTTTACTTTAGAAGGTGCATGGGCAAAATCTTTGTAGACCGTTGCAAGCGTGTTTTCTTTGACCACTTCAAGCCGGCCCGCTGCGCCCTGGAAGCTTGTGATGGCTTCGAAGAACTGTTCGTTGGTGATGCCTACACGTTTCAGCACTTCCTTGGCCCCGCTGATATTCTGGTAGTTGTGGCTGCCGAATATTTTTATGGGGAAACGGTCTTTTCCATCGGTCAGGAAGAACTGGCCGTTGTTATCGGAGGTGTGCGCATGACTCTTGTAAGTGATCTCGGTCACGTCTGCGCGTTCTTTTTTGCCGATCATGAGGGCCATGGAATCCTGCTCGCAGTAAATGAGGATGCCACCTTTCGGGGTCTGGTCGGCAAACAGGTCGAACTGGCGCACATATTCTTCTTCGGAAGGAAAAACGTTGGCGTGGTCCCACGCGATGCCGCTGATCAATCCGATATGGTGCTGGTATTCCAGGAATTTCGGTGTGGGGTCGAGCGCTGAAGCGAGGTATTCATCACCTTCGATCACGATCATGGGGGCGTCGGTGAGCCTTACCGTGTTTTCGATGCCCCTTACACGGGCGCCGATCACGTAGTCGAACTTCCGGTTAAAATAATTGAGCACATGAATGATGATGGCCGTGATGGTGGTTTTGCCGTGGCTGCCCGCGATCACGATCCGCTGTTTATCTTTGGCGTGCTCGAAAATGTACTCAGGAAAGGAGAGGATGTTCAAACCCAGCTGCTGTGCTTTCAGAAGCTCGGGATTATCCTTTGCCGCATGCATGCCCAAAATGACCATGTCGGTTGAAGCATCCAGCTTCTCCGGTTGCCAGCCATCTTTCGCGGGTAATAATCCGTGCTTGGCCAATGCAGCGCGTGAAGGCTCAAATATCTCATCGTCAGACCCGCTAACCTCATGGCCCGCCTGCTTCAGGGCGATCGCCAGGTTATGCATCACACTTCCACCAATAGCTATAAAGTGAATTTTCTTTTTCTGCATGGACAGTAAAAATTCGAGCTTAAAGTAAATGAAAAAAACTCAATAGTCACTAGCTGGTGGTGCGGGCCCGGGCGTATTTTTTCATGGCGGCTTCGGGCTGGCAGCTCATGGTCAGCACATTAACGAATTCACCGGCGGGTATGCTGGGGTGCATGACCGGCCTGATCCTTTGCGTTTTCGCTCACTGTTTTTGGGGATATGACGATGCAAAGATTTGGATTGTCACAAATTGTCACAGCGGTGAATGTTATTTGTTAACATCCTTTTGTGAATCTTTTGTTAACAAGTTGTGTGTATTATGAAGCTTGTTGTCCGTACGTTTGTCGCCCTGATAAAATAAAACACGTACAACAACCACTGTATGGAGCAAGGCCGATCAACGTCACTGAGGTTCAGCAACAAGTCTAACAAACTGATTCCGAGAGAAATCTCGGAGGGTTTGGGAAAGTTGCCACCTCAGGCGCTTGATCTGGAAGAAGTGGTGCTCGGTGCGCTCATGCTCGAGAAGAACGCGCTGAATGCCGTGGTCGAGTTTCTCAAGCCCGATCACTTTTATGACGACCGGCACAAAGAAATTTACACGGCCATCATCGATCTGTTCAAGGCCACTGAGCCTGTGGACATGCGCACAGTGGTCAATCAGCTGCGCAAGAACGGAAAGATCGAGCTGGTAGGAGGGGCCTATTACATTGCAGAGCTCACCGCCAAAGTAAGCTCCGCGGCCAACATCGAATACCACGCCCGTGTTATTATGGAGATGGCCATCAAGCGTACGCTGATCGAAGTGGCCTCCCAGATCCAGAGCGATGCTTACGAAGACACCACAGACGTGTTCGAGCTGCTCGATAAAACGGAGCAGTCGGTCTTTGAGATCTCCGACTCCAACCTGCGCAAGAACTATGATAACATGCGCAACCTCATGGCGCAGGCTATCAACGAGCTTCAGCTTTTGAAGGATCATAAAGACGGGTTGACCGGTGTGCCCAGTGGTTTCACAGCGCTGGACAGGATGACCTCCGGCTGGCAACGGTCTGACCTTGTGATCATTGCAGCAAGGCCTGGTATGGGTAAAACCGCGTTCGTGGTCTCTTCGCTCAGAAATGCCGCGGTCGATTTCAAGATCCCCGTAGCGATCTTCTCGTTGGAGATGGCCTCGATTCAGCTGGTGAACAGGATGATCTCCGCAGAAGCAGAGCTGGAAGGTGAGAAGCTTAAAAAAGGTCAGCTGGCTGACCATGAGTGGGCGCAGCTTGTGCATAAAACAAGCCGCCTGTCTTCAGCCCCGATCTTCATAGATGATACCCCCGCGCTTTCCGTGCTCGAGCTGCGTGCCAAGTGCCGCAGGTTGAAGGCGGAGCACGGCATCCAACTGGTGGTGATCGATTACCTCCAGCTGATGCGTGGCGACCAGGGTGGTAACCGCGAACAGGAGATCGCTTCCATCTCCCGTGCGTTGAAAGGCATCGCCAAGGAGCTTAACGTACCGGTGCTGGCGCTGTCACAGCTCAGTCGTAGCGTTGAAACCCGTGGAGGAGATAAACGCCCGCAGCTCGCCGACTTGCGTGAATCCGGTTCCATCGAACAGGATGCCGACATCGTAATGTTCCTCTATCGTCCTGAATACTACAAGATCACCGTTGACGAAGAAGGCTTACCAACGCAGGGGGTGGGCGAAGTGATCATCGCCAAACACAGGAACGGTTCTACCGGAACAGCCAAACTGAAATTCATAGGCAAGTTCACCAAGTTCGGCGACCTGGATGAACCCAGCTCATTCGATAATCCATTCTCTGGCATGATCACCCGTGAAAGCAGGCTTAACAGCTTCCCGGGAGATGACGCACCGCCGATGCCACCGCGGAATGATGACGAAACACCGTTCTAGGCACGATCCCGATAGCTATCGGGAACGATTTGTCAAGGTACGAGATACGAAGTACGAGGTACGGTGATGCATTACTATATTAAGATCGCAGTCCCGATGAGGCGCAGATCATCATAAAGTTTGGACTCCTTACTCCTGGCTCCTTACTTCTGGCTCCTAGTCAAAAGTCTACTAATTATTCAAAGCCCCCCCATCCACCCAGCAGGCAATGAGATCGATCTCATGTTGAGGCAATGGCCCGTCGAACGGCATGCTTCGGTCCTGGGTTTTCTTTTTGATGGAGGCCGCATATTGTTTCACTTCATTGTAGTTGCGCCAATCGCGGCGTGTAATCCCATCGTGGCATCCACTGGTAGCGCAGGCGTTTGTCATGATGGGAAGAATATCGTTTTGCCAGCTGGTCGTTGCCGGATCACAAACAGGCTCAACTGGTGGACTGTCAGGCGAAAGGTCGTGATAGACGCAGGAGGCCAGAACGAAGCAGTATACACCTAATCTGAAGATTCTAAGCATAGAGGCAGACACGCTAAAATAGCGTAATTCTCCAAATAGTGAGTAGGTGTGTTCGCCAGAAGTCAGAAGCCAGAAGTCAGAAGCCAAAAGAGGGAGTCCTTCGAATGAATGTGGTGTGCTTGCTAGAAGTCAGGAGCCAGAAGCCCTTCGAATGAACTATGTGTGTAAATCTAGTATGGGGCTTCCGAAGTAGTGATCACGCAAACTCCGTTCGAAGCCTTCCCCCTCCTGACTCCTGGCTCCTGACTTCTGGCTCCTTGCTTTTTACTCCTTACTCCTTACTCCTAATTTTCTCATTCAAACATCATCTCATCATACGCCGACTGCAACTCCCTCGCCGCTTTCAACTCATTGAGCTTCTTTGCTATCGCAATTCCTTTTTCATAAACTTCTGCGGCCTTCTCTTTTTCGTCGAGGTCCTGGTAAAGTTTGGCTGCGTGATAATAGGTGGCAACATAACCTTCGTGTTCCTTCAGCAACAGGTCGAAATACGCTTTCGCTTTTGCCACATCGTGTTTCAGGTATTCCAGCGCAAGCGCATAGATGTTGAAAGGATCGCTGGGATCTTCCTTATAATAAGCGAGTAGCTGGTCTAACCGGTTTGTAGTCATGATCAATTCGATAAAAAAAGTGGGCTTAAGGTATAGTTTTTTATCAACCCGGGTCTGCAATTGGCCAAACCGTTAAAATTTTGAACAATTCGAAGCATGACTTTGAGATTTTTGTATCTTGAGCCCTGTTTCCAAAGAAATTGCATACAACATATTGATTTAGAATGAGATGAAGATATTAGTTTGCATCACTCACGTACCGGACACTACCTCCAAAATCAATTTCAAAGATAATAATACCCGATTCGACACCACTGGTGTTCAGTTTATTATTGGTCCTTACGATGACTACGCCCTCGCGCGCGCCATCGAGATCAAGGAAGCTTCGGGTGCTACCGTTACGGTGCTCAATGTAGGACCTGCCGATACAGAGCCTACCATCCGTAAGGCCCTGGCCATCGGTGCTGATGATGCCATCAGGGTAAATGCCGAGCCCACCGATTCATTTTTTGTGGCCTCGCAGATCGCGGAGCATGCCAAGGCGGGAGGCTTTGACCTGATATTGATGGGAAGAGAGTCCATCGACTACAACAGTGGTGTGGTTCACAGCATTGTTGGTGAGATGCTGGGCATTCCCTCGGTTTCGCCGGTGATGAAGCTCGACCTTGACGGAACCAAGGCCAAGCTGGCGCGCGAGATCGAAGGCGGCAAAGAGTATCTTGAAGTGAACCTGCCTTTTGTGGCTGGCTGCCAGGAGCCCATCGCTGAATGGAAGATCCCCAACATGCGTGGCATCATGTCTGCCCGCACCAAACCTTTGAAAGTTGTTGAGCCGAAAACCGCGGAGAGCGGGGTGAAGACTCAGAAATTTGAGCTTCCGCCACCCAAAGGCGCCGTGAAGATGATACCAGCCGATAATGTTCCGGAGCTGGTGAATTTATTGAAGAATGAAGCAAGAGTTTTATAATTTCAGCCAACCGTCTGTTCAATCATTTATAAAAATTTAACCTCCAATGCCAATTTTAGTTTTTGTTGAGAGTGCAGAAGGAAAGATCAAAAAGACCTCGCTTGAAGCAGTGGCTTACGCGCACGCCATGGGTGGTCCGGTTACCGCGATAGCACTGGGTGCTGCGGAAAAAAGCGAGCTGGAAAATCTTGGCAAGTACGGTGCACAGAAAGTGCTCCATGCCAGTGATGAAAAATTGAATCAGGGCATCATTCAGGCTTACGCCGAAGTGCTGGTCAAAGCGCTGCAGGATGAGAACGCCGATGTGCTGGTGCTGGCAAACTCTTCGCTGGGTACGCCGGTTGCCGCCCGGGTTGCCGCCAGAACAGGCGCAAGCCTCGCAACCAATGTGGTCAGCCTGCCAGAGACCGCTTCCGGTTTTGTGGTCAAGAAAAGCATCTATACTGGTAAGGCCTTTTCGTTTGTCGAGCTGAGCAACAAGAAAAAAGTTATTGCACTGAAAAAGAATGCTGCTGAGCTGAAAGAAGTAGGTGGTGCTGCCCAGGTAACGCCTTATACTGTTCAGCTTCCCGATGCTTTGTTTGCCGTGAAGATCCTTTCTTCCGAAAAAGCTACCGGCGAAGTGCTGTTGCCCGAAGCGAACATTGTTGTTTCCGGAGGCCGCGGAATGAAAGGCCCCGAGCACTGGGGTATGCTGGAAGGTCTTGCCAAAACGCTGCACGCCGCCACAGGATGCAGCAAGCCGGTATCGGATATGGGATGGCGGCCGCACCATGAGCACGTTGGCCAGACAGGGGTAAAAGTTGCACCGCAGTTGTATATTGCTGTGGGCATTTCAGGTGCCATCCAGCATTTAGCGGGTGTAAATTCCTCGAAGTGCATCGTGGTGATCAACAAAGACGCTGAGGCACCATTTTTTAAGGCAGCCGACTATGGTATCGTTGGTGATGCTTTCGAAATTATTCCTAAATTGACCGAGGCGATCAAAGCCGCGAAGTAAGTGAAGAAGATCAAACTAGAAATATTAGGACTTTCTTCGAGCCAGTCGCAAACTGGTTCGTTTGCACTGGTACTGGGTGAAACCGAAGGCAACCGTAGACTTCCCATCATCATCGGCATGTTCGAAGCACAAGCGATTGCCATCGAGATCGAGAAGATCATTCCCAACCGGCCAATGACCCACGACCTCTTTAAATCGTTTGCGAACAATTTCCATTTCACTGTTGAAGAGATCATTATCTCTGACCTGAAGGAGGGAGTGTTCTTTGCAAAGATCGTTTGCTCTGACGGACTCAAGAAGTCTGAAGTAGACGCAAGACCGTCTGATGCCATTGCCATCGGCCTGCGTTTCGATTCTCCCATCTATACCTACGAGAACATCCTGGCAGAAGCGGGCATTGTGCTCACTGACGAAGCTGAGGAAGAAAAAGCCGAGCCCAAAGCCGAAGCCAAGGTCAAAGCCAAGAAAGAAAGCGTTCGCAAAGACGACTTCAAGAACTATTCCGTTGAAAAGCTCAACGACCTTCTCAAAGATGCCATCGATAAAGAAGATTATGAGCGTGCCGCCAAGATCCGCGACGAGCTGAGCAAAAGAAACTGATATCACCACAAAAAATATAACGCAGGAAGTTTGAGTGATCAGGCTTCCTGCTTTCTTTTTTCGGCCAACGTTTGCTGTGAGCGAAATAAAAAGATACAGCCTTTTGCTTTCGGCTTTTTGCGTTTAGCTTTAAGTTTTAAACCCTGACCTATGGATTATCTGCGCGCCCTCATCGGCCTGTTATTCATTATCGGTATCGGCTACCTGTTCTCGAATAATCGCAAGGCCATCGACTGGCGCCTGGTGATCGCCGGGGTGATCCTTCAGATCGTGTTCGGCCTCCTGATCGCTAAGATCCCCGCCGTTCAGCTGTTCTTCGAATACGTCAGCGCCAAGTTCATCACCTTCCTCAGCTTTGCCCAGAAAGGCGCGGAGTTCCTGTACGGCGATCTCTCCAAGAACTCTGACGCAAACCAGGGTGTGCGCCATAACCTCGGATTTCTTTTTGCCTTCCAGACATTGCCTTCGGTCATTTTCTTTTCTGCTGTCACTGCCGGCCTCTATCACCTGGGGGTGCTGCAGAAGATCGTATACGGATTTGCCTGGGTGATGACCCGCACCATGCGCATGTCAGGTGCCGAAAGCCTTTCCGTTGCGGGCGATGTTTTTATGGGACAAACCGAAGCCCCGCTGCTGGTGAAACCCTTTATCCCGAGCATGACAAGATCGGAGCTGCACTGCCTGATGACGGGCGGAATGGCCACCATTGCCGGAAGTGTGTTCGGTGCCTACGTCTCCTTTCTCGGTGGCGGCAGCCCCGCGGAACAAACGAAGTTTGCCACGTACCTGCTAACAGCTTCCATCATGAGCGCACCCGCTGCAGTAGTGTTGGCCAAGCTTTTTTTGCCTGAAACTGAAAAGATAGACCGGTCGCTGAAGCTCACCAAAGATCATGTAGGGGTCAACCTGATCGATTCAATTGCCACGGGCGCTGCCGATGGCCTCAAGCTGGCCCTCAACATCGGCGCCATGCTGCTGGCCTTTATCGCGGTGATCTACGCTGTCAACTGGATCCTGGTGGATTTCATCGGCGCATATTCAGGTTTGAATGAGTTTGTGGTGACCAGCACCAACGGCGCTTACAACGGATTTTCGTTACAGTACATTCTCGGCCAGGTATTCCGTGTTTTCGCCTTTTTTATCGGCGTGGAATGGAATGAGACCCTGTATGTGGGCAGCCTGCTGGGACAAAAAATGGTGATCAACGAATTTATCGCTTACTATGACCTCGGCACCATGAAAGCTGCGGGCACACTGAGCGATAAATCTGTACTTATCTCCACTTATGCGTTGTGCGGTTTTGCAAACTTCAGCTCCATCGCCATCCAGATCGGCGGCACAGGAGGTATGGCACCTTCCCGGCAGGCCGACATTTCCAAACTCGGTATGCGTGCCATGATCGCCGCAACGCTGGCTACCATGATGACGGCTACCATCGCCGGCGCACTGTTCGGATAAGATCCTGATCTGGCTTTTTGGTCGGAAATCACCGGGCGAAAATTGGGATCGCCGGATCCTGAAATTCCTGATTTTCTCAGGAAAAAGTGTTAACTTTTTGTAACACAATTTTCGTTATGAAGCCACCATTCATACTTGCGGTACTGATTGCGCTGACCATACCTGCACACGCGCAGAAAGAGATCCAGAAAAAATTCCAGACACAGTTCATAGAGGCTGCCAACGGCTCCACTATTGAACTTCCGGCAGGTCGTTTCCAGATGGATGCCAGCCTCTGGCTCGATGGCAAAAAGAACGTGACCATCAAAGGAGCCGGTGAAGACAAAACCATTATCAGCTTCAAAGGCCAGATCTCCGGCGCTGAAGGCATCAAGATCACCAACGCTTCAGACATCACCGTGCGCGACCTCACCGTGCAGGACGCAAAAGGCGATGGCATTAAGACCCAGCTCGTAGACGGCATGTCGTTCATTAACGTAAAGGCTGAATGGACGCGGGGCAGCGATAAAGACAACGGCGGTTATGGGCTGTATCCCGTGCAGTGCACCAATGTGCTCATCGACCACTGTACGGCTGTGGGCGCCAGCGACGCCGGGATCTACGTTGGCCAGTCGAAGTACATCATCGTGAAGAACTCCAAAGCCTACCAGAACGTGGCCGGCATCGAGATCGAGAATTCGTGGTATGCCGATGTGTACGACAACGAAGCGTACGATAACACGGGCGGGATACTGGTATTCGACCTGCCCGACCTGATCCAGAAAGAAGGCGGATATGTGCGTGTGTTCAGGAACAACATCCACGACAACAATCACATTAACTTTGCGCCCAAGGGTAATACCGTAGGCAAGGTTCCGCAGGGAACAGGCCTCATGATCCTGGCCACACGGCATGTGGAAGCTTTCGATAACAAGATCGTCAACAACATCACAGCCAGCACTGCGATCGTCAGCTATTACATGACGGAGAATCCCATCAACGATAAGTCCTACAACCCGTTCCCCAGCGATATCTACATCCACGACAACTACTACGAAAGGCCGCGTGTGAAGGCCACCGGCAAGGGAAGAATGGGCAAGATGTACCGCTTCAAGCTCAGGTTTGGAAAGGATGTTCCCCACATCCAGTATGACGGCATTGTGGACAAGAAGATGACGAACAGAAATATCTGCATCAGGAATAACACCAATGCCAGCTTTGTCAACATCGATGCAGAAAATGGTTTCAAGAACAAATCACGGGATGTGAAACCGCATGAATGCGAGCAGCAGCCGATCAGTCCTGTGGTGTTAACGGCGCGTTAGGATCCTGCTTATGAAAACAGTGCTGATCGTAGGGGTGTTGTTGGCGATTTTTCAGGCTTCTTTCCAGCAGCAGACGCTTTTTGAAAGAAAGGAGAAACTTTCGGATTATGGATTTTTTCAGGGCAGGCTGGCAGACCTGAAGCCCGCACAGGGTGTTGTACCTTACACCCTGAACTCGGCGCTGTTCAGCAACTACGCCGAAAAGCTTCGTTTCGTCAAATTGCCCCCCGGAACAACGGTTGAGTATAATGACTCCGTTGTGTTCGATTTTCCCCCGGGAACCGTGCTCATCAAGAATTTTTATTTTCCTGCTGATTTTCGTAAACCTGAGAAGGGAAGGAGTATCCTCGAAACAAGATTGCTGGTACATGAGTCAGACGGCTGGCAGGCTTATCCCTACATCTGGAACGAAGATCAGACGGAAGCTTACTACGATCCCGCAGGGGAGACGAAGACCATTTCTTACATCAATAGCTCCGGCAAAAAGATCACCACGCCGTACGTGATCCCTAACAAGAATCAGTGCAAGGGATGTCATATCCGCAACGAGAAGCTTGTTCCGGTGGGACCTTCGGCCAGGCAGCTGAATGGCGACCATTCTTATGGCGGCACAGTGGAAAACCAACTGCAGCACTGGAGCACGTCAGGACTGCTGAGGGGGCTGCCCGCCCGTGAAAATATACCGCGACTTGCCGCATGGGATGATCCGAAAAGCGGGGACCTCAATGCGAGGGCTCGCGCTTATCTCGACGTTAACTGCGCCCATTGTCACGCACGCTCCGGCCCCGCCAGCACCTCGGGACTGTTTCTCGACATCCGCGAAAACGATCCTGCCCACCTCGGTGTTAACAAAGCCCCGGTGGCGGCAGGACGTGGCGCAGGTGATCTGCTGGTGGATATCAAGCCGGGCGAACCGCACAACTCGATCATGATCTTCAGGATGCGAACCAATGATCCGGCCATCGCTATGCCGGAGATAGGCAGGGAGCAGATCCATAAAGAAGGCGTTGCGTTGATTGAAGAATGGATCAGGAAGAATACCTTTGCCAAGCATCAATATGATAAATAAGGAAGCGCTATTGTTCGATCACCTGGCGCAGTTTGTTTCTGATCACAAAAAATCTTTTGTGGACAAAGTGCTGAACGAGCGTACGCGTTACGTGACGGTAGTGCTTGAAAATATCTATCAGTCGCAAAATGCAAGCGCCGCGGTGAGAACCTGTGAGTGCATGGGGTTGCAGGATATTCACATTGTGGAAAATACTGCCAAGTATCAGCTTAACGTTAGGGTATTGAAAGGGGCCGACAAATGGCTGAACCTTGAGCGGTACCGTGAAAGGGGAGAGAATAACACGGAGACGTGCTTCAAACGCCTTCGCAGCGAGGGATACAGGATCCTGGTGGCAGATCCCGCGGAAGATGGCATATCAATTGATGAAGTGGATGTTGAGCAGAGCAGGATGGCGATCGTGTTTGGCAATGAGCTGCGCGGCGCTTCGTCATACGCACTGGATCATGGCGACCAGAAAGTGAAGATTCCGATGTATGGTTTTACCGAAAGCCTTAATATTTCCGTGAGTGTTGCCATCTGCCTCAATACGATCCTGGGAAAGCTCAGGCAATCGCAGGCATCCATCAGTTTATCTGAAGAAGAAAAGAGAATAATTAAATTATCGTGGTACAGAAAGATCGTGCGACGTTCGGATATACTCGAACGGGAGTTTTTACGTACAATTCAGTAAATTGCAATGGCTTAATGGGTGTCTATAGTTTATGCGTTGGGTGAAGAGAATTATTCTGGCTTTAATCTTGCTCTTTGTTGTAATCTTGAGTGTTTGCAATATCTGGATCGTTAAAAGTACTGAAGCTAAAGTTTATTCTGACCTGTCTAAGTTGCCTGAGCACCGGGTGGCGCTGGTGCTGGGAACCAGTCACAGGCTTGTGGGAGGAGGACCGAACCCCTTCTTTCACAACAGGATCAAGATGGCGGCGGCGCTTTACAGGCTGGGCAAGATCGATCACTTTATCCTCAGCGGCGATAACAGCACCAGGTATTATAATGAACCGATAGAAATGAGAAAGGCGTTGATAAAAGAAGGTGTTCCGGCAACGGCCATCACGCTTGATTATGCGGGGCTACGCACCCTTGACTCGGTTGTCAGAAGCAAGGCTATCTTCGGCCAGGACAAGATCACCATCATCACCCAATCGTTTCACAGCTATCGCGCCTTGTTCATCAGCAACTATTATAACATCGACGCCGTGGCCATGGTAGCGGAAGATCCTGACCTTGACCACACGCTCAGGGTACACATCCGCGAATACCTTGCGCGGACCAAAGCGGTACTGGACCTTTATATTTTTAAAACTGCCCCACGCTATCTGGGAGAAAAGGAGAAGATAAATGTTAACGCTTGAACGAAACCTCCACCAGATTTTACAGTTAATGAATAATTTTTAACACATTTTTGTGCGTATCGCCTTAAGACCCCTTTCACCGGCCTTTGCTTCAATACTTGTAATCATCCTTTTGCCGCAGGCCTCATGGGCGCAAACGGTTGTAAAAGGAAAAGTTACAGATGCCAATACAGGCGACCCAATACCTTTTGTGAACATCATGCTGCGTGGAACAGGCGCAGGCGCCACCACCGACTTCGACGGCAACTATTCTGTGAAGACCTCAGCTCCTGCCGATTCGATCATCGCCTCTTACATCGGCTATAAGTCCAGAACCAAAAAGCTCGAGCCCAACAAAAGCCAGGTGATCAATTTTCAGCTCGAAGAAGAGATCACCACGCTGCAAGAGATTGTTTTTGATGCCGGCGAAAATCCCGCCTATGCCATTCTCAGGAACGTGGTCAGAAACAAAGACAAGAACGACAAGCGCAAGCTCACCGCCTACGAATACGATACCTACACCAAGGTTGAGATTGACGTAGACAACATGTCTGACAAATTCAGGGAACGCAAAGTGATCAAGAAGATCACGCAGGTTCTTGACAGCGTTGAGCGCATTGCTGGTGAGGACGGAAAACCCATTCTCCCGCTGTTCATATCCGAAAGTGTTTCAAAGTTCTACTTCCGCGATAGCCCGCAGCTTCGTTATGAGAACATCCTCAAGTCGAAGATCAACGGTCTCGGTATCCAGGACGGCACGCTGATCACACAATTCGTGGGCACTTCTTTCCAGGAGTACAATTTCTATCAGAACTGGCTCAACATCGTGAGCAAGGATTTTGTATCGCCCATCGCAGACGGATGGAGATTGTATTACAACTACGATCTTACAGACAGTGTTTACATCGGCGATGACTTCTGTTACAGGCTCGATTATTCGCCCAGAAGCCCGCAAGACCTTGCCTTTACAGGAACGATCTGGATCACCAAAAAGGAATGGGCGCTGAAGCAGATCGATGCCGCCGTAGGACGACAGGCCAACCTCAACTTCATCGAAAAAATAAGGATCCAGCAAGAGCTCGAACCAACATCTGAAGGCCCATGGATCCCCGTGAAGAACCGTGTGCTGGTGGATGTCAGCGAGCTCACCAAGTTTTCAGCAGGCATGCTGGCGAAATTTTACACATCCAACAAAAATGTGGTGGTCAACAAACCGTACGAGCCATCTTTTTATGAGCACCAGATCGTGATGGCCGAAGATGCACGACAGTTCGAGCAAGAGGAATATTGGGATACACTGCGGCATGAGCCCCTCACGGAGACCGAGAAGAACGTGTACAAGATGATCGATACACTGCAGAATATCCCTGTGGTGAAAACCTATACCGATATCATCAAGATCGCCGTGAACGGTTACTATTACACGGGCAAGTTTCACCTCGGGCCTTACATCTCCCTTTTTGCATTCAACAACGTGGAGGGTTTCAGGTTGCAGGGTGGTGCCAAAACAAGCATCGAGTTCAGCAACAAATGGGTGTTCGGAGGCAGCATCGGTTATGGCTTCGATGATGAGAAGGTAAAGTACTCGGGTTTTGTGCAGCGCATTTTGTCGCGCGAGCGATGGACAACCGCCAGCCTGAGGGTGAGAAGCGACCTGGGCAGGGTAGGGATCGACGACGAAAGCCTGGCCGACAACTATCTTTTTCTGGCAGCGCAACGTTTCGGCGTATTCCGGCGCGGTTATTATTTCGACGAATCGCGTTTCAATTTCCAGCGTGAGCTGTTCAGGGGCTTTACCCAGCGCACAGCCGTGCGATACACCACCTTCAAACCCGTGTTCAGCTTTGGCTATTACGAGAATCCGGAAGAACCAGCATCATCGGCCATCCTGAATACCTACGAGACCGCCGAAGTGATCATCGAATCGAAGTATGCGCGTGATGAGCTGTTCATCATGAACGATAACGAAAGATTGAGTCTCGGTACCACACGCTGGCCCGTGATCATCCTGCGGTATACCCACGGATTCAAAGGAGTGGCGGGCAGCGATTTCGATTATGATAAGCTGCGGATGACGGTAACCAAACGTATCCGTTTTGGCCCCCTGGGCACCGGTTACATGAACCTTACCGGCGAATATGTGTTCAATACCTTGCCCTACCCGCTGCTTTCGCTGCACCTGGGCAACCAGACTCCCATTTACGCCATGGTCACCTACAACCTGATGGATTATGGTGAGTTCATCAGCGACCGGTTTGCCTCCCTCCAGTATCAGCATCATTTCGAGGGATTGCTGCTCAACCGGGTGCCGCTCATGCGCAAGCTCAAGTGGAGGTTTGTAGGCACCGCCAACGTCATTTATGGCGGCATGGCCCAGGAAAACCGCGATCTTATAGCAGCTACCAACAGTAATGGCGAAGAAACCCTGCCCGTGGGATTCCTGTCGCCCGGGAAACCATACGTTGAAATGGGCTACGGCGTGGAAAACATCTTCAAGTTCCTGCGCGTGGATTTCATTCACAGGCTTACGTATCTCGAACGCGAGCCCGATGAACCGGCGCCCCGCAAGTTTGGCGTGTTCCTCAGCTTCCAGTTCACCCTGTAAGCCAAACACAGTTTCCGCTTTCTGCCTAAGGTTTCGGCCCGGGGCTTTCTGCTTTAAGCTTCTTTCCGCATATTTGTGCCCTGAATTTTGTATTTGACAGACCATGAACGTAAAGATTTCTCTTCCGGACGGAAGCCAGCGTGAATATCCGCAAGGTGTTAAAGGTGCTGACATTGCCTTGAGCATCAGCGAAGGACTGGCCCGAAATGCCCTGGCCATTGAAGTGAATGGAGAGGTCTGGGATCTTGCACGCCCCATCACCAATGACGCGTCGGTCAAGATCCTGACCTGGAACGACAAAAGCGGCAAAACCACGTTCTGGCACTCATCGGCACACTTGCTGGCAGAGGCATTGGAAGCCCTTTATCCGGGCGTGAAATTCGGCATTGGTCCGGCCATTGACAGTGGCTTCTATTATGACGTAGATCTTGGAGACCGTACCTTCGGCGAGGGTGATCTTGTGGCCATTGAGAACAAGATGAAAGAGCTGGCGAAGAAAGACAGCGCCTACGTACGCAAGGATGTCAGCAAAACCGAAGCCCTTGACTACTTTAACAAAAAAGCAGATCCGTATAAGATCGAGCTCATCAGCGGCCTGCAGGATGGAAGCATAACCTTCTACCAGCAAGGCAATTTCGTAGATCTTTGCAAGGGACCGCACATTCCGCATACAGGTTTTATCAAGGCTGTGAAGCTTACCAACGTTGCCGGAGCTTACTGGAGGGGCGACGAGAAGAACAAGATGCTGACCCGTATCTACGGTATCACTTTCCCCAAGCAGAAAGAGCTGGATGAGTACGTCCACCTGATGGAAGAAGCCAAAAAACGCGACCACCGCAAGCTTGGTAAAGAGCTGGAGCTGTTTGCGTTCTCCGAGAAAGTTGGTATGGGGCTACCGTTGTGGCTGCCGAAAGGTACCATCCTGCGTGAGCGCCTCGAGCAGTTCATGCGCAAGGCACAGGTCAGGGCAGGATATGATCCCGTGGTGACCCCGCACATTGGCGGCAAGTCATTGTACGTGACCTCCGGACACTACGAGAAGTACGGTAAGGATTCGTTTCAGCCGATCCATACCCCTGACGAGAACGAGGAGTTCCTGCTGAAGCCTATGAACTGTCCGCACCACTGCGAGATCTATAAAACCAAACCCCGTTCTTACCGCGACCTTCCGATCCGCCTGGCCGAATTCGGGACGGTGTACCGGTATGAGCAAAGCGGCGAGCTTCACGGCCTTACCCGGGTGAGGGGCTTTACACAGGACGATGCCCACATCTTTTGCCGTCCCGATCAGGTAAAGGATGAGTTCATCAAGGTGATAGACCTGGTGCTGCATGTGTTCAAGTCGCTGGGATTTGATAACTATACTGCTCAGGTATCGTTAAGGGATCCCGCCAACAAGCAGAAATACATCGGGCAGGACCATCTTTGGGATAAGGCTGAAAAAGAAATTCAGGAAGCTGCCGACGAACGCGGGCTGAAGACCGTGGCCGTGGAGGGAGAAGCTGCATTCTATGGTCCGAAGCTGGACTTTATGGTGAAAGATGCGCTTGGCAGAAGCTGGCAGCTCGGTACCATTCAGGTAGATTATAACCTGCCCCAGCGTTTTGAGCTGGAGTACGTAGGGTCTGATAACCAGAGACATACGCCGGTAATGATCCACCGGGCACCTTTTGGCTCGCTGGAGCGTTTTGTGGCGGTGCTGATCGAACACTGTGCCGGCAACTTCCCGTTGTGGCTGGCGCCCGATCAAATTGCCGTGCTGCCGATCTCCGAACGTTTCAACGACTATGCCGCCAAGGTATTTGATGCGCTGAAAGCACAGGATATCAGGGGATTACTGGATGATCGCGACGAAAAGATCGGCCGCAAGATCAGGGATGCGGAGACCAAAAAGATCCCGTTTATGCTGATCGTGGGAGAGCGGGAAGCCGCCGAGAACAGGGTAGCGGTGCGAAAACACGGCCAGGGCGACCAGGGAAGCGTTTCTTTGGACGAGTTTGTGAACAATTTTAAAGTGGAATGCGCTGCTCCTTAACCTTAAGGGCGGTCATGCGAACCGGGCGAGAATCATTTTAAAGCCCTGAAAGCCTTTCCAGTTGTAATAAATTAAAATTATTAACGATATTTGCACCCCGGTCTGCCCACCTGTGGGCAGGCTATGTTTTTTTGTAGGATCTAAATTTAAAGAGTATTAACAGTAGCAGTAACAGTAGACCAGGAGGTTTTGGCCGACCCATGAGACGAGGGCCGCAAAAACCGGAAGAGCCTTATCGCATCAACGAGCGCATCACAGCTCCC
This sequence comes from Chryseosolibacter histidinae, assembly GCF_018598225.1. Taxonomy (GTDB): domain Bacteria; phylum Bacteroidota; class Bacteroidia; order Cytophagales; family Cyclobacteriaceae; genus Chryseosolibacter; species Chryseosolibacter histidini. The sequence continues at coordinate 10,224 of NZ_JAHESF010000011.1, read as the reverse complement.
CGCGTGCGGGTGGTAGGCGAAAACATTAAAGTTGATGTTTACCCGATTCATCAGGCAATAAAACTTGCCCAGGAACAAAACCTGGACCTCGTAGAAATATCACCCAATGCAGACCCACCGGTTTGCAAAGTGGTAGATTATTCGAAGTTCAAGTACGAGCAGAAGAAAAAGCAGAAAGAGATCAAGGCCAAAACACAGAAGGTGGTGATCAAGGAGATCCGCTTTGGCCCGAACACGGAAGAGCACGATTTTAACTTCAAGGTAAAACATGCTTCCGGCTTTTTGCAGGATGGATCCAAGGTAAAGGCAACGGTAACCTTTTTCGGCCGCTCTATTGTGTACAAAGAGAGGGGAGAGATCCTCTTATTGAAATTTGCACAGTCACTGGAAGAGTTCGGTAAAGTAGAGGCCATGCCGCGCCTGGAAGGTAAGCGGATGAGCATGCTGCTGATGCCGAAAGTAGGAAAGAAGTAAGTCGATCATAATTTATACACAATGCCTAAATTAAAGACAAAGTCCGGTGCCAAGAAGCGCTTCAAGGTTACCGGCACAGGAAAGATCAAGCATAAACGTGCGTTCAAGAACCACATCCTGACCAAGAAGGAGACCAAGCAGAAAAGAAGGCTTGGAAACAAATCCCTTGTGAAGAAGTCGGATATGAACAACGTGAAAGCGATGCTTATCCTCTAATGGTTTAAATGTTTAACCCGGTTTTTGGCCCCTAAGATCCTTCAGCAATGACGGACGCCAACGATCAAAAAATGAAATGAAATGCCAAGATCAGTAAACAACGTTGCCTCCAGGGCAAAACGCAAACGCATCATGAAGCTGGCCAAAGGTTTCTTTGGCCGTAAAAAGAACGTGTGGACGGTAGCAAAAAATGCCATCGAAAAAGGATTGGTATATGCCTACCGCGACAGGAAACAAAAGAAAAGAGAGTTCAGAGCAGTTTGGATTCAAAGGATCAATGCAGGAGCTAGAATCCATGGATTGTCTTATTCCGAACTGATGGGCAAATTGAAAAAGGCAGGCATTGACCTGAACCGGAAAGTTCTGGCCGATCTGGCCATGAACCACCCTGAAGCCTTTACCGCAGTGGTTAATAAAGTAAAATAATTCAGTAAAAAATCGACTTACAAAATCAGGGGCCTTTACGCCCCTTTTTTGTTTTTATGGCAAATTTCTATAACTTAAAAAACGTGTTCTTTTAAGGTTATTATAATTTAGATTTAATATTTTTTAGTCATTTCTGAGTATAGATCACAGTATATAAACTTCAATTAGTTATCTTTCAAGTTCGAAAAAGGCGGCTATGTTGAAACAACCCCTATCATCCGGGGATTACGGGAAAAGGTCACCCGAAGTTCATCTTGATATTGAACTTAGGGGCGGTAACCCATTCCCTGGACTCAGGCCTTTTTCCCTTGACGAATGCCATCTTTTCTTTGGCCGTGAGGGCCAGGCCGATGAAATCCTCGTAAAACTTGCCGAAAACCGCTTCGTAACCGTGATGGGTTACTCCGGAAGTGGTAAATCATCATTGATGTACTGCGGTCTCATTCCCGTGCTCTATGGCGGTTTTATGACCCAGACAGGCCCTAACTGGACCGCCATCATCGTGCGCCCCGGAAGCGCTCCGATGGACAACCTCACCGAAGCCATCGTCGAGCACCTGGTAACTACTGGCCGCATCCAGGAAGAAGACAAGATCATCCATAAACCCATTATCGGTTCCGTGCTGCGCAGTGGTCCGCAAGGCCTTATCGAAGTATCACGGTATCTGCAGAACCAGAACGGCGAGAACGTATTCTTCCTGGTAGATCAGTTTGAAGAGATCTTCCGCTTCCGCGAGAACGTAGGAACGGAAGAGGCCCTGAACGAGGCACAGCTCTATGTGAACCTGGTGCTCACCGCTGTGGCACAGACTAAGATCCCCGTATACGTAGCGCTGACCATGCGGTCTGACTTCATCGGAAACTGCTCCGTGTTTCCGGCACTGACCGAGCTCATCAACCACAGCAACTACCTCGTTCCGCAGATGACGCGTGAACAGAAAAAGATGATCATCGAAGGCCCCACAGCGGTAGGGGGTGGAAAGATCTCACAACGCCTGGTCAAGCGGTTGCTCACGGATGTAGGCAACGACCAGGATCAGCTTCCCATTCTGCAGCACGCCCTCATGCGCACCTGGGATTACTGGGTCGCCAACCGCGAGCCCGGTGAGCCCATCGATATCCGTCACTATAACGCCGTAGGAAGGATCCACGAAGCCCTTTCCCAGCACGCCAACGAAGCCTACGACGAGCTCAATACGAAGCAGAAAGAGATCGCCGAGATCCTTTTCAAGAATATCACAGAAAAGAACCAGGACAACAAAGGTATGCGCAGGCCCGCGCGCCTTGGCCTGGTCACCGAGCTGGCAGAAGCGGAAGAAGAAGATGTGGTGTTTGTGATCAACCACTTCCGCAAACCGGGGCGTTCATTGCTGATGCCCGCCGCCAACGTGCCGCTGAACAACGATTCCATGATCGAGCTTTCACACGAAAGCTTGATGCGTATATGGAAGCGGTTGAATACCTGGGTTGACGAAGAGTTTGAATCGGCCCAGATGTACAAAAGGCTTTCGGAGGCCGCAGCCATGTACCAGATCGGAAAAACCGGTCTCTGGCGGCCACCCGACCTGCAGCTGGCGCTCAACTGGCAGAAAAAGCAACGCCCTACCCGCGAGTGGGCACAGCGTTATGATGAGACCTTTGAACGGGCCATCGTGTTCCTGGATACAAGCCGCATCACCTATGAGGCGGAATTAAAGAACCAGGAAATGATGCAACGGCGTGTGCTTCGCAGAACGCGGGCCACAGCCGTGATCCTCGGTGCCGCCTTTGTGGTGGCCATCGTGTTTTTTGTGCTGGCGTATATCCAGAAGATCGCGGCCGATAGCCAGCGCATCATTGCAGACGCCCAGCGACTTGAAGCGGAAAAGCAGACAGAGCTTGCCGAGAGCAGCAGGGTGGAAGCCGAGAAGCAAAAGAACCTGGCCATGCAGCGCGAGGCCGATCGCGCCAAAGCCCTGAACCAGGTTGAAGAAGCACTGGGACAGTTGCGGGTAGCGCTTCGCGAAGCCAGTATTGCCAAGAAACAGGCTGAGGATAACCTGATCGAAGCTAACATCCAGCGCGATACAGCACAGGTGCAGCGTGGAAAGGCACAGTTCCAGTACTCCCGCGCCGAACAGAACCTGGCAAAAGCCAATCAGCTCTATGTGCTGGCCATCGCCCAGAACCTGTCTACCAAATCGGTGCAGGAAACAGACGATGAAATACTGGCGGGACTGCTGGCCATGCAGGGTTATAATTTTCACAAGCGGAACAACGGCAAATCCTATGACCCGTACATCTATGAAGGTCTGTATTCAGCGCTCACCAAGCTCAGGAACCTGACCTACAACGCCATTAAGGTGCAGGGCCCCCCACATGTTCACATCAAATCCGTTGCCGTCTCGGCCAGCAACAGCACGTTTTACACATCAGGCGCCGATGGAAGGATCCTGAAAGGCGACTACAAGGCATTGAAAGCGACGCCGACTGGCTTCAGCACACCCCATCTCGGTAAAGCCATAGCGCTCAGCAAAGACGAACGGTACCTGGTGAACGGAAGCGATTCGAGCTATGTGCAGGTGTATGACCTTAACGGTACCGGTACCCGCCCTTCGCTTACCGTGAGGGGATTCCAGGGCGCTACCAACGACCTTGAGTTCATGCCCGATGGCTCGGGATTCATCGTTTCCAGCGCCGGCAACACACTCTCCCTGGTAAATCACAAGACGGGAGCTGTCAGATCACTGGCTTCATTACCCTTCGAGATCAAGAGCTTCAACATCAGCGCAGACGGAAAAAAGCTTGCCGGTGCCACATGGTCGGGCCAGGTGATCATGCTCGACCTTCAAACCAGCGCTTTCGAAGTGCTTCAGGAGGACAGCACCCTTCGGATACTTTCTGTGAAATTCAGTCCTGACGGTAAGTTCCTGGCGTATGGCGTAGACGATGTGACCAACAAACGCGGTCTTGTAAGGACCTACGATCTTGCCACGGGCGAAGTACGGCAGTTCACAGGGCACAGGGCTGGCGTGAACGACATCGAGTTCAGTCCCGACGGCAAGTTGCTGGCCAGTGCCGGCGCTGACAGGCGTTTGCTGCTGTGGTTGCTGGACCGCCCGGAAGACCTGCCCATCATCATGGATAACAACAGCGGTTTTATTTGGGATATTGCTTTTTCACCGGGTTCACAATACCTGATCGCTACCTGCAGCGAATCTGAGATCAGGGTGTGGCCCACAGACCCTGCGTTGCTGGCAGAACAGATCTGCCCCATGCTGAAACGCAACATGACCCAGGAAGAATGGAAAAAATATGTGGGTGACGCAGACATCAAGTATGAATATACCTGCATCAACCCGCTCATAAACGATCATTGATCCCCATGGCCATAAGAAAACGATGTCTGCCTTTGCTTATGCTCATGTTTTGCGCCAGCCGTTTGGTTGCACAGAACGATGATTGTGAAGTGACCATTAACAGGGCGCTGGAGGAATTTAACAGCGGTCATTTCTACACCATTCCCTCGGTACTAAGCCCGTGCCTCGAACAATTCACCAAAGAGCAAAGCCAGCGTGCTTATCTGCTGCTCACGCAAGCTTACCTGTTGCTTGACGATCCCATCAGCGCCAGGCAAAGTTACCTTTCACTTTTAAGGGCAAATCCTGAGTTTCAGACAGACACAGCTTTGCACGCCATCGATGTGATCTACCTGAGCAAAAAATTTACAGCCACGCCCATTTTTTCATGGATGGTAAAAATGGGATCCAACATCACCATGCCCCGGGTAATCTATGATCGCGATGTTTTTGCGGAACCTGGTGTAAAGGAGGATTACAACCTGAAGATCGGGTACCAGGCGGGAATTGGCGGCGACTACAATTTCACGGACAGGATCCAGGCCCGCATGGAAGCGGTCTACTCCCTGGTAACCTATCAGCATCAAACTGTGAATTATTTCGAGCAGGACTCCAAACAACTGATCGATCGGCAGAACTGGCTCAGTATTCCGCTCACGGTAATGTACGGAGATAACAAGGGCAAATACAGACCTTATGCCTACCTGGGATATTCCGTTGAGTACCTTGTCAGGGATAAAGCGAACATAACATTAAGCAATAACCGCCCTGTGCTCAGCAGCGGAGAGGCCGGCGATGACGGAAGGAGGGAAGATGCCCGTGAGGAAAGTCCTACGTTCGATTTTTTGAACAGGCGGAACCGGTTCAACCAATCCATCCTCGTCGGGGGAGGCACCAAGATCAAGATCGGACTTGATTTTATCTTCATCGATGTACGGTACAGCATGGGCCTGAAGAACATTGCTTCTGTGTCGGGGAGTTATACCGATGCAGATGCCAATCCTATTTCCAATGGATTTGTGACAGACCAGGAGGCGGCAGTGCGATTCGCCCACGTGGATGATCTTTTCCGGCTCGACAACGTGATGGTCTCCTTCGGTTTTTTGCGGCCACTCTATAAACCCCGCGAGCTGAAACGGGCGCGAACAGGATCTGTGATGAAACAATTGAAAAGATGATGCGATCGAGAATTTATATTACCCTTATCGCGGTCATTTGCTCGGTACTGCTGGCAGCGTGTGATACAGACAGCAACATCCCGTCTCCGGAGAAGAATTTTTTCATGAAGCTCTACGGCGGTGACGGCGATCAAAGCGGTGTCGACCTTGTCGCGCTCGATGATGGCAATTTTCTGCTGTTGGGAAATTCAATGCTGGGTGTGACCAAACGGATCTACCTGGTAAAAGCAGACAGTGAGGGCAAGATCCTCTGGCAAAAAAAGTTTGGAGATGCTTTACAGGTAACAGAAGCGAAAGACATAGAGCCGATCAGTGATGGCAATTTTGTGATCCTGGCCACAGTGGAGAATGGCCCCGATAACCTTGACGTGAAGCTCATCAGGATCACTGCCGAGGGACAAGCCATAGACAGCGTTACCTATGGCTCGGGCAACATGAAAAATGACAATGCCCGTTCGGTAACACCGCTGCTGGATGGTGGTTTTATCATCACAGGTTCAACACAGCATGACACCGCCAGGGTAAGCACCGTAGACCCGGATGCATTTTCCAATATCTTTCACTTCAGGTGCAATGCCAGCCTGAAATTTGATCCTAACTGGTACGAGTTCTACGGCGCTACAGGCAAGCTGGACTTCGGTACCAAAGTGATCCAGTCTACGAATGACAGGTTTTATGTCTTCGGATCGTCGAACCAGGATCATCCCGGCAATCAGATCGGCAAGATCAACATGCAATATTATTCTATCAGCGGAGGCGGGATCGTGAGCAGCAATGTGGGATACCTGGGGCAGTTCAACCAGGATACACGTTCCTCTTTCGTCTGCAAAGTGCCCGCAGCACTGGGTGAAGGATACCTGATCATAGGAACAAAAACGAGCAACACGGGAGCCACAACGCTGCAGGTCTCCAAGCTGCGCTCACCACTTCGTTTCAACTCTATTGATGATGTGCAGCTGGACGAAGATATTTCAATTGAGAACAGAACCCTCGATGCGGTGTCTGCTGCGCCATCAGTTGCGGCACCCAGCGGATATTTCCTGTTGGCGAACGAGCTGAGAAGTGTGGGAACGACCAATATCTGGCTTACGAAGATCGATCAGAGCGCGAGACTGCAGTGGTCGGTAAGCCTTGGATCGGAGGAGGAGAATGACAAAGCTGCGGCGGTTCAAGAATTACCGAACGGAAAGATAATTGTATTAGGTACTGTAGGGATAGGAGACAATCAGACCAAAATGGCTCTTTTTAAGCTCAATTCCTCAGGACGCCTGCAGGATTAAATGTTAAAACATTTATCTTGCAAGGTTACCTAATCGGAAAAACAAAAATATAACCGATAGTTGGCTGCCTTACCTATGTCTGGAGTCCCCAAAATTTACAGATCAGGTCTGTTAATGTCCCTGTTTTCGGGGTTTTTCATTTATATTTTAAGGAAGCAGCTCACCGGAAGGAACCCTCATCCTGAGAAAACTTTAATTCATTTCCCGTTCAGGGAAAGTTTTCCAGCCGGATTGCCCGGCCTGGCAGACCGCGGAAGGCCCGCTGTTAAAATGTTGTACGCATTAACAGCAACGATTTGAAAACAGTCTTTACACATTTTTTCTTTCGGAATAGTTTACGAACGCTGGGCGCGATGATGCTCCTGGCATTGGCCACCGAAGTCTCGGCCCAGGCCACATATACCTCTAACGCTTCGGGCAACTGGAACGACACCGGAAGCTGGACAATAGGAGGTACTCCCGATGGAGACACGGATGGTATTCCAGATGCTAATGATGATGTCATTATCACCAGCGCCCATGTCATAACCGTAGATGCGCTTTCAAATGCGTTGTCTGTCACCATCAATGCCGGTGCCACCCTCGATCTTAACGGCTTCACTTTTATATCTGCTGTACCGCTTACGCTCGATGGCGGATCGCTGATCAATGGTTCGGTTACGGGTGTCACATACAGCGGCGCCATCACACTCGCGGGTGCCGGTAGTATCATTGCAAATTCAGGAACGATCGATGTGACCGGGAATATCGACACCGGAGGTTTTGTGCTCACGCTCGACGGCACAGCTGACGGTGAGGTCTCCGGTGTGATCAGCAATACAGGCGCCGTAACGAAGACAGGCACAGGAACGTGGACGCTCTCCGGCGCAAACACCTTCAGTGGTGCCACAACTTTATCGGACGGAACCCTTAACATCGGTCACGCCACCGCCATCGGGTCAGGAACACTGGTCATCAATGGCGGTACCATCGATAATACCAGCGGGGGCACCATTACCCTCAGCAATAACAACCCGCAGACCTGGAATGCAGACTTCACCTTTACGGGAACAAACGCATTGAACCTAGGCACTGGTGTTGTGACCATGGGTGCCAGCAGACAGGTTACTGTATCTGCCAATGCCCTTACCGTTGGAGGTGCGCTTTCCGCGCCGGGTGCCGATCTCACAAAAGCCGGCAATGGAACACTGAGCTTCGATGACAATGCCGTTACCCTTGATGGACTTACCATCAACGGAGGCACATTGATTGCGCCGACCAGCTCCGGCTCGCTGACCCTGGCTTCGGATCTTACGAATAATGACACCTTCGACCACAACGATGGAACGGTGACATTCAATGGTGTGACGCAAACAATTGGCGGCAGCGCGGCTACAACACTGAACAACGTTGTTACTACGGGTGCCACCAATACCAGCACAGGAGTTTCAACCACCATTGCAGGTAATCTTTCCGTGGGAGCGGGAACCACTTTTACGGCGGCAGGTTTCAACCTCACCGTAACGGGTACCACTTCCATAGCAGGAACCCTGGCGATCTCATCGGCCGTGGGCGTCAAGACGTTTACCGGTCTGGTGACCATTGACGCAGGAGCAAGCTGGAACAACAGCGCAAATGCTGACGTGACTTTTGGAGGAGGCATTACGAATAACAACGTTTTTAACGCGGGTTCAGGCGTTAACACTTTCAACAACACGCGTTTCCTCACGGGCTCTTTTTCGATTCCCAGGGTTGTGGTATCAGGCATCCTTGCCAATACCAACACGCTGACGGTTAGTACCTCTCTCAGCGGATCCGGAACATTGATTCAGGAACCCAATGCAATACTGAATATCGGAGGAACGACATCGCTCACAGCATTGGATGCAACAGCTTCAGACAATACTGTCAATTATACTGGCGCCAGCCAGCCCATCTTCGCTACTCCCTATCAGAACCTGGGCATCAATCAGTTGAGCGGACAGGCTTTGCTGGATGGCGATCTTGCTGTCAACGATCAGCTGACGATGACCAGCGGTCATTTGAACCTGGGTGGTTATGTGCTGACGCTTGGACCCTCTGCGGTGATCACAGGTGCGGGTGCTTCAAGATTTATCATTGCTTCAGGCAGTGAGGTGCGGAAAGAATTCACCGCTGGAGGAGCGTTCACTTTCCCGATCGGTGATAATACAGGTATGATCGAGTATTCGCCGGTAGCAGTGACTGTCACCGGTACGGCGTTTGGTGCCAACGCTTACATTGCTGCATCCGTGGTGGATGCCAAACATTCGTCCAACGCCAGTGCAGCCAATTTTTTGACCCGGTACTGGGCCATCGAGCAATCTGCGATCACGAATTGTCAGGTGGATGTTACGGGCACTTATCTGAATGCCGATATCAGTGGCATTGAAGCCAACCTCGGAGCAGCAACACTGGAAGGTGCATTCAATCAGACCACCAACCCGTGGGTAAAAACTGGTTTTGTTGTTGATGCTGCCAATAATGAGCTGGAGTATACGGGCGTGGCGCTGACTGCAGGCCTGACTTCTGTCTTTACTGGGATCAGGGGAGCGAGCCCTACCGTTTCGATCGATCAGGGTGCTACAGCCCAGCTTTGTCCGGGTGGATCGATAGCGTTGACGACTACTGTTACTGGCGGCGACCCGACCATTATTTATTCATGGACTCCTGCCGCCGGACTGAGTGCTACCACAGTGTCTAATCCGACGGTTACACCATCGGTGAACAACACGTATACTGTAACGATCAGGGATGGGAATGGGATTACAGCAACCGATAACATTAATGTAACGATCAATCCTGCGCCAGCGATCACATCACATCCTGTAAGTGTAACGCAATGTGCAGATAACGGAACGACGTTCACGGTTGCAGCTACTGGCACCACGCTTACCTATCAGTGGAGAAGGAACGGAGTAAACCTGACCAATGCAGGAGTTTACAGCGGCGTGAACACATCAACGCTGACGATTAGCAGTGTAGCAGGCGTTGGTGGGAATTTTGATGTAGTGGTGACGGAGACAAGTGCGACACCGAACTGTCCTGTGACGAGCAACGCAGCCACGCTTACGGTTAACCCTCTTCCGACGGGTCTTGCTGTAACCACAGCAGCATCGGCGGTTTGTTACGGCACTTCAACCAATATCCAGATCGCGGGAAGCCAAAGCGGTGTCACTTATCAGCTTCGCAACGATGCTGGTGACATAGCGATCGGCTCACCGGTAGCAGGCACAGGCGGACTGATCAATCTCCCGACAGGCAATTTGACGGCGAACACGACCTTCAATGTATTTGCTACCATCACGGCTACAGG
>NZ_JAHESF010000118.1 GCF_018598225.1 Chryseosolibacter histidinae | reverse complement strand
CCCCCCCTTTTTTTTTTCCCCCCCACCGCCGCCCACCCCGATTGCCTCTTGGCTGGGGGGCTCGGAGTTGTGTATAAGAGACTGACCTTTAAGGATCTTGTATCAATGGCCGGACTGCCAAGTTATTATTTCTTGAATATGCGCCTCAGGCCTTGCTCTTAAAAACAAATGACGCTGGCGCCGAAGTTGGCTGTGTTGCTCTAGGTGGTCGGCGGAGGATTAAAAAAAAAAAGGG
>NZ_JAHESF010000117.1 GCF_018598225.1 Chryseosolibacter histidinae | reverse complement strand
TCACGACATACTCGCCCTTCTCGTACGGATAGCCACGGACGATATCGTCCCAGCTCACCGGCTCCCCCGTCTCCCGGTTCACGCGCTCGTAGCGGATCGGCGGCATGTTCCGCTTGTCGAGCTGCGTGAAGTGGAGCTCGTTGGGCTCCTCTGCAGGGTAGAGGGCCACCGGGATCTGCACGAGCCCGAAGCTGATACTCCCTTTCCAGATGCTGCGCGGCATGCGCTCTCCTTCC
>NZ_JAHESF010000116.1 GCF_018598225.1 Chryseosolibacter histidinae | reverse complement strand
CATCTGTACTTAGTCCATCATCAATAGATTTTCTCATAGCATCTTTTATAGTTTTTATATAATCTTTTATGTCTTTTGGTTCACATTCCAACACAAAATCTACCAAAGTCTTATTATTTTCTTTGCACCATTTTACTATCTCATCCATAGTATCTAAGTGATATATACTATTGCTTTTACTGTTTCTTTGGCCTTCTTCTGCTATAGTCCCTCCACCTACAGAATATACAGTCCATTCA
>NZ_JAHESF010000115.1 GCF_018598225.1 Chryseosolibacter histidinae | reverse complement strand
GCAGTGGTGATGGCCAGTACATTGAAGGTCGTGCTCGCGGTCAGGTTGCCTGTCGGGAGGTTGATCAGTCCACCTGTGCCTGCTACCGGAGAGCCGATCGCTATGTCACCAGCATCGTTGCGAAGCTGGTAAGTAACGCCAGCCTGGCTGCCGGCGATCTGAATATTGGTTGAAGTGCCGTAACAAACCGCCGATGCTGCTGTGGTTACAGCAAGACCCGTCGGAAGAGGGTTAACCGT
>NZ_JAHESF010000114.1 GCF_018598225.1 Chryseosolibacter histidinae | reverse complement strand
TTGCTCGGGACCCCCGCGTACATGGCCCCCGAGCAGGCGGCCGGCAGGGTGCGCTCCCTCGACCGGCGGACCGACGTCTACGGCCTGGGCGCCACCCTACCCGCGCTGCTCGCCGGCCGCCCGCCGTTCGGGGGGGGCGCGGTGATGGACGGCCTCCGCCAGGGGCTCGACGCCGAGCCGCCGCCGCGGCGCAGCCGCGACCGCGACATCCCGCAGGACCTCGAGGCCGGGGGGCGCCGC
>NZ_JAHESF010000113.1 GCF_018598225.1 Chryseosolibacter histidinae | reverse complement strand
GGAGAAGGAGCTGACGGTCAAGTACTCGAAGACGCAGGACGTCGCGACCGCCGCGCGGCTCGTGACGGCGAACCTGCGGCTCGTGGTCAAGCTCGCGTACGAGTACCGGCGCGCCTACAAGAACATCATGGACCTCATCCAGGAGGGGAACATCGGCCTGAGGCAGGCCGTGAAGCGCTACGACCCGTACCGCGGCGTCAAGCTCTCCTCGTACGCCGCCTGGTGGATCCGCGCGTACATCC
>NZ_JAHESF010000112.1 GCF_018598225.1 Chryseosolibacter histidinae | reverse complement strand
ATCTTCTTTAATCTTGTACAAGTGCCACGTAGTATCGCGCGCCGTTGACACCAGCTTCCAATCACCGTTGCGCACGTAGCGCGCGTTGAAGTGCTCATTATACAATGTACGGTCAGTCTTCTCCGTGCCCTGTGTCAGCGCCGTGAGCAGGCTGGTGCCTTGCATCGGGGTGATCGTGCGGTTGTCGTATTGCGCCGGATACTCTGCTTTTGCCAGTTGTAGAAAAGTCGGCATGAAGTCCGGCA
>NZ_JAHESF010000111.1 GCF_018598225.1 Chryseosolibacter histidinae | reverse complement strand
CCCCCCCGCCCGTCATTGTTTTTTTTAATGATACGGCGACCTCGGAGATCTACACATCCAACTGCGTGGGCAGCGTGTGATGTGTATATGAGACAGGAGAACTCCCGCTCATGGGTGACCACGATCACGGTCTTGCCTGACCTGGCCAAGACTCAATCTAATACACATCTCAGAGCCCACCAGACAAGAGGCAATGTCCGAATGCCACTTGTGAATGAAAAAACAAAGGGGCGGGGGGGGGGGGCGG
>NZ_JAHESF010000110.1 GCF_018598225.1 Chryseosolibacter histidinae | reverse complement strand
AATCCGGGAAGCGCCCTGAACACACCGCCCTTGTTGATCCATTCCGCCCATGGTCCGGTCCCAGTGGTGGCAGCATAGACGCTGTTGGCCGCCGTGAGGATCACGATGAGCGCCAGAACGAGTGACTTACGCTGAGCAGCGAGGAGGACGACCACAGGAAAAGCAAGATAACAGAACATTTCCGCGGATAGTGACCAGCTTGGGAAATTGAAGGTCAGCCGCTGGCCGTCAAGCGCGTGAAGCAGAAG
>NZ_JAHESF010000010.1 GCF_018598225.1 Chryseosolibacter histidinae | reverse complement strand
ACGAGATCGCCCGGCAATACAAGGAGATCGACAGGATGGCCAAAGCCATGGGAAGTACCCTCAGCGCACCCTTTATGACCCTCTCATTCATGGCGCTGCTCGTGATCCCCACACTCAAGCTGAGCGACAAAGGCCTGTTCGACGGCAGCAAGTTCGAGTTCACAGAAGTCTTTTTCGACTAATCCCGCGAATCCTCAAAATCATCATCCAATCAATCCTGTAAATCTTGTTAATCCTGTAAATCCTGGTCAATCCTGGTCAAAGAAAACCCGCCCTTTTGGGGCGGGCTCTTATTTAGCTATAGAATCCGGAACCCGTACTTCCGGACATTGTTGTTCTGAACGAATATAGTGAATTTTAACCAGGATTAAAGGATTTGTTGGATGGACAGGATTAAACCGGATTTAAAGTATTTGCTGGATTGAATTTCTCCGAAGGAGCATCGTCGTCAGACCACTGCGCCCCGGCCCGCGCGCAAGGCAGTGGTCCGACGACTAACCCGTCCAATGCTGGTATAGGGATTTTAACCCGTTCAGCTGTCACACACCATATCTGGCATCATGAACATCGGTCCCTTGGCAGAAAATCTTCTCGAATGGCTGGCGCTGAAAGCTAACCTGGCGCCTGTGCCGCTGGTTCATACGCAGGTGTATTTTGTGTTCTCGCGCGCCATCCTCAGTGCCTTTAACCTGGAGATCTTCGAAACGATGAAGCGTGGGCCACAAACGCTCCATACTATAGCAACCACCGCGGGTCTTGATCAGCGGGCGTTGAGAAGCCTGCTCGAAGTGCTGGTAGCCGCCGGGTATCTGCGTTACCACGATGAGCGTTACAGCCTCACCCGGTTGTCGCGCAAGTGGTGCCTGAAAGACAGCGCCTCCGGTGTTGCCCCGCAGCAGGAATTCAACCGCATTGCCTGGCAGTGGATGGATCACCTGGACGTTTTTCTCAAGACGGGTGCCAGCGTCCGGTTCCATGAGTCGTTTGGACCCGTAGAATGGAAGCTGTACATGGAAGGTATGGAGTGCCTGGCGCGCAGTTTCTCAAAAACTGCTGTGGCCATGGCCCCCGATCTGTCGGGCGCTTCTGCTATGCTGGACGTGGGTGGTGCGCACGGGATCTATGCCGCAGCGTTCTGCGAAAAGTATCCGTCGCTGAAGGCTACCATCCTCGACCTTCCTGAAGCCGTGGAGACGGGTTCCCTCATCCTGAAAAAATATTACAACGGCAACCGGATCGTATACCGCAAGGGCGATGCTACCCGCGACGATTTTGGCGAGCAGTGTTATGACCTCGTCTTCGTGGCCAACGTGATCCATCACCTGAGTGACGCTGAAACAAAGGAGCTGGCAGCAAAAGCAAGAAAGGCACTCCGTGTCGGAGGTTACTTGATCATTCACGAATACCTGGCTCCCGAAGGTCAGGGCCACGCCGAAATCACCGCTGCCACCCTCAACCTTTTCTTCGGCCTCACCAGCGCCTCAGGATGCCGCACCGAAGCGGAGATCAGGAAATTATGTGAGTCAGGAGAATTGAAATTTCTTAAGTCCAGCAGGTTCATCGGAACGAATGGCTATGCGCAGATGGTGTTTAGTCGTCAGACCACTGCGCGCATAGCAGGCACGCGAGACAGTGGTCCGACGACTAGCTCGGTTTCAATTCAACGGTAAACTGAAATAGAACGTCGCGCCCTTTGCCAGCTGTGCTTCGGCCCAGATCCTTCCGCCATGGGCTTCGATTATTTTTTTGGAGATCGCAAGACCGGCGCCCGTTCCTTCAAATTCTTTTTTGCCGTGCAGGCGTGAGAATACTTTGAACAACTTATCCGAATAAACGGGGTCAAAGCCTACACCGTTATCCTTGACCCAGTAAATGTGTTCCGTATTTTGGCGGGTGTAGCCGATCTCGATCACGGGTGTTTCCGTCTTGGACGAGAACTTGATGGCGTTGCTGATCAGGTTGTCCCACACCTGCCGCAGCAGATACGAGTCTGCGAACGTTTCGCCCATCGGCAGCACATTGAGCTTTGTATTCGATTTTAGTTTTTGATTCAGCAGCACGTGCTCCACCAGTTGATGCATATTGAACCGCTGTTTGCTCACGGCGAGCGTGCCCAGCCGCGTGAGCTCCAGCAGGTCGCTGATGAGCTCATCCATTCGGTTGGAGTTCTGTTGGATGATGTTGATGGCGCGTTTAGCGCTGTCATCTAGTTTGGGATAATGCTCTTCCAGCAAGATGGCGCTGTAACCATTGATCGCTCTGAGGGGAGCCCTGAGATCGTGCGAAACGGAGTAGGAGAAAGCATTGATCTCATCGTTTGCCTTTTGCAGGGCCTGAGTCACCTGCTGCCGCTTGGTTTCCGATGCCTGAAGTGACTCCTTCAGCTTTTCAAGGGCGGTGTTGCTGGAAGCTACCCGTTGACTTACATCGGAAAGCTGATGTTTTAGTTTTTTGATCAGGTTGTGATAACGGATAATAATAACGATCAGCGCCATTGATAATACACTGGCGAGGGCCAGCATAATGACAAAGGGAGCGTTCAATACCGGACCATCATTATCAATCTGTTGCTGATTTAAACGGGCTTGTTTTCCATTGGCACCGCCAACCAGCGCCATCTGTTGCGATTTTTCTACGCTATAAAATGGAGACGACAACAATTGTGCGCCAGCATCCGGAGCAGGGCACATCATGGCCAGCATGTAAAATACGCCGATGTATAGAATCCGCCGCAAATACCTCTTTTTCATGAATGAATACCGCAAGCTAATCACGGTACCAGCTATCCGGCAAAAAATCACGCGCCTGATTAATGAGTTACCGGTTGCCAGTTGCCGGGTAGCCAGTTCGGTGCGGTGCAATTGTCAAGTAACAGTGATACGCTCAAGCCTTGAGCTTACCTCGGCTCGTTGACATTAACACGAACCCAACCGGTAACAGGCAACTGGTAACTGGCAACCTTTCATCCTATCTTGACTTTCCTGTTCTCCGCCACCGACCTGTAGATCGCTTCCACCACCCTGATATCTTTTAACCCTTCTTCGCCGGGTACCATCACCGGGGTTTTGTTGATGATGGCCAGGGCATCGTCGTCCATCTGGCGGGCTTGTTGATTGGGAATGGTTGCGTTGAGGTTCTTTCCATCGCTCGTCGTGCCCCTCACACCGTTGTAGGCCTGGAAGGGTGAAAGTTTGTACCATCCTTTTTCGCAGGTCACCAGCAGGTCGTTCATTCCTTTGCCGAAGCTTGTTTCACACTTCGCCGTGGCGCCGCCAGGAAACTCGAGCTCGAACGCCATGGTCTCATCCACCTCTTTATAGATCTCCGGACGTGTGGTCGACTTGTGAGCGGTGACGGCTATGGGCTCGAGGCCTGTGCTGTAGCGCGCCGCGTTGAGCGGATACACGCCCATGTCGTACATGGAGCCGCCACCCATGTTCTTTTTTTGCTTCCAGTGATCGGTGCGCGGATCGAAGTAGCCGGCAGCAGCTTCCACCTTCAGTATTTTGCCATAGGGGAGGTCTTTCCTGAACTGGATGATCTGCTTCGTATTCGGTTCGTGCTGTACGCGATAGCCGATGCTGAGCTTCACCTTGTTCTTGTTGCAGGCGTCGATCATACGCTTGCATTCCGCTTCGGTCATCGCCATCGGTTTTTCACACCACACGTGCTTCCCGATGCCGGCGGCGCGCACTGCGTATTCAGCATGCATCGACGGTGGAAGCACAATGTAGATCACATCGATATCGGGATTGTTGGCGATGGAATTGAAATTCTCATAATTGTAAATGTTCTTATCGGGAATGTTGTATTGCTGCTTCCACTTTTCAGCTTTGGAAGGCGTACCGGTTACGATACCGGCCAGATAACAATGTTGGGTGAGCTGCAGCGCCGGTGCAAGCAGGTCTGTGCTGTAGTACCCCAGGCCTACCAGCGCCACGCCAAGCCGTTGCTTCTGATGCTGCCGGAGGATGCCGAATGCATAAGGACTGACGGCCATCGCGGCCATACCCGAAAAGGCGTGCGAGATAAATTTTCTTCTGCTTGTCATGATGTCGATCTTTTAAGTACGGTTAAGGAGAAACCGGTCAACGGTTCATGACAATAATTTACGAAAACAAGTCCATAGTACATAGTCTGTTAGTCCACGATCCACAGTCGACAGTCCACGGCCGTATCCCCAGTGATCTCCATTCGGCGCGAGGAATCCCCAGATGACGGTCTTCGAAGGCGAACTGCTGTGGACCGTGGACTAAACCGCTACCCGGTACTTCCTTACACAATAGAACGGCACGTAGATCATGCCGAGGATGGCCGTGATGATGAAGAGCTGGTCTCCACCGGGCATGTGCATCATCTTGAAGAAAACCGCGTTGACGAACGATTCGGTGCAAAGGAAGCCGATGATGAATGCAAAACGGGTGATGGCCAGGCTCATGCTTTCGCCGGATTCACGCACGGCCATCCTGTAATGGTGAAGCCAGTACCGGGGCAGGATGAACAGGCACATAGCGTACTGGTTGACGAAAGCGAGCTCCGCGATAAACGGCCACGCATATTGATTGAGCAACCTGATGCCCTGAAGCAGGGTGGTGACAAAGAAAAGGATCATTACCAGCGATTCGGCGATAACAGCAAATTTTTTCATGATGATGGTTTTTTTTAGTGATATATAATTGACTTCAACCTGAATGCGCTTCAGGCCTCCGGTGGGAGCGAAGTCCTCAAATACTTTTTCAAAGGCATCCTCGAAATTTCCGCCGCCCTCCATTTCCGCTTCAATGAGGCAGCAGAGATGATCCAGGATGTCGTGTTCGAGGTCTGTGCGGTTTATACCTTCCTGCCTGACCCTTTCGCGGATGTACTGGATCTGTGCTTCGGTTAACATGTTCATATGCTCAGGTCGGTCTTTGCCTTAAACAAGGTGTTCATGGTCTTCAGAAACCGGGAGAACTCCGCGATCTGCTCTTTTGCTTCGGCGTTCCCCTGGCGCGCCAGTGAGTAGTATTGCCTGTCACGCCCGCCAACTTTCACCGTTTCCACCTTGAGCAGCCCGTCTTCCTTCAGCTTGTACAACGCCGGGTACAGCGATCCTTCCTTGATGATCAGCTGCTCGCGGGTCATCGACCGGATGGTCTGACATATCTCGTAACCATACATTTTGCCGTGCTCCGACAGCAATTTCAAAATAATCGGCCGCAGCGTGCCCCGGATCAGTTCTTTTGAATACATAGACGAATATACTATGGTTGTCTGGGTATTGCAAGGTTAGCCAAAGTTTTTTTAGGTCCATGGTCGATAGTCGATAGTCCATAGCCATAACGCGTAAAGTCCACGTGGCGTGTGACACCGCATGCCATGGACTATGGTCCATCGACCATGGACTTTCCCCTCATGTTTCAAAAAGAGTCTTCATCCCGTACAATAATTTTCTATCGAAGTAGTTTTCATATCAAAAGAAACCCTAACCCCTTTGAAGATCTCTCTCAGTCGTTGCAGGCGATTGCTCGTGAGCAGTTCGATCGTCTCTTTTTTATCCACAGGTGCAGCCGCACAAAACATCAGCGGCTACGTCACCGATGAGCACAACAATCCCGTTCCGTTTGCCAACATCTTTATCAAAGAGCTGCAAAGTGGTGTAGCCTCCGATGACAAAGGACATTACTACCTCACCATCGATCCCGGCATTTACAACCTTGTGGTCACTTCTGTCGGCTTTCACACGCAAACCGCCCAGGTCATTGTGAGGGATAAGCCGGTGACCCGGGATTTTAAACTGCAATCTTCCAGCGTAGAGCTTAACGAGATCGAGATCAGGGTGCGCAGGAGAGACCCGGCGTATGAGATCATACAGAAAGTGATCGATAACAAGGAGAAATACCTGAAACAGGTGAGCAGCTCCAGGGTCAATGTTTATGTGCGTGCAGGCGAAACAGTAGACGATCGCAAGAAGAAAAAGGAACAACCCGAAGAAGCCGACGACCTGAAGAAAGAAGGCCCGCCGGAAGATCCCTTTGAAGTGGCCAGGAAAAAAGAGGAGGCGCGGTTGCAGAAGATCAACCTTGTGGAAATGCAGCTCGTTCTGAATTACCGTTACCCGGATCAGTATAAAGAGGAGCGCACCGCATTCAAGCAGTATGGCACCAGGGATGGACTCTTCATTCCGGTTTTTAGCCGCACGGATTTCAATTTCTATCACAACCTCGTAGACCTCAAGGGCATCTCGGAAATTCCCATGATCTCGCCCGTGAGTCGCACTGCCATACTTTCGTACCGGTTCAGGCTCGAGCAGACTTTGAAAGAAGGGAACCAGACGGTTTATAAGATCAGGGTGACTCCCCGGAAAACCGGTGACGCTACCGGCAGAGGCTACCTGTTCATCAACGACAGCACCTGGAACATCAACAGGCTCGAGCTCACGCTGCACAAAGGCGCGTTAAAATTCTATGATGACTTCACCATCAGGCAAACCTATCAGGAAATGGATAGTGGCCTCTGGATCCCCACACGCCAGGAGTTTGTGTACGAGACCACATCCGGTGCGAAGCTGTTCAGGGGAAACACCGTGCTGATCTATTCGGATTATAAAAAAGATCATGTCTTCCCGCCAAGGTTCTTCGGCAATGAAGTGGCTGTTACTACGAAAGAAGCCTATGAGCGCGATTCAACATACTGGAACGATACAAGGCCTGAACCGCTTACCGCCGATCAGCAGAAAGTAGTTGCTTACAGAGACAGCATCGAGGCTGTGCGCAAAAGCAAGGCGTATATCGATTCCATGGCAGCGCGCTACAACAGGATCACGGTGGGAGAGGTGTTGTATCACGGTGTGGGGTTCCGCAATGAAGGGAAGAAAAGCAACCTATTCCTTCCTTCGTTGGCCAACCTCATCGGCTTCGAGATCATCGGTGGCTTCAGGATCGCTCCCTATAGCCGGTATTTTCGCAGCTTTGAGAATGGAAGAATGTTGAACATCGGCACCAGTGTGAGCTTCGGCCTCAAGAACAAAGACGTGAATGGCAACCAAGGTATATGGGTGCGTTATAATCCTTACCGCCTTGGCGATGCGTCTATGCGGTTTGGCAGGGAGTTCCAGTCTATCAACAGTTTTGACGCCTACCTCAACCAGCTCCGCATTTCGAATTACATTCTGCATGAGCACGTCAACCTGTTTCACCGCATCGAGCTGCTCAATGGACTTTACGTGAGCAACGATCTTGTGTTCAGCAACCGGCGATCATTGCATGGTTATGACAACACGTCCATCATCAACGAGGTGATCAAGGAAACAGACCCGCTGTTGTTCGAAGACTACCAGGCGCTCATCACCAACACCCGGCTGGCCTATACGCCGG
Organism: Chryseosolibacter histidinae; assembly: GCF_018598225.1. Taxonomy (GTDB): domain Bacteria; phylum Bacteroidota; class Bacteroidia; order Cytophagales; family Cyclobacteriaceae; genus Chryseosolibacter; species Chryseosolibacter histidini. Next base: position 229,759 of record NZ_JAHESF010000010.1, on the reverse strand, counting down.
CACAGAAGTTCATGACGGAGCCCAACCGCAAGGTGGTGCTCGGCAGTCGGTATCCCACCTTCATCTTCAATCACCGCAAGGGCTGGGACAGGGTCCTGACCAGCGATATCGATTTTGATTATATCGATTTTACCATTGACCAGCGTTTGCTGCTCGGCACGTTGGGAAACTCGCGGTATACCCTGATGGCCGGAAAGTTTGTGAACAAACGCGACCTGCGTTACGTCGATGTGAAACGTTTCCGGCAATCGGACCCATACCTGTATTCCGATCCGATGTATTCCTTCCAGTTGCTGGATACATCGCTCTTTGCCACAGACTGGTTTGTGGAAGGGCATTACATCCATCACTTTAACGGCGCCATGATCAACAACATTCCCCTGGTGAAAAAACTCAAGTTACGAACTGTTGCCGGCGCGGGTTTTATGTGGATCAAGCAGAACGGTTTTCGCCACGAGGAGGTATTCGGTGGCGTGGAGCGCGTCTTTAAGATCGGCGCCCGGCGCAGGCTCAAGCTCGGCTTCTACGGTGTGCTTGCCCAATCCAACTTCCTGCCACCCCGTGCAGACTGGAAGATCTCGTTTGATATTATTGATACCTGGAAACGGGAGTGGAGCTATTGAAGAGTCCACGGTCGACGGTCCACGGACCACAGCATTCGCTCCTCGCGGAACGAGCCGTCATGCTGAGCGAGGAATGCAGGTAGCATGTGGGAGCGAAGCATCCCCTTCAGGCGAAGTGCTCAAGTTGAGGCAGATGCAAGAATTAAGTATGCGGTAAGCACGCGCAGCCCATCGCTTGTTCAACGCTCAAGGATGAACAACTTCGAAGGGACAAATGCCGTGGACCGTCGACTGTCGACCGTGGACTCTTGTGGACTTTTTAAAAAAGATCATTATCTTTAAAAAATCCACTAACGCCACTTTGAATGCACCAGCTCCACTTTGCCGACTACACGGTTTTCCTGATCTACTTCATCGTCGTTGCTACCTACGGCGTGTACATTTATTACAAGAAAAAAGCGAAGCAGACCAGCTCCAAAGATTTTTTCCTGGCTGAAGGCTCGCTTACGTGGTGGGCTATCGGGGCATCGCTCATCGCCTCTAACATTTCAGCAGAGCACTTCATCGGTATGTCGGGTTCCGGTTTTGCGCTGGGGCTGGCCATCTCCACCTATGAATGGATGGCGGCGGCCACACTCATCATCGTGGCGGTGTTCTTCATTCCCGTATACCTGAAGAACAAGATCTACACCATGCCGCAGTTCCTTTCGGTGCGGTACAATGATACCGTGAGCACCATCATGGCCATTTTCTGGCTGCTCGTGTATGTGTTTGTCAATCTTACCTCAATCATATACCTCGGCGCGCTCGCCATCAACGCCATCACGGGCATCGCTTTCAGCACCTGCATTGCAGGCCTGGCCCTGTTCTCCATCGCTGTTACGCTCGGCGGAATGAAAGTGATCGGTTACACAGACGTGATCCAGGTGGCTGTGCTCATCCTCGGCGGCCTGGTAGCAACTTACCTTGCGCTGAACCTTGTTTCCGAACAGTTCGGATATGGATCGGATGTGCTGATGGGATTCCAGCTCATCGCCGAGAAGGCACCCTCTCATTTCCACATGATCTTCGATTCAGACCATGCTTATTATAAAGACCTTCCGGGATTATCAGTGCTGATAGGAGGGATGTGGATCAACAACCTTAACTACTGGGGATGCAACCAGTACATCATTCAGCGTGCCCTGGGCGCCGACCTGAAGACAGCCCGCAGCGGCATTCTGTTCGCGGCCTTTCTGAAGTTGCTCGTGCCTGTTATCGCCGTGCTTCCAGGTATCGCAGCGTACGTGCTCTACCAGCAGGGAATGTTCCAGGCAGAAATGGTCAATGCCGAAGGTGTGCTCAAACCTGACCACGCGTATCCCACATTGCTCAACCTGCTGCCGATAGGTTTGAAAGGACTCGCATTTGCCGCGCTCACGGCCGCCATCGTGGCTTCGCTCGCCGGCAAGGCCAACAGCATCGCCACCATTTTTTCGCTCGACATCTATCACAAATACTTCCACCGCGATGCAACCGAGAAACAACTGGTGCTCACAGGACGCTGGACTGTAGTGATCGCCATGTTGCTGGCGTGCCTCGTGGCCCCGGCCCTGAGCACGCTCGACCAGGCTTATCAGTTCATCCAGGAGTACGTTGGGTTTATTTCTCCCGGCGTGCTGGCCATCTTCCTGTTGGGATTCTTCTGGAAACGGACCACGGCTACGGCAGCCCTCGCCTCCGCACTGCTTACCATCCCGCTCTCGACCCTGCTGAAATTCCTCCCGTACTGGACAGACGGCGCTTTCCCCGATTACCCTTTCCTCGACCGCATGTCCATCGTCTTTGTATCGCTCATTGTGCTCATGGTATTGATCAGCCTGCTTGACAAGAGAAGCAAAGACCAACCCCGCATCATCGTGATCGACAAATCCATGTTTCGGACCTCACCAGGATTTATTGTTGGCGCTGTCCTGATCGTAGGGATATTGACGGCTTTGTATACGGTATTCTGGTAAGAAAAGGAGTAAGGAGCAAGTAGTAAGTAGTAAGTCGTAAGTAGGCTACGAACGGAAGCTGTCACAAGTTCATTTCGAGAGCTACGAACGCCCTTCGTACAGCGCTCAACGATGAACTCACACCGCGCTCCTTACTCCTTAATTCTTACTCCTTACTCCTTTTTAATTTCACTATTAACTATGTATTTAAGTAGCAAAACGATAAACTCACCGAAGATCTTTTTTTTAGTACTGATCTATATCTCTGCCACTTCCTCACTGTGGGCTGCGCAGACCGACTCGTTGCTTCAGGCGCTGAACGAAGTGATCGCTGAAAAAGAATCATTTACAGAAGCGAAGGAAGAACGGATTGCGGCGTATCACCGCGCGCTCCGGTCGGGCAACGATCACAACCGGTTCCAGATCTTACAGGGGCTGTCGGAAGAATACAAAACCTTCATTTATGATTCCGCTTTCGCCTATACCATCAGGTTGCAGCAGGAAGCTTACCGGCTGGGCAGTGCCGAGAAGATCGCTTACGCCAAGGTGAAGCTGGCGTTTATCCTGCTGTCGTCTGGTATGTTCAAGGAGACACTCGATTCGCTCGCCACCATCCGGGTGAAAGGTCTTCCGGACAGCATCCGCATGGATTATTATTCCATTCTCGCGCGTGCCTGCTATGACCTGGGCGATTTTGACCGCGACCGGTTTTACACACCCATTTATATAGCCAAGGGAAACGCTTATGTAGACTCCGCCCGCAGCCTTTCGAAGCCCGGGGACTACGCTTATCTCTATCTGAACGGATTGAAGAGCCTGAAGAATGAGAACACCGCGATGGCGCTGGCCGACCTCACTGAGCTGCTGGACAGTTACACGCTCACGCACCACCAGCTGGCGGTCACAGCATCCACGCTCAGCTATTATTATGTGCTTCACAACGAACCCGAGAAGGCGATCGATCTTCTGGCGCAGGCGGCGATGGCCGATATCAGGTCAGCTACCCGCGAGACGTCGGCGATGTCTGCCCTGGCCGAGCTGCTTTACAAAAAAGGCGATATTCTGAATGCATACAACTATATCCAGCAGGCCATGGAAGATGCTGTGTTCTATGGGGCCCGGCAGCGCAAAGTGCAGGTGGGATCGATCCTGCCCGTGATCGCGGCAGCCAGGCTTACCAACGTGGAGGAACAGCGCAGAATGTGGCTCGTCTACTCCACAGCGATCACCCTGCTTTCCGTGCTGGTCATTGTGTTCGCCGTCATCACGTATAAGCAGCTGAAGAAACGAAAGGTGGCGGAAAAAGCTCTACAAGAGGCCAATAAGATCAAGGAAGAGTACATCGGCTATTATTTCAACGTCAATTCAGAGTACCTCGGAAAGATCGAAGCCATCAAGAAAGCGGTGGAGATGAAGCTGATGACGAAGAAGATCGACGACATCCGCTTCGTCATCAATGACATCAACCTGAAGAAGGAGCGGGAAGCGTTGTACAACAGTTTCGACAAGGTGTTCGTGAAGCTGTTCCCCGACTTCGTCACCATTTTTAATTCCTATTTCCGGGACGAAGACAAGGTTGTGCTGAAAGAAGGGCAGCTTCTCAACGCCGAGCTGCGCATCTTCGCGCTCATCCGCATGGGTATCCACGACACCGAAAAAATTGCCCGCATCCTGGACTACTCCATCAACACCATTTACAACTACAAAGCCAGGATCAAGGGGAGATCGATCGTTCCCAATGAAGAGTTTGAGAAAAAGATCATGATGATACACGCGTTGTAAGGAAGCACGAGGTACGAAATACGAGGTACGAGGGAAATGCACGCACCTTACATTGTTCGTGCTGCTACATCGTACCTACTTTCTATACAATGAAACCCGCCGGTACTCACGTACCGCGTACTTCGTACCTCGTACCTTTTCGAAATCACACCATTAGTGTAAACGAAGACTTCGCACCCCTCTGATAGCACCTTTGGCCTTCTTCGGTCAATTGAATAACGATGGAGTCTTTGGGATGGCGGATCTCGATCAGTCCCAGCTGTTCGAGCTGGCGCACGGTGTCGAGCGCTATGGAATATTGTTCGATCTTGTGTTCAAGAATGTTGATCAGCGGTTTCGAGCCCCCGGCTTCTCCCAGGCCCCCGATGAGCTGGCGAAGCTTTTCGCGTACATATACGGGATTGATCTGCTCTATGCCCATGATGGAGACCTTGCAGGCGACGTCGCCGTTTTCATAGATCCATCGTTCTCTGATCCAACCATTGTCCGATAAATAGTCGCTGAACTCAACCGGGTCGATCCTGTATTTCCGGGAGATCTTGTTGATAGGATATATAACCGCCGGCCCTTTCAGGTATTCGGAAAATAAATACGTGAGCGCCTCCCGGGCGGCTTTTTCCAAGATCATAGGCTAGGGGTTACGGGGCTTACCAGGCGAATATCGTGATCTATCTTCAATTTTTTAAATCTTCTCGCCGAATATTCTGGTCCATCCTCCTAAAGTAGGATGTATTTATGCCCTGATGGCAGATTCCCTGAACTTTGAAGTTTAAACTTTAAATTTTAAACCTTAAACCTTAAACTTAAAACTAACCCCACTTGCTCGCCCGCTCAATGAAATTATTCCTGCCTTATTTTTGTAATTTAGAAATCATGTCCCTTACGCTGTTTCATAGTGCAGTGGCTGCGTGGTTTGAAAGGAGCTTCAGGCAGCCTACAGAGGTTCAAAACCAGGCGTGGAAGGCTATCAAGTCTTCACAGAATACGCTTATTGCCGCGCCCACAGGATCAGGCAAAACACTTTCCGCCTTTCTTTCGGCCATCGACGACCTGGTACGCCAGGGTATCGCCGGAACGTTGCAGCCCGGTACACAGGTAGTATATGTTTCACCACTCAAAGCGCTGAGCAACGACATTGAACGCAACCTTCAGTTTCCCCTGGATGGCATCAAACAAGAGCTTGAAAGCCGGGGACTACCCGGTGCCGATATCAGCGTGATGGTGAGAACAGGCGATACACCGATGGCAGACCGGGCCGCCATGGTCAAACATCCGCCCCACATTCTTGTCACCACCCCCGAATCGTTGTACCTGCTGCTCACCAGCACCAACGGTCGCAAAATGCTCAGCACGGTTCATACGCTGATCCTCGACGAGATCCACGCCATGGTAGGCGACAAGCGGGGCTCGCACCTCTCGCTTTCAGTGGAACGTCTTGAAGCCCTCATCGGCAGAAAGCTCCACCGCATCGGCCTCTCCGCCACGCAGAAGCCCGTGGAGCAGGTAGCGCAGTTCCTTTCCGGCAACACTGCCGATTGCCACATCATCGACGCAGGCCATGCGCGCAAGCTCGACCTCTCCATCGAGATCCCGCGATCGCCGCTCACGGCCGTGATGGCCAATGAAGTATGGACGGAGATCTACGACAGGCTCATCAACCTCATCTCAAGCCACGAGACCACGCTCATCTTTGTCAATACACGCCGGCTCGCGGAACGGTTGTCGCATAACCTCAACGAAAAGTTGGGACCGGGTTTTGTGCTGGCGCACCATGGCAGTATGTCCAAAGACCTGCGCTTCGACGCGGAACGCAGGCTGAAGTCGGGCAACCTGCGCGCGCTGGTGGCCACCGCTTCCATGGAGCTGGGCATAGACGTGGGTTCTATCGACCTCGTATGTCAGATCGGCTCGCCACGCTCCATCGCTGCTTTTTTACAGCGGGTGGGGCGCTCGGGGCACAGCGTGAACAAGACACCCAAAGGCAAACTTTTTCCCCTCACCACCGATGAGCTGGTGGATTGCGCCGCCATCATGGACGCCATTCAGCGGGGTGAGCTCGACCGGATCATCATGCCCGAAAAACCACTCGATGTGCTGGCACAGCAGATCGTAGCGGAGACCTCTTGCCAGGAATATACCGAGGATGAATTGTTTACCCTGGTTAAAAAAGCATATCCTTACCGTGATCTGAGCCGTTCGGAGTTTGACGAGGTGATCGTTATGCTGTCAGAAGGTTTTACAGGCCGCAACGGCAGGAGAGCAGCGTACCTCTACCACGACATGGTGAACGGACGCATCAAAGCCCGGAAGGGCGCACGCCTTACCGCGATCATGTCAGGCGGCGCCATCCCTGATAACTTTGAATACGAGGTGATGCTCGAACCCGGCAACGTCTTCCTCGGGACGCTCAATGAAGACTTTGCCATCGAAAGCATTCCCGGCGATATTTTTAAACTTGGCAACAACTCCTGGAAGATCCTGAGGATCGAGAGTGGCAGGGTACGTGTGGAAGACGCTGCAGGCCAGCCTCCGAACATCCCGTTCTGGCTGGGGGAGGCGCCGGGGCGTACGAAAGAGCTTTCTTTTGCTGTCTCACGCTTGCGCGAAGAAGTGATCTCCAGGCTGGGCAACCTTGAAGCCCTGGAGCAGGACCCGGACCACCCGGATAACACCTGGAAAAAAGATGCCGTAGACTGGCTGGTGCATGAAAAGAAACTGACGCCCGAAGCGGCAGACCAGCTAACGGATTACCTCGGTGCGGCCAAGGCGGCGCTGAAGGTGATGCCCACGCAGCAGAATATTGTGATGGAGCGTTTCTTCGATGAAGCGGGTGACATGCACCTGGTGATCCATTCACCTTTCGGCAACCGCATGAACAAGGCCTGGGGACTCGCCCTGCGCAAAAAGTTCTGCCGCAAGTTCAACTTCGAGCTGCAGGCCGCCGCCAACGACAATGCCATCATCCTTTCGCTCGGGTCTACCCATAGCTTTCCGTTGGAAGAGGTCTTCAGTTATCTCAGTCCCGAAACCGTGCGCGACGTGCTGGTGCAGGCGATGCTGGATGCGCCCATCTTCGGTATTCGCTGGCGCTGGAATGCATCACGTGCACTGGCCGTGATCCGCAGAAGGGCAGACCGCAAAGTGCCGGCACAACTTCAGCGCATGCAGTCTGAAGACCTGGTGGCACAGGTATTCCCCGATCAGCTGGCATGTCTGGAAAATATTCCCGGTGAGCGTGAAGTGCCCAACCATCCGCTGGTAAGGCAGACCATCCACGATTGTCTGTATGAGGCCATGGATATCGAAGGACTGGAGGACCTGCTGCGCAAGATCAAAAAGAAACAGGTGAACCTGGTGGCGCGCGACCTGAAAGAACCTTCGCCACTCGCCTACGAAATTGTGAACGCAAGGCCCTATGCCTTCCTCGACGATGCGCCACTGGAAGAGCGCAGAACACTGGCCGTGAGAAGCAGGCGGTCGCTTTCACCTGCAGAAGCCAATGACATCGGCAAGCTCGATCCCGAGGCCATTGAAGCAGTGCAACGCGAAGCATGGCCGGAAGCCACCACCGCAGACGAGCTTCATGATGCGCTCTTGTTATCAGGATTTATTACCCGGCAGGAGGGAATTGAAAACCAGTGGGAGACCTACTTCTATGAGCTGGTGACCGCGGGCCGGGCTACGGCGCTCGCGGGCAAACAGGTGCTGTGGGTAGCGACGGAACGTGTTCCCTATATGACCGCCGTGTACCCTGACCGTACGCTCGAACATGCCGTAACAGTACCGGAAAAGATCAGGCAGGTGCCGGCCGACAAAGATGCGCTGACGGAGCTGATTCGCGGAAGGCTGGAGATCATGGGCCCTGTAACGGCCGAGACACTGGCCGGCCTCATGGACCTTTCCACCGGCACCATCGACCTTGCGCTGCTCAGGCTCGAGAACGAAGGTTTTGCTTTCAGGGGAAGCTTCAGCGGCCCCAATACCAACGAATGGTGTGAGCGCAGGTTGCTGGCACGCATTCACCGCTATACCATCAGGAAACTTCGCAGCGAAATCCAACCTGTTTCCGCTTCGGACTATATGCGCTTTCTCTTTTCGTGGCATCAGCTGGGAGAGGGAAAACAACCCCAGGGCCCCGTGGCGCTCGAGCACGCCATCCAGAAGCTCGAGGGGTATGAAGCTCCGGCGGTGGCGTGGGAAGCCGACATCCTGCCGGCGCGCATCGATGCGTACGACCACCAGTGGCTCGATATGCTCTCCATAGCCGGAAAGATCTCATGGGGGCGCTTCCGGATCGCCTCTTCTGCCGGCAAAGACAAAAAGGCAAGCAGTCCCATCCGTACCACGCCGGTAGCCTTTGTAAACAGAGCGCACCTCAACGTATGGAAGAACATCCAGTTCCACCCCGACGACTCCGAAAGCAACGGCCTTTCAACGAAAGCACAGCAGGTGCTGGCCGTGCTGCAAAAGCATGGCGCTTCATTCTTCGACGACATCGTTTACAAAACGAAGCTCTTCCCGTCACAGGCCGAAGATGCCCTCGGTGAGCTGATCGGCGCCGGCCTCATTACGTCTGATTCTTTTACAGGATTACGTGCCTTGCTGGTGCCCGACAAATACAAAACTAATGCAGGCCATAGACGCGATGTGGAGATCTTCTCCATGAACTATGCCGGCCGTTGGTCGTTGTTGCACGATGTGCATGAGCCTGAAGCGCAGAGAGATGAACGCGGCGCACAGCAGGATATCGAGACCATTGCCTGGGCCTTGCTCCGCCGGTATGGTGTGCTGTTCAGGAAGCTGGCCGAACGTGAGAACCTGGCGCCGCCCTGGCGTGACCTTGTGCGCGTGCTCAGAACCATGGAAGCACGTGGCCAGATCCGCGGCGGACGATTTGTGGAAGGGGTCTATGGTGAGCAGTTCGCGTTGCCCGAAGCCATCGTGGAGCTGCGCAACACCAAAAAGGATACGAAGAAAGACGTGCTGATCTCCATCAGTGCTGCGGATCCGCTGAACCTCACGGGCATCATCACCCCCGGAAGACGCATCCCCGCATTCTCCGGCAACAGGATCCTGTACCAGGACGGTGTGCCCGTAGCCATCCGCGAAGCCAAAGAGATCCAGTTCCTCATCGAGCCCGATGCCGAGAAGAAGTGGCCGCTGCAACACGCGTTGGTGCAGCACCATGTATCACCCAAATTGAGGAAGTACCTGGGAGTGAGCTCTTAGAAACGAGGGAGGATTTGGTTGCCAGTTGCCAGTTACCGGATAGCCGGTTTGGGAGTGCTTCGGCGTTCGCGATATCATCTACGATCTATACACCATGAACAGAAACTGAGTAGATAAAAACTAACACCCGCCCAGAACCGGCAACTGGCAACCGGTAACCGGCAACAACTTCAAACTTCAAACTTCAAACCTTAAACCCCCACCTCCTTTGACCCCAGACCCCTACCACATCACGGAGAAGACCATCAAACCTCCGCCAACAACTTTTATTGGAAAGCTCAAGCACCTCGGTCCGGGATTTATTCTTTCTGCCTCCATTGTGGGGTCGGGTGAGTTGATCGCAACCACCACGCTGGGCGCGAAGGCGGGCTTCACGGCATTCTGGATCATTGTGATCAGTTGCCTGGTGAAGGTGGCCGTGCAGCTCGAGTTCGGCAAGCACACCATCACCACCGGAGAAACTGCCATGCAGGCACTGGGTAAGCTTCCCGGCCCCAGGTTCGGCAAAGGGCGCTGGACGGTGTGGATGATCCTGCTCCTGATCATCTCCAAGGTTATTCAGCTGGGCGGCATGATCGGCAGCACGGCCATTGTGCTGAACATGCTGTTCGGTGATGTGCCTGTTTATGTGTGGGTGTTCATCGCCGCGCTCATCACGTCCATCCTCATTTACAAAGGTTATTACGCCATGGTTGAAAAGTTCTCGCTTTTTATGACGGCCATGTTCACGCTGCTCACGGTCACGGCGGTATTCGCGCTTCGGTACACACAATTCAGTTTTACTTTTGCCGATGTATGGCATGGCCAGCAGTTCTCGCTCTCGGGTGCTATTGTGGGGGTGGCGATCGGCGCTTTTGGCATCACGGGTGTTGCCAGCGATGAGATCCTGGCTTACAACTACTGGTGCCTGGAGAAAGGATATGCGGCTTACACAGGTCCCCGGCAGAACAGTGAGGAATGGCGAAGCCGCGCCCGGGGCTGGATCAAAGTGATGTACCTGGATGCCATCATGGCCATGGTGATCTACACGCTGGTGACCGCGGCATTTTACCTGCTCGGCGCTGCCGTACTGCACAGCATGGGCGTAGTGCCTGAGGGCAATGCGCTGATCGAGACCGTTGCCCTGATCTACACAAAGTCACTTGGGCCGGGCATCAGGACCGTTTATCTCGTGGGGGCCTTCTTCGTGCTTTACTCGAGCCTCTTCGCAAGCCTCGCCGCCTGGACCCGTATGTACTCCGATATTTTCGGTCAGCTTGGCTGGATCGATTTTTTCGATCTGCGGCAACGCAGCAAAGTGATCGCTGTGCTGGCGTGGATATTTCCACTCTGCTGGGCGTGCATCTATCTTTTCATCAAGCTGCCCGTGCTCATGATCCTTTCCGGAGGATTGGTAGGATCGGTGCTGCTGTTCCTGATCGTTTTTGCCGCCCTGCATTTCCGCTACAAACGACAGCAGATCGCAAGACCTGGTGTGCTGTACGACATCGCCCTGTGGATCAGCATCATTTCGATCTTCGGCGTGGGAGTATATGGCGTGGTGAAAATCGTTGGCTAGTTGCCAGTTACCAGGTAGCCGGTTTAGGAAGCGCTTCGGCATTCGCGTGACAGCGATGATTCTATACGCCCACGAACAGAATCTGAAATAGACTAAGTTAACACTGGCCAGAACCGGCGACTGGCAACCGGGAACCAGTCACAACTCCGCTTCATTGCATGGAAACAACAACCTGAACACAGCACCTGACCCCGGTTTTCCTTCTGCCATCACGTAACCATGGTGGATCTCCATCACTTTTTGAACAATGGATAGGCCTACGCCGGAACCTGCATACTCCTTGTGTCCGTGGAGCCGGTGGAAGAGCTGAAAGATCTTGTCGGCATCGTCGCTACTGAACCCGATGCCATTATCGGCGACGGTAATGCACTGGAATTGTTTTTGATTGAGCTCCGGCGCCAACCTGAAGCCGGAGTTTGCCCCGGTGACCAGCTCCGCCGTGATGGTGATCCGTGGCGCAGTATCATGCTTCGAGAACTTGATGGCATTGCTGATCAGGTTTTGAAACAACTGTCTCAGCTTTACAGCGTCTCCGCTGACGGGATATAATCTCCCGACCTCCACGCGCGCATTTTTTTCGAGCATGGTTGTCTCAAGGTCTGTAAGCACATCGGTGATGATGGCAGCGGGATCCACAACTTGCCGGCTGTGCGCGTTACGCGATATTTTTGCATACGCAAGCAGGTCATCGATCAGCTGGCGCATTCTTTCCGAAGCCGTCTGCATTCTTCTAACGATGTCTTCCCCGGCTGTGCCAAGCGATGCACCGTGGTTGTTCTTCAGCACCTCACCGAATGATCTGATCTTGCGCAGCGGTTCCTGCAGGTCGTGGCTCACAACATAGGCAAACTGCTCGAGCTCCTGGTTGGAGCGTTCGAGATCGGCGTTTGCTTCGGTCAGCTCCTGTGTACGTTCCTTCACTCGTTTCTCCAGCTGCGAGGCGATCTGTTTCTGATCATCTATATCGGTCGTTGTGCCGAACCATTTCAATACGTTCCCTCCGGCATCCCGGTAAGGATAGGCCCGGCTGAGATGCCACTTTACAGCGCCATCTTTCATCGGCATGCGGTGTTCCTGTGCGTAGCTTTCACCCGTGGAAATGGCGCGCTTCCACGCTGTGTCCACCAGAGGTTTGTCTTCGCCATAAACGAGATCCTGCAGAGCTACGCTGCCCGGCACAAAGCTTTTCGCGGCGGCGAATTCCCAGATCCTTTTGTTGATGTAGGTTATCGCTCCGTTAGCATTTGTGATCCAGACGAGCTGTGGCATGGCGTCAGCCATCTGGATGAGCTCCAGCCTGCTCTCCTCCGTTTTTTTGCGGGCAGACACGATGTCCGTTACGTCATGGCCGAAGATCATCACGCCGTCGATCCGGCCCGGAGAAGGGAAGAATGGCGTGAATACGAAATTGAAAAAGAAATGGCTCGTTATATTCTCTTTGATCACCTCCGCCCTGAACTCGTTGAGGTAGTGGGTTTGGCCGGTGTCATAAACCTTTTCTACTATTTCAAAAATGTGCCTGCCTTCAAGCTCAGGCCAGGCCTCCCGCATGGTTCGCTGCATCACATCGCGATAGCCCCACCATTTCGCCAGGGGAGGGTTGAATATCTCGCACCTGCCTTCTCTGCCCCGCAGCACGCAGATCAGCGCCGGGGCATGTTCGAACAGGTTGCGCACATTACTTTCAATGGCATCGCCCGCGGGCGACTTATCCACACTTTCCATTTTGACGTAGGTGTTTATGACAGGTTGTCGTAAGAAATAAAGATCCGGCAGCATCGGGCATTGACGAGGTAAAGCCGCTGCCGTAAAGGATTTGAAAAAAATAATGCCCGGTAAAAAAGGCAGACTATCCGTGATGGTGGCTGTGGACGTATTGCCGAAGAGCGCTGATCATCCCTTGTATTTTTTCAGGATCACATCGAAGTCTTCCCTGCTGAAGCCCAGCTTGCCGGCAACCATGCCGATAAGATCGAGCTCCGCGGGCGCAAACTCTCCGTCTACCATCGCAACTTCGATCATTTCACCGAGCTGTTTCTCCCGTTCTTTCTGGTTTTGCGGGATGAGGTATTTGTATTCGTTGGCCTTTTGCAGCATCACATTGAACCGGTCAAGCGGAATGCCCTGCTCGTAGGCGATCTTCGAAAGTGCGGCTTTTTCAGTATCCTGGATCTTGCCATCTGCGGCCACTAGCGAGACGAGATTGCGGAAATGCTCAATTCTGGTGGTGTCTGTCATAGGAGTGGGTTTGGGGTTTACTTAAAGATAGGGATATTAAACGATTGATTTATATCGGTTGAAAATTTGAAGTTTAAAGTTTAAAGTTCAGGTCAGGTGTTTTCTCGACGGAATGCATCCAATGGATGAACAAAACAGTCATGCAGACACCACAAAACTTGAAACCTTAAACCTTAAACTTGAAACTTGAAACCTTAACTTTAAACTTGAAACTTGAAACTTTAAACCCTAACCTTCCGATTTCAAACCTTATCCGGTTCTTCCACAATAAACTTCCTCATTCATTATACTAACCACCCCGCCATCCCGTTAAAGCAAAAGAATAGTTCGCAGGTCTGACAACTTCCCTCCGTTGTTATGATGAAGATGATTTGTAGCTGCTAAAGGAGCCAGATAAACAGCACAAGGAAAATCCTTTCATGACCCTAAACCCCCTCATCGCCGGGCTGCTCATAGGCTGCAGCCACCTGTTACTTGCACAGGCGCCCGACACCCTCAAATCTTATACAACAGCGCATGTGCAGGGCGAGCCACCGCACATCGACGGACAACTCAACGATGCCGCCTGGCAGCAGGTGCCCTGGGGTGGCGGTGATTTCAAACAGATCTTCCCCAATAAGAACAAGCCAGCTTCGGTAAAAACACTTTTCAAGATCCTCTACGATGCCAAAAACCTCTACGTAGCTTTCAAATGCTACGACCCCGAGCCGGACAAGATCGTCAGCCGGATGTCGCGCCGCGATGGCTTTGAAGGCGACTGGGTGGAGATCAATATCGACAGCTACTATGATAAGCGTACGGCGTTCTCTTTCACCCCTTCTGTGTCGGGCGTGAAAGGTGACCAGTATGTATCCAACAACGGCGATATCTGGGACAACAGCTGGGACCCGATCTGGTACCTGAAGACCAGCATCGACGCCGAAGGCTGGGTAGCCGAGCTTCGCATACCACTCAGCCAGCTTCGGTTTGCCAACAAACCTGAGCTTATCTGGGGCCTGCAGATTCAGCGTAATTTTTTTCGCAACCAGGAAAACTCGGTGTGGCAGTACATTCCGCCGGAGATCGGGGGCTGGGTGCACCTGTTCGGCGACCTGAAGGGCATAAAAGGTATCAAACCCCAGAAGCAGTTGGAGATCCAGCCGTATGTGCTGGCCAAGACAGAAACGTTTGCCGAAGAAGAAGGGAACCCGTTCAGAACAGGTCACGCGTCAGCGGTAGATGTAGGGCTCGACGCCAAGATAGGCATCACCAGCGATATTACGCTTGACCTCACCGTGAACCCTGACTTCGGCCAGGTGGAGGCAGACCCTTCGCAGGTAAACCTCTCCGCCTTCGAGCTCTTCTTCCAGGAACGGCGGCCATTTTTCATCGAAGGCAACAACATCCTCGATTTTCCCCTGAACCCCTGGTTCAACAGCAATAATATTTTCTACTCACGCCGCATAGGCCGCACACCGCAGACACCTGCTGAAACGGATCCCGAGGATGATGACGATGACGTGACGGAACATACGCAGGTGATCCGGCAGACCACCATACTGGGCGCGGCCAAGCTCACAGGCAAGAATAAAAAAGGATTTTCGTGGGGGCTGCTGGAAACTGTTACCGCTCCGGAGTTTGCCAAAACCGACAGCCTGGGCGTGAGAGGAAGGCAGATCGTGGAGCCTACAACAAATTATTTTGTGGCACGGGCACAGCAGGACATCAACAAAGGCAATACCGTAGTGGGCGGAATTTTCACCGCTGTAAATCGCGATATCAAAGATCAACGCCTGCGCTGGCTCCATGACGATGCCTACACCGGCGGACTGGACCTGGTGCATCACTGGAAAGCGCGCACGTACTATGTCAACGCCAGAACGTTCACGAGCCATGTGCGGGGAAGCGCGGAAGCCATTACCAGCACGCAACGATCGTCGGAGCGTTATTTTCAGCGACCCGACAACGATCATGCTACTGTGGATGAGCAGCGTCGTTCGTTGACGGGAACCGGAGGCACGCTGGTGATCGGCAAAAAGAACGGCAACCTGATCTCAGACCTGGGCCTTGCCTATTCGTCTCCCGCGCTGGAGCTGAACGATGTCGGGTTCCTGGCCCAGACCGACAACATCACGCAATGGTGGTGGATGCAATACCGCGTGCAGGAGATACGTGGCTTTGCGCGATGGCAGCGATACAATGTGAACCAGTCGGCGGAGTGGGATTTCGACAGGCGTAACCTGAATGAATGGTACAACCTGAATGCGCATGTGCAGTTCAAAAATTTCTGGCGCCTCAGCATGGGCTCCACTTACCAGGTGCGTCGCGCTTCCAATGCCGACCTGCGCGGTGGTCCTGCGCTTCGTTACCCCGGATCGCTCGATTACTGGATCTTTGCCACCACTGATTCACGCAAGAAGTTCTATGTGGTGGTGAATCCGCAATGGCAATGGGGTTTCGAACATTATTTACGAAGTGCCAACCTCGATTTCGAATTTGTGTACAGGCCTGTGAATGCCCTCAACATCTCTCTGGCGCCGAGCCTGGGCTTTAACAACAACCAGATGCAGTATGTGGC
Organism: Chryseosolibacter histidinae; assembly: GCF_018598225.1. Lineage (GTDB taxonomy): Bacteria > Bacteroidota > Bacteroidia > Cytophagales > Cyclobacteriaceae > Chryseosolibacter > Chryseosolibacter histidini. The sequence goes on along the minus strand of NZ_JAHESF010000010.1, from coordinate 213,856 downwards.
CACCAGCGATGTGAATGGTGAGAACAGGTATGTGGTGGGAGAGATCGATCAGACCACAGCGCGTCTCACCATGCGCCTGACGTACATGATCACACCCAACCTTTCATTGCAGTATTACGGGCAGCCCTTCGGTACCTCGGGAAAGTACGACAGGTTCAAGTACATCACCAATTCTACCGCCCGCGCCTATACGAGCCGTTATGAGCAGATCTCCAGCCATTGGCTTACGCCGGATGAGGATGAATATCAGGTGGATGAGAACAGCGATCTTGTGGCCGATTATAATTTCGACAAACCCGATTTCAACTTTGGTCAGTTCCGCTCCAACATGGTGATGCGGTGGGAGTACATTCCGGGATCCACTTTCTTCCTTGTATGGACCACCGAAAGGAACGGCGAATTCTATGATCAGTCCGGCCCGCTCTACGAACGGTACCGGTTCAACTTCAGCGAGAAGCCGTACAATATTTTCCTGTTAAAGTTTACGTACCGGTTTGTGTTGTGAATTGGTCCACGGTCGAATCATATCACCAGGCTCAAGACGAATTCACTTTCAACTTGTTGCCAGTTGCCGGTTGCCGGCGTGCAGCGTGGACCACTCCTGCGATTTTCAGTTCATTGGGTGCTGCTTCTACCTGCAACTTGTCTCTCACGGTTATTTGAAATGAACACCAAACGCGGATGCCTACCCCCACCTCAACTGGCAACCGGTAACCGGCAACCGATCACCGGCAACTGCATTTTTTCACTACCTTCGTCCCCAAATAAAAACCCTGTACATGAAAATCATCGCCATTGTTCTTTCCTGTTTATGTTTCATAACACTCAAGGCTCAGACCACAGACCCAGCCGACCTGGTAAATCCTTTGATGGGCACGGCGTCGAAGCCCAGCCTCTCGACCGGTAACACTTATCCGGCCATCGCGCTGCCCTGGGGAATGAACTTCTGGATGCCGCAGACGGGCAGAATGGGCGACGGCTGGGCTTATACTTATAACGCTGACCGCATCCGGGGTTTCAAGCAAACACATCAGCCCAGTCCCTGGATCAACGACTACGGACAGTTTGCCGTGATGCCCGTTACCGGAAAGCTCCGGTTCAGTGAAGACGAACGCGCAAGCTGGTTTTCGCATAAAGCAGAAACTGCGCGACCTTATTATTACAGTGTTTACCTGGCTGACCATAACGTGACCACGGAGATCGTGCCCACCGAACGCGCCGCCATCTTCAGGTTTACCTTCCCGCAAACAGACAGCGCTCATATCGTGATTGATGCCCTCGATAAAGGATCATACATCAAAATCATTCCGGAGGCGAACAGGATCATCGGCTTCAGCACAAAGAACAGTGATGGTGTGCCTGACAACTTCAGGAATTATTTTGTGATCGAGTTCGACAAACCTTTCAACGCCACCGCAGTATGGCGCGGAAAGCAGGTGCAAAAAGATAAACGCGAATATGCACTCGAAAGGAATTTGCTGGAATACGAAGGAGATCAGGCAGGAGCCGTGCTCACGTTCAGGACTAAAAAAGGGGAGAAGGTGCACGCCCGCATCGCCTCGTCGTTCATCAGCCATGAGCAGGCAGCGCTGAACCTGAAAGAGCTCGGTCGCGATGATTTCGAGACCCTGAAACAGAAGGCGAAAGCTGCCTGGAACAAGGAGCTCTCACGCCTGCAGCCAGAGGGAGGTTCTGAGGAGCAGGTGCGCACGTTTTATTCGTGCCTCTACCGCGTGCTGTTGTTTCCCCGCAAATTTTACGAAACAGATGCGGCAGGAAAAATAGTGCATTACAGTCCTTACAACGGCAAAGTACTGCCCGGATATCTTTTTACCGATAACGGATTCTGGGACACGTTCAGGGCTGTGTTCCCCTTCTTCAACCTGATGTATCCTTCCCTGAATGCACAGATCATGGAAGGCCTTGTGAACACCTACAAAGAAAGCGGGTGGCTGCCGGAATGGGCGAGCCCGGGCCATCGTGATTGCATGATCGGATCGAACTCAGCCTCCATCATCGCAGATGCTTATTTGAAAGGAGTCAGAGGTTACGACATCCAGGCGCTGTACGAGGGTATTTTGAAGAACACCGAGAACGAGGGCCCCCTGAGCTCGGTGGGACGCGAGGGCGTTGCTTATTATAACAAGCTCGGCTACATACCTTACGATGTGAAGATCAATGAGAATGCAGCACGTACACTGGAATATGCATACGATGATTTTACCATCTGGCAGCTTGCGAAAGCATTGAACCGCCCGCAGGAGGAGATCGACCGTTTTGCCAAACGTTGCCAGCACTACCGGAACCTGTTCGACGCCGAGACGAAGCTCATGCGTGGCCGCAACAGCGATGGCACCTTTCAGAAGCCCTTCAATCCGTTCAAGTGGGGCGATGCCTTTACCGAAGGCAACAGCTGGCATTACACCTGGAGCGTGTTCCATGATGTTGAAGGACTGATCGGGCTGATGGGTGGAAAGAACGAGTTTGTGAAGATGCTCGATTCGGTCTTTGTGGTGCCACCCGTTTTTGATGAATCGTATTACGGCTTCGTCATTCATGAGATCCGTGAAATGCAGATCATGAACATGGGCAACTACGCACACGGCAACCAGCCCATCCAGCACATGACCTACCTCTACAACTATGCGGGCCAGCCGTGGAAGTCGCAATACTGGCTGCGTGAAGTGATGAACCGTTTGTATGCAGCAACGCCCGATGGCTATTGTGGCGATGAAGACAACGGCCAGACCTCGGCGTGGTATGTGTTCTCTTCGATGGGCTTTTATCCCGTATGCCCGGGAACAGACCAGTACGTGATCGGTGCGCCGCTCTTTAAAAAGATGACCTTACAGCTGGAGAACGGGAAGAAGATCGTGATCAGGGCACCCGATAACAACGCCGCCAACCGCTATGTGAATTCCGTTTCGGTTGACGGGAAGCCTTATTCGAAGACCTGGCTGAGCCATGCCGCGCTCATGAAAGGGGCTGTGATCGATTTTGGCATGTCAGCGAAGCCTAACCTGCAGCGTGGCACCCGGCAGGAAGATGTTCCTTATTCATTTTCGGGACAGCGGTGATGCAGTTAACCTATTGTTACCCGCCTGTGGTCGCCAACCTGTAAAACCGTTCCTTTATTTTAGTAGGAGATTTTAGTTAACGTGTGCCCAGGATAACGCCTTTACGGGATCCTGGGTACGCGGTTTTTTATAGATGCCCTCCCACAACTCTTTGGGCGTCCGCGCGTTAGAACGAGAATCCGGCTGTTTCATTCTTTGGGTTATCACGTTAAATCCCCCTCAAGCTATGATCTCCAGTTATCTCAAACTCGCGTTGCGCCTGCTGGCCAGGAGCCCGCTCATGTCATTGATCAACGTGCTGGGCCTCGCCGCCGGCTTCACCGTGTTTTTTGTGCTGTGGCCTTATACGCGACATGAGCTCGCCAGCGAGCAGTTCATCCGCGACTACGATCGCATCGTTCGTTTCGGCATCGTATGGAATCAGCTGAACAAAAACGATGAATGGAGCAGCGATGTGATGGCAACCTCACATCCCGGGGTGGCGCATACCATCGGGTCTGAGTTCACTGAAGTAGAATCGTTCACCCGTGTATTCTACCAGCAGAATTTCACCCGCGCCGGCATGCCGCACGGCAAGGACTTTACGGCCGCTGTTATCAACACAACAGGAGAGAAGGTATTGTTTCAGGGTGAGCATTTCGCATACGCCGATCCTAACGTGTTTTCCTTTTTTGGCCTGCCACTGGTTTCAGGCGATCCGGAGCAGGTGCTGGCCGAACCGGGGTCGCTGGTGGTGTCTGAAGATTTTGCCCTCCGTCATTTTGGTCATGGATCGCCCATAGGCAGACAGTTATTCATACACGATACCGTGGTGTTCCACATTACCGGTGTTTTCAAAAACCTTCCGGCCAACACACACATGAAGCTCGAGGCGGTGGCATCGGACATGCTCATCCGGAAAAAGATCGATGTAACTCCTTTCACGGCGGAGGCGCACACTTATTTTAGATTGCGGACGGGAACAGATCGCCTCGCGTTGGAGAAGAGACTTAACGGATTTAACACTCAACACTGGGAACCGGTGGTGCGTGAGTCAGGATATAATACGTCACGGGTAAAGCTGAGCTCGTATCTTCAGCCGCTGCAAGACATACCTTTTTCAAAATTCTCGGGCGACCATCACTTTGCCAAATCACGGGACACGTTGCGCTTCCTCAATGTGGTGCCGCTCATCATCCTGGCGATGGCCTGGATCAACTATGTGAACCTGATCATGGCATCCCATGGAAAAAGGATCAAGGAGCTGATCACGCGAAAAAACGCGGGCGCGCGCCCCTTGGATTTTATCAGGCAGTTTGCGCTGGAGTCATTGCTGATCAACGTTATCGCATGCCTGCTGGCCGTTGTGTTCATTAAGCTCTTCCGGTACCCCCTCCAGGTTTACCTTCATTTTTATGTGCCTTCGCCCGCAGACATTCCAGTGCAAACCGCACTTGTGATGACCGCTATGCTGGTGACGGGTATTTTCGCGCCAGCGGCGTATGCTGCGCTGGTCACCCTTAATCGCACGCCCCATGCTTTGATGACCTCCGTGAAATGGAAGAACAATGAGACCGTTCTGGGAAAGACCCTGGTCGTCTTTCAGTATACATCAGCCATCGTGCTGGTGGTTTATGCCTTCGCTGTCTACCGGCAGCTCGATGCAGTGCTCAACAGCTCCATGGGCATCGACAGGCGTGATGTGGTAGTGATCGATGCACCGGCCAACGCGAGCAGGAAAGACCTGGATTTTTTCGTGCGTCAATGTGAGACGTTTGCCGGGGTGGAGCAGCTGACCACCAGCACGCACATTACCGGTGACGATGCCTGGTCGGTAGTGGTTTTCTGGAAAGAAAGTGATAGCCGTGCTTTCCTGGCGCACAGCACCGGGGGCGTGGATGCAGGCTTCATTCCTTTCTACGGCATCGAGCTGGTGGCCGGCAGAAATTTCTCTGCTACCGGTATCGGAGACTCCTCCGCCATCATCGTGAGCGAGGCCATGGTTGAATTTCTCGGATTATCCGATGCTGCACAGGCCGTCGGGAAGACACTCTCCGTATGGACCCGGCGCGGTGAAGAAAAACAGGATGCCACGATCGTTGGTGTGATCAGGAGCTTCCAGGAAAAAACCTTGTTCAGGCATGTGGAGGCAGACCAGGATCGCGATGCCCTGGGCCACAGTCGTATCATTCTGACGTATGGCAGCGCACTGACAGGTTTTCAACGGCACAAGATCTCCCTTCGCATACCACACAAAAATCTTGATAGCACGTTGGCCGGACTGGAGACCTCCTACAGGGAATTATTTCCCGGCAAGCTTTTCCGCTGGAGTTTTCTGGAAGACCACATGAACCGTCACTACAGCTACGAAAAAGTGACCCGTAACCAGATCATCGTTTTTACTGTGCTCGCCATTTTCATTGCCTGTCTTGGACTTCTTGGCGCTATTGATAACAAGGCGCTACAGAAGCAAAGAGAGGTTGTGATCCGGAAGGTGTATGGCGCAAGCATGGTGGATGTCAGTGGTATGCTCATGTTGTCTACGGCGCGGCACATGACGCTTTCCGTGGTGCTTGGTATTCCGCTGGCCATCTATCCTGTGCGTCAGTATCTCGCCAAATTTGCCCCGGGCTTTTCATTCGGATGGTGGCATTACGCCATCCCGGTGCTGATATTGATCGTGATCCTGCTGGCCACCGTATCGTCTGTGCTGCTGAATGCCGCGCGAAAGAACCCGGTGGATGTGCTGCGGCACAATTGACCTCAATGAATAAAAAAAGGACGCCGACTCCACATCAGCGTCCCGAAGGTAGATTGATTGAAAGTAATGTCTAGAATTTAAGCACCGGTGGCAGGTATTTGGCCACGAGGTCTTCATAATAAGGCTTGAGTGCTTTCCAGTCCGGCGGATTCGGGTTTTTCGAATACAGGTCGTACGGATTGAAAAGGTCCACGAACTTGAACATCTCATGGTCATGCTCATCCATCAGGTGCTCGTAGGCGTGCTCGCGATGCTGGGCGTAGAATGAGTGATAGCGCAGCATGTACAGGCCCTGTTCAGGCAGGTGATCTTTCATCATCTGGTATACATACTCGTCGTGTCCCCATGACATGTGTACGTTCCGCAGTCCGCAGTTAGGGGAGTAGACCCCATATTTTGTGTTGTAGCGGCTGTCGGTACTATCTGCGTTGTATTGAAAGAACTCAGGATAAACGATCTTGTCGGAGTGTTTGCATCCTACCGGGAAGGTGTCGCCTACCACAGCCCATTGCGGCTCGCCGAAGAGGCAGAGTACTTTACCCATGTCGTGAAGCAATCCTGTAAGCACCATCCAGTCGGGGTGGCCGTCTCGGCGGATGGCTTCCGAGGTTTGCAGCAGGTGCTGGAGCTGGTCCAGGTCGGTATCCGGATCGGAATCATCCACCAGCTGGTTCAGGAAGGTGAAGGCATCCCAGATGGGCATTTCCTTACGGTTGAACTGAAGGTATTCTGCCCTTTTCTGCAGCACAAAATCATACGTCTGATGCGTGTGGTTGAGCCTGTAGAATTCTTTTACCGTGTCGCGCACCGGGGTCTCGTAGTTCCGGTATTCGTCCTTCGATTTTCCCGTGGCGATCGTTTCAGGATCGGGGTAGCGTCTGAGGATATCGTCTTCCCACTCGTCCAGTGATTTCAGCGGGGCATTCTCTTGCTGTATGTTCATATATTCAGTGTCTTTGATTCAAATCCTCAGCAGTAATCACTGGGCCTCCGTGGTCTGTCGACCGTGGACCGTGGACTGCCTTTTAGTATTACGAACTTCCTAAATATTATTATGCATTGCAGCAGGCCGGTTCTTTTTATTTACGAAACCGGTTTCGTAAAATAGCTGCTCAGACGCATATCTATGGGCATAACCATTCGAAAAATCGCCAAAGACCTGAAGCTGGCGGTCTCCACCGTATCAAAAGCCCTGCGCGACAGCCATGAGATCAGCGACGAAACCAAGCGCCTGGTGTTTGAGCACGCCAGGAAACTGCAGTACGTGCCCAACCCGTATGCCGGCAGCCTGAAGAACAGGACTACCCGGAACATTGCTATTGTGCTGCCCGAAGTTGCCGACACTTTTTTTTCCAACGCCATCAACGGCATCGATAGCGTCGCCCAGGCAAAGGGTTATCATGTGATGGTGTACCTCACCCATGAAAGCCGTGAGCGCGAAGAGTCGATCCTGGAAGAGCTCCGCAGTGGCCGGGTAGACGGCATCCTGATCTCTGTATCGGTAGGGGTGAAGCGCGACAGTGCCGTACATGCGCGGCTGGCACAGGATCTGCCCCTGATCTTTTTTGACAGGGTGTGCGATGAAGTAGCCACCGCCAAAGTGCTCACAGACGATTTCGAAGCTTCTTACAAGGCCACCACACACCTGATCTCGAAGGGGTGCCGTGAGATCATCTTTCTGGACACCGCAGCAGGCCTCTCCATTACCGACCAGCGCAGGAGCGGTTTTCTCAAAGCACTTGCCGATCATGGAATCAAAAATGGCGACCGTCATGTAGTGCAATGCAGCGAAGATGAGAACGAAAGCCTCGATACCATACAAAAGGTGCTGCGCAGAAAAAACAAGGTAGATGGTGTAATCGGCTCCGTGGAGAAGCTCGCCATCCAGACCTATACGGCGTGTCATGCCTGCGGACTGTCGATCCCACGCGATGTTAAAGTACTTGCCTTCTCCAACCTGCAGATCGCGGCACTGCTGGCACCACCACTCACCACCGTTGTGCAGCCCGCATTCGAGATGGGCAAAGCCGCGGCCACACTGCTGTTCAAGGCGCTCGCCAGAAAGGTGGACCTGCGCACAGAACGCATCGTATTGCCTTCCGTGCTCCACGAACGCGAATCGACTCAGTAAGGTACGAAGTACGAGGGACGAGGATCTTCCTCCGATCGAAGCACTCACATACGTACTTCGTATTTCGTACCTCGTACCTCGTACCTACTCTGGTTCTTCCTTCGTTTTAGACGATCCAATACCAATGCTGTTCGACCGGATCCTGTTCAGAAGATCGTCGCGGAAATTCTTGCCGACTTTCAGCTCGATATTGTTCACCTTTACGGTATTGCCTTCGAGCGCGGTGATGCGGTTGAAGTTGACGATGAACGAGCGGTGGATCTGCACAAACTGTTCGGAGGGTAAAATGTCGAGCAGCGCTTTCAGTGAATGATAGATGGTATAATTTTCATCCTTCAGGTGGATCCTCACATATTCATGCAGGCTTTCAATGTAGAGGATGCTATCAAGGCTCACGCGGATGATCTTCTGCGGTCCCGTTTTGATGAAGAATGAGTTTCCTTCCATGCCAGCGATAGGAGAGGGGCTGGTCTTTGCCTGCTGCTCCGCTTTTAGCTTCAGGTCGATCTGGTCTTTGGCCTTGTTCACGGCCTGGAGGAAACGTTCGAAGTAAATGGGCTTCAGCAGGTATTCGATCACGTCGAGCTGATAACCTTCCAGCGCATGTTCCGAATATGCTGTGGTGATGATGATCTCGGGCTTGCGCTTCAGGGTTCTGATAAAGTCGATGCCGTTCAGGTCCGGCATGTTCACATCGAGGAACACCAGGTCTATCTTCTGCTCCTGCAGCAGCGGGATGGCTTCGAACGCGCTTTCGCAGAGCGCCGCCACCTCCAGGTATGGCACTTTCTGTACATAGCCGTCCAGGAGCTGCCGTGCCAGGAATTCGTCATCAATGATGAGGCATTTCAACTTCAATCCAGGTGCATTTTAAGTTCCACTTCGAATATACCATTATTTTTTCCGATGCGCAGGCTGTGTTTTGCGGGGTATAGCAGCGTCAGTCTGTGCTTCACATTGCCGAGGCCTATGCCTTGCCGGTCAGGGCCTGCGGATTTTTTTTCGCGGAAAGAGTTCTTCATCGTGAGCAGCAGAACCGTGCGGCTGATGATAAGCTCTGCGTGAATGAATCCCTGCGCGTTCACGTTCAGGTCGCCATGCTTGAAGCAGTTCTCCAGGAAATTGATGAGCAGCAGCGGAGCGATCTTCAGTCCGTTGGCATCGCCATGCACTACCATAACGGCATTCAGCTTCCGGTGACTCTTCAGCTGGTGCAGGTCGATATAGTTCTGCAGGTATTCGATCTCTTTTTGCAGCGGCACAAGGTCTGCATTGCAGTCGTAGATCATGTAACGCATCATGTCTGAGACCTTTCCCACCATGGGTGCCGCATTGCGCGAGTTCACCTGGCACAACGCGTAGATATTGTTGAGTGTATTGAAAAGAAAATGAGGGTTCACCTGGCTTTTCAGAAAATTCAGCTCCGACTCCAGCTGGATCGACTTCATGCTCTGTTGTTTTTTAACGACGGCGATCCGCCAGCGGTAGGCGAACACCCCCAGGGTTAGCAAAGCCAGGGTGCATAAGGTGATGAACCACCAGGTGGCATAGAACGGTTTTTCAACAATGATCTTCAATGTAATGGCGTCGCTCCATACACCATCGCTGTTCGAAGCGCGCACCTTGAAGTAATACGTGGCCGGTTCGAGGTTCGTATAGTTGGCAAACCGCACATTGGCGTCGCGGTACGTCCACTGCTTGTCAAATCCCTCCAGCATGTAGGCATATCTGTTCTTCTGCGGGTTTACGTAGTGAAGGGCAACGAACTCGAACGAGATAGAGCGCTGACCCGGTGTAAAGGTGATCGCGTCATGTGCCTGCATCTTTTGCCTGATCTCTTCCAGGCCGAATGACCTCACTTCCGAGAGAGGATTGTCAAAGGCCTTGACGCCGGTGATGCTTACCTGTGGTGGATTGGGATTGTCAGGAACACGATCGGGATGGAAAATATTCAGGCCATTGATGCCCCCGAAAAACATCAGGCCATCGCTGTTTTGATAAAATGCGTTTTCGGTGAACTCGTTGCTTTGCAGGCCGTCGCTCACATCATAGTTCCTGAACCGCTTCTGCAAGGGATCGAACTTACCGATTCCCTTCGTGGAGCTGAACCACAGCTGGCCATGGCTGTCTTCCATAACGCCGTAGACGAGGTTGCTCGGCAGGCCGTTATTCACCGTATAAGTTTCACAGCTCTTGTCGGCCACGTTGAAGTGACAAAGTCCGTCAGCTGTTGCCAGCCAGACATTGCCATGGCTGTCTTTAAATACATCGAAGATATTGTTGGAGGGAAGGCTGGCAGGGTTTTCAGGAGAGGAGTGAAGCGTGGTAAACATGTTCTCTCCCTTGTTGAAGATGCTGATCCCTTTTTCACCCACCACGATCCAGGGCGTTCCGGAAGCGTCGAGCTCGAGCTCTCGGATATTCTGGATCGAAAATCCCTGGTGCAGTGACGCGGCCTGCGATATGAATGCATACTGGTTTGTTGCCGGGTCAAAGTGCATCACAAGATCCCACGCCGCCATCCAGAGGCCTTGCTGCTGATCGCCTTTGATGTCATACACCCTGACCTCTTCGTCGTGTTCGCCTTTTGGATGATAGGGGATGAAGTCATCGGTGGCAGCGCGGTACCTGCTGAACCCATTGTAGTGGCCTGCCCACAGGTTCTGGCCTGCATCTATCCAGAGCGAGCGGATAAAACGGTGGCCGATGCTATTGCGTTTGCCTGGCTCGGGTCGGTATACCTTTCCCGTTTTTCCAAAAGCATCGATGCGCACGAGGCCCTGGTCGTTCGTTCCTGCCCATATGTTTCCTTTTGCATCCTGCGTGATGGCTCTTAGCGTGCCCAGCTGAAAGGCACCGGAGGTTGTTTCTATGCTCTCGATATGATCGAACTTGTATTTATACTGTGCATATCGATATAGCCCTTTGTTCCGGGTACCGATCCATACTACGTTAGACCGGTCTTCGTATACGTCATTGATCTCCTCGCTCGTCACCTTCTTGAATTTGTCGTCGGTGCGGAGATGGCTGAAGAATTCAAAGCCGTGCGGCTGTTCCACGGCTGTGTAAAGCCCGTCATATCTTGTGGCGATCCAATACCTCCCTTCATGATCCTTCATCACCTTACGGATCATTATTGTGCTGACGGTGAAAGGGCTGTTTGCCTGTTTCAGGTATTGCCCGAAGGCGTCCAGCAGTGCGGAATGCGTGTCATCGTGGTCACCTTCGGACAATGGCCCGGAGCTGTTTAGCAGATGAAAGCTGTCGTCTGCGGCATCATACCGGAGTGTGTTGCCATGCTGTGAGCAAACGTACAAGGTGCTGTCGCGCTCGCCAATGAAGTCGAGCACGTCGAGCTCGGCCCCGGCAGCCTGCTCGAGATGGTAGGTGCTGAACTCATCCTTTGCAGGAGTATACCGTATGATGGTGCTGGTGAACTCATCGTACAGCCACAGATGGTGCTGGTGATCTTCGTAGATCGCCGTGATCCTGTTGTTGGAGATGCTGCCCTTTTTCTGGTGATCGTGCTTGTAAACGGTGATGCCGTAGCCATCGTAGCGGTTAAGCCCGTCAAGCGTTCCTATCCAGAGCACGCCGTGACTGTCCTGAAAAACAGTATAAACGGAATTGCTTGAAAGCCCTTCGGCGATGCTGAGGCGATCGAAACGGATCTGCTGTGCCTGCGTTGACGTGCACGCAGCACAAAACAAGAAAACAGTTAACGAGGCGATGATGACAGCACCTGTCAAAGGCGACGCAACTTTTGCGAAGCAGTTTGTTATAGGCGATGCGCGCAGACCGGTACATTCCGTTCGTTGAAGAAAAGCAGCCGTAGGTATGCCCGGAACATGATGTTCGGTGAAAATATTTTTCAAATGCAGCATTTTAAACTAAATCTGTAAAAGTATTGCTGAGCACTTCAGAAAAAAAGATACTACATATTTAACAGCTTACGAGGAGAATTTGATGATGCCGGCATTTTTTATTTTTCAATGCATGACCCTTCGTTGAGAACCGCGTGAAGATCTTCTGATGACACATCGTTCGCTTACGAAACCGGTTTCGTAAGTAAAGTACAGACCACTGTAATGCAATGTGTTGTATTCTTTCCAAGTTTGTATTAAGTGTTGTTTTGACAATTAATTCCTAACCCAATACACTTATGAGACAATTATACGCATGGATCCTTTTATGTTGCATGATGGGCCTTCCCTATGCAGACGCTGCAGCGCAGAGCCAGCTGCAGGTGAGCGGGAAAGTCACCTCGAATGACGTTCCCGTGCCCGGTGTTTCCATTCACGTGAAAGGCACAACATCCGGTGTTGCCACAGACGCCCAGGGCGAGTATGTTATCCTGCTGAACGACAACAACGCAGTGCTCGTATTTTCATTCATCGGTTATGTAACGGAAGAAGTGCAGGTGAACGGAAGAACGGTGCTGGATGTGGCGATGACAGAAGACATCACCACGCTGAGCGAGGTTGTGGTGGTAGGATATGGTACCGACTCCCGCAGGAACCTGACCAGCACGGTCACCACTGTTAAACCCGACGAGCTGAACAGAGGTGCTATTACAGATGTTGGTCAATTGCTTCAGGGTAAAGTTCCAGGTTTGAATATTACGGCCAGTGGAGATCCTAACAAACCCGCGGCGGTGATTTTACGCGGTGCTTCCACGATCAACAGCTCGCAAGGGCCCTTTTATGTCATCGATGGCATCCTGGGCGCTGACATAGCCACGGTAGCACCTGATGACATTGCATCGATCGATGTGTTAAAAGATGCCGCAGCAACCGCGATCTATGGAAACAGGGCTGCTAACGGTGTGATCATGATCACTACCAGAAGGGGGAAAGGTGATATGCAGGTATCTTATAGCGCTTACATCGGAACAGAAAAGGTTTCCAACCAATTAGACATGATGGACGCGGCTCAATTGACAGCTTTTAATTCAAAAAACGGCCAGGCATTTACACCTGCCGATGATAAAGGTGCGAATACAAACTGGCAAAAGGAAATAGAAAGAAGCGCTGCCTTTTCACAAAATCATAACCTTTCCATTGGAGGCGGAACCGATCGCGGCAGCTATCATGCAAGTTTAAATTACCAGACCAAGGAAGGTATATTGTTGAACAGCGATATGAAACGTGTTATTGCACACTTATCGTTGGAGCAACGCGCGTTGAAGGATAAAGTAAAATTTGGATTGAATGTGACGAATTCAAATACAGATAACAGCGACCTTGCTTATCGCAATACCATTTTACTGCAATCAGCATCCTACCTGCCTGTGTCACCGGTGAAAAATGCCGATGGTACTTACTTCGAAAATTTTGTTAAGTCAGGGTATTACAATCCCGTTGCCATGCTCAACCATAGCGAGATGGGAACCAAAACAAATCTGGTGACAGGAATTTTTACAACCCAGGTTCAACTGCCTTTTGGCCTTACCTATGATATCAATCTCTCTTACCAGAATTCGTCGTACCTGTTCGGATCTTATCTCGATAAATATTTCACATCCAAGTATAATAACATGTACGATAACCCGGATCCAGGATACAGCGGACATACGTTGCAAACTTTTGGTGTTAATGGCCAGGCTACCAGAAGCGCTTACCAGGACAGCAAGAAAATTCTGGAGACTTTTGTGACCTGGAATAAGGAATTCGGCGATCACAACATCAAAGCGGTTGTAGGTTACACATGGCAGGATAACGTGATAGGAGATGGCTTTCAGGCAACCACCAGTAACTTTCCGGTAGATGACACGGGTTATAACAACCTGGCGTTAAGCAATCCCAGCACATATAATAGCGGCTTGTATTTTAGCGGAAGCCAGGCTTATCAGCGCACCCGGTTGATTTCAGATTTCGCAAGGTTAAATTATAATTTTAAAGACAAGTATTTGTTGCAGGCCTCCGTCAGAAGAGATGGAAGCTCTGTTTTTGGCAAGAACAACAGGTGGGGCACGTTCCCTTCTGTAGGTGCTGCGTGGAGGATCAGCCAGGAAGCATTCATGCAAAACCAGCAGCTCTTCGGTGACCTGAAGTTGCGTGTGAGCTACGGCGTTACTGGTAATTCATCAGGCTTTAACGCCTATACAGCTCAATTTATATCGGGTAGCGCAGGCACATATTATTACAACGGCGTTAACCTTACCGCTGCCTATGGACCGACGCAGGCTGCCAACTTTGATCTGCAATGGGAGAAAACAGCCACTGCTAATATTGGCTTGGATTTCGCCATCTTCAACGACAGGGTTCATGGATCGGTGGATGTGTACGACAAGAAAACCACCGATATGATCTATACCTATAGGGTCGATCCCATGGTTGTTCCCGCAGGAAGCATTGTAGCCAACGGTGGGTCGTTAAGTAACAAGGGTATTGAGCTGAGCCTGGACGCCGCGATGATCAGCGCGGGCGATCTTACGTGGAACACAGGCCTGGGTATTACGCATAATAAAAATGAGATCACAAAATTAACCAGCCCTGCGTTTATTGGTGGCGATTCTGTTAACGTGAGTTTTCCTGAAGGCGGTGGTCAATCAGGCGCGTCATTACAACTTTTAAAAGAAGGTTATCCGCTTGGACAGTTCTTTACGCTGCAATATGCGGGTAAAAATGAGGCGGGTGTTTCACAGTATATTGACAGCAATGGTGCGATAACAACCTCACCGCTGAGAACGGATTATCATTACGCCGGCAATGCCCAGCCAAAATTGTTACTGGGTTGGACCAACAACTTCCGGTATAAGCGGTTCGATTTGAATTTCTTTATCAGGGGTGTTTTTGGTAACAAGATCTTCAATGCCACCCGTGCTGATCTTTTCAGGCCGTCTACAGCGATGACCACAAATATTTTAGTTGATGCTGCGAATGAGTCGCCTGCCGACGGTAATGCCTATAAATATTCCACACGATTTATTGAAAGTGGTGACTATATAAGATTCGATAATGCCACCCTGGGGTACAATGTTAAAATTGCGAGCAACTATATAAAGACGCTGCGGATATATACATCGGCCAATAACCTTTTTGTGATCACGAAGTTCAAAGGCGTTGACCCTGAAGTAAATCAGGGTGGAATAGCGCCCGGGGTGGACTACAATAACTTCTACCCTAAGACCCGTACTTTCTTATTGGGCGCGAAAATTTCTTTTTAATCGGAGTACCTAAAACATTGGATTATGAAAAAGATAACTAAATATATTTTTCCCATACTGATCTTCAGCGCATTGATAGCGTGTCAGGATTTGGATGTACCGATCACCACACAATTGACACCGGATGTTTTTCCGCGTGATTCAGTTCAGTTTATTGCGGCCTCCGGACAGGTTTATGCAGCCTTAAGAGGGAACTATGCTACAGAGTATTTCTTTCAGCAATGTTACAGTACGGATGAAGGCATTATGCCAGCGAGAGGAGGTAACTGGTTCGATGGCGGACAGAACAAAGAGATGCACTATCACAGCTGGACGAAAGACAATGGTTATGTGAATGGCAACTGGTACTGGTTATCTGCCATTATAGGTATGGCAAATCAAACGTTGTCGATCTTGGGGACCAACGAGCCGGAAAGCGCTTTTAAAAATACCAACCTGGCGGAGATCAGAATGGTGAAAGCGTTCGCCTATTTTATGCTGATGGATAATTATGGTAACGTGCCCATTATAAAAGGATATGGCGAGCTGTACCAGCATCCAACAGTTCCAAGAGCAGAGGTGTTTAAATACATTGAAGATGAGATCAAGGCCTGTTTGCCATACCTGAGCACAAAGAATGATGTTTCTACTTATGGGCGTCCCAACTACTACACCGCTCAGGCTTTATTGGCGAAAATGTATATCAACGCTTTAGAGTACACCGGAACGGAGCGGAACAATGATTGTATTGCAGCCTGCGATGCTATCATCAGCTCCGGTAAATTCAGCTTAGCGTCAATAGCAGACTACCTTGTGATGTTCTACCCAACCAACGGACCGACATCGCCTGGAAGTAAGAACGAATTTATTTTCGCGATACCGTTTGACGCCACGTCGGTTGGCAACGTCGGCCGGTCTGCAAATTATAAGGCGCGTTATGATGTGCCGCGCTCTATGGGAAAAGTGGCAGCAGGAGCCGGTTACAATTATTTCAACATTCCCTATACGCCGGGCGGCCCTGCCAGCACCCTGCCAGAGTACTATGCATACTTCAACGATGCAAACGATGTTAGAAATAAACAATGGTTAACGGGCCTGCAATACCTTCCCAATGGTGTGACGCCACTGAACATCACTACCACTAAGGCAGGTTATGATGCCATTGCTTACCCGGGTGATAATACACCGTATACGTTCCAGCTGAATCTTGTGCCCAATATTACACTGAGACAATCCGTAGAATTATTTGATTGTGGTAATGATGAAGTGGCCTGGAACATGGGGTACCGCAATATCAAATTTTATCCGGATGCCACATCCACCAGCAGAAATCAGAACAATGATATTCCTGTTTTCCGTTATTCGGATATTATTCTGATGAAGGCGGAAGCTATCCAGCGCGGAGGTAACGCAACGCTTGGCCACACGCCTTTATCGTTGGTCAATATGTTAAGAGCTGTTCGCACTACATCGGCAGCGTTGGGCAGCGTAACACTTGATGACATCTATGCGGAACGTTGTCGTGAGTTTGCCTGGGAAGGATGGCATCGAAATGACATGATCCGTTTTGGAAAATATGAAGGAACATGGGGATTCAAAACCAGCAGTGATCCGAACAAACGGTTATTTCCCATCCCTACAAATGCAACAAGCGTGAACAAGTTATTGTCACAAAATCCAGGTTATTAAGACGCTGGTGCAGAAGGAAAGATTGAGTGGGTGTGGAGAAACGGGGGTGGCTTCGGGGTTACGTGCCACCCTTCGTTTTTTCGATTGCACTTTTACCGTTATCAATGAAAATTCAATTGATCCATGAGATTGAACGTACGCCTGAATATAATTTTTACCTGCGCGCTGCTGTGCTTATCTGCAAGCTCATGGGCCCAGCACGAGGTCCGGTCGGCAAAAGCGTTGATCAGGCGTGTAGTGCCTGAATATGCCGATAGGTTCGTGGTGGAGTTGCTGCCATCGTCGTCGGGCGATGCATTCGAGATCGAAAGCAGGGACGGCCTCATTATCCTGCGCGGAAGCAACGGTGTATCCATTGCCTCGGCGTTGTATTATTATATTAAAGAATATGGCCATGGGCAGATCACCTGGAACGGCATCAACATCAACCTGCCGGATCCGCTGCCACAAGTTCCTGCGAAAGTGCGTCGCAGCAGCCCCTATGCATACCGTTATTACCTCAACTATTGTACGTTCAACTACAGCATGAGCTGGTGGGACTGGCCGCGCTGGGAGAAGGAGATCGATTGGATGGCGCTCCACGGCATCAACATGCCACTGGCCATTACGGGGCAGGAATACGTCTGGCAACAGGTATACCGCGACATTGGATTTTCAGACGAGGAGCTCCGGGGATTTTTCAGCGGACCTGCCTACTTCGCCTGGTTTTGGATGGGCAACCTCGACGCATGGGGTGGACCGCTGCCACAGAAGTGGGTGGAGAGTCACAAGGTGCTTCAGCAAAAGATCGTGAACCGTCTGCGCGAGCTTGGCATGAAGCCCGTGCTCCCCGCCTTTACCGGTCACGTGCCGCCATCATTTGCAAAACGTTTTCCGTCGGCGAAACTGAAAAAAACGAATTGGGGCAATGGGTTTGCCGATACCTACATCCTTGATCCGGAAGATTCGCTGTTCGCCGTCATTGCCCGGAAATTCCTCGAGAAGCAAAACCAGGTCTATGGCACCGACCACCTGTATTCTGCCGATACCTTCAATGAGAACGAGCCTCCCTCTGATGAACCTGCATATCTTTCATTGTTGGGCAAGCGGGTCTATGAAGGTATGAAAGCCGCCGATCCGCAGGCCACCTGGGTGATGCAGGGCTGGTTGTTTTACAGTGACCGGAAGTTCTGGCATGCACCGCAGATCAAAGCGTTGCTTGGCGCCGTGCCTGACGATCGAATGATCATCCTCGACCTCGCCGCCGAAATCGAGCCGGTCTGGAAACGCACGGAGGCGTTTTATGGAAAGCCCTGGATCTGGAACATGCTCCACAACTTTGGGGGTAACATCAGCCTGTTCGGGCGTATCGATGGTGTAGCTTCGGGAGCATCGCTCGCCTTGAAAGACACGACTTCAGGGAAAATGAAAGGTATAGGACTCACGATGGAAGGCATTGAGCAGAACCCTGTGCTATATGAGTTGATGACGGATCACACCTGGAGGAACGAGCCCATCGACCTCGATGCGTGGCTGCCCGCCTATATTCAGAACAGGTACGGAAGCCAGGACAGTCACGCCCTTCAAGCATGGCACGTGCTGAGACAGACGGTGTACAACGGAAAGGATATTCGCGATGGTGCCGAATCGATCATCGTGGCGCGCCCCACCCTTGAAGCGGAAAGGCGCTGGGCGAAAACACGGCTGAATTATGCCCCGGCAGACCTGCTTCCCGCATGGGACGAGCTGTTGCTGGCTTCACCAACCTGTAAAAAATTTGATGGCTACCGGTACGACCTGGTAGACGTTACCCGCCAGGTACTTGCCAATTATGCCTTGGTGCTTCATGCCCGCGCAGTAAAGGCTTTCAACGAAAAAGACCTTGCTGCTTTCTCCACGCACAGCAGCCAGTTCCTTTCGTTGATGAGTGACCTCGATAAGCTGCTGGCTTCCCGCAAAGATTTCCTGCTGGGACCGTGGATCGTACAGGCCCGCAGCTGCGGCAAAACTCCGGAAGAGCAAAACCTGTATGAACGCAATGCACGCAACCTGATCACCCTCTGGGGCGGTGAAGACAACCGCCTTCATGAATATGCCTGCCGGCAGTGGAGCGGCCTCATCAGCGATTTTTACAAGCCACGTTGGGAACAGTTTTTCCAGGTACTGCAATATTCTTTGAAGAATAAAACGGGACCGAACCTCGACAGCTTTGAAGCAGACATCAGGAAATGGGAGTGGCGCTGGGTAAATGCCCGCAAGGATTTTCCGACACAATCATCCGGCGATCCTGTTAAGATCGCGCAGCAGCTCCATGACCGGTACAGAACTGTGATCGAAAGCTCTTATAATTGACCGAACGATGGAGAAGCCAGCGCACGTGATTCAAGCCCAGGCAAGCGAAAAAAGCAACAGCGTCACAGACGCGCAACGTTTCCTTTCCCTCGATGTATTTCGTGGCATCACCATCTGCCTGATGATCATCGTGAACACACCAGGCAAAGGCGCTCCACTTTATTCGTACCTGGTACACGCCCGGTGGTTGGGCTTTACGCTGGCCGACCTGATCTTTCCTTCTTTTCTTTTTGCTGTCGGCAACGCCATGAGCTTCTCGGAGAAGAAACTGGCCCGGGTTCCGGAGACTGTTTTTCTAAGCAAAGTGATCCGGCGTTTCGTGCTGATTTTCCTTGCAGGATATCTCATGTACTGGTTTCCGTTCTTCACTCCGTTGCCGGACGGCGCATGGGTGATGAAACCATTCAGTGATACCCGCATCATGGGTGTTCTTCAACGCATCGCCATCTGTTACCTGAGTGCAGCATTGCTGGTGCGTTACCTGTCGCAGGAAACCACCGTCATCATCGGCGCCTTGCTGTTGCTGGCCTACTGGGGTGTGTTATATATGTTCGGCGATCCCGGAGCGGAGTTCACAATGGGAGGGAACGCCATTGCCAGGCTTGATATCTTCCTGCTGGGCGAAAGCCACATTTATAAGAAAGATGTGGTGCCCTTTGATCCGGAAGGCATCCTCAGCACCTTGCCCGCGGTGGTCAACGTGCTGATCGGTTATTGGGCAGGACTTTTCATCCAGCAAAAAGGGAGGTCCTTTGAATCACTTGTCCGCATGATGATAGCAGGCCTGCTACTGGTAGTCACGGCGTTGGCGTGGGATCTTGCATTTCCCATTTCCAAAAAGCTTTGGACAAGCTCCTTTGTGCTGTATACCACGGGCATCGATATCCTGGTGCTGTCAGTGCTCATCTACTGGGTGGAGATCAGGGAAAGGAATTTTGCCACCCATTTTTTTACCGTATTTGGAAAGAACCCTTTGTTCATTTATCTCCTGTCAGAGTTGCTTTACATCGTGCTGATGATGGTCAGCCTGCCTTCGGGTGAGCCGGTTTTTGAATGGGTGAGCGTGGCTGTTTTCCAACGCCTGTTACCCGGTGCCGCAGGGGCGCTGGCTACAGCCATTTGTTTTATGATGGTTTGCTGGTGCGCAGCATGGTGGCTCGACAGAAGGAGAATTTATATCAGGATCTGAAGTTCGTTCAGGGGAATGTTAACAAGTGTTATGATAACCGGTGCTGTGATCAGAAAAAAAATATTGTCTTCGATTTTATTATTCATCGCCACTGGTGCCCTGGCCAGCAGCAACATGCAGACCAGGTTTATCCGTTGCTTGTTCCGCATCCGTCATTCCGATATTGTTAACGGCGGAAAGCTGGTGTTGCAGATGAGTGATTTGCCGGAGAAGGGGTGGGGTGAGAAAAATTAAGGCGTAAGAATTAACCTCCTTCGCTGAAGCTTCGGCGGGCAAGGGAGTAAGGGTAAGGAAAGTTAAGGCTAGTTGGTAATATAGATGGTTATGAAAAAGTCAGTATGTGAGCAGTGCTCTTCTGAGGCCATGGAGTTTCAGGAGCAGGCGAAGCGATCGGACCAGATCATGAGGGCTATATGCGACAGTACGCAGTCGTTTATCATTCTGATCTCACTGGATTTCCGGATCATATTCTTCAATAAAAGGGCGTTACATTTTAGCAAGCTGCAATACGGAAAAGACCTGCAGGTAGGAGACAGCTTTATGAGTTATCAACGCGACGGCGAAGAGGCCGTGTTCATGACCTTCCAGGATAATTTTTCACAGGCTATTGCCTCCGGATGTCCCGTTACCACTGAACGCGAGATGCGCTATCATAACCTCACTGTCTGGATACGCACGGAATATACGCCGGTTTATGACAAGGGGAAGGTCATAGGCGTAGCGCTTCGGATCGTGGACATCAGTGAGCGCAAGAAGAAGGAGCTGCAGATCGAAAAGCAAAACGAGCAGCTGCGCCAGATCTCATGGATCCAATCGCATAAAACGCGCCAGCCCATTGCCACCATCCTCGGGCTCGTGCATATCCTTGACAAAACATCGCTCACGGAAGACAACCGCAAAATCATTGCCATGCTGGAGAAAACAGTAACACAACTCGACATGGTGATCCGCGATACCGTGATCAGGGCTAATTCGGTTTGAGAAGAAGCCAGGAGTAAGAACTAAGAATCCCTGGTCGGAGGAAGCACTTTGTATATCCTGCCTTCCCCCCCCCAAAAAAAAAATTACTCCCCTCTGTGACATTTATGCCGGATTGGTCACTAATAATAGTAAGACCTGCACCCATGGATCGAGACAAAACGGTTTTCCTGGAAGTAATAAAAACGCATCAGGGCATTATCAACAGCCTCTGCCACGTTTATTACAGGCTTGAAGAAGACAGGAGAGATACCCGGCAGGATATCATTCTGCAGCTTTGGCGGTCGTTTCCCACGTTCAGAAATGAGTGCAGCGTCAGCACGTGGATCTATAAAGTAAGCCTCAACACCATCCTGTCGAAGATCAGGAAAGAAAGGCGGTCAGTGCCACAGGAGTCGCTTTCTGATGCGCACGAAGGTATCACTGCCGCGGCAGACGATACCCTGCAGCAGCTGATGCAGGTGATCCATTATCTCGAAAGTACAGACAAGGCGATCGTGATCCTCAACCTGGAAGGGTACAGCCACAAAGAGACCGGCATCATGCTCGGCTTCACGGAAACGAACATCAGCACGCGGCTGAACAGGATCAGGACGAAGCTTCGGGAGCTCTATAACACCAAAGACCATGAACTTAAATAGATTCAAACCCGCATGGAGTCAGTTCAGGCTTATGAACAGCCTGCCTCCGATAACGGACGATGAAGTACTGCATATCATCGAAACACCGCACAACCGGATGGCTACCATCTTTCGCAGCATGATCCGCCATACCGCCATGTATTCTTTTCTCATCGTCTGTTGTCAGGGTTGCTGACTGATCTGCCAAAGCCATGAAATACCTTTACATTATCTGGGATATAGACCCGTCAATTTTCCCTGGCCTCGAAATACCGCGGTGGTATGGCATGCTGTGGGTGCTGGGTTTGCTGCTGAGCCATCAGGTTATGGAATACGTCTTCAAGGTAGAGCGTCGTACATCGGAAGCGTTCAATAGCCTGACGATCTACCTGCTCGTGGGTACCTTTCTCGGCGCGCGGCTGGGGCATATCCTGTTCTACGATCCTTTATATTATTGGTCTCATCCCATCGAGATCCTGCCCATCAGGCTTGAACCGGAGTTTCAGTTTGTGGGATTGGCTGGTCTCGCGAGCCATGGAGGTGCTATTGGCGTATTGATCGCGATCTACCTGTATTGCCGCAGGTATCACGAGCGTTACCTGTGGATGGTGGACAGGCTGGTGATCGCCGCGGCCATCACCGGAAGTTTCATACGATTGGGGAACCTCATGAACTCCGAAGTGATCGGCACACCTGCCAATGTTCCGTGGGCTTTTGTCTTCATGCGGGTTGACAATGTACCACGGCATCCCGCCCAGCTTTATGAAGCGATCGTCTGCGTGATCCTTTTTGTCGTATGCTTTCGAATATGGTATAAAAGGAGAGATGTCATCGCCGAGGGAAGGGTCACCGGCATTTTCCTCGTCACCCTTTTTACCCTGAGGTTCGCAGGTGAGTTTCTGAAGGTGAGCCAGGAGCCGTTCGAAGATCACCTGGTGCTGAACATGGGACAGTATCCCTTTTATAATGGCTGGCTTTTTTCTATTGCTCAGGCCTTCGCGAAACAGCAACGCCATTTGCTCATAACTTCACGCTACGCTCCACTATTCCCTGGGCAGATATTTTTCCCAATACCCGCTGGCAGGCTCGATCTGCTCCACGATATCAACATAGAGTCCGTTGGGATCCGTGAGTCCGAAGCGGACCTGGCCCCAGTCTTCCTTTTTCAAATGATAAGTGATGGGGGCGTTCCTGTTTTTAAGCTTGTCATAAACAGCAGCGGCGTTCTGTACCTGCAGTGTAAGGAAGCTGCCCCTGCCGTTAAAAGCGCCGTACGCGGGAGGGGTGGAGGGATGTGTTTCATCGATCAGCGCGAGGCTCATCTTCCGTTCGCCCTGCGATTGCATGTAAACAAACCAGGAGGCTTCGAAAACGATCTCGAAGTCGAGCCACTTTGTATAGAATTCTTTGGTAGCCTTCAGGTCTTTGGTAATGTAAACCGAATACACGTCCTGGTATTCAATAAAGGATTGGGTGTCTTGTGCAGAAGAAGTCATCGCCATAAGGATTAAAAATGGAACAGCAATAAGTGCTTTCATGTGGTCTTGATGTTTAAGCAGCACAAATGTGCAGAACACCCCGCAGCGGATATTGTAAAAATCGGACATGACAGATTATTTCCGCTGATCTATGGGGCCAGTGCTTTCAGGGGCGGTATGCCATATAATGCCTTGAAATCGCGGATGAAATGCGACTGGTCATAATAGCCCGCATCGTAATACAGCTTATCCTTTTTCAGGGAATCGCGGGTGATGTTTCCGCCGAGGAGCTTCTGAAACCTGACGATCTTGTTGAATTCTTTGGGTGCGGCGCCGACATAAAAATCGAACAACCGTCTCAGATGCCGGGGACTGACGGACGCTGAAATGTCTTTTTCGATATTCACGATACCGCCCGCTTGCAGGATGGTGCCCAGCGATTCCGCGAACCTGAGGTCGATACTGGCTTCTTTCGAAAAAACGAGCTTCTTAAAATACTGATCGAGCTGTGACCTGATGCCCGCGATGCCGGATGGATTCGTCATCAGGTCTTTCAGGGCTTGATACGCACGGGGTGTCACCGCGCTGATGTACTGACACTGGTTGGTAAGCTCGGACGCTTTGATATTATAGAGCAAAGGGAACGCCCCGGGAAAAAAGCGGATGCCGGCATACCGGAAGCTATTCTCCAGGGCAAAAGAAGTATAACCTGATGAAAATCCCATCACGAAGTTCTCTTCCGGCTGATCCATGTCGAAGAACAGGTCGATGCAGCCGTCAGCTACCGCGTTGTACAAAAAAGGTGAAGACAACGGCCGCACGCTTTCCAGTTGCCAGTAACAGCAGAGGTAGCCCGATAAAAGCGCATCGGGGGCGAGCTCCTGGTAGACCACGTCAGCGCCGCCTTCCCTGAACCGGGGTTGCACCGGGCGAAAGAACCTGCTTAAGGAAGTGAGCGCGTCCATGTTTACGAGTGTACTGTTATCAGCCGGTAAAAATACGGATTTGGCGGAAAACACTCGTTCTGAAGACCGGCGCTATTTTGATCTCGCCGGTTCAGGGGAACGGCAGCCTCATTGCGTCAATACAGATGTAAACACAAAACCATGACAAGATTATTCCTGCCCGTTTTTTATTTCCTGGTGATCACCGCCTTCGCACAGGTCAACCCGTCACTCCTGGAAGTCGATCGGCACAAGCTGGTGTCGCGTGCAGACCTTACGTACGATAAGCCCGTGAGCAGGAGCGAAGAGGGGCTGCCGGTGGGCAACGGTGTGATGGGAAGTCTTGTATGGACAACACCCTCGGCACTTCATCTTCAGCTCAACCGCGTGGATGTATTCGCCAACAACTCGGGCTCCGATAATTTCTACGAGCGTCACACAGATTATTGCAATGGTCTCGGCTTTGTGGATGTGGAGCTGAACAATGGTGTCAAGGAAATATTTTCCGGCAACACTTTCAAACAGCACTTGTCCTGTTACGATGGGCTCACCTCGGTAGCGGGCAATGAGGTTTCAGCGGAGGTGCTGGCCTGGCAGGAGCAGGATGTGATGGCCATCCGGATCAGCGACACCCGGGCTAATCCACTTCCCATTCAGACGAAGCTTCGTACGCTGCGCCCGCCCGTTACCAGGAAGGGTAACCACCAGGCGATCTCTGCTGTAAAGGTCATCGGCAACCGCATCGTGCTCACGCAAGAATTCAGGGAAGGAGATTATTACTGTGGCTCCGCTGTGGTGATCGGCGTGACCGGCCGCGAAAGCAGGGCAGAAGTTGAAAACCCGTCCACCGTGATGTTATCAGCTGACGGCGCAAAACAAGACCTGACCATACTGATGGCCAGCGCGGCAAGCTTCGATCCTGCGGAAGACCTCGTCGCTGCGGCTACACGCAAGCTCGATGCGGCCATAGCGCTCGGCTTCGAGGGCATCAGGAAGTCAAGCCAGCTTTGGTGGCAGGATTTCTGGAAGCGATCGTTTATTTATTTACAAAGCGCCGATCAGGAAGCAGACCTCATCGAGCAGCATTACACCTATTATTTATATGTGATGGCGTCGAGCTCGCGTGGCAAATACCCGGCGAAGTTCAACGGCATGCTGTGGACTACCGGTGGCGATGAGCGCAAGTGGGGCAACCTCTATTGGGGCGCGAATCAGAGCTGTCTCTACAATGCCCTGCTGAACACCAACCACCTGGAGCTGATGGACCCGATGTTCAATATGTACACAGCCGCGTTCAAGGGATTCGAAACGGCGGCGCAGCAACAGTGGGGAAGCAAGGGTATTTTTATTCCCGAGACCGTAGCCTTCGACGGACTTGTGCCCATGCCTGAAGAGATCGCCGCAGAGATGCGTGACCTGTACCTGGTGAAAAAGCCATGGACAGAACGCTCGCCGCAGTTCACAAACTTTGCTTATACGAAGATGCCGTTCCTCAGCCGCTGGAACTGGAAAAAAGATGAGGGATGGAAGAACGGTGTATGGCAGACATCAGACAAAGGAGGGGGAGCCTTTGGCCATGTCACCCACATTTTCTCACGTGGCGCCAAAATAGCCTACCAGTACTGGCTGAAATATGAGCTCACCCGTGATGTGGCGTGGCTGCGCAACGATGCTTACCCCATGCTGAAAGGAGTGGCCGAGTTCTACCGGAATTTTCCCAACGTAAAAAAAGAAAACGGCAAGTATCACATTTATAATGTCAACGACAACGAGTCGATCTGGGGCGGCCACAATACCGTTGAGGAGATCGCCTCGATGAAGGGTATTTTTCCCGTTGCCATCCGCGCTGCGGAGATCCTGAATGTTGACGCGGAGCTGCGCGCCTCGTGGCAGGAGTTTGTGGATCACCTATCACCCCTGGCTTTGAGTACCGATCTGCCGGGCTACACGCAGGGCAAACCTGTGGTATGGATCCGGTCGTTGCGGCCCTGGATTCAGGGCAACGGTGAGCGCATCCCTGATCCCAACACCATGCCTGTGTGGTTCTTTGACCTTTGCACGCTGGAAGCCGACGAAAGCACACGCGCCATCGCCAACCAGACCTTTGATGCCTATTTTCCATCAGGCATCAGCGAGAAGTCTAACATCTATGTGCTGTCGAAGCTTCCTGTTGCCGGTGCCGTGCTGGGCCGGACGGAGGCCACCCGCTACCTTGTGCCGAACCAGATCCGTACGGCAGAGATCGAGGTGATGCCTAACCGTATGGATATGCGCGAAGGATTTCAGACCACCAGTGTGCAACGCCTGGGCCGTGCGGCGGAGGCATTGCAGTTTGCCCTCTGCCAGAGTGTTCCATCAGCCCCGGGTAAAGATCCCGTGATCCATGTTTTTCCGGCCTGGCCCAAACAGTGGGATGCCCGTTACACCTTGCTGGCACGCGGCGCATTTCTGGTAACTTCTTCCTATACCGAAAAGAACGGGGTGGAGTTCGTGGAGATCACTTCGCAGGCCGGTGGCGAGTGCCGCATCCGTAATCCCTGGAAAGGAAGTGACGTCACCATCTACCGGAACGGCAAACGACTCATGGGAACGAAGAACGACCTCATCACCTTCTCCACAACGAAGAACGATCACTTCCTGATCCTGAGAAAGGATACAAAGCCTGACCAATTCAGACAGAAGGTACTTTGAAAACAGAAACAACGGACTATATTTAAAGCTTAATCTTTAATTATGAAGTCCGCGCCGCTGTTCAATTCTCTTTCCCTGTTTTCAGTCATTGTTTTGCTTGCAGCCATCACTGTTTCCAGGGATGTTTGTGCGCAATCTAAAAATGGTATCGTCACTGGTGCCGAGCAAACCGACAGTTATCTCTCGTACCTGAAAGGCAAGCGGGTGGGCATGGTGGTGAATCAAACTTCTGTGATCGGAAAGAAGCTCAGTGTTGACAGTCTCATTACACTGGGTGTAAACATCAGCGCCATTTTCGGTCCCGAGCATGGCTTCCGCGGCAACGCCAGCAACGGCGCCAAAGTTGATGATGAGGTGGACCCCAATACAGGTATCCGCATCATCTCGCTGTACGGCAAAAAAAGAAAACCGACGAAAGAGGATATGGACCTGGTTGACATCATGGTGTTCGATATCGCGGATGTCGGCTGCCGGTTCTATACCAATATCAACACCCTCGCTGATGTGATGGAGTCGTGCGCGGCAAATGGCAAAGAGCTGGTGATCTTCGATCGTCCTAATCCCAATGCCTATGTAGATGGCCCTGTGCTTGACATGACACTGACCTCGGGCATCGGCAAATTTCCCATCCCCATCACCCACGGCATGACCATCGGCGAGTTCGCGCAGATGATCAACGGCGAAGGATGGCTGCCCGGGAAGATGCAGTGTAAGATCAACGTCATCAAAGTGAAGAACTACACCCACGACATGGCGTACACGTTGCCCGTCAGGCCTTCGCCGAATCTGAATACCCAGCAGTCAATATTACTTTATCCTTCCCTTTGTCTCTTCGAAGGCACGATCATCAGCCAGGGCAGGGGAACCTATATGCCCTTCACGGTGCTCGGCAACCCGGAGCTGAGCAGCAAGAAGTATAAGTTTTCATTCACACCGGTGAGCATACCCGGCATGAGCGAAACACCCCTTCACATGGACAAAGCCTGCTATGGACTCGACCTGCGGAAGTACAATGCGGAGAAGCTGCGCGAAAAAGGAAAGATCAACCTCGCATGGTTGATGGAGATGTACAAGGCGTATCCCCACAAGGAAAAATTCTTTGACTTCACGCAGAGCAAACAAATGGGCAACTTCGACAAACTGGCGGGTACACGCAGCCTGAAAGAGCAGATCATCAAAGGTGTTTCTGAAGACGAGATCAGAAAAAGTTGGGAACCGGGATTGTCGGCTTATAAGGAAATGAGAAAGAAATATCTGCTGTATCCATAGCATCCGTTGATCTTCAGGGTCAAATCAGCGTCGGCGTGCGCGTGGCGATTCACGAGGGGCGGTGTGCAGGCAAGAGCGTACGCGTAATCCATTATTTTTTCATTATGCTGTTTGCGCCAACGCCGACACGGTTGTACATCATAACCGGCCGTTTTTGAGCGGGGAGGAACGCGCATCATTCTGATAATAAAATTTAATTACCTTTGCAGGAATATTGTTGAAATTCGGATCGACAGCGTTAAGAGCGGTAAACTTTCCAGGAATAAACGCTGTTTTGTCAGTTGCAAATGCGATCTTTATCAAGCTGCACAAAAGCGTGTTAGCGAAAAAAGGAGTTAAAAAAGCTACCCCGCTATGGCCCATCCACCATGGACCCATGGAGAGTTGATTTGAAAACTCATTACCCAAACCCAATATGTTATCAAAAAAATGCCAGTACGCACTTCATGCCCTGCTTTACATGGTGGAGCATGAGGAATCCGACCGCCTCACGATTCATGAGATTGCGGAGCGCAAGAATATTCCCAAGAAGTTCCTGGAGAATATCCTGATCAACCTGAAGAACGCCGGCATTCTTGGCAGCAAGAAAGGAAAGTTCGGAGGGTATTACCTGAAACGTAAGCCAGCCGAAGTAAGTGTGCTTGAAGTCATTCGCCTCATCGATGGGGCCGTGGCTATGCTTCCCTGCGTGTCGCTTAACTTCTACCAGTCATGTGGCCGTTGCGAAAACGAGGCCACCTGCAGCATCAATCGGCTGTTCAGCGCCGTGCGTGATGAGACCCTGAAGATCCTGTCGGGCAGCTCGCTGTCAGACCTCCAGCATTTGTCATTGTTACCGCCGGTTACTCCACAACCGGTAAATCCGCTGGCCGAAGAAAAAGTATAACCCCCTTCAGTCGTCAGATCATCAGCAGGACTCCACACCTGCGACGTGGTCTGACGACTTACTTCCCGCTCCATCTTTTCGCTGCAGCTGCATTGTCCCAGCGCCACCCAGATAATAATAAAGACAAGCACCGTACCCAGGCAGCCACCGCCCAACTTCTTCGCGCCATACCCGGCGATCAGAGCTCTAAAAAAATTGTTCATGTTTTGAAGTTTGCCAGCATCAGGGAAAAAGTGATGCCAGCTACGGGATCCTTCGCTCGCGCATTGCCCGCCCACATCACCGCACAGGATTCCGGTTTCCTGGGAGGGACTGCTGTGGTCTGTAGACCATGGACTGTCACCTCTTAAACCTCCACCGTCGCCTTGAAGACACCTGGTTACGAACACAGAATGCTTCACCAAAGACTGCCTTTTACAACTCTAACTATCACCTTATAACTATCTGATCCGTAATTTTTTATGCATGTTTATTCAGGCCAGGACTGTAAACGATGTAAGTTTTCAGCACTTCGTGACAAAGCATAAAAAAACCATTTTCTGCTTCATTTTCGCCCTTTTTACATGTCTAAAAGCAGTTTTTTCAGTCCTCCGGCTCATCTCGCTACCATCCTCTCAAATTCTCACCAAAGAATCTTCTGTTTGCATTTATAAGTGCTTAATCCTCAGCAAAATTTATCGCCATTGTTAAACTCAACCAATAAGTAAATCCGAAGCAGCCGTATCCTAAGTCAATCTCAACCTGGCAACCTGAACTCCCAACTTTAAACTTCAAACTTTAAACTTTAACCGCCCTCTTCCAACTTTCTCACCGCCCAAAACCGGCAACTGGCAACCGGTAACCGGCAACTCACCTCCCGCGTCCAATCCGCAAAACCCACCATCACCATGATTACAAACTACCTGCTGATCACCTTCCGTAACCTCATGAAGAACAAGGTCCCCGTTTTCATCAACGTGCTTGGGTTAGGCATCGCCATTGCGTGCTGCATCGTTGCCTACCTCAACCTGGATTTCAACCGGCGCTTTGACCACAACCATGTGAACACCGGAAACATCTACCGCATTCAGGCGTGGCATCACTACCAGGATCAGCACAGCCGTTATGCCGTGGTACCTCACGCGCTTGGCGGGATGGTGAAGCAGAACATTAATGATGTGGATGAAGTGGTGCGGTATACCATGGCCGGCACCAACGTCAGGATTGGCGACGAGGTATTCAGCACCGCGGTGGCTTACGCCGATCCCGCCTTCTTTGACTTCTTTACTTTCGAGCTGAAGGCGGGCGCATTCACTTCGTTCCGCGATAAAAGCCACATCTTCATCAGCGACGAGCTTGCCCGCAAATATTTTAAAACCGAAGATGTGGTGGGCCGCCAGCTCACCCGCATCGATAAGGGCGTCCTCAAAGAGTTTGTGGTCGGTGGCGTTTTTAAGCAGCAGCCGCTCAATTCCAGCTTCGCCTGCGAGGCCGTCACCCTGTGGGATAATTTCTTTGATGAAACCGGTTCGCCCGACACGGACTGGAAAGGTATGAGCACCGTGTTTATCCGGATCAACGATCCCTCGCGCACAGATGCCGTAACACGACAGCTACAGACTTACATTGCACCGCAGAACCTGGCCCGTGCAGACCTGAAGCTCAGCGCGTACTATCTCCAGAACTTCAGCACACTCGCGGCCAGCTTTTATGGCGAAACCTGGCTGAACGGCGAGCAGCTCCGTTGGGGATTCCCTCCATCGGTGATCGCCGGCCCGGGCCTGATGGCAGTCTTCCTGCTGCTGCTTGCCTGTTTCAATTTTACCAACACCACGGTAGCCCTGTCGGGACGAAGGCTGAAGGAGATCGGTGTTCGCAAGACCATGGGCGGCGCAAGAAGACAGCTAGTCTTTCAGTTTTTGGGCGAGAGTATGGTGTTGTGTTTTTTTGCGTTGATCACGGGGCTGCTGCTGGCCGAAGTGCTGGCGCCGGCCTACTCGAGTCTCTGGCCTAACCTCAAGCTCACCATCCGCTACACGGAAAATCTTTCGTTCTTCTTTTTCCTGGTCGTCATGCTGTTGTTCACCGCACTGGTCGCCGGCACCTATCCCGCGTTCTATATCACCTCATTCAAACCTATCGCCATTCTGAAAGGAAAGCTGAGGTTCGGCGGCACCAACTGGTTTACCCGCACCCTGCTCACGTTTCAGTTCAGTATTGCACTGGTGTGCATCGTGCTGGGCATCGGCTTCATCAGGAATGCGGCGTACCAGCGCGACTATAGCCTGGGTTATGCCAAGCAGGGAGTGATCGTAGCGAATGTTGCAGGCGCGCAGGAGTTCAGGGCGTTCCGCAATGTGTTGATGGCAAACAAAGATGTCATCGCCATCGGCGGATCCAAAGACCATGTTTCGGACCGGTATTACAAAGGACCTGTGAAGTTTGAAGGAGCGGAGCACCAGGTGGAAGTGGTAGACATCGGCGACGGCTACCTGGAAGCCATGAACATAAACCTGCTTGAAGGCCGGGGCTTCCGGCAGGATTCCGAGACCGACATCAGGGAATCGGTGCTCGTCTCGGAGACCTTCGTAAAACAGTACGGGTGGACAGGGAGTGCGTTAGGGAAACGGCTGCTGTGGAAAGACTCCATTCAACTTTATGTGATAGGGGTGGTGAACGATATCCTGACCGATGGATTCTGGAAACCCGCGGGTCCGGTGATGCTTCGGTATGTGGCGCCGGAGCAGTATACCCAGATCGTGGTGAGCACCTCGGCTGAAAAGATGTCCGCTATCAATGACCTGATGAAAGCGGAATGGAAAAAGATCTCGCCGAACACCCTCTATAACGGAAAGTATACCGATGGCAACATGTGGGTGTCTGAGATGATCAACAACAATGCTGTGCGCATCTTCGGTTTCCTGGGGCTGATGGCGGTGTTGATGTC
Source organism: Chryseosolibacter histidinae (assembly GCF_018598225.1). Classification (GTDB taxonomy): domain Bacteria; phylum Bacteroidota; class Bacteroidia; order Cytophagales; family Cyclobacteriaceae; genus Chryseosolibacter; species Chryseosolibacter histidini. Next base: position 181,760 of record NZ_JAHESF010000010.1, on the reverse strand, counting down.
GGCTACGGCATTGTTTGCGCTGGTGTCGCTCAACATCCTGAAGAAAATGAAAGAGATCGGCGTGCGCAAAGTGCTGGGCGCGCCGGCGGCCAATATCGCCAGGGTGATCAACCAGGAGTTCATCATCATCCTTTCCGTTGCTTCGCTGCTGGGCGGCGCCGCGGGTTACGTCATGACAGACAAGCTCATGGATGCCGTGTGGGAATATTACCTGCGCATTGAGCTCTCAGCACTCGCGGCAGCCATCCTCTCCCTGTTTGGGGTAGCGTTGGTCACAGTAGGGTATAAGACACTGGCGACCGTGTTTATGAGTCCGGTGCATACGTTGAAGGACGAATAACAGTCCACGGTCCACAGTCCACAGACCACAGCCGGGTGTGCGAAGTCATCTGGGCGTACTTCATAGAAATTACCCTCGTACGGTTTAAAGACAAAGCCAGTCGCCAAAAAGTCTATGTAACCCTTATTGCCGTGGACTGTCGACTGTGGACTCTTTCGTCCAAAAACGATAGCTTTATCCGCATGAAAAACCCCTTAAGGCGGATCACTGCTGTGTTCGTGCTCATCGCGTTGTTGCCGGTGACCTTTATTGTATATGAGCTTACCTCGCTGAGCGAGAACGAGGAGATCGTGCGCGAGATCTACGAGAACCAGCTGGATGCCATCCTCTTTTCTGTGAACCAGTACTCCGATGACGTGATGAACAGCTGGGCGAACCAGATCAGCAATGTGCTGGGCCATACGGAAGATACCACCAGGCTTTACCCATTGCTGAACCGGTTCAACGCGGTGGACTTCATTTATTTTTCAGACCTGAAGGGACGTTCTTCAGTGCTGGCATCGGGTGGTGACCGCAAACAGGCGGAGCCCGTGCGGCTGGCGATGGATGGACTCGTGGCGGCGAACAAGGACAGGATCGACAGGCTCGTCACCTACCAGGAGGCGGGCTTCCGGAAAATGGAATCCATCGATACGCTGATCGCCGGCAGCCATGTTCCGGTGTTGTTCATCCTGGATGAGGGCAGCACCGGTGTGCTGGGCGTGATGCTGGTCAGCCTGCCGCGCTTCATCGAAGATATGCTGGGTCCCAAGATGCAGGCAATATCACAGGAAAGATTTGTGATCGCTGCTTTTAATGAACGCAACGACTCGCTGGTGTATTCCACGGTGTCGGTAGATCAGGATACCACAACGGTTGCGGGTATGGGCGGCGCGCTGAAAGAGGCAGCGCAGAAGAAAGACCTCTGGCTGTTGCCGGGATATTACCTGACCATCTCCCTGGTAGGTGTCACGCTCGACGACCTGGTGAATGACCGGCTTACTACCACGCTGGTGATCCTGCTGCTGCTCATCCTGATCCTGGCAGCGGGCATCGTGTTCCTGTACCGGAATATCAAACGCGAGCTTTCCCTTTCACAGGCTAAATCCGAGTTTGTTTCCAATGTGTCGCACGAGATCAGGACTCCCTTATCGCTGATCAGCATGTATGCCGAAACTTTGGAGATGAACCGTGTAACGGAAGAGAAGAAACAGGAGTATTATAGTGTGATTGCCCGTGAAACCAACCGGCTGTCGCGCATCGTGAACCGCATCCTCAATTTTTCGCAGGTAGAAGCCAACCGGAAAACGTATGACTTCAAGCCTCTGCAGCTGAACTATCTCTGCAGCGAGGTGCTGGAGTCTTATTTCTTCCAGTTCAGGGATCGCGGTTTTGAAGTGGAGTTTGTAAAAGATGAAGACCTGGCGGTGATCACCGGCGACCGTGACTCCATCATGGAAGCCATCGTCAACCTGATCGACAACGCGATGAAATACAGTCGCGACAAAAAACACATCCGCATCAGAACGATCGCCGAAATATATTACAGTACCGTGGAGGTAAAGGACGAAGGTATCGGCATCGCCAAGAATCACCAGCATGAAGTATTCGAGCAATTTTACCGTGCGCCCATCGGTGATGTTCACAACACCAAGGGTTCGGGGCTGGGGCTTACGCTGGTGAAAAGGACCATGGAAGCGCATCGCGGAAAAATAAAATTGGAAAGCGCGCTGGGAAAAGGCAGCACATTTCGTCTATCTTTCCCCACAAAAAACATCAGACGCCATGAGTCGTAAGATCCTGATCGTAGAAGACGAGCCGAACATGGGCCGTGGCCTTAAGGACAACCTCGAGTTCGAAGGATACAACGTTGCGCTGGCGGCAGATGGCGCTGCCGGACTGAAGATGATCCTTTCCGAACACTTCGACCTGATCCTGCTCGACGTGATGATGCCCGAGATGTCAGGGTTCGATGTCTGCAGAAAGGCACGGGAAAAAGGCATCATGGCACCCATCGTGATCCTCACAGCAAAAGGAGAGGAGCTTGACAAAGTGCTTGGGCTTGAGCTCGGTGCCGACGACTACATTACCAAGCCGTTCAGCTTACGCGAGCTGCTGGCCAGGATCAAAGCCATCCTGCGCAGGGGTGCCGCTATGAGCGAAGCCAGGGAAACAGACGAGCATCGCATCGGCCGGCTTACGGTGAACTTCAGCTCCTTCACGGCACACGATCTCACCGGTCCCATCAAGATGTCGCACAAGGAATTTGCCATTCTCAACTACCTGCTGCAGCACAAGAACGAGATCATTTCACGCCACGACCTGCTCGAAAATGTATGGGGTTACGAAGAGTCGCCCACCACGCGTACCGTAGACAACTTCATCGTCAAGCTCCGTCACAAGATCGAAGACGACCCCAATGTTCCCCGCATCATCCTCACCGTGCACGGAACAGGCTACAAGCTGCTGCACTGACCCCACCGTCATCGCTTCGCTCGACACCTCCCCTGTGATACAGGGGAGGCCAGGAGGGGTTCGATCGATCGACTTCTCCCATACGAAGTAGGGGAGGCCGGGAGGGGTTGGGGTGGTGACAACTTTTTACATTTCTTTACCCGCAAATGACACCCAGCGGCGCGATTCTCCCGTATTTTGAGCTAAATGATGAAACTCTCAAAACCTGCAAAAGTTACTGTACTGGTCCTGATGCTTTCCGTATGCCTGGGCGCCGGAGACTGCAACGCACGGGAAAAGAAAATGAGCCTGAACGGTACCTGGCGCTTTATATTGGGCGACAATATGAAATTCGCGCGCCCCGATTACAACGACTCCGACTGGGAAAAAATCTTTGTGCCTTCATCCTGGCAGGAAGAAGGGTTCTATCACTACAATGGCTATGCGTGGTACCGGAAGACCGTTGAGTTCGAATCGACCAGCAAAGATGTGTTGTACCTTGAGCTGGGGCGCATTGATGACTCAGACGAAGTATATTTCAACGGCCACCTGATCGGCTCCATGGGCGGATTCCCTCCTGACTATTACACTGCCTGTACCGTTGTGCGCCGGTATTTTATTCCCGCGGAGCACATCAATAAAGGAAAGAATGTGATCGCCGTAAGGGTGTACGACGAGGGCGGTGTAGGCGGCATCATTGGAACAACCACCGGCATCTATAACTATAATAACTTTACAGAGAACAGCTTTACGCTGCTGGGCAACTGGAAGTTTCAGCTGTCAGATGACCCGAAATGGTCTGCCGAGAATTTCGATGACACCGGATGGGAGCACGTCACCATACCGGCACCCTGGGAGGCACAGGGCTTCAGGGATTACGATGGCTTTGCGTGGTACAGGAAAACTTTCAGGCTCCCCGCCAATTTTCAGAACAAAGATATCGTACTCCTGCTTGGGAAGATCGATGACCTCGATGAGGTTTTTATCAACGGAAAATATGTTGGCGGCACCGGTGACATTCAACGCAAACGGGTACTCCATGAAGATTGTACGCGCTACAGAACGTACTCCATTCCCGATGGGCTGCTGAAGCCGGGAAAGAACAACGTGGTGGCTGTGCGGGTATATGACCAGGGGGGTCGGGGGGGGATCTATGAGGGTCCGCTCTCGCTGCTGCCGCGAACTGAATACAAACAGTTCTGGAAGAAATACCGTGACGATAGTTTCGATTTCAATGAATGGATCTCTTCTTATTTTGATTGACCGGAAAGAAAAACAGCATATTGTGAAAAGAAGATGGAAAATGTACTTTTTTCCCCTGTTTGTGATGGCCGCGCTATCGGGTACGCATCGGGCCGCGGCTATGGTGGGAGAAAAATGGAACATGGTGATAAACCTCAGGGGACAATGGAGATTCAACATTGGCGACAACCTCAAATGGGCCGACCCGAAATACAACGACAGCAACTGGGAGAGCATTCGTGTTCCTTCAAAATGGGAAGATGAAGGATTCTATGGTTATAATGGATATGCCTGGTATCGCACGAGCTTTCAGGGCAGCGAGCTTCAGAACACCTGGGCCTTCAATATTTTTCTCGGTTACATAGACGACACCGACGAAGTATACCTGAATGGCCACCGCATCGGTTCATCGGGGTCCTTTCCTCCTAAATATCGCACAGCTTACAATGCTTTCAGGAACTATGCGATCCCCAGTGAGTACATCAACTTCTCCGGCAGGAATGTGGTGGCTGTAAGGATCTACGATTCAGAGGTGGCCGGTGGGATCATTTCAGGCGACGTTGGCATCTACACCAATGACGACGACAAGGCGCTGGCCCTGAACCTGCGTGGCGTGTGGGACTTTACACTGGCCGACCGAACCAGAAGACCACAGAACGGCCGCGGTGGCATCGAACAACTGACGCCTCCGGCAAACGCAAACTGGAGCAAGATAGCAGTGCCCAGCAACTGGGAGAACCAGGGATTTCAGTATGATGGCGGTGCTTGGTACCGCAAGCAGTTCACCGTTCCCAAATCACTGGCAGGCGAAGATCTCGTGCTGCTGCTGGGGAAAATAGACGACTATGACCAGGTGTATCTCAACGGAAAGCTGGTGGGTTTCACCAACAACTGGGAGAAACAACGTATGTACACCATCTCTTCCGATGTGCTCATCCCTGGCGCGGTGAATATAATTTTGATTTATGTGTATGATGAAACAGGACTCGGAGGGCTGTATGAAGGTCCTCTGGGTCTCATCAAACAATCTGACTTTACACGCTACATGAGATGGAGACGATAAAAAATGTTCCGGAGCGCATCGTGACCCTGAATGCCGACGGAACGCGTGGTTCTGTGCTTTCGAAAAAATACTACGAACGCATGCGTGAGTTCATCATCTCCGCATTCGACTCGGCGCCGGAGATCGCGTTTACCGACCTGATGGCTGGCATGACACAGTTCCATGTCATCGAGCCGTACGAGAACGCCGTCTGGCATCTGCTCAAGGTGAAACAGGACCTTCAGGCACGTGGTATCTTAAGAGTAAGGTTTATCGGCTTCTCTCCGAAACAACAAATGCTGCGGCTCAACCGGAAAGCGGTGATCAGTAGTCGGTAATCCAGCGATCAGTAATTGGCAATCAGTGAACAGGAGCCATTACCAGGTTGCGGATTACCGTCTACCGGTTACCGTTAAAGGTTTAAAGTTAGAAGTTTAAAGTTAAAAGTTGTGCTTCGTTTCCAATGTTCCATCAGCAAGACGGTTACGTTGACCCAATACCGCACTAACTTGAAACTTCAAACTTGAAACTTCAAACTTGAAACTTGAAACTCGCCTCAACTCTCCTGACTATAGTAAATCTTATAATACTTCCTCCCATCCTCATCCACACCTCTTTCGATCAGGTCCCGGTCGCCGTGGATGTAAATGTGGAAGTTGCGGTCGAGCTTGAGCACACTTTTGAATACTTTAGACTGTCTTTTTACGGCAGGAGAGGAGATGTCGAACTCAGGCACGATGCGGAGATCGTTTTCGTCCTGAAACTCGTCTTTGAACTTGCGGAATGAGTTGATCACCGAGTCGTGTTCAAAAACGGTTTTGGCAAAATCCTGCTCGTTGAACTGCTCGTTCTTTTTGAAATAGTCGATGGAGCGGTTCAGGTAATCGATCTGGTCGGCCTTCGTTACTTCGAAATCTTCGTCGAGGCGTTCGGTCACGTAATTCTTGGTCAGGCTCAGGAAGTTCTGCGTCTGGAAATAATTGTCGGCCACGGGTTTCAGCTTCAGGAACTCGTCTTTCCAGTATTGTGCTTCGCTGGCGCTTTGGCTATCGACAATGCATACCTTGAATCCTTCATCGGCATCCACGTTAAAGATGAGGCATCCTTTGTCCAGCTTTTTAATGTTCACCCCGTTGTCGAAATTCACCTGGTAGCTGGCCTCTTCTTCCACCACCTTCAGAAAGGTGTCTTTGTTCTCCGATTTGAAAATGCCGATGGCGTCGGTCATCTCGTTGTTGATCACGCATTCATCAAAATACGCAATGTACAGCTCGCCACTCTTTATTTTAGGATGGTTGGAATACTCGTACAGAATGTTGGCAATGTCTTTGGACTTCTTCACAAAACCCCGCGTGGACTGGAACAGATCGTTGGTGATGGTATAGATCTCGTTGAGCTCCAGTGACGAAACATGGTGGAACCTGTAATAGACAGGGTCCTTGAACTGCGACAGAAAGTAAGAGTTCAAAATATTCGATAATTCTTCCTGCCTTTTGAGGTCTATCAGCTCATCGGAGAGCTGCACACCGTCTTCCAGCAGCTTGTTCCCTACCTTGTGAACGATCAGTTTGCTGAGCGAGGTATTTGCCGGATCTGTCATGTCTTGGTTCTATGATAAGCCTGCAATAATACTATTTTCTCTTTACTTATACGTTAGGGAGTACTTCAGGAAAAGAAGCCAGGAGTAAGGAGCCAGGAGTCAGGAGGGCTTCGTTCGCAGGGGTTTTTTACCTGCGCGATTGGGCTTTCGAGAATCATGTTAGGATTGAGAGGTAATTTTATCTGGTGATGCTTTTTTTGGCACGTAACGCACTGTCCCGCACCACGGCATACAAAAATCTCCTATTTGTTATGAAAAGTAGAAACAAATGTACTTCCTTTGCGTATCAACACCTTAACATGAAAGGATACATCGGAGAGTTCGAAGAGCTTGTTATGCTTACCGTGGCTGTGCTCGGCGATGACGCCTATGGCGTTTCTATAAAAGAAGAGCTCGAAAGCAGGGCAGGGCGGAGCATCAGCATCGGTGCGCTGCATTCTACCATCGCCCGGCTGGAAGAAAAAGGATTCCTGAGCTCATACCTCGGCGGCGCCACACAGGAACGGGGCGGACGACGCAAACGCTATTTTCAACTGACGCACGCCGGCAAAAGCTCCCTGCACGACATCAAGAACCTCCGTGACGACCTCTGGAAAAAATCTAAAGCCAACCTTGCACTTGATTTATGAGCCAACAGCAGAAGACAACCCCACCGGCATGGCCGAAGCATTTTTTTGAATGGTATTGCGGGCCGGAGATCGCCGAAGACCTCACCGGCGACATGGACGAGCTCTTTTATCAGAATGTAAAAACAAAGGGACGTTTCAAAGCACGTTTTGCCTACTGGCTCCAGGCGCTCTCGCTCATCTTCTCTTACGCTGTGAGAAAACGCAAACGTTTTTACAAAGACAAATATGGCTCCGACACCTATCACTCCGTGGCCATGTACAAAAGTTATGCGAAGATCGCCTTTCGCAGCCTGGCCAAACAAAAGACCTTTTCGATCATCAACATCATCTGCCTTTCTGTGGGCATGTCGGTGGGACTGCTCGCGTTAGCAGCTTTTGTCGATGTAATGGAAGTTGACAAATTCCAGGTGAACGCAGACAGGATCTACCGCGTCACGTCTACCGTAGACGATGGCAGCAACATCAGAACCTATGCTACATCACCGGCGCCCCTCGCCGAAAAACTGAGGAGCGACGTGGCAGGCATCGAGGCTGTTGCCGAAGTGAACAGAGATTTCAATCCTGAGATCGTTCAGTCGGCCAACACATCGTTGCCCCTGCAAGGTTACTACGTGAGCGAGAACTTCTTCAGCGTATTTTCATTTCCATTGGCGGAAGGTAATGCAGAACACGCGCTGGATAAACCTTTCAGCATCGTGATCACACAATCGGCTGCCCGCAAGCTGTTCCGTTATAACCAGGTGGTGGGCAAGACGCTGGAAGTGAAAGGCCTGGGTGTGTTCGAGATCACTGGTGTGGTGGCGGATTATCCCCGTTCACATTTTTACTTCGAGGCGCTGGCATCGTACAGTACCCTCGCCGTGTTGGAACATCAGCGGAGGATCGAACCTTCGCTCGAGGATTGGGAGCCCGTATCGCCCCATTATACCTATGCACTGTTCAGCCCCGGCACATCGTCGGAGCAGCTTATGCCAACGCTTGAAAAAATAAAAACAACCGCTTATGATAAGGATGCGAAGCAGAAAGTAAATTTTGAGTTGCAGCCTCTGGCCGATATTCCCATGTCTGACCTTTACCGGGAAGTTGGATTGTCATGGGGTTATGTGCCGCTGGTGATCTTCTTCAGCCTTGCATTGCTGGTGCTGCTGCCGGCGTGTTTCAATTATGCTAACATCGCCATTGCCCGCGCGCTGAAACGTGCCAAGGAGATCGGGCTGCGGAAAGTTTCAGGAGGGCAATCGAGGCACATCTTCTTCCAGATGGTGATGGAGACGATCATATTGTCCGTGATCTCCCTCGCTGGCGCCATGCTGCTCTTTCACGCCATCCGTTCACAATTCATCGGCATGGTGGTTAACCAGGAGAGAGTGTTCAGCCTCGAGGTTACGCCGCTTACATTCTGTGCCTTCCTGGTCTTCGGCATCATCACAGGTTTTGTAGCGGGTGTGTTGCCGGCGTCTTACTTTGCGAGGCTCAATCCTATCCAGACCCTTCGCAATTCATCGCAGAGCGGCAAGCTCTCGAAGATCTCCATCCGCAAGGGATTGATCGTAACGCAGTTCGCCTTGTCGCTGGTCTTTATCCTGGGTGTGGCCATCATTCTGAAACAGTACAGCTATGCGCTCCATTATGACGTTGGCTTCAAAAAAGAGAACATACTCGACATCCCCTTGAAAGGTGTCGATCAAAAGATCTTACAAACGGAATTGTCAAAGCTTCCCGAGGTCGGCACCGTATCACTGTCGTCTTCTGTGCCCGGCAACTGGGAAGGCTCGGCGGCATGGGTGAGGTCGTCTGCCGAAACGGATTCGATGCAGGTGTTCCAAATGTTCGTAGACCAGCATTACATCGATAACCTTCAGATCAAAATGCTGGCGGGCGAGGGGTTTCCACCAGACGCGTCAGCAAGAGAAGCGTACGTGATAGTGAATGAAACGTTTTTGAAAAAATTCGATATCAGCACTCCGTACGATGCGCTTGGCCGGACCTTTATTGTGGACGATGAAAAAACGCTGCAGGTGATCGGCGTGGTGAAAGACTTCAATTTCATGCCTTTGCAAGAGGCGATCGGGAGTTTCTTCTTCCGATGTGATCCCGCGCAGTTCGCGTTCGCCAACGTATCGTTAACGTCAGACGATATACAGCAGTCGCTGGCGCGGGTTGAAAGTGTCTGGAACAAACTGTCGGACCAGAAGTTCGAAGCGCGTTTCCTCGACGATGAGCTTGAAGCCGCGCTGGTCTCTTTCCGGTCCATGATCAAGATCTTCGGTTTTCTGGGTGCGCTGGCCATCACCATTTCGTGCCTGGGCTTGCTGGCGGTAGTGATCTCTGCTGCCGAAAGCCGTACCCGTGAGATGGGCATCAGGAAAGTATTTGGGGCTACGGCTTCCAACCTTGCGTTTGCGCTCTCCAGCGGGTTCCTGAAGCTCATTGCCCTGGCCGTAGCCATCGCCACGCCGCTCACCTGGTTTCTTTTTGACAAGGTCTTTCTCAGCATATTCTATTACCGCGCCAACATCGGCTTCGCAGAGATCGCCATCAGCATTGTGCTGTTGTTTGTGCTGGTGATCGCCATCATCGGCTCGCAGACGGTGAAGGTCGGCCGGATCAACCCCGTAGAAACACTTAAGTACGAATAATTAAGTACGAATAATGATTTGTCTAACCTCATCCCCAATTCTCCTCTTAAAAGAAGGGTCAAGGGGGATGAGGTTTAATCTCCATCGGCTTACAAGCCATTTGTAATGTTGTTTGTTAGACAACTATCACCTGGACTCCGGCGTGAAAAAGTTGTCTTTTCGTCAAATTCCTACCTGCGTTGAGTTTGATTCCTTTTGCCCGCCCCGGGCACATCCGAACGATCTATGTTTGCTGCCGGTTAATGTTAATTAAATGTTAAGATAGAGTTATTTGAATGTTTCCTGATTCATGCCTATAATGGCATGATTTTCAGAACTTTAATTTCAAACATGGAGAGAAAAACTTTACAACTACTCGCAATTATCACCCTCTCGCTATCGCTCACCATTGCCCACGCGCAAGTGAATTCACCCGTTCATTTTTTTGCCAAGAAGCAGAAAGGTGTAGGCCTGGTCACCGCAGACAGCACCTTCTCGCTGCAGTTCCAGTTCAGGATCCAGAATCGCGCTGCCTATGTGTCGGCATCAGAAAATGATCTCGCGGCTGAGTCGTTCGAGTTCAGGGTGCGGAGGTTGCGTTTGAAGTTTGAAGGCTTCGCTTATCATCCGAAGCTTACCTATTATTTCCAGTTATCAGTTTCGCGCGGCGATATGGACTGGCGGAACCTCGACAACTCCGCGGCAAACTCCAGCCCTAACATCGTGCGCGATGCGATGATCTTCTACAGCCCTACAAAAAAATTGAAGCTTGGCTTCGGGCAGACCAAACTTCCGGGCAACAGGCAGCGGGTGATCTCCTCCGGCGATCAGCAGTTTGCCGACCGCTCTATTGTGAACGCCGCCTTCAACATCGACCGCGACTTCGGGTTCTTCGCGCACTATACTGAAAATTTCTTTGTACTGAGGGGTGCCATCACTTCCGGTGAAGGAAGAAACTCGCTCAACTCCAACAAAGGGCTCGCGTATACAGGAAGGATCGAGCTTTTGCCGCTGGGAAAATTCACAGGAAACAACGATTACCAGGAGGGCGATCTTGAACGGGAGCCGAAACCCAAGATCTCCATTGCCTACACCCACAGTGTTAACGATCTGGCTGTGCGCCAGGCAGGCACGTTGGGCAACGACCTGTACGCTGCCCGCACCCTGCGGACCCATGAAGCGGATATCCTTTTCAAATACAACGGCTGGGCATGGTATAATGAATACATGCAAAGAGATACTCACAGCCCGGTCACGGTCAATCCCGCTGATATTACAAAAACACGTTTTGTAAATGTGGGGAAGGGATACCTTTCGCAGCTGAGCTACCTCTTCAAAAACAACTTCGAAGTAGCCGGCAGATATTCTGCTATAGTGCCCTTTTCTGCGTTGTACAAAAATCCGGACTTCCCGACACTGGCGGAGAAAAAGCTCGAACAGGTTGAACTGGGTGTTACCAAATACCTCAACGGCCACCGCGTAAAAGTGCAGGGCAACGTGATCTACGGCAACCGCACAGACCTTGCCACAAACACTTCTGCCGGGGGCTTCTGGTCAGCCATCTTCCAGGTAGAGCTTGGTATCTAGTCTCATATCTCATATCTCATGTCTCATATCTAAATGTCTTTAATCTCAAACCTCACATCGAATGAAATTTCAACTTAACAAGATCAAGGGCAAGCTGCTGCTGGCCTTTGGTGCTGTGCTATTTCTGTCCAGCATACTGGCCGGCTGGGGATACTATTCCATTGACCATGTGCTGGAGATCCGCGGCATCAAGGAGGATTTCAAGAACATCAACGAAGTGGTGCTCAAGATGCGCAAGGCCGAGAAAGATTTCCTGATGCGTGATATCAAGAACGTAGAGTTCATGTCTACCGGAGAAAGCGGCTACGTGAAGACGATCGATCAATACGTTCAGCAGGAAGATTCGCTGATCTCGTTTTTGCTCGAAAGCAAATGGTCGGAGACGCTGAACATCCGCGAAGATCTGGTGGCGCTGCACGAGAGCCTTGCAGGATACAACAATACCTTTAAAAAGATCACACAGGCATACCTCAAACGCGGGTATCTTGACTATGGCGACGAAGGCGAGCTGCGCAAGGCGATCCGCGATGTTGAACAGTCGGATTACAGGGTCGACATGGTGCGACTGCTTACCCTGAGAAGGATCGAGAAAGATTTCTTTATCAGGAAAGATATGGAGTATGTAGACAAGTTCCATGAAGAGATCGAAGGGTTGAAGGCCACGCTGCGCAACAATATCATCCGTGAAAAGATCGAGACCTATGAGGCCAAGTTCAACGACGTAGTGAAAGCAGAGCAGGCCATCGGCTTTACGGAGACCACGGGACTTATGGGCGAAATGAGGGCCAGCATTCACAAGATCGAACCCTTGCTTGACAAGCTCGAGAAAACCGTTGAAGTGCGCACAGAAGAGATCACTTTCAACACCACCATGACCTTTGCCATCGTTTTCCTGATCGAGCTCGTGCTCGGCATCACGCTGGCCATCCAGTTCTCGCGGACTTTGACAACGAATATCCTCACTATTCGCGAGGCCGCGGTGAAGCTCTCACAAGGTATCATTCCCGATAAGCTGAACATCAAAAGCACTGACGAATTGGGTGAGACCCAGCGCTCGGTGAACGATCTCATCAGCAGCCTGAACGACAGCGTGGAAGTGGCGAACCTCGTTTCAAGAGGAAAGCTGTACAGCGCGCAACAGGCCGCCAAAGTAAAATTGAAAGATGGCGAGCTCGACAAAGCACTGAAGAACATGATCAGGAAGCTGAGCGAGACCGTACAGGATATTACCAAGGGTGCAGACGAGATCACCTTCGGGTCATACGAGATCAGCAAGAGCTCGCAGCTGGTAGCCACAGGCGCCACAGAGCAGGCCAGCTCATTGGAAGAGATCTCTTCATCGGTAGAGCAGATGGTAAGCAATATCAACCAGAATGCAGACAATGCATCGCAGGCGGAAGAGATGACCAAGGGCGCTGCCGAAAAAATGAAGCAGGTGCGTAATGCCACGGCATCCACGTTCCAGTCTATACGCGACATCACCGAAAAGATCGAGATCATCAACGAGATCGCTGACAAGACCAACCTGCTGGCCATCAACGCAGCCGTTGAAGCAGCACGGGCTGGCGAGCACGGAAAAGGTTTTGCCGTGGTGGCCAATGAAGTGCGCAAGCTGGCGGAGCGGAGTCAGAAATCGGCAGTGGAGATCATTGACCTGTCGCGCAACACCATCCGCGAAGCCGAGAACTCAGGCACGCTGCTAGATGAGCTGGCGCCGGATGTACAGAAGTCGTTCAACCTGGTGCGGGAGATCTCTTCTTCCAGCGCCGAGCAGCGCTCAGGAGCGGAGCAGATCAACGCAGCCCTGGCACAGCTCAACCAGGTGACCCAGCAGAATGCCTCTTCGTCAGAGGAGCTTGCCTCGGCATCCACCAATTTCAATAATCAGGCTGAAAAGCTGAAGGACACCGTATCGTTCTTCAAGCTCGACAAGAAAGGGGAGGTCTCTTATCAGCGGGAACGGATCGTAAGCCAGATCGAACAGCTGAAGGCCATCCTCGACGAGACCGACAGCGAAGGAGAGAATGGACATAGCAAGCGCAAAGTAAAGGCGGGAGAGAAACAGGAAGCCACCAACGGCGTGTCATCCAACAGTAACAGGCCGCAATCCCCGAAGCACAATGTAAAAACGATCCAGGTGGAAGACGACGACATGCCGGGAGGCCCTTCCATCCAGCTCGACGACTACGATTCAGACGAAGGCTTCAATGGCAAGTTCACGGATTATGACGGAACAGACAGCAATGGCGAAGAATCGGCAAAGCCTGGTAAGTAATCACAAGCCTAAAGAACCAAAGCTATGAAGCAGATACCTTGCCTGCTCTTCTCTCTGAACAAAGAGCTTTTCGGCATCGATGTGGAGAATGTACTGCGGGTGATCAACCTCGAGAAGCTGATGAAAGTGCCCAAGGCTCCTGACTTTATCGCAGGTGCCATCAGCCTTGAAGGCAACGTGATCCCGGTGGTAGACCTGGCCAAAAAGATTGCGCTGGGGGAGACCGTGATCGACAAACGTACCAAGGTCATCATCCTGGAGGTACATCACCACGAAGATGTGATCGACGTAGGCGTGCTGATCGACGAAGTGATCGACGTGATCACCATCCAGGAATCAAAGCTGTTGCCGCCAGTGCTGGAGCGTATGGGTTTTGATACACAAACGCTTGACGGTATGTATAAGGTAGAAGAGGATTTTTACATGATCCTCAATGCCACAAAGGTGTTCGAAAAAGAACTTGCAGTACTAATTTAACCCCCATGAGTAAAAATATCGTTGTAGCGGAAGATTTCAACGTTTCCCGCAAGATCATAGTAAGCACCCTTGCCAAAGAAGGTTATTCCGTGATGGAAGCGGCCGATGGCAATGAAGCGGTGCAGCTTTTCGACGGAAGACCCATCGACCTGCTCATTACGGACTTCAACATGCCCAACATGAATGGCGCCGAGCTTATTCAGAAAGTTCGCGCCATGGAGTCGTACACTTACATACCCATCCTGCTGCTCACCACGGAGGTGCGCGAGGAAAAGATCCAGCAGGCCATGGACGGCAACATCACCGCGTTCATCAAAAAACCCTTCGAGACGCAGGATTTTCTCAAGATCGTTAAAAAGGCCCTGCGATGAACGCGGATTTCCATCAGGAATATATTGAAGAGGCAAAACAGCTCCTGAAGGACCTCGAGCAGGCACTGCTGCAGCTCGAGAAAGATCCGGAAGACGCTGATATGATCAACAACATCTACCGGTACCTGCACACGTTGAAAGGAAGCGCGGGCATGTTCGGGTTCAAGGATGTTGAACGTCTCTCGCATGAGCTGGAGAGTGTATATTCCGATGTGCGTGACGGCATTCGTCAGCAGGACGATTTTATCCTGGACCTGACCCTGCATGCCGTGGATGTGCTGGCCGACCTCATCGATGGAAAAGATTCGGGCAAGCAGGCGGAGAAGATCATTAAGGACATTGAAAAACTGAAGGAAGACGATACAGCAGCTTCTGCGAATCACGCAACGGCTGGTGGCGCGGCAAACAACAATAAAGCGTACGCCATTATTCTCAGGCCGGAAAAGAACATCTACAAACGCGGGCTGAATTTTCAGGCCATGCTGGATGAGCTGCAGGAGCTGGGCGCATCGGAATTTATGGTCCATGATGAGACCGTTCCCTTCGAGAAACAGCTGGCCGACAAGGAGGTCGTTTCATGGTTCGAGATCCTGCTGGCCTCGAAAGCCGGCCTTGAAGCCGTGAAAGATGTGTTCCTTTTTATGAAACCGTCGGAGTATACGGTGCTTGAGATCACAGATGCAGGACTCTTTTCTTCCGAACCATACCGGAAACACATTCAGCTTGACGCGCATCAGATCGAAGACCGCCTGAAGATGGTGGAAGCGCTCATGCCCGGGTTTTTGAACGCCCCCGAGGCGCAGCACACGGAAGAGCCTGAAACCGTTTCAACAGCGGTGCAGCAGGGCGAAGCAGCTGAAGAAGATGAGTCGCTGGATAAGATCTCACGCAGGTCGCGCAAGGGAGGCCACGTCAGTGTGTCTACAGGAAAGCTCGATCAGCTGATCAACGTGGTAAGTGAGCTGGTGATCTTCCGGTCGGAGCTCTATCATTTAATGGGCGGCGGTCAGAACCCGGAAGTGGTGGAGGCGATGGAGAAGCTGGAACGCTTAACGCTGAGGTTGCGTGATTCGGCCTTCAACATCAGGCTGGTACCGCTGAATATATTAAATGTAAAGCTCGAACGGTTGATCCGCAGTGTATCCAAGGCGTTGGGTAAGGAAGTGGAGTTCATTACCGAAGGCCTCGATACAGAGCTCGACCGCAGCATGATCAACGCGTTGGAGGCTCCCCTGATGCACATCATCCGAAACGCCATAGACCACGGCATCGAAAACCCCGAAGAGCGCGAAAGAAGGAACAAACCGAGAAAAGGGCTGCTGAAGTTCTACTCGTACAACAGCGGCGATCACGTCTTCATCCAGCTGCAGGACGACGGCAACGGCATCGACTTCGACAAGATCAGGGCCAAAGGTATCGAGAAGGGGTTGTTGACCAGGAACCAGGCCTATTCCGAGAAGGAGCTGATCAATGTGATGATGGCTCCCGGTTTTTCAACGGCAGACCAGGTTACCACCGTGAGTGGCCGGGGTGTAGGCATGGACGTTGTAAAAAAAGATATTGCGGCCATTCGCGGCGATATCGAGGTGAGCACAGAAAAAGGCCTGGGCTCCATCTTCACGCTCCGGCTTCCGCTCACGCTCACCATACTCGATACGCTGGTGGTGAGTGTGGCAGACAACAAATACCTGATCCCCATCAATGAAGTTGAATATTGTTACAAGGAAAGTCACGCCAGGCTCTTCAACAAAAAGAGCAGGCAGATCAGTTACGACGGCCTCCTGATGCCGTTTGTCTCCCTGCGTGAATATTTCGCCATAGAAGATTTTCCAGAGCAGGAGACGGTGATCATCATCAACAAGAACGATACGAAGGTGGCTGTGGTGGTAGACGAGATCATCGGCAAGCTGCAGACCGTTTATAAACCGCTGAACGAGCTGCTGACCGGAGTGGACTGTTTTTCGGGCACATCGATCCTCGGCGATGGCAGCATGGCGCTGATCCTCAATGCCCTGAAGCTGAAGGATTCATAACATGAGTGAGAAGACGCCACCGGCTTTTGACGATTCGCATCCCGCATATGGGAAGATCAGCGATGAGCAGTTCAGCTTCCTGACGCAGTATCTTTCCAATAAATACGGGCTGCGCATCCCCCGTGAAAAGAAAGTGCTGCTGGAGTCGCGGCTCGTCAAACGACTGCATGCGCTCAAGATGACGTCCATTGCGGCGTACATCGATCACGTTTTCAAAACGGAACACGCTGACGCGGAATATCAGTTGTTCGTGGACCACATCACCACCCATAAGACATTTTTCTTCAGGGAGAATTACCAGTTCGAGTTTCTGAAAAACCTGTTACCCGACTACTACAGGCGCCTGGGTTCAACGCGTCAGGTGAATATCTGGAGCGCGGGCTGCTCCACGGGAGAGGAAGTGTACACGCTGGGCATTGTGCTGAACGAGCTGCGGAACGATATGCCTTCCCTCGATTACAGGATCGTGGGCTCCGATGTTTCCGTACCTTCGCTGAAAAGCGCCGCCAAAGGAGTGTTCTCATCGGAACTGGAGAACATACCTGACCGGATCAAAGAAAAATATTTCACGGTTGTGCCGGGCCGCAAGAACCCTTCGCTCAGGTTTAATTCCCCCGAGGTCACCAGCCGGATCAGCCTGGGTGTGTTGAACCTGAACAACAAACAGTACAACCTGCCATGCCATTTCGATTTTATCTTTTGCCGCAACGTGATCATCTACTTCGATGCCCGCACACGCAATGAAGTGCTGGAGCGGATCGTAGCCAGGCTCAAGCCGGGAGGGTATTTGTTCCTGGGACATTCTGAAACCGCGCTCGGCACAACACTTCCGCTGAAGAGCATTCAGCCCACCATCTACCAAAAATTGATGACCTAACCGGAACGCCCGTGATCAAAGTACTGATTGTTGATGATTCCGCGCTCGTACGGCAGACCTACAGGAGCCTGTTGGAAAGCGACCCCGAGATCAGGGTGATCGGCACTGCCAGCGATCCCTACATTGCCGTGCAGAAGATCCAGCGCGAAAAACCGGATGTGATCACGCTCGACATCGAGATGCCACGCATGGATGGCCTTACCTTTCTGAAGAAGATCATGATACAGGCACCCATGCCGGTGGTGGTGATCTCCAACCAGACGCTGAAGGGTGCTGACGTAGCGCTCAAAGCCCTCGAGATGGGTGCTGTGGATGTGATGGCAAAACCCAACCTCTCCGGCGAGCTCGAGGTAGAAGAGTCGCGGATCGTGCTTGTGGACAAAGTGCGGTCGGCATATTTTGCCAGAAAGGGAGCAGGGCAGGAGCGTGGCCCGAAAGCCGATGCTGTTGCGAATAGGGGTAGTGTTGTGCCACGGCAATACGCTGCCTCGGCGGGTACCCTGATTGCGATCGGTGCCTCTACGGGAGGAACAGATGCCCTGAAGACCTTTCTCCAGGCGTTGCCGGAAAACGCGCCACCCATCATGATCGTTCAGCACATGCCCGAGAAGTTCACAGCCAGCTTTGCCAAACGTCTTGATGATATGTGCGCCCTTACCGTTAAAGAAGCGGAAGACGGTGAACCTGTAGAACGGAACACAGCCTACATTGCCAGGGGCAGCTACCACATGGCACTCCGCAACCAGAACGGACGCACCCTGATCAGGATCTACCAGGGCGAGCTCGTGAACCGGCACCGGCCCAGCGTCAATGTACTTTTCAATTCTGTTGCTGAGGTGAAAGGCAAACATGCCATCGGCATCATCCTTACAGGCATGGGCGATGACGGCGCCACCGGCATGCTGGCCATGCATCAGAAAGGTGCCTATACCATTGCGCAGGATGAAGCATCGTGCACCGTTTTCGGAATGCCACACAAAGCCATCCTAACGGGCGGGGTATCAGTCATACTGCCGCTTAACGAGATCGCAGGGCATGTACGGAGTCTGCTGGAAGTCTAAAATTACAAGTTTAAGGTTTAAAGTTGTGCCCGATCACGAAGCCGCACCTCCAACTTCAAAACCTCCAACTTCAAACTTTAAACTTCAAACTTTAAACTTAAACTTTTCAACTCATTCATCCGGTTTATCCTTCATCTGGCTTTTCAGAATAAACACCTTTTTGCCTTCATCGTTGATGTAGTAGAACTTGGCGTGTTTGTCGATGTAGATGGTTTTCCCGTCGGGAGCTACCTTGTCTGCATAGACCTTGTCTTTGATGCCGGCGCCAATGTTACCGGCGGTTTCAGCCACCTGGTCGCCGGCTTTATCCGATCGTTCTTCAGCTTCCTGCGTTGCGTTTTTGCCAGCGTCTTCGGCATCTCTTTCAGCTTTTTCCCGCTCTTTGCGATAAGCATCCGACTCGCCTTCGAGTCCTGTCTTGAGGCCGTAAAGCTCTACCGCTGCTTTGTCATTCTGGGCGTTGGGCAGAGTCTTATAGGTGAAAGCCACCTTTTGAATATCCCGGTAGGGATTTTTTAAGGGAAATGCGCGTGTTTCTGCACCTGCCTGGAGCTGATGGTCGACTTTGATCTCCTCCATGTCGCCACTCTCGTAAAATACCTGCAGGTGTAGCAGGTTGATGGGAGCATCTGTAACCTTTAATTTGATAGATGAAAACTCATCTGCACCAAGCACTACGATGGACTCGGTTTCAGTTTTAAAGCTCGCGGTGATCTCTCCGATCTTGCGCCAGCCCGGTTTATTATCTGTTACCACAGTCGGCTTTTGCGAGAAAGCAGCATTGACCAGCACAAACAACAGCACCCATGATCGAACAAATGCTCTTTTCATAATGTTTTTGGTTTTGTTCGGCCATGGCCATCAAAAAAGATGTGCCTGTGCGGTATGATGGCCAGATACCAGCTTCCGTGGCTGTTCCCAAACCACAAACGGGTCCCGATCGGGGAAACTGCTGCTTACCTGCTTCAATACGTAGAACCGACCGGCAAAATGCCCCGGATAAGAGCATAAATAGCCCGTATTTGGTGACATTTTGGAATAAAAAAAGAATAATTAGGTATTAATTAGAATCCCACGGCATAGTACTTTTTAGGTATACATTCATTACATTTGTCCCATAAGATTAAAGTTTTAGAGAGGGTCTTTCTTTGATCTTATTGAAACCCCGGAAGCTGTCTGGGGTTTCTTCTTTTTAAGGGTACCGGCCCCGTTTTTTTGCCACAAAGCCACTGAGAACCATAAAGCCCACAAACGAAAAGGCCCAAATACGCGAATCCTCCTTACTCCTTACTACTTGCTCCTCCTGACTTCTGACTTCTAGCCCAAGACACTCATTTCCCCCCTAATCGCTATATTCCGCACTTTAACCAGCAGTCACTATCACTATGAAAAACTCAATGCTATTCGCGGCACTACTAATGCTCTTCGCCTGCAGTCCCAAGACAGAAACACAGCAGCAGGAGAATGAATGGATCTCCTTGTTCAACGGTCGCGACCTCAACGACTGGATTGTGAAGATCCACCATCACGACGTTGGTGAGAACTTTGGCAACACCTTTCGCGTGGAAGACGGCATGATTAAAGTACGTTACGACCAGTACGGAGATTTCAACGACCAGTTTGCCCATCTCTACTACAAGCAGCCGTTCTCGCATTTTCACCTTGTGGTGGAATATCGATTTACCGGCGAGCTGCAGCGTGGTGCCCCGGACTATACAATTCTCAACAGTGGTGTGATGTTCCATTCGCAGGATCCGCGCAGCATGCCTAAAGAGCAGAACTGGCCCATTTCAGTGGAGATGCAGTTCCTGGCTGGCCTCGGCGACGGCAAGCCGCGCCCCACAGGCAATATGTGCTCACCCGGCACCGAGATCGTATATCAGGGAGAGAAGTACAACGGTCATTGCCTGAACTCAACTTCCAAGACCTATGACAAAGATGAGTGGGTGCGGGCAGAGCTGATTGTGTTAGGCGATTCGCTCATTACCCACATGATCAATGGCGACACCGTGCTGCAATACAGCAGGCCTTCCATGGGCGGTGGTGTGGTGCAGGGTTACGACAGCACCCTCTGGCAGGAAGGAAAACCGCTGACCTCCGGATTCATCGCCCTGCAAAGCGAAGGTCAACCCATCGACTTCCGAAAAGTTGAATTGTTGAATTTGAAGGGGAATTGATCTATCCTCTTATGTTCTTCACGTTTTTTGGTTTGAAGTGAAAGGGCGGCCATTCACGGCCGCCATTGCCCGGTTAACGACAATTCCCATCATAGAAAAGATAATTGCTGGTCCAGCAGCAAGGTGTTGCCCCATTTTCTCCTGCGGGTGCGGCTTTTGCCCAGGGTCATACCGGATTTCTTAACTTCAAAAGACAACGTTATGGATACGCGTTATTTCGCTACGTCAAAATACGAAATAGTCAAGGAGCTTCTCAGGAGTGCCGGTAGCGGAAACGCCCTCGGCATTTGGTCACCCACACTCGGCAATGGTATGTTTCTCTGCTTCATCAAACAAGTTTGGAGAGACGAAGACGAGGAAGATGTAGTGGTCATTCTCCGCGACAATGAGCTCACTGGTGTGGAATTGCAGACCCATGTATTGTATCTGCACGAGATTGAAAGAGTCTGTTCTTTTAGTTCTTCACCCGATGGTATGAGAAGTAGTAAGGAGCCAGAAGTAAGTAGTAAGGAGCCAGAGGTAAGGAGTAAGGAGTCCGGCCAACACAGGTAACGCAAGGATTTAAGCCGCAGGACTCTGAATCTCTTTTCCTGGAAGTACCCCTCCTTACTACTTACTACTTGCTCCTTCTGACTCCTGGCTTCTGACTCCTGACTTCTAGTTACCGACACCTACTTCGGAGAAAACACATCCATAAACCGCTGTCGATAAACACGTCCTACCGGGATCTCTGCGTTCCCGATCTTCAGCGTGTCGTTGCGAAACGCTTTCACCTTGCCCAGTGAAACGATGTACGATTTGTGAACCCTGAGGAATCTTCCTTCGGGCAGCTTCTCTTCCATGTAGCTGAGCCGCAGGTAGGTGATATACGATTTTTCTTCCGTGATAATTTTAAGATAGTCCTTGATGCTTTCCATGTAGAGAATATCCTTCAGGAAGATCTTCACCTGGTCTTTGTTCACCTTGATGAACATGTAAGCCTGGTCGAAGGCATCGGTAGCGACGGCATTGTCGGGCGTCGATGGTTTGGGGAAATAGTGATGATATTTGGCGATGGCTTTCAGGAAACGTTCGAACGAAATGGGTTTTACAAGATAGTCGAGCACGTCGAGCTCGAATCCTTCGGAAGCATATTCGCGGAAAGCGGTGGTGAGCACTATGCGCGGCCCGCGGTGAAGCGATTTGATGAGCTCCAGTCCGTTCATGCCCGGCATCTGGATATCGAGGAACATGAGGTCGACAGCATTCCGCTGCAGGAAGCTGAACGCTTCGATCGAGTTGCTGCACTGGCATACGATCTTCAGGTCGTCAACCTTGGAGATGTATGAGGTCAGCAGTGCCCGTGCCGGTGGCTCATCATCGATGACCATACATTTAATTGTCATGCGTCAGGTTTTTGATTTTTAGTATGGACAGGTAAGATTGCTGCTCGCGGATGCACCGGAGCTCATGCGCTTCGGGATAAATGATCTCCAGTCTTCGTTTTACGTTCTCCAGCCCGATGCCGTTCCGGTGTCCGTTCTGCCGGTGTTCGCCGGAGAGGCTGTTCTCGAATTTTACGGTGAGCCAGTCTTTCTGCAGCGAGATGTCAACCTGGATCCAGCAGTTTCCGGTGGCAGGCGTGACACCATGCTTGAAGCAGTTCTCGATGAGGGGCAACAGCAGGAGGGGACTGATGTTGAAGTTATCGATGGGGTCGAACACATTGACGGAAACATCGAGGCGGTTGCCATAGCGGATCTTCTCGAGCTCGATGTAGTTGTTGATGTGCTCCAGCTCCTTGGTGAGGGGTATGGTACGCGATGTTCCGTCATACAGGTTGTAGCTGAGGAACGACGACAGGTGATGGATCAGGTTCGGCGCCTTGTCATGGCGTTGTAAGGTGAGCGAATAGATGTTGTTCAGCGTGTTGAAGATAAAATGCGGATGCACCTGCGACTTGAGCACGGCCAGTTCCGCTTCCACTTTGGCCTGCTTGAACTCCTGGGCCAGCCGTTGCTGTTCATACCACGCCTTGATGAAGTAAAACATCGAATACAGTCCTACGATCAGGTACATGCTCACGCCTTCGATGATCAGCTTGGGCAGAAACACATACGACATCGTGGTGTTCCCTTCCGGATAATACAGGGGATAAGTATAATAGTAGTTGAATGCCCTGCGCAGGAATACGAACGCCACCATGCTCACAATGAGGCCTGCCCAGAAAAGCCGCTTCCTGTTTTTCAGGTAATAATGTTTGAAGAGCACATGTACGGTGAACATGGCTCCCGCGAAGGTGACTGGTACAATGACGATGGCGTTGATCAGGTAGCGCCTGTATTCACAGGCAACCGCTGCGTTTGCCAGCCATTCGTATGCGAAGTACAACAGCCAGAACTGAACGTTGAACAGGATATCGTTCTTCCGCGAATTCATCTATCGCCATTAACTTTAAATGTATCCATCCGGTGACGCCAGCGCTTGTTTTTTAGACAAACTACCAAAATTTCCATACAAACGCCATGAATGGTCCACCGTCGATGGTCCACAGTCCACAGCAGGTGTGTCAGGAAGGTACGAGGTGCGATTTACGAGGTACGAGTCTGCTACTGCCATCAAGAGCGAAGCACCGCTCGAGTGACTTCACACCCGCGGCCGTGGACTGTCGACCGTGGACCGTGGACTCTTCCACAACACCTCTGTTCGATTGAAACTCAAAAAAAAGACGTCACCCAAAATCCTCTTATGAAACTTTTCTCCCACACTTTCGCATTATACATTGCGGAGCGGTATGTGAAGACGGAACCAACAAACAATCTTTTGCCAATGCCAGTAACAGATACCATCATTCCCGTTTATAATTTCATCGCGTGCGCCGGTGGTAAAGATTTTGCCATCATCAAGTCAGAGCCCGATGAGATCTTCACGAGCCTGCATTCACCTCACCGTCATGAAGGTTACAGCATCACGTTACTGCTGCGGGGTAGCATCACTCAATTTATTGATTTTGAGAAGTATACGATCACGGCTCCCGCAGTGATCTCTATGACTCCCGACCAGATCGCCCAGATCGTAGGAACTGAAAATTGTGAAATGATCTGCATCTCCTTTAATAAAGAATTCCTCATCACCGAGATGATGGGATGGATCGCCTGCTGGGAATGTATGTTTGGCCACGTAGTCATGGATATCGAAGAAGGTTATGTGCGGGAGCTCAAGACCTACGCAGACCTGATGCTGGAGGAGTTCTATGGCGACAAGCCGAAAAAAGAAGTGGTGATCCGTAACCTGCTGAGTGCCTTCATCATCTCGTGCGCGCGCATCCGCGGTGAGCACCTCGTGGTGATGCAGATGGATGCCATGCAGAACAAGCTGGTGCATCAGTTCAAATACCAGGTAGATCTCCATTTCAGGGAGAAGACGCAGGTGGCGCAATACGCCGATATGTTGTATGTCACGCCCGGGCACCTGAACGATGTGATCAAATCGGCGGTGGGTAAAACTGCCAAACAGGTGATCGATGAGAAGCGGATCGCCGAAGCCAAACGGTTGTTATTCTGGGGCGATCAGAATATGAAAGAGATCGCGTGGCAGCTGAAGTTCGAAGACGACTCTTACTTTAATCGTTTCTTTAAAAAACATACCGGACATACACCTTCACTTTTTCAGCGCATGATCCGTGAAAAGTACAATTAATCCCCGCATAAAGTAAATTCAAAAAAAGTTTAAGCGATTACTTTTACTTCGTAAACTAAAAACATGAAGATAATGGTATGCGATATAAAACTTTTTAAGCTGTTTTTTCGTGTAAAGCAAACCCGAAGCTATTACCGGACGATTGCCATGATCAACACAGCAGAATAAGCGCGGTGCTCTCGCACTGCCGTAAGATCCACCAAAAAAGGTTTTCTACCTGATCCATCCGCCTTCAAAAGAGGTGGATTAAACTCTTTTTTTCTTTAACCAACCTAACAAATGTTATGAGCTATACTAACAATCAACGATATACCGGTCGTCTATTATCTATGATAGGCCTGCTGGGAATCCTGGTAGCAGCGGAGAGCTGTACCACCTCATCGGGAAACACCGATGGCCAGATGCCGCTGCCCATGCTTCCTGTGCTGACACTCAACAACCTGTCTGCCACTACTTACCGCGAATTTCCCGCCACGGTGGAAGGCAAGGTCAATGTTGAGATCAGACCGCAGGTAGATGGTTATCTCGAGCAGATCTTCGCCGACGAAGGTGCTTATGTAAAAGCAGGCGCGCCCTTATTCCGCGTCAGCGATAAACCTTACCGTGAGCAGCTTGCCAACGCCAATGCAACACTGCTGGCCGCGAAAGGCAACCTTGAAAAAGCCGAGCTCGAAGTGGAGCGCCTTACGCCGCTGGTGCAGAACAACGTGGTGTCAGAGGTGCAGATGAAGACTGCGAAGTCAAGCTTGCAGACTGCCAGGGCAACCGTGGCACAGGCAGAAGCCATGGTGAGCAACGCGCAAATCAATGTTGGCTATACGCTGGTGAAAGCGCCTGTGAGCGGATACATCGGCCGCATCCCCCATAAGACGGGAAGCCTCGTGGGCAGGGGTGAAGCGCAACCGCTTACCGTGCTCTCAGACATCCATGAAGTGTACGCATACTTTTCCATGAGCGAGGCCGACTTCCTTCAGTTCAAGGAAGAAGCACCAGGCAACACCATTGAAGAAAAGATCGGTAACCTGCCTCCCGTGGAGCTGGTGCTGGCCGATGACAGCGTCTATCCCGAAAAGGGCAGGATCGAGACCGTGGATGGCCAGTTCGACAAGACCATGGGCGCCATCACCTTTCGCGCGGTGTTCCCCAATTCAAAGGGACTGCTGCGCTCGGGCAACACAGGACGGATCCGCATCCTGAAACAATACAAGGAGGCGCTGGTAGTGCCGCAGGAGGCTACGTTCGAAATGCAGGACAAAGTGCTGGTGTTTGTGGTGGCCGATAGCAACAAGGTTGTGAGCCGGCCCATCGCCATCGGCGACCAGAGCCGCAACTATTACTTTGTGAAAGACGGCCTGAAAGCAGGAGACCGCATCGTTTACACAGGCCTTACCCGCCTGCGCGATGGCGTGACGATCGCCCCGCAGGTGATCTCGATGGACAGCCTGATCAAAAGTAAACCGCTGTAATTTCCTGAAGTAGTCTTTTTAACCTTTAAACCTTCCGTGGCCACGCGCCGCGGACCTAAAACTTTTTGTCTATGTTAAAGATATTTATAGAACGACCGGTTCTGGCAACGGTGATCTCCACACTGCTGGTGTTGCTGGGATTGCTGTCGCTGATGAACCTTCCGGTGACGCAGTTCCCGGATATTGCACCGCCAAGCATTCAGGTGGCGGCCGTGTATCCCGGTGCCAATGCCGAGGTGGTGGCCCGTTCAGTAGCCACACCGATAGAGGAGGCTGTGAACGGTGTGGAGCACATGACCTACATGACCTCCACGTCGAACAACGATGGTACCATGATTCTCACCGTTTATTTCAAGCTCGGCACCGATCCTGACCTGGCTTCGGTCAACGTTCAGAACCGTGTGTCGAAGGCCATGAGCATGCTGCCCGCCGAAGTGGTGCAGGCCGGTGTTACCACACAGAAACAGCAGAACAGTATGATCATGGTGGTGAACCTTGTGAGCGATGACAAGATGTATGACGAGACGTTCATGCAGAACTACGCCAAGATCAACATCGTGCCCGAGATCCAGCGTGTGCCCGGCGTAGGGCAGGCCATGGTATTCGGTTCCAAAGACTATTCCATGCGCATCTGGCTCCGGCCCGATCGCCTTGCCACCTACGGCCTGTCCGCACAAGAGGTGCTGGCCGCCATCCGTGAGCAGAACGTTGAAGCCGCACCCGGACGTTTTGGCGAGAGCAGCCAGGAATCATTCGAGTACGTGCTCAAATACAAGGGAAAGTTGAGCGAAGGCAACCAGTATGAAGACATCGTGCTGAAGGCGAACGCTGACGGATCGCTGCTGCGCCTGAAAGATGTGGCCCGCATCGAGCTCGGTTCTTTTTCCTACACGCAGAACACTACCGTGAATGGCAAAGACGGCATTGGCATCGCCATTTTTCAGACCGCGGGCTCAAATGCCAACGAGATCCAGATCGCCATCAATGAGCTGATGCAGAAGGCGTCGCGCGATTTTCCGAAGGGCATCAGCACCTTTACGATCTACAGCACCAAAGAATACCTTGACGAATCCATCAAGCAGGTGATGGAAACACTGGTGGAAGCTTTCATCCTGGTGTTCCTGGTGGTATTCATCTTCCTGCAGGATTTCCGGTCCACGCTCATTCCCGCCATCGCGGTGCCCGTGGCCATCATCGGTACGTTCTTCTTCATGCAGGTGTTTGGATTTACCATTAACCTGCTGACCCTCTTTGCGCTGGTGCTCGCCATCGGCATTGTGGTTGACGACGCCATTGTGGTCGTTGAAGCCGTGCACGCCAAGATGGAGCGCACCAAAATGAAAGCAGGCGCCGCCACGCTCGAATCGATGCGTGAGATCTCCGGTGCTATTATCTCCATTACGCTGGTGATGTCTGCCGTGTTTATTCCCGTAGGTTTTATGCAGGGGCCTGCCGGCGTGTTCTATCGCCAGTTTGCGTTTACCATGGCCATCGCCATCATTATTTCTGCGGTGAATGCGCTTACATTAAGTCCGGCATTGTGTGCGCTCTTCCTGAAGCCGGCACATGGCCATGACCACGGCGAGAACAAAAAATGGAGTCAGCGGTTCTTCACGGCTTTCAATACAGGCTTCACCGCAGTGACCGAAAAATACATCGGTAGCCTGCAGTTCCTGGTAAAACGCAAGTGGATCACCGTTGCAGGCCTTGCGCTGATCACGCTGGTATCGCTGTGGATGCTGCGCACAACGCCTACAGGATTTATTCCCAACGAAGACCAGAGCTTCTTTGTATACTCCATTACCACGCCGCCAGGGTCTTCGTTGCAGCGTACGCGCCAGGCCGTTGACAAGGTGGAGCAGGTCATGAAAAAACTGGATGCCACCAACCATTACCTGAGCGTGGCAGGCCTGAACCTGATGACGTCGTCGTCGAGCTCGAACTATGCCGTGGGTTTTGTGAAGATGAAACCCCACGACGAGCGCGGCGCCGTAAAAGATATCAATCAGATCATGGGTATGGTGCAGGGAGAGCTGAGCGCCATCAACGAGGCCGACATTTTCACCTTCACGATGCCAACCGTCCCCGGCTTCAGCAACATGGCGGGCTTCGAGGTGATCTTGCAAGACCGTACAGGCGGATCGTTGCAAACCCTGAATGAAACGGCACAGGGCTTCATCGGCGAGCTGATGAAACGCCCGGAGGTCGCTTACGCCTTCACCACGTTCAACACCGGCAATCCGCAGTATATGCTCAACGTTGACGAGAAGAAGGCGAAGCAGCTTGGCGTATCGGTCACCGATGTACTGCAGACCATGCAGGTATTCTATGGAAGCACGTTTGCCTCAGACTTCAACCGCTTCGGCAAGTTCTACAGGGTGATCGTTCAGGCCGACATTCCTTTCCGCGACGATCCTGCTTCCCTCAAAGGTATGTTTGTGAAGAACAGCTATGGTGAGATGGTGCCGTTAAGCACGCTGGTAACACTGAAACGTGTTTTCGGTCCCGAGACCGTAACGCGCAACAACCTCTTCACCGCGGTTACCATCAACGGTGTGCCCAAGCCCGGGTACAGCTCCGGTGATGCCATCAAGGCTGTGGAAGAAGTGGCTGCGCAGTATCTGCCCCGTGGTTTCAGCTATGAATGGTCGGGCATGACCAAAGAGGAGATCGCGTCCAGCGGACAGGCCGGATTCATTTTTGTGCTCTGTCTCGTCTTCGTGTACTTCCTGCTGGCGGCGCAGTATGAGAGCTATATTCTTCCGCTGTCGGTGATCCTGTCGATTCCATTGGGCATCTTCGGCGTGTTCCTGTTCATCAACCTGTTTGGTATAGACAACAACATCTATGTGCAGGTGGGCCTCATCATGCTCATCGGGTTGCTGGCGAAGAACGCGATCCTGATCGTGGAGTATGCGGTGCAACGCCGAAAGGCAGGCATGGACCTGATCGCTTCCGCCATCGAGGCTTCGAAGCTCAGGCTTCGCCCCATCCTGATGACCTCTTTTGCTTTCATCGCCGGTATTCTTCCGCTGATGAGCGCAAACGGTGCTTCGGCGCTCGGTAACCGCTCCATCAGCACCGGTGCGGCAGGAGGTATGTTGACGGGTGTGGTGCTCGGCATCTTCGTGGTGCCGGTGCTGTACGTCATCTTCCAGTATCTGCAGGAAAGGGTCAGCAGAAAACGGGAGACTGAAGTTGCAGAAGCAAACTGATATTTTAAAACGGACTGATCATGCAAAAGCATAAGACATATCATACAATACCTTATATAACGGTCTTTTTAATGGCTGCCGTACTGCTGGGATGTTCGGTGGGCCGTAATTACAAGCAGCCCTCACTGGCGCTCCCCGAAAAGTATAACGCGGCGGTCTCCGCTGACAGCAGCCTGGCTACACGCTCGTGGAAGGTATTCTTCCAGGATACAACGCTCGCGGCACTGATCGAGCGATCGATCGCGCACAACTTCAACCTGCAGCTGGCCATCAAACGTATCGAGGTCTCGAGGTCTTACTCGCGGCAGGCACGCGCGGCGTGGCTTCCCGCCTGGAATGCCCAGGTGGCAGCGTCTACGGTGAACCCATCGGAGAACAGCCTCAACGGCATTAGTCTCAGCAATTTTCTCCATGTAAAGCACATTGAAGATTATACGCTGAGCACCGGTATTTCGTGGGAGCTCGATGTGTGGGGCAAGATCCGCCGGCAGAAGCAGGCCGCGCTGGCCGACTACCTGCAAACCTATGAAGCAGGACGTGCCGTGCAGACCAGCCTGGTGGCGCAGGTGGCCGATAGCTATTACAACCTGTTGATGATGGACGAGCAGCTCGCCATTGCGCGGCGCAACGTATCCTTGAGCGACAGCCTGCTCAACATCATCAGGCTTCAGAAAGATGCGGGCGAGGTAACGGAGCTCGCCGTTCAGCAGGCGCAGGCGCAGCAACAGACTGCGGCGTTGCTTGTACCTCAGCTCGAGCAAGCCATCACCTTACAGGAAAATGCCATTCACCTGCTGGCAGGAGAGCTTCCCGGTGAAGTAGCGCGACAGCTTGCGCTGAGTGACATCGTCATCGGAGAAAACCTGGCTACCGGCGTTCCTGCCGATCTGCTGCGGTTCCGCCCAGATGTGCGGGCCAGCGAGCAGGCGCTCATCGCTGCCAACGCCCGTGTGGGAGTAGCGCAGGGCAACATGTACCCGGCGCTGAGCCTCACCGCATCCGGCGGACTGAACGCCTACAAGTCGTCAAGCTGGTTTACAGTACCCGCATCGTTGTTTGGTACCGCTGCAGGAAACCTGGTGCAACCCATCTTTCAGCGCCGTGCCCTGAGAACGCAATTCGAGGTGGCTAAAATACACCGTGAAGAGCAGGTGATTGCCTTCAGGCAGTCCGTGACCACCGCCGTACATGAAGTCACCAATGCGCTGATAAAAATTGACAAGCTTGCCACACAGCAACAGGTGGCCACGGCCCGCGCGCAGACACTCGACCAGGCTGTGACCAACGCGCAGCTTCTGTTCAGAAGTGGCATGGCCAATTACCTCGAAGTGATCACCGCACAAAGCCGCGCGCTGCAGGCATCGCTCGAAAAGAGCGCCATTACACGACAGCAATTGAGTGCGCGTGTGGAGTTGTATGCGAGCTTGGGGGGAGGGTGGAAGTAGAGTCAGATGATCGGTGATTGGTGATCGGTAATTGGTGATTGGTAGCCCCTGGTCTGGTTCGTAGACTATCCCTTCGAGGGCTTTTCAGGTGGTAGTGCTTTTAAAGGTAGCACGCCTCTTGTACAACCCTCGAAGGGTTGACCGAGCGGAGCCCGCACTTGTTGGGTGCCCGCCCACCGCCCTTGTTGGTGTTCTTCACCGACAAGCGGATGAACGATGAGCTTAGTTAGTTGCCAGAAGTGAGGTCATGTGTTGTCTTTGTAATCAGGGTTCAGACAGCCATGACTCACTTTTTAGAACAGCCCATAACGTTCGTTAAATTAAAATCGGCTGTAAGTCATGGACTACTCAGCCCTCAACACCTCCGTTGGATTTACCAACGCGGCTCTCATGGTTTGGAAACCCACGGTGGCCAGGGTGATGATCAGCGTGAGCGCACCTACGGCCATGAATACCCACCAGTAAATGGGTGTGCGATACTCATAAGATTGCAGCCATTGATGCATCATCCACCAGGCAAGGGGAAACGCTACAACGAATGAAAGCGTGACGAGCCTGAGGAAGTCCGTCGAGATCAGTGTGGCTACGCTGTTTGCGGAAGCCCCCAGGATCTTTCTGATACCGATCTCTTTTGAACGCCGTTGTGCAGTGTAGGCGGCCAGCCCGAAAAGACCCAGGCACGAGATAAAGATGGCGAGCGCACCGAACATGCCCGCAAGCTTCTGCACGAGCGCTTCAGTTTTAAACAGTTTGTTGAACTCCTCATCCAAAAACGTGTAGTCAAAGGGATACTCTGGGTTATGTTCCTTGATCACACTTTCTATTTTGCCCAGGCTGGCAGGCAGGTCGGCAGAAGCTTTCAGCCTGATGGTGAGATACCGGTAGGATGAGGGATTGCACGTCATGATCACCGGCGACGGAGCCTTGCTGTACATATTTTCATAGACAAAATCACTGACCACACCGATCACCTTCATCTGGCGGTCACCAGCTTTGATGACGTCACCTACCGGTGATTTGTCACCCATCAGCTTCGCCAGTGTCTCGTTGACCAGGATGTTGTCGGTGTCCCGGTCCGCATCCGGGTAGAAGTCGCGACCCTCCTGGATCGTCATGTGTAATGTGGAAACAAATTCCGGTGTAACGGCTTCTGTGACGATAAGCACATTTTTGTTGGGATCCTTTCCCTGCCATGAAAGGCCATCGCTTCTGTACCATCCCAGCCTGATCACGGGGTTGATGCTCAGCGCTGCGTTCTCTGCCGCGCCCGAGCGTACGAGCTCGTTCTTAATAGCATTAAAGTGTTCGATCATGGAACCACGCACGTCCATGTAGATTACATGGCTTGTATCGTATCCAAGATCGCGTTGCCTGGCATACTGAACCTGCTGGTAAATGATTACCGTGGCCACCATGAGAATAATGGATGCTACGAACTGCACCACCACAAGCCCTTTCCTGATAAAACCAGATCCTGCATCACTACTTGCTTTTATACCCTTCAACACATGTGTCGGGTTGAATGATGAAAGATAAAACGCAGGGTAGCTTCCTGCCAGCAATCCGCAAACCAATGTGATCACAGCCAGTGTGCCGGTATGCCAGGGGTTGGTAAGCTGGATCGTTAGCTCCTTGCCGACAAGTGAATTGAATGCCGGGAGTGTACAATATGCGATCACGATGGCGATGAGCACGGAAACGAACGCGAGCATGACTGACTCGCCGATGAATTGGGAAATGAGTGTTCTCCTTGCAGCCCCAAGTGTTTTTCGAACACCAACCTCCTTTGCCCGTGGTCCGGAGCGCGCCGTGGCCAGGTTCATGAAGTTGATGCAGGCCACCACCAGGATAATGCAGGCGATGGCTGCGAAAAGTTTTACATACTTGATCTGCCCTTCATTATCCCGCACGCCGTTCGCAAAATGATTGTAAAGATGCCAGTCATTCATGGGGAAAAGAAAGCAGGAGACACCATTGCCACCTTTTTCTTTCAACAGGGTTGTGAGTTTCTCATTGATCAGGCTTACGTCAGCACCGGGATATAGCTCCACCACCGTAGGGGCAGCGTTGGCATCCCAGCGTTTCAGCCAGGGGAATTTGTTTTCCAGCAGATCGAACCGCGCAAGCCAGTCGGCCTGGAAAGAAGAATTGGGGCGGGGATCTTGTATCACACCTGTGATGGTGAATAAGGCATCGTTGTCCATCTTGATGCTCTGGCCTACCACATCGGCTGTTTCAAAGAATTTCAGCGCCATACGTTGGGTAATGACCAGCGCATGCAGGTCGTTCAGGGCTGTCTCCGGGTCTCCCTGCACGAATAGGGGCGCTACTATTGAAAAGAAGGTGGAGTCGACATAATCTCCTTTTTCGTACAGTGCTTTGTCATTTACCGTAAAGAGCATGGGAACCAGTCCGCTGGTAGTGCGTGAGGCATGTTTGATGCCTGTGATCTCGTTCCTTAAAACACCTGCCATAGGACCGGGCACTACGTTGACGGTAGATGTTACGCCATCGTGAACCTGGTTTTCCATCACACGATAAATATGATCGCGCTTAGCAACGTCATGATCGAAGGTGACCTCATCTTCCACCCAAAGAAAGATCAGCGATGCGCACGCAATACCAATGGCCAGCCCTGCAACATTGAGCGCTGCGTAACCGCGATTCTTCCACAGGTTCCGCAAGGTCGTTTTGACGTAGTTCATCATAGAAGATCAGGTTTGAAACCTGGTTACTGGAATCAGTTCGAAAGGTTACAGGGAGAGTTAAAAGTTTAAAGTTTAAGGTTTAAAGTCCGCGCCGTTTTCCGCCGTTGTTGGTGTTCTTCACCAACAACGAGATTTGGAACGCGGGATCCAAATACTCCGTATATTTGTTTTCACCCGCATACGGCCGTGGTCTGTGGACCGTCGACCGTGGACTTTTCCCATGAGAAACAACAATATCCCGATCCTCAAAAGTGCCTCCTTCGGTAAGGAGTATTTTAAAGATAAGTATGCAAAGCCGGCTTTACCTGCAGGGTCGTCTTTTCAACACTTCGAGATCAACCGCCGCTGCCTGTGGAAGAACAGCATCGAGCCACATCGCCTTGATTTTTACATGGTATTTCTTGTCATAGAAGGAGAAGGCATCCATACCTTCGGCCTGAAAGACCATTACATCAAAAAGAACATGCTGTGCTTCGTCAGCCCTGATATGGTGAGCGCGTGGCAATCGGAGTCCAACGAGCATCAGGGCATCTTCTGCACCTTCTCCGACGACTTCTTCAACCTCGGCAGCGTAAACCGGCAGTTCCTCAGCAGCCTTCCTTTTTTCCAGATCGATGGCAATGCTGTGCTGAACCTCAACGATGAACAGGCCGATTATTACCTGCTGTTATTCAAACAGATGCTCGATGAATATGAGCACAGGAACGAATTCTCCGACAACATTCTGCGAAGCCAGCTGCACGTGCTGCTGAACAAGGCCTATGCGCAATACAGTATGGAAGCTGTTCCCGCGGCGACTACCGATCACGCCGGCCTGCGATTGCTGAAGGCCTTCACTGCCTGCTACATGCGTGACTTCAACGTGATCAATGCAGGCAATACCATCGAGCTCAAGACCGTGGCAGCCTATGCCGATGAGCTTGGCGTTTCACAAAATCACCTCAACGACACCATCAAGGACATCACCGGTAAATCTGCCGGGCAACTGATCAAGGCACAGCTGATCAAGCAGGCCACCATGTGCCTGAAGCATTCCGAAAAAAGTATTAGCGAGATCGCGTACAGGTTGGGTTATGATGACCCTTCTTACTTCGCGCGTTATTATAAAAGTCAGACGGGAAAATCGCCCTCGGAATTCAGAGCGGTATAAACGTTTTTTTTAACAACCCTTTGAGGGCTTTTCAAAAGGCAATGCCTTATTTAACATAGCGCAACACTTTGCATAACCCTCAAAGGGTTGAGTTAGGTCGGGGTGGCAGGTTTATTTTAACCTTTCCAGCACTCCCTTGCGTTTTACGATATTCTTGTAATCCCATTGAATCTCCCTGGACTTCTTCAGCCATCGCTTCAGGTCTTTGGTGTTTATCTGTTCGGCAGCGGTATACCGGGCTTCAGCGGCTTTGAAGCTGCCTTCTTTTTGAAGCGATTCTTCATCGAAAGATTGACCACTCCAGAACAAAAGCCGGATACAATTTTTCAATTTGCTGTATCCGACAACCGGGTTGCCATCCAGGAACCAGACGGGATGTGCGTGCCAGATCTTATTTTCCGCTTCCGGTAAGCCATTGCTGATCTCCTGCGATAGAAGATCGCAGATATCCCGGTTTTCATCGGATTGAGCTTTGTTGTACGCTTGAATGTCTTTACTGATAGTACCTGTTGGCTTTGTGGGCATAATGGACCATGATTTGATGTAGCGCGTCAGCTGCGTAAATTGTCATTGAAAAGTACACAAAGCATCTGGCAGGACCAAACAGCACCCGGCAATATGAAGACCGCCATTGTTATGGGCACAAGTCACGTACATTCCCAGACGCCCCGCGTAAGACCTTGCGCCAGCACAGGAGTGGGCATGTTGGTGAAGAATACCAACATGGGCTGCGAACATGGGCTAAGAGTCCAGGTTGAGCGGCGCTATGAGGATGCTGTAGGCAATCAGATCCCTGCAGCCTGATCCTACATGATATAAGTGAAGGCGTAGGGTGCCGCAGCATTGTGCATCGTAACCGTTCCTGTCGAGTACCCTTCCCACTTTTTCAAATCGAAAGTTGCACGCTTCTCTCCGTAAAAGTCGGGAGGACCGGCAATCAGCACATAGAAGTCTCCTGCAGAAATGTACCCAACGGTTGACGCACTGATGTGAGCAAAGTAGCCATTGTAGGGAACACCGGGGGGACCCCACATGGCATCCTCATAGTTACATTCATTGCTCGGCTGGTGGAGTCCATAATAGAACCTTACTCCATCAACATCGATGTTGACGGCAACAGAATAAGGTTCGAAGGCGTTAACCCAGGATGAACCACCCTGTCGTAAATTTTTGCATCGCAAATATAACCTCGCGTGCATATGAATATCACCGCACCCATTGGCTGGCAATGATGTCTGTTCAACTGACGAAACCCACTCAATAACAAATTTTCGCTTGCCAGCCGGCGAGTCAAATGTATGTTGCGTGCCCCCAACCCCGATATTGCCATTATTCCATGCATCGAAATAAATACGTTCGTTCGAGCCCTCCGTATTATTTAATACCTCGGAAAGTATGATGCCAGTCCAGGGAGACCTGGCAATATCTCTTTTGTCGGTGAGCTTATTGTATTCATTCACGTCCATGAAATATTTGGTCTTGTCGTTGAAGTACATCACCACTTCCCCGATTCGAACGCGTCTCTCATTATTAAGAACAAGCCAGTGAGCGGGGGTCAGGTGCGACAGGCCTTGCGTTTCAATGAGCTTGTCTGGATTTGTTACATCACTTAAAAGGTTGGATAGCGGTGTAAACCTGAACTGATTTGTCCATGCTTTCTGCTCAACGGGGCTCATCCTCTCAATTGCAAGGAGCGTTTTCGAATAGACCTGTTCAGACGCGAACACGAGCATTCCGTCTTGTACTTCAATATCGGCAGGGGCACGATCGACTGTTATAAGTTCATCCTGCTGACAGGATATGAGTCCAATCAAAACGAGGAGTGTCAGGATTTTTCTATACATAGAAATTTGATTTATTTCTTCAATTTACACCTGCCCGTGCGGGGGGAGCAATACCTCGAAAGAAGTAAATCCGGAAGGTAGCGTTTGAATAAATTATACTTAATGGGTATCCCCGTTAACGGTCGGAACAAAAACCGGGATTGCTTCATATCGATGATCCTTTCGGAGCACAACTGCCGTGCTATTGTTTTCAGGTACCGGTATCCTTCGGGATCTTAAAAAGATGGGATTTGGGCGTGTGAGCACCTTCAACGTACAGGATATATGCTTAAGTTCCTTTTGCGAAAAATCAATATTTTCGTTCTGCAGGATGCAGTCACTTCAAAAAGACGATCTTGTTCTACAGTTGACACAGGATGGGCCTTCCACCAGCCTGATTGTACAGTATTTAAATGGCCGTTTATGATGCCAGAAGTCATACAATTATTGAAGTTCAGGTTACGCTGTTCCGTGTGGAGCGTCTGTGCATTGACGGCGCTCATGCTGCTTATAAATGTTGTGCCGGGCCTGGCGCAGGACGTTAGTTTTAAAATTTACAACGACCAAAACGGGTTGCCCAGTGCTGAGGTTTATAAAGTATTTGAGGATCACGACGGTTTTATCTGGTTTGCAACTGACAATGGTGTGGTGCGTTTTGACGGGGGAGAGATGAAATTATTCAATTTATCGAACGGACTGGCCGATCCTGTGGTGTTTTCGATCCTTGAAGATTCAAAGAACGGTTTGTGGTTCCGGACTTTTTCCGGAGCAACTTCCGTTTACAGGAACGAAAAAATGACTCCGTATCCATTTAATACCCGACTCAAATCGATCATTAAAAAAGGTTGCGATTATTCGATCGTGCCGGATAGCACCGGCGTATTGCATATCGGAACCTGTGGCATTGGAACGATGAGCGTTACACAACAAGGAGATGTTGAGCAGGTTCCCGGT
Source organism: Chryseosolibacter histidinae (assembly GCF_018598225.1). Lineage (GTDB taxonomy): Bacteria > Bacteroidota > Bacteroidia > Cytophagales > Cyclobacteriaceae > Chryseosolibacter > Chryseosolibacter histidini. The sequence continues at coordinate 144,559 of NZ_JAHESF010000010.1, read as the reverse complement.
GAACCTGGGGTGATTTATCTGAGGCACATAGAAAACAACAATTATATTCTCAGTGGTTTGTCATTGCATGCCAGACCAATTTTTTTTTCACATAATGGTAAAAAGCACCGGCTTGATCTCACCGGGGAAGAGACCATTTTCTTTTGCCATCAGTTCTGGAAAAACCGACTATACTTTTCTACCGGAACACGGATCTTTCAATATGACGGCAGCGTTTTGAAACAGGTTTTATTAACGAAGAAAAAGATCATAAGCCTGTCTACTGACAAAGAAGATAACTTATGGATCGGCTTTTTAAATGGCGGTGCTACGCGGTTTTCGGATGCTTCTCTTCAACGTCCCCTGGAAATGACCTCTCTTCAAAGTCATTCAGTTTCATCTGTTCTGCAGGATCGGGAAGGGAGTTTATGGTTTTCAACACTGGATAGGGGAGTGTTTTGCCTGGTAAATCCTTATATCAGAAATTTTTCCCTGATGAAGGACTTGAAAATTGCCGACGTGCTGCCGGGTCATGAAAACACCGTTGTTGCCTTTGACAATGGCACCATTATTTGTATTGATCATAAGACGAGAGTTAAAAAGTGGTTGATAGATGTGCACGAACCTGTCATTTCCGGCTTGTTCGACAGCGTACAAAACTGCATCTGGATCTCAACAACACGTCATACATTCCTGATCGATCCTTCCGGCAAGATCCTCAGAAAGATAGGGTATGCTTTCGGCGCAAGAAATTTTATTGGCGCAAAAAAAATTATTCGGCACGGGAATAAGATCTGGGGAATTAACGTGCATGGTGTTTACGTGCTTGATCCGAATGGCAATTTACTTCGTGCAAAGGAAATTGATTTCAGATGCAGAAATATAGCGGTAGATCAAAATAGGATTTACCTGGCAGGCATCACGGGATTGTATCAGTCGGATACATCACTTTCCACATTAGTTAAGATTGGCGCGTTTGAAAATGATAAAGTTTCAGGCATTCTTCCCCTTGGAAGCGAAAAGTTTCTGGTGGCTACCATCGGCAATGGATTCAAAATAGTGGAGGATAAAAAAGTAATTGCGTATGGTGTTAGCCAGCAACGGTTACCCTTTGAGAACATTTATTCTGTTTCCGTAGACAGCGCGATATGGATGGCCACCGAAAAAGGCCTTCTTCGCGTTGATCGTGAACGCCTGGTGACCCAGGGATTTTTTACCTATGATTTTTTGGATAAATCTACGGGGTTGATGAGTGACAAGATAAATTTTGTCGCCAGAAATGGCAATGAAACCTGGTGCTTTATAAATGACGGTTTTTCTGTTTTTGAAGATGGAAAAATTAACTTCGCCAACAAAAACCCTTTACCCAGGCTCAATAAGGTCACTATCAACAACAACCCGGTTAGCCTCAGCAGGCTGGGCGATTTAACACACCTGGAAAACAACATCTGCTTTGATTTCGGATTTCTCTCTTTTACTAATAGAAACATTTATATCCGTCATAAGTCAGATCAAAATGAAAAACAGTGGAACTACACCCGCGATTTCTTGATCTCTTATTTTTCGCTCTCCCCGGGCCGCCATGAGATCGATATTCAATACTCGACCGATCGTATGCACTGGGAAAGTATCCTGATGCAGCATATCTATATTCGTCCGCCATGGTGGGAAACAGTTTATTTCAAACTGGCGGTCCTGGTTCTCATCGGCTTGATCTTCTTCAGTTATTTCCGGTCGCGATATAAAGGTCGATTGTTGGAACTGGAAGCGCAAAATAAGCTGCGACTTGAAAAGGAGCGAATTGCAAGAGATCTTCATGATAACATCGGTTCCAAGCTTGTCTCATTGTCGTTGGGTTTGAACGACGTTGTTAAAAAATATGACATACCGCCTCGGCTGGCCGATTCGATTTACAACAATGTCAATACTACTGTTACTGAGCTGAGAGACACGATCTGGGCGATTCAAAAAGAAGGTATCACCTTTTCACAGTTTTTTGACAAACTGAGGAACCTGGTTTGGCGGTTACGTCAAAACGGAGAAACAATCCGATATGAATTGAACATTGACGTAGCGGATGAGTCCACTATACTAATGCCGATTCAGGCACTGAACCTTTACCGTATTGTCCAGGAAGCCATTGCCAACAGTCAAAAGCATAGTGGTTGCGATACCCTATCGATAAGCATTTTTCATGGAGGTCCGGGTAAACTTTTCTGCTGTAAGGTGAGAGACAACGGCAGTGGATTTATCGCCGAAATGGATTCAAAGGGGGAGAAGCATGGCCTGCAAAATATGCATGCTCGTGCAGCTGAAATTATGGCTGCCCTCGAGGTTTCATCCAAGATCGATGCAGGAACCCAGGTCACCATATCGCTGAGCCTGTAGAACGTACCGCCTATAACTTACTGATCTTGTTAAGGGCTTCAATTTTGTTGTTGACCTGTAGCTTTGAAAAAACATTTTTCATATGCTTTTTCACTGTGTGGATGCTGATGAAAAGCTCTCTGCCAATCTGCTCATAGGTATGCCCGGTCTCTACCAACCTCAGTACATCCAGCTCACGGTCTGATAATAGATCATTCTTTTTCACCCGCCCGTCTTTTTTTGCAGCTTCACGCGATAACAACGTGATGGTCTTGCGTGCAATACTTGGCGACATTTGCGAGCCTCCGTGGTAAACATCTATAATTGTTTTGAGGATAAAGGAAGGTTTTTCGTTTTTTAGAAGATACCCTAACGCGCCTGCTTTGAATGCTTCGAAAATGAGCTCATCTGTATCAGATATGGTGAACATAACGACATGAATTTGGGGAAACAGATCTTTGATCTTGCGCGTTGCGTGAATTCCCTCATCTATGGTGCCCATGTTTATGTCCATAATGATCACGTGGGGGTGGTCTGCCGGGTCTGTGCGCTGAAGCTCACGGTAGTAATCAAAACCACCATTGCGCACCACTACCGACTCTATTTCATAAAATTCCAGTAGTTCTTTTTTCAGCGCCTTTGCCAAAACATCATCATCGTCGATAATAGCGAGCCTGATCATTCTACAAGGTAAGACTCCTGGATCAACAGGGCAATACCCCTTTAGGATACCTGACGCGCGCTTCGGGAGATAAAAATCACCCTTTATGAGAATTTTTTGTCTCTGCTATAATTCGAACCTTGTAGCATAGCTACTCCGTAGTGCGCGCTCCGGATATCTTTTTATAGGTCTAAAAAAACAAACTATGAAAAAAACATCTTTAATTCTGATCACTTTGCTTTGCGCCCTGGCCTGCAGCGATCCAGGTGTCGATCCTCAAAAAGCAACATCCGATGTAAAGGTCATCGACGGGCGGTTGGTCTTCTCGAGCGAGGAGGCACTCATAGCGGCTTTTGAAAAACTTCAAAGTGGCGATGTCGTTGAAACCGCAAATTGGGAACGAGGTCACACGTTCAACTCGCTTAAAACGGCCCTTGAAAATGACATAGACAATGGCGATCTCACGCGAAGCTATGGTGAATATCCATTGAGCCATCAGATTATCCTGAATAGCGACGGAATTGTACAGGCCGGAGAAGAAGTTATTTTGTATTACGGAGAAGCTAAATACTACCTGCCTGTAGCGAAATTCAATGCTATCAAGGCGACCAGGGACATGATCCCGTTGGCAGAAAGGAAAGGCGTTTATAAAATTGTGAGGATTGAAAACGGCTACGCTGAAAATGCGCGACAGATCTCGGCCGACCTTGCCGGAAACGTTGGAACCGGAGGAGACCAGTTCCAATTCACGTTAGGTGACGGAAGCGAGCGGAAGTACATAACAGAGCCCGTGTCCACCTACGAGACGTTCGGTGGCCAACTGGGATGCAGTCCATACTACGACACACGCCTTACCTTATACCTGAGACTCAAACTTGAGGGAAGGGTGAACAGCCGAAGAAGCTGGTCAGCGTGTCCGGATGTGAGAACTGTTAGTTGGAACGTGAGCACTCCCAGCATGAGTTGTTACGCTTATCCTCCCTGCTCTCCCTTTGCGGCTTCCATTCCTGTTACTACTTATTATTCGTCCGGGTCTACCAGTAATGCAACCAGCAACATCTGGGTGCCCCTTGCCAGCAGCAGGCAATGGCTTGAATACGAGACATCAACATATTCTGGATATTGGGCCGGCAGTATTTCCGGAACTACCTATCAAAGTCAGAACAACGTGTCTGTTCCGCATACAGTCTACTTCTGATTTTTTGCGCACTGCTTAGGGGGACATATGGTAGCCATTGATTTTCAATGGCTACTATTGTTGTAAGATTGTACCAGCCCAGGAGGGAGACATGCTGGCAAATGGACAAGCGAAACAGGGTGGCGTCTTTTGTCCAACCTGTAAAAAGTACCAGCACAACCGTACAATCTCCTGAAAATGCGCGGCCGTTCTGATCAATTTTGAACTTCAATAGTTAATCAAAACAGATCAGAAAATGGAATATCGGCAATTAGGACGGTCAGGACTGAAGGTTCCTGTACTGAGTTTAGGCACAGGTACGTTTGGTGGCACCAATGAATTCTTCAAACGGTGGGGAGAAACAGATATCAATGAAGCCCGCAGGTTGGTAGACATCTGCCTGGAGCACGGTGTAAATTTCTTCGATACCGCCAATGTTTATTCGCAAGGTGCGGCAGAAGAGATCCTCGGCGCGGCGCTCAAGGGCAGACGCAACAATGTGCTGATCGCAACGAAAGCAACGTTCGCGGTAGGCGATGGGCCAAACGATAAAGGATCATCGCGTTATCACCTTATCAGGGAAGTGGAGGCGAGCCTCAAACGGCTGGGCACAGAGCACATCGATGTGTATTTCATGCACGGGTTCGATGCGCATACTCCCGTGGAGGAGACCCTTGCGGCGCTCGATCACCTCGTGGCCAGCGGCAAGGTTCGATACATCGGCTGCTCTAATTTTTCGGGGTGGCAGGTGATGAAATCGCTCTCGGCATCTGAGCGACTGGGACTTGAGCGATACGTGATCTACCAGGGTTACTACTCCCTCATCGGCCGCGAGTATGAATGGGAGCTCATGCCCATGGCACAGGATCAGGGCCTTGGACTGATGGTGTGGAGTCCGTTGGGATGGGGAAGGCTCACCGGAAAGATCAGGAAAGGTCAATCGCTGCCGGAAGGACGCATCAAGTCCGGTGGCGCGGCGGGTGGCCCGGAGGTTACAGACGAGTTTCTTTTTGCAGTGATCGGCGCGCTCGAAGAAGTTGCCGCTGAAACCGGAAAGGAAGTTGCACAGGTAGCCCTCAACTGGTTACTGCAGCGTGCCACAGTTTCAAACATCGTGATCGGCGCACGCAATGAAGCACAGCTGATCCAGAACCTTGGCGCAGTAGGCTGGAACCTCACCGCGCAACAGGTCAGCAGGCTGGATGCCGTCAGCGCGTTGAAGCCCGTTTATCCGTATTGGGTGGGAGCGAGGTGAGTAGTTGACAGTTGACAACCGAACAGTTGACAAAGCGTTTGAGCCAATGTGATCAGGCTCCGGTAGGGAAGGCTCTTAGTGCCAGAACTGTCACGCGCCACCGGCTTCTTTGAATCGGCAGGCGGATCGCAATACGGTCTCTGGCTATTGTCAATTGCTTTTTGTCAACTGTCAACTGGTTTTCGTATCATTGTAAACACTATGACATTGGCTATGATACGCTTCAGGTTCCCCGTTTTGTTTCTCATGTTGTTGATGCTGAGCATGCATGCTGCTGCCCAGTCCGGTGAAACTTTCAGCTTTTACCTGACGCCTTCCATGTCGGCAGAGCTGTTGAGCAGCAAGGGATCTTTTATCACCGATTTCCTGAAAAAGGAAACCGGGGTTTCCATCGAGATGAAGATCCCCAAAAACTATGACGAGCTGGTGGATAATTTCAAATCGCAGAAAACGTGTTTCGGCATGATGAACAGCCAGAGCTACGTCATCGCCAACAGCCGGCACGGTGCCGTGGTCAAGCTGAGAACGATCCGCTTCGGTCACTCCACTTACCAGGGAATGATCATCACGCATGTCTCTTCTGGCATTAAGAGCGTCAGGGATATTCAGGGCAAAATCATGGCCTACACCGATGAGCTTTCCACTTCAGGTTACCTGTATCCGAAAAAGATCCTGGAAAAAAATAACGTAAAGCCTTCCAAAGAGTCGTTCCTGCTGAAGCACGATGAAGTGGTACGGCAGGTCTATGAGCGAAAGGTCGATGCCGGCGCCGCTTTTTTTTCCATGCCCTCCGCTAATGGGGCTATCAACGACGCACGCAGCCGCATCAAAGATAAATATCCTGACGTAGAGCAGAAGGTGATCATCCTGGTGAAAACGGATCCTATCCCGAACGATCCCATTGCCTTCTCAAAAGACTTCGATCCCGTAGTTGCCAACAAGATCTGCATGGCATTGCTGAAGCTGGCACAGGATGCGAAAGGAAAACAAGCGCTGCTCGATCTCTACGGCGCCGAAGGTTTTGTGAGAGCTTCCGATGCCGACTACAATTCCATTCGCCAGGTGATGGGCGCGAAATAAAAAGGAGCCAGGAGTAAGAAGCCAAGAGCCAGGAGTCGCGCTTTACAAAACGTGCTCTTGTCAGATCAAGCTTACTATTTTATTTAAGAGTGATCCATCGCTTAAAGCCGCGTAAGGTTGCATGATTTATTGTAAAACTGCAATAACTTGAAATAATTACGCCGATTTTATTGCTAATTCTCGAAAAATACTGCAAATTCATGCACATAAAGTCGCAACTGCAATAGTTTTTAAGCCATGGGGTTGTTAGGCTGAATGGATATTTCTGCACCATTCAGCAGGCTGGGGGAGTGCTAATCAGCAGGCAGTACGCATCCCGATTGCTATCGGGACCGATGGTCATCGGAAACAGTAGGCAAAGCCGTAATCAATCAGTAGGCAGTAGGCAATAATCAGTAGGCAATGTGAGTAAACCTTCACTGACGTTTTTCTAATTGAATGGGAAAACGGTAGTGATATTTTCACGCCACTATTGCCTACTGCCAGATAGCTGAAAGCTATCTGATTTTGCCTACTGCCTACTATTCCAAATTAACCTAACAACCATATGAGAAAACGTCTACCTGTTTTTCTAGCACTCATTTTAATGTCGTTCTGCGGGTTTGCCCAGGCACCGAAACGCGAGATGCGTGGCGCGTGGATAGCAACCTATGCCAACATCGACTGGCCTAACCGCTCGCAGCCTCCTGCGCTTCAGCGTGCGGCCTTCATTTCCATCGTTGATCACCATAAGGCTACGGGCATGAATACACTGTTCATCCAGATCCGGAGCCAGTGCGATGCCATGTATCCCAGCGCCATCGAGCCGTGGTCAGCAGACCTTACGGGCACGCAGGGAAAGGCGCCGGTGGATGTGAGCCTCGTTGACGGAGCTACCACCGTATGGGATCCGTTGCAGTTCATGATCGACGAATGTCATAAGCGCGGCATCGAGTTCCATGCGTGGATCAATCCCTATCGTGCCGTGGCCAACTACAACCAGATCAATTCATTCGCTGCCACACACGTAGCCAAGCAGCACCCCGAATGGCTGCTCACCCAGGGAACGCTTCGGGTGCTCGACCCGGGATTGCCCGCCGTGCGCAATTACATTACTTCGGTGGTGGTTGACATTGTTAACCGTTACGATGTAGACGGAATTCACTTCGACGACTACTTTTATCCGCCCGCAGCAGGAGCCGGCGTTACACCTTATAATGACGACGCCACCTTCGCTGCAGACCCACGCGGTTTTACCGTCCGCGGCGACTGGCGCAGGGATAATGTGAACATCCTCATCCGCGGCCTGAACGATACCATCCAAAGTGTGAAGCCCTGGGTGAAGTTCGGTGTTTCGCCTTCAGGCATCTATCGCAACAGCACGAACCCTGCTATCGGTACGCCTACCAGCGGACTGGAACACTACACCACGCTTTTTGCAGATTCACGCCGCTGGATCCAGGAGGGTTGGGTTGACTACATCGCGCCGCAGGTATACTGGTACATCGGTCAGCCCGGTGCCAACTACAGCGTGATCGTTCCCTGGTGGAACAACAATGCATATGGTCGCCACATCTATATCGGCATGGCCGGCTACAAGGTGAACGACCCGGCACAAGGCGCTAACTGGGCCAATCCTTCCATGATCCCCAACGAAGTGCGCATGAACCGCAGCACCGCGTACCCCAATATCTACGGACAATCCATTTACAATACCAGTAGCCTTCGCAGCAGCTCGAAGCTCGGCTTCCGCGATTCGTTAAGGCTGAACTTCTACAAAAAACCTGCGCTGCTACCAGCCATGCCGTGGCGCGATAACATGGCACCTGAGCCGCCCACCTTGCTCGCCGGCGTGCAGTATGGAAGTGATTCAGTGGTGCTCACCTGGACAAAACCTGCCGATGCGCTGAACGAGCTCGACAAAGCCAAAAAATTTGTGATCTACCGCGGCGAGAATCCCGTGATCGATATCACCCGCGCTGAAAATATCGTGGCGATCACATCCACCGACGTCGCCACTTTTAAAGATGTGGCGTTACCTTCCGATACCACATATTATTACACGGTTACTTCGCTCGACCGGTTTCACAATGAAAGTGTGCCGTCTAACGTCACCGATTACGCGGCCCCGGCCATTGCGTGTGGCGGCTCCCAGCAGCTGAATGCCGACCTGGTGTGCGCTGCCGTGCTGCCTGATTACACAAACCTGGCGGTGGTGAGCGACGATGTGTCACCGGTGCATGAGATCATCGTTACCCAAAGCCCGGAAGCTGGCACGGTGGTCAACGGGCTGGAGAATGCAGTAGTGACCTTAACGGCAACAGACGCGTCTGGTAAATCGTCGTCGTGCAGCTTTGTAGTAGAGATCAAGGATGTTACACCGCCCGTTGTCAGCGCGGTGGAAGATATCATTGCGCAGACCGGCGAGGGACATACAACCTGCGAGCAGGTGGTGACCTGGACAGAGCCTGTGGCCACGGATAACTGCGCCGAAACACTGGCCTACTTCAGCCGCAGCCATGCACCTGGGTCCTCTTTCCCGGTAGGAACAACTGCCGTTACTTATGTTTTCAAAGACGCCTCCGGCAATGAATCGACCCGCTCGTTCAATGTTACGGTTGTTGATGATACCGAACCGGTGATCGTTACGAAAAATATCTCCCGCGCGCTGGCCAATGGCACGCTGACCATCACGGCTGCCGATGTGAACAATGGCTCGTGGGACAACTGCGGCATCGATGCGGGTAGCCTCAGCGTTTATCCGAATACATTCGACTGTACGAATATCGGCGCGAACACGGTGACCCTGATTGCTGCCGATGTCCATGGCAATACGCATTCCGCCACCGCCGTGGTTACTGTGACCGGCGCTGTTCCGCAGCTGGGCATCACCCTGGCAAAATCTGACAACACCTATACGGGATTGCCTGCCAACACACTGGCGCTGGGCTACGGTGCACAGAAGCTTACCCTCATTGCGTCGAACAGCACGCCATCGCAAGGGACTGCTTATGTATGGACTCCTGCGGAAGGTTTGAGCAATACCAACGCGGCTGCGACGGTCTTCACACCCGCTGCGGAAGGTCACTATGAGTTCACTGTGACGGCCACCAATTCTTTCGGCTGCGCTGCATCGGCTTCCACCGAAGTCGAAGTGATCGACGTACGATGCGGTAACAGGAACAACAAAGTGGAGGTATGCCTCGAGCTGTGGCGCCACACCACCCAGCTGTGTGTTTCACCGCTGGCAGCGAAAGTGCTGTTGAAGACCGGTGCCACGTTAGGCGCTTGTGATCCTGCCTTCAGCTTTGCCGCTGATGACGAAACGAATGCCAGGACCGCGGTGGAAGAAGATGCGGCTGTGCTCAGCGGTTTCCCGAATCCTTTCACGCATGCGGCGGTGGTGCAATTCCAGCTGCCCAAAGCGGAGCAAAATGTTTTCCTGGAGCTTTACGATGTGTTTGGCAACAGGCTTGGACGTTTGTATGAAGGCGGCGCCGAAGCGGGAAGGACCTATACCTTTACCGTTGACGCCGAGGGCATCGCCGGAAGGTTCTTTGTTGCCCGCCTGGTCACATCGCGCGAAGTATACAACTTTAAGATGGTGAGAAAAGAATAAATGAAGCTTTCCCCGCGCTGAACCTTTACCCAGCGCGGGGAATATCTTAATCTTTCCGCTTCGGCCATCCAAACATTTTCATGACCATCATGAGGGGGCCTGCCAGGAGATCGACCTGATGGCCGATGCTGCCGAGCATCAGCGCTAACGGATTTTTAAATGGATTATCGTTTACCAGGTAGGTCCATGTGGAGGACGGGCGTTTTACTTCAAGCTCGGAAACATTGATACTACCCGGGTCGCGAAGCTTGTCTTCAAGGTCTTCCATCAGTTGCCGGAACATCGCATCGGAACTTTTATAAAACTCCTGCAGCGGATTCTTCCCGGCCATGCGCTGCCAGTGAATTCCTTCCCGCAGCGCTGCAATATCGTTCATGTAATGCGACCACAGCAGATCATGCTGAAAGAGGTTATATTCTTTTAACCGTGTTTCTTCCGAAAGGAAAATGTCCTGCCTCCTGTTAAAAAAGATGATGCGTTGTTTTTCAATGAAATGCGCATATTGATGAACGTTGAGCCGGATCTCGTAAAGCTGCGCTTCAATAATACGTTGCGCCTGCGCGATGCTTCTGGTGATGGTGGCGTGGCGTATCGGCTCATCCTGCCGCAAATTTCTGAGCTGTTCAGGCAGCAGGCTCTTGAGTCTGTACCTGGTCATCAGGTCATCCTCCATGCTGATGATAAATTGTGAAGAGCCCGGGTCGCCCTGTCTTCCGGCACGTCCTCGCAGTTGATAGTCGATGCGAAGGTTCTCGTGTCGGTTTGTTCCAATGATGTGCAAGCCGCCGGCGGCCACAATTGCTTGCTTTGAGCGCTGCTCTCTGCCGCCCAGCATGATGTCTGTGCCACGCCCTGCCATGTTTGTGGAGATCGTGACTGCGCCTGGCATTCCGGCCTGCTCGATGATGGCTGCTTCCAGTTCATTGTTCTTCGCGTTGAGCACGGTGCTGGGGATACCATGTCGCTGCATTTCCGCCTGCAGCTCTTCCGATTCTTTTACGGTTAATGTGCCTATCAATATGGGCCTGCCTGTCTGATGCACCTTTTCTACTTCTTCAATGATGGCCTTTACTTTCGCCGCTTTATGAGTCAAGATCCTGTCGGGATGGTCGATGCGCTGGCAGGGCTTGTGCGGCGGGATCACCGTAACACCGAGGCCGTAGAAGTTCGCAAATTCTTCGGCAGCATGCTGCGCCGTGCCGGTCATGCCTGAGATTTTCGGATAACAATTCATGAGATGCTGCAGCGAAATGGAATTCAGGATCCTTCCCTCAGACTGTACCACCAATCCTTCCTTCGCTTCCACCGCCGCCTGTAACCCGTTCTGCCATTTCCTGTCTTCCACGATCCTGCCGGTAAATTCATCGACCAATTTTATGCGTCCGTCTTCAATGATATAGTCAACATCCCTGCGAAGCATGGACCGGGCCTGCAGCGCGAGGTTCACGGCGATGAGCAGATCGCGATGGTTGTCATCGTACAGATTCTGAACAGAAAAAAAAACGCTCTGTTTTTTCAATACCATGGTCGGTCAGAAAAACATTCCGCGCATATTCGTCCAGCATAAAATCACGGTGGAGCGCGAGGCTCGAAACGTACCGGGCAACCTGGTGATGATCCACGGGTTGCCCCTCTATGTTGCCGGCAAAGACCAGCGGATTCCGGGCTTCATCTATCAGGATCGCGTCGGCTTCATCTACAATCGCATAATTAAAATCGCGCAAAATGATCTCGCCCGGTTCATACGCCATGCAGGACCGAAGGTAGTCGAACCCTACTTCCTTGGCGGTGCCATAGGTGACATCACAACGGTAGGCAGACCGTTTCTCCGTGGCGGGCATGTTTTCCTGGATAAAGCCAACAGACAATCCCATGAATTCATAGACAGGCCGCATCCAGTTGGCGTCGCGTTTGGCGAGGTAATCATTAAAGGTAAGAACGTGCACACCTTTGCCGCCCAGGGCATTCAGACAGGCTGCAAACACTGCTACCAGCGTCTTGCCTTCGCCGGTTTGCATTTCAATGATATTTCGCTGGTGGAGGGCGATGGCTCCCAATACTTGTACCCGGTAGGGTGTGATGTGCAGTGTTCGTTTGAATGCTTCGGCGACAATGGCGTAGAGCCCGGTCATGTGCGCATCCGGGGATTCGCCCGCGCGCACTTTTTTTCTGATGACAGCGGTCATCCGCTTTAATTCCTTGTCGGTTTTGGCAGCCATTTCGCTAACGAGCTGAAAGGTCTGTACCAGCGGACTTTCGTACGGCTCGACATCTTTGGTAACCGAGGTCTGTTTTAATCTATGGAGAAAAGTTTTGATCTTCTTAATCGCTTCCATTTTACATTCAGTTGAAAATTTAACATCGTTCATCTGCATGTCCTGTCAGGACAACAACTGATGCAGCGGCAAAGATCCTGCGGAAGGAATAGAATGACGGAAGGATCTACGCTACATCGACCGGTAAAACGAACGCGTCATCCTCACCTGAATTTTGATGCGGAATATTAAATAACCTGCTATGGTTATGGGTAGCGTAAAATGGCCGGCTATTGACCGGACCAGTGTTGTGTATGATTAATGAAGAGACGCCGAAGTGTGGTGAACGAAAGTGCGGAGTGAAAATGCAAGCTGTTGCATCGTTTCCCGGGATGACTTCGGAAATGGATAAAACAGGAAAGACTGAATGGCTCGCCGCATCAAATGTAAGCTCTATGCGATAAAGGATCTTACGGTCACTGTGGCCAGAAAGAATATCACTTTCAGGCAGGTCAACGTTCAATATGCCCGCAACCACTACCAGCAGTAGAAAACTGTTGACAAATGAAGTGATACCTGTTTTAACGTGCGTATGCATAATTCATCATCGCCCAACTGTACTGCTTCAATGATCTTACCAGTTTTATAGTCGAGGAGAAATTGTAGCAAATTGGCAGTCTCAGGGCAGCACCAGACCGTTATGGCAGTTAAAATAAAGTCTGTCGTTATCGAGACTGACCTTCCTGACAGAATTTGGTCTAACCTTTCATCAATTCACCCGTGTGTTTCGTATTCCTGCGTATGCTTCTGGTCAATATCATTTCCAGTTGATTCAGCAGACACTTTTCTTTGATCTGTATGAGCGGAACCGTGCCGGCGGAGCTCCGCTTAAAAAGGAAAGTCTTCAGCAACACACCATGAGGAAATCAGCTAACATCAACCGCAGGGATTTTATCAGAACAGGTGCGCTCGCCGCGGGTGGGCTGCTGATCTCTTTTAGTGTGCCGGCTCGAGGCCTGCGCTCCTTATCGGACACACCTTTGGCGAAAGTGGCGCTCAATGCTTTCCTGCATATAAGCGAAGACAATAGTATTCACATCATCATTTCCAAGGTGGAAATAGGGCAGGGGGTCTGGACCACGTTACCCATGCTGATCGCTGAAGAGCTTGATTTTGACTGGAGCAAGATAAAAGTAGCGCATAGGCCGGGTGGTAAAGGAACCGATTTTGCGGAATCGGTCTATGCGTTGTCCACCGGTGGCTCGGACTCAACCCGTTCAGAATTTGACCGGTATCGCCTGGCAGGAGCAACGGCCCGTACCATGTTAGTAAGCGCTGCTGCAAACCGATGGAATGTTGCGCCGGAAGCGTGTCGAACGGAGAACGGTTACGTCATCAGCGGAGACCGGAAGCTCAGCTACGGTGCAATAGCGTCCGACGCATCGAAGCTGCCCGTGCCATCGGTAAAGCTGCGTGAACCTGCGCAGTGGAAATACATCGGCAAACCTCAGAAACGACTCGATACGCCAGACAAGACCAGTGGCAAAACGAAGTACGGCATCGACATCCAGTTCCCAGGCTTACTCACGGCAGTGGTGGCCTATCCGCCTGTTTTTGGAGGCAAGGTGAAGACGCTCGATGCCGCGCGTGCAAAAGTTGTGCAGGGTGTGCACGATGTACTAGAGATCCCGGCAGGCGTTGCTGTGCTGGCTGATCACTATTGGGCGGCGAAGCTCGGACGCGACGCACTTCAGATCGAGTGGGACCATGGCGCTGTTGAAACCGTTACCACTACTGCACTGGAAGGAGAATATAAAAGGTTGTCCCGTACCGCGGGGCGAATCACACAACATAGGGGTAATGTGGAACGTGCGCTCAGCCAGGCCGTGGAGGTTGTTGAAGCTGAGTTCACGTTTCCTTTCCTGGCCCATTCACCGATGGAACCCTTGAATTGTACGGTAAGGATCACGCAAGACAAATGTGAAGTATGGGCAGGCACACAATCGCCTTTGATCCACCAGGCCGAAGTGGCGGTGTTCCTGGGCCTGAAGCCCGAGCAGGTTGAGTTCAATACACCCGCGATCGGCGGAAGCTTTGGAAGACGTGGCACCTTCAAGGACGACTGGATGATGGACGCGGTGCACATCGCCAAGGCAAGCGGAAGGGCGGTGAAGTTGGTGTGGTCGCGGGAAGACGATATCAGAGGCGGATATTATCGTCCTTTTTATGTTCATAGAGCGATCATTGGCATCGGCAGTGATGGATATCCGCAGTCGTGGCGGCACCACGTGGTGGGACAATCCCTCTTCGGTGGCACGATCCTTGAAAACGACATCGCCCCCAATGGCATCGACTACAGCTCGGTTGGTGGTGTGCATGGCTCACCCTACCTTACAACTATTCCCGATCATTCGGTGGAACTGCACACTACAAAGATCAATGTGCCGGTGTCGGCATGGCGATCGGTGGGGCATACTCATACCTGCTTCGTGATGGAGTCGCTGATCGATGAGCTGGCAACGCTTGCGCGGAAAGACCCCGTGGACTACCGGCGTACGCTGCTCAAAGATCACCCCCGCCACCTGGCCGCCCTCAACCTCGCCGCGGAAAAGGCAGGATGGAGCAACCCCATGGCTGCAGGCCGGTTCAGGGGCGTGGCTGTGCACGAGGCCATGAACAGCTACGTTGCACAGATCGTTGAATTATCGGTGGTTAATAAGAAGATCCGCCTACACCGCGTGGTGTGCGCCATTGATTGTGGACTGGCCGTGAACCCGGATGGCGTTCGCGCGCAGATGGAAGGAGGCATCGTTTATGGACTTACGGCAGCCTTGTACGGGGAGATCACGCTGGAGCAGGGAAAGGTCACGCAAAGCAATTTCCATAACTACCGCATGCTGCGCATCAATGAGATGCCCCAGGTTGAAGTGCATATTGTGCCGTCTGAGGGGCCCATGGGTGGTGCAGGCGAGCCCGGTGTTCCGCCTATAGCGCCTGCATTGGCCAACGCGCTGTTTGCTGCAACGGGGAAGAGGGTGAGGAGACTTCCTGTGAATCTTGAAAAGGAGCGTGAGTAAAGGTACGAGATACGAGGTACGAAGTACGTGGCGCCCGGATCGAAGAAGGCATCGTACCTCGTCCTTCGTACCTCGTACCTAATTCTACACCTTCTCCGGATTCGGGTGCACCCACGGTCCCCGATAGGCGCGCTGCAACAGTTTGGTGGCTTCGGGGTCGCCGGTCACTTCGCGTTTTTTGGGATCGTAAACCAGGGGCCGTCCCGTTTTCATGGAGAGGTTGGCCAGGATGCAACTTGCTGTGGAGATATGTCCCTGCTCGATATCGGCGACAGGTTTACTTTTTTCGTCGATGGCTTTCAGGAAGTCGAGCATGTGCAGCCTCGTGGCGGGGGCGGCATTCAGCTCGATGCGCTCTTCCGTCAGGTCTTCCGGATATTTTTCTTTTTCGTAGACAACATCTTTATGGATCTTTTCTACTCCTTTCCCTTCCGGGATAAAGTCATATTGCATGGTGCTGGCCGCCAGCGTTCCTTTGTCGCCATAGATCTTGAAGGCCCAAGGATACTCGGGATCGGCAGGTGTGCCCCACGAACGGTGCTGCCACACGCAGTTGAGTCCGTCGTATTCGAAGATCGCCGTCTGTGTATCGGCGATATTTGACTTGCCTTCTTTCTGAACGTAGATGCCTCCCGTGGAGCTGATGCGCTTAGGCCACCCGAGGTTGAGCATCCAACGAACGGAGTCGAGCATGTGGACACACATATCGCCCATGATGCCGTTGCCATACTCCATAAAGGTGCGCCACCACCGGATGTGGGGAAGCCCATCATAAGGACGCAGCGGCGCAGGACCGGTCCACATTTCATAATCGAAGAAATCGGGCACAGGTTCTACCGCCGGATTGCCATTGGCGCGCATGTGATAGTAGCAGCACATTTCAACGTGCGACACTTTGCCCAGCAGTCCTGCATCAACGATGTTCTTCTTGGCATCGATGAGGTGTGGCGTGCTTTTGCGTTGCGTGCCCACCTGCACCACACGGTTGTATTTGCGTGCGGCGGCAACCATGGCTTCTCCTTCCATCACATCCACGCTGATGGGTTTCTGAACGTATACGTGCGCCCCGGCTTTCACGGCATCGATGGCCTGTAGCGCGTGCCAGTGGTCAGGAGAACCGATGAGCACAATATCGAGCTGGTTCTCTGCCAGCATTTTCCGGTAATCGCCATAAAGCTTGGGAACCTTGCCGGACTTCTGGCGCTGTTTCACAAGGTTGCCAGCCGCGTTGAGCAGATTTTTATCGACATCACAAAGCGCCACCACTTCAACCGGAGCTACCTGGATCAGCCTGAACAGATCACTTTTGCCATACCATCCGGTGCCGATCAAAGCCACCTTGCGGGTTTGCTGCGGGTGGATGATATCCATGCCATAAGCGCCCAGCGTAGTGAGGGCCAGTGATGCCGAAGCTCCCTGCAGGAAGCGTCTGCGGTTGATATTGAAGTGGTTCATCGATTGGAATAAAATTGATTGCGTTGGAACCTAAAATAGGAGGAATAAACAGGATTGGCAACCGTAAAGTCCACAGACCACGATTTACGGGAGGTACGAGGTACGAAATACGAGGTACGATGAATGCAGATCGGGTGATCGTACTTCGTATCTCGTACCTTTTCCGATCACTGACTTTTTTCACAGAAAACTTTCTCCCTCACCAATATCCCTTATATTTGCACCCCCTTTTCCCAACACCACTAACATTCCATCCCATGGCTCACTTATCCTGCGGCATCGATTTTGGTACCTCTAACTCCAGCATTGCCATTGCAGAAGGTGACACCGTCAGCCTGGTGCCGGTGGAGGATGTGCAGGTCACCAAACCCAGCGCCATTTTCTTTCAGAAGAAAGATAATGCTGCCAGCTTCGGCAGAGCGGCTGTTAAAATGTTCTTCGACCGCCACGAGGGCCGTTTTATGCGAAGCCTGAAACGTGTGCTGGGCACTTCGCTGATGAAGCAGGGCACACTTGTCAACGGCAAGCTCATGAAGTTTGACAGGATTATCGCCCTGTTCCTGAAAGAGTTGAGAAACAAAGCTCACCAGCATACAAGCCGTGAGATCGACAATGTGGTGATGGGACGGCCGGTGCACTTCGTGGACCATGATCCGGAAGCGGACCGGCGCGCTGAAGACGAGCTGAGGACCATCGCGGAGATGGTTGGCTTTAAGCATGTAGCGTTCCAGTTCGAGCCCATCGCGGCCGCCTTCGCGCACGAAGTAAACATAAAAGGTGAGAAGCTGGCCATCGTGGCGGACCTCGGCGGCGGAACCTCTGATTTTACAGTGATCAGGCTGTCGGACCAATACCTCGGCAGAGCAGACCGGTCTTCTGATATCCTGGCCAACACCGGCGTGCGCGTAGGAGGGAACGATCTCGATAAGGACCTGAGCTTAGAGGTGATCTTGCCTGAGTTCGGATACCGGAGCACGTACGGCGACAAAAAGCTGGAAGTGCCCCTGAAGCTTTATCACGACCTGGCTGAATGGAGCAAAGTGAATTTCCTTTATACACCCAAGATCGTTTCGCAGACCCGGCAGCTGCTCATCCAGTCGCACGACAAAATAAAATTCCGAAGGCTGCTGCAGGTACTCGAAACGGAGACCGGGCATTCGCTGCTGGCTGCCGCCGAAGACACCAAGATCGCGCTCACGGCCCAGGAAAGGTATGATGCATCGTTCGGTTTTGTGGAGGACGGCCTTTTAATACCAGTGACACGCGGACAGTTTGAAGACGCCGTTCAGCACGAAGTAGAAAAGATCTCGAATGCCGCCGCGCAGTGTCTGAAGCAGGCCATGATCAGCAACGATGATATAGAGCTTGTGATCCTTACCGGCGGAACCACCGAAGTGCCGCTCGTGCAACAGACGTTCAGACAGATCTTTCCGAAGGCAGCCCTGGCCGACGAAAACAAACTATCGAGCGTGGGACTGGGCCTGGCATACGACAGCCGTAAGAAGTTTGCTTAGAGAACGAATCGTACCCATTCGCTGATCGGCATTTTTGTAAACGTATTCCAACCTCCCGCCTGGTAGTCGTGTCAATTAGTTATCAAACTACAAACACATGATGATGAAAAACCTCTTCACAAAAATCTTCGCCTTATTGTCCGTTCTTATTGTTAGCGCCTGTGGCGAAGACGGGCCTGATTTCCTCCCGGTAGGAGATACCCTGGAAGGCGCGTGGATCATGACTGAGTATGGATACTCACCCGGTGCGGGTTACGTTACCAAAGAGGTGCCTACCGATCCCGCCAAGACCATCACTTTTAGAATTGATGGTACGCTGACGTCTAACATAGACGAATTTTCAACGTATCCATACTATCTGATTCTGGAAGATCCTCACGATCCCGGGCACAAATTGGTAGGGCTGTTCACCACAAAGCCCACGACAACGCCTGACATTAACACCGTGTCGCGATTATACCACATCAGTTTCACAGAAGACCTGTTGAAGCTGAGCATGCGTGGCTGCATAGAAGGTTGCCACGTAGGGCTGAAGCGAACTGCACATTCACGCTCCGGCGATGATCAATAGCAGGTGCTGCAGTATTGGTCTGCTAATGCTTATTTTCTAATTGCCTGGCTGGTTCCAGGCATTTTTTGCATTCTCGTCAGCTATTGTTTTTTGGGCAACGGCATTAATTTCAAAATTGTAGTAACATGTAAGAGGGTAAGTCTGTTGTCCTGACGGTAGAGTCCTGTACTATCCTGTGCTTTTGTGCTTGTTTGTGATCCGAAATTGCTTTTTTATCTTCGGTTTGCGACTATTGGCCCCGGTTTGCTATCTTGAAAAGTTAATAGCCATTCAGCATGAAATTATTTGCCACGACTTCGACGATCCAATGGAAAGCTTCCGTTGTTCTCATACTTGCCGTTCTGTTGTTGCCAGTTGCTTGCAGCGACCAGGGGCCTGCAGACAAGCGCATCAAACAGATCGACCCCCAAAAAACCGCTGAGATGGCAAAGGCCATCGAGGCTACCGTCACACCCCAGCTCGCGGAAGGGTTCACACTCAAATTGTGGGGTGTCGATTCCCTGGTGGCGGATCCTGTCTCCATCGACATCGACGATTACGGAAAGATCTATTATACCCGCACCAACCGTCAGAAGAACTCCGAGTTCGATATCCGCGGTCACCAGGATTGGGAGATTGGCTCCATCGCCCTGCAGAACATCGAAGAAAAACGTGCGTTCCTTCACAAGGTATTGTCTCCCGAGAACAGCAAGAAGAACGAGTGGCTGGCGGACCTGAACGGAGATGGCTCGCACGACTGGAAAGATATGACCATCGAGAAAGAGCATGTCTACCGCCTTGAAGATACTTCAGGCGATGGCGTTGCAGACCTTTCACAATTGGTGATGGAAGATTTTAACGACGAAGTAACGGATGTAGCGGGCGCCATTCTGGTGGAAGGCGAGGACCTCTTCATCGGCGTAGGCCCGGACCTCTGGCGCATCAAGGATAAAAATGGCGATGGACTCGCCGACGAAAAGACCTCTATTTCTCATGGCTATGGCATTCACATAGGATTCGGAGGGCACGGTATGTCGGGCCTGGAGATGGGTCCCGAAGGCAAGATCTACTGGCAGATCGGCGACATCGGATTCAACGGCACAGGTCCTGACGGACAGAAGTGGGAGCACCCGAACAGCGGCGTGATCGTGCGGTCTAACCCCGACGGAAGTGATTTTGAAGTGTTCGCTTACGGCAACCGGAACACCCACGAGTTTGTATTCGATGAATATGGAAACCTGATCAGCGAAGACAACGACGGAGATCACCCTGGCGAAAAAGAACGCATCGTATACATTGTCAACGGCTCGGATACTGGCTGGCGCACCAACTGGCAGTTCGGTAAGTACAGGGACCCTGACAACAATACCTATAAAGTATGGATGGATGAAAAAATGTATCTGCCTCGCTTCGAAGGCCAGGCTGCATATTTCACACCCACCATCGCCAACTTTGTGAGCGGCCCTACCGGCATGTTGTATAATCCGGGCACGGCACTGAGCGAAGAATGGAACAACACGTTTTTCGTAGGTGAGTTTGTGGGCAACCCTTCACGTTCGGGCATTCATGCTTTCAAGCTCAAACCCAAGGGTGCCGGCTTCGAGCTGGGCGAGAACAAGATGATCCTGAGCGGCGTGCTGGCTACGGGCATCGACTTCGGTCCTGATGGCGCCATGTACCTGGCCGACTGGATCGATGGCTGGGACACCAAGAACCACGGCCGCGTGTGGAAGCTGGATGTCTCCCAGGGACTCAGTGAGGCGCGCAAGCAGACCCAGACCCTGTTGGCGGCCGACTTCAGCAAATACGAAGAGGCACAACTGAGCGACCTCCTGAAGCACGCCGACATGCGGGTGCGGCAGAAAGCCCAGTTTCAGCTGGCAACACGCGGTGAAGACGGCCTCGAGGTGTTCAAACAAAACATTGCGCAGACAACCCATCAGCTGGCAAGGGTTCATGCCATCTGGGGTATCAGCCAGTTTGCGCGTAAAGATCAGAAGCATGGCGCGCTGTTATTGCCGCTGCTGAAAGACGGCGATCCCGAGATCAGGGCACAAGCCGCGAAATGGCTCGGTGACGTACGATACAAGGAGGCAGGTGAAGCTTTGCTGCCACTGCTGAAAGATGAAAACAGCCGCGCGCGTTTCTTCGCGGCAGAAGCCGTGGGAAGGATCGCGTATGAACCTGCCATCGAGCCTGTCATTGCGCTGTTGAGGTCCAACAACGATGAGGATACTTACATCCGCCACGCAGGAAGCCTTGCACTGGCACGGATCGGGAAGGCGGAACCTGTTGTTGCCCTGGCGAAGGATACGTCACGTGCCGTGCGGATCGCCGCGGTAGTAGCGCTCCGTCGCATGCGCCACGTCGGTATCACTAACTTCCTGAATGACAAGGATGAATTCATCGTAACAGAGGCGGCACGGGCCATCAACGATGATCTTTCCATACCGGAAGCGTTGCCCGCGCTGGGCGACCTGCTGCCGCAAACAAAATTCACCAACGAAGCGCTGATCAGGCGCGCCATCAGCGCCAGCCTTAGAACGGGCACCGATAAGTCTATGCAGAACCTGATCCTCTATGCGTTGCGTGAAGACACCCCTGTAGCGATGCGCGCAGAAGCTGTCGACGCCCTCAGCACCTGGGCCAAACCTTCTGTGCTCGATCGTGTAGACGGACGATACCGTGGCGAGGTGAGCAGGGATGCGGCACCGGTAAAAGAAAAATCATTAGACGCGCTGACAAAGCTGACAAGTCATAAGGAATTCTCTTTGCGTCTGCGCGCCGTGAAAGCCATTGGCAAACTGAAGATCGATCAGGGAGTGCCGCAGCTTTTCACCCGCCTGAAGACCGATAGCGAACCCGAAGTAAGGGTAGAAGCACTCCGGGCGCTGGCAGCCATGGAAAACAACAGGATCGATGAAGCCATCAGGCAAGCGCTCTCTGACAAGGACAAAACAGTGCGCATCGCCGGCCTCGACCTGCTGGCCAAAATGGACATGCCGAAAGACCTGATGGTATCACTGTTATCGGAGGCCATCAACACGCGCACAACAGAAGAGAAGCAAACCGCGCTGCTCACCCTTGGTACCCTGCCCGTGAAGCATTCACAAAAAGTATTCGAAGGCTTGCTCACGAAGCTCTCAAACGGAAAGCTGCCAGCCGAGATCCAGCTCGAGCTCGCCGAGGCGATCGACAGCACGCACTCACAACCTTTGATCACGCGATATAAAGAGATCAGCGCGAAGCTGTCACCCGATTCACTGGCCGCCGCATACGCAGGGGCCCTGGTGGGAGGAGATGCGGAACGTGGCAGGAGGATCTTCTTCCGCAACCAGACCGCACAGTGTATGCGTTGCCATTCTTTTGATGACATCGGTGGCAATGCAGGGCCCCGCCTGAACGGTGTAGCAGCAAGGCTCACAAGGCCACAGATCCTGGAAGCGCTGATCACCCCCAGTGCGCGCATAGCCCCCGGGTTCGGAACCGTCACCCTGGAGTTGAAAGATGGCGGAAAGGTGAGTGGCATCCTCCAGGAAGAAAAGCCTGCCGGCCTCGTGGTGAAAGTAGGCGACAAACCCGATACACTGATCCGCAAAGACCTGATCGCCAAACGTACCAACGGTGGCTCCAGCATGCCTCCTATGAACCTGCTGCTAACCAAAAAGCAGATCCGCGACCTGGTAAGCTTCTTGTCTACCCTGAAGGAAGAAGATGTGAAAAGAACAGCCAGCACCGGACACGGCACGGGGCATTAAAATACAAATCGAAAAAATATCACGAAGCCAGGTTTATACCCTGGCTTTTTTATTTCGGATCACTGACGTGGTTGATCTCAAGCAGTACATCATAAAATGGTACAGGTATTCTCCCTAATGAGATGCATGCCGTGTGCTCCAATTGGCATGGTATTAACGGCATGGACATTGGTTTGTAGAGGAAAAATGCCGTTTATCATCTGTATTTAATCCTGCAAATCCTGTAAATCCTTTAATCCTGGTAACAAGTGTATTGCGTTCTGATCTAGATGCCGTGTCATCTTAAAATACCAGATAGTTTTTGCTACAGGTTTAAACTTTGCATTTATCTTTAAGTGGTCGGCAGGCTACAAAGGATAGCCATAAGGTTATTTATGTCGTGCATTTTTGCCTGAAGACTCAGAAAAAGTAATTGCGGCACAGTATGGCCGTGGACTGTCGACAGTGGACCAACTAACATGAACTTGGAGCGATATCCGATCAAAGCCAGCGCCGATTTTCAGGAATTCAAATTTATCAGCATCGGCCCAAAGGGTGAGATCAAGAAAATGGTGCGGTTTACGGAAATGCCTGTTGCAGATTCTGTTCTGAGAATTTACAACCTGGCTTTCGGCGATTACAGTGAGGAGAAGGAAAACCTTATCGATGATCTTATCGTATCGGATAATAAAGACCCGCAGCGGATCCTGGCAACCGTGGCAGAAGCCGTGATCACGTTCACGAACAAGAGGCCCGGTGCGTTTGTTTTTGCGCAGGGAAACACGCCGGCGCGAGCAAGATATTATGCTATGGGAGTGGCTGCGAATTTACCCGAGCTTGAAAAAATGTTTGATATCTGGGGAACACTGGATGGTAATGGATGGGAGCTCTTTCAGCGGAACAGGCGTTACGAAGCACTCTTGGCAAAACGTAGATAATTTTGTAATTTGCATCTATAAATACAGCGCTATGATAGAAGTAATCAAGATCGGCGATCGCACCATTACGATTGAGGTTGACAAAAACATGAAAACTCATGAGAACGATCCTTTTGTCATCCGGAAGAACGAAGCAGCTGCGGCATTTTTAAAGAAGTGTGGCGTGCCGGAGCCTTACCGGAAATCGCGTCAGTGAGATTACAATCGAAAAATATAACGAAAGCCAGGTTTACCGCCTGGCTTTTTTGTTTTCAGACCGCGATCGACGGTCCACTGACCACAGCAGTAGGGGTGTCATATCCACTTCCTAACCACAGTTCAAAATACGATCCTGACAGCTACTTAGAAACGAAGCATAGACAGTTGACCTCACACGATCGTCTGTGGACTGTCGACTGTGGACCGTGGACTTTGCATTCATTTCTTCAGCTCAAGTTTCTGCGCATGCTTCTGTGCTTTGAGGGCGAGTTCGGTGGCGAGGAAACAATGCTCCTGGGTCATAGCAGTCTCGGTACGATTGAGGACATCGTTGACGAGCTGCTCGCCAAAAGGCAGCGGCTCCTGGCTGCAGTCGATATAACGGGTCTCTTTCTGGTCCACGAGAAACAGGTGATTTCCACCATCGCGCCCACCGATGTCGATGTTCTTGCGGATCTCGATGTAGCCGTCTGTGCCGAGAATGGTGAGGCGGCCGTCGCCCCAGGTCTTGAGGCCGTCAGGGGTAAACCAGTCTACACGGATGTATCCGCTTCCGCCATTGCCCCGTACGGTCACATCGCCGAAATCTTCAAATGCCGGGTATTGAGGATAATGAACATTGCCGGTTTGAGAGGCCACTACGTCAGCTTTGGTAGAGCCCGTGAAGAACAGGAACTGATCGAACTGATGGGAACCAATGTCACAGAGAATGCCTCCGAAGAATTTTTTATCGAAGAACCATTCGGGCCGTGACTTCAGGTTGAGGCGGTGAGGACCAAGCCCGATGGTTTGGATCACCTGGCCAATGGCGCCGGCTTTCACCAGCTCGCCCGCTTTTACAGTGGCTTTGTTCTCGAAGCGTTCGCTGTACATGATCGAATAGATCCGTTTGGTCTCCTTCTGCACTTTTCTTGCTTCTGCGAGCTGTTCCAGTGTGGTGATGCCAGGCTTGTCCACCATAAAATCCTTACCATGTTTCATCACACGAATGCCCAGCGGTGCGCGGTCTGCAGGGATGGAGGCGCTTACTACCAGCTTGATGGTATCATCTTCCAGGATCTCCTTTTCGCTGCTGGCGAGCCTGGCTTGCGGGTAACGCTTGGCATAGGCTGCCGCAAGATCGGGTTCCTTGGCATAAAAAGAGACCAGCTCGCCTCCGCCGCGGATCACAGCTTCGGTCTGTCCGTAAATGTGGCCATGGTTGAGACCTATCACGGAGAAGCGGATGGTGGCTGTGCGCCCAGGCTCTTTCCGGCGCTTACCTGTTGTATCCGGTGTGGCATAGGTTCCGGGAGCTGCCGAAATTTTTGAAGGCAGGGTCGCTGCCGCGAGACCGGCAACGGTTGTTAGTGACTGCCTGATGAACTTGCGCCTGTTGTTATCCTGCATGGTGTTAGTTTGATTTTCATACGATAATAAAAGAATGGCCCTGAAAATCCAATGGGGTTTATATCAAAGGAAGTGCTTTATCCGTTCGTGTCGAGGGACAGCCCTCAAGGGGTTTAAACCCTTTGAGGGTGATTTTTAAACGGCTGGTAAGCTTTTTTACATAGATATTCGAGATTGGTTTGTCTATGGAATGAACTGATTTGGCTACACAGTGCAGGTAAGTGGGAATCTTTAACAGTTTCAGGCGTTACATAGCGTATATTGGCGGGATATATGATGAGAATTTTCAAACGGTTTGTGCTTCTTCTAATCTTCACGGTTTTGGCTTACGGATGCCATGCGCAGCAGGAAACTTCACTGAAAACACTGGTGTTGTATGATCCTTTGTTCTGGCGTCACGAGCTGAGGCTGGATTCCCATCAATCCAGGAAGATCACCGATATCAACCGCGAGTATTATGCGAGGCTCATGGCGGCGGTTTCAGAGATGCCCGGTGACCGCACTGCGCTACAGCTCACTGTAGCCCGGTGCCTGCTGAACCGGAGCCAGAGTATCTGGGAGACCTTTAATGCCAAACAAAGAAGAAAGTGGAGAAAAATATGGCGCGATCGTTTCCGCACGAGCGATCCGATGGCGTCAAACCATCAATCCAAAGCCGCCAGGCAATCTGTGGGATCAATCATGACGCTATGATAAAACAATATGCGGTTGGGCTCTTTACTGTGATTTTCGTTTGCTGTGGCATCTTTCAAACGTTAGCGCAAGACCGCTGCGGCACTGTTGAAATGACCCAGCAGCTCCGCGACAAGAATTTGTTGCGCGAAGATGATAACAGATTTGAAAGCTGGATCGGGGAGCGGCGCAGAAGCCGTGCCAGCGGCCGTGTGCAGTCAGGTCCGTACCGTATTCCCGTGGTGGTGCACATCATCCACAAAGGTGAGGCAGTTGGCACGGGAGTGAACATCTCTGACGAGCAGGTGCGTTCACAGATCAAGGTGCTCAACAGGGATTTTAACAGGCTCAATACCGATGCCTCATCCACGCCATCGGAATTCGCAGGTGTGGCAGCGAAGCTTGATATCGAGTTTGTGCTGGCCAAACAAAACCCAGCAGGCGAACCTACTACCGGCATCGTGCGGGTGAGGGGATCGAAAAACACATGGACGGTGAATGATGACGCCACCCTCAAAGCCCAGAGCTACTGGCCTGCAGAAGACTATCTCAACCTTTGGGTTACTGACCTCTCGTCAGGATTGTTAGGGTATGCGCAATTTCCTGTGTCGAGTCTCGCAGGCCTGGAGTCTGCCGAAAATAACCGCCTCACGGATGGCGTGGCGATCGACTATACCGTAACAGGCAGCCTGGACGATGGCAACTTTAATCTTACCTCTTCTTTCAACCGCGGAAGAACTGCCACCCACGAAGTAGGGCACTTTTTCGGGCTGCGGCACATCTGGGGCGATGACAATGGCCTGTGCGGTGGCAATGGCGACTATGTGGCCGATACACCGGACCAGGGAAACAGCACCAGCGGCTGCCCGTCACACCCACAGACTGCCTGCTCCGTGCACACCATGTTCCAGAATTATATGGACTACACCAACGACGCGTGTATGAACCTTTTCACCAGTGGCCAGGCTGATCGTATGATGACGGTCATCGAGAACAGTCCGCGCAGGGCGAGCCTGCTGGTCTCCGATGGCGCCGATGATCCATCGCCCGTGCAGGACGACCTTGCCATACGCTCCATCACAAGTCCGGTGGAGAACATTTGTGCGGGGAGCGTCGTGCCCTCGATCCGGGTGGTGAACGAAGGAACCAACCCTGTGACTACTGCGCGAATCGAACTGTATGTCAATGGAGTCGTGAAGGAAACAAGGGACGTTGTGTTCAACAATCCCGTGGCGGTAGCTGCTGACGCACCGGTCACTTTTTCACCGTTGTCGCTGGCTACCGGATCGAATACAGTGAAAGTGAAGCTGATCAAGACCAACGGTGCCTCGGATGGCAAAACTGATGACAACGAAAAAAGTGTGACCGCTTTGGTTCCTGAGAACATCAGCATGCCATTCACGGAACGATTCGTCACGCAGCCCGCGGCATGGAAGCTTGGCAATGCCGACGGACTCACCGCCTGGAGTGTGCGAACAGCCACGAAAGAGAACGCCTCCAATACAGCGCTTTACATGAAATTCTTCAATGCCTCCGAAGCTCTGGGAGCGGAAGATATTGTCTTTACACCAGTGGTCGATCTCTCGTCAGCAACAGATCCTTACCTGGCTTTTGACGTTGCCTACGCAGGGAATCAGAGTGCAGCCGATGGACTGAAAGTTTACGTGATCACGGATTGCAGCAATAGCCTGAGCGGCGGAAGTCAGGTCTATTCGAAATCGGGCAGCGCGCTGGCCACGGCGCAGAACTCCGGCATTGCCTTTGTGCCTTCGGGTGAAAGCGACTGGCGAAAAGAGATCGTGAGCCTGCGGGACTATGCAGGTCTGTCGAACGTTCAGCTCGCCTTTGTGGGCGTCAATGCACGCGGCAACAACCTCTACCTCGACAACATCGCGGTTACGGGAAGCGCCGATGCGGATGCGGCCATCACGGCCATTGTGAGTCCTTCGCCGGTGCGTTGCGATAGCGCCGTTGCACCGGTGATCAAGGTAAAGAATACCGGAGAGGTTGCCGTCACAAGCTTCAAGATCACCGGTATGGTGGACAATGTACAGCAGTTGATGGTCATCTTCAACGACCTTGCCATCACGCCGGGTCAAGAGCAGGAGATCACATTGCCGGGCATCATCCTCAGCCCTGGCGAGAACAGGTTCACGACCACGCTCTCGGAGACGAACGGTTTTTTTGACAAGAACGATACCGACAATCGTAAGGAAGTGATCTCGGTGCTGAACAAGGCATCGGACCTGATCCCCCTGCGCCAGTATTTTGACGATGGCAGTTATGCCGATCAGTGGACCATCACCAATCCCGCCGATGGCATGCGTTGGGAGACAGTGGGCACCAACTATGGCCAATCGCTCTATTTCAACAGCGATCACAATATCAATATCGGTGACGAAGCGTGGCTGGTGAGTCCGGTGCTGGATTTCACACAGACGAATGTGGCCAGCGTGTTCTTCGACCTCTCATACCAGAATGCGGATTTTGGAAGCAAGAAAGAAGGCGCGAGGGAAGTCTTTAAAGTGCTCGCTTCCAAAGATTGCGGCAGCACGTACGAGGTTTTGCTCAGCGAAGATGCAGGTGTGCTCACAGGTATGGATGCCGCTGTTACGGAAGTTCCATCGTCGGAAGCGCAGTGGCGGAGGCAGTTCGTGAACCTGAGCAGCCTGGCGGGAGAAGGCCAGATGAGGATCGCCTTCGTGGTCAGCAATGGCCATGTCAACGATCTTTACCTCGATAATATTGAGTTCTATCTTTCTGATAATCCGGCACCGCAGTCGGTAGATCAACCCTACAGTGTCTACGGAACCGATCCCAGCGGGCCTGCGGAATTCTACATCACTTTCAACCTTTCCACCAGGCAGGACGTTGCCTACGCGCTCATCGATGTTACCGGCAAGCAGGTCACCAGTGGTAACCTGTCCAGTGTGCTCAACCAGACCTACACCATCGATCCCAAGAACACACCACAAGGGATCTACGTCATGAGGCTCCGAATTGGGGAGCAGCAATATTCAACGAGGGTGTTTCTAAAGTAGATGTTCCCAAGTGGATGTTTCCCGCAGATCACGCGGATAGGCGCAGATTGATGCAGCGATATCTACGTGTGTCAGCAAAATCGCAAGAGCTTAAGAGCAGCAACAGTATTTGACAGAACCTATCTGAGATCATCGTCGTCGGGATGACGCAGATAAAATATAGCTATTTCAGTAGCGTATCTGTATCTGCGTTCATCTGCGGAATCTGCGGGAACCAACATTAACCCTCACTCTAATCAAATTTCCTCCTCACTCCCCACAGATCCCTGATCACCACATCGATTATCACCTTTTGGGATTTTTGCAGGATCAGGTTGTTTTGGGTGGTGCCCAGCTTATCGAACGAATACGTCAGGTTGATGGAGGATTTTCCATCGAAGACAGGAATGGAGAGACCTGCGGAGAGTCCCCAGTTCGGGAGCGACAATCCTTTCAGATTGAGATAATAGTTTTGCCAGTAGAACCCTGTTTTAAAGGACAGTACGTCCAGAAAAGTTTCACCACCCGGGTTGCCCAGGTAGGCGTATCCGGCAGACATAGTCCACGTGTCAGAAAAGCGCAGCTCTTCGTTGTCAGGGAATTTACCTTTTGTCCATTGCTCGAACCTGACGTCGGAGGTGAGGATAGATCTGCTGGACTGTAACGAGATACCGCCGCCCACAGTGGGAGGCAGGGTGTATTGAAGGCTTTTTTTGGTCCAGCTGTTCAACGTGTCATTGAGCTGATCATAGAGGGCCGCTGTGCTTTTTCCTGTCAACGAGAGGCCGTTGTTGTAAATGGCACCCAGCGTCACCGTTCTTTTTCCGAAAGGAATGCTGTATTGTACACCGAAGTCGGCGTCGAACTTGTTGGTGTAGATCTTATTATCGAGTGTAAGCATGTTCGGGATAGAGCGCGCGGCTACCGACTCTGTTTTGTGGATCGATCCGAACAGGAACGAGAGGTTTACGCCCACCGATAAATTCTTGTGCAGCATGAACGAGTTTCCCCAGTACAGCTGGGTGATGTTACCGGAACCCTCATAGGTATAATTCGCTTCTTCACCTGCGCCGAGCTCCTGCTGATTGGTGATGGTATACGAAACACTGCTGAAGGGCGACAAGCCGAAGGTAGATGCCCAGCGCGGCTTGAACTTGAACCAGTAGTTCAGGTTGTTAAGGCCCCCATTGCTTTGTGATTCCGTCATGGTGCTTTTGGCATAACGGTTGGATTCAACATAGAATCCAGCTTCGAAAACATGACTCACGGGCGAAACGATGGCGCTGTACGAGGCCGGGTTCGCGGCATTGATGTTCATGGCATCACGAACGGCAATGCCAGTTCCGCCCATAACACGGTTGAGTGATGCGGTGCGTTTGTTCAGCATGCCCAGTCCATATACAGAGTAAGGAGAGCTGAACGTGTTCTGTCCCAGCAACGTGTGGTAACAGGCAACTAACAAGAGCAAAGACAACAGTGGCAGTGCGCGGTATTTCATTCTGACAGGATAAATGCCGAAAGCTACGGCGTTAAATTTTAATCGCCTGCAGCATTGAGATCATTTCCCGGAGTGTGACTACGAATAGCAGGTTTGTGTCTATCATCGCGCGTATTCTAAAAAACATCGCTTTAGCCTGCGTATGAAAGTGCTGTACTCATAAAATGCCGCCTCGTAGATACATTGACGGAGATGGTCTACTCTCCTTGGATAAAGCGCTGGCACCTTCTTCCTTTGGGATCAGGATTTACAGGATTATGGGATTTACTGGATTAAACCAGGATTTACAGGATTACAAGATTTACAGGATTTAGGATGTGTAGAAAAAATAAAATGCTGTCGCACGAAATGGAGGGACGTACCAATTCTAATCCTGCTAATCCTGAAAATCCTGCTCTATGGATGCTGGTACTCCTTTTTTGTTTCTCCTGTGGCTCGGACTCGTCTCGCATCGGGCTGGATGTTTTTGGAGGAGGATCGCTGGATGCGTCGTATATCGATTCGGCTACGGTCAGGATCTCGACCGTGAAGTTCGATAGCCTGATCACCAGCAGTGCAGACCGCATCCTGCTGGGCTCTAACAAAGATGCACGTCTCGGTCGCATCACAGCGCTGTCGTACCTGCAGGTGAGCGTTGCCGATGTTGATGTGCTCGATGACCCCAAGATCGCGTTCGATTACCTGGCCCTCGTACTGCCTTATGACGGTTACGCTTATTATGATACAACTGCAGCCATGACCCTCAAAGCTCATTTTGCGCTGGAAGACATCGAGCCCGGTAAAGACGACAACATCTACAACACGAGCCGCTTCCGCACCGATCCGCTGCCTGTGGGCTCCGTGACCTTTGTGCCCCGCCCGCATCAGCAAGACTCCGTGGAGATCCGATTGTCTTCTTCGTTTGGCCAGAGCTTTTACCAGAAGGCAGCAGCCGGCGACGAGGAATTCCAATCCAACGAAGAGTTCCTGGAATACCTGAAAGGGTTTGCCATTATTCCTGATACCACTGGTTCCTCAGGGATCATCGGTTTTAAAAACGTGTCGCTGCGTTTATACTACTACGACCGCAACGTTGTGCCCGCTGAGCAGAAGTCTGTTTCTTTTACGGTGAACACGGCCAACACCTCAACCCGGATCATTGCCAGCCGCGACAATCCCTACCTCAAAAGCTTCCGCTCGTACAAGGACAAAGTGAGCTCGGTGTACACCCATGACGAGTCCTATATCCAATCAGGGGCTGGGCTTGCGCTGCGTATAGACATGCCGTACCTGCGCGACCTGAAGCAGCTCACCAACTTTTATGTTACACGGGCCATCCTGGATGTGTATACCGTTCGGCGGTCATACAATGGTTTAACGGCGCTGCCTGAAACGCTCAGAATGTACATGGCAGACCGTCGTAACGATATCTACAGCGCTTCATCGTATGAAGTGTCATTGCTGGAAGATACCGATCTGCAGCGCGACACCCGGTATTCGGTAGATGTTACCGGTTTTGTGAAGTCGCAGATGGAGCTCCAGGCATTCAACGAGAACGGCCTGCTCTTTCTCCTGACCGACAAGGATTTCAGGCTGGGCACAGACCGCATTTATTTTCACAGTAAAACCCATGAATACCAAACGCGCTTAAGGATCTATTATGCAACTGTTAACGAATAACCTGAATTCTATGAAATACCGGATCTTCATGCTTCTCCTGGTCGCTGTCAGCCTTTCTTCGTCTTGCGCCGACCCGGAAGAAGAAACCACCTCTATTGGCAATTGGACCAAAACAACACCTTTCAAGGGGCGGCCAAGATCGGGAGCCATTTCATTCACCATCGGTTCGAAAGCTTTTGTGGGACTCGGCTACGACGGTGACGAGTACATCACTGATTTTTATTCCTACGATATCAACACCGGTTACTGGGAGAACAAAAAAACATTTCCCGGAACAGCGAGGGAAAGAGCGGTGGCCTTCTCCATCAACGGAAGGGGATACATCGGCCTCGGATACAATCGCGAGCTGACCAAGGAAGAGCTTGGTGATTTCTGGGAGTATAATCCCGATACGGATGCCTGGACTCAGGTTGAAAGTTTCGCTGGCACTGCTCGGTACAATGCGGTGGCATTCGCCATCGGGTCGAAAGCTTATATCGGCACAGGTTATGACGGCGATAAATACAACAGCGACTTCTGGGAGTTTGATCCCACCAGCACACCCATGTGGCACGAGATCAGGAGCTACCCGGGTGAGAAGATCGAAGGTGGCCTTGCGTTTGTCATCGATGGCAAAGGATACGTTTGCACGGGCCGGAACAATGGATCTTACAATACCGGCTTCTGGCGCTTCGATCCCAATGACGCGGGCTGGACAAAACTTACGCCTGATTCCGATGATGACGACTACTATGATGAATTCAAGCTTGGCGTTTTCAGGCACGATGCCGTGGCCCTGGTGATCGGTCCTTATGCCTACATTGTGGGCGGCGTTGCTTCGAGTGGAGCCACAGACAGGAGCGTGTATCAGTACAATTCACAAACAGGCGAATGGGATGACCGTACCTCTTTCGAGGGATCGGCGCGAAGCCTCGCGGTTGGTTATGTGCTGGGTGAACAGGCTTTCGTAGGCACGGGCCAGAACGGCACGAGCCGCTACGACGACATCTGGGAATTCAAACACCTCGAGGAGTATGATGAAGATAACTAGATTGAAAGTTTAAAATTTAAAGTTTAAAGTTTAAAGTTGGGGGGACCCGAACTTGAAACCTGAAACCTGAAACTTTAAACTGTAAGAGCTCTTTCAGATTCATAGTTCATTTTAGTTAGTTTTGGTGGATCTGAAGCCCGTCGGATGACAGTGTGGTTATCGGGAACCGTTGAATTGATCATCACGACGGGCAACTTTTCGGAGAAAGCACTTATATTGCTCAAAGCTCAGTTTCGAATGTTCAAAAAAGGAGTGGCTAACAGGATATTGGTAGTAGGGCTACATGTCTGTGGATGGGCGCTTCTTTTTTTATTGCCCTATGGATTTTCTGCCCGCCACCATACAGGAAGGCCGCCAGACGACCGTGGGCCAGGCCCCGACAGAACCGAGTTCCTGGAGCGGGCTGCCCAACAGTTTGATCCCACCATTTTCCGGTACGAGGCGCTGGTGACCAATACGTTGCTGGCCCTGTTCTTCTACGCCAACATGTTCGTGCTCATTCCCAGGGTGCTCAATCGCAAGGGATGGCTTCCATACCTGGGCGTGGTGATGCTGTCGTTCATCGTTTATGCATCGGCGGGTTATGCTTTCCGGTCGCTCTTCCTGCCGTTCCCGTTCCGGTTTGCGCCGCCGTTCTTCATCGGCATGCCGTACTTCCTGATGGTATTCGGACTGAGCCTGGCGCTCCGCATTGTTCAGGACAGAACGGACTTCGAGAACCTGAAAAAGGAACAGGAAACGGAAAGGCTGAAATCGGAGCTGTCATTTCTTCGCTCGCAGGTGAGTCCGCACTTCATGTTCAACGTGCTGAACAGCCTGGCCGCCCTCGCCCGTAAGAAATCAGATCAGGTTGAGTCGGCCATCATCCAACTTTCTGAGCTCATGCGCCACACGTTGTATCACAGCGACAAAAAGGTTAGCATCGAGCAGGAGGCGGAATACATTCGCAACTACATCAACCTTCAGAAACTTCGCTTCGGCAGCGTGGTAGACATGCACTTCCATGTGGAGCTGCTGCGCAAAGACCTGGAGATAGAGCCGATGCTGCTCGTGCCCTTCGTGGAGAACAGCTTTAAACACGGTGTGGGCCTCATCAAAGATCCGATCATCATCATTACGCTTGGGGCCACTGAATACCAGATCAATTTTTCTGTGCGAAATAAATTCAATCCTTCCGGCACCGAAACCAAGGATTCCAGCTCCGGTATCGGCCTCCAGAATGTGAAGCGGAGGCTCGATCTGCTTTATAAAGACCATTATTCGCTCGAAACGAATATCGTTGAAGACCATTGGTACGTTACAGAACTAAAACTGATCGTAAAATGATGACCTGCATTGCTGTTGACGATGAGCCCCTGGCGCTTGACCTCCTGGAAGACAATATCAAGAAGATCCCGTTCCTGAAGTTGCTGAGAACGTGTTCCAATGCCATTGAGGCGAACCACTTCCTGCAGGAGAATCCTGTCGACCTGCTGTTTCTCGACATCCAGATGCCAGGCATTACGGGCATCCAGTTCCTGAACGGACTTTCCAAGAATCCGCCGCTGGTGATCTTCATTACCGCTTATGAGAAATACGCCATTGAAAGCTACAACCTCGATGTGGTGGATTACCTGCTGAAGCCGGTGTCGTTCGAACGTTTTCTCAAAGGTGTGAACAAAGCGTACGAGCAGTTCAACTTCAGGAAGAATCCCCCGGTGCAGGCCAGCGCTTCGCCTGATTTTTTATTTGTGAACTCGGAATACAACCTGGTAAAGATCGATATCCAGGATGTTGTTTACGTGGAAGGGTTGAAAGACTACATTAAAATATTCCTGCTCTCATCGCCAAGGCCGGTGATCACGCGCATGAGCATGAAATCCATGGAAGAGAAGCTGCCCTCAGATCAGTTCCTCAGGGTGCACAAATCTTTCATTGTGTCGCTGAAGAAAATTGTCTCCATCAGAAAGGGGAGGATCAACCTGCTGAAAACCCAGATCCCCATCAGCGACCACTACAAAGAAAATCTTTACCGCATCGTTGATCCTTCGAACCTGCAGTCGAAGGATAGTGCAGCGAATTGAAATGCAGAACGC
This sequence comes from Chryseosolibacter histidinae, assembly GCF_018598225.1. Taxonomy (GTDB): domain Bacteria; phylum Bacteroidota; class Bacteroidia; order Cytophagales; family Cyclobacteriaceae; genus Chryseosolibacter; species Chryseosolibacter histidini. The sequence continues at coordinate 109,375 of NZ_JAHESF010000010.1, read as the reverse complement.
AAAGGTCGGAAAGAAATCGCAAAGGAGGAGCGTTCCCGTTTCGCCCGTTATCCTGAAGGGTGGTCTGTGGGTAAGAGTGCGTGAATTCAAAGGAGCGGTTCGATGCTTTGCATTCCTTCGCGGGCTTTGCGCTTCTTGGCGGCTTTGCGTGAACTGGTATTTCTGCGCTGCGTTCAGTACGATCACGTTGTCTGTCGATAAAATCGCGCCGGTGATCTACACATTTCAACTGTTCGACTAAAATCCACCGGACAGAAAACATAAACGGCCATTTGGTGCGTTATAATGTCACGATCGGTTTTGTGAGAGGGGTCTTTTTCCGATCGCGGCCCTTGCCAAAGTAATTTGAGCAAGGGCCTTTCTTTTTGGATCAGTCCACAGTCCACAGTTGACGGTCCACGGCAGTTAGCGGCATCGGGAAAAACAGGATTGCTAACGTACGTTGTACTCTTCTAGTGCCTGATGCCAAATTCCTAATGCTTTCACTACACTGTACTGAGTTAACTTCACGAATCTAACTGTGGTCTATGGTCTGTCGACCGTGGACTGTCTCAACATAACCCCGCTTCGTCTCTTTCATTTCCTTCTGCCTGCGGATGTTCGTAATGTTGCTCGTACTTTGAAAGCTCTTATGATCAACAGAAGTTTTTTGCTGGGATTGCTGCTGGTGGCATCTTCCGGCCAATTGATGGCGCAGGAAGACGAGAAGTCAACCGGTAATACCAGTCGGCCGTCCATTAGCAGGAAGCTCGGCCTGGCACAGAACACGCCTGATCCCGTGTCGCACAATGAGCACACCATGATCCGCTACAGCGCTATCGATGCCTATGAGCGTTATATTTTTGTCAACGATGAAGCAGGCAACCGGGTGATGACCTTTAACGATCTGAAAGATGAAGGTGAGATCAAAATTGACGCCAGCCGCCTCGCTCCCGGAACCTATCGCTACGCACTTGTAGTGAATGGGAGAGTGGTAGAGCGGAGGAAGATGGTGGTGAAATGAGTTGTAAGTTATAAGTTTAAAGTTTAAAGTTAGGGAGCTCCAGATAAAGCGTGATGCTCTCAACTTTAAACCTGAAACTTTAAACTTTAAATCAAAACCCTCCCAACGAAATTCCAAACGTCGCTGTGTTGTTATCATGCTCATCAGGTCCTTTTCCGTTCTGGAAGAGTGTTGACAGGTTGTAATATCCGAAGATGCTGAAGTTGCCCGTGCCGATCTTGCCGTAGATGCCGTAGCGGTAGCGGTTGAGATTCCAGTTCCTGCGGATCTTTTCTTTGACGACTTCGTCGTCATCGTCGTATTTCAGTTTGGTGAAGGAGCTGACCAGCACGCCGCCGCGGAATCCGGCAGCGATCTTCAGGCTGCGGTTGGGGTTCTCTGGGTTGCTGGTATACCGAAGCTCGAGCGGAACATCGAGGTAATTGGTGATGAGCTGTGATTTGGTCACGGCCAGGTTGCTTTTACTCAGGGTGAGCAGGTTGGTTCCCGATTCGTAGTCGAGCGTGTAGTTGTTCCTGAATTTATAACGATCCATACCAAGTCCCAGGCCGGGTGCAAAGGAGAACCGTGATCTCAGAATGCGCAGATCGTATTGGTAATATACGTTCAATGTACGAGAGCCCCAGAAGCCGGTGCTGAAATCGCCGGAGGCGTTAGTAGACCTGTTGAGCCCGAGCTCTAGCAGGAAAGTTCCGGGAAGATCCGGCGGACCTTTCCGCTTGGGAGTATCCTGTGCTGTGGAAGAGAACGCCGCGATCAAAAACAGAACCTGAAGCAGTGATTTTTTCATGATAGTGCTGGAATAAGTCAAGATTGAAACGGTGAAACTATCCCGCTGCAACCTCTGAAAGAAATCGATTAGATGAAGGGTGAACTCTCAGAGACGTAAGGGATGGATCAGTCGACAGTCCACGGTCCACAGATCAGGGGATCCTTCGTTCATGTGTTTCCGTTGCACAAGATTCGGCTCAGGATACCGGTTTCAGAAGGAGAAATGCCGTGGACTGTCGACCGTGGACTGTGGACTCTTCCCTCTCACTTCAAATTCTCACCCTTAAGGTGTCTCCACGCGTCCTTCTGTCGTTCGTTGAGCAGCTTCATGATAGTGCGGTCTCTCTTCTCGGTGATGGCGCGCATCTCGTTGCTGAAAACATCGGTGTCGCGGAAGCTGGCGAGATACACTTCCGAGATGCGGTCGTAATACAGATAATTTATTTCGGAGATCTGCCGGGCCTGGTGTTCGCTCAGGCGCAGTACATCGGTGAGCTCTGAATTGACATATTCTACCATAAGTCTTCGCTCTCCATACTGCTGTTCCCAGCGCATGCCGATTTGGGTTACGGCGATAATGGCCAGGATCAGAAAAGTCAGAAAGGCTTCCATGATGCGGGGTCGATCTTTCACTGACGTTGGATTTTAGGTGATAAGATTGTTTTATGGCTCTTATTACCTAAAAGACAGGCAAAGGAAGGCCTGCCACTATTTACGTTGAGAAAAATTTAAACGAAGGGCGACGCCGGCTTCCCAGCCGATCCGCGAGTAGGTATTTTCGGTATAGATGGCCAGCATTCTCACGCCTGAAGGTTGTGAGGGCTCTACCTGGTAGTAGTAGTCAAATCTTGTTGTAGTCTGTCCTGCCTGGGCCGGGGAGGCCATGGTGGCAAGTTCTATGGATTGAGCAAAATAATCCAGGCGCCGCATCACCAGGTGACTGAACGTTGGCCCTACGCGCACGCTGATCTTTTCATCCACGGCGTACTGCAGCATCAGTTTCAGCTGATGTTCGCCGACCTTCATCCTGCTGCCAAATAAAATGCCTTTCTGACTAATTATATTGCGCTCATCCTGGCGAAGCACGCCATAGGTATAGGAGGGGTTCAACGAGAAATTGTGTGACAATAGAAACGAGCTTCCAAGTCCATAGGCAGTCATCGTACCCTCTTTCAGAAAGCGCCTTCCCAACGTTACATAAAGTGACCTCACCCCGAGCTGCATTTCGGGCCCGGCGGAGTAATTATTCACGGCCAATCCCAGCGAGAAGAACCAACCGCGGTGGCTATTGTTCACGTTGATCTTGCGCAGCTCGCGCATGGGTACTTTGGCCAGCAAGCCGGTATCGAAGTAATGATGCAGACGTTCTTTAAAATACTCCCGTGACAAAAGCTCACCCGGATCTTCCGTCAGTTTCAGGGAAGGTGAAGCAAAGGCCACGATATGCCTTTCGTCAATGTCAGGTGCAGGCTCGATTTTTTCAGGTGCTGAAGGCTGCTCAACGGGCTTGGGTCGGCTCGCAGCTACTTTCGGCGTTGCATTTCGCAGGATGATCACATAGCTGTCACGCCTTTTGAAGGTCAGGTTCATCTGCTTTCCCAGCATCACAAAAACTTCTTCCAGTGAATGGTTCCTGAACGATGCGGATACTTTTTTTCCGGTTTCGATCTTGTTGGAGCTGTAAATGAAGTTAAGCCCCGTGACCTCAGAGAGCTTGTTGATGAGATCGTCAAAGCGCATCACGCCTTGTTGCAGGGTGATCTTTTTATCAGGTGATGGTGTTAAGGCCTGACCAAGGACGAAAGACGAGATCAGCAGGCATGATACAGTGATCGTAAGCTTACGGACAACCTTCTCCTCCCAAGATAAAGACTGAGTCATTTCGCGCCACTGAAAGATTAAGCGATTCTGCTATCAAAGCTAATAAATTTTCGGCAGAATCGGTGTCGAACGTGGCCGTTAACCTGCAGTTATAGATATTCTTGTTTGAAACAGTAATGGAATAGGGGTAGATCTTGGCGAGGTCGGCCATCACCCGGGTCAGGGGGGTGTTCCGGTAAACCAGCTTGTGGGTGGCGTATCCCCAGGCATTGGCGTCTACGGAGTTGATGACCTGTATCGGCGCCGTACCCGTTCGCACAATACCCCTCGATCCCGCTTCCAGGTAAATGGTATCCCTTGCCGTGTACACCATCACTTTACCCTCCTTAACACCTACTTCCAGGGTGTCTTTCGTCACCACAACGTTAAAGGCTGTGCCGATGACCCTGATGTTGGCCAGGTCGGTATGGATAATGAATGGCTGTTCCGGATTGCGCTCAACCCTGAAGAAAGCCTCGCCGCCAAGGAGGTGGAGCTCGCGTTGCCGCGTTCCAAACGTTTCAGCATAGCTCAGCACGCTGTTGTGGTACAGTACGGCCGTGGAATGATCTGGGAACGCAACATCACGAAGTGAATCCTGCGTGGTGACAACAATCATTTTTGGATTATTGAGGTCGTTGCCGCCATACTCCAGCATTAACACACCGATGGTGACGATCGCGATGGTCACCGCGGCTGCAATGGCTACTTTGTATCGATTCAATTCAAAGATGCCAAACGACGGCCTGCGCACGGTGTCTATGCGCGCGGCCACGTTCTTCCACGCCTGGCCGGAGCTTACGGCACGCGACTTTCTGGCGGCATGAGCCTGTTCCCAAACCTCCTGCATCTCGCTGAAGTACGAGCGGTTAGCAGGTTCGAGCAGCCAGTTGTGGAGCGCCATCGCTTCTTCCGGCGCGGCTTCTCCTGCCAGGTACCGGGCGATAAGCTCGTCTTTTATTTCAATGTCGTTTTGGCTCTTCATGTCTTTCCGTTTTTTAAACGATGTGGTCTTTCAGTTTCGACCTTAATATCTTTAGCGCTTTGCTGATCTGATTTTCAATGGTGTTCACGGAGATGTTCAGCCGGTCCGCGATCTCGGCATACCGCAGCTCTTCGTACCGGCTCAGCATGAATATTCGCCGGCACTGCTCTGGCAACTCATTGATCACTGCCTTGATGTGTCCTTCCAGCTCTTCCGGAAATACTTCGGGATGCTGAACCTGGTCTTTTGCCTCGTGCGAACCATATTCCTGGTGTTTCAATTTGATCTTCCGGTGGTCCAGCAGGTTGATGCACTGATTATACACGGCCTTGTACAGGTAAGCGCGCAAGGTATGCTGCACATTCAGCGCTTCCCGTTTTTCCCAGATCTTGATGAAGGTAGACTGCACCACGTCTTCGGCTTCGTCCATGTCTCTCAGCACCGTGAAGGCATACTGGCAAAGATCGGGATAACACTGGTCAAACACGGCCCTGAAGGCGTCTCTGTTTCCGTTCCGGATAGCGGGTATCATTTCCTGGTCAGTGATGGCAATGACACGCTTTTGCTCCGGATCAGGCATGTGGTTCTTCATTCGTTACCCTACAGACAGTTGAAAATCAGCTCACCACTATGGTAATTTCGTATTTTTTGACCGCCCGCCAGCGATGGATAGACCGGTACAGCAAAATCGGAGATCAGCAATCGTAAAGCAGCGATCAGCTTTAGCTTCGAGGTGTGAGCCACGGGCTTCGAGACGGTGCTCCCTCGCAACTTGAAGCTAACGGCTCGAAGCTCCCTTTTTCCCGGGAAGCATCGCTACCGCCACGGTTCCGATCACCGCCAGCACAATGAGCGCGGCAAAACCGTTGGCGTAACTTCCGCTGCGATCGCGAAGCCATCCTGCGAGCATGGGGGCAAACGCTTCGGCCAGTCCATCGGCCGTGATCACCAGCCCCATCACGCGGCCCATCACCCTAACACCGAACAGCTCGGCAGCCATCAGGGGAATGATCATATAATCACCCCCCAGCGCCACGCCAAAGATAAAGGCAAAAAGGTAGATCACACCGGGCACGTGGGCGAAGTAAAGCATGGGAATGGATCCGGCCACCAGCGCATAGATGAGGATCATGACGTATTTTTTTTGAATACGGTCTGACAGCCAGCCCATGAGCAAACGTCCCACAATGCTGGCAACGAGCACAATGGAAAGCACGTTGGCCGCCGCCTCCTGCGTATATTTCAGGTCGATGCTCAGGAACAGTTTCAGGTTCTGCCCCGTGCCCGCCACCGCGCCGATGGAGCACATGCTGCCGATCATCAGCAGGTAAAACGGCCATCCTTTCAGAATTCCTCCCAGCGGTGCTTTCGCTGCATCGTGTTTGGTTTGCTGCGCGCCTTCAGGATTTTCCTTCACGAACCACGCCATGGGGAATGCCAGCACGATCATGATCACGCCGAGGATCATCAGCGCCTCACGCCAACCGAAATGCAGGTTGAGCCACTTGGCCATCTGGGGTACCAGCGCGCCGCCAACGCCGATGCCCAGGTAGACGATGCCCATCGCTTTGCCCCGTGCTTTGTCGAACCACCGCGAGATGAGCACCTGGTTAGGTAAAGGCCCTCCAAACATGTAACCCAACGCGTTGAAAATGTAGAACAGGTAAAACTGCCACAACGTGGTCATCATGCTCAGGCCGATGAGCGCCAGGCCACCCATCACAATGCCGGTGAGCAGTAAACGCCGCGGCCCGAAACGGTCAATGAACCATCCTGCAATAAAACCGAACAGTGGACCTACAATGATCTTTCCGAAAGCATTGCCCGAGGTGACCGTTGCCCGCGTCCAACCGAACTCTGTTACCCAGAAGTCATAGAAGAAGGGAAGGCCATAGAACATGATGCCCACCAGTGAGAACAAGCTGAGGAAGCCTGTGGCGGCAACCTGAAACTGACCTTTGCTTAACTTTCCGGATTCCATTGTTTATTGTGGTCTTCGCTTTCTTTTCTTAAGAGTCCATAGTCGATGGGCATTCTCCCTTCGAAGGCCGTCATCCAGAGCGGTGGCACTGTGATGGGCTGTGCGAGCGAAGGATCCCGGAATCTTACTGCATATCTAATTCGGGCACCGCTTCTATGCGCGTGCACCTCCTTACAATGGGATTCCTCGCTCCGCGCAAGCATCCCGCATTCCTCGCTCTGAATGACGGAGACGAATCACGGCTATGGACTATGGACCATGGTCTATGGACTCTTTCCAATCTATATAATTTAAACCAGAAATCACCACGGCTGTGTCTGCCTATTTTTGGAAATGTGTTGAAAGGACGCAACTTTGTGCAACAGATGTCACGTTGTTGCGCAGCGATTTTTTGTACGCGTGTGCCAATCATTTAAATTGTGAGCCTATGTTCGGTTTATTTAAAAGCTCTTCTCCGGGTTTCAAGGTTGTTGATAAGATCTGGATGAGCAAACAAGCCAAGCTGAATGCCTGCGCGGCCATGTTGCAGTCCAATCCTGATTGTCTGTTCATTGCCTGGTTCGAGGAAACTGCCCGGGAACTGCTGCAAGCCATTGGCCACCAGGAAAACAAAGTGATCATGGCGCGTGATGCTGCGGCCTTCAACAGGCAGGGCCGTATGGTGATGTTCGTCGAACATTATCCGTTGCCGACGGTTGAGCAGACCTTGTTTGCAACCCTCAACATGAAAGAGATCCCCGTGCTCACGGCGATGGACGAGCCTTTCTTCGCGCCGTTCAATCCGGAAAACATGATCAGCCTGATGCAGAAGATGGGCATGAAAGAGCATGAAGTGGTCAGCCATTCGATGGTAAGCAAATCCATCCGTCGGGCGCAGGAGGCGATCAGCGAGCGTACCAAGACCGACCATCCGGCAACATCACAAGCGGAATGGTTTTCGCTGAATGTGAGGTAGAAAGCCAGTCCACAGTCGATAGTCCATGGTCCATGGTCCATGGCCGGACAGAGCTGCGTTCCCCTTGGGGCCACATGATACCGAGGCAAGCTTGGTCTTGCCGGTTAAACGTCATGCTATGGACTATTGACCATGGACCATCGACCAGAGAAAACTTTGTACCTTGCACACAATGAAATATTAACCGTTTATTGAACATAGGAATGAAACCCATCACCATCGGCATTACCGATTGCAGCAAATACCCGAATTATGAGCAGTGGATCAGGCAGGAAGCTGATACGGAAGTGATCAGGCTCAGCTACAAGGAGAACAATTTTGCCGACATTGAAAGATGTCAGGGCATTATTCTGAGCGGCGGTGAAGATGTTCACCCGCGCTTCTATAACAAAATGGAATACCTCGAATATTGTGACGAGATCGACGAGCGTCGCGATGAGTTCGAGTGGAAGGTGCTGGAATATACTGAAAGCAAACAGCTTCCGTTGCTGGGCATTTGCCGTGGCCTTCAGATGGCGAACGTGTTCTATGGGGGCACACTCGTTCCCGACATCCCTTCTTTCGGCAGGTTTAACCATTCGCGGTTTGCGGACAAGGATCGTTACCACACGGTGCAGGTAGACGCCAACAGCATGCTGCGAAAAATAGCAGGCTCCGAGATCGGCGAGATCAACAGCGCGCATCACCAGAGCGCTGAGCTCATCGGCAAAGGCCTGGTCTCAAACGCGTTGTCACCCGATGGCATCGTAGAAGGCATCGAACGGAAGAACGGTGCTGGAAAACCTTACCTGCAGCTGGTACAGTGGCACCCGGAGCGGATGACGGATTTAGGGAATCCGTTTTCGAAGAATATTAAGCTCAGTTTCCTGGAAGCAGTAAGAGAAGGAGTAAGGAGTAAGGAGTAAGGAGTAAGGGATAGAAGCCAGGAGCCAGAAGTCAGGAGTCAGAAGCGGTGGAGTAAGGATTCGGGGCGAGCGGCGACAACGTGCGGCGGGTTGTGCGAGCGAAGGATACGATTGCTCGAACCAATGTTGAAGAGGCACCGTAATAGACTAACACCGTAACCAACCGGTAACTGGCAACCGGCAACTTTAAACTCCAAACTTTAAACTTGAAACTTTAAACTTTAAACTTTAAACTTCAAACTTCAAACTTGAAATTTAACCTCCCAGACATGCAGATCATCAACCCCGCTACAGAAGAGATCATCAAAGACATCGCAGAAGACACCAAAGAAAGTGTTGGTGACAAGTTCCGGTTGCTGAAGGCTGCGCAGGCCGGATGGCATAGCGTACCGTTGCAGCAGCGTGTTCAGGTGTTGAAGAACTTTTCTTCGTTGCTGGAGCAGCACATCGAGGCGCTGGCGTCGGTGCTGACATCGGAGGTAGGCAAGCCGTTGCAGCAGTCGCGTAATGAAGTGAACGGCGCGCGGGCCCGCATCAAATGGCTTACCGAGAATGCAGAAAAATACCTGTCTGAAGAAACGATGACCGTTGACAAAGGCCTGGAAGAGAAAATTGCATACGAGCCGCTGGGCGTTGTTTGTAATATCTCCGCCTGGAACTATCCTTACCTGGTGGGAGTCAACGTTTTTGTACCGGCGTTGCTGGCGGGAAATGCGGTGATGTACAAACCTTCTGAATACGCCACCCTCACCGGGCTGGAGATCGAAAAGTTACTGAAGCAGGCGGGCGTGCCCCGCGATGTTTTTCACGTTGCCATCGGTGGCCGGAACACCGGTGAGTACCTGCTCGATCTTCCCTTTGATGGTTATTTCTTTACTGGCTCGTATAAGACAGGAAAATATATTTACGAAAGAGTGGCGCCGAAAATGGTTCCCTGCCAGTGCGAGCTTGGCGGCAAAGATCCGCTGTATGTGGCCGACGATGTTGCAGATATCAAGTCCGTTGCAGCCGCCACCGCCGATGGCGCCTTTTACAACAACGGGCAGAGCTGCTGCGCCGTTGAACGCATCTATGTACATGAGAAGGTCTATGACCGCTACGTCGATGAATTTGTGAAGGAGGTAAGCACCTGGAAGAAGGGATCCCCCACGGAGCAAGGCGTGTACATCGGTCCACTGACCCGCAAAGACCAGCTCGTGGTGCTCGATAACCAGATCACAGAGGCCACGCAGAAAGGCGCCACCGTGATAGCAGGCGGCAACCGTATCAGCGGAAAAGGTTATTATTTCGAGCCCACGGTGGTCATCAATGCGAACCACAACATGAGCGTGATGCGTGAAGAATCTTTCGGTCCGGTGATCGGCATCATGAAAGTAAAAGATGACGACGAAGCCGTCACCCTGATGAACGATACGGACTATGGATTGACCGCTTCCGTCTATAGCAGCAGCCAGGACCGCGCAAAAAATATCCTGAGACAAGTGAATTCGGGAACGGGTTACTGGAATTGTTGCGACCGCGTGAGCGCCGCCGTTCCCTGGAGCGGAAGAAAACACTCCGGCTTCGGCTCAACCCTCTCGCACGCAGGCCTCCGCGCCTTCACCAAACCGAAGGCGTACCAGTTAAGAGGTTGAATCGGTTACCGGTTGCCAGTTGCCGGATGGCCAGCACGCATCCGTCAAATCATTAGTGGTGACATAAAGTTTCTGCTTACTTCATTACACTGAAAGTTGTCACAACACTGTTCTAACCGGTAACCGGAGACCGGCAACTGGCAACTACTTCTTCGTCGTATGGATCACTATCCTTGAAAGATACTTATCCAGGTCCGCGTAATTGACCAGCGATATCCTATCGATCTGGCGTGTATTGATGTTATAATAGATCTCTATAAAATTCGAATTCAAAGCGTATAAGTGGATCCAGTAGTCGTAAAACTCTATGGACTCCAAATATTTTCCGAACTCAGCGATCAAAAGGGCTTTATCTGTAAGCGGTAATTCGTTAAATCTGACTTGGTGTTGCATGGCTCAATAAGAACCTGATTTTTACCCTTCTATCACGGTCCTTCCCACCTTAAATTAAATTTTCGTGCCAGCCATCTGCAGGGATGAAGGATTTTTGATTTTTCCGAAGACCTGCAATTATGCCCGGAGAAAGTAAGATTTTAATGGTCAATGCTCAGTTAGTAAATGTGCAATTGGAGGATACCTGTATCCATAACCGGACGTTGCGAAGAACCTGCATTTTAATTTGCACATTTGTACATCGATCATTGACAATTCTTGCCTAAAATGCCCTTATTATGAAACCCAATATCGCGGAAACATGGAAACACCTATTCTACCTGTGTTCACTGTTGTCTGCTGCAACCGTGCAGGCACAACACCGTGATTATCCCATTCAAGCTGTTCCTTTCACGAATGTAAAGCTCAACGACGGTTTTTGGATGCCACGCATCAGGATCAACCATACGGTAACCATCCCGGCGTCATTTGAGCGGTGCGAGAGCACGGGCCGCGTTAAGAACTTTGAAATGGCCGCCGCCAGAAGTGGTAAATTCTGCACCGTTTATCCTTTTGATGATACCGATATCTACAAGACCATTGAAGGTGCTTCTTTTTCGCTGAGCCTGTATCCGGACAAGGCGCTGGAATCTTATATCGATACACTCATCATCAAGATCAGCAACGCGCAGGAACCGGATGGATATCTCTATACGGCCCGCACCATCAACCCGGCGGAGCCACATCGCTGGGCTGGCAAGGAGCGCTGGGAGAAAGAGCGCGAGCTCAGCCATGAGCTTTACAATTCAGGGCACCTCTACGAAGCCGCTGCCGCTCATTACCAGGCAACCGGTAAACGTTCACTGCTTGACATCGCCCTGAAAAATGCGGACCTCGTCTGTGCTGTGTTCGGTCCTGACAAGAAGCATGTTGCCCCCGGGCATGAAGTGATCGAAATGGGGCTGGTGAAATTATACCGCATCACGGGCGCGCAGAAATACCTCGAAACCGCTAAGTACTTTATAGATGAACGTGGCCATTACAGCGGGTATGATGCCACCAGCAAAGACCCGTGGAAAAACGGCGCTTACTGGCAGGATCACAAGCCCGTGGTAGCGCAGGACGAAGCCATTGGCCACGCCGTTCGCGCTGGTTACCTCTACGCCGCCATGGCCGATGTAGCCGCGCTCACAGGCGACGCTGCCTACCTGAAAGCCATTGACGGCATCTGGGACAACGTGGTATCAAAGAAGATCTATGTGCAGGGTGGCATCGGCGCCATAGGAGACGGTGAACGTTTTGGCGACAATTATCAGCTTCCCAATGCCACGGCCTACAACGAGACCTGCGCCGCCATTGCCAACGTTTATTGGAACTACCGCATGTTCATGCTGCACGGTCATTCCCGTTACATGGATATCCTGGAGCGATCGTTGTACAACGGACTGATCTCCGGCGTGGGACTGGATGGAAAATCGTTCTTCTATACCAATGCCATGGAGATCACAAAAGGCGAGGGGCACAAAGACCGTGAGGTGGAGCGCTCAGGCTGGTTCCCGTGTTCGTGCTGTCCCACCAATGTAACCAGGTTGATCCCTTCTATAGGAGGATATGTTTATGGGAAAAAGGACAACGACCTGTTCGTGAATTTATTCATCAGCAGTAACGCCACGCTGCAGATCAACAAAAGAGACGTATCCATCATCCAGGAAAACAATTATCCGTGGAATGGGAACCTGCTCTTTCGCATCGATCCGTCAGCCGCTACACCATTCGCACTGAAGCTGCGCATCCCTGGCTGGGCAGCCAACGAAGCCGTGCCTTCTGATCTTTACCGGTTTGCTGCCCCGCTTCAGAAAAAAGTGGAAGTGAAAGTGAATGGAAAAGCAGTAGCCTATACCGTTAATAACGGTTACGCCACCATCAGCCGTACCTGGAAAAAAGGCGACGTGGTAGAGATGGTGCTGCCCATGGAAGTAAGGAAGATTGTGGCCAATCCTGAAGTGAAAGACGACCTTGGCAGAATGGCCCTGCAACGCGGCCCTCTGGTATACTGCGCCGAGTGGCCCGACAACAACGGCATGGTGAGCAACATCATCGTGCCTGCCGATGCCAGCTTCACCACCGAAGCACGACCCGATCTGCTGAACGGCATCACCATCCTGAAGACAGAAGCTTCCGCAGTGATCATCGACAGCGCTTCGAACACCGTCTCCACGCAACGCCAGCCCTTTACCGCCATTCCCTATTATGCCTGGGCTCACCGTGGAAAAGGAGAGATGATGATCTGGCTACCGACGTCTGTCAAGCAGGTCACGCTAATATCGAGGGAATAGAGTAATCGGTAAGTGGTAATCGGTAATCGGCAGTTCGGTACTTGATCACCGATTACTGGTTACTGTTTACCGATCACCTTTCCAATATCGCCACCACACCCATCCCACCTCCGGTACAGATAGAGATCAGGCCGCGGCCACTTCCTTTCTGGTGCAGCAGCTTGGCCAGGGTGGCAACTGTACGCGCGCCGGTGGCACCGAAGGGATGACCCAGCGCCAGGCTTCCACCCTTTACATTCATCTTGCTGCGGTCGATCGCACCGAGCGCCTTTTCCAGGCCCAACACTTTGCGGCAGTATTCCGCGCTCTCCCATGCTTTCAGCGTGCTCAATACCTGGCCGGCAAACGCTTCGTGGATCTCATAAAAATCGAAATCCTGTAACGTAAGATTGTGTCGGCGCAGCATGCGTGCAACGGCAATGGTAGGGGCCATCAGCAGCCCTGCGCCCTGCACATAGTCAACCGCCGCGGCTTCTGCATCTTTGAAATAAGCTTGCACGGGCAGGTTGTTTTGCCGGGCAAATTCTTCGGAGCCCAGCAGTACGGCGCTTGCCCCATCCGTAAAGGCGGTGCTGTTACCGGCGGTCATGGTGCCAGCTTCACTTTTATCGAACACAGGTTTCAGCTTTGCCAGCTTCTCAAGGGTGGTATCGCCACGCACGATGGTGTCGCGGGTGGCATTTTTGAAGGGCGTCACAAGGTCGTTGTAAAAACCTTCCTGGTAAGCCCTGGCTGCCTTCACGTGGCTTTCGTAGGCAAGCTGGTCCTGCTCTTGCCGCGAGATCTTCCACTCCTTCACCATCCGTTCGGTGTGCTGGCCCATAGACAGTCCGGTGCGTGGTTCCACGATGCCGGGGTATGCAGGCTTCAGATCGGAGGGACGGATGCGCAGGATCTTCGACAACCGCTCGCCGAAACTTTTGGCGTTGTTGATGTCGATGAGCTTCCAGGCCAGCGCACGTTGCACCATGATGGGCAGGTCGCTGTTGGTATCGCTGCCGCCGGCGATGCCACTGTCGATCTGGCCCACGGCGATCTTCAGGGCAATGAGGTTCACCGTTTCCAGGCTGGTACCGCAGGCGCGCTGTACGTTGAATGCCGGTGTATGCGCATCGAGGCCGCTGCCCTGTACAACCTCCCGCGCAAGGTTCCATTCGATGGAGCTTGTCATCACCGCACCCAGGGAAACGTCTCCCAGCATGCGCCCTTCGAGGTTGCATTTTTTAACAAGGCCCCGCAGGGTAGCGATGAGCATCTCCTGGTTGGTGGTACGGGAATATTCCCGGAACGATCTTACAAAAGGAATGCGCTGACCACCGATAATGGCAACACGCCTGGACTGATTTTGCATGACAGATCTTTTTAATCTGACAAGTTAATTGTTTCGCCTAATATGCAAAAGACGGTTCCGGATACCGGCAGTACGGTGGGAGGGAATCATTTTTTAAAGATCATAGCTTAATGCCCGAGACCTTGGATTGTTCCGGAGCCTCTGCTCTGCCATCTCCCGCGTCGTAAAGCTGTTTCTTAACCCTTTATACACTAAATGAACCTTTTTGGAGCTGATCCCATACCCTTACACACCATCCAAGATGTGGAGCAAAGTATACCCAATATCATTCTTTGGGCCGCACCGGCCATGTTCCTGTTTGTGCTGATCGAGTACCTGATCGCTTATAGCCAAAGCAGGAAATACTATGAAAAAAAAGAAACGATCGGCTCCATCCTCGTGGGACTGGGGAACGTCACCATCGGCGTTCTGATCAAGACCTTACTGCTGTACGTGTTTATCGTCATTTACAATCTCATACCCTGGCGTATGGAATTCTACTGGTGGACATTTGTACCCTGTTACATCATCTTTGATTTCTGCAGTTATTGGGCACACAATGTTTCGCATCGCCTTCGCTTTTTCTGGGCTACGCATGTGGCACACCATTCAGGAGAGCATTATAACCTGACGGTTTCCTTCAGGCTCAGCTGGGTCCAGTATATCAAGATGATCTTTTTTCTGCCTGTTGCCTTTATAGGTTTTCATCCCATCATCATTTTTATTACAAACCAGATCGCCGTGCTGTTCCAGTTCTGGGTACACACGGAATACATCCGCAAGATGCCCCGGTTCATCGAATACATCTTCGCCACGCCGTCCAATCACCGCGTGCACCATGGCTGCCAGGAAAAATATATCAATAAAAATTACGGCGCCACCTTCATCATATGGGACCGTATCTTCAAAACGTATCAGCCCGAAGAAGAGCAGGCAGTATACGGCATCACACACAACATCGACCACAAACATGACCCCGTTCATATCAACTTCCATGAATATGCCGATATGATCAGGGATGTGAGAACAGCAACGAGCTTGAGGGAAAAGCTTTTCTTCATTTTCGGAAACCCGTCGAGCATTGCACGTTTCAAAGCAGAGAGAAATGCAGTTCACGCAAAGGGCGCAAAGAAGCGCAAAGCACGCGAAGACTCGCTTCGAAGCCCGTCATCCTGAGCGACGCCAGTGTGATGGCATGTGAGAGCGGATCGTTACTGCGTACTTATTCGAGCGCTTGGCACTTTGTTATGCACGCTGTTAAATGGGGATCCTTCATTCGCGCTCCCGATAGCTGTCGGGACTTACGCTCAAACCACCATTCATGATGACGGTGAAATTTAAAATCTTTGCGACCTTTGCGTGCATTTTCTTTGCGTTCTTTGCGTGAACCTGCATTGGGTATTTGACCGACAACCGGAACGGTTATTCAGACAGAGGATCGGGTAATACCGGGATATCGGGCTTTCCAACCTTGCGCTGCGCTTCCGGCGGGGCTGGCGACTGTGTTCCAGGTTTTACCCAGCAGTTCTTTTCAAAATCCCATACCCTTACCACTTTGGCAGGATTTCCCACCGCGACACTGTACGGAGGGATATCGGTGGTGACCAGGGCATTGGCTCCCACGCGGCAATAACGGCCCAGCACAAGAGGCTCGCCATTTTTTTTGCCCATGATCACTGTTCCCGTACCGATAAAAGCATCTTCTTCCAGGATCACCGGGGCACGCCAGGCCGGTTGGTGATGGTGCGGCGAGAGCACATCGCTTCCATGGTGCATGCCGAGGATGCGCACATACTGCGACAGTCCCACATGCTTGTGCAGTGTTACCGGTCCGATGATGATACATCCGATGCCCGTATGCACTTCGTCGTGGATGATCACATCGCCCATGCCATTGTTGATCACAACACCCTGCTCTACACGGGAGTACTTACCTAGTTTATACTTATTGAAGGGCGAAAGGTCGAGCCGCGAGCCCCAGCTCACACCACGGCGGAAATATTTCGGGAAAATGAGCCACAACCAGACGTACCACTTCACCCGCGATCCGTTGGGCTTGCGTCTGAAGATGAGCGACAGCACGAGCTTCTTCAGGCGCGGATTGTTCTTGATGCGTTCTTTTAATGAACGTGCGTTGCCGGTCTTTCCACCAGGCTGTGGAGGTGCTGCGGCTTTTTGTTGTAGCTCCTGGCTGATCAGGTTACTGAAATCTTTCGCCCGGTTCTCCCACGTGTGCTGCGAAGCGGTGGTGATGCGTGCCTGGATCTTTTCTTCGGAGTCGGTAGCGTAGGTCATGAGTACAGCTTTTGCAAAGTCCTGTGGTGAGTCTGCAACCTGGATCACTTCTTTCAGGTCACCGAGCACATCAGGGTTAAAGTTTGTGGAGACCACGGGTTTTCCCGCGGCCAGGTATTCGTAAAGCTTCAGTGGATAAATGCCTTTGCCGGCTTCATCGCACCGGAAGGGAATGATGGCCACGTCGAAACGTTTGACCACGGAAGGAGCCTCGTCGTGTGTGAATGCGCCGGTGAAGTGAACACGCGGGTCGTCCATGAACTCGCGGGGTACATATTGTTTTTCAACGGGGCCTGCCAGCACCAGTCGCCAGTCGTGAAGAATATCGAGCACCTGACGTAGCAACGTGAAGTCTGTACGCCGCTCGATATTGCCAAAAAATCCCATCACTTTTCCCTGCACGCCGGCAAGCTTCGGATGCAGTGGAACGGTCGATGCCTGCGCGAACAGCTTGAAGTTGGCGGCGTTGGGCACGAGAAAACTTTTTGAAAATCCCTGATCGCGGAAACGCTGCTGAAGCGCCGGGGCCGTAGAAATGATCAGGTCGGCCTTCCGCGCGGCCTGCGCCTGGAGGTAAGGTCCATGCCGCAGTGTAAAACCTTTTACCATGGGATCGATGCAATGGTAAACATTCAGCTCCTTGTTTGGCGATAGAAAAGCGTGCAGCTTCTGAAAATAAAAGTTGAACGAGTTGACATAGATCACACTGCTCACCGCTTGAGCCTTCAGCACACGATTGGCCCTTTTGACAACGAGGCGGTGATTCCATGCCGAGAAAAAGTTGTAGAGTCTGCCTTTGGGAAGAAAATTGACGGGCCACACAAAAGGCGGAAGGATCACCGTCACCCCATCTTTCACAAAACTGCTGCTTTCAGAAGAATAAGCTTTCAACCGTTTCTTCACAGCGGGCTCCCGGAAGCGGGTAAGCAGGTCCATAAACGTATACGGATGGTCCATAAAGAACACCCGGTTGCCGCCCGCCAGCTGAACGGCGATCTGCCAGGGAGTGGAAGTGTACTTTGCATCGTGCCGGGGCAGGGAAAGAAAAAACAGGACTTTATTCCGAAGCACCGCGGATTCGTTAGTGAGATCAGCCATAAGTAGTTTATCCTGACCCGGAGGTAAAATTTTTATACCCGCTTTTAATGTAGTAATCAGTAAATGGTGATCGGTAATCGGTGGGCGTAATCAGTAAAATCGGTTAAGAATGCCAGTGTGCTGGTACACAGGAAATTGCGCACAGAAGGGTGGGAAGGAAGCGATGGATTAAAGCGCCATCAGCTCCTGGATGACGACGATCGCCACCAGAATGCCAACAAACACCAGGGCAACCCTGATCTGGACCTGAACCTCGGATTTGAGCTTTTTATAACTGATCATGGCGGTAAAACTACAATGAAAGCGGCTGAACGGAAATGGTACTTTTTTACCAAAATGAATGGTAGAATGTTACTAAAGACGGTGATCGGTGACCGGTAATCGGTAATCAGTAATCAATGATCAGTAACCCGATTACCTGATTACCGAATACTGATTACAGATTTGATGAGCGGTTTAGGGATTCAGGCGTCATCTTACGTCTGGTACATAAACAACAAAGAAAAATCAGCACAGATGAAAAAAGTCTTACTAACCGCACTGATCATTTCGCTCGTCACGAGCGTACTTCTTGCACAGACCGATAACCGTGATGAGCGGATGGCATGGTGGCGGGAGGCCCGTTTTGGCATGTTTATTCACTGGGGTGTTTATGCCGTGCCTGCCGGAACCCACAATGGTCAGGCGATCGGCCGCATTGGCGAATGGATCATGAACCGTGGAAAGATCCCCGTAGCTGATTACAGGGCCTATGCGAAACAATTCAATCCTGTGAAGTACGACGCCGATGCCTGGGTAAGGATGGCCAAGGACGCCGGCATGAAATACATCGTGATCACCGCGAAACACCACGATGGCTTTGCGCTGTTCGATTCAAAAGTGACTGATTGGGATATGGTGGATGCCACACCCTACGGCAAAGACCTGATCAAACCGCTGGCAGAAGCCTGCCGGAAGCACGGCATCAAGCTCGGACTGTACTATTCACATGCGCAGGATTGGGGGAACCCCGGTGGTGCCGTCGCCAGAAAGCTCACCAAAGAAGGTTGGGCCAACCCTGACTCCGCCCGCATCGATGCCTATACGGCTGCCAACAGCGGACACTGGGATCCGGTGCAAACCACCAAGACCATGTCGCAGTACATTGACGACATCGCTGTGCCCCAGGTAAAAGAGATCCTCACCAACTATGGAGATATCGCTGTGCTGTGGTGGGATACACCTACCGGCATGACGGACGAATATGCCGAGAAGCTCAATGCCCAGCTCGCCCTGCAGCCGAAGATCATCACCAACGATCGCCTGAAGCGCCCGAATTTTCCCGGCGATTACAAAACACCGGAACAAAGAATTCCCAAGCTCGATGAGCTCGACGGCAAAGACTGGGAAACCTGCATGACCATGAACGGCACCTGGGGTTACAAAAGCTACGACAACAATTGGAAAAGCACGGAGACCATGGTACGCAACCTGATCGATATTGCTTCCAAGGGAGGTAACTACCTGTTGAACGTAGGCCCGAAAGCCACCGGTGAATTCCCGGAACAAAGCATCAAAGCGCTGAAAGAGATCGGTGCGTGGATGAAAGTAAATGGCGAGGCGATCTATGGAAGCAAGTCGAGCCCGCTTCAGCCCCTCAGTTGGGGACGTTGCACCCGCAAAGAGAAGAACGGAAACACAACACTTTATCTCTCTGTTTTTGAATGGCCCGCTGACGGAAAATTGGTCGTGCCTGGCCTGAAAAACAAGGTGTTATCTGCCAGGTTGCTGGCGGGTGGCAAGTCATTGAAAACAAACGTCGATGATCAGGGTGTTATCATCGAAGCTGGAAACAAATCTGTCGATCCCATCGCCACCGTGATCAAGCTCGAAGTGAAAGGTCCCGTAGCGAGCGCAGCTTTCAGCGGTGAAAAGAAAGCCATGGAAGCCGGCGAAGTACATTAATTGGTTGCCAGTTGCCAGTTACCAGTTTAGTGAGGTGGTAATGACAAGGCCTGTGCTTTGCTCATCAGTTCGGAGTACCGAACTTTGAAGTAACACTGCACTAAACTGGCAACTGGTAACCGGTAACTGGCAACTTTTCTCCCTTCAAATTTCCCTCAACATTGTTCCTTAATTTGCACGCGTTGTTAAATCCTCTGGTCCTCTCCATTAGCCGATGACACGATAAAGCTCAGATCATAGAGGAGATTAACAGATATTTGTAACAGATTACGGATCATACCTGATGTTTGAAGAGATGCCTGGCCTTACGACTAAATCCCTGCTGCTGATCATTGTCCTGATGGCGATTGGTTATGCCTCGTCGGCGCAAACCTTCAGCGTGTCCGGTACCATGATCGACAGCACTGCCAGGGAACCGCTACCGGGTGTTGCCGTAGTGCTCAGGTCTGTACGCGACACCACACAGTGGAAAGGCACGTTGACAGACATCGATGGAAATTTCAGATTCGAAAATGTTGCCCCCGGTGGCTACCGGCTGAAAGCAACCTACATCGGATATACCACCAGGCAAAGATTCATCAGGGTGAGAGGGGAGAATATCGAGATCGGTCCGCTCATGATCTCGCAGTCGGCCGTGGCGCTGAAAGCTGTGGAGGTAACCGATACGCAGATCCGCGTGCAGCAGAAAGGTGACACCCTTCAATACAATGCCAATGCATTCAAAACAAGTCGCGATGGCAACGTGGAAGACCTCATCACCAAAATGCCGGGCATCACAGTAGACGGCAGCGGTGTAAAGGCCCAGGGCGAGAACGTTCAGCAGATCCTCGTTGATGGCAAACCCTTCTTTGGCGACGATCCGAACATCACACTCAAGAACCTGCCCGCCGAAGTGATCGACAAGATCGAAGTGTTCGACCGCCTGAGTGAGCAGGCCCAGTTCACCGGGTTCGACGACGGGCAAACCCGCAAGACCATCAACATCGTTACCAAGAAAGGTGTGAGCAGGGGAGACTTCGGGAAAATTTACGCGGGCGCGGGAGAGAACGGACGATACATCGCTGGCGGAAACATGAACGCCTTCAAAGGTGCGCGCAAGCTTTCCGCGATCGGTCTCACCAACAATATCAATCAACAGAATTTCAGCAATGAAGACCTGCTGGGCATCTCCGGCAACAGCACCTCGTCAGGGGGAGGCCGCGGTGGTCGTGGCGGAGGCCGGACCAATGGTGGCGGGAATAATAATAACAATAGCAGCAATTTTCAGGTGGGTCAGCAGAGCGGGATCTCGACAACGCATGCCATGGGCCTCAACTACAGCAACGAGTGGAAGAAGGTGGAGCTCTCAGGCAGTTATTTCTTCAACAAGGCAGACAACGACAGAAGAACATCGCTGGAGCGAACTTTCATTGCCCAGCGCGACAGTGGCCTGGTTTATACCGAGCGCAACAGGGCCACCAGCACCAATTTCAATCACCGCCTGAACCTCCGCCTTGAATACGAGATCGACTCGGCAAATTCATTGGTGGTCACGCCGGCATTCAGCCAGCAGCGCAACCGGTCGCAGTCTAACCTGGGCGGCGATTACCTGACCAGCGAAACGCAGGAGCGCCACCTCGACAATGGCAACTATGGTTATAACACGGGTTACAACTTTTCGAATAACGTGCTGTTCAGACACCGTTTTAAAAAACGAGGCCGCTCAGCGTCCATCAATGCAACGGTAACCCTGAACGACCGTGATGCCGACTCCGGTCTCCGCTCGGTCGACGACGATTTTCTCAACGACACCACGGTGCGCATCGATCAGCACGCCGATCAGATCACCTCCAGCGACACGTATTCTTCCAATGTTGCCTTTACGGAGCCTATCGGCAAGTCGGGCCAGTTCCAGGTCAACTATACACTCTCGCTCACCAAAAGCAGCACCAGCAAACAAACATTCGACATCAACCCCGAAACAGGCGCCAACCTCACCCTCGATACGCTGCTGACCAACGTGTTCGAGAATACTTATCTCTCCAACCGCGGCGGTGCCAGCTACCGCTACAACAAGAAGCGGTTCAATTTCATGACCGGGTTGAATTTTCAATACGCCGACCTGGCCAGCACCCAGGATTTTCCGCAGCCCTTCGAGCTTCAGCGCTCGTTCGAGAACCTGTTACCCCAGGCCATGCTCAATTACAAGTTTTCGCAAGGCGCGAACCTGCGCTTCAATTACCGCACTGCCACCAATGCGCCTACCGTATCGCAGCTTCAGAACGTGGTCAACAACCGGAACCCGTTATTCCTGCGAAGTGGTAACAGCAACCTGAAACAGGATTATCAGCACACTTTCACATTGCGTTATGGAAGAACCAACTTCAAGACCGCGTCGAGCTTTAATGTGTTCCTGTTCGCCAACTATGTAAAGGATTATATCGGCAACGCTACCTTCCGCGCCGAGAAAGATACTACGGTAAATGGTGTCAGGCTCAGCCAGCGCGGCACACAGCTGACGTATCCCATCAACGTGCCTGAGAACTGGAACGCCAGAACGTTCATTACTTTCGGTGTGCCGATGTCGGCCATCAAATCGAACCTGAACCTGAACACGGGATTCAATTACAACCGTACGCCGGCGCTCATCAACGGCAGGACCAATCTTGCGCACAACTATTCCCTCAGCGAAGGCATTGTGCTGGGTAGTAACCACGAGGCGATCGATTTCACCGTCTCTTACACGGCCAACTATGTGATCGTCAAGAACACGCTGCAAACCAGCTCCGATAACAATTATTTCACACACCTCACATCGCTGCGGCTTACATGGCAACCCTGGAAGGGAATCGTTTTTAATTCCAACCTGGTGAACACCGTCTATACCGGCCTCGGTGAAGAATTCAACCAGAGCATCTGGTTCTGGAACGCGGCCATCGGCTACAAGCTGCTCAAAGACAAATCGCTCGACATCCGCATCAGTGGCTTCGACCTCCTGAATCAGAACCGCAGCATCAACCGCGACGTGACCGAAACCTACATCGAAGACAGTCAGACCAACGCCCTCACACGCTACTACATGCTCATGATCACCTACGATCTGCGCAAGTTCAAATAGAGATATGAGACTTGAGTCCCGATAGCTATCGGGATGAGATTTGAGACTCGGGTTGCATTATCTCATGTCTCATCCCCGAAACTATTTTCATACTGAGTTTCAGCGTGAAATCCGTACCTTGTTCCCTCAAATCCTGTTTATCCTGTAAATCATTTAATCCTGGTCGATGACTGAAACCGTGCTTACGGCGTTTATCGCATTCGTTTCTACCAATATCGATGATATTTTTATCCTGATGACCCTGTTCACCCAGGTGCCGCATTCGCTGGAGCGGCGAAGCATTGTTGCCGGACAGTACATGGGCATCATCGCGCTGATCTTATTGAGCATCGCCGGAGCGCTCATCGGTATCGTGGTGCCCCTGCCATACATCGGGCTTCTCGGGTTGTTCCCCATTTACCTCGGCGTAGCCAAGATCGTCAGTCACGTGAAGAATAAGGCAGATGATGACGAAGGCAATGCCCTAACAATAAAAAAACGCAAGGGAGGACTGCTGAGCAACATGATCGGCCAGGAAGCATTCGGCATTGCGGCCATCACCATCGCCAATGGTGGTGACAATATCGGTATCTATGTTCCGCTTTTCGCGAAAGCATCGCTGCCCGAGTTGGGCATCACCACCCTGATCTTCCTGGCGCTGGTGTATGTCTGGCTCGCCATTGCGGCGTATGCCACCAGCCATCCCGTGGTAACGGACAGGTTGAAAAAATATAACCATATTCTCTTTCCGGCGGTGCTGATCGGGCTTGGGGTCTACATTATCATTGATAGCGGTACTTATCGATTTGTAACACAGCTGTGAATCGCGAGCCTCGAGCCTCGAGCTTTGAGACGGTATCCCCCTCGCAGCCGTGGCTAGCAGCTTGCACCTGTCTACCGATGTTCTTGAACAAAAAATTACTATCTTGGTTAACCAATAGCCGCCAATATGAATGTAAAAGGGATCTTCAGGATTTTGCTGGTATTTGCATTACTGAGCATGAATGTCGGATGTGATCAGATCTCGAAAAAGATCGTCAGGGCGCGGGTCGCGGATGACGAGCGCATCGGTTTGCTAAACCATTACGTGACCCTGACCAGGATCGAGAACAAAGGCGCTTTTTTAAGCCTTGGATCTTCGTTGTCGCCGGCGCTGCAGGTAACGCTGCTCACTTTTTTACCACTTGCCGTGCTCGTCCTGGCGCTGGTGTACGTGCTCACACGCAAGGAACTTTCTTCCCTTTCGCTCACCGGTATCTGCTTCGTTGTAGGAGGTGGCATCGGTAATATCTACGACCGGATCGTTTATGGCTCCGTAACGGATTTTTTACATATCAATTTTGTGATCTTCCAGACCGGCATCTTCAATATGGCCGACGTTTCGATCATGACCGGCATGCTCTTCGTTTTGTTGGATGCGTATTTAAAAGATATGAAACGCAGCAGGAGCAGCCTCGGGTCCTAAGCTTCGAGCTGTTAGTCGGTAGCCCCGTAACCAGAAGTTAATAACTCGTAACTACTCTTTCCCTGAGCGCTTTCACCACGGCTTCTGATTTCGAATGGACCTCGAGCTTGTCATAAATATTTCTGATGTGCGAGCGAACCGTATCGAGCGCGATGTTCAGACTGAAGGAAATGGCTTTGTAGGTTTGTCCGTTCACCATCAGCTGCAGGATCTCCGTTTCGCGCCGGGTAAGCGTGCTGCTCAGCACAACAGGACCGCCCCCGGGAGGTAGCGCTTTTACAATGTGTTTTACCAGCGCAGGACTGATGGGCACACCACCTTCACAGGCATCGCGTATGAAATCGATGAGTCGTGGCAGCGTGGTCTTCCGTACCAGGAGATAACCCGCTGCTCCCAGTGCCAGGCATTGCAAAACAACCGCGGGGTCTTCCGTTTCCGTGAGCACGATCACCCTGGCTGTGGGTGCATGTTTCCTCATCTGCACGAGCATATCAATTCCATTTCCAAGCGCGATGTCGAGCAGTACCAGGTTGGGTTGTGTCAGATGAACCTGCGCTTCCAGCTCCACCGATTTGTGACAGGCACCGGCAACTTTGAAACCTGCAGTATTATCGATAAAGAATGACAGCACATGCTTGTAATGGTCAGGCTGGCAAAGGAACACTCGGGTCATTTTGGAAGAGTTAAATTGGTTGCCAGTTGCCGGTTACCGGATAGCCGGTTTCGTGAGGTGTTGAAATCACTTTTCGGTTTCTGTTCAAGTAGAATTGAAACACAATTGTGATATCCGAAGCTCATCCGAAACCGGCAACCGGTAACTATTTTGTCATCATAAAAGCATACCGTCCGCTAACACTGTTCGATCTGCCGGCAGGGGCGGTGTATTGAAGCTCCAGCAAGACGGTAGTTGAGGTGAGCGATTTTACACTAACCAGCACGTTGTCATCACGACGGATGTTGAATAAACCATTGTCTC
This sequence comes from Chryseosolibacter histidinae, assembly GCF_018598225.1. GTDB lineage: Bacteria > Bacteroidota > Bacteroidia > Cytophagales > Cyclobacteriaceae > Chryseosolibacter > Chryseosolibacter histidini. Next base: position 84,389 of record NZ_JAHESF010000010.1, on the reverse strand, counting down.
CTGCTTCCAGTGTGAATGAACCACCGGCAGGCCAGAGGGGAGGCGCGGGGTTGATCACGGCGTAGTTCTTGCCTGTGGAGAAGGTGATCGTCATTCCCTTGAAAGCATTCGTAACGTCTTTCTGGTCTACCGTAACCTGTCCTGCAATAAGGGTCCACGCGCCGTTGAGGTCTTTCAGAAAAACTTCTTCTTTGGATTGGGGTTCATCGTCGCAGCCAACCAGGGTACCAATGGCCAGCACCGCGATCATGAGCATCATTCTATAGATCTTCATACTTTGTCATGTTTTTGAGAGAAAATACCCGTTCGAAATCTTGCACGTGATCTCTCCCGGGTATTCAGCTCAGGTTAATTTATCTTTTTACAATACGTTGCGTAGTGATCACACGGGCGCCCAGGTTCACCTGCACCACGTACACCCCTGAAGGCAGGGAGCTCACGTCGATGTTGTGTGTGAACGCATCTGCCTCGCGAACGGTCACGTTCATGTTTCTTCCGTGAAGATCCGTCACACGAACAACGCTGCCGCTGGCGGCCACTTTCGTTTCTACCACCAGCAGGTCGGTAGCCGGGTTGGGGTAGGCGCTGGCACTTCTGTCGGGCGTGAACTCGGCTTCCGTGATCAGTCTTACCACAAGCTTTTGGTTTACCGCTTCCGCCGATGCGTATACGTCGTTACCAGTCTGCGCTGCGGTGATGATCGCTTCACCTTCGCCTACGATCGTTACAACATCACCGTTGATGGTGGCCACAGCAGTGTTGCTGCTGGTGTACGATACAGGCAACCCTGACGATGTTTTTGCATCGAGCCTGAAGCTTTCTTCACCCAATGTTTTTTCCATCAGTGCATCAAAAACGATCTGCTGCACGCCCTTCGCAATGACGAGGGTACGGTTTACCTGCGGCGCGGCATTGTAGATATCGTTTCCTTCCTGCGAAGCGGTGATGACCACGGTGCCCGGCTTTTTGACGACCACCACATTGCCATCGATGGTGGCCACCGTGTTGTCGCTGCTGGTGAAGCTTACACCCAGGTTTGAGCTTGCGCTTGCGTTCAGCACAACGTTGCCCTGATCGAACGTTCTTTGTGCGAAGGTGGCAAACGTGATCACCTGGCTAAGCTTCTCGTTCACTGCAAAAGTTCTGATCACATCCGCTGCAGCTTTATGGTTCTGATCGCCGGCCTGACTGGCTTTTACGGTAACCGTTCCGGCCTTGCCCGTAAGACTGATCTTGTTTCCTTCAACAAGCACCGCTGGGCCTGCCACTGTATACGTTATTGCAAGGCCTGACGAAGCGCTGGCACCGATCTCGAAATCCTTATCATTCACATTCTTGCTGCCGATGGCAGGGAAGATGATGTGCTGGTCTGCCTTTTCAATGGTCAGTATGCCGTTGCTATAGCTCACGAAGTCGTAGTTCGGATCGCTGCCGCCAGACAGAACGATCGGGTAGGTTCCGACATCTGAACGCTCATCGACTTCAGTAGAAACGTCAGGCTTCACCTTCAGATCTTCGACAACGTCCCCATTCCTGAAGCCTTCATAGGTGAGCAAGAACACGGGATTCGCATCTCCATATTTCCGGCTTGCATCAGCGACCTTCACCGATAGCGGCGCCTGGGTTACAGTAAGTGTACCTGATACATAAGTGATCTGGTAATTCAGTGCTGCGGCACCAGCAGATTGTATGGCGTAGCTTCCGGCATCGCTTTCTACGGTAGCAGTTGTTGTTGCCACGGGCAGTGCTGTGAGATCTGCTTTTGAGTCATTAAGTCTGAATCCTTCATAGGTAAAGGTGAAGGCCGGGTTGGAGTCGCCGTACGTACGTGTTTTGTTTTCAGCCGTGATCGTCAGGGGAGCTTTCGCCACCGTGAGCGTACCGTCTGCATAGGAGATCTGGTAGTTGTTATCGCTGGCGCCAGCCAACTTGATGGGATAGTTGCCTGCAGGTGATGAGGCTATTGCATCCAGCAAAGTGTAAGGCTGGCTATCGATGACGCTGTTGTCGTCTCCATTTTTGAAACCGCTGAAGGACCAGGTGAGGGGAGGATTGTTCTCTCCGTAAAGGCGCGTCTTGTTATGGGCCGTGACGGTAAGCGGTGCCTTGCCGATCTCGAGTGTGGCCTGGAGCGACGCAGCGGCGTAATTCGCATCTTCGGCAACATTGACCTGCAGCGTTACCGTGCCTGCCTTGAGGATCGTGACCGTGTTGTTGCTGATGGTGACCTCACCGGTAACGCTGAACGCCGAATACGTGATGGCGCCAGTTGAGTTGGCGCTGGCATTCAGGTTGAACGGTACATCACCGTAAGTTTTGGTGAGGTTGCCGAAGTTGGTAATAGAAGCCACAGGTTTGTTGCTGATGGTCAGGGTGCCTGTCACCATCGGGGCAGCATAGTTGATGTTGCTCAACCTTGCTTCAACAGTATAGGTGCCAACGTTTACCGGTGTTACAGTGGAGGCGCCCTGTTTGTAAGTGATGGATACACCAGACAGGCCTGCGGGCTCGGTGCTCACCGTAGCTGCCTTGGCCTGGCCGTCATAGGTGTGGCTGAGGTTACTGAGCGAGAGTGTGGCGTCTGCCTGGGTGATGGTGAGGGTGCCATTCTGATAGGTGAGCGCATAGTTGTCGGAAGCAGCGCCACTGGACGTAATGGGATAGGTTGTACCCGCATTGCTCGTTACCGTTGCTGTTGTTGCGGCGGAAGGAAATGTGGTCAATGCCGCCAGCGCATTTTCGCCATTCACGAGACCCGTGAAGGTGAAAGAATAAGAAGCAGGGTTTGCCACACCATATTTTCTCGAAACGTCGTCGGCTTTGATGGTCAGGGGCGCTTTGTTGATGGTGAGCAACGCGGTAGCCGTTCCCTGGTAATTGGCATCGTTCACCGTAGCGGTAATGTTGTACTGGCCCGCTTTGGTCGGAGTAGCCGATACACCTCCCTGGCGGTATTCGAAGGAAACCGTTCTTCCGGCAGGTGTGGTGGTAGCAGTTGCGGCTTTTACGGTGCCGTTGTAAGTGTGCGTGAGGTTGCCGATGCTGATCGTTGCCGTGGCCTTGTTGATCACCAGTGTGCCGGTGGCGGATCCCTGGTAGTTGTTGTCAGTCACCGTAGCCGTTACGTCGTAACTTCCGGCGTTCGCGGGATAGGAAATGAGTGTTCCATTCTGGCGATACTCGATCACTACAGTTTTTCCTGAAGGAGTGGTGCTGTAGGTTGCGTATTTGACCGAACCATCATACGTATGGGTGAGGCTGCTCAGGTTAACGGCGGCCGTGCCTTTGCTGACGATGAGCATTCCTGTAGTCGTTCCCTGGTAGTTGTCGTCACTCACAGTAGCCGTTACGTCGTAGCTTCCGGCGTTCACGGGATTGGCAATGAGTGTTCCACCCTGGCGATACTCGATCGCTACAGCTTTTCCCGAAGGAGTTGTGATGTAGGTTGCTGATTTGGCTGCGCCGTCATATACGTGCGTCAGGCTGCCCAGCGTGATACCAGCTGCGGCCTTGTTGATGGTCAGGACAATGGTCTTCGAGGTCGCAACATGGTTTGCGCTTTCTGCCACGCTGGCTTTTAGAAAGACAGAGCCTGCCTTTACGATCGTTACAGTGTTGCCCGAAAGCGTAACGTCGCCGGTGCCGCCACTCTCTTCACTATAGGTAATAGCCCCGGTGGAATTAGTGGTGGCGTTGAGCGTAAATGGACCTTCGCCGTAGGTTTTGGAGAAGTCGTTAAAGTTGTTGATCACGGGCGTCAGCTTACCGGAGACCGTAAGCACGTCAGAGGCTGTTGGTGCCGTGTAATTTGTGTTGTTCAGGGTTGCTACCACGTTATACTGGCCGATAGCCTGCGCATAGCTGGAATAAACGCCGTCCTTGACATAACTTACGCTGACACCTTGCAATCCCGCGGGACTGGTTGTGACCGTGGCGTATTTCGGTGTGTTATCGTAATAATGCTGGAGGTCGCTGAGGGTGAGCTGGGCAGTACCCTTGTTGATGGTCAGCTGGACATCCTTGTAAGCTGCCTTATAATTGGCGTCTTCCGCAACACTCGCCCTGAGGAACACATCACCGGCCTGCGTCAGCGTAACCGTGTTCCCGTTCAGCGTTACGGATCCTGTGCCTCCCACCACCACACTGTAGGTGATGGCGCCTGTGGAGTTGGAGGTGGCATTCAGCGCGAACGGAGCTTCACCGAAGGTATGGGTGAAGTTGGAGAAATTGATCTGGGGAGCCGACTTCGCCTGCAGCACCTGCAACCGGTGGTTCATCTGGTCTGCAACGTAGATCTGGTTCTCGTACAAAAAGATCCCGGAAGGATTGTTGAATTCTCCATCACCAAAACCGAAAGTGCCGAACTTCCGGATGAAAACACCTTCACTGGTCAGCAGCTGGATCCTGTTATTGCTGTTTTCCACAACGTAGATATTCCCGCTGGCATCCACGGCCACATCCTGGATGCGATCAAACTGGCCGTTGCCGGAGCCTTGTCCCGCGCCCGTAATGGTCTTGAGCCAGTTGCCGTTGCCATCGAATACCTGGATCCGGTAGTCTTCTGCTACATAGATCTTGCCCGATGCGTCAGCACCGATACCGTTGGGTGTGGTGAACTGGCCATTGCCTGTTCCTTGCGTACCGAAGTTGCGCACAGGGATCCCTGTGGCGGCATTAAATACCTGAACGCGGTAGTTTCCTCTGTCAAGCACATAAAGGAGATTGTCAGATCCTGATTTCACCACTACAAGATCGCCAGGTGTATTGAGCTGGCCCGGACCTGAACCTGAGGCTCCTATTTCATATTGAAAACCGCCAATGCTGTTGTATACGCGGATCTTGTTGTCGACCGGATTTGTAGCGTATACTTTGTTAGACTCGTCCACTGCGATGCCCTCCACGGCGTAACCTTCACCGAACTTGGATTCGTAGGCGTTGCCGAACGTAACGTTGAAGATCTGGATGCGCTTGTTCTTTTTATCCGCCGCATAGAGAAAGCTGTTAAGCCTCGCCATGTTCTGCGGATAATACAGCCTGCCGTTAGCGGTTGTGTTCTGGCTGAATTTGCTGCTGAACGTGGGAAGTCCTGTGCCGCCCCCGAGGAAAGTAGAGATCGTACCGTTCACCGGGTCACACGCCCTGAAGCCATAGGTAACAGTTGCCAGATCCGAGATCGCGTTGAACTGGCCGTCGCCGGTACCTGCCGATCCTACGATGCCCAAGAAGGCGCCAGCAGTTGAAAAAGCCTGGATCCGTTTGTTACCGGAGTCGGCAACAAAGAATTGCATCACGCCGCTGCTCGTGGTCACGGTGCGGATACTGGTAGGGTTGTTGAACTGCCCGTCACCGGTGCCTGCCGTTCCGAACTGGCCCAGGTAAGCACCGTTATAGTCAAAATACTGCACCCTGTTGTTGCCTGCGTCGGCAACGTAAATGCGCAGCTGGAATGATACATCGGCTGAAAACACACCGACCGGGTTGTTGAGCTGACCATTCCCCGAGCCATACGTGCCAAATTTGCGTATAAACGTGCCGTTGGAGTTGAACAGCTGTATGCGGGCGTTACCCTGGTCAACCACGATCACCTGGTTGTAGCTGTCAACAAAGATCCCTTTTGGGGTGTTGAATTGGCCGTCGCCGGAGCCTTCTGAACCGAATGCGTACAGGAAGGAGCCGCTGCTGGCGCTAAAGACCTGTACGCGATGATTGCCGGAGTCAACCACATAGATCTTGGAATTTGCCACGGCAATGCCGGAAGGGGTCCGGAATTTTCCATCTTCTGTTCCATATCCGCCAATGGACACGGCCACCTGTCCACCGCTGGTATACCCGATGACCCTGTGTGCCTGCTCATCGATTACATAAACACCATTATCTCCGAAAGAGGCCACAGGCCTGTTGATAATTCCATTGGAGTATCCGATGACCTGCTCAAACACCTGCGCCTGTACTCTGCAGATACTCAGGCAACAGAATAACAAAAACAAATACCTGGTCTTTCCTACCAGGGGCACAATCAGCGATCGGCTGTGTTTAACACTGCTCATAAGATCCATCATACATCGTTTGGGGGTTATTAATAGATAGCAATTATTCGATACACAAAAATTATCAGGGGACGCGACGGTCCGTTTCATCATTGATCTGGTGTTGCAAAATTGGTTGTAGCTGAATTCTCCGAATGTGTCAGATCACGACATTCTTACAGGCCATTGCGCCAATACGCAGGTATAACCTTTTATGGTTTGGGTGCCGAAGACGGTTGAAAGTGAAGTGCTTGCTCATATCTTGTTTGTAGCTCTGCACAAAATTGGGCGAACCTGTTGGCCTGAACAGACGTAAAACGGATTATCCACCTACGCAAACCGGATTATCTGGCGTTGCACCTGTTTTATTGCAGTGCAATCGCCCGTTCCGACCGCCACCCATACATGGTCGCCACTCACGGCAATACCAATAGCGCTTTGAAGGTCTGTGAAAGCATTGGTCCAGGAGCTGCCGTTGTTACTTCCTGATGCATTCGCCTCACATAGTACGTACTTTGCGCTCGCGGAAAAAGCCAGCAACAAAGCGGTAACCCACATTCCGCAAAGCCTGTAAAATTGTATCATAGATGATAAAGGGTTAATTTGTTCAATCCGTAGTCTATACGGAAGAGCACGGCCGGGAGACCGCCGAAAAAGGGCCGTTTTGGCGGATTGGGCTTTCGGCTTGATAAGTGCAGGCTGTAAGGAATAAGTGATGGGTTGAAAGTCCACGGTCGACAGTCCACCGACGTGTAGTGTGGGTTTTCAGAGGTGGGTTATTGATCTGGGAGGGCTAGCTGGCTAACGAAATAAACAATTGGTGTAAATTGCGCCATTCTTAAAAGACATTACGCCAAATATGCATTTTCAGGCATCTATCCTTCGCAATCACATTTACAGCGCAGCAAACCACGGAGCGAATTTTCATGAGCTCTGCAGGCGTATCAATATTTCGCCTGAGCAGCTGAACAATGCCGAGGCCATGATCCCTTCGGAAATTGGAGGGGAGTTCTGGGCACATGCTGTTGAAATGACGGGAGATGAGTTTCTGGGCCTTCACATGGGCAGCGAAAGCAACAATACTGAATTTGGCATGTTGGGCTTCCTGGCCAAAAGTTGCCGCACCCTTGGCGACGCGATCACCACAGTATGCCGGTACAACGATACCATATCAGGAGAATTCATTTACTCACTGGTCGTTACAGGCAACAGGGCGGTGCTCACCATTGAAGCGGTTCCGTTTTATGCCGCGCAATTCCCCGTGGCCGCACAACAAGCGGTAGAGTATGCTATGGCCGGATTTACAAGAGCTTTCCACAGCCTAAGCGGAAAAAGCGCCAATCCCGAACACGTGGAGCTGCGTTATCCTAAAAGAGACATAAAAGAGTATGAGCGGATCCTGAGATCGTCGGTGACCTTCCAGGCGCAACGCAATGGTATTATCCTTGACAAAAGTGTGCTGGAAATACCTGTGATCAGCTATGACGCATCGCTCTTTGCCCTGTTCAACAGCCTGCTGGAGCAGAAACAACAGGCACTACGGTCGCAGGCAACCCTGAGCGAAAAGGTGAAACGCATGTTGCTGGTGAATTTTAAAGGCCAGGTGCCGCACGTGGATATCCTGGCATCCGAGATGTGCATGACCGCGCGCACCCTGCAGCGGAAATTATTGGAGGAGAAGACGAGCTACCGGGCCATCTGTAATGAAGTAAGAAAAGAAGTGGCAACAGGCCTGCTCGGCCAGGCAGCCTCCCGGAAAGAAGACATCGCCGCATTGCTCGGATATGCCGATGTGAGAACATTCCAACGGGCGTTGAGCAGCTGGAGTAGGTGACGTCTTTAGTCCATGGTCCATGGTCCTTAGTCCTTAGTCCATGGTTGTAACGTGTAAACTCAAAGACGACTCTTTCGAGTCAAGGAGCGGAATCTTGCTGGTTCCTTCGCACGGCAATGGTCCATGGACTATCGACCATGGACCCATTTAAACCGTTTGCATAAATCGAATTTCGTTTGTACCTATGTTCATACATATTTGGACATAACGTCACTACCCATGAAATACAGGTTTTTCAGATATGCAGGCATGCTTCTGCTGATCATAGCGGGAGGCCAGGCGCAGGCAACACCCGATAACATTGCGCCGAAAGCTACCGTCACCGCATCTACATCGCTGAGCGCGGCGTATCAACCTGGCAATATTGCTGACGGCATCATCGGGGTGCCGGGCAAAGGTGAGTGGGCCTGCCTGGGCGACACCACAGACTGGGGATACATTCGCTTTCCGTGGATCCAGCTTACCTGGAACGAGCCGCAAAGCATCAATCGTATCGTACTGTTTGATCGTGCATCGGCAAAAGATCATATCGCCGGCGGCAAACTTCTCTTTAGCGATGGCAGCATGGTCTGGGTAAACCAGATCCCCAACGACGGCACAGGCAAGGAGATCCGTTTCGAAGCGAAGACCGTAACATGGGTGAAATTCATTACCACCGATGGCACAGGAAGAGACCTTGGCTTTTCTGAAATAGAAGTGTATCCCAGCGAATCACAGTATAGCGATTATGTTTCATGGGTGGATCCATACATTGAAACGAACCGCGGACGTTATTTCTTTTTTATCACGGGCAGCCGTCCGTTCGGCATGGTGAGCGCGGCGCCGCATACCCGCAACAAGAATCAGAATGGCGGTGGATATAATTATAATGAGAATGAGATCCTCGGCTTCGGGCAGATCCATGCGTGGATGATGTCCGGTATCGAAGTGATGCCCGCGTCAGCAACGGTTGATCCGTCAGGAGGAGAGCAGGCCTGGAAATCGAAGTTCTCGCACCAGGACGAAATTGTACAACCGGGCTACCACCGCGTTTACCTGCAGGACCACAAAACCTGGGTAGAGCTCACGGCCACCGAGCGTGTAAGCTTTTATAGATTCCGTTTCACAAAAGATATGAAAGCCCAGGTGCTCACAAATCTTGGCGGCTACCTCAGCAACAGCACCATGGCGAATGCCGATGTGAGAAAAGTCAGCGACCGCGAATTCGAAGGATCGTTCAGCTCCGTGAAACGCTACTGGGGCGGTCCTAAAGATGTGAGGATGTTCTTTGTAGTTCAGTTCGACAAGCCCCATCGCCTGGATGGGTGGAAAGGCAAAACCAGGCAGACCAATATCAACAGCATCAGTGGCGACAGTGTGGGTGTTGCAGCCCAATACGATGTGAAAGCCGGCGACTTCGTGCAGATGAAGATCGCCATATCGTACACCAGCATCGACAATGCGCGCAAGAACCTGCAGGCCGAGTGCACTACCTGGAGCTTCGACGAGGTGAGAAACGAATCAAGAAAGATCTGGAACGAATGGCTGGGCCGTATCAAAGTGGAAGGCGGCACGTATGCGCAGAAGATCAAGTTCTACACGGACCTCTGGCACGTATTGCTGGGCCGGCAGAAGATGAATGACGTTTCCGGCGATTATCCAGACCGCACCACCGGCAAACGCGACGGAAATTTTACCGACGCCATCTTCAAAGTGAAAACACTGCCGAAAGATGAGAACGGCCAGGTGAAATACAACATGTACAGCTCCGATGCATTCTGGCTCACGCAGTGGAACCTCAACATTCTCTGGGGGCTTGCATGGCCTTCGGTTCAGGATGATATGTCTGCTTCCATGATCCAGTATGCTGACAATGGCTACCTGCTGCCACGCGGCCCCAGTGGTGGCGGATACTCTTATATCATGACGAGCAATCCCACGTCTGCGCTGATCGTGAGCACCTACATGAAGAACATGCTCACCAAAGTTGACGCCGGTCACGCCTACGAGGTGATCAAAAGAAATCAGTTGCCGGGGGGTATGCTGGGCAGCGCGGACGAGATCAATTTTTACACGAAGAACGGATGGTGGCCTAACAATGTGGGCATCACCGCCGAAGCCGCTTTCCAGGACTGGAGTGTGGCGCAGATGGCGTTGAAGATGGGTAAGAAAAAAGATCATGACTTCTTCATGAAACGTTCTGAAGGATGGAAGAAATGTTTCAACCCGAAATGGAAGCTGTTGTTTCCCAAAGATGAGAAGGGCAGGTTCATGCACGACGATCCGCTGAGCGGACACGGCTGGGTGGAAGCCAACGCATGGCAGGGAACGTGGTCTGTTTCGCACGACATAGCAGGTCTATCGAAGCTGATGGGCGGAAACGATACGCTCTGCAGCAAGCTGAACTATGCCTTCGAAAAAGCGGAGCCGAGCGATTTTGTTTTTGCGTACACCAGCGGTTATGTGAGTTATGCCAATCAGCCCGGATGCTCCAATGCACACGTTTTTAACCACGCAGGCAAACCTTGGCTCACGCAGTATTGGGTGCGTAAAGTAAAAGAGCAGGCGTACGGCGGTACAACGCCCGACCTGGGGTACGGCGGTCACGACGAAGACCAGGGGCAGATGGGTGGCGTGAGCGCGCTCATGGCCATCGGACTCTTCAGCTTGCAAGGCAACGCCTCCGTTGTTCCCACCTACGATATTACGAGTCCTGTTTTCGACAAGATCACCATCGAGCTCGATCCGAAGTATTACAAAGGCAAACAGTTCGTGATCACCACGCACAACAACAGCGCGGCGAACATGTACATCCAGAAGGCAACGCTCAATGGCAAACCTCAGGATAAGTTCTGGTTCACACATGAGGAGTACGCCAAAGGAGGGGCGCTGGAGATCTTTTTAGGGCCGGAGCCGAATAAGGGGTGGGGAGTGAAATAGGAGTAACCCACCTTCGCTATCCCCGCGCTGATGCCCGTCGCGGGCTATGATGGGTGAAAGGAGTAAGGAGTAGGAGCCAGGAGTCAGAAGCCAGGAGTCAGGAGGGGAGGCTCGCAAAGGCTGTCATCCAGAGTGCCTATACAGCAGAATGCGGTAGTGATGATGGAATGACGTGTGCGTTTGCTTTCATGGCTGGCATTTCAAATTACGGCTTCAGGAGGCTCCTATGGAGCCGTGCAGGTAAATTGATCCGTTTTCTATAGACAGAACACTCCTATGGAGTGAAATGCGTTCAGCTCCGGATGGAGCTGCCTGTTTATAGAATTGATAGTTGATTCTTACTCGGCTCCATAGGAGCCTCCTGTGGGCACGTCATTGGGAGCGGTGGCGGCGCAGTAGGTGGTGCGAGCGAAGGCTCCCCGGATCATCACGATGTATTTGCATCGAAGGAAATCTTCCGCCGTGTTTTGAAAGCCAACCATTTTAATAGACATCATTTCAACCCGGCTCAGTCCGGAAAGAAGCTCCTGCCGGTTTAGTAAAAGTGAATAGAAAAGGTTAACTTCCATTAAGCCTGGTCTTTTCACTAACCATCATCCAAACCACCCACCCATGAGGACCGAGATGTTATTGAATTCCAATATCCTTCGAGGAAGGTTATTCATTGCTTTTCTGATCCTGATTCCGTGCATTTCGCGTGCGCAGGATTCACTGGCCAATAAATCTGATGAGATCTTTGATCTGTCGCTGGAGGAGCTTTTGCAGATCAAGATCACGGAGCTTGACAGAAGCCTGAAGCTCTACGGATATATCAACACAAACGCCGAGCAGCAATTCAATTTTCCCAGCGTTGGACCTGATGGCGCTACTATGAAAGAAGACGACCCGTTTGCATGGGTGCCTGTAAAGGCTTTTCACCTCTATGGCTCAGCTTACCTTGCGGAGAATATTGACGTGCTTTTCAACCTTGCTTACAATGACGAGGTGATTGAAGTGCGCAATGCCTGGGGCAACTTTAAGATCAGAAGATCGCTTCAGGTCAGGGTGGGAAAGATGTACCGCAGGTTCGGATTGTATAACGAAAGGCTTGACCAGATCCCTACGTTCACCGGCATCGAGCCTCCCGAGATCTTCGATACAGACCATCTTTTTGTGACCCGAACAACCAACCTGATGGTTCACGGCAACTGGAACGTGGGCCTCACCAATTTTCAATATTCGCTCACTACAGAGAACGGCGAAGGCGGCGCTGCGAAAGGTGTGGTTCCGCTGGGCTGGGACCTGCGCGCAAAGTCCGACATCAACTCATGGGTGTTGGGTACTTCGGGATTTAAAAGCAGCATGAACAGCAACAACACAACATCAACGGTGAGCTTTGGCGAGGGATCACCCAAAGGAGGGGTGCTGCCCTGGATGGATGGCGACAACTTCTTTCTTACAGGCCTTTTCGGCGAAAAACAGCTCGGCAGGCTGAACATCCAGGCTGAATACTGGATCGCCCGGCACGACGCCCTCCGTAATCCGGAGCACGTGTTAACCATGGTTGCGGAAGCAGGCATCAACCCGCAGCAGCGCCAGCGGTTCCTGGGCAGCAATGCGGGGAAGGCCAATGATCAGCTCACCACAGCCGATGTTGTTGTACCCGTCAAGTACAATGTAAAAACGTACTACATCCGGCTCGCCTATAACCTCGACTCAAGCATCGGCCAGTTTGTTCCTTACCTGTTTCTCGACTGGATGTCACACCCGGAAGTCATCAATAACAAAACTTACGGCGGAGACCGCGAAGCCGGATTGGCAGACGATGGCATTTTTACCAAGACCTCCGCCGGCGTTGTGTACAGACCGATCCCTGCGGTTGCCATCAAGCTGGATGGAAGTATCCATAGCCAGAAATTCAATGGCGAAAGTGTTCAATATCCTGAAATAAGATTGGATTTTTCGTGGGCGTTTAAGAATTGAGTTGTGTAGTCCACAGTCCACGGTCTTCCCTTGGTTCCGTCATCCTGAGAACTTATCCAGCAGAGCGCTGCAGTGACAATAAGAATGACGTGTGCGTTTGTTTTCATTGCTGGCATTTCAAATTACGAATCAGGAGGCTCCTACGGAGCCCAAGCGGATAAAATTGATCTATTTCTATAGACAGAACACTCCTACCGGAGTGAAATGCATTTTAGCTCCGGATGGAGCTCCCTGTTTATAGAATGGAAGATTGATTTATATTGGCTCCATAGGAGCCTCCTGTGGACACGTCATTGGGAATGATGGATTGAGGGCTGGGGATGCGCGAATGAAGGATCCCCGTTTGACAGCGTGCTTGCGAAAGTGTTATGCTTTCGAATTAAGTGAGCAGTAAGCTTCCTGGGGATCCTTCGCTCGCACATCACGCCGCAAACCACTACTCTTAATGACGGGATAAAGGGTCCGTTGGACTATTCAAAAAAAATATAAAAACATACACGTCTTGCCACAGCACCGTCTTCCATGCAGGTTGTGTTTACAGGCGGATAATCACATTACGGAAAAAATCAACGTGCTTTCGGAGGCAGAATTCTTACATCCTGTGTGACGAGCGGCCGTGGGCGGTTTCTTATGGAGAATGCTCAAAATGGCCTTTTTTGCGCATTCAATCGTTTTAAAAAAATCTTAATTCCCTTTTTTGTTGTCATTTTTTTACTGACTTTTGATTTGTTCATATGTTCATACATACTATCCAGGGACTTCCCGAAAGAAGCCGGTCATAGCTGTATGGACATGACCCATTTACCCTACACATTTAAATAATTGTATATGAAGAGAAAATTCTACCGCGATGTCTGGTTGATGGCCATGGCCGTCTTCCTCTGCGTTGAGGTGTCATTCGCCGCCGGTGCTTCATTTGTTCCTGCTGTTGCCATGCAGGAGAAAGTGGTGACCGGTAAAGTTACTTCCGCCGATGGGGAGACCCTGCCCGGCGTGAACATCCTGATCAAAGGACAAAGCGCCGGAACCGTGACGGATGCCGATGGTAACTATAGCATCGCTGTTCCCGGACCCGATGCTGTGCTTGTGTTTTCGTACATCGGCTTCTCGCAAGAGGAGATCACGGTGGGCGGTCAGTCGGCCATTAATGTAACCATGACTCCTTCGCTTGAGACGCTTTCTGAAGTGGTGGTGATCGGTTATGGTGTGGTTAAAAAATCCGACCTCACCGGCTCCGTATCTTCCGTGAAAGCTGACGAGCTGAAGGCTGTTCCCACAACCTCGTTCGACCAGGCGCTGCAGGGCAGGGCTGCGGGTGTGCAGGTGATCCAGACATCCGGCCAACCCGGCGCAGAAGCGTCGATCCGCATTCGTGGTGTGAGCTCCATCCTCGCTGGCAATGAACCGTTGTATGTGATCGATGGTATGCTGGTGAACAGCAGCACCAATGACGTAACTCCCGGTGGCGGCATCGGTACAAACTCGCCCCGCATCGGACCGCTCTCGGCTATTAACCCGAGCGATATCGAATCCATCGAGATCCTGAAAGATGCTTCCGCAACAGCGATCTACGGATCACGGGGAACAAATGGTGTGGTGATCATCACTACCAAAAAAGGTCATAAGGGTACGAACTCCGTTAACTTTGACAGCTACTATGGTGTGCAGGAGATCTCTCATAAAGTAGACCTGCTCAATGCCCAGCAGTTTGCAGAGCTGACGAACGAAGCCAGGCTCAATGCAGGGCAAACTCCTGTATATGTGAACCCGGCTAACCTGGGCAAAGGCACAGACTGGCAGGACGAGATCTTCCGTGTTGCCCCCATGCAGAACTACCAGCTTTCATTCTCCGGTGGCGATGATAAAACACAATACCTCATCTCCGGCGGATACTTCGACCAGGACGGCATTATCCTGAATACGGATTTTACCCGTTATACTTTCAGGACCAACGTGAGCCGTCAGATCAGCAAACGTTTTTCTGTAGGAACGAATTTCTCTTATGCCCATACCAAAGGAAACACCACCAGCACCGGCTTGCAGGTATTCACACCTGGCGTTGTTGGCGCGGCCATGGGCATGAACCCTATACTGCCAGTGTATGATGCCACGGTAGAGGGTGGTTACACATACGAGAACGATCGTGGTACCGTGATCGGCAACCCGGTAGCGGAAGCGCTCGAGCATAAGGCGCTCAGCACCAGCACCAGGCTTCTCGGCAACGTGGAGGCCCGGTACAAGTTCACCGACGCGCTGGAGTTCAAAACTACCTTCGGTATCGATGGTGTGTTTGCAAGAGACAGAAGCTTCGCGCCCCGCTGGCTTAAGTCGGCCCAGGGATCGAAAGGGGAAGCTGGCATCGCTACCCTCGAGGCCATGACATGGCTGAACGAGAACACGCTGACCTACGACAAGAACGTGGGCGAGAAAAGCAACATCAACGCTGTGGTTGGTTATACCGTACAGGAGTTCAACAACGAACGCCTCGCCAGCTATGTTTTCGATATCACCGATCCACGGATGGGTTATCACAACCTGCGCGGCGGCACCAACGCACAACCGCCTACCAATGGCGAAATGCGCTGGAGCATGGTCTCTTACCTCGGGCGTGTGCAATACTCCCTGAACAGCAAATACCTGTTTACGGTAACGGGCAGGGTAGACGCCTCTTCCAAGTTCTCGAAGAGCAACAAGTATGCTTTCTTCCCGTCAGCAGCTTTTGCATGGCGCGTGTCGGATGAATCGTTCATGGAGAATATCGATGTGATCTCCGACCTCAAGCTGAGAAGCTCCATCGGTATCATCGGAAACCAGGCCATCAATCCTTATGCATCGCTTGCCCTGGTGGCACCGTATGGCGAAGGAGTTTTCAACAATGGTCCTACCGCCATTCCTTATTACAGCAGCCAGCCTTCCAGCTACAGCAACCCGAACCTGAAGTGGGAAACCACCCGTCAGTTCAACGTAGGTCTTGATGTAGGACTCTGGGAAGACAGGGTTACGCTGAGCGCCGATTATTACAAGAAGTATACCTATGACCTCCTGCTGAACACACCGATCCCCGTTACCTCGGGATTCAGTGAAACGGTGCTGAACATCGGCAACATCGAGAACAAAGGTTTCGACCTCGAGATCAACACCATCAACACCACGGGTGCTGTGAAGTGGAACACAGGCTTTAACTTCTCTACGTATAAGAACAAGATCACCAAGCTGGCCACCGACAACGATGTGATGCTGGGCTCAGGGTTGATCCTGCGTGAAGGCGAATCGATCGGTACATTCTATGGCTACCAGTTCCAGGGCATTTTCCAGACGGATGAAGCGGCCAGCAGCAGCGCTGTGCTCAACAGGCAGCAGAACGTGCCTGGCAATGAAGACACCCGGGCCAGGGCAGGAGACAGGCAATACCGCGACGTTGTTGCAGACAATGTGATCAACGAACAGGACAGGACCATCATCGGCAATGCGTTGCCTGATTTCACCTGGGGATTGAACAACACTGTTTCTTACAACAGGTTTACCCTCAGCTTCTTTATCCAGGGTTCACAAGGCAATGATATGGCCAACCTGAACCTGCTGGCGCTGGAAGATTTCAGGGGCACACAAAACGTTTCTGCGGAAGCAGGCCTCAACCGGTGGACACCGACCAACCCCAGCAACAAATATCCCCGTGCGCTGGCCAACCAGACCGTGGATGTGGGTACGTTCTCATCGGCCATCATCGAAGATGCTTCTTATGTGCGCCTGAAGAACATTACACTTGGTTACGACCTGCCTTCATCCGTGCTTGAAAGAGCGCGTGTGAAGAACCTGCGGGTATATGTGAGCGCGACCAACCTGGTTACCCTCACCAACTACAGCGGTTATGATCCTGAAGGCAGCGCTTTGGGAACCACTACCGCGATGCCGGGTGTGGACCAGGGACGTTACCCGCTTACCAAAACGTACCTCGTCGGGTTAAACATCGGATTCTAATCACAAAAGCATTGTCAATATGAAATTCTTAAAACATATAAAGATAGCCGGTATGTTCACGCTTGTGGCGTTGCTCGCACCGGGTTGTCAGGATTTTCTGGAAGAGAATCCTAAAGACAGGGTTGCTACCTCCAATTATTACAAGACCGAGCAGGACGCGATCTCGGCAGTGAACGCAATTTATGCGCACCTCAACTCACAGAGTGGCGATACGTTCGGTGGTGTTTATCACAGCAATTTCTGGATCACCATGGGACTTGCTTCTGACGAGATGAACAACAACCAGGCTGGCGCGGTGAACGAAGAGCAGTTGTCTAACTTCGCTTACTCTCCCCAGAACGGTGTTGTTTTCGATGTGTGGAAACAGCACTACAAAGCCATCACACTGGCCAACATCGCCATCGAAAAGATCCCTGCCATTAAAATGGACGAGACGCTGAGAACAAGGCTGGTGAACGAAGCCAAGTTCCTCAGGGCGTTGCTGTACTTCAACCTGGTGCGCATGTTCGGTGAGATCCCGCTGTTGCTGAAAGTGGATGAGCCCCTCACACCCGGCGCAGCCAAAGTCGACGACATCTATGCACAGATCATTAAAGACCTGTCAGACGCGGAGGCCCTTCCGGCAGATCAGGCCGAAGGCAGAGGCAGGGCAACCTCAGGCGCGGCCAAAGCCATTCTCGCAAAGGTTTACCTGACCCGCAAAGACTGGGCGAAGAGCGCTGCGAAATCGAAGGAAGTGATCGATTCACATAAGTATGAGCTGTGGGATAATTTTGCCGATGTGTTCAAGATCCAGAACCGCGGTGGCAAAGAAGCGATCTTCTCGGTTGGCTTCGGCGATGCCGGTGGTGCCATCATCTTCTGGGAAGTGGCCCAGTTCCATGTAAGGTTATTACCACAGGCACTGGCAACAGCGAAGATCACTACCAATACACTGGGATGGCAGGTGCCCACCAACGCACTGGCCACCGCTTATGGCGCAGGCGATGAAAGAGGTGCCGTAACCGTATTCAACAGATTCAACGAGACCGTCGCCGGTACAGCTTACAATGTTCCATTCGACAAATATTATTTCAGGAAATATTGGGATGTAACCGTGCCGGGTGAATTCACCAATGCACAGTCGGCCAATGATTTCCCTGTGATCCGTTATGCCGATGTGCTGCTGATGTACGCCGAAGCCCTCAACGAGGTAACTGGTGGTTCAGCGGAAGCGCACACGTACCTGAACATGGTACGCGACCGCGCCGAGCTGCCTGACCTGTCAGGATTGAGCCAGGCAGCGTTCAGGGATGCCGTGCTTCAGGAGAGAAGACTGGAGCTTGCGGCAGAAGGCCATCGTTGGTTCGACCTGGTGCGCACGGGTAAGCTTGAAACGCTGGTGCCAGTGTCAAAGCCGGGCGTTGTGCCGCAGAGCCGGTATAACCTGTTCCCCATTCCGCAACGCGAAAGGGATCTGAACACCAATCTCCCGCAAAACGATTACTAGACAAAATTTCAGTGATTGGATATAACATCTAAAAACTTAACATCATGAGATCATATCGTCAACTATTCATATACGGCGTCATGGCGGTCTCTGCCTTCTTCGCCTCCTGTGAAGATGACACAGAAACAAACGCCGACGATCTGTCGCTCCCGCTCAGCGTGGCAGGCAGCAACATCAAGGCTCCCGGAAACGGGCAATACAGGCTGAACACTTTATCGGCCGAGAATGTCGCCGTAACAGCAGCGATCGCTTCCGCGGAAGTGCGGTCGTTCACCATCACCAAAAAAGTGAACCTGGTGACGGACCCTACATTCGGTCAGAATGGTGTGCTCACGGTGAATCCGTCATCGTTCAGCGCCGGATATGTTTTCAATTACCTGGCGCCGACCAGCGATATCGATAAACTGGTAGGTTTTACTTTCCACGTAGAAAAGACCGATGGCTCTGTTCTGGAAAGCGACCTCACGCTGGTGGTGACGTTGTCGCCCCGCGATAACATTCCTACCAAAAGATGGAACCTGAAATCGAAGATCTGGGTAGACGGTGGCAACCTTGAAGACCTGAAGGATTGCGAGAAGGACAATTATTATTTGTTCAATGCCGACAAAACTGCCACGCAGAAATATGGTGCCAATGCCTGTACTACCGGATGTGACGGATGCTGGCAGGAGAGTACCTGGGAATTGAGCGAAGACGAAAAAACCTTTACGATCAAGCTGTACAATCTTTTTGCGCCAGACCAGACCAGGACGGACGTGTACCGGGTGAAAACACTGACCACGGAACGCCTGGAGATCGAGATCGATTACGACCTTTCAGTGTTCGGCCTTTCCACGGAAGAAACGTTCCTCTTCAAGCTGGAAGCCGCTCCGAAATAGACCATGTAGCCCGTCCTTGCTCCGGCAGCCTCAAAAACTGCCGGAGCTTTTTTCTGATGATGGGTTTGCCGGCCCCCCGCCGCGCCCATCCTGCCGTAAACCCGTTCAGAGAAATACGACACCTTACGCTTGTTCATATGTTCATACATACTATCTTTAGATGTTCATAACCGGTATCAACCTTATCAACATGAAACCTTTGATCACCCTTGGCCTGGCGGCATCCCTGTTGCTCGCGTCCTGCTCCCCGAAGCAGGAGCCCACGCAGGATCCCCTGGAAGTGAAATTCCGCGTGGAGCGCGCCCCCGAGTGGACAGCCCTCTTCAAACGCTCTCAGGGATGGTTTGGTGGCGACGGCATCTTTGCCATTCCCTACAGCGGTGTTGACAACGGCACTGCCGCCAGCGACAGCACCCTGTTCCTGTTCAGCGACACCATGGTAGGCGAGATCAAAGACGGCAAGCTTCAGCCGGGTTACAAGATGGTGAACAACTCCGTGATGACGCTCAGGGGCACAGAAGCCGCTGAAGCCAACGTGAAATTCATGGTGAACAAAACCGCCGCGGGTGAGCCTGCCACTGTCTTTGTTCCCAAAACACCCGCCACGCAGCAGGGTGACTACTACTGGCTGGGCGACGGATTTGTGAGCCACGCCAGCAAAAACATGTACATCTTTGCCTACCGCATCCGCAATACGAACACCAAAGACGACTTCCCTTTCCGTGAGGTGGGCAATTCGCTGCTGGTGATCCCGCAAGGCAGTAAGTTCCCGTTTGAAGACCATCGCCAGCTCGACCTGCCTTTCTCTTACCAGGAAGGATCGACCTTCAATACGTCTTTCGGTGTTGGCGTGCTTGACAACACTGCCGAAGCAAAAACGGCAAGCCCCGACGGATTCATTTATGTGTACGGCATACGGGGCAGCGCCAAGGAGCTGGTGGCGGCAAGAACGAAACCGGAAGCCATCGAAAGTTTCACCGAATGGGAGTTCTGGAACGGCAAAGACTGGTCAAAGAACTTCAATGAATCACAACCTATTGCTGACAGTGTCTCCAACGAGCTGAGCGTAACACCCATCGGTAACAACAAGTATGCGCTGATCTATACCTATGGCGGTATCCTGCCCACCATCTACATGCAGGTTGGTGCAACGCCTGTTGGTCCGTTCGGTCCGCGCTTAAGGGTATGGGATGTTACGGCAGACCTGGAAGATAAAGACCTGTTCAGCTACAATGCGAAGGCGCACCCGGCCATTTCCAAACCCGGGGAGCTGCTGGTGAGCTTCAATGTGAACAGCTTCAAGTTCGCGGAGATGATAGAAAAGATTCCCAACCTTTACCGGCCACGGTTTGTAAGAATTGTTTTTGAGAAGCAATAATTTGCATAATGACAAACTTATTGCATCACCTTAAAAAATAAACACCATGGAAACTGCTGTAAAACATCAGGCGCCCACCACCCAGGGATTTGTTCTCAAAGTATCAGTCGTAGCAGCCCTCGGCGGATTGCTGTTCGGATACGACACTGCCGTGATCGCGGGAGCGATAGGTTTCCTGCAAACGAAGTTCAACCTTTCTCCCGCCATGGTAGGCTGGGCGGCTAGCAGTGCCATCTGGGGCTGTGCCTTCGGTGCCATGTTTGCCGGGTATTTCAGCGACAGGTTCGGCCGCAAGAAAGTACTGCTGGTCACCGCTGTGCTGTTCTTCATTTCGTCGCTCGGCGCTTCGATCCCCACCGACCTCACCCAGTTCGTGATCGCACGGTTCATCGGCGGCCTGGGCATCGGCGCTGCCTCCATGCTGTCGCCACTGTACATCTCGGAGATCGCACCGGCAAAGAGCAGGGGCACCCTTGTGAGCCTCTATCAGCTGGCGATCGTGATCGGTATTAACCTTATTTATTTTGTCAACCTGAAGATCGCCTCCCTCGGCGACGCGGCCTGGAATGTTGACCTCGGCTGGCGTTATATGCTGGGTTCCGGCGTGATCCCTGCATTCCTGTTCCTGGTATTATTGTTCCTGGTGCCTGAAAGTCCGCGCTGGCTGGTGAAAAAGAACCGCGACGCTGAAGCCCTCGATACGCTTGAAAAAGTGAATGGCAGGGAGCAAGCACTGGAAGTGATGGCGGAGATCAAGGCAGCGCTTTCAAGCGAAACTGGTACGGTCAAAGAGCTCTTCGGGCGGGGATTGCGCATGGCCCTGATCGTTGGTGTGGTGCTGTCGCTGTTCTCGCAGATCACAGGCATCAATGCCATCATCTATTATGCGCCCGAGATCTTCAAGAGCATCGGCTTCGCTGCAGAGTCCGCATTCTTCCAGACGGTGCTGATCGGCGTTATCAATACGCTGTTCACCTTCATCGCCATCTGGCTGATCGACCGCGCAGGCAGAAGAACGCTGCTGCTCTGGGGCGTAACAGGCATGATCATCTGTTTGCTCGGCACCGGCATTTGCTTCTACTTCAACATCACGCAAGGGCCGTGGCTGCTCATTTTCATCCTCGGCTACATTGCGAGCTTTGCATCTTCGCTGGGACCTATTCCGTGGGTGATCATGTCTGAGATCTTCCCAACAAAAACACGTGGTATCGCCATGTCGTTCTGTACCATCATCCTTTGGATCGGTGTGCTGTTCATCACACAGTTCACCCCCATGTTGCTGGAAAGTATCGGCGGCGCTTTTACCTTTTGGCTGTTCATGGTCAACTCCATTATCCTGCTGGTTTTCACCTGGATGAAGATCCCCGAAACCAAGCAGCGCACACTGGAAGAGATCGAACGAAGCTGGAAACACTAACATAAATGATAATCAGTGATCGGTGATCAGTAATCAGTGAAATACGCAATTACCGAATACCGAATACCGAATACCGATTACCGAATACGGATTACTAAACTAGAATATGACCTCTAATTTTGATAAATATCCTTCGATCACCGTCAGTGAGAACAGCAGCGAATGCATCGTGGGCTGGAGCAACATCTGTTCTCACCTCAACCAATATCATTCATCCCTGAAGAAAGAACGCCTCGTGGTGGCCATCGATTGTTACCACGGTGTACATCACGCAGAAATAGAAAAAGCATTGCGCGCAGGATTGAAGCATGACGCCTTCTTCAAAAGCACCGATGCCTTCAAGTCCGAAAAAGAGGTGACCGAAATGGTCTACCCCGACGTGACCGACGACCGCATCTTCGGATTCATGACCGAGCTTACCATCGACGAATACTTCGATGAAGCGAAGCTGGCCACACTCCGCAAGCAGATCGACGCTGTCAAAGGCGGCATCATTGTAATCTACGGTGAGGCTGCAGCTTTTGCGGCACGGCAATGGGATAACCTTGTATACCTGGACATGGCCCGCTGGGAGATCCAATTGCGCATGCGGCGTAACGAGATCAGCAATCTCGGCGTAACGAACAATACAACAGAGTTCGCGCTCCAGTACAAGCAGGCGTATTTTGTCGATTGGCGCGTGCTGGACCGCCACAAGCGCAACGTGATGGACCGCTGGGATTTTGTGATCGATACCAACAAGGCAGGCGAACCGAAAATGGTGAAAGGCGCTGCCGTGCTGAAAGGTATGGAGATCGCCTCACAAAGACCGTTCAGGGTGGTTCCGTTCTTTGATCCGGGACCGTGGGGCGGACAGTGGCTGAAAGAAGTTGCCGATCTCGACAGGTCTGTGATCAACTTTGCCTGGGGCTTCGATTGTGTGCCCGAAGAGAATAGCCTGTTGCTGAAGTTCGGTGATGTGGTGTTCGAGATCCCTTCCATCAACCTGGTGTTCAAACAACCGAAGGCATTGCTGGGTGAGCAGGTGTACTCGAAATTCGGAGCCGAGTTCCCGATCCGTTTTGATTTTCTCGATACCATGGACGGCGGACACCTCAGCCTGCAGGTGCACCCCACTACAAAATACATCAAGGAGCATTTCGGCATGGACTATACGCAGGACGAAAGCTACTATATGCTCGATACCAAAGAGGATGCCGTTGTATACCTCGGCCTGAACGAAGACGTTGACCCCGAGGATATGATCAGGGAGCTGAAGGAAGCGCAGAACGGCGGCGCCGGTTTTGACGCGGAAAAATATGTTCAGAAGTGGCCCGTCAAAAAACATGACCACGTGCTGATCCCCGCGGGTACCGTACACTGCTCCGGGCGGAACGGTGTGGTGCTCGAGATCAGCTCTACGCCTTACATCTTTACGTTCAAGCTGTGGGATTGGGGCAGACTTGGCCTCGACGGAAAACCGAGACCGATCAACATCAGTCACGGTGAAAAAGTGATCCAGTGGGACCGCAGGAAGGAGTGGACCAAAAAGAACCTGATCAACCGTGTAGAAAAAGTAGCGGAGGGCGATGGCTGGATCGAAGAGAAAACCGGGTTGCATGAGTTCCAGTTCATCGAAACACGGAGACACTGGTTCACCAAGAAAGTATCACATAATACGAATGGCGGCGTGAACGTCATCAACCTGGTAGAAGGCAGAGAAGCGATCGTGGAAAGCCCGACAGGAAAATTCAAGCCGTTTGTGGTCCACTATGCCGAGACCTTCATTGTGCCGGCAGCGGTGGGTGAATACACCATCAGGCCGCACGGCGAGTCGGAAGGCAAGCAGTGCGCGACACTGAAAGCATTTGTCAGAGTGGAGGAGATTAAAAATGGTCACCGTCACCATTTGGGAGGATAATTATCTATGGATGCCTGCGGTAGCTGCGAAACTTTTTTGGGTTAGGGAAGCAGTTATCGCGGGTTGTCCACAGACC
This sequence comes from Chryseosolibacter histidinae, assembly GCF_018598225.1. Lineage (GTDB taxonomy): Bacteria > Bacteroidota > Bacteroidia > Cytophagales > Cyclobacteriaceae > Chryseosolibacter > Chryseosolibacter histidini. The sequence continues at coordinate 60,532 of NZ_JAHESF010000010.1, read as the reverse complement.
ACGGTCCATAGTGAAGGTACGAGGTACGATTTACGAGGTACGATTTGGCGTGCTTCCGGGGAACATAGTTAAGCTTCGAGCAGCCCTTTGAGGGTTGTAAGTGATACATTTAAACTTTGTGCGGTGAACCCCTCAAAGGGTTGATCCCAACCTTAAACGGTGGGCTTCTCCGATTGAAAACGTAATTAGGAACATGACTCATCACTCAAAACTATATTTCTTTTCATGTCTTCTCATGTTGAGCGCCTTCGCTTCACGTGCTGACGTACGACTACCGCAAATTTTTCAAAGCAACATGGTGTTGCAGCGGGATGTGCCCCTCAACGTGTGGGGCTGGGCATCGCCGGGAGAGGAGGTTACGGTGACGTTGAGCATGCGCACGGCGTCTGTTAAGGCAGGAAAGGACGGCAAGTGGCTGGTGAAATTGCCGGCGCTGGCGGCGGGTGGTCCTTACGGGATGATCGTGCAGGGCAGGAACAGGATCGTGCTCGCTGACATCCTCATCGGCGAAGTGTGGCTCTGCAGCGGTCAGTCTAACATGCAGTGGCGCATCGACCAGACCGGCTTCCAGGAAAAGGATACAACATTCATCCAGGCCAACCAGGTAAGGCTCTTTACCGTGAACATCGATACGGACTATATGCCCCGCGACGATGTGAAGAGCAGCGGATGGAAGACCTTGAGCAAAGAAAATGTGAACGCATTCTCTGCCGTGGCGTATCACTTCGGCAAATACCTCCAGCAGCAGCTGCAGGTGCCGGTAGGACTGATCAGCGACAACCTGGGGGCTACTGCGGTGGAGACCTGGATGAGCAACGAGGCGCTGATGCAGTTTCCGCAGTTCGGCGAAATACTCGGTCCCATTGTAAAAGAAGGAAAAAGTTTCGCGGCGCTGAATGCCGACTTTGAAAAGATCAAGGGCGACTGGTACAAGAAATACTACTACAAGGGCATTGGCATCGATCAGCAATGGTTCAGGCCGGAGACCGACCTCGCAGACTGGAAGCCGATAAAGGCATCGGGTAACACCTGGGAAGCGGAGCCCGACCTGAAAGACCATGACGGCGCCGTGTGGTTCAGAACAACCTTCGACCTGCCCGACGACTTCAAACAGGAGAACTTCTCCATCGGCCTGATGCAGATCGACGACTACGACATCGCCTGGGTGAATGGCATCAAGATAGGAGAGACCTATGGCCGCCATAACCACCGTAATTATTCCGTTCCTACTAATACGCTGAAGAAGAAAGGCAACGTGCTGGTGGTGCGGGTATTTGATACCGGTGGCATCGGCGGGTTCACCACGAGCCCATTCTGGGGCAACAAGATCATGTGGGGCGACTGGTTGTATAAAAAGGGCGAGGCCATTGATGCGGCCAAGTTCCGCAAGCCCATGCTGCCCAATGCCACGCCGTTCTCATCGCCTGCTGTGTTGTACAATGCCAACATTGCGCCGCTCACCTCATTCGCCCTCAAAGGTTTTATCTGGTACCAGGGCGAGTCGAACGTTGACCGCGCGGAGGAGTACCGGGCGTTGTTCCCTGCGCTGATCCGTGACTGGCGGAAGCAGTGGGGCATGGGAGACCTTCCGTTTCTGTTCGTGCAGCTGGCCAACCACTATGAAGAGCAGCCCCAGCCCACCGAAAGCAACTGGGCTGAGCTGCGGGAGGCGCAGGCCATGACATTAAAATTGCCCAACACAGGCATGGCGTCGGCCATCGATATCGGGGAGGCTGGCGACATCCATCCCAAAAACAAGCTCGACGTAGGCAGGCGTCTGGGCATGGCCGCCATGAAGACCGCCTATGGCAAAGACATTGTTTCGGCAGGGCCGTCGTTCCGGAAAATGACCATCGCGGGTAACCGCATTACCCTGGAATTTGATAACATTGGGGGCGGCCTGATCACCAGGGACAAGTATGGTTATGTGCGCGGATTCCAGGTGGCGGGTGAGGACCGTAAATTCTATTGGGCGAAAGCTTCCATTGAGGGCGACAAGGTGATCATTATGTGTAAAGAGGTGGCCCAACCGGTGGCGGTGCGTTATGCATGGTCTAACAACCCCGGACCGCTCGACTTCTATAACAAAGAGGGATTGCCGGCAACACCTTTCAGAACAGACCAATGGAAGGGTGTTACCGCTGATCAGGTGTTCCGGGAAGGACCGCGGTTCTAGAACAGGATGGTTTCAGACGTTCGCAGCGGGCGGCATTTTGTTCTTAAACCTGCGGCGTTTAACTTTAAATAATATTGTTACCTATGGCTGTCAAGGCGAAGAAGGCAAGCGCTTCAATAGACTTCAAGATCGATCATAATAGTCCCATCCCGCTTCATGTGCAGGTGGAGAACCTTCTTCGGAAACTGATCGACAGTCCGGCGTACCAGGGCGGCAAGCTGCTGCCGAAGGAAGTAGAGCTGTCGAAACGTCTGGGCATTTCCCGGAACACCATCCGCCAGGCAACCAATAAGCTCGAGCACGAGAATCTGCTGGTGCGCAAGAAGGGCGTGGGCACCCGGGCCATTAAAAAGACGGTGAGCACCCGCCTCAACAACTGGCTCAGCTTCAGCGACGAGATGCACAGCAAGGGTATGGAGTTCATCAACTACGACATCAAGGTGAGCTGGATGAAGGCCGACGAAGAGATCGCCACCGCGCTGCAGATCGAGACCGGCAAAAAGGTGCTGAAGATGACCCGGCTGCGCGGCCTAGACAAAGGACCTTTCGTTTATTTCGTTTCCTACTTTCATCCCCGTGTGGGCCTCAGTGGCGAGGAAGACTTCTCGCGCCATTTGTACGAGATCCTGGAACAAGATTACGCCACCGTGCCCTCCATCTCCAAAGAGAAGATCAGCGCCATTGCTGCCCCTATCGAGATCGCCAAAAAGCTCAACATCAAAAAAGGCGAGCCCGTGCTCTTCCGCAAAAGGCTGGTCTGCGACCCCGGAGACAGGCCGATCGAGTATAACCTCGGTTATTACAGGGCGGATAGTTTTACCTACGAAATTGACATTCAGCGGTAAATAGGTACGAGGTACGATTTACGAGGTACGAAGTTCAGCCTCCGATCGAAGCCCATCACGTACCTCGTATTTCGTACTTCGTACCTTTTTCTTCAAGCGGTACCCCAATCTTCGCGATTTAGCCCGATCTTTGTGCCGTGTCCTTTCGACAAGTTTCATGAACATCTCTGAACTGAGTTTAAAACGCCCTGTTTTGGCCGTGGTGATGAACATTATCATCGTGGTGTTCGGGGTGATCGGCTATAATTTCCTGGGCATCCGCGATTACCCTGCCATTGACCCGCCCAACATCAGTGTACGTACCTCATATTCAGGCGCCAACGCCGACATCATAGAATCGGAGATCACCGAGCCGCTGGAGAAATCCATCAACGGTATTGCCGGCATCAAGAACATTTCTTCCAACTCCAGCCAGGGCAGCAGCAGCATCAACATCGAGTTTGAGCTGGGTGTAGACCTGGAGGCTGCCGCCAACGATGTGCGTGACAAAGTATCTCAGGCTGCCCGTCAGCTTCCCCGCGACCTCGATTCGCCGCCGGAGGTATCGAAATCTGATGCGAGCGCCGACTACATCATCTCTGTTTCCGTGCAAAGCAATACGCGAAACCAGCTGGAGCTTACGGAATACGCCAACAACGTGCTGGCCGAGCGGCTCCAGACCATTCCCGGTGTCGCCAGCATCCGCATCCTCGGTGAGAAGAAATACGCGATGCGCATCTGGCTCGACCCGAAAAGACTCAGCGCCTACGGGCTCACACCGCTGGATGTACAGCAGGCATTGAACAGCCAGAACATCGAGCTTCCGTCGGGCAAGATCTCGGGCAACTCCACCGAGCTTACCGTGCGCACGTTCGGAAAACTTTTTACAGAAGAGGACTTTAACAATGTACGCATCAGGACTACAGCCACGGGCACCATCCGCTTGCGCGATATTGGCGAAGCGGTGCTGGGGCCGGAGAACGAAGAAGTTGCACTGAAGGGCAGGCTCGTGCCCATGGTGGGGGTTGCCCTCAATCCGCTGCCAGGCTCCAACTTTGTGGCGATCGCGGATGAGTTCTACAAGCGTATGGAAAAGATCAACCGCGAGGTGCCTGACGACATTACGCTGACCGTGGCCACAGACCAGACCGTGTTCATCAAACGTGCCATCACGGAAGTTGAAGAGACCCTGCTGCTTTCGTTCATCCTGGTGGTGCTTATCGTTTATCTTTTCTTCCGCGATTTTATCATCGCCATGCGCCCCCTGATCGATATCCCGGTGTCGCTGATCGCCACGTTCTTCATCATGTACCTCTGCGGGTTCTCCATCAACGTGCTCACCATGCTCGGCATTGTGCTCGCCACAGGCCTGGTGGTAGACGATGGTATTGTGGTAACGGAGAACATTTACAAGAAGCTTGAAGGGGGCATGAACAAACATGACGCCGCACGCGAAGGCTCGAAGGAGATTTATTTCGCGGTGATCGCTACGTCCATTACGCTGGCCTTTGTATTTCTTCCCATCATCTTTTTGGAAGGTTTTGTGGGCAGGCTCTTCCGCGAATTCGGTTTCGTGGTGGCGGGCGCCGTGCTCATCTCATGTTTTGTGTCGCTGACCCTCACACCTGTGTTAAGTGTGAAGCTGACACGCGACCACCGGAAAAAATCGCGCTTTTACGAGGCGACAGAACGTTTCTTTGTGGGCATGGAGAACGCCTACTTCAACAGCCTTTCAGGGTTCATGAAAATGCGCTGGGTCTCCATCGTCATTGTAGTGTTGTGCCTGGCGGCATCGTACCTGCTGATCAACAACCTTCAGTCCGAGTTGGCGCCCCTGGAAGACCGCAACCAGTTCAGGCTGCAGGTGTCTGCGCCGGAGGGAACGTCGTTTGTATACATGGAGAACTACATCGACAACATTGCCGAGTTCCTGATCGATTCCATTCCGGAGGCCAACATCATCTACTCGCTCACCGGTGGGTCGGGTGGCGGTGCCGGCAGCACGAATAACGGCATGGTGCGGGTCTTTCTCAACGATCCCGATGAAAGAGAGCGGTCGCAGCAGGAAGTGGTGAATATGGTGAACCGTAACTTGCCCAAGTTCTCGGCAGGGAGGGCCTTCGCCGCGCAGGAGCAGACCATCTCCACCAGCAGGAGGGCAGGACAGCCCGTGCAGTTCGTGATCCAGAACAATGACTTTGAAAAGCTGAAGCAGGTGCTCCCTAAATTCCTGGAGGCGGCCAACGACCACCCCGTACTGCAGGGCGCGGACACAGACCTGAAGTTCAACAAACCCGAGCTGCGTGTGATCATCAACCGGTTGAAGGCAACGGAGCTGGGCATCAGCGTGCAAGACATCTCTCAAACCCTTCAGCTCGCTTACAGTAACCTGAGGTTCGGTTATTTCACCAAGGAAGGAAAACAATACCAGGTGATCGGGCAGGTAGACCGCATCAACCGCGACGACCCGAGTGACCTGCGCAGTCTTTATGTTCGCACAGCCACCGGAGAGCTTGTATCTATCGACAACGTTGTGACCGTGGAGGAATCCACCACACCACCCTCGCTTTATCACTTCAACCGTTATAAATCGGCCAGCATCTCGGCGGGACTCGAACCCGGCAAAACCATTGGCGACGGCGTTGCGGCCATGCAGGAGATCGCCGATAAGCTGCTTGACGATACCTTCACCACCTCGCTGAGTGGCTCCTCCCGCGACTTCGCAGAAAGCTCGGGCAACACCATGTTTGCCTTCCTGCTGGCATTGGGGCTGATCTACCTTGTACTGGCGGCGCAGTTTGAAAGCTTTATCGATCCATTCGTGATCATGATCACCGTACCGCTGGCCATTACGGGCGCGCTACTGGCACTGTTCCTCTTCGGCGCCACCTTGAATATCTTTTCACAGATCGGCATCATCATGCTCATCGGACTGGTGACCAAGAACGGTATCCTCATCGTGGAGTTTGCCAACCAGAAACGGGAAGAGGGACTGAGTAAAGTCGACGCCGTGATCGAAGCTTCGCGCCTGCGCCTTCGCCCTATACTGATGACGAGCCTTGCCATGGCGCTAGGATCATTGCCATTAGCCTTATCGTTGGGTGCCTCGTCCAGCAGCCGGGTGCCATTGGGCCTTGTGATCGTAGGTGGTGTGATCTTCTCGCTGATACTTACCTTGTTCGTGATCCCGGCCATGTACTCTTACCTGTCGCGGCAGAAGAAAGCTGTTGAGTCGCATGCTCCTGTGTCGGAGCCGAAAAACGGGGCGGTGTATGGGCTTGGAGTAAGGAGTCAAGAGTAGGCGAAATGCAGGTTCACGCAAAGAGCGCGAAGAAGCCGCCTCGTTTCGCCGTCATCCTGAATGGTGGTTTGAGCGTAGGAATGCGCGAATGAAGGATCCCCATTTGACAGTGTGCCTACGAATGTGCAATGCGCTCGAATTAAGTACGCAGTAAGCGATCTGGGGATCCTTCGCTCCCGTATGCTATCACACCTGCATCGCTCAGGATGACGGGTTTCAGAAGAGAGGTTCGCTACCTCTGCGTTCTTTGCGCCTCCTTTGCGATCTTAGCGTTTTGCATTTTGTATTTTTGCATTTGATTTCAGCGCTTGTTCTTCAACAGAAAATACGGGCGACCCTTATCAGGATTTCGCCAGTTGGTAAGCTCACTGATCAATTCTTCGTTGCCGTCTTGCCTTACGTTTGCGATGAATTTTTTCCAGATATCTTCCCGCACGAAAGTGTAGGAGGGTGAAAGCCGGTGGATATGTTTCAGGTCGTCGGGGCTGAGATAGAAACGGAACTGTACATCTTTTATGCCGGCGGCGATTCTCCACAGCTTCTCTTTTTCTATGTTGTATTCAGGGATCCATGACATGGCATCTGTTCCGGTTGCATAGACCACATATTCGGCGAGGGACTTGTGCGCGATGATCAGCTCGCAGGGTTCCTTGCTGGCCACGAGCTCTCTGCACATCATACTATACAGGCCGTAGGGTGGATCGTGCCTGGAAGGATCGTAACTCCGATACGAGAAAGCGCTGAAGAATAGCAGCATCGCACAGGAGACTGGAGCGATGTATCTCAGGCGAACATCCTTTAGTAAAAAGGTGATGAACAACGGACATAACAATATGAATACCAGCAGAAGCCTGAAGCCCGGTGCATCCATCGACCAATGAAAGAACGGAAAGATCAGGAAGGCAGCGATCAGTATCAATGCAGTGAAGCGTGCCTCTGCGTTCTTCTTTATAATAGCCTTTATTACCAATACCAGAGCCGCTAGAAACACGAGACAGCAAAACACTATTTCTGCAAGCCACCAGGATGAAATGAGACCTGGACCGAATCCGCTCACAAAAGAATACGGAGCGAACTGTGGATGTTGAGAGAAAATTCCTTGTAGCCTCTCAGAATCAAAAAAGTTGAGGATCCCCGGAAGGAAAAAACCAGCGACAACAAAAACGAACAGAAACAGGATCAGCACCATCGCTATACGCCCAGGCATTCTTTTCATTGCTGCATACAACGTCATGTATGCCAATGACAACACCGCCGTTACCCGGTGTCCGAAGAAATTGAGCGCCAGCAGCAGGAGGGGAATCACCTTGAGCCTAGCATCCGCTCCATACAGCAACATCAGGAAGAAGATCACACCCAGCAGGTTCTTGGGGTACTGTGCTGCAAAATAGGTAAGGTGGGGACTAAAAAGACAGAAGCTCCCCACGATCAGCGCAACAGCATTTCTGCCCGACCATTTCAGTGAAAGCAGGTACGCCATCACACAAAAAGCACTGGCCAGTATCGCGCCCGTTACTTTGTACATGAGGATATAATCCCCGGTGAAGCATTGAACACCCATCATGATCGGGTAGATGAGCGCGCTGTCCGCAACATCCATTTTCCCCTCTTCAAGGAACGATCTTACCTGGTTGATGTAAAAGTACCCATCCCATCCGTTGGCATACACTGTCTGGCTAAACGCGAGGTACCGAAGGACAAACGAAATGCTGAACAACGCCACGGAGATACCCGCTGCAGGGAGCAGGTCTTTTATCCTCGCAACGCCACTTGATCCCAAAATCAAAACAATAAGGCCGTGTTACCGGTCACCCGGTGATCCGTTGTAGAAGGTATCCACATATTTTTCACCCTTCACCTCTGCCGGCGTGATGGTCAGGTTGTCCTGGAAGATCTTGACAAACGAAGATTGCGTATTGCCTTTGTAATAATCTACCGTCTCAGACAGGTTGATGAGCTTGCCGAAGATCCTCACCCTGGCATAATTACCTTGCTGCTCCACAATTTCCCAGTTGCCATCCGCAACGATCTCTGAATTTTCTTCCCTGGAGGCATCGCTGGAAGTGGTATGCTCGTACAGCACAAAGGTTTTATTAGACCGCAATATGAGCGATTTGTCGGAGGTGGCGTAAGGTGTTTCCTGATGGTTTTTAAGTCTCCGGTCCACAAACGACTCCATCAGCGAGCCCCTGGTGGAAGCGATCAATGACTTGATGTTCTCTTCTGCTTTACCATCGTCCCTGATCAGCACGGGCGTGGCCTGGTCGAAGAAAAGCACTTCACTGATCACAAGGTCTTTGTAAGCGCTGCCCGGAACAGCTTCGAGTACCGTAAGCTCAAACTCTTTTCCGGTGAGCGGCTCGCCCAATGTCACGAGCTGGGGTTCCATGCTGTCTTCAATTGTATATTTTGCTTTGGCGCCGTTCTTCAGCCCGAACTCAAAAGATTTTACCCTGGCATTGGAGGTAAAATGTTTCTCCGAGCGCTGATAACCATTCCAGATCTTGACAGCTGAGATGCGCTGGTCTGCGCCGAAGGTGAATGTGAGCTTTTCATTTTCACCGGTGCCGGCAGCACCTTCTGCCCACACAAATTCCTTGCGTGAATCGAAGAGCATAGAGGGAGCATAGGCTTCGGCGGGCTTCAGGGTAGATGAAGCCGTGATAGCACCTGCAACAGCCAGCGGCGCATGTACCTTCAGCGGGCCTTCGTTGTTGAAGAGCTTCAGGTCTGCAATGCCCACGGAGAACTTGCTGTCAAATGTTTCGGTAGAGAGTGTTTCGTCGCCGCCTTCCTTGACGAGATCTTCCGTGCTTGACTGGTCTGCCGACGCGATCTTGATGAAGAGCGCTGTTACATCTTTTTCGATCTTCACGGGTTGTGAAGCGTCGAAGCTTTCGACTCTTTGTCCATCGGCATAGACGGTAATTTCTTGTACCGTGGCCAGGTCATCGTTTTCAGCCTGCTTGAGCACCAGCTCTTTCACGTAAGTTTTAGCAGGAAAATAGAGCATCAATCCTTCATCCGGTCCTGCGCCTTTGGCGGTTGCCCAATAAGTTGTTGTGTCGTCGTCAAAAACATTTTCAACGCCATACTGCGCCAGGGGCAGGAGGGTAGAAGTGGCATATACACCTTCCATGTAGATCACTTCCTTTGCCTCGGGACCGGAGGAACCAGTTTCTTCGGCAGTGTTTTCAGCGCTTTTTGAATTGGTGCCGCACGATGAGATCAATGCAGCCATTGAACAGGCCATCACGGCCATGAGGGAGTGGGGGATTTTCATGCTGAAAGATACGAATTGCAAAAGTTTTGACAATATCTTTCCGCGCGTGTTTGAAGCGTACAAAGTTTTCGCCTACTTTTAAAAAGTTTGCTTGTGAAAAAGAAGGCATCGGCATGAAGGCAACGTTGATCGAACGGCACAGTCTGCTCAGGGAGGTAATATTTTTTATCAAATCGCGTGGTTTGATCCTGCTCCGGGCATTGCGCAACAGGTTTGATAATGATCTACAACGCTTCCCTTTCGGTGAAACGCTGAAAAGCGGAGCCGTGATCTCCTTTTCAGAAAGCGATCTGTGGAACCCCGACGACGATGAGCAGAACTGGATCCTCACCGCGGGAAAGATCCAGAACCTGCGGGTGGCAACCAGGAAACTGAATGGGCTTGAAATACCTGCCGGAAAGGTCTTCAGCTTCTGGCAGCACGTAGGTTATCCCGGTCGCAGCAAGGGTTATGTTACGGGCAGAGAGATCAGGGAGGGCTGCATCATTCCGACTGTAGCCGGTGGTCTTTGCCAGCTCTCGAATGCGCTTTACGATGCGGCCCTGAAAGCCGGCTTCGAGATCGTGGAGCGGCACAAGCATACCAAAGTAGTGAAAGGTTCCCTGGCGGAGAAGGGCCGGGACGCCACTGTAAAATGGAATTACATAGACCTGCGCTTCAGGTCATCATCATCTTTTCGCATCGAAATAGACCTGGCACCCGAAAGCCTTGTGGTGAAGTTCAGGAGCACAACAGATCATCGTGTACAGCAGATTCCTTCGGCGATGACGGTTCAGCCCTCCAAACTCAACGACTGTTTCTCGTGCGGCAACTTTGAATGTTTTAAACATCCCGGCAAGGTAGTGCTCCAAAAGCGAAAGGCAGTCACCACTTTTATACTGGACGAACGGTGGAGCGAGTACGAAGAGTACATCAGTAAAACCGCAGCAACGGGCGATCGTTTCGTGGTGCCGTTCACGCCGGATCAGCGGATCAGGATCAACCGTTATACCTGGAATGTTGCCAAAGGCTTTCGTGCGCGGGCAGTTCCGTTGATGGCGCTTTACAGGTCACTTAGCATCAGGTTGTTTTCAGGTGGCGGGAACAACGTCTTTTCACAGATGCTGAGGCTCGACAGCAAGGTGACTCAAAGAATGCTGAAACACATTCCGCTTGAGAGCACACACATCGTCATATCGCAGAACCTGCTTCCGTACGCCTGGGCTGCCGGTGTGCTGGGTGGAAGAACTTTCGATGTGCTGATGACCCGGCTCCCGATGGAGAAGCTGCATGAGCGCCTCGATGCAGCGTATCGTCACTATCCTTCCAGCAGCACCCTGAATGATTTTCGTGCACCCGATGAACTTGTGGATCTCGAGAGCATGGCGCTCACCAGATCGCGACACATCATCACACCGCATCGTGAGATTGCAAACCTGTTTAATAACAAGTCCATACTGCTTGACTGGAGTCGTCCCCGCGTTCAGGTGAAAACAAGATCCGCAGGCAACAGGATCCTTTTCCCCGGTCCAGCGCTGGCACGCAAAGGAGCCTATGAAATGCGGCGGCTTGCAAGCGAGCTGAAGCTTAGTGTCACCATCATGGGCGGAGCAACGGAAGAAGATTCATTCTGGAATGGTCTATCCGTAGAAAAAGCAGGTGCTGATCCGTTCGAAGGTGTCGGGTTAGTGGTGTATCCCACCTATGTTGAGCATCATCCGCGTCTGCTGTTGAAGGCCATCGTTCTCGGCCTGCCTGTGATCACAACAACGGCAAGTGGGTTGCAGCCTTCGGATCAGGTTACCATTGTTGAGGCGGGTGATTATGATGCATTGAAACGCGCCGTACTTGAAAAGCTGCCTGAAGAAATCATCCCCATCCCATCAATGTCTAATGCCTCCCGATAGCTATCGGGATCCCAATGCGTAACAGTTGCCCACTACCGGACGGATTCGTACGTATGGGAACAACGATCGGGGACAGAAAGCGTGTTTTTAAGCGATAATCGCACATGGCACCCCGCTTGCAAGAGTGTCGGAGTTAACTATTTGATTTACCGAACCGCCACCTCATGCTTAAAAACTACCTGAAAATCACCCTGCGCAACATTGGTCGTTACAAGACCTTCAGCATTATTAATATCCTTGGTCTTACCGTCGGACTCACGGCATTTCTCGGCATCAGCCTGTACATTACCGATGAGTTTTCGTACGATCGTTTCCACAGCAAGATCGATCGCATCTATCATGTGCTCACATTGCCTAATGGCGATGAAAAAGACGAAAAATGGGCGGGTGTAGCCAACAAGGTGGGGCCTACCATCGCCCAGGAGATCCCCGAAGCAGAAAAGGTCGCCCGCATTCTTTATCACAATTTTGGTGGCGATGCTTTTGTATCGGCGGGAGAGACGCGGGTTGTGGAGAAGAACCTTATATGGGCTGACCCCGAGCTGTTGGAGATCCTCTCCATAGACCTGCTCAAAGGAAAGCCCGGCGATGTGCTGAAGGGTGCGAATGGGGTGATCATCAGCAGTGCAGCGGCCCGTAAATATTTCGGCAGCGAAGATCCCATGGGTAAGGTGCTGCTGATCGACAACAAGACCGAGCTCGAGGTGACCGGCGTATTCAGGGACCTGCCCTTTCATTCGCGTTTCGATTTTCAGCTGATCGCTCCTTTTCAAGGCAGCTGGGCAGGCCGTAACAATAAACAGAGCTGGGGCAATGCCAGCTTCGAAACACTGGTACTGTTGCAACCGGGTGCCAATGCAGCTACCGTAGAAAAGAAAATGAACGTGATGATCGAGCGCAACATCCCCTCCGAAGAGCGGTGGTATGCGCTGGGCCTTCAGGCGCTGAAAGACATGCACCTGTATGCTGCCGATATCCAGAGCGATGCGGGCAATGCCGGCGACATCAGCCAGGTGAAGTTGCTGACGGGATTATCCCTGATCATCCTGATCATCGCTTCCATCAACTACATGAACCTCTCCACGGCACAGTCGCAGCGACGTCAGAAAGAAGTGGGCATCAGCAAGACGCTTGGCGCCTCCGCGGTGCAGCTCTCGCGCCAGTTCTATACCGAAGCTTCTGTCTTTGTGCTGATCGCCATGGTGCTGAGCCTGACCTTGTTCCTGGTACTGCTTCCGGTTTTTAATGATCTTACCTACAAACACATCACCGACGACTTCCTGTATACCGCCTGGTTCTGGGCAGGTTTTGTTTCACTGTGGGCCTTGCTGACGCTGGTGTCAGGCTCGTATCCCGCTTTGTACCTGTCTTCATTCGCACCGAACAAGGTGCTGCAACGCGCGGCTACGGGTTCAGCCGGAAACGTCTCTGTGCGCAAGGTGCTGGTGGTATTCCAGTTCACCGCTTCTGTAGTGCTTATTGCCGGAACGCTGGTGTTGTATGGCCAGCTGGAGTATGTACGCAATAAGAAGCTCGGCTATCAGCCCGAACAGGTGGTGGCTGTCTCCATCGGAGGTGCTGACAAGAAGACTCAGCTCGAGCCGCTGAAGCTCGAATATGAAAAAATACCCGGTGTATTAAAGGTAGCGCTTGCACAAGCGTTTCCCGGTCGCGAGGCCAGTGGTCGCACCATGCCGTCACCCGGCAGCAACGAAGAACGGATCTCCATCAGCACAAACCGCGCCGGTGCAGAGGTGGTAGACCTGCTCAACATCCGGCTGCTGGCAGGTACCTCATTGCCAGTGAAAGCACCCGGTGATACCACAACACAGGTGGTGCTCAACAAATCAGCGGTGGACTATCTCGGCATGAAGCCGGCGGAAGCTGTGGGCGAAAAGATCAAGATCGGTGGCTTTCAGTATCCTGTCGAGATCGCCGGTGTAACAGAAGATTTTCATTTCAGCTCCCTGCATCAGCCCATCGGCGCATATTGTTTTCACAATGTTCCTACAGAGTCTTACAATTACCTGCTGGTGAAAGTATCGGCCGCCAACCTGCCGGCCACCATCGCAAGGCTTGAGCAGACTTTCGTGACGGCTGTTCCCGCTGCCTTCGATTTCGTTTTCCTCGATCAGCACATGGCTTCGCTTTACCAGCGCGAGCAGCACCTCGCCAAAGTGATTCTGTTGTTCTCCGGCATGGCGGTGTTCATTGCCTGCCTGGGATTGTATGCGCTGGCTTCATTCATGGCGGAGCAACGTATGAAAGAGATCGGTATCCGCAAGGTGCTGGGTGCTTCGGTAACGGGTATCGTGGGCATGCTGTCGAGAGACTTCATGCGCCTGGTGTTGATCGCCTTCATCATTGGCGCACCGCTAAGCTATTATCTCATGAGCCAGTGGCTGGAGTCGTTCACCTACCGCATCGAGATCGGCGCAGGGCTCTATGCGTTGTCGGCGTTCCTGATCTTTGCCATCGCGTGGATCACGGTGGGCCTGGAATCGGCAAAAGCGGCAATGGCCAACCCGGTAAAATCCCTCAAAAACGAATAGGGGCACGGGTTTAAAGTTTCAGGTTTCAAGTTTAAAGTTTCAAGTTTCAGGTTTAAAGTTGAGTGGAGGTCAAACTTTTAACTTTAAAGTTTAAACTTTAAATTTTACCTTTGAAGCTTGAATTTTCCGAAGTGCTGCCGGGTTTTAAAATATTGCTCCGTAAAGAGGGTTTGAGCGTAAGTGAGAACATCATTTACCGGAATTTCAATATCCTGCTGAGCATTGCTTTCCTGGATGTACTTGTTTTCCTTTTTTTACTGAAAGATCTCGAGCCTTCCTGGCCTTTCAAGCTGTGTGTAGCGGAGCTTGTCATCTTTGTGGTGCTCATGATCCTTCATGCCAGGGGATACATGGTGTTTGCCCGCTACGCGGTTTTCCTGGTCACCCTTTGCGTACAGTCCATGGCGTCGATCATTCACGGAAAGTCAGAGGGGTTTGACTACCTGTTCTTCGCCATCGGCCTGCTGCCCATGCTTTTCTTTCAGCGCGCCGCCCACTACGCATCATTGTTCTTCATCAGCATGGCGACCATGCTCTCCGTGCATTATGTTTACAGCATCACCGATCCCATCCTCAGCCTCGGACCGTACATTCTCTATTGGAACATGTTCTTTACCGGCACCATCATCTTTTTGATGATGTACATCTTTAAATCAGGGTACGAGCGCACACAGAAGAAGCTGCTGGACCAGAACAACATGATCAGCCAGCAGAAGGAAGAGATCGAGGTGATCAACAACAACCTGGAACAGATCATCGTAGACCGCACCGCGAAGATCAAGGACCACGAGCAGCGCATCACCAAATTCACCTTCATTAACGAGCACCGGGTCCGGAGCCCGCTGGCCCGCATCATGGGCCTGTTGAACCTGATCGACCTGGAAAGCAACAAGGCCAAAACACTCGAAGACTACCTGCCCATCTTAAAAAGCAACGCCGAAGAGCTCAACAACATGCTCAAGGAAGTAAGCGATACGCTGAACGAGATCAATATCGAGAAGAAGAAGTAACGGAAGGGTTCGCTGACCCAGCCTGCTCCCCGCAGGTCCAAACCCGCCTGTGCGCTTTCATCCCCAACTAACAAAGTCAGAATCCCCTGAATTCTAACGATTAGCATTTTTTTCCTCCTGTTAACCCTGTTTTAACCCACAATTTTAACCACTAACCGGTTAGAATAACGTTTGCAAACGGTTTTCAATCGATAACAGGTGGTACCTGGATCACGATCAGCCGGGCAGCCTTTAGGAGCCAAACTGAACATGTCTTTACCCTTAAAACCATATAAACAATGATCAGAATTTTACAAACCTTTATGTACGTGGTGTTGCTGGGGGCATTTATTGTCTCCTGCGACAAGGAAGACGACCCGGTCAATGCCAGCCTGGGCACCATCAGCGGGGTCGTTAAGGATGATACAGGGCAGCCCGTTTCCGGGGTTAAGGTTACCGTTTCCGGCATCAAGGAAGATGATCTGTCAGTAACCACGGCAGATGACGGGACCTACACCGTTGAAAATGTATCATTGAAGATCCACGCCGTGACCTTCTCCAAAACAGGATGGTTGACCGTCAGCGTATCGGTTTCGCCTGAGAAGTTTGATACCAGTAAAAAAGCTACCGCCAATGCCACGCTGGTGAGTGCTTCTTCGAAGATCGTTGGTATCGTTACGGATGCCAAGAATGGCGACACACCGCTGGCAGGTGTCACGGTCAGCGTAGGTGTTGCGGGTACGGTCACCAGTGGAAGCGATGGTGCCTTTACCATCGAGAACCTGGTTGCCGACGATTACACCGTAACCTTTACCAAAAACAATTATGTAACCCTTACCAAAAAGGTAACGAAAGCCGATTTTGTCAACGGCATCGCCACAGCCAATATCAAGATGGGTGGTGTGGAGCTTCTGCGCGGGTTAACGGCTTCGGACCTGGCAAGCGCTGACAAGTGGTACTACAACGAGTACCGGGGCGGACGTAATGGCGATGCTTATCCGCATTGGGACTGGGCGTGCGACTATATGTGTACCCTGGATTTCCGCGGCGCGTGGCAGGAGCAAAACGAAGGCACCACGTTGCAAATCCGCAATAACGTGGAAGACCGCGGCAACCCTGCCGATCTGAATGTATTCGATTCGTTTGTGTATGGAAGCAAAAAGATCACGCAAGACAACAGGATCCTCTCATTGAGGGTGCGCACCCACAATGCCGACGCCGCAAGCCCTGCTCATTTTGGCGTTCAGGTGATCGATCTTTCCGCGCCTCAGGCTGCCACCGTAAAAATCGGCGAGAACAAAACCTATGGCTCGGGCGATTACACCGACTTTGAATTTGACCTGAGCAATTACGTAGGAAAAGAAGTGATCATTGCCATTGGCATTTACCGCCAGGCTACGGGCGACTACTGGAAACAGCTTGTTCTTCGCGCCATTCGTTTTGCCGATAAAAAAGTAGTGAACTGGGACTGGCTGCCCGGTACTGACGTTGTTGACGGCTGGAAGCTGAGCCAGGAAACTGTACGGTCCACCATGCCGCACATGAAAAAGTCCTTCACCGGCATCAGCCCTGTAAGCGGCAACCGCGATAATTATTTTGATGCCTACCGGAAATGGCGTGAGGTTGGCCACCTGGGTGCAACCTGGTCTTTTGTTCCGTTGAAGAAAGATCCGGAGGTGTTCCCTTCCGAAGGTTATATCATCAAAACACGCGGTACGCCAGAGGTGAGCACCAAAGTGCCCGAAGCATACCTGTACGCAAAATTTGCCATCGCATCAGGAAACAACCAGGTGACCCTGCGAACACGCAGCTTCGGCACCAACTACCTGTACTTTAAGCTTACCGCGATAGAAGACAACGGTACCGTTACCCACGTGGCTCCTCAGTCCAATACAGCACAGGATGCCAGTGCTGCCGATGACGGTTGCTGGAAGTTTAAACATGGCGATGGCAGCGCCGGCAACCCCGAAGGTTATGCGTCGTTTGTGTACGACCTGTCACCATTCAACGGCAAAAATGTGACACTCGTTCTGGGTGTGTACAATGGCGTTGCTAACTCAGGTGAGAACAAGATGGCTATCCACAGCATTGCGCTGAACTAAAAACATGAATCATAGCATGACAATTTTTCGCAACATCATTATTACCTGCAGCTTTATTTTGCTGATCATCATCACGGCCTGTAGCGATACGGCAGACGATGCGCCCGAGCCTCCCGCGGAGGTAAGTGTTTCGGAGCAGAACCTGCTTCGTGCCATGGAGCTCACTGACAACGCCATCGCTTCTCATTTTACAGGCGATGGCATGGCCATGGCCAGGTACTATAATCCTTACACCGGCGTACGTTCTGACGAGAAAGGCAGTATCTGGATGTATACCAGCGCCATCGAAGCAGTGAATGCCATTCTTCACGGCCTCGAAGCGCAGAAGGACCATGGCAACGCGGCGCTGCACAGTGAACATTTCAACAGGTATTCCGAGCTGCTGTACAAGTTGTATGACAATGCAGATTATTACCTGGGCACTTTCCAGCTCGTCTCTTACACACAAACCAGGGAATGGTCGGTATACGGTGTGAACCGCGGCGGCTCCAAAGGTTCTGCCAAAGTGGAGGGAATCGAAAACGTGTATGATGACCAGATGTGGCTCATCCGTGAATTGCTCGAGGCTTACAAGCTCACCGGCAACAACGTGTACCTGCAAAAAGCGGAGTACCTGACCGCCTACGTGCTTGACGGATGGGATTGCACACGTGATGCCAATGGGGCCGAGCTTGGGGGTATTCCCTGGGGCCCGGGTTATGTTACCAAACACTCCTGCAGCAATGGGCCCATGGTGAGTCCGTTGGTATGGCTATACGAGCTTTACAAAGGCAAGAGTGATGAAGTAACCTACAGCTACATAGACGCTGCAGACAGGCAAACCCGCCTAACCATGCAGGTGAAGAAGAGCGACTATTACCTGGATTTCGCTAAAAAAATATATGCATGGCAGAAGAAAAAATTGCTGCGCGCCGATGGTGTGTACGACGATATGATGGGTGGCTGCACACCAGGCAGTCCTCAGACAGAAACCGTGAATGGCACTACCTACCGCAAGGGCACCACCTGCCAGGATCGTGTAGGCCCTGCGATCACCTATAACAGCGGCACCATGCTCTCCGGAAGCGCCGATCTGTACCGTGTAACAGGCGATAACGCGTACCTCGATGATGCCAGGAAATTATCGGATGCCACTTTCCAGTATTTCGCAAAGCTTGGACAGACCAAGGCCGGATATTATACCTATGATATCAGCGGCTTCAGGAACTGGTTCAATGGCGTGCTGATGCGCGGATATGTAGACGTGTATCCTTCGTATGGAACGGTTGGTGACTACATCAAGTCGTTCCAGCAAAACCTGGATCACGGATACGACAACTTCCTGTACAAGGGTTTCCTGCCCACCAATTTACTGGTAGGGTGGAGTCGTGACAACGGCAACAACAAGACAGAAGCGATGTTCAACTTTGCGTTTGCCGCGGAGTATGCCGTATTGTCGCGTTACGAGCTCGAGCACGGGAATAATTAAGAGATATGAGATGACACGGCTTAAAACCTTAAACCTTAAACCTTAAACTTTAAACTTTAAACTTTAAACTTTTAAGTCTCAAGTCTCATCCCGATAGCTATCGGGACTATTTATAACAGTAGATCCAATCAATATTTACCATATGCAGAATAACTACAGGCAATTATTAAAAAAACTGATCAGGCATGCCGCGTTCGGGATGATTGTTCAGTGTGTTGTTTTTGCTTCCGTTTTTGCTTCGGGAGTGAAGACTATAAATATGAATCGGTCCGCGGCTCCTCTCCAGGAGGTTACGGTAACGGGCAGGGTAACATCGTCTGAAGATGGCGCTACCTTGCCGGGTGTGAACGTGCTGGTGAAGGGCACAAGCCGCGGAACCACCACAGACGCTGACGGAAAGTATACGATACAGGTATCTGACGCGAATGCCGTGCTGGTGTTCTCATTTATCGGTTATGCGTCGCAGGAAGTTGAGGTCGCTGCAAGATCGGTGATCGATGTTTCCATGGTGACGGACGTTCAGCAACTCGGCGAAGTGGTGGTGGTAGGGTATGGCACACAGCAGAAAGTTACCCTGACAGGTGCTGTGTCGAACATCAGGAATGAAGAATTGCGCCGCACCAAAAACGAGAACCCACAAAACATGCTCACCGGTAGGGTTGCCGGTGTTCGTGTATGGCAGAAAAGCGCTGAGCCGGGTACGTTCAATAACAACTTCGACATCCGCGGTTTTGGTGAGCCGCTGGTGGTGATCGACGGTGTTCCGCGTACCATGGCCGATTTTCAACGTTTGAACCCGAGCGACATCGACGAGGTCTCTGCGTTGAAAGATGCCTCCGCGGCTATTTACGGTGTACGCGGCGCCAACGGTGTGATCCTTGTTACCACCAAAAAGGGTACAAAAGATGGTAAGCCGGTAATAACCTACAACGGTACGTATACCATGCAGCGGCCTGCATCCATGCCCAAGCTTGCCGATCCGTATCAAACCATGACGCTCTACAATGAAAAGTCCATGAACAATATCAATGGCGGCAGCATCATCTATGGGGAAGACAAATTCGAAGCCTACCGCAATGGCACGCTCCGTTCCGCCGATTGGAATTCACTGCTGTTCTCTGACGTTTCACCGCAGACCCAACACGATCTCAGCATCGCCGGCGGCAATGACAAAACCCAGTACTACATCGCGGGCGGGTATCTTTTTCAGGAAGGCTTTTTCAAATCAGGCGACCTGAACTATAATAAGATCAACCTGCGCTCGAACATTACGTCACAGCTTGCCGAGGGATTGACCTTCAACCTCAACCTGAGTGGTATTGCCGATCAGCGCAATACACCGTACTCGAGCTCCGTGGATATTATTCGGAACTACTGGCGGCAGGGTGTGTTGTTTCCCGCATACGCCGATCCTGAAAATACCATGCTGAGCTACGAGGGCCTGGACCTGGAAGAAAATACGATCGCCAAGATGACCTCCGATATCTCGGGTTACAGAAAATTCAACCAGAAATACCTCCAGTCTTCGGCCTCGCTGAATTTCGACTTCGGAACCATATCGCCGGCGCTGGAAGGTTTATCCGCAAAAGCGCTGATCAGCTACGATTACCGGAATGACGATAACACAGCTTACCGCAAAGAGTACTATCAATACGCCTACAATGCTGCCACCGACACGTATACTTCCAAATTGTATAATGCCAGCTCGCCGAACCAGTTAAGGCGTGAATTGTGGTCCAAGCAACAACTGTTGGGGCAGTTCCTGCTGAACTATAACCGCACATTCGGCACGCAACATAATGTAGCCGCGCTGTTGGGTTGGGAAAGTCAGAAGAAGAAGGGTGATAACTTCTACGGCCAGCGCAACCTTGCATTTGCCATGGATTACCTGCTCGGTGGTGTCAATGAAGGTCAGATCAGCGGTATGAGCGGCACCCGGGACGACCTCTACCAGATCGCCAATTCCGCCGTGCTGGGAAGGGTGAATTACACCTATGCCGATCGTTACATCGTTGAAGCCCAGTTCCGTTATGACGGCTCCTCGAAATTTGTTGCAGACAACCAATGGGGCTTCTTCCCCTCGGGATCTGTCGGCTGGCGCCTGTCGGAGGAATCGTTCTTTAAGAACATTTCGGCCCTGCAGTTTGTCAATCAGCTGAAGCTGCGTGCCAGCTATGGCATAACGGCCAATGATGGTGACCTGGAATACGACTGGTACCCTGGTTATCTCTATCCGGCAAAAGGAGAGAACGCGGGCGCGGGCTATTATAACAAATACGCGCCGGGTTATGTGTTCGGCAGCCAGTTCGTTAACGGTGTAGACCTGATCGTTCCCAACGTGCAGGCCACCTGGTGGGAAGCGCATACCGTGAACATCGGTGTGGACTTCGAAGGGTGGAACGGCCTGTTCGGTTTTTCAATAGACTATTTCGACCGTCGTCGCGAAGGACTGCTGGAGCGCCGTAATGCAACCATCCCTACCGTTGTAGGTACCGATGCGCCGCGGGAGAACGTGAACAGCGACCGTCAGTTCGGTATCGATCTGGAGCTCTCGCACCGGAACACCATCGGCCAGGTCTCTTATGGCGTAAAAGCCATCAGTACCATTACCCGCAGAAAACATTTGGTTGCGGTCGAGAAGGGGCCCTGGGGAAACTCCTATGACGCCTGGAAGAACGACAACCTCAACAACCGCTATCAGGGCGTGCAGTTCGGCTTCGAGGACGCGGGGCGTTATACGAGCTGGGAAGATATCTGGTCATATCCTATTTACAAAGACCGCGATGTATTACCCGGCGACTATAAATACGAAGATTGGAACGGCGATGGCGAGATCAACGACCAGGACCAGCATCCTTTTGCCTATGATCAAACGCCCTATCTGAACTACAGCCTAGCGTTCGATTGCGCCTACAAGAATTTCGATATGAACTTCCTTTTCCAGGGATCGGCGCTGGGGTCTATGGAATATAAAGAGCCATTGTATTCCATCTGGGGACCCAATGGAGGCGGTACACTTGAGCAGTACCTCGACCGTTGGCATCCCGTGGATCCGCTGGCAGATCCTTACAACCCTGAAACCGTGTGGGCCAGTGGCTACTATGGTTACACCGGAAGATACCCGCGCAATAATTCAGCGTTCAACCGTGTGAGCACAGCTTATCTCCGTCTGAAGAGCATCGAGCTTGGTTACACGCTGCCGAAAAAGGTCAGGGCACTGGCTTCCATGAACCTGCGCGTGTTTGCCAATGCCTACAACATGTTCACGATAACGGGTGTGAAGTTTGTTGACCCGGAACATCCGGACGATGAGCTGGGACGGTTGTATCCGCTCAACAAGTCGTATACCGTAGGCGTTTCGGCCAGATTTTAAAAGGTGATGTTAAAGAACTTATGAGATGTTTATTATGAAAAGGATATATATAGTTTTCCTGACCGCGTTGTTGTACTGCTCCGCCTGTGCGGACCTCGATGTTCCGCCTCCGAATGTGGTAGGCGACGAAACACTGATGACGAGTGTATCCGGTATGAAAGTTTACCTGGCCCGGATGTATAGCAGGATGCCGTTCGAGGATTTCAAGTACCAGGCGCAATGGGGCCTGCGTTACGACGGGTGGCTCAATGCCATGGGTATCGAAGGCACCGGCGAGGCGCTGAACCGCGATGGCATCTGCAGGGCGTTTACCGGCGAGGACACACCTTATTGGAAGGACGCGTTTATTTTGCTGCGCGATGCCAACTACCTGCTTGAAACATTGCCGAAATATCAAAGCTCGTTTCCTGAGGTAACGTACAACCATTACCTGGGCGAAGCCTACTTTGCGCGTGCTTCCGTATTTTATGCGATGGCGCGCCGTTTTGGTGGTGTGCCATTGGTGACAAAAGTGATCCGTTATCCCGGCGAATCTGAGCAGCTGGAAGTGCCCCGTGCGTCTGAAGAAGAAACCTGGAATCAGGTGCTGGCCGACTTTGATCAGGCCGCTGCTTTGCTGCAGCCCACCAGCCCTGAAAGAGGTATGGCAAACAAATATGTGGCGCTGGCATTCAAATCAGAAGCCATGTTGTATGCCGGTAGTGTGGCCAAATACAACGAGTCTGTTTCGGGCCGTCTTACCGGTACGGGTTTGAAAACAGGCGTACGCGTGATGGGTTTTGCACCGGAGTCGTGGCAAACAGCTTCGAGGAAATATTTCAGAGAAGCTTATCTGTCTGCCCGGCAGGTGATCACTGGTGGTGGGTACTCGCTCTATAATAGAAAATGGGCTGCAGGCAACCGTGATGCACAATATCAGAACATGGTAGACATGTTCAGCGACCTCACCAGCCCTGAGAACATCCTGGTGAAAGAGTATGTGTATCCTACTTCCACCCACAGCTACGACGCCTACAACTCGCCGTATATCTTTAAGTCGCCACTGGCATCAGGCACCTGTCCGACGCTTGATTTTGTGGAGCTGTTTGAAGGTTTCGATCGTTATGCTGATGGCACGATAAGGGTTACAACCGGAGCTTCGAATACAGAAGGAGATTACGTGTTGTACAATACGCCCATGGAGTTTTTCAAAAATGCAGAGCCTCGTCTTCGCGCTTATGTGATCTTCCCCGGCGATGTGTTCAAGGCGAAAGAGATCGAGATCCGTGCAGGGGTATACACAGGTGCTACGCCGGTGAAGCCACTGTTCAATAACTACTCCTACGCAACGGCTGAAACACGTTACCAGCAACTGGGTGCTTACACGCAGGCGCCCAAATCACTGTACCTGAGCTCGCGCGAAGGCAATGGCCAGGAGAACGTGCCTTACAACAGCGGTACGATCACGGCAGCCGGACTCAACGGTCCGTTCTACGACAATGGTGAAGGCTGTCTTACCGGGTTGCTGGGCCGCAAGTGGCTGAACCCTGATCCTTCTTTTGTGCCTGCCGAAGGCAAATCGGCGCAGCCTTTTATCCTCATGCGTTATGCCGAGGTATTGCTCAATGCAGCAGAGGCGGCAGTAGAGCTTGCGCTGGCCGGCGAAACTTCTCCCGACGGCGCTGACCTGATGCAGGTAGCGACCTCAGCGGTAAACGACATCCGCGAAAGGGCAGGAGCAACACTGGTTGCCGGTACCATTACCCCGGACGAAGCCGGACGTAACATCGTAAGGAAAGAACGCCGGAAAGAGCTTGCGATGGAACAGAAAACCAAGTGGGACCTGCGCCGCTGGAGAGTGCAACACTACGAAGGACGCGACGGCTTCTGGGGTGAGACCCGGAACAAAGATGCCTACAGCAGCAACGCCCGCTATCGCTTCCGTGGCCTGTACCCGTTCTTTTCAACCCAAAGCGGTAAATATTTCTTCGATGCACGTTTCCAATGGGTGAGCCTGAAAACGTTCGAATACAATATCATTGACTATTACTTTGGCATCCCAACAGGCGAAGTATCCAAGAGCTCGGTCATTGACCAGCAGCCGAACCGTTAATGAACTATGAACAACTAAGAACTACAACAATGAAGAAGATATCATTTTATATATCGTTGCTCGGGCTGGTTTCTTTTACTTCCTGCAGCCTGTTTGAGATCGACAACAAGGACGTGCCTGCAGAAACGTTGCAGGGCCAGGTGGTGAATGCAGAGA
Source organism: Chryseosolibacter histidinae (assembly GCF_018598225.1). Lineage (GTDB taxonomy): Bacteria > Bacteroidota > Bacteroidia > Cytophagales > Cyclobacteriaceae > Chryseosolibacter > Chryseosolibacter histidini. Next base: position 36,330 of record NZ_JAHESF010000010.1, on the reverse strand, counting down.
CCGGCGAGCCCGTGCTTACCGACCAGGGAAGTGAAGGCATCCGTGTTCGGTTGACCGAGCTGAGCTATGGCGACAACGTCACGCCCAACCCCGACTTCTTTTGCATGCCTGACGGAACGTTCCAGAATACGAAGCTCTTCAAAGGCACGTACAACGTCCGCATCGACGGGCCGTTCATTCCTTTGCTTCGCGAGGACGATCGTGGTGTTCCGCTGGCGGATGAAACCCAGACGCTGGAGATCGCCGGCAAGAAGCAGGTGAAGTTCGAAGTGCAACCTTTCCTCAAGGTAGAATGGGTAGGAGAGCCTACGGTGGTCAATGGTAAGGTCAAAGCCCAGGTGCGTGTCACCCGCGGTGTATCGGCAGCTGATTTCCAGGCCAAGATCGAACCGATGGGCGGTTATAGCGCCAGCTTCCTCAATGTTACCGACATCCAGTTGTTTGTCAGCTATTCTTCGTCAGTCGGCTATCGTGCCCGTGACGAGCGCTGGTCTAACAAGATCGAATATTCCGGCACAGCGTTCAATGCTTTGCTGGGACAGACCGTTACCATCGAATCCAGCGGCACCATTCCTTCGGGAAGAGTGGTCTTCATCCGGGCAGCGGCGCGGATCAACTACGATACACCCAAAGGCAGCGGAACAAGAAGGTGGAATTACAATGAAGCCCTGCAGCTGATGATCCCCTGAAATGGTGATCAGTAATCAGTAGTCTGTGTATCTGCGCAAAACCGAATACAGATTACCGGTTACCGATTACCGGTTAAAACCTCGCTGGCACAGGATGTCAGGTCATCACTAAATCTCTTTTTTTGGGTGAGGGTTATAGTGACCGGCATTTCCACCAGCGGGGTTGATTTTTTATCTAACAAAGCGTACTTATATCAATGCGAAAACCGATCATTATTTATCTGCTGGTGGCACTTCTCTTTCAGGCTTGTTCCCAGCCGCCGCAAAAACAGAGATCAAAAGACCAGCCCGGAGAAAAAACAACATTTCAAACTTCCAATCCCTGGAAACCTGTCACCGATGTGCGGGCAGACGTAGCGATTGTTTACAGCGTGAAAGATCATCACCGGAAAGGAGATCTCACCTTTGAGCAACGTGTTCAAACCTGGCGCGACAAAGGATACACAACGCATTTTATGACCGGCATTGCGTGGGGCGAATACCAGGATTATTTCACCGGCAAGTGGGATGGAAAGATGCACCTCGACGAAGGGCAGGTGACTCAGAAAGGAGACACGATATGGCACGGGCGTATGGTTCCGTACATCGTGCCTTCGATGAACTTTATCAGGTACATGAAAGAAAGCGTTATCAAACGTGTGATCGACGCAGGCATCGACGCTATTTACCTGGAGGAGCCTGAGTTCTGGGCACGGTCAGGCTATAGCACCGCCTTTAAGAAAGAATGGAAAGAATATTATGGCTTCGACTGGAGGCCCCAGCACGAATCGCCTGAAAATACCTACCTGTCAAACAAGCTGAAGTATCACCTTTACTACCGGGCTTTGAACGAATGTTTCACCTTCGCCAAAGCGTACGGTAAAAGCAAAGGCATGAACGTTCGGTGCTACGTGCCAACACACTCGCTTGTAAATTATTCACAGTGGATGATCGTGAGTCCCGAAGCCAGCCTGGCCTCGTTGCCTTGTGTGGATGGCTACATCGCTCAGGTATGGACGGGCACCTCACGTGAGCCCAACTTTTTCAATGGGCAAAGAAAAGAACGTGTCTTTGAAACTGCTTTCCTGGAGTACGGGTCAATGGAGTCGATGACGGCGCCTACGGGAAGGAAGATGTTTTTTCTGACCGACCCGATCGAAGACTGGCCCCGCGACTGGGCGGACTACAAAAAAAATTACCAGGCAACTTTTGCAGCACAGCTGCTGTACCCCATGATCGCCGATTATGAAGTGATGCCCTGGCCGGACCGCATCTATGAAGGGTACTATCGCACCAGCGCCAACAGTGATAAAAAGGAGCAGATCCCGCGTTTCTATTCAACCCAGATGCAGGTGATGATCAACACCCTGAACAACATGCCGTTGTCTCAGAACAAGGTGAGCGGCTCGCAAGGCATCGGCATCCTGATGAGCAATTCACTGATGTTCCAGCGCTTCCCCACGCACAATGGTTACGAAGATCCGCAGCTCTCCAATTTTTACGGGCAGGCACTTCCTTTGTTGAAACGGGGTGTTCCTGTTAAAACCGTTCACATAGAGAATGTTTCTTTCGCCCAGACCTGGAAGGATGTAAAGATCCTGGTGATGTCTTATTCTAACATGAAACCCATGGACAAGGCCGCGCACGATCACATTGCCGAGTGGGTGAAGAAAGGTGGCGTTCTCGTATACTGCGGTCGCGACGAAGATGCTTTTCAAAGTGTGCAGGAGTGGTGGAACACGGGTGGCAATACTTTCAAAGCACCGTCTGAGCACCTGTTCCTGAAACTTGGTTTGAAAGAACCTTTCAAAGCAGGCGAATACAAATACGGAAACGGCAAGGTCTGCATTCTGCGCAACGACCCGAAAGAGTTTGTGTTACAAGAGAACGCCGACACAGAATTTGTAAACACCATCAAGCGGTTGTACGAAGCAGGATCCGGCAGCGGAGCACTCACGTTTAAAAATCACTTCACCCTGACAAGGGGACCGTACGAGATCATTTCCGTCGTGAACGAAAACGCCGACCAGACTCCCTACACCATCAGGGGAAAATTGATCGATCTCTTCGATCCTGAAATTCCTGTTCTTGATGAAAAACAAGTGAACCCGGGAGAGCAGGCGTTTTTATACAACATCGGCAGCGTTAAAAACCCAGGAACACCGCAAGTGTTAGCAGCGGCTGCAAGAGTTTACGATGAAAAAGTAACCAGGAACGGATACTCCTTCGTAGCCAAAAGTCCCCTGAACACCAACAACGTGATGAGAGTACTGTTGCCGCAAAAAGCAACCAGGGTAGAAGTGACCGATGCCACCGGCAAGGTGTTACAATCGAATACCTCGTGGGACGATGCAAGCAAAACCCTTTTCCTGGGCTTCGAAAACAATCCGGAGGGTGTTGTAATAGAAGTGAGTTGGTAAATACAGGTCCCGCAGTCCCGAAAGCTATCGGGAACGCTGATGAACGCAGATTTAATATTTCTGCATCCATGTGCGCTCATCTGCGAAATCTGCGGGAGATGCATTTGATATTTGAAACGAAAAACAAGAAAATGAAATGGTTAAGAAATTAGGATTATCGGTGGCGGTTTTTTTAGGGTGTTGTTTGCTGCAAGTAAATGCGCAGGTCTCCGATCCTGTCAGTTATGTCAGCACGCTGGTGGGAACAAATTCCAAGTTCGAGCTTTCGACCGGCAACACTTATCCGGCGATTGCACTTCCCTGGGCGATGAACTTTTGGTCTCCCCAAACCGGCAAGATGGGCGACGGCTGGATGTACACTTACACGGCCGACAAGATCAGGGGATTTAAACAAACCCATCAGCCCAGCCCATGGATGAACGACTATGGACAATTCTCCATTATGCCTGTCACCGGTAAAGCTGTTTTTAATGAGAACGACCGTGCCAGCTGGTTTTCGCATAAAGCAGAAGTTGCCAGGCCTTATTACTACAAGGTGCATTTGGCCGATCATGATGTGACCACGGAAATAACCCCGACAGAAAGGGCGGCGATGTTCCGCTTCACGTTCCCTGACAGCAAGCGCTCATTCATTGTTACAGATGCTTTTGATAAAGGATCGTTCGTGAAGATCATTCCCGAAGAGAAAAAGATCGTTGGCTACACCACCCGCAACAGTGGAGGCGTGCCTGAAAATTTCAGGAACTACTTTGTGATTGTTTTTGATAAACCGTTCTCTTATTTCGCAACGGTTAAAGATGGTAAGATCACAGAAGGAGAGAAGCAATTTGAAGGCAACCATGCCGGGGCCATTATCGGTTTTTCAACCACCGATAACGAGCAGGTGCACGCGCGTGTAGCTTCATCGTTCATCAGCGAGGCACAGGCGTTGATCAACCTGAAAGAGCTGGGCGACTCTGGCTTCGACCAGGTTGTGAGCAAAGGAAAGCAGCGCTGGAACGAAGTGTTGGGAAAGATCAAGGTTGAAGACGATAACATCGACAACCTCAGAACATTTTATTCTTCTTTTTACCGGTCTGTACTGTTCCCGCGAAACTTAAGCGAGATCGATGCCGATGGTAAAGTGGTTCACTACAGCCCGTACAACGGCAAGGTGTTGCCCGGTTATATGTTTACCGACACCGGCTTCTGGGATACCTTTCGCAGCTTGTTCCCGTTCCTGAATTTTTTATATCCTTCTCAGAATGCAAAAATGCAGGAAGGCCTTGTGAATGCGTATAAGGAAAGTGGTTTTCTTCCTGAATGGGCAAGCCCGGGGCACCGCGATATCATGGTGGGCAACAATTCAGCCTCTGTTGTTGCGGATGCTTACCTGAAAGGATTGCGCGGATATGAGATCGAGACTTTGTGGCAGGCGCTGAAGCACGGCGCCAACAACGTGCACCCTAAAGTTTCCGCTTCGGGAAGGAAAGGGTATGAGCAATACAATAAATATGGGTATATCCCCAACGATGTGGACATCGATCAGAATGTAGCGCGCACGTTGGAATATGCCTATGACGACTGGACCATCTATCGCCTGGGAAAAGCGCTGAACAAACCGCAGCAAGAAATTGAGGTTTACGCGAAGCGGGCCCTGAATTATAAAAACGTCTATAACCCAAAACGTAAGCTGATGGCAGGCCGCGCAGCCAATGGTTCTTTTTCCGATGCTTTTAATCCTGCCGATTGGGGCCGCGATTTTACAGAGGGAAACAGCTGGCACTACTCCTGGTCTGTTTTCCACGACCTTCAGGGATTGATCCAGCTGATGGGCGGACAAAAACAATTTGTATCGATGCTCGACTCTGTTTTTATCATTCCGGGCTCGCGGGGCATGGAAAGCCGTTCGATGATCCATGAGATGCGCGAAATGCAGGTGATGGACATGGGGCAATATGCGCATGGCAACCAACCGATCCAGCACATGGCTTATTTGTATAACTATGGCGGCGAACCGTGGAAAACCCAGTACTGGGCCCGCGAGATCATGGACAAGCTTTACGCAGCAACGCCTGACGGATATTGTGGCGACGAAGACAACGGGCAAACCTCTGCCTGGTACGTTTTCTCTGCGTTGGGTTTTTATCCCGTATGTCCGGGCAGTAACGAGTACGTCATGGGATCTCCCTTGTTCAGGTCTGTAAAAATTGAGCTGGAGAATGGAAAGCAGATCGAGATAAAGGCAGATAATAATTCCAAAGAAAACCGCTATATCGCTGATATGAAGCTGAACGGTAAGCAGTATTCAAAAAATTACGTGACACACGAAGAGCTGCTGAAGGGCGCGAAGATCAATTTTACAATGAGTGCGGCACCCAATAAAGGCAGGGGCGTAAATAAAAGTGACTTTCCGTATTCATTCTCAAACGAAAAATAAATATGTTGCCGGCACTACTTGCTCATTGCATTTTCCTTTCAGTCATATGACGTGAGTACATAAGCCAACCTTTGGCCTGGAAGGGGAAAGCGCGGGTTGGGTTGAGTCCGAACGGCATATGACGAGGCTCCAGCGCTGTGCCCGACGTATCCGCCGGTGGGCGGAGAAGGCGGGGCCTCGGAGCGAACTGACTTTTATTGCGTATACGATCTATATTGGAAAAAAAATGAATTGTAAATAAGCCTTATGTTCAAAACATCTTTTAGTCGAATACAGGTATTTTTTGTCGTGGTGATTGCCCTGGGAGCATGTTCCCGGAAATCACAAAAAGAAGAAGCGGGCCTGAAATTGCGTGCGCCGGCTTATCCGCTGGTAACGATCGATCCGTATACGAGCGCCTGGTCAACCTCCGACACCCTGTATCAAACACCGGTAAAACACTGGACGGGCAGGAATCAGTCGCTGATCGGCGCCATTCGTGTTGACGGCCAAACTTATCGCTTCCTCGGCAAGGAAGAGATCCCACTGCAACCTGTTCTGCCCACGGCAAAACACGAAGCCTGGCAAGGAAAATTCGTAACCAAAGCACCTGCCAAAGGTTGGGAGCAACCTGGTTTTAAAGATGCCTCCTGGAAAACTGGCAAAGCCGGATTCGGTACGCCGAACACTTTTGAAACCAACACGCCCTGGCAAACAAAGGAAATATGGGTACGCAGGGAATTTACACTGCCGGCAGTAAACCCGGGGCAGGAGCTTTACCTGGTCTATGCGCACGACGACGATTTTGAGCTTTACCTGAACGGCACACAGATCGTCAATACAGGCAACCGGGCCAGGGGGCATGTCATGGAGAAACTCGACAGAAGCCTGCTCCGTGCTGACGGAAAAAATATCATCGCCGCGCATTGCCTCGACCGTGGTGGTTTGGCTTATGTTGATTTTGGCATTTTCAAGGAAAGTGATGCCAAACCTATTTTTGAAAAGGCTGCAACCCAAAAGCGTGTACAAATTACAGCTACGCAAACGAAATATGATTTCACATGCGGCCCGGTGGACCTGCACCTTGAATTTGCTTCACCCTTGTTGATGAATGACCTGGATCTGCTGTCGCGCCCCGTGAACTACGTGAGCTATGAAGCAGTTTCAAAAGACGGCCAATCGCACGATGTGGAAGTTTATTTTGAAGCCACACCGGAGTGGGCTGTGAACGAGCTGAACCAGGAAGTTGAAGTAACAACCGGAAAAACAGGAAACATCAGCTTCGGTAAAACAGGAACTACCGAGCAACCCGTTTTGCAGAAGAAGGGTGACAACGTGCGTATAGACTGGGGGTATTTTTACCTCGCGTGCGAAGCATCCGAAAACAGATCGCAGGCCATTGGTGATTTTTCGGACATGAAGCAGTCTTTTCTGAAAACGGGGAAAATAAATTCTGCCGGCGAAAAGATCACCACGCTGATGACAAAAGCAATGCTGGTACTGGCATTCACAGATCACCTCGGAAAGGTTTCGTCAACACCGGCGACAGGTTATGTAATGCTGGCCTACGATGATATTGAATCCATCCAGTATTTTGGAAAGAACCTGAAAGCATGGTGGACCAAAGACGGGCAGGTGAGCTTTGACCAGGCCCTGACTGCCGCGGCGGCCGACCACGCAAAAATTATGGCGCGTTGTGATAGCGTTGATAGCAAGATCTACGAGGAAGCCCTTGCAGCGGGTGGTGAACATTATGCCGGCCTTTGTCTGCTGGCCTATCGTCAGTCCATTGCAGCGCACAAGCTGGTGAAAGATACCGCGGGCAACACGCTCTTCCTGTCAAAAGAGAATTTCAGCAACGGCTCGATCGGAACCGTGGATGTGACCTATCCTTCTGCGCCGCTGTTCCTCAAGTACAATCCCGAGCTGCTGAAAGGTATGCTGAACCCGATCTTTTACTACACCGAGAGTGGGAAATGGACCAAGCCGTTTGCGGCACACGACGTAGGCACCTATCCCAAAGCCAATGGACAGACCTACGGCGGCGATATGCCCGTGGAAGAATGTGGCAACATGCTGATCCTGGCAACAGCCATTGCCGATGTGGAAGGTAAAGCTGATTACGCCGAAAAACACTGGGGCGCGCTGACCACCTGGGCCAACTACCTGCTGGAGCACGGCCTCGATCCGGAGAACCAGCTTTGCACCGACGATTTCGCAGGACATTTTGCCCACAACGTAAACCTCTCGGCAAAAGCCATCATGGGCATTGCAGGTTACGGAAAGCTGGCCGACATGCTGGGCAAAAAGGATGTAGCCGCAAAATATACCGCAGAAGCCAGGAAGATGGCGCAGCAGTGGATCGAAATGGCCAACGACGGAGATCATTTCCGCCTCACGTTCGATCAGCCCGGCACCTGGAGCCAGAAGTACAACCTCGTGTGGGATAAATTGCTGAACCTCGGTATTTTCCCCAAAGAAGTGTTGCAAAAAGAAATTGCCTATTATCTTACGAAGCAGAACCAATACGGATTGCCGCTGGACAACCGGAGAACTTATACCAAGGCAGACTGGATCGTCTGGACCGCTACGTTGGCTGATGATACAGCAACCTTCAGGAAGTTCATCAAGCCGGTGTATGGTTTTGTTACTGAAACGCCAGACCGTGTTCCTATGAGCGATTGGTATGAGACCCCCGATGCCAAACAGGTGGGATTCCAGGCGCGTTCGGTGGTAGGCGGTTATTTTATTAAGATGCTGGAAGAGAAATGACATTTAACCGCAGAGGACGCGGAGGCAATCGCGGAGGACCGCAGAGGTTTTTTCGACAATCTTTTGAACGAGCGTTAGCGAAACCTTTGCGTTCTCTGACAATATGAAATAACAGATTCAAAAGGATCTGCGCAGATCAGAGGAAGTATTAGAGTACATTCCTCTGCGATTTCTATGCGTTTCCTTTGCGCCCTTTGCATTTGAATAACCATTGAGATCATTTAACCGCAGAGGACGCGGAGGCAATCGCGGAGGACCGCAGAGGTTTTTTCGACAATCTTTTGAACGAGCGTTAGCGAAATCTTTGCGTTCTCTGACAATATAGAATATAACAGATTCAAAAGGATCTGCGCAGATCAGAGGAAGTATTGGAGTACATTCCTCTGCGTTCTTTGCGTTTCCTTTGCGTTCTTTGCGTTTTGCATTTAAGAAGAAATCTGATAATTATAACCCGATGAAATACAGAAAGGCATTCATAGCCACCTTTTCCATTGTCCTTATTTTTCTTTTCCATTTTTCGCACGCGCAGAAAAGAACAGGCAACAACCACAACCCGGTTTTTGAAGGCTGGTATGCCGACCCGGAAGGTGTTGTATTCGGTAAGGAGTACTGGATCTATCCTACGTACTCAGCGCCGTACAAGGATCAGGTTTTTATGGATGCCTTCTCTTCTAAAGATCTTGTGAGCTGGAAGAAACACGCGCGCATCATCGACACAACAGCGGTTAAGTGGGCAAAACGTGCCATGTGGGCACCCGCCATTGTTAAAAAGGATAATAAGTACTTTCTGTTTTTTGCGGCCAATGACATTCAGAACGACAACGAGACAGGTGGGATCGGCATCGGTGTTTCTGACGCTCCCGGCGGCCCGTTCAAGGATTATTTGGGAAAGCCGCTGATCGACAAGTTTCATAACGGCGCGCAACCCATCGACCAGTTTGTTTTCCACGATAAGGATGGCCAGTATTATATGATCTACGGCGGGTGGCGCCACTGCAACATTGTAAAACTCACGGACGATTTTAAAAGCGTTGCTCCTTTCGAAGACGGTACAAAGTTTAAGGAGATCACCCCCAAGGGTTATGTGGAAGGCCCGTTTATGTTTATTCGTAACGGTAAATATTACTTCATGTGGAGCGAAGGCGGATGGACCGGCCCGAATTATAGTGTAGCCTACGCCGTTGCAGACTCGCCTTTCGGACCGTTTGAAAGAGTGGGAAAAATATTGGAACAGGATCCAAAAGTAGCCACGGGTGCAGGTCACCATTCGGTGATCAATATTCCCGGCACCGATGAGTATTACATCGTTTATCACCGCAGGCCGTTAGGTGAGACCGATGGAAATCACCGCGAAACCTGTATCGACCGGATGTACTTTGACGAGCAGGGCCTGATCAAACCCGTGAAGATCACTTTCGAAGGAGTCGGTAAAAGGGTGATCAGTAATCGGTAATCAGTAGTCGGTGATCAGTAATCAGTTGAAATCCTAACCACGGGCCTACCGAATACCGGTTACCGAATACCGATTACCATTTCACCGGGTAGTCCGTCCCCATGATCTTTTTATACTCGATCACAAAAGCCTGGTACCGGATCCTGGCCTCATCATTCATCTTTAACCGTTGCATCGCTTTGATCTGGAAGGTCAGGGCTGCATCGTTCAGCGGGTCGATGTTGAAGATGGCTTCGGCCAAAGCAAGGGTGGTCTGGTAAAGCTCGGCGTCAAAACTTTTTTCCATTTCAATGCGTAGCACCGGTTCCAGTTTCTTTTCCACCTCTTCCTTGAATGAATCAAATACAGCGTGGTCAGACATCTGTAAAAATTTGCCGCGGGTTAAGATCTCAACGAACTCATCCCTGTATTTTTGTACTTCATTGGCGGCGATGATCTGCAGGCACCGCGTGTAGTCGCAGTAGAGTGCTTCGGTTTGTACGATCTTGAAATAACCTTTCTCATAGATCAACTCTATTCCATCGAGCTCGCTGAGCGCTTTGCGCAAATGATTGATGGTAACACCCCTGGAATTTTTCACCTTATCGGCAGGTTTGTCAGGCCACAGGATGTTGCTGAGGCGCTGAGAAGTGATGCCTTCTTCCGAGGTGCTGTGCTGCAGTATGAGACAAAATATTTGTTTGAGCTGTTCGCTGAACAGGTAGGTGATATCACGGTTTTTCCTGTCGCGTACAGTGAAATCGCCAAAAAGATAAATGGCGTTGGATCTTGTTGCTGTTGTTGTCTTATGGTCCCCAAGCGATTCGTTCCTGGATTCCTCTTCACCGCGGCGATGCTTGGACTTCAGCTTCCGGAATAAAAGATAACCGATGCCCGCGGCCAATGCGCCCGAGAGGAGAATTATCAATACCGTGTTCGCGTTCTTTTCCATCGAATACCCGGCCAGCTCCTGGGCTGTGATAGGAGGGAATGCCAGGGAATAAACCTTCAGGTTCGAAGAAATGTCATCATCAAACTCTTGAACCACCGCATACAGGTTGTTCAGCGCGCTGTCGTAATACAGGTTGGCATTGGTTGTGATCTTATCGGAGTAGATGGGGATCGAATCGCCCAGTATTTCATAACTGCCATCCTTCAGCGAAAACCGGTACAGCTTCAGGAACGATTGAGAAAAATGCTCCGGGTAACACAACGTGTAAAAACTGGAATCGTTCAGGATCACCATGCCCCTTACGGGAACCACATTATCCCGTTTCCAGGGGATCTCCCAGAGTTTTGTAACATGCTTCGTAGTGAGGTCTACCCGGTGAAGATCGTAATAGTATTTTCTCCCCACGGTCTGTTCGCCCGATTCATTGCCCATGCCGCCGAAGATGTATATGGAGTTGTTCTTTTTTAAATACCCCACAGACGAAAAGTAACGGTACGAGATCGGGTCTCCTTTAAGATCCTCCAGGGTGGTGGTCCATTGTTTTTTTTGCAGATCGTAGGAGAAGAAAGTCTTGCTGAAATGCATGTTCCCAAAACCTCCGAAGATGGTATACCGCTCCGTGGATGGATCGAGATAGGAGCCATGGTGATGGAGCTGCGTGGGCAGTTGCTCAAAATTTTCGGCCGTCCATCGGTACGTATTCAGGTCGAGGCTGGCTACCGTAGCCCCATCGTAGTTGTCATTGGGTGTGGCATAATAGACCTCGTAAGAATACAGCTTGTTGTGGCCTGTATCGAGGAAGTTCGTTCCCAGGATCAGTTTCACGGGACATTTCTCTTCGAAGACCTTGATCTGCGTATCGCCTGACCTGACGTTGTAAACGTGCAGCGAATCCCTGTTGAAATAATAGATCTCTTTCTTTTCAGGATTGTAGTTGGCGCCGGCCACCGACTGCGACTGAAATGAAACTTTATACCGCCAGTGGTACGCGTCATTCATGAGCCACTCCGGATTGGCAACAGTGCCAAAGTTTTTACCGCTGATGTCATGAACGATGTTACCTTCACTTTCCTTTAAGGCGAAAATGTACTTCTCCTGGTTGCCCACGGAGAGGTCTTTGATAGCGAATGAAGGCACATCGATAATATGATCGCTTTTGCCGAAGAGGATCACCGGTTGATAGGAGTCGGGCAGGTCTTTAGCGGCGGCGCCGAACGTGCGGTTGTGGATGGTCAGCTTGATGGAATCGCTTTTGAGGTCGAACGCGATCTTCATTTTGAACCATTGCAGGTTGAGCAATTCCTTGTCCATGTCGGCAACGATCAGGTTGTTGGTACCTTCTTCGTTGAATTGAAAGTTGAGGTGACCGCCCTGGCCATCGTAGAACAGGTTATAGATCCGGTTGTTGTCTTTGTTCTTGATCCGGATCAGGTATCCGATCTTGGTTGCAGGATAGAGCGACAGGTTGAATTCTATGTTGAAATGGTCCGAAAACCGGGCAGTTTTATCCCCGAAAACGTCGTACGATGTCCGCTGGTTGATCGGTTGTTCGCTGCCGTGAAACTTTAATCCGCCCAACGAAGGCGCTTGCGGAGGCGTAAAGCCAAAAACTTGCAGGGGAATAAAACCGAAAATCAGGAATATCGCGCAACGTGACCTCACAGATAAAAGCATAGCTTCAAAATTCCGAAAGAAGCCCCTTACATCTCCTTGCATTATAAATCCAGGTGTTTTATTAACTGTTTTTCCGAGACAAAATAGTAAAAAAACCGATGAAGCGATCCCTAATTCTGATATTGCCCCTCCGGTTGAATTTAAGTACAGACGGGCTGCTTTTGATGGTTTTTCACTTTCTCTTTTAAGAACAGATGAATACACTCAATCTCTCCCGATAACCACCGGGTCTCACATCTCACATCCAGGATCACGCGAACAGGTCATGCCTTTTTTATGGAAGATCCAGTACGATGAAAGGGGCACGCAGGCAATCGGGCGGAGAGGCGGCGGGCAAATGCTACTTAAGTTACGAAGCAAAATTGAATATTGTGCATTGGTATTTCACGTGCCACAGGTAATCCGGATCGAGGTACGCTTTTGCTGGCACGTAACGCACGCGTCAGATCAGGGCATCGCGATCGACGCGCCATGAACAGGCAACGCCCATGACATTGAGCGTCTCCGTTTAAACCGAGCTGTTAGGATACATTGCAATTATGGCTATTTTAGCCGGGCTGAAACCATGTTACAGAACTTAATGCGTTAGACCACATGCGATATCATATTGTATTTCTTTTCATCATTTCATATAGCACGTTACAAGCGCAGGTAAAAGTAGACCTCAAGGATTTCAACCGGAAGAACGGAGCAACTGTGACAGCCAACGGAGAGGTGCTGTCGGTAATGTGGCCCGCCGGAAAAAACAAAACCGGCAAACTTACCGTTGACCTTTCTGCCCGGCAGCCCATCTTTAAAAGTATCGGGCTGCAGGAAGCACGTGTGGATCACCCGATCGCGTCAGGCCTCGATCCCGCATTCGTGCTGACCGTTGGCAAGCGCGACCTCATATCGCAGAACGGATGGAATATTTTCTTCGACAAAGTTCCCAATAAACCTTTCAGGTCCTACAACATCGATCTCGAAAAACAGTCCGCCGCGATCAGCAGCGTTGGCACAAGAACGGTCATCAGCATCGGTTCCTTAAAAGCGCCCGGGTTCACCGGTACGTTGCAAATAACGTTATATAATGGAAGCCCTTTGATGAACATTGCCGCGGTGATGTCTACTGACATTGACTCAACCGCTATCTTATATGACGCAGGGCTGGTCTCAAAAAACGCAGCATGGCAACAGATCGGCTGGAGCGATGTGAACAAACAAATGAGATCGGCAAACCCCAACACCGCTGACAGCGCCACAAACCTGCAGGTAAAATACAGAAGCATTGTCGGAGAAAACAGCAACGGAAGCCTGGCCCTGTTTCCGGCACCCCATCAGTATTTTTATCCACTGGATGAAGCGTTCAACCTGAAGTTTGTCTGGGCGGGCAATCAATACCGCAACATGGTCAACGGGTATGGCATTGGCATCCGCCAGGATCTGTATGGCGACCGGAGGTTTGTTCCCTGGTTCAACGCTCCACCCACAACCCGGCAGCGATTGAATTTTTTTGTATGGCTCAGCAGTGGAAACGCTGCCACGGCTTTGGATGAGGTGAAAAAGTTTACAAACAACGACCGGTATACCGCCCTGCCGGGTTATAAAACCATGACAAGCCACTTTCACAACGAGTTCATCATGAAGGTGGTGATGGCCAATAAACCCGTTCCGGAGACACCTGCCTTCATCAATGTTTTTAAAAGAACCGGTGTCGACATTGTTCACCTCGGCGAGTTCCATTACACTGCACATCCCAAAGGTCCCGACAGCCTTCGTTTAAAAGAGCTGCACGCCTTGTTTCAGCAATGCGAACGGCTCTCGTCTAAAGACATTCTGTTGCTGCCAGGAGAGGAGCCGAATGAATTTTTCGGCGGTCACTGGCTGCAACTTTTTCCTAAACCCGTGTACTGGATCATGTCGAGAAAAGAAGGGGCGCCCTTTGTAACGGAAGATCCCCGGTACGGCAAAGTGTACCGCATCTCGAATGAAGGGGAGATGCTTGACCTGTTGAAAAGAGAGCACGGGCTCGCATGGACCGCGCATCCCCGTACAAAAGGTTCAACAGGTTATCCCGATAAGTACAAGTCTGCTGCTTTTTTTAAGGACGAGCATTTTCTGGGGGCAGCGTGGAAAGCGATGCCCGCCGATCTTTCCGTTCCTTTTCTTGGCAAACGTGTGCTCGACCTCATGGACGATATGAACAACTGGGGTGATCGCAAAAAAGTACTGGCTGAAGCGGACCTGTTCACCATTGAACCGGAAAATGAGATGTATGCGCACCTGAACGTGAACTATTTGAAAATGGACAGGCTGCCGGAATACAAGAACGGATGGCAACCTGTTGTGGACGCGCTCCGGCAGGGAAAATTCTTCTCGTCTACAGGTGAAGTGCTCATCCCTGAATTCACTGTCGACGGAAGATCCACAGGGGAGGAGCTCTCCATCGGTGGTAAAAAATCAACCGTTACGTTCAGCCTCCGGTGGACTTTCCCTATGAATTACGCCGAGATCATCTCCGGTGATGGGCAGCAGGTTTATCGCGAGCGGATCAACCTTAACGATACGCAGGCTTTTGGCGAGCAAACCTTCCGCCGGTCAGTTGACCTTACGGGAAGGAAATGGGTGCGGCTGGAAGCATGGGACGTTGCTGCCAACGGCGCCTTTACACAAACAGTGTGGATCAAATAGACGATTCCCCAACGGTACCCTTGACTGCTTAAGGGCATGCCCCTCCCTGGCGCGGAAGTTTCTTCCGAGCGCCCTTCAAAACCTTGTTCGGAGCAAAGCCTCTCTTGGGAACTTAGTTCCCAAAACAAGGCTTTCGGGTAAGCATGAGAAATAAAGGCATGCCCCACAGCGGGGTACTCACAGGTGAAATTGATCCCCGTGCAGCGTTGATTTCAAATGGCAAGATGGCACTTTCGGCCGCAGCTATAGTTGTTTCAGACCGATCATAATAGGTGGGTTCTCACAAACTGCTATTTTTGCGCCATGCTTAAAAACAGGAAGTGGATCATTCGTTCGCTCATGGTGTTGTTGTCATGTCTTACACTGCTGCAAGCCTGCCGCATGAATTACCCGGTAGAGCGGCCCGCGCGTGTAACGGTAGTAAGGCGCCCCGAGCTCCGGGCCGAGGGAAAGCGGCTTACCATGCTCATGTGTGGCAGTTGTCACTACGATGCAAAAACGAAAAGCCTGACGGGGAAACAAATGAAAGACGCCCCAGGTATTGTCGGTAAGGTATTTGCGGCAAACCTGACTAACGATCCCTCTACCGGTATTTTTCATTATAGCGATCAGGAATTGAAAGTTCTCTTTCGGACAGGCATTTCCAGGCAGGGCAAGCTGATGCCCTATATGCTGCGGCCCAACCTCGCGGACGAAGACATCAGCGCCATCATCACTTTTCTGCGATCTGACGACGCGCTTGTGGCACCGAAACCCAATACCATCGGAAAAACCAAATACACGCCCATCGGTAAATTTGGAATAAGCCGGACCAAACCACTTCGGTATACGGATCAACCGGTGCCAAAACCCGCAGCGGATACGTTGGCCCTCGGCAAATACCTGGTTGATAACCTTGCCTGTTATCACTGCCATTCGAAAAGTTTTTTGAAGCTTGATTATCAATCGCCCGAAAGATCCAAAGGTTATATGGCAGGCGGTAATCGGCTGAAAGGCGCTGATGGAAAGACGATCGTAACACCCAATCTTACTTTCCACGAGACCGGCCTCAAGGGATGGACAGAGAACGACCTCATACTTTTGCTTCGACAAGGCATCACGCGTGATAAAAAAATTGTTCGGCCTCCTATGCCGATACTTCCGGAGCTGACCGATGAAGAAATTGTATCGATGTACAAGTATCTGCGAAAGCTTCCGCCTGTTGAAAATGATACCCAATAAGAACACATCACTGGGCATTCTCATCCTGATGCAGTTGCTGCTATCCGTTTGCTGTTATGCCCAGCATGAGCAAATGATGAAAGGCAAACAGGTATTCGAGCAAAACCAATGTGTGGCCTGTCACGGCAAAGATGGAACCACGCCCTACAACCTGAGCGTCAGGCTTGACTCTTTGAGCGACGAGGTGCTGAAAGAATTTATCAAAGACCCGGCGGCTTTCGGCAACAGGCAGATGCCCGCTTTCAGATCCATTCTCTCCGATGCAGACATCGATGCGCTGATCGTGTATGTGCGCACGCTGTCAAAACCTGACCAAAAAAAGAGGCGCAGAAGGTAAACCGGCACCCACTGCCATCCTCAGCGTTGCTCCCTCGCTGCCACCGGTCAGGTACGTTCATGCTGAGTATACCCATATCGTTGTCAGTTTAACATGATTGGCTAAAGCTATGAAGGAGGCACAATGCCAGCACTGAGATAAGCATTCACGATTGTTCAAATGTTTAAAAAGATACCCAATATCGGATGCCTGGCATTAAATCGGCGAGGGCATAGTTGTTATTGCCTTGGTTGGAAACGAAAAAATCTGCTTATGTTCTATCATGTAAAAGATTTGCAATTCAATGCAAGAGTATCGGCCCCCGATCCGCGTTTTGCGAACCTGCTGTTGCAGCAGTTCGGCGGTCCGAATGGAGAATTAAAAGCTGCCATGCAGTATTTTG
This sequence comes from Chryseosolibacter histidinae, assembly GCF_018598225.1. GTDB lineage: Bacteria > Bacteroidota > Bacteroidia > Cytophagales > Cyclobacteriaceae > Chryseosolibacter > Chryseosolibacter histidini. Next base: position 19,404 of record NZ_JAHESF010000010.1, on the reverse strand, counting down.
TACAGGCCTTCGGGGCAAAGGAACCCTATCCTGACAAATATGACCTGCTGATGGATATAGCAACGGAAGAGTTCAGTCATCTCGAAATTGTGGGGGCGACCATACAAATGCTGCTGGCGGGTGTGAATGGAAAGCTCAAAGATGCTGCCGATGAAGCTGAGATCATGAAGATCATGGGTGGTAAAGCGGCCAAAGAGAATGTGATCCATGAAGCCATGTCCAATCCACATTTCCTGATCGAAAGTGGTGGCGGGCCTATTCTGACAGACAGCCGGGGTATTCCATGGAGTGGAACTTACGTGAATGCCAACGGCGATCTTACGGTCGACCTGCGTTCCAACATGGGCGCGGAATCGCGTGCCAAGATCGTGTATGAATACCTGATGAAATTTACGGACGATCCGTATGTTAAGGAAAGCCTGCGGTTTCTCATGACCCGCGAGATCGCACACTTCCAGATGTTTGAAGCTGCGTTGCAAACCATACAACCGAACTTCCCTCCAGGCGTGCTGCAGGGCGATCCAAGGCATAGCAACACTTATTTTAATATGTCTAATGGAACCGCTGTGCGCGGGCCATGGAATGAAGGTGTAAGCCCCGAGCTGGGTGAGGTATGGCGGTATATCGACGACCCGATCGCGCATGTTGCGGCCACCAACGGTTTGCTGAACCAGGAAATAGAAGGCACCCGGCGCGATGAAAAAAGTGTACAGGAGCTCAATCAGGCGCTGTCCAAGCAACGAAGCAAAGAAGTGATCGCTGCTACACCCGATGGTGAAAATCAATGGAGCACGTATTCGTCTGGCGATGACCCGGGCGCAGACATCGATGCGCCGGACAGAGATCCGGACCAGGAAACAGGCAAAACAGGAAGAAGATCAACACCAGGTGAAAGTGCTAAAGGAAAGTCCACAAGTAAAAAAGGCAAATGATCAGAAGGCGGGTCAGGTTAAAATAACATTTTACACTGACCCGCTTTGCTGCTGGAGCTGGGCGTTTGAACAACACTGGCAGAAGCTCTTGCGTGCGTTTGACGGGCACATACAATACCAGTATGTCTTGTGTGGCATGATACCCGATTGGAAAACATATGAGGACCCTATGAATGCTGTATCAAATCCTTTACAGATGGGACCGGTCTGGATGCATGCAAGCGAAGTCACCCGGGTAAAAATGAAATACAGCATCTGGCATGAAGACCCGCCGGCGTCCTCATACCCACCGTGCATTGCTGCAAAAACAGCCGGGCTTCAGTCGCAGGCTGCAGAAGAACAATTGCTTCTGAATATGCGAAAGGCACTGATGGAAGAGGGCTTGAACATTTCGAAACCGGAAGTGCTTTTGACGATCGCAAAAAAAATGGAAGACGCCGGGGCCCATTTCAGTTTCAGCAGGTTTAAGCGCGACTGGAAGAACGGAAGTGGCCTTGAGCCGTTCAGGAATGATCTTCGCCAGGCAAGATTCCATAACATTGGCCGCTATCCAACTTTAACAATTCACAATTTAAAAAAAGCAGAAGGTGTTATATTGGTAGGTTACCGGCCCTATGAGATCTTACAGCAGGTAGTTGAACGGGCGATCGAACCTGATCTTGCTGAATGATCCAAAGGCCTGATGCCGTGCGGGAAGTTACACCGCTGCACGATCCGGAGGTTGCCTGGCAGGTATTGATTTTATAACTTCGGATAAATAAACAAACAAACTATGCGCTCACCCATCTTAGGCTGGTTGTTAACCGGTATTGTTATCCTGATCGTGCTCCTGGTATGGTTCCTCACCATCCGCAATGGAAAGAAGCTTCTGGACGAGCCCAACCGCGAGCCTGTTCCTTACGGGATGTACGCGCCGGATAACGGCCACAGGTTGTCGATCGCCGGAGACCTTCAGCACAAGGCTTAGTGAAGCTTCCTTGCTTTTTATTTCTTTTAAGATGGAACACTGATGTGAAAGATCTGGCTCAGCGCATGACGCAATTGTGTGATGGAGCCAGGTTTTTCAAGGAAATAGTCTGCGCCCCGCTCCATGAATCGTTTTTCCAGTTCCGGCCCTCCCAATCCTGCGTACATAATAAATTTAGTGCTGATCAGTTTCGGATTGGTCACCAGTTTTTCAAGACACTCGTCGCTTGACATGTCAGGCAACCTGCTGTCGAGAAAGATAAAATCCGGTGCAGCCGGCAGATCCGCTACAAGCTTCAAACACTGAATGGCGGTATCGGCCATGCAGCACACGGTGTCCGGTAGCATCTCTCCAATGGCTTCAAACAGTACCTGGCTGTCTTCTTCGTCATCACTAACAATCAGCACGTTCATCAGTTTTTTTTATTGAAAATTAGCCCAAAACTCCGACGCAAAAATTCGTGCCACCTGCATATTTTTCTCGACTGCATTAGCCTTATGACCCCCATGAAGCCTGATCGCCATTACATAATTGCAAAAATGAAGGAAGCCGCCGGACCAGTTGGATGCAATGGACCGAACGCGTTGATGATGGATGTTTTACAACGATTCCTTTACACGTAAGTGCTGAGACTGCTGGCACAGTTTTTTATAGCTGCTGCGTTTTCTTGCAGGCGAGAGGATACCGATCTTGGCTTTTGACCTTGCAAGTGCTATAATTTTACATTGGTGAATTTTTTTTTAATCCGGAGCCCTGTCCCTTAGAGGTTTAAGGCATATCTCCGTATATTCGATACCAACCCGGAAGGGTCACCTGCCTTGCTACCTGTCGTTCATTTTAAACCACAAGCTATGGAAATGACTCTTTCAACCGGAAATGATACGGTGATCAACAACGAATTGGAGCTCATCGTAAAATCGCGGTTGCTGACGTTCGATGGATTCTGGCATCTGGAAGATGGAGTTCTTGGGTCGTTGCACGATACCTTTGCGCTTCCTGTTACCTACGATTACCTGATCAACATACACAATAGTAATAACCTCATCTACCCGGACGACCTTCGCGCTTTTCTCGAGCTGCTGGACTCCCGGTCGCGAAACAGATCCATAGATTTTAACATCCGTGTGATCAACGCTTCCGGCGAAATAAAATCGCTGCGGGGAAGTGGTACGTTCGTGGATACGCAACGCACGAAGCCATCGTTGGCTGATTGGGACGATGCTACGAACGACACGGAGGTAAAATTGAAAACCTTTGAATATGCGGAAGAGGTATCGTCTGCAGGGTGCTGGCGCTGGAACCTGCACACCGATGTGCTCAACATCTCATCGAACCTCAGCCGTATTTTCAGCCTGCGTCTGGGCCGTACCATGACGGGGTGGGAGCCGTTCATGCAATGCATTGTTGCTGAAGACCGTGAGCGGGTATGGTATGCGCTGGCTGCGGGAAAGGAACAGTTCAAAATATTTACAGTGAAGTTCCGTGTGATCTCACCCGATGGTGAGACCCGTTACCTCCGGTGTAAAGGCATGCCGTATGAGTCGAAAAGCCATGAGAATTACCTGATAGGAACTGTTCAGGATGTTACCAGGTATGAAAAGTTCACCCATACCATCAAGACACAACAGGCGGAGCTGGCCGAAAAGCACAAACTGCTGGAGTCTGTGATTCAGTCAGACATTGTTGCGTTGAGCGTGCTCAGGCCTATCCGCGATGCGCATGGAGCGATCGTGGATTTCGAGTGGGTGATGGCCAACAAACTTCTGAAGGCCATGGCGCAGGGTCAGAATGTGATCGGCAAAAAATATACGGATATTTTTCCGGAGGCCGGCGTCAATGGCAGCCTTGCCCTGATGCGCCAGGTAATGCAAACAGGAGAACGCGCGGTGAACGAGTTCTATCACCAGGACAGGAACGTGAAAGGATGGTTTCGCGGTGTCTATGCCAGGATGAGCGATCTGGTGATCGTAAGTGCCGAAGACATTACCTCCGACAAGGAGGCTGCACAGGAGCTGATGAAGAACTTCCAGATCCTTCGGCAGACAGAAGCCGTGGCCGGCATCGGAAGCTGGGAATTTATCCTGCCTGATAACCAGTTCACGTGGTCGGAGGGGATGTATACCATCTTTGAGATACCGTCAGGCACGAAGGTGGGACCTGAAACGTATCTGCAGTTTGCCTCGAAAGAAGATGTGGCAGTGGCTGAAAAGATCGTGCGTCATTTGAAATACGACCCGGCCCCCTTCGAAGAGATCATCAACATCACCGCGGGAGGCAAGCGTAAGACCCTCAAGGTGAAGGCAATGGTGATCAATGATGAAAACAACAATCCCTGGAAAGTGCTGGGAGTCGACTTCGACATTACTGCCGTAACGGAATTCGATCGCCTGAAAGAGCTCAACAGCAGGCTGAGGGAGCTTGACCGTGCCAAGACAAAATTCTTCAGCAATGTGAGCCACGAGTTCCGCACACCCCTTACGTTGTTGCTGGGCCCGCTGGAAGACCTCGTAAAGCACGGTAATACGTTACCTGCGCAGGACTTGCAGAAACTGGAAATGGTGCACCGGAATGGTATCCGCCTGCAGAAGCTCGTCAATACCCTGCTGGATTTTTCACGCATCGAGGCCGGCAGGCTGGAAGCGTTTTTCCAGCCAACCGATCTCGCCGGATTTACGGGGGAGCTGGCTGCCAATTTCCGTGCTGCCGTAGAGAAAGCGGGACTGAAATTCGTGGTGAAGGCAGATCCCGGGGCCGACCATGTTTATGTGAACCGCGAGATGTGGGAGAAGATCGTGCTCAACCTGCTGTCGAATGCATTCAAGTTCACGCTTCGCGGCAAGATCGAAGTGGCCGTGCGGTCCAAACAAAGGCACGTGAAGCTTTATGTACGCGATACGGGTGCCGGCATTGCACCGGACAATGTGGCGAAGATCTTTGACCGGTTTGTGCGCATAGAAGGTGTGAAAGCGCGCACCTACGAGGGCACGGGCATCGGCCTGGCGCTGGTGAAAGAGCTGGTGACCCTGCACGGCGGATCGATCAAAGTGAAGAGCGAGCCGGGCGTTGGCACAACGTTCACCGTCACCATCCCGAAAGGTAAAGCGCACCTGCCGCCCAAACAGATCTTTGAGTCAACAGACAGGTTGCCCGAAACAACGTTATCCCTATCATACTTCCAGGAGGCAGCAAGCTGGCTTCAGGATACAAGGCCAGGCGGTGTGAAGGCGCTGACGGAGAAACGCGATACCAGCGGTAAACCAGTCATACTGCTGGCCGATGACAACGCCGATATGCGTCAATACCTCACACAGGTGTTGTCTGACGACTACCGTATAGTAGCCGTTGAGAACGGGAAAAAAGCGATCGACGTGATGGAACAGGGCCTGAAGCCTGACCTGGTGCTGGCCGATGTGATGATGCCCGAGCTGGACGGGCACGGCCTGGTGAGCGTGATGAAAAGCCGCGAACGTTTTGCGCGCATTCCGGTGGTGCTGCTGTCGGCGCGTTCAGGAGAAGAAGCAAAGATAGAAGGCATCCAGTCGGGCGCGGATGACTACCTGGTGAAGCCATTCTCGCCACGGGAGCTGAGGGTGCTCATCCAGGCAAGGATCCAGGTATCTGCCATGCGCAACATCGCCGCGCAGGAGCTGAACAGCAGGAACCGCGAGCTGGAGCAGCGCGTGCGGGAGCGCACCAGCCAGCTGGAGGAAAGCCGTTTGCACATAGAGAAGCAGAACATACACTTGCTTCGGAAGAATGAGGAACTGAGCATTGTGAACGAGGAGCTGACGAACTTTGCTTTTATTGCCAGCCACGATCTGCGCGAACCACTGCGCAAGATCCGGCTCTTCACCCAGGAGCTCATCGAGCGCGAAGTTCAGGTGATGACCGAAAAGGGCAGGAGCTACGCAAGAAAGATCCAGGACTCCGTTACAAGAATGAACGCGCTCATCGATGATATCCTGGCTTTTTCGAGGGCAACCACAGGCCCGCGTTTAAAACCGTGCCGGTAAACCTCAATGACCAGTTACAGGTGGTGCTCAGTGACCTTGGTGAAATGATCCAGAACAGCAATGCACGCATCGAATCTACAGACCTGCCTGTATTGCAGGGAAATCCTTTGCAACTATCGCAGCTTTTGCAGAACCTTATTGCCAACGCCATCAAGTTTCAACCGCCGGGCAATACGCCTCAGATCCGCATCTCGGGACGTTTCGTGCAGGGAAAGGAAACCGGTGTGCCCCAGGCTGATCCGGATACACGGTATTTTGAGCTTGAAGTGGCCGACAATGGAATAGGTTTCGACGAACAATACGCAGAAAAGATCTTTCTCATGTTTCAGCGCCTGCATGACAAGGCAGAGTTTCCCGGCACCGGCATGGGCCTGGCCATCTGTAAAAAGGTAGTGCAGAATCACAAAGGTTTTATGACTGCCAAAGGGAAATTAGGAGAGGGAGCGGTCTTTTCGTGTTATTTCCCTGTTTGAACAACAAAGCGATAGCCATAAAATAAAAGAGGTCCCCCTGTGAGGACCTCTTTTTCGAATTATGAACAGGCACTTGTATTTTGCTAATGATCACCTGAAGCTGGCAGCAGTTGCGGTTCATGCTTGCACAGCAACGCCTGCACCTGTTGCAGCAGATCTTCACTGTCGAACGGCTTGGGCAAAAAAGAAGCAGCGCCTGCCAGGTAGGCCTTTCGCATGATGCCATGGTCGGCCGACATGATCAGCACCGGTATCTGTTTGGCGATGGGCTGAAGCTTCAGGTATTTACAGAGCGCGATCCCTTCAATGGTAGGGATCGAATTGTCGAGGATATAAAGGTCCGGTAGCCTGCCAGTTGGCTCCAGCAGCATTCGCCCCTCCGGCATCGAATCCACAACATATCCTTGTTCAGTAAGTATGGTCGTAAGAATGGCACAGGCATCGCTGTCGTCCTCGACCAATACAATATTGTGTTTGATAACATCTTTTTCGTTTTCCATACCAATGGTGTTTTTACTCAGCAGTGCCGCGTTGCAAAAATGTCACCTGCCCACGCGACCGTTTCTTCGTGGCGAAAAGACGGCTTCCGTAAGAATCTTACTGGCACGAAAATTTGTGGGGCGTTTTAAGGTGAAAGTGGCGGGTTCTGCGGCACTTTGCAGCGAAAGGTTAAAAAACATGAGCATCATTGTCGCACCAGCGGCCCTGGCTGGCCTGTGGAGAAAACTCTATAAAAACAATTGGAAGTGCTGAACAACTGCGCGTTGGAGCAGCGCTGCGGTGTTGCTAAATGTAGGTGGCAATGAGCTGGCGCAGCTGTTGAATGGGAAAGGGTTTTTCGATCACACCGTCGGCGCCTGCAGCTTTGGCGAGGCTGGAGATGTTGGGTGTGGCCGAGATCATGATCACAGGGATATGGCGGGTCGATTCCTGGGTTTTCAGGAAGCGGCATACCTCGAGCCCGTCAATACCCGACAGTTGCTTATCGAGCAGAAACAGGTCTGGCAGCTCGAATTCATTGTTCAGCAACGGCTCACCTTTTGAAAAGATGGTGACCTTGTATTCATCTTCCAGGATCAGGTTGATCACATCCTGGATGGTGGAGTCATCGTCGGCAAACACGATCTTTTTCATGGTTAAATTTACGGATATTTACGTCTACGAACTAGCTTAAAAAAATCGATCCTTCCTGAATTTTCGGATCTGATACCTGCAGGGGTATAAAGATTGTGTGATCTCTGTTATGGAAAAGAGGAACATCATTGTGATAGGTGCTTCGGCTGGTGGCTTCGAGGCTATCCAGCAACTGGTGGCAAGTTTGCCCGCAGGTTTGCAGGCGTCTATCTTCATTGTTTGGCATATGTCGCCCAACGTAAGGGGCATTCTGCCGGAAGTGCTGAACAGGAAAGGCGCGATACCTGCCACACATGCGATCAATATGGAGGAGATCAGGCCAGGGCATATCTATGTGGCGCCGCCTGACTATCACCTGCTCATTGAAAAAGACCGTGTACGGATCTCACGCGGACCGAAGGAGAACCGCTTCCGGCCTGCCGTAGATCCGTTGTTCCGTTCGGCTGCGTTTGCGTATGGACCACGCGTGATCGGTGTAATACTGTCTGGCGCGCTGGATGATGGCACTGCCGGGTTGTGGGCCATCAAGGCGTATGGAGGCCTTGCTGTAGTGCAGGATCCCGCTGACGCGGCGGTGTCAGCCATGCCCCAAAACGCAATGCAGGCAGTGCATGTCGACTATAAAGCGCCGATAGCTGAAATGGCAGCGTTGCTGGCCAGGCTTGCCGGTGAAGAAGTGCCTGATGGTAACGGTCATGACAAGGGTAACATGGATAGGAGAACAGAAATGGAGGTAAGTGTTGCTATGGAAAATGAATCGATCAAGTTCAATTTACTGAATGAGGGACGCCTCACGCCGTATACATGTCCTGAGTGTCATGGTGTGCTGGCTGCCTTCAGCGAAGGAGCACGCATGCGCTTCCGCTGTCATACGGGACACGCTTTTTCCGCAGACAGCTTGCTGGCTACCATCACTGAAAATATCGAGGAAAGCCTGTGGAGCGCCATCCGCAGCATCCAGGAAAGTGAGCGGCTGCTGAACCACATGGGCGATCACTTTGCCGAGATCAATCAACCCAAGCTGGCAGCGATGTATTTCAAAAAGGCGAAGGAGGCAGCGAGCCGGGCACATATTGTGCGTCAGGCGGTATTGAATCACGAGCATCTTACTACAGAAAGCATCCGGCAGCAGGCAATAAGCAGCTAGCAGATATGTGATAAGCGCACGCTCTGGTCACACGATTAAATATGCGTGGCATGCTGGAAATCTTATAATCCTTTCATTACTTGCATAACGGCGCTAAGCCCACAACCATAACCGGTACAAGTATCTTATGAGTGGATTTCCTTCAGGCTTTGACAGTGACAACAATCCCGGCAGGCCGGAACCCAACGATCTCCTGGTGGTGGGAATAGGTGCTTCTGCGGGAGGGATCCAGGCATTGCAGGTATTTTTTAAACATGTCGAGGCCAAATCCGGAATGGCCTATGTTGTTATTCTGCACCTTTCGCCCGACCATGACAGCAAGCTTGCCGAAGTGTTGCAACAGGTATCAGACATTCCCGTGATCAAAGTTACCGAAAAGGTGAAGGTGGAGGCCAACCATGTATACGTTGTTCCCCCCAACCAGCACCTGGCAATGTCTGATGGACACATCCTTGTTTCGCAGAACACCCGCGAAGAGGACAGGAGGGCGCCAGTAGATATTTTTTTCCGCACACTGGCCAACGAGCAAGGCCCCCGGGCGGTGTGTGTGGTGCTGTCAGGTACCGGCGCCAACGGATCCATGGGCCTGAAGAGGGTGAAAGAGATGGGTGGCTCGGCCTTTGTGCAGAATCCACGCGAGGCGGAGTACAATGAGATGCCGAGGAATGCTATCGCTACCGATATGGTAGATGAAGTGCTCCCGGTGAGCGAGATCCCTGCGAAGATCGTCGCCTATAAAAAAAGCCTGGGCACGGTACAGATCCCGGTGGATGCTGAAAAGCGCGCGGAAGATCAGCAGCAGGCGTTGCGGGAGATCTTCTCGCATATCAGGTTGCGTACAGGCCACGACTTTTCGAACTACAAACGCCCCACACTGCTGCGTCGCATCGAACGCAGGATCAACATCCGGAATCTTCCTGACCTGCCCTCGTATGCCTCGTTCATGGTGCAGAACCCGGAAGAGGTAACATCGCTGCTGAAAGACCTGCTGATCTCGGTGACCAATTTCTTTCGCGATAAGAAAGCCTTCGACGTGGTTGAGCAGGAGATCATACCGGCCATCATCCAGAAGAAAAAAGCAGGAGAGCAGGTGCGCATCTGGGTGCCCGGCTGTGCTACCGGTGAAGAAGCCTACACCCTGGCCATGTTGTGCGCCGAAAAGACCCTGAGCGTGATCGATGCGCCCAAGGTGCAGATCTTCGCTACCGACATCGATGAGTCAGCCATCTCGTTTGCCCGCGAAGGGATGTATACGCTGAACGATGCAGCCGATGTTTCGCCTGAACGCCTGCGGAGATTCTTCAACAAGGAGGGAGGCGGCTACCGCATCCGGCGCGAGATCAGGGAAATGATCTTGTTTGCCAATCACAATTTTATCAAGGATCCTCCCTTTTCCCACCTCGACCTGATCTCGTGCCGCAACGTGCTTATTTACCTGAATCAAACGGCACAGGAACGGGTGTTGGAAACATTTCATTTTGCCCTGAAGCCATCGGGATTCCTGCTGCTCGGTTTATCGGAATCGGCTGAAAGCGCGAGCGACCTGTATACGCCTTACAACCGTGAGTTCCACGTTTTTCAGACACGGCAGGTGCCGGTGCGCGTATATCCGGTACCAGAATCCGTACCCACATTCAATTTCAGCCAGCCTGTGGTCGTACAGACCGCCACTATTCAGACCTCTCAGGAATACCGTGCGAGAGAACGGATGACGTTGGGAGACCTTCACCAGCGGCTCCTGAAACAATACGCGCCGCCCTCGGTGGTGGTGAATGGTGAATATGACATTGTTCATTTGTCAGATCGCGTGGGCCGATACCTGCAGGTAACAGGAGGTGAGCTCACGCAAAACCTGCTGAAGATGGTGCGGCAGGAGCTGCGGCTGGAGCTGCGGTCAGCGCTGTACCAGGCTGTGCAGCGACGCACGGCGGTGGATGCAAGAGGCCTGAAAGTGACCATCAACGATCGTATCGAAACACTCAATATCCATGTACGGCCCGTTTTGCGTGAGGGCGACGTGGCGCAGGGATTCATCCTGGTGGTCTTCGAGCAGATCTCGGATGAAGCTTCTCAGCCCGACGTAGCGCTTTCTTCTGACGAGCCGGTGGCACGTCATCTCGAAGAAGAGCTCATGCGCATCAAATCGCAGCTTCGTGCTTCCATCGAGCAGCACGAATTCCAGGCAGAAGAGCTGAAGGCTTCCAACGAAGAGCTGCAGGCCATGAATGAAGAGCTGCGCTCGGCCGCGGAAGAGCTGGAGACCAGCAAGGAAGAGCTTCAGTCCATTAACGAAGAATTACGCACCGTAAACCAGGAGCTCAAGGTGAAAGTGGAGGAGACCACGCTCGCCAGCAACAACCTGCAGAACCTCATCAATTCTGTCGACATCGGCACCATCTTCCTCGATCGCAGCTTCAGGGTGGCCCTGTTCACACCCCCGGCCCGCATGCTGTTCAACCTCATCACAAATGATATCGGAAGGCCGCTGTCTGACATTACCAACAAGCTCGATTATCACCACGTGATCGAAGACGCGGAAATGGTGCTTGAAAAATTGTATACGATAGAGCGCGAAGTGGCCGCAAAAGATAACCGGCTCTTTATGATGCGCGTGCTGCCGTACCGCACCGAAGAAGACCGCATCAACGGCGTGGTGATCACTTTTTTCGACATCACTGAACGCAAGCGCTCTGAAAATTCACTGCGCGAGTCGGAAGAACGTTTTCGCGCCATCGTAAGCCAGACCGCGGCGGGAATCTGCCAGACGGATCCCGAAGGCAGGTTCATTCTGTTCAACAAAAAATTTGGTGACATACTGGGCTTTGAAGAAAAGGAGCTTGCGGATAAGACCTTGTGGGACCTGGTCTATAAAGACGATCTTGAAAGATATAAGGAATTGTATGACCGCACGCAGAAGAAGGGTATATCGTTCGACCTGGAGCTACGCATGGTTTGCAAAGACCGGTCGGTAAGGTGGTTGAATGTGAGCGTCTCTGCCATCGGCTATCGCAATGGCCAATCGGAGTCAGCCGTGGCCGTATTTCAGGACATCACTGAACGCAAGGCGCTGGAACAGCAGAAAGACGAGTTCATCAGCATTGCCAGCCATGAGCTTAAAACACCGGTCACCAGCATCAAGGCCTATTCGGAGCTGCTGCTGGAAAAATTGGCCCGGTCGCAGCAGCCTGAAAGTGCATCGATCATGGAGAAGCTCAACGGCCAGATCGACCGTCTCAATTTCCTGGTGAGAGATCTGCTCGATACCACCAAGATCGCTGATGGCCACCTTCAGCTCCACGTCGAGCAGTTCAACCTCAACGAGCTGATCACCGGGCGGCTGGAAGAGCTGCAGCGGTTCTCCGAAAAGCACGAGCTTGTATTCCGGCAATCCAGCATCAAGCCTATCACCGCCGACCGCGAGCGCATCGGACAGGTACTGACCAACCTCATCACCAACGCCATTAAATATTCACCCAGTGGCGGAAAGATCACCGTGAGCACTGAACCGGACCGGGGCGGTATCAGGGTCAGCGTTGCCGATCAGGGCATCGGCATAGCGGGAGATGTGAAGCATAAAGTGTTCGACCGTTTTTACCGCGTGAGCAATCCTAAAATGGAAACCTTCCCTGGTATGGGGCTGGGACTGTATATCAGCGCAGGCATCATCAAACGTCACGGTGGCACCATCGCCGTAGACAGTGAACCAGGCAAAGGATCTACTTTCTACTTCACCCTTCCTTACAATGGAACGAATTAAATAGTTGCTGTGCATGCAGCTAGCCCTGCATACTAGAAGCCAGAAGTCAGGAGCCAGGAGTCAGGAGAGGGTGGCTTCGAATGAATGAAGGAGTGAATTGATAGATGAAGATCTTCGAAGTAGCGGGTAGCGTGAATATTCAAACTGACCTCCTGCCGTAGCTACCTCTTCAACGAAATACAATCTACAATCATCGACCTTCTGGCTCCTGACTCCTGGCTTCTGACTTCTATCCCTGACTCCACCTTTTTTTTCCACCCACATAAATCCTCCGCCGCCAGCCCGGTATTCTTCCTATCTTCAGGGCTTCAAGTTTATAAACCCCGTATGAGAAACCTCCTGCTGATCGCGGCTGTGGTCCTGGTATGTCAACAGGCACGCAGCCAGTCGTTTACACTTCAATCTGTTAAAAGTTATCCCTTCCCCGTGGAGCTCACCGCAGCTGCGCAGGGGTCACGCGTTGCCTGGGTGCTGAATGAGCAGGGCAAGCGTAATATATATGTTGCCGAAGGGCCTGACTTCGCACCGCGTAAGCTGACAAACTATGACGCTGACGACGGGCAGGAGATCACCAGCGTAACCCTCTCAGCCGATGGCAAGTGGGTGGTGTTTGTACGCGGAGGTGATCACGGCTCCAACTGGGATGGCGGCACTCCTGTGAACCCTTCGTTCACCCCTGAGCCTTACAAGATCCAGACCCTCACCATTCCTTTTGCAGGAGGCGATGCCAAAACACTGGCCGAAGCCGATGATCCGGTGTTGTCACCGAAAAGTGATGTGGTGGCCTTCACCAAAGGCAGCCAGGTGCTCACCGTGCCCATCGATGGTTCAGCTGCGGCGAAAGGCCTGTTCACCGTGAAAGGAAACGTGGGATCGCTGAATTGGTCACCCGACGGCTCACGGCTGGCCTTCGTTTCATTCCGTGGCGATCATGCCTTCATTGGTGTGTTCACCGATACAAAAACCCCCATCCAGTGGATCGCCCCGGGATTTACCCGCGACGGCTCCCCACGCTGGTCTCCCGATGGCTCGAAGGTCGCCTTCGTTCGCACACCCGGCGCTGGCGGCGCACCCGACTCCATCCTGACCCGCAAACACAACCCCTGGTCTATATGGACAGCGGAAGTCGCAACCGGAAAAGCTTCGCTGCTCTGGAAAGCACCCGAGACATTGAAAGGCTCTGTTCCCTCCACTCACGGCGGCACCAACCTGCACTGGGCAGCCGGTGGACGTATTGTTTTCCTTTCTTACGAGGATGGCTGGCAGCACCTGTATTCCATTCCTGAGCAGGGTGGAAAAGCGCTGTTGCTCACACCCGGTAATTTCATGGCGGAGCACATCCGCTTGACCCCAGACAAAAGGTGGCTCATCTTCAGCGCCAACACCGGGCCTGATGTGCTGGACCTTGACCGCCGGCATGTGGTACGCGTTCCGGTAGACAAAGCCGCGATGGAAGTGATGACACCCGGCAGTGGACTGGAGTGGATGCCGGTTGCAACCGGTGATGGATCGTCGCTGGTATTCATCAGCGCCACCGCCCAGCGGCCACCCGTGCCTGCAGCGATGCCGTTGAACGCAGCCAAGAAGACCATGCAGCTCATCGGCGCCGATCTTATTCCAAAAGATTTTCCGCAAGATAAGCTGGTGACGCCGAAGAAGGTCACGTTCAAATCAAGTGACGGTGTGCTGGTGCATGCCGACCTGTTCGAGCCTGCGAAAAGCTCCGGAAAGAAACCCGCCATCGTCTACGTGCATGGAGGCCCGCCCCGCCAGATGCTGTTGGGCTGGAATTATTCCGATTATTATTCGAATGCCTACGCCCTCAATCAATACCTGGCCAGCCTTGGCTTCGTAGTGCTATCAGTGAACTATCGCCTCGGCATCGGTTACGGATACGACTTCCATCAACCCGCCAACGCAGGCATGACAGGTGCCTCCGAATATCTCGACATCAAAGCTGCAGGAGAGTGGCTGAGCAAACAACCACAGGTAGATGCGTCACAGATCGGTATCTATGGCGGCTCTTATGGAGGATTCCTTACCGCCCTCGCGCTGGGCCGCGATTCGAAGCTGTTCGCTGCCGGCGTTGACATCCATGGCGTGCATGATTTTGTCATCGGAAGACCCGCGTTGAATCCGCCTGCAGACCGTTATGAGAAAGTGCCCGACCTCGAGAAGGCAATAGCCGTAGCGTGGCAGTCGTCACCCGTAGCCCACGTAGGCACCTGGACCTCGCCCGTGCTGATCATCCACGGCGACGACGACCGCAACGTGCGCTTCAGCCAAAGCACTGACCTCGTCCGCCGGCTCGATAAGAAAGGTGTTCCCATGGAAACGATGGTGATCGTTGACGACACCCACCACTGGATGAAACACAGCAACGCGTTGAAAGTGAACGCAGCCGTAGCGGATTACTTTTCGAGGAAGTTTCTGAAGAAGTCGTTGGTGGCATCGGAGTAGGGGGTGTGGTGGCGTGTTGGTGAAGAACACCAACACGGGCGGGTGAAGAAACACCAACTCGGATTAAGTTTCGTTAGAGACGCAATATTGGTAGCAACTCGGTCCCAATCGCAGCCTGGCGCAAGTCTTCCTGCGATGGCCATGCGTGCAGGCGAGACTTGTGCCCATTACAATGTCAGTCTTCAGACTGATAACCAACGACACATATTTGAAACACACTATTGGGAATTGCGGGCATTGTAGTGCTGTAAACAAGTCTGAAGACTTAGCAAATATGCCAGCACAAGTCTCCCGCATGCCCTAGCGCAACCGGAAGACTTGCGCTAGCGGCGGAAGGTACGGGCGGTAAAAAAAAACAACTCGGCCCGGCGAACGCCTACTCGGATTAAGTTTTGTTAGAAGCGCAATATTGGTGAGCAACTCGGTCCCAATCGCAGCCTGGCGCAAGTCTTCCTGCGAGGCAATGCGTGCAGGCGAGACTTGTGCCCATTACAATGTCAGTCTTCAGACTGAAAACCAACGACACATATTTGAAACACACTATTGGGAATTGCGGGCATTGTAGTGCTGTAAACAAGTCTGAAGACTTAGCAAATATCCCAGCACAAGTCTCCCGCATGCCCTAGCGCAACCGGAAGACTTGCGCTAGCGGCGGAATGGTAGTGATGGCGTGTTGGTTAAGAACATCAACTCGGCCTGGCGAACGCCACTCGGATTAAGTCTCGTTAGAGACGAAATATTGGTAGCAAACGTTAAACGAAAGCCCGCAAGAATCCCGTAGGGATGACATATTTAGGGTATGTAGATTTTCATAACGTGCATGAATATGTCGTCCCTAACGGGACTTTCAATACAATCACTTTATTAGTTTCTTCAAATCCTCTTCACTCAGCACCGCCTCCGGATCGAAATCTTTGCTATTCATATACTGCAAAATACTATACCTTAGTTGCCTTGCTTCCGGGTGCTGCTCCAGGTTTTCGGTGATGTTGATGGCGCAGAGCATCAGCTTGCCGTTGCCAACTTTTGCTTCGATGAGGTCACCCAGTTTTCGGTTTTTGAAAAAGTTGTCTACTACCTGGATGATCGGCTTCACATCGGTGATACCGTCCAGCAGCATGGGTTTTGAGTTCTTGCAGAGGTACCACCATTGCCAGTCGGAGTGGCTGGAGGTAGGGAAATGTTTCAGAGCCGGGTGAGCAGGTTCGCAGCGCAGGCCCATGCTGCCGGGCTGATCAGGGAAATGAACAGGGCTCCAGAACACGGGCACAAACTTTCCTTCAATGCCCTGGATCGACTTTAGGGAAGGGTTCAGCAACACCGTTTTTCCTTTGGAGAGCTGCGTCATGGCTTCTTCCAGCGATTGTGTTACAAGAACATCGCCCGAAGCAGCGGGAAGCTGCTCCGGAAATACCCAGACTCTCCATGTGTTGGTATGCGATGTTCCTTCAATGTTTACGCTTACCGTCACCGTTGTGGCTTCCTGGATATCCCGTAAGGCATACCTGATGTTGCCCAATGAAATTCCGTTGCCGATCCGGATATCCGTAGCGTTGAGCTTGCCCGATGCCAGCACTTTTCCGTCGGCGCCGGAGATCTTCCACGCAGGTGTGGCATTTTTCAAAACTGCGTTGCCGAAGTTGGCGATCTCCACGGAAGCTTCGAAGGTTTCTGCGTTGGTGTATACCGCTTTCTTGTAACGGATCAGGGGTACCACAGGCCCGCAGAACTGCCGGAATGCTTCGGCGGTGATCAGACCCTTGCTTTCCCAGAAAGCGTCCAGCATACCGACCAGCGCCGTGCCCTGGCCGGGAAAATCGTGAAGGTCCAGCAGTTGGAAGCCGCTGAACCCGGGGGTTTTCAATGCACGTTCGATCTCTTCTTTGTACAGCAGCGCGGCGAATTTTCCCGAAGCTTTTGTATACGCATCGGCGGATGCCAGCATACCCTTCTTTTGCAGGTCTTGCGCAATCGCTTTGAAGTTTACAGGTTCAAGCACGCCCGTGTATTTTTTGATCTCCTGCAGGTTGGGATACACCGAGTACTGACCGATCTCGTGCGAGACCATGGGCACCGGCATGCTGTCGATGGCAGCGCTGAAGTCCTTATCGAAGGAGGGAGGCGCCGTATCAAAAATGCCCTGCCCGCGTACCCATCCTTTGCGGGTGTATTGGGTGATGTAATAATCGTCAACGGGTTCAGGCCAAAGTCCTTTGCCTTTCTGGAAAGTAAAAGTGGTGGTAGTATAAAGGTGCCGGTTATCGGCCTTCCTCAATTCCACCAGTGTTTGTTTCATCCAGTCGAAGTTGCCCTGGAGCTCGTTGCCCATAGACCAGAAGCAGAAGGAGGGATGGTTGCCGTATTGTTTGATGATGCGATAAGCCTCTTCTTTCAGGAACCGGTTGATGCGTTCATCTTCGCCTACGGTGAGGCTCCATAACGGTAGCTCTATTTGCAGATAGAACCCCGCTTCGTCAGCTGCCTGGAAAGCAGCTTCGGGCGGGCACCACGAATGGAAGCGCAGGTGATTCAGTCCGTACGCGCGCGCCGCATCGAAGATCTTTTTCCAGCCCTTTTTATCCATCGGCGGATAACCCGTCAGTGGAAAGATGGCGCATTCCAGCGTGCCCCGCAGGTAAGCCCTGTGGTTGTTCACTTGCAGGATGTTCTTGTCGCGGCCGATCTTGCGCATGCCGAAGGAGACGGTCTTGTTGTCGTGCAGCTTCTTCCTGCCTTTGCCGGCTTCAAGATCAACAGAGAGGTTATACAGGTGCGGATCGAACTCATCCCAGGGCTTGAAATCTTTTCCGAGGTTGTATCTGACCCTGATCTCATTCCGTTCTTCCGCGATGGACAAAGATTGTTTTACGGAAGCAAGACCGTTCACGGCCAGGGTCAGCACACTGTTTGTTTTAAGTTTTAAAGGATTCAGCACCGTTATGTTTGCAGTCACTGTACCCGCATCGAAGTCGGGATATACCTGCACATCGTCAATGAACACAGGGTCCTTTGCCTTCAGGTTGATGTCGCCGATCACGCCGTTCCAGATGATCTGCGTGCCATCGGTGTAGGCGTGGGCAAAGTTACGCTTGTCGAGGCTCACGTCGTACTTTTCGCGGTTGTCAACACGGATCGAGAGCACGTGTTTGCCGGGCGTAAGAAGACTGGTGAGGTCGAGCTCATGCGGTGCTACAATGCTCTCGTTCATGCCTGCCTTTTTCCCGTCGACCCATACCTGCGTTTCCCAGAGCACCCGTTCCAGCGTAAGCAGAATGATCTTGCTTCTCCAGCTTTCGGGGATCGTCACTTCGCGGCTATACCACGCGGCGCCGATGTAGGTATGTTTGCGTGTGAGCTGCAGCAGCGTTGCCTTCTCCAGCTTCGGCGTGAGGTCGTTGGCCTTTCCCACACCGGCATCGTCAAGGGTGCCCGGCAGGCGCAGGCTTTTTTTGAAGAGCCGTGCGTTCCATCCTTGCTTTTCGCCAGTGGAGAGACTGTCCAGCTGATAAGACCACTGTCCTGAGAGATCGAGCTGTTGTTGTGCGGAGCAGGCCAGGCTCGCCAGCAACATTATGCCTGAAAGTATTTTCCTGATCATGCTTCCACCAAAGAAGTGTATTGTATCATTTTTTTATGGATGAGGGCTCCCTGGTGATTTACATCCAGGCCCAGTATGATGTTGAAATGTTCTTCTGCCTTCGCGCTGTTGCCGTTGCCGAGCCCGAGGTACCCCAGCCCCATCATGTAGTGGCAATGGATCCTGTTGCGCAGGTCGAGGTCCTGGTCAAACACCAGCAGGTCAGGCAGCGATACTGCAAAATAATCGATTTTGATCTTATCGTTCATGTGTTGCTGGCCGAAGGCGATCAGGCGGTTGAAGATGGCTTCGGCCTTGCTCAAGTTGTTGAGCTTCTTCAGTGCCAGCCCCTGGTAGAGGATCTTGTCGGGCTGGGCGTCGTTGTAAAAGATGGCCTGCACCGGTTCGCTGATACCCGTTGACGCCCTCAGAAAATGTCCGTTGGCCCGTTCCTCGTTTCCGAGACTTTCATACACGCATCCCAGCAGGTAATCGATATCGTTCTCCTGTGTGCCGTAGAGCTTTCCTTCGCCGAGGTTGTGCGGATAAGTTTCTACTTGTTCCAGCAAGTTGAGGGCTTCCGAAAAGTTACCTTCCACGATCGCCTTCTTGGCAAGCTCGAGGTGGCAGATGAGGAACTGGCCCACCACTTTTCCTTCACCGCCTTCCCACGGATGGAATTTCCGTGTGGCGATCAGTTCCTTCGCACGTTCGTACTGGCCGAGCTGATTGTATAATGTAGCCCGCTCCAGGTAGAGGTCGTCGCGATACTCCGTCTCTTTCAGGTGTTTCTCCAGCAGCGCCAGGCGGGTCTTGTGAGGTTTGCCCAGCTTCTTGTAAAGCTGATCGAGCTCCATCAGCACACGGGCATCGTGGGGGTCGAGCGCAAAAGCTTTCTCCAGCGACTCGAGTGCTTTGCCGGCATCCTGCTGTTTGTTGTGATA
>NZ_JAHESF010000109.1 GCF_018598225.1 Chryseosolibacter histidinae | reverse complement strand
CCGGCCGCGCCGGCGGCGAAGCCCGCCTTGTCCATGTGGGGTACGCTGACGGCGTGTGTCGAGGTAGGAGAGCTGCCGCTCGGCGCCCTGGATGACCACTACCTGCAGGTCGTCGAGTGCGAGTGCGTTACATCCTTCCGCCAGCAACTGCCTGTTCCTTTTACCCGAGCGCGCAGCGCGGACGTCATGGCTCTTGAGAGCTCCGATGTCGGCGTGTCTAGAATAAGTAGATCTGGGGGTGGTGTGGGTGGAGGCGCA
>NZ_JAHESF010000108.1 GCF_018598225.1 Chryseosolibacter histidinae | reverse complement strand
ACCGTCGGCGATCCTTTCGAGCTCAGGAATGTATTCACACCGATGATTTGGAACTCGCCCGTGTGTTTCAGCATTTCGTAGTGCAGGCTCTCTTCCTGAATCTTACCGCGTTGGTACATGGTCTCCATTGCACCCAACACGCCGCCGCGTTCGGTAATGCGGTCGAATTCAGTGAGCACGGCTTCCTCTACCAGGTCGGTCAGCTCTTCGATGATGAACGAGCCTTGCAGCGGGTTTTCGTTCCTGGCCAGGCCCAGCTC
>NZ_JAHESF010000107.1 GCF_018598225.1 Chryseosolibacter histidinae | reverse complement strand
ATCACGACACATCCAGTAAGCGTAACCCAATGTGCAGATAACGGAACGACGTTCACGGTTGCAGCTACCGGCACCACGCTGACCTATCAGTGGAGGCGTAACGGAGTAAACCTGAGCAATGCAGGAGTTTACAGCGGCGTTAACACAGCAACGCTGACGATTAGCAGTGTAGCAGGCGTTGCAGGGAATTTTGATGTAGTGGTGACGGAGACAAGTGCGACACCGAACTGTCCTGTGACGAGCAACGCAGCCACGCTTAC
>NZ_JAHESF010000106.1 GCF_018598225.1 Chryseosolibacter histidinae | reverse complement strand
GCCACGATCTTTGCAGTGCCCGCTCCTACAATCGCAACTACATTACCATCAATAGTTGCAACAGCTGTGTTTAAGCTCTCATACGTAACCGGCAAGCCTGAAGATGATGTTGCATTCAATTGAAAGGCAGCATCTCCATATTTCTTTGTATCGAGGGGGCCAAAGGTGATGATCTGCGCAAGCTTCACAACGAGTGAATGAACAACCGGTATTGCTTCATTATAATTGATGTTGCCGGGTTGTGTTGCCGTGATCTCTGTTGTACCGTCGCCCACAATGGTGACTGTATTTCCGTTCACCTGAGCTACCGA
>NZ_JAHESF010000105.1 GCF_018598225.1 Chryseosolibacter histidinae | reverse complement strand
TACCATCAGCGCTGGTGGGCTTAACTGCTCTGTTCGGAATGGGAAGAGGTGATCCCCACCGCTATAGTCACCTTAAGGTCTTGTGCTTTCGAGCTTTCGCTCGCAAAGCCTTGCAATGTGTTCGACATGGATGATGAAAGAGCAGTACAATAGGTTTTGATAAGTATAGTAGCGGAACGAGCACATAGTGTTTCGTTGTAGTCCCCCCGACTTTGCGCAAGCGCCTTGTCGTGCCCCCCTTTTCAGGGGGACAGAATCTTCGATGAAGATTCAGGGGGTTCGAAGCGTTCGGGTAATTAGTACTGCTCAGCTTTG
>NZ_JAHESF010000104.1 GCF_018598225.1 Chryseosolibacter histidinae | reverse complement strand
AAGGGGGATTAGCTCAGCTGGCTAGAGCGCCTGCTTTGCAAGCAGGAGGTCATCGGTTCGACTCCGATATTCTCCACGGAAGAGAAAAAAGAATCGAGAGAAAGTGAACTAGTTGAGTTCACGGAAAGTTTAGTGAAAGCTAAGAGATAAGAGTTAAAAGCTCGAAAAACTCGAAGCAAGCGAGGTAAACCAGGCAAACGGCCTGAAGATTTATCACAAAGGAGTGCCAGGCGCTGCAATGATATAGCCGTATCGTTGTACCGTAAAATTGGATAAACACTCTTGAAGACGTTCATTGACATGCTGATGAAAGAGTAGAAGTAGTTTCAAGTCCGCACAGAGGA
>NZ_JAHESF010000103.1 GCF_018598225.1 Chryseosolibacter histidinae | reverse complement strand
TCATAGTTCTCATTACCAGCCTGATTGGCGGCGATTGCTATTTTTCCTGCCTTGTGAAGGATGATCCTGTTGCCATCAATAGAAGCGATGTCAGGATGGCTGCTCACGTAGCTGACGGGTAAACCGGATGACGCTGTTGCCGGGAGTATGAATGATTCGTCGCTCAGTCTTTTGTCGGGCAGCGCGTTGAAGGTGATGGTCTGGGTGGCTTTGCTTACAATGAGTGTTTGTTGTACTTCATCCGCCGGGTTATACTGCGCGTCACCTGCCTGACGAGCCACGATCTTTGCAGTGCCCGCTCCTACAATCGCAACTACATTACCATCAATAGTTGCAACAGCTGTGTTTAAGCT
>NZ_JAHESF010000102.1 GCF_018598225.1 Chryseosolibacter histidinae | reverse complement strand
AAGGGGGATTAGCTCAGCTGGCTAGAGCGCCTGCTTTGCAAGCAGGAGGTCATCGGTTCGACTCCGATATTCTCCACACGCTGGAGTTTCGAGCGAGTAGCCTTGAGCTGCGAGCCGAAGCGGAGGAAAAAAAAGAGATTAAGAAAGTGAACCAGTTGGGTTCGCAGAAAGTTTAGTGAAAGGTAATTAGAGCAATGCTCGCAGCCAAAAGCTAGCGGCTTGCGACTGAGTTATCACAAAGGAGTGCCAGGCGCTGCAATGATATAGCCGTATCGTTGTACCGTAGATTGGATAAACACTCTTGAAGACGTTCATTGACATGCTGATGAAAGAGTAGAAGTAGTTTCAAGTCCGCACAGAGGA
>NZ_JAHESF010000101.1 GCF_018598225.1 Chryseosolibacter histidinae | reverse complement strand
CTCTTGTCTGGTGTGCTCGGTGATGTGTTTAAGATTCAGCTTCCTGGAGCTTGCGGGCCGGGACGTTTCTAGGGGTGTAGGTGCTTTTCTGGTGAATGGCCAGCAGGTCGTCAAGGTTGAGATTCATTTTGGGCGACGTCTTTACCACAGCGGTATTGGCAACCACATCGCCGATGCGCTGGCCTTTTGCCGATGACACTACAAGGATCGAGGCAATGGCGCCTAAGGAGAAATAAATATCGATCAGCCTGAAAACCCAACGCGCGGCATAGTCGGAGAAGGTGATCTTGCCCCCCGCCACTTTGATCACCTGGATGCGCAACGCCATTTTTCCAATGCTCTGGCCTTTGTTAAGGGTTTCAAACACAAGCGAATAGAGCGAAAACAAACCCATCAGCAAAAACATGACCACGGCCGCGGCAGTTTCGGAGGCCCCCGCAGCAGACACTGTATCTTTTGCACCTCTCCGAGCCCACGAGCCAAGAGGAGATGG
>NZ_JAHESF010000100.1 GCF_018598225.1 Chryseosolibacter histidinae | reverse complement strand
ACAAACCGCCGATGCTGCTGTGGTTACAGCAAGACCCGTCGGAAGAGGGTTAACCGTAAGCGTGGCTGCGTTGCTCGCCACAGGACAGTTTGGCGTCGCGCTCGTCTCTGTAACCACTACATCAAAGTTTCCGCCAACGCCTGCTACACTGCTAATGGTAAGGGTTGATGTATTCACGCCGCTGTAAACTCCTGCATTGGTCAGGTTTACTCCATTCCGTCTCCATTGATAAGTCAGTGTGGTGCCGGTAGCTGCAACCGTGAACGTCGTTCCGTTATCTGCACATTGCGTTACACTCACTGGATGTGATGTGATCGAAGGTATTGCATTGACCGTCACACCAATCGTGTTGTTCATCTCCGTATCACAACCTGTAGCTGTGATCGTCGCAAAAACGTTGAAGGTCGTGTTCGCCGTCAAATTGCCTGTCGGGAGATTGATCAATCCACCTGTGCCTGCTACCGGGGAGCCGATTGCTATGTCACCCGCATCGTTGCGAAGCTGGTAAGTAACGCCAGCCTGGCTACCAGCGATCTGGATATTGGTTGA